>NZ_JHYS01000003.1 GCF_000688255.1 Simplicispira psychrophila DSM 11588 | reverse complement strand
CTGTAGCAGCGGCCACGCCTTATATCCCCGCGCAAGTGCGTCGGCTTCGCCTTTGGGCCGTTGCGGCCAGCGCACTTGGACGGGGTTTTACGGCGCGGTCGATAATCGTGCCGTTCCCACCCCGGGAATGTGAATGACACCCACCCAGGAGAGACCCATGCCCTTGCAAACCATCACCCTTGGCGGCGGCTGTTTTTGGTGCACTGAGGCCGTGTTCGAGCGCGTGCGCGGCATCACGCAAGTGCAAAGCGGCTATTCCAACGGCCAAGCGCTGCGCCCTACATATGAGCAGGTGTGCAGTGGTCGCACCGACCACAACGAAGTGGTGCGGCTGACGTTTGATCCGGCCATCATCAGCGTGGAGCAGCTTCTGGAGATCTTTTTTGCCACCCACGACCCGACCACGCTGAACCGCCAGGGCAACGATGTGGGCACCCAATACCGCAGCGGCATTTACTTTCACACGCCCGAGCAGCAACAGGTGGCGCAGGACCTGCTGCAGCAACTGTCGCAAGACGCAGTGTTTGACGCCCCTCTGACCACCGAGGTGCTGCCCGAGCAAAATTTCTGGCCGGCGGAGGACTACCACCACCAGTACTACGCGCGCAATCCGAACCAAGGCTACTGCGCCGCCGTGGTTGGCCCCAAGGTGGCAAAATTTCGCAAGACCTTTGCACAGTTCCTCAAGCCTTGAGGTGCAAGTTCTGATGTCGTCACATGGGGGCTATGGGGCCAAAATATGAGTCAAACAGCGCTCTGTCCCTTACCCATCCAGCGCTATAAGCTATGATTTTTGATTTCACCGTGAAAGAAGCTGCATGAAGACCTTGCTTGCCTCCCTCGCTTGGCTGCCTTTCCTTTTGGCTGGCGCTGGGGTACACGCGCAGGGCGATGCAGGCAAGGGCCATTCGGACAAGGAAACCCAGATGGATGTGCAGCGCCACCGCGCCATGGCCGCTGCGCATGAGGCCGCCGCCCAATGCCTGGAGTCGGGCAAAGGCGAAAGCGTGTGCCAAAAAGAACTGCTGGCCGCCTGCAAAGGCCTGGCGATTGGCCCGTACTGCGGCATGAAGCACGCACACTGATTTTTTGACAATGCATCCCCTGGCCTGTCCCGCTGTTGCCCGCTTTCAACGCCTTTGGCAGAGTGTGTTGGGCTATGCCCTGCTGCTGGCCTTGGTGTTGGCGCCGACGCTGGGTCAAATCCACCGCGCGCTGCACGGGCCGGGCCACTTTGCCAGCGCTGGCGCCTACAGTCCACACAGTGCCCAGCCGGTTGCCTTCTCGCTGGCGTCGCTGTTTTCGGTGCACCAGGCCAGTGATTGCTTATGGCTCGATCAGCTCACACTGGCCGATAGCCCACCCAGTGCAGGCCCTGCGCTGGTTCACAGCGTCCCTGATGCACAGTTTTGGGCTGACACGCCCCTGGCGCCGCATTGGCAGCGCAGCCAGGCCGCCTTCGAAGCCCGCGCGCCGCCGTTCTGGCTGGCGTAGCTCCATTTTTCACTCATTTATTGATAGCTTATAGCGCTTTCTCAGTAAGCGTTATAGGGCTTTTTTACACCCATTCGTTGCCCGGCATTGCCTGGCAGTGGCTGGCGTGCGCTTTTTTTGGATCAAACCATGACAAATATTTCCTACTGCTACTTTCCATCCATCGATCTGCGCGGCCATGCCGGCACCCTGGGCAACAGAGCATGGCCTTTGCAGCCGCTGTCCTTGGCGATGGCGTTGCTACTGTCGGGCACGGCTTCGGCCCAAACACCCACTTCCAGCCCACCAGAAACCCTGCCCCAAGTCACCGTCTCCGCCAGCGGCTTGCAGCTGGGCGCCAGCGACATGACTACCCCCGTCAGCGTATTGGAGGGCGACGAACTGGTGCGCCGCCGCGAGGCCACGCTGGGTGAAACGCTCGCCGGTGAGCCCGGCATCACCAGCAGCCACTTTGGCGCCGGCGCCAGCCGCCCGATCATTCGCGGCATGGACGGCCCGCGTGTCAAAGTCCTCTCGGACGGAGCCGAGCTGCATGACGCCTCCACCATCAGCCCCGACCATGCGGTGGTGTCCGAGCCGATGTTGGCGACGCACATCGAAGTACTGCGCGGCCCGTCGGCGCTGGTCTATGGCGCGGGTGCGGTCGGCGGCGCGGTCAACGTGCTGGACAGCAAAATCCCCACCGCTATTCCCCCGAAAGGCTACGAAGGCAGCGCCGAACTGCGCGCCAGCAGCGGTGCGCGTGAAGCGGCTGCGGCGTTGTCGCTCACGGGCGGCGCCGGCAACGTGGCCGTCCACGTCGAAGGCGTGGCGCGCGATGCCAGCGATTACCGCGTCGGCAGCGGTTGGGCGGGCGGTAACAAAGTGGAGGGCAGTTTCAACCGCACCGACACCGGCAGCATTGGCCTGTCGTGGGTGGGCGACCGGGGCTATCTGGGCGCGGCCTATACCCGCCAGACCGCGCGCTATGGCCTGCCGGGCCACAACCACAGCTTTGAAGGTTGCCACGCCCACGGCAACGCGCTGCACTGCGGTACGCATGGGCTGGATCATGGCGATGGCGGCGATAGCGGCGATGGCGGCCATGAAGACGAGCACGGCGCTGTCCCGGTGGTCGATCTGCGCAGCGAGCGCTTGGATATGCGCGGCGAATTGCGCCAGCCGTTTACCGGTTTTTCTGTGCTGCGCCTGCGTGCGGGCGTGACGGATTACGCCCACGATGAAATCGAAGACGGCGCTGTCGCCACCACCTTCAGCAACAAGGCCTACGACGCCCGCATCGAACTGCAACACGAGCCGATCAACGGTTTCAAGGGCTTGATAGGCCTGCAAACCTCACAGCGCAAATTCCGCGCCGAAGGGGCCGAGGCCTATATCCAACCCACCATGACGCGCAAAGCCGGCCTGTTTGTGCTGGAGGAGTACCGTTTGGGCGACTGGCGTTTCGAGGCCGTCTTGCGCCACGACCGTCAGAGCGCCCAGGCCCAGACCAGCGGCATAGAGCGCAGCCACAACGGTACTTCAGCATCGGTGGGCGCGGTGTGGAAGTTCAGGCCCGGCTATTCGCTGAGCGCCTCACTCACCCGCGCCAACCGTGCCCCATCGGCCGAAGAGTTGTATGCCCGCGGCCTGCACATGGCCACCAGCACCTATGAACGCGGCCATGCCGATTTGCGTTCAGAGACCTCGCAGAACATCGACCTGGGTCTGAAGAAAACCAGCGGCGATACCACCTTCGGTGTGAGTGTGTTCAGAAACCACATCCAGAACTACATTTACGGCCGCACGCTCGATGAGATCGACGGCCTGCAACTGCTGCAATACAGCCAGCAGGACGCCACTTTTACCGGCATCGAAGGCCAGGTGCGCCAGCGCCTCACACACCACCTGGGTGTCACGCTGTTTGGCGACACTGTGCGTGCGCGTTTGGCGGGCGGTGGCCTGTTGCCGCGCATCCCGGCCAAGCGTGCCGGTGTGCGGATGGATGCGAATTGGAACGCCTGGGAAGGCCAAGCCGAATGGGTGCAGGTAGCCCGTCAAAATCGCGTGGCCGAGTTTGAAACCGCCACCCCTGGCTACGGCATGTTGAATCTGGGCGTGACCTACAGCGCGCACATCAACGGAATGCCGTGGCAGTTGTATGCGAAGGCCAACAACCTGACCAACCGTTTGGCCTATGCGCACACCTCGTTCATCAAGAGTGCCGCGCCGCTGATGGGGCGCAGTATGGCAATCGGTGTGAAGGTGGCTTTCTAAGCTTTTTTGATAGCTTAAACCGCAGGTAAACAGGGCGTTTCAGGGTTAAAAATACCTGAAACGCCATTTTTGCTTGCGGTACTAGCTATCGACATTGATGCGCCCAAAACTAAAATCATACTAATGCTGCTTCGATTGCTGGCTGGTTGCCACTTGTGAATTCCCCTGTTTTTTCCGCGTTAGTCCCTGTCATCCTGTTCATCTGCCTGGGGTTTTTCTGCGCCCGCTGGGGCTGGATCCGAGCAACAGCGGTCAAGGATTTGTCCAATTTGGTGTTCATGGTGCTGACGCCGGCGCTGCTGTTTCGCACCATGAGCACGGTGCAGGTCCAGCAATTGCACTTTGAACCCGTAGCCGTCTATTTTTTGGCGGCGGGGCTGATTTTTGTCACTGCGCTGCTGCGCCATGGCTTCAGCACATTGGGCGCGGTGCGCGGGCTGGCCTATACCTTCAGCAACACCATCATGATTGGCGTGCCACTGGTCGGACTGGCGTTTGGTGAGCAGGGGTTGGTGACGCTGTTCACGCTGATTTCCGTGCACTCACTGATTTTGCTCACCTCGGCCACGGTGGTGTTTGAGCTGGCCGCTGCACACCAGAGCGCACGCGCTGGTGGTCACGCGCCGCCCCATCTGCTGCGCACCGTGGCGCAGGCCGTGCGCAGCGGCATCCTGCACCCGGTGCCGCTGCCCATCCTGGTCGGACTGGCGTTTGCGCAGACTGGGCTGGTGCTGCCCGAGGTGGTGGACAGGCCGCTGCAACTGCTGGGTCAGGCGCTGGGGCCGCTGGCACTGCTGCTGGTCGGTGTGACACTGGCCTTTGGCCGGGTCGGGGCGTTCTTTTGGCCCGCATTACGCATTGCACTGCTCAAAAATACCGTGCATCCGCTGGTACTGGCCGCTTGCGGCTGGGCGCTGGGACTGTCTGGTTTGTCGCTGGCGGTGATGGTCGTGGCGGCGTCGCTACCAGTGGGAGCGAACGTGTTTTTGTTCACCCAGCGCTATGACGTAGCGCAGGACGAAGTCACCGCCAGTATTGCCGTATCGACTGCGCTGGCGCTGCTTACGGTGCCGGTGGTGTTGTGGTGGGTGTCGCGCGGGCTGTCGTAGCCGAGCTTTGGTGCGATCCCCACTTGTGCTGCAAGTGCCCCAGCGCACGGCTGCTTTCCACGCCAATGCGGCGCACTACTTCTGCCTCGGGGATACCGGCCTGCAACCAAGTGACGATGGCGGTATTGCGCAGCACCTGCGGGCCGACGCGTTGCAGCGGCCATTGCTGTGCTGTAGCGGGCAGGGCGGCGTAGGCTTCCTGGATCACTTTCGATGCCACATGGAACAGCGCCCGAATCGACAGCGGTCCGCCTTTTCGTGAGTGGAATAGAGGGCCTGACAGCGTGGCGTCGTGCGCCTGGCGGTATTGGTGCCACTGCACCAATGCAGCGCCCACAGCAGGCGTCAGCGCCAGTTGGCGCTGCTGGGCCTTGCGCGCGCCGTCAATCTGCAAAGCGACTGGTACCGCTGCCGACTGCACGTCGAGAGGTTGCCCCTGGGCATCCAACAGACTGTCGTCCTGTAAGGCGCGTACCTCCTCTGGTGCAAGCGCCAGCTCGTACAACAGCAACAAAATCGCCCGGTCGCGTGCGCCCTGCAAGCTGTCTGCCGACGGAAAATGCGCGGGCAGCAAGGTCCACAGGGCAGGGGGCAGGCAGTGGCCTAGCTGATCGACTGCGCGCGGACGCTCGGCCAGGCGCAGTTGCATCACCGGGTTGCTCTGCAGCCAGCCTTGCTGCACAGCAAAGGTGTAGACGCGGTCCAGCACGCGCCAATAGCGCCGCCGCGTCACTTCGCTCAAGCTGCGATCTGGCTGGTGACCCGCCCGCTGGCCTGGACGGATGCGCAAAAACCGCGCTACATCTTCGCCCTGGGCCTCATGCCACAGGCGCGGCGCGGGCAGGGCGCTGGCGTTACTGTTGTGCCAGTCGCCATCGTCCGGCGTGGTGGGCGACAGGCATTCCAGCCACGCATGCCAGATGTTTTCATAGACGCCCTGGGGCTCGGGACTGAGGGACTGGAACGGTTTGCGGCTTTCTTCGGTCAGCCACAGCTGAAACAACAGAGGACCGGTCGGCAGTGGAGAGGGTAGAGTTTGCTTCATGCTTTGAATGTAACTTACATGCGTTTTTAATAAATAAAATTTTTTAAAATATGCTCAATCAACATTGTTAAACAATGTACAGGGGGACGTGCTATTCGTCCCATCCCGTTCGATTGCACCCTATGAAAATTGCATCAAGGCGCCAGTCGCTCACGCACCCAGGCATCGCCGTCCTGGCAATAGTGCAGCCGATCGTGCAGCCGGCTTTTGCGTCCTTGCCAAAACTCCCAAGCCTGTGGTCGCAGCAGAAAACCTCCCCAGTGCGGCGGGCGGGGCGGGTTCAGCAAAAATTGTGCGCCATATTTGGCAGCATTTGCCACCAACACACCGCGCCCGGAAATCACCTGGCTTTGCGGGCTGGCCCAGGCACCAATGCGTGAATCGAGTGGGCGACTCTTGAAATAAGCGTCGCTTTCGCTGTCGCTGACTCTTTCGACCACGCCCTCAATACGTACCACGCGCTCCAGCTCGACCCAGTGAAATTGCAGTGCTGCAAACGGATTGCCGGCCAGCTCGCGGCCCTTGCGGCTGTCGTAATTGGTGTACCAGACAATGCCGCGCGCATCGCAGTCCTTGATCAGCACGACACGTGTGCTCGGACGCAAATCGCTGCCCACCGTGGCCAGGGTCATGGCATTGGGCTCGGGCACTTGCGCGCTGATGGCTTCTTGCAGCCATTGCTCAAATTGCTGCAAGGGCAGGGCGTGCGACGCGCTTTCGTTGAGCTCGGCGCGCTCGTAGCTCTTGCGCAGGTCGGCCAGGGCGGAGGGGATAACAGGGATGGCGGGGGTAGTCATGCGTCGATTGTGCCGTGCGCTGTTTGTGCCAGCGCCAGCAGCCGTGCCAGCGCACGATCATGGATACCCACAGCGTGCAGTCCTTCATAAGTCGCGTGGGCATAGTCGCGCGTACTGCCATAGCGTCCGCTGGCGTGGCAAAAAATATGCCGATAGGTAGCAGCATCCAGCGTGCCAGTATGGCTCGGGCTGTGGCGCGACAGCGTAAAGGCCAGCGCACTGACCGTGCCTTGCGATGTCTGGCAAGGCAGCCAGCGCGGGTCGTACACCCCGACGGGCATTTCGCGCTGCCACAGAGTCTGCATGACGGTACGTGCCTGGGATTGCACCACCCGAAACACCACTCCCCGGCAACTACCGCCCGACAACATGCCAAACACCAGGCCTGGGCATTGCGGTGTACCCCGGTTGATGTGGCTCCACATCTTCAGCGCCCGGTGCCAACCATGCACGCGTGCGTCACGCCGCTCGGTAAATTCAAAATCCGGGCGCCAGATCAGTGAGGCATAGCCAAAAATCCACAAATCACGCTGACCACCCCATTCGTCGAGGGCACGTTCGAGCATGGGTGCTGGATCACGGTCACAGCGGGGAGCAGCAGCAAAAGGGTTCATGGCAAATCAATACGACTCTACAATTAAGGGTTTTTCCTAGTCCACCATTATTTACGAGGGAGTTTTCCAGATGTCTTCCAGCAGTTCTGACGACAGCCAAGAGCGTTTTGCCTTGGGTTTCTTGTTTGCCTTGATTATTCTGATCCTGTCCACCGTCGTGGGCGTGGTGGTTTACAAGCGCGGCATCACCCCTGCGCCAGTTGCCAGCAGCATTGCAGCACCCGCCAACATGCCTGCGGCGGTTGAAATTGTGACCAATGTGGAAGACGGCCCCAGCGTACGTGTGGAAGACGGTATCGTGAAGTTCTACTTTGCCTCGGGCCAAGCCGATATTGCGGCCGGCGCCAACGACGCCCTGGCCGATGTGGTCGCCGGCGTGACGGCAGGCAAAAAAGCCGTGATCTCCGGCTTTCATGACGATACCGGCGGCGCCGCCATGAACGCCGAACTGGCCAAGCAGCGCGCTTTTGCCGTGCGCGATGCTTTGATGGCGCTCGGCGTGACCGAAGCACAAATTGAATTGAACAAGCCTGAACAAATGCAAGCCAGCGGCAGCAATCCAGAAGCCCGCCGCGTCGAAGTGATGCTATCAGCTGACTGATCCCGAGCATTCACGACACACCAGACACAACCCGGCGCCGCCGGGTTTTTTACGACTGGTGCCGGGTTTTTTACGACTGGTGCCGACTGGTCGCTACGATGATCGTCTCGATTGCAAGCTTTGAAAGGCGCGTCCAATGACATTTCACAGCACCGTCGCTGCCATCACTGCAGTGACGCAGCGCATCCGCGAACGCAGCGCGCCCAGGCGGAGTACCTACTTGGAGCGCCTGCACGCCATGGCGCAACGCCCACCCGGTGCGCAGCGCCTGGGCTGCGCCAACGTCGCCCACGCCTTTGCCGGTCTGCCGGTCAATGACAAACTGCGCATCGTCGCCGAGCGTGCACCCAATATCGGCATCGTCACGGCCTACAACGATGTGCTCTCAGCCCACGCACCGCTGCAGCATTACCCTGACCTGATCAAAGACGAAGCCCGAAAACACGGCGCCACCGCGCAAGTAGCCGGTGGCGTTCCCGCCATGTGCGACGGCGTCACGCAGGGCACACCGGGCATGGAATTGAGCCTGTTCAGCCGCGACGTGATCGCCATGGCCACCGCCGTGGCCCTCAGCCACGATGTGTTCGACGCTGCCTTGCTGCTGGGCGTGTGCGACAAAATCGTGCCCGGGCTGCTGATCGGCGCGCTGCACTTTGGTCATTTGCCCACGGTGTTTGTGCCGGCTGGGCCGATGACCAGCGGACTCTCTAACCCCGCCAAAGCCCAGGTGCGCGAGCAAGCCGCGCAAGGCCTGGTTGGCCGCGCCGAGCTGCTGGCGGCTGAATCGGCTGCCTACCATGCACCCGGCACCTGCACCTTCTACGGCACGGCCAATAGCAACCAGATGCTGCTCGAAGCCATGGGCTTGCAAGTGCCGGGCACGGCTTTCATCAACCCAGGCGAAAACCTGCGTGCCGAACTCACGCGCGAAGCGGCGCGCACGGCGTTGGGCATCACCCGTGCGCAGCACTTCACGCCTATCGGTCAGCTGGTAGACGAGCGCGCCATCGTCAACGCCATGGTGGCCCTGTTGGCCACCGGCGGCTCGACCAACCACCTGATCCACTGGGTGGCGGTGGCACGCTCGGCCGGTATCCGCATTGACTGGAGCGACTTTGCCGATCTGTCGGCCGTGGTGCCACTGCTGGCCCGCGTCTACCCCAACGGCAGCGCTGACGTCAACCAGTTCCAAGCCGCAGGCGGACCGGGCTACGTGATCCGCGAGCTGCTGGACGCTGGCCTGATGCACGCCGACGTGCTAACGGTGCGCCCGGGCGGCCTGCGCGAATTCACCCGTATCCCGCAGGCCAGCCCCCATGGCAGTTTGGTGTGGCAGGACAGCGGCGCCAGCGGTGACGACAGCATCTTGCGGCCTGTCACCGCGCCGTTCAGCCCCACCGGCGGCCTGCAACTGCTGCAAGGCAATTTGGGGAGGGCGGTGATCAAAGTATCCGCCGTGCCTGACGACCGCCACACCATCGCAGCGCCGGCGCGGATTTTCGACACGCAAGACGCCTTATTGGCTGCCTTTGACTCTGGCGAACTGGAGCGCCTGTGTGCTGACCATCCCAGCCACGGCCTGATCTGCGTGGTGCGCTGGCAAGGCCCACATGCCAACGGAATGCCCGAACTGCACAAACTCACGCCGCCGCTGGCCGTGTTGCAAGGGAAGGGCTACCGCGTGGCGTTGGTGACCGATGGGCGCATGAGCGGCGCCTCGGGCAAAGTGCCTGCCGCCATCCATGTCTCGCCCGAAGCTGCCATGGGCGGCCCGCTGGCCAAACTGCGCGACGGCGACTTGGTGCGCATAGATGCCAACACCGGCCAGCTAGAAGCGCTGGTAGAGACTGCCACTTGGGCAGCACGCCCGACCGACCCCTTTCCCGCCGACTTGGCTCTGTCCAACAGCGTAGGGCTGGGCCGCGAACTTTTTACCGGAATGCGCCGCAACGCACTGAGCGCCGAGGAGGGCGCCTGCACATGGCTCTGAACACACCCTTGAGCGCCCTCGATGTGGTGCGCGACGCACCCGTCATTCCGGTCATCGTGCTGCACAAAGTGGAGCACGCAGCGCCGATGGCACGCGCGCTTCTGGCGGGTGGCATTCGTATGTTGGAAGTGACACTGCGCTCCCCAGCCGCCCTGGCCTGCATAGAAGCGATAGCCCGCGACGTCCCCGGTGCCGTGGTCGGCGCCGGCACCGTGCGCAGCGCCAGCGACGCGCGCAGCGCCAGTGCGGCGGGGGCGCGCTTTCTGGTCAGCCCCGGACTGACCGCCGCCGTCGCCCAGGCCAGCCGTGATGTACAACTGCCGCTGCTGCCCGGCGTAGCGACAGCCAGCGAAATCATGCAAGCGCAAGCAGAGGGACTGCAGGTACTAAAATTTTTCCCCGCCTTGCAAGCCGGCGGTTTGGCTATGCTGCAAGCCTGGCAAGGCCCGTTTGGTGACGTGCTGTTTTGCCCCACTGGCGGCATTCATGCCGGCAATGCGCCCGATTTTTTAGCGCTGCGCAACGTCGCCTGCGTCGGCGGTTCGTGGCTGGTGTCGCAGGACGCGCTAGATCAGGGTGACTGGGCGCGTATCACGGCACTGGCACGTGCCGCTGTGGGTCTGCAATAAATATCAGTAAAAAGGCCTTTAATGCTTACTGGATAAGCGCTAGCAGCTATCAAAAATATAGCTTTAGTTGTGGCTCAGCGCAGGCCGCTACCAGCATCGCTTTCGGCCCGCTGGATCAGTTCGATCTTGTAGCCATCCGGATCGGTCACAAACGCAATCACCGTGCTGCCGCCCATGACCGGCCCAGCCTCGCGTGTGACGTTGCCACCAGCGGCTTTGATTTTTTCGCAGGCAGCGTAAGCATCCGGCACACCCAGAGCGATATGGCCGTAGGCGTTGCCGTGGTCATAGCTCTCGGTGCCCCAGTTATAGGTCAGCTCAATTTCTGCTTGGCCGGGGTTACCGCTGCCAAAGCCCAAAAACGCCAGCGAGTATTGGTACTCGGGGTTTTCGGATTGGCGCAGCAGCGTCATGCCCAGCACCTGGGTATAGAAATCAATCGAGCGTTGAAGGTTGCCAACGCGCAGCATGGTGTGTAGGAGTCTCATGGCCGCGATTGTGCCGGCAGATCAAACACCAGGCAGGTCGTGGTGCCGCGCAAGTTTGCTGAAGGAAGCTAGGTTTCAACCCACGGTGATGGTCTTTTGTGTGCTCAGCATCTGGCCCGTATCGTCCTTCCAGTGCAGGTGTAGCACGCCACTTTCGCGCGCCAAGAAGGTGAATTCGATATAGGGATTTTGCGAGACGGAGATGCCCGGCTCCCAGCTGAACAGCAAAGTGTTGCCCAACCGCGCTTCGAAGCGGGTGACGATGTTGCGTGGGCGCAGCTTGCCCTCTGCATCCTGGCGCAGGCCGCTTTCCATGGTGTGCTCCATCTGCGCGCGCACGCGCAGCACCTCATGTTTGGCGGGTGTGGCGTTACTGACCCAGATACGGGGTGGTTTTTGCATCGCGTATTCCTAAGCTCACATGCCGCAGCCGCTGGCGGCCACGGTCACGCTCTGTTGGGCCGCCAGCACCTTGCCGCTTTTCATGCGCGCCAGGGCGTGGATGGTTTGCGTCTGGGACAGGCGCACGCGCACCGCCGCTTCAGCGGTGCCAGCCGCTGCAGTGAACTGCAGGCGGCAGGCTAAGGGCGAGGGGTTCAGATCGGCCAGCACGATGATTTCTTCGCACCAGTCGTCGTCCGTGATCGGCAAGGTGACCTTGACTTTGATGGGCACCGCGCTGGGGTTGTCGGCCAGCACCGCAACCTCTAGCAGCAGTCCTTGCGCCTGCGGTGTGGCTTGGCCGGTGAACTGGGCGATTTGCTGTTGAAACTCCACTGGGTTGGGCGCCAGCGGATTGGACAGATGGGCTGAAATGGGCTCGGCTGCGGCTGCGGGGCTGGCCTGCGCCCATGCCGCGCTGGGCAGGGCCAGTGCGGCACCGGCCACCGCTGCGCCCGCAACCAACGCGCGCCGTGTCAGCGGGGAGGAGGGAGGCTGAATAGGTCTGTGCATGGGTCAGATGGCCAGAAAGTCGCTGAATTTGCTGTGGATCCAGCCAAAGTCTTCTTTGACCATATCGTGCGTGCGCACGTCCATGTCGATCTGGGTTTGGATGACCTTGTCGGTGGGATCGACCTCGTACTCGAATTTGACCGAGATTTCTTCCTGTGGCTCGGCGTTGACCATCATGAAGCAAAGGTTGTCGGGCAAGAGGGGCGTCACTTCCTTGCCGGAGACGCGCTGGGCGATGTTCTTGGCCACGATCTTGCCGATGTAGTTGGCCACGTGGGCGCTCTTGGGGTAGTGGCCAAACTGGTCGGAGATGGCGCCCATCAAGTCGCCGACAAAGTACACGCGGTCGTCGCTGTGGGCATGGAACAGGCGCGGGTGCATGTCGGCCCAGCCGGTGGGTTTGCCGGTGGCATCCTTGCCGATCAGGTCGGCGTGCCAGACCATTTCGGCCGCTTGGTGGGGCGGCATCAGGATGGCATCGTCAAATTTAAACTCGCCCGCCGTCGTCTTGATGCGCTTGTTGAAGGGATCGACCTCTTGCACGCGCGCATTCGGCACGTGGGTGATGATGTCTGGGTACAGCTCTTCAAACGCCTGCTTGTAGCCGACACCGATAGGGCCAATTTTTGGTTTGGGGTCAAGAATCAGGATTTTTCCGGGGATTTTGTTCTTCTTGATATGCCCGGCAATCAGGCAGGCGCGCTCGTACGGTGAGGGCGGGCAACGGTGGGGCGGCGGGGGCAGCGTCATCACCAGCGTGCCGCCCTTGAAGTCTTTGACTTTTTGCTTAAGCGCAAACATCTCTTGGTTGGGGATGTAGGCATTAGGGAAGTGCTTGCGGGTGTAGTCGATGGCACGCTGGTCATTGCCAAACCAAGCTTCGTAGTCGTTGCGAATACCGCCTGACAGAATCAAAAAGTCGTACTCGATCAGCCCGTGAGCGGTGTGCACCAGCTTTTTATCGCGCTCAAACCCCGTGACTTCGGTTTGCAGCAGTTGGTAGCCATAGGTATTGGCCGGGCGCAGCATGTCACGGTTGACGAAGTCGGTGCCAACGATGTCGAACAGCCACTTGTTGCTCATGGGGCCAGACCAGAAGGTCGGGTTGCGCTCCAGCAGCACTACATCGGAGTGGGGAATCAGATCGCGCAGGTAGCGCGCGGCGGTCATGCCACCCCAGCCACCGCCGCAGATCACGATGCGCGGGCCCTTGCCTTGGCGCGGCAGGATGCGCGATTGCGGCGTGATGATGGCCGGGGCGGCCAGCGCCAGCGAGGGTGCGAGGCTGCTGGCGACTGTGCCCAGCGCCAGCGCCGATGGACTGAGCAGAAAATTGCGACGTTGCATGGATAAGGCTCTCTTGGTTAATGTTTGAAGCTGCGGTGTGGATCAACGATCCCAGATGTCGGCGCTGATGGCCGCATACCAAGCTGCGCCGTAGCGGGCCTCGGCCGCGCGAAAAGCCGCGTTGCCCTCCAGCGGGCTGACGCCGCCGGAGTCTGGCACTTCGGTCAATTTTCCGGCCTGCGCGCGATAGACGCCGGCCACCGAGATGCCGTGGTCGGGGCCGATCAGGCTGTAGCAGGTGTTGGCATAAGCGGCCACAGGCGCAGGCTGGCCGGTCAGCTCGGCCGCAATCGCGGCAGCGGCCACCTTGCCTTGGGTGTTGGCCGCAAAGCCAGACTTGGGCATGGGAGCGGCGATGGTGGCGTCGCCCAGCACATAGACGCCCGCTATCTGGCGCGATTCAAAGCTCTCGGCCTTCACCGGCACCCAGCCGCTGGCGTCCGTGACACCCGCGCGCTCGGCAATGAAGCCCGCCTTTTGCGGCGGAATGACATTGAGCACCGCCGCTTTGTGGCGCGTGCCAAAGACGGTTTCGACTTCCAGTGCCTTGGCATCCACGCGCAGCACCTGCCCGTCATCGGACTGTTTGACCCATTCGATCATGTCGCCATACAGCATCTTGAAGGCTTGCAGGAACAGGCCTTGCTTGGAGAAGTTGTCTTTGGCGTCGAGCAACAGAATTTTGCTGCGCGGTTTGTGCCGCTGAAAGTAGTGGGCGACCATGGCGGCGCGCTCATAGGGCCCGGGCGGGCAACGAAAGGGGTTGTCGGGAATCACCATCACGAAGCAGCCACCGTCGGCCATCGCGTGCATCTGCTGGCGCAGCAGTTGGGTTTGGGCACCCGCCTTCCAAGCGTGCGGGGCTGTTTGCGCTGCCGCTTCGCCGTAGCCCTCGATAGCGTTCCAGCGCATGTCCACGCCGGGCGAAAGCACCAAGCGATCGTAGTGCAAAGTCTGGCCGCTCGACAGGCGCAGCGTGCGCGCGGCGGTGTCTACGTCGTCAGCACGGGCGTGTACCACGTCCACCCCCGCTTGGCGCAGGCCGTCATAACCGTGGCCGAGGCTGTCCCAGCTGCGCAGGCCAGCCAAGTACAGGTTGGAAAAGGGGCAGGTGATAAAGCGCTCCGCCGGTTCGATGAGCGTTACACGCACCTGAGGGGCGCGCTGGCGCAGGTAGCGCGCAGCAGTGGCACCACCAAAGCCGCCGCCGACCACCACCACATGGGCGCGGCCGGCTTGGGCGTGAACAAACGAAGGCAGCGCCAGTGTGGCGGCACCGGTGATGGCGCTGCCGAGCAGGGTGCGCCGGGAAAACAGTGTGGAGTGTGTCATTTGGCCTCCTTGCTGCCAAACCACTGGGCCAAGGCCTCGATGTGGGCTGCGTCGTAGCCCTTCATCAGCCGGGTCATCACGGTGGCGTCCGCCACAGTGCCGGCCTTGAAAGCCAGCAGGCGCTGCTGTAGGTGATTGGCGCTTTGACCACGCAGGCTGCGAATGGCGCTGCCACCGGGTGCTTGGCCATCCGGCCCATGGCAGTTGGCGCAAGTGCCCGCCAGCAAGGAGACGTCTTGTATTTGCGCCGCGCTCAACGCGGCAGCGGGAGGAGATTCTGCGGCAGCAGCCGCGCTGAAAGCCGCCAGCAGCCAAGCCAACCATAAGGCCGACGGGTGTTTGAAAAAAATAAAAGACAGTGGCATCAAAGCATCCTGTAGACGCAAAGAGCCTGTAAGCCGATGGCTGGCGCACTCTCCGCATCCGATCCGGTCAATCGGGGTGACAAATACGGCTTGGGCCTTGGTGCGATCTGGGTGTCCCTCTCAGCCGTCACGCGGCACAAGCAAAACTATCTGACGCTGCGGATTCTATAGCACGTTCTGTAACATATTCAGCTGCATCGGCGACTACGGCCGCGGTCTGGCCAATTTGCGGCGCAGTGGTGCCCGTCCCACGCCACCCATGGCCCTGACCGGCCGTGCTGGGGGAGGCGCAGGCCGCGCCAGAGCGGTTTGGGCTTGCAAGTCTGACAACAACACTTGGGCCTGAGCGGCTTGACCTTGGGCGCTGGCCAGTTCTTGACGTACGGCTTGCAATTGCTCGGCGTGGGCGCTGCGGGTGGTTTGCAAAGCGGTGGCAGCGGCGGCGCCAGCCATGTCAGCCTGGATCTGCAAAAGCGCGTTTTTTTTCGCTTCTTCTTGCGCTAGCAGCGCTGATTTACGTGCCTCCTGGCGGGCGCGATCGACTTCTTCCAGCCAGCGCCGTTCGTTCGCCACATGCCGCGTTTCGATGGTGCTGCGCTCGTCGCGCGCTTGTGCTTGCACCTGTTCCAGTTGCTGTTGCAGCGCGGCCAAGCGCTCGCTGCTGCGCTGGGCGGCGCTGCGCAGATCGCGCAATTCCTGCTCGCGCTGCACCAAGGTGTCTTGCTGCGCTTTGGTGCGCTCGTTGCTTTCGCGCAGCTGCTGGGTGGACAGCGCCAGCGCGGTTTCCATGGCCTGTGCACGCTCATGCAAAGCCAGTTCACGCGCGTGCAGCTGCACGCGGGCGTTTTCCAGTTCTTGCGCGGTGGCGTCTTGCTGGGTTTTCCGTGCGGCCCAAGCCTGCGCTGCGTCGGCCTCAGCGGCGCTGCTGGCGGCGACCCACAGCGCCTGCGCCGCTTGCATGACGGCCTCGGGCACGGCGCTGTCTGAAGACGTTGTGCCTGCGCCGCCCAAACGCTGGCCTAAGCCACCAAACCATTGTTCCAGCATGGGACTGACGGTATTGGGCGAGCCACGGCCCAAACGCAGCCGAATGCGCTCGATGGTGGGCCGCGCGCCTTCTTGCAGCAAGGCATCAGCGGCCTGGGCAACATCTATGTACTGGATTCCTCGGGGACTGCGGTAAGTGTGCTGCATGATTCAGACCCGTTTATTTAGTATCGATAAGGGAAGGTTATCGCGATGTATTTTCTACATTTGTAATACAAAATATGTATTATGTATGAAAAATTATAAATCTATCTCTAGAATGCTGAAATGACTACGCCTATGCTTCTTCCCCTCTCTGCCGTCCCGGTATTGCAGCCCGCCACGCTGAGCGACATCACGCGCGATGCTGTGAGCGAGTTGATGCGCGATGGTGAATCACAAAACACCTTGGTCAGCTACCGCACGGCGTTGCGTTACTGGGCTGCCTGGTATGGCCTGCGTTATGGCGGCGGCATCCAGCTGCCTTTGCCGGTCACCTGTGTGCTGCAGTTCGTGGTGGATCACGCGCAGCGCATGACGCCGCAGGGGCTGGCGTTCGAGTTGCCTAAAGAGGTGGATCAGGCCTTGGTGGCCGGCGGCTACAAAGGCAAGCTTGGGCCGATGGCGCACAACACGCTGGTGCACCGGATTTCGGTGATGTCCAAAGCGCACCAACTGCGCCAGCTGGCCAACCCTTGCCAAGATGCACAAGTGCGCGAACTGTTGTCGCGCACGCGCAAGGCCTATGCCAAGCGCGGCGCCTTGCCGCGCAAAAAAGCGGCGCTGACCAAAGACCCGTTCCAGGCGCTGCTGGAGACGTGTGATGACACGCTGCGCGGCAAGCGCGATCGGGCTTTACTGTTATTTGCCTGGGCCAGCGGCGGCCGGCGGCGCTCAGAAGTGGCAGCGGCCGATATGCAGGCCTTACGGCGCATTGGCGAGGCCGAATACCTCTACACCCTGGTGCATTCCAAGGCCAACCAGTCCGGCACGGACCGGCCAGAAAACCACAAACCAGTGCTGGGCGCTGCCGGACAGGCGTTGAAGAACTGGCTTGATGCCAGCGGCATCATCGATGGGTTGATTTTTCGGCGCATTTTGAAGGGCGGGCACCTGGGCGGGGCCATGTCGCCCGCGGCCGTGCGCACCATCGTGCAGACGCGCTCTGCACTGGCGGGTGTCGATGGGGATTTTTCAGCGCATTCGCTGCGCTCAGGGTTTGTCACCGAGGCCGGGCGGCAAAACGTCTCACTAGCCGACACCATGGCCCTGACGGGCCACCAAAGCATCCCGGCAGTGATGGGCTACTTTCGGGCCGAAGCGGCCATTTTGAACAAGGGCGCACGCCTGCTGGACGACGACGCTTGAGTGTTGTTGCCGTTGTCGGGTTACGCCATCTGGGCTAACCCAACCTACAGAGCTGCCCTGCCCTCTATTTATTGCACGCTGCTGAAAAGCGCCTGGCGGCTTTCTGCGGTGCGCTCAAACTGTTTGGCGATGTTGTCGCACACCAAGTCACACAAGGCATATACCGTCGGATCGGCGATGCGGTAATACACGCTGGTGCCCCGGCTCTCGCGGGCGACAAAGCCGTGCTGCGTCATCAACGACAGGTGGCGCGAGATATTGGCCGCCGTAAAGCCGCACAGCTGCGCCAGTTCGCCGACGTTGTGCTCGCCCTGGCGCAGAAAATTCAGAATGCGCAGCCGCGTTGGCTCGGCCAATGTCTGGAAATACGCGGCGACCTGTTGCAGCGCCTCAGGGGGTAAATTTTTCATGCCTTCATTGTCCTTGTGAGCAATTGTTCCGGCGTTTCGCATGGATATAGCGACTGGGCACGGTACGCAATGATACCTTCATTGACTAATTAGCTGATTGGCTAAATAATGCATTTGTTTTTCGATCACCCCTGTTTGCAAAGGATTGGCCCATGAGCTCTTGGCAATTGGTACGGCTATTGGCTGGCATTTTCATTCTTCTGTCGCTGGCCCTGGGCATTCCAGGCAGTCCGGTGTTCGTCAGCGCATGGTTTTTGGCGTTCACCGCCTTTGTTGGCGTCAATCTGCTGCAAAGCGGCTTGACCCAATGGTGTTTGTTGGAAACCATGTTGCGCAAAATCGGTATCCAGCCCGGTTGCTGAACATTCCTTCCCCACGGGGAATCTGCTTATCAAAAAAAGGTCCTGAAATGAAAGTCAATGTTGGAACGGTGGACCGCAGCTTGCGCGCCGTCGTAGGTTTGGTGCTGATTGGCTTGGCCGCTACCGGTACGGTCGGTTGGTGGGGTTGGCTGGGCGTGATTCCTTTGGCCACCAGCGTGTTTAGTTTCTGCCCGGCTTACACGCTGCTGGGCATGAACACTTGCCCTATGAAAAAGTAGTCAAAACGCTATGCAACCCTTGTAGCGCTTGCGCTTTAAGCTATCAAAAACACCTGCTGCGGCAGGTGTTTTTGATGTATGGGGAGTTTATTTACGTGCAACTGCCCTCTAAGGCGCCGTAACCACACTACCTAGCGCCCTGCTTCAGCGCTGGCGCGTTACTGGTTTGCGCCACTTGGTGTCCCGGCAGACCCAGTTTGCGCAGCAACTGCACGTCGGCTTGCACGTCTGGGTTACCCGTCACCAGCAATTTGTCACCATAAAAAATCGAATTGGCACCGGCCATGAAGCACAGCGCCTGCACCGCTTCGCCCATTTGCTGGCGGCCCGCCGACAAACGCACGCGCGCCGTGGGCATGGCGATGCGGGCGACAGCAATCACGCGGATAAAGTCAAACGGATCGACCGGCTCACTGTCAGCCAGCGGCGTGCCGGGCACGCGCACCAGGCTGTTGATCGGCACCGATTCCGGATACGGATTGAGGTTGGCCAACTGCGCAATCAGCCCCGCGCGGTGCACGGGCGCTTCGCCCATGCCAATAATGCCGCCGCAGCACACGCTAATCCCCGCCGCGCGCACGTGTTGCAGCGTGTCGAGTCGGTCTTGGTAGGCGCGGGTGCTGACCACGTCGGTGTAGTACTCGGGCGCGGTGTCGAGGTTGTGGTTGTAGTAATCCAGCCCGGCGTCTTTGAGTGCCAGCGCCTGGTGCGAGGCCAACATGCCCAGCGTGGCGCAGGTTTGCATCCCCAGGCCTTTGACAGCGGACACCATCTCAGACATTTTTTCAATATCACGGTCTTTCGGTGCGCGCCATGCCGCGCCCATGCAAAAGCGCGTCGCGCCGGCGTCTTTGGCGGCTTGCGCGGCGCGCACCACTTCATCCACGGCGAGCATTTTTTCCGCCTTCACCCCTGTTTCAAACTCGGCGGACTGCGGGCAATAGCCGCAGTTTTCTGGGCAGCCGCCGGTTTTGACCGACAGCAGCGTCGCCAGCTCGATGTCGCCTTCTGGCCAATGGGCGCGGTGGACGGTTTGCGCTTGGAACAGCAAATCCAGCAGCGGTTTGTCCAGCAGCGCTTGAATTGCCTCGATGCTCCACGTGCCAGCGGCGGGCGCAATCGGTGCGGTGGGGTGGTGCCATTGGACGGCTTGATTGGTGGCGGTATGCATACAAATTCTTTCGTTCAAAGCTGCGTCTCAAAAGGAGCAAATAGCGCCATGCATCAGTGATGCATGTGTGGTGTAGATAGGTTATTTTGTTTTATAAAATAAGCTTTTTTCGATTTAACAGGTAGCAAATCACGCCAGCTTATAAGCTTTTTTATCAACGCAGTAACAGGTTGGACGGCGAGTACTGATCGGTCAACACCCGCACCCCAATCGCCTTCGGCTGTTCCTGAAAACGTGGCAGCAACTGCGTCGATGACAGCCCCAGCAGCGCCAGCTTGGCATCCCACTGCACTGCATTGCGCTGCACCTCGGCCAGCGGCGGAAGCGCGTTGCGCCCGGCCAGCAGAATGCGGTTGCCGCCGTCCATATCGACTTGGTACAGCCGCCCAAACACCGCCTGATAAGTAGCAGCCTCGTGCTGCGCCAATTTTCCCGTCGCAAAGGTGTTGGCCGTCAGCACGCCCTGCGGCGTCAGCAGCGACTGCACCTGTTGCAAAAATTCGCGCGTCAGCAGGTGCTCGGGGATGTAGTCCTTGTCAAAGGCGTCGATCAGCACCAAGTCATACGTCGCTTTGGCGCGGCGCTGCTGGCGCACAAATACGCGCGCATCAGCGACATGGCTGTGCAGGCGTACGTCTTCGCGGTAACCAAAGTGGGAACGCGCCACCTTGAGCACGGCGGGATCTAGCTCCACTGTGTCGATGTGCATCTGTGCATCAATCGCCCGCAGAGCCATCGGCATCACGCCGCCGCCTAAGCCCAAAATCAGCACCCGCTTGGGCGGTGCGGCCAGATACAGCGCGCTGAAAAGCCCTTTGGTGTAATTCAGCACCAGCTGGTGCGGCTGGCCGATGCGGATGCAGGTTTGGCGGGCATGGAAGCGGCCAAATTTCATGCAGCGGTAGCCCTCGCCATCGACCACCAAAATGTTGCGATAGAGCGATTTTTCTTGGTAGATGGTGTCGGGCAGGGCAAATTTTTCGCTCTGCGCCAGCGCGGCGGTGCAGGCCAGCAGCGCCAGCCAGCCTGTGCCCCAACGCTTCACGCGGGCACCTTGCTGTGTGCGGGATGGAGGCGATCCAGCACGATCAAGCTCAGCCCGACCAGCGCTGACATCGCCATCAGGCACAGCAAAATGGTGTGGATTTCGAGGTATAGCACCAGATAAAACGAGGTCAGCAAGGTGCCGGTGGCCGAGCCCAGCGTTGAGACGAAATACAACCGACCCGCTGACATGCCCGAGCTGCTCAGCGCCGACACCAGTAAGCGCACGGCATACGGCGAAATCATCCCCGACAGCACGGTGGGCGCGCCAAACAGCAGCAGTGAACCCAACAGCGAGCCGTAACGCGGATCGGGCACGGCGTCCGACAAGGCTTCCAGCACCACATCGCCGATGCCAATGATCGGCAGCGCCAGCAGCGCCTCGCCCAGCAGCAACAGGCCCAAGCGCGCTAACGACGGCTGGTGCAGCGAAAAGCGCCCGCCGAGCAAATAGCCCACCGACAGGCAGGCCATGAACACCGCAATTACCCCGCCCCAGACAAAAATGCTGTTGCCAAAAAACGGCGCTAGCAACCGTCCGCCCAGCAGCTCGATGCCCATGACGAAAAAGCCGCTCCAGCCAGCCGCCAGGTAAATCAACAGATGGCGGCGGTCGAGGACAGCATCTAAACCAGCGTTCACCCCAGCGCAGCGATCACGTCCGCCGGGGCTTGCACCAGCTCAATCAGCACACCTTCGCCGGCAATCGGGAATTGCTCGTTGCTTTTGGGGTGCAGAAAAGTGATGTCGTAACCGGCTGCGCCCTTGCGGATGCCACCGGGAGCAAAGCGCACGCCTTGCGCGGTCAGCCATTCGACGGCGACGGGCAGGTCGTCAATCCACAGGCCGATGTGGTTCAACGGCGTGGTGTGGACGGCGGGCTTTTTATCGATGTCCATCGGCTGCATCAGGTCCACTTCGACCTTGTAGGCACCCTGCCCCATCGCCAGGATGTCTTCATCGACGTTCTCGCGTTCGCTCTGGAAGGTGCCGGTTTGCGTCAGGCCCAGCATGTCCACCCACAGGGCTTTCATGCGGTTTTTATCGGTGCCGCCAATGGCAATTTGCTGGATGCCGAGGACTTTGAAAGGACGGGTGCTGTTGGTCATATGGAATATTGCTCCTATTTTAATAGCTATTAGCGCATGTATCTAAAGGGCTAGAGGCTGAAAAGACTTAAAAAAGGGGCACGAAGCCCCTTTTTGCTGATCCTAGGCCGGAATTACACAAATTCCATGATTACCTGGTCTACTGCCAGCGACTCACCCTTGCCAGCGACGATTTTGCCGACCACGCCGTTTTGCGACGCCAGCAGCACGTTTTCCATTTTCATGGCTTCGATGACGGCCAGTTTTTCACCGGCTTGCACCGTCTGGCCTTCTTGCACTGCCACATCGACCAGCAGGCCGGGCATGGGCGAGAGCAAGAATTTGGACATGTCCGGCGGTGCCTTGTACGGCATCAGCTGGTACAAGCGCGCGCCCAGGGGCGACAGCACCATGGCTTCGATTTGCGTGCCGTTGTGCGCCACGCGCAGCGCCAGCGGGTTCTTGTTGGCGCCGCGCTCAATTTGCGCGGTAAAGCCCATGCCGTTGCACTGGCCCTGTACGCGAATCTGGCCCAAGGTGGCGGTGCTGCTGATTTGGTAGCACTTACCGCCGACCAGCACGGAGCTAGACAGCAATGCGCCCTCCACCGCAAAGTCCGTCACCGAGACTTCTTGCTGCGTGTTCTGGCCTTCGTGGCCCAGCGTGACAACGACATATTGTTCGCCGACACGCACTTCGTGGCCCGACAACTGTCCGCTGATGCCTGAAGCGCGGGCGCGGTAGCGGCGGTTCATGTAGGCGGCCAACGCCACCATGAACAACGGGTCTTCGTGCGGTACGTCTTCCGCAGCAAAACCGTGGGCGTAGTTCTCGGCGATAAAGCCGGTGTTGAAGTCGCCCGAGACAAATTTCGGATGTGCCAGCAGCGCCGCTTGGAACGGGATATTGGTGCTGATACCGCGAATCACAAAGCCATTCAGCGCCGCGCGCATCTTGGTGATGGCGTCGTTGCGGTCGGTGCCGTGGACGATGAGCTTGGCGATCATCGAGTCGTAGTGCATCGGAATTTCACCGCCCTCGTACACGCCGGTATCGACGCGCACGCCATACTTTTTGCTCGGATCGGCTTGGAACATCGACTCCTCTGGCGGCTGAAAGCGCACCAGACGGCCCGTCGATGGCAAGAAGCTGCGAAACGGGTCTTCGGCGTTGATGCGGCACTCCATCGCCCAGCCTTCGCGCTTCACATCCTCTTGCGCCAGCGGCAGTTCTTCGCCGGCAGCGACGCGGATCATCAGCTCGACCAAATCGAGGCCGGTGATGCACTCGGTGACCGGGTGCTCGACTTGCAGGCGAGTGTTCATCTCCAAGAAGTAGAAGTCTTGGTCTTTGCCGACGACAAACTCGACCGTGCCGGCGCTTTGGTATTTCACCGCTTTGGCCAGTTGCACTGCTTGCTCGCCCATGGCTTTGCGCGTGGCGTCGCTGATGAACGGGCTTGGTGCCTCTTCAATCACCTTTTGGTGGCGGCGCTGGATCGAGCACTCGCGCTCGTTCAAATAAATCACATTGCCGTGGCTATCGCCCAGCACTTGGATTTCGATGTGGCGCGGCTCTTGGACAAACTTCTCAATAAAGATGCGGTCGTCGCCAAAGCTGTTGCGGGCTTCGTTTTGGCAGGCGGTAAAGCCTTCAAATGCCTCTTTGTCGTTGAACGCGACACGCAAACCCTTGCCGCCACCGCCAGCGCTGGCCTTGATCATCACCGGGTAGCCAATACCTTTGGCGATTTCAACCGCCTGCTCGGGGCCGGCAATCGCATCGTTGTAGCCGGGGATGGTGTTGACTTGGGCCGCCAGCGCCAGCTTTTTTGAAGCGATTTTGTCGCCCATGGCAGCAATCGAATGCGCCTTAGGGCCGATGAAGGCAATGCCCTCCTCTTCGCAGCGGCGGGCAAAAGCCTCGTTTTCCGACAAGAAGCCGTAGCCGGGGTGAATCGCTTGCGCGCCGGTTTGTTTGGCGGCGGCAATGATTTTGTCGGCCAGCAAGTAGCTGTCGCGGCTGGGCGCGGTGCCAATGCGCACCGCCTCGTCGGCCAGCAGCACATGGCGCGCTTCTTTGTCGGCGTCGGAATACACCGCCACGGTGGCGATGCCCATTTTTTTGGCGGTGGCAATGACGCGGCAGGCGATCTCGCCACGGTTGGCAATCAGGATTTTGGTAAACATGTTCTTGTGCTCCTTGGACGATTACAGCGGGATGTTGCCGTGCTTGCGCCAGGGGTTTTCTAGTTTCTTGTCCTTGAGCATCACCAGCGAGCGGCAGATGCGCTTGCGGGTTTCGTGCGGCAGGATAACGTCGTCGATAAAGCCACGCGCGCCGGCGACAAACGGGTTGGCAAAACGCTCTTTGTATTCGGCTTCGCGTGCGGCCAGCTTGACCGGGTCGTTTTTGTCTTCGCGGAAGATGATTTCCACCGCGCCCTTGGCGCCCATCACGGCAATTTCAGCGTCGGGCCAAGCCAAGTTCACGTCGCCGCGCAGGTGCTTGGAGCTCATCACGTCATAAGCGCCGCCGTAGGCCTTGCGCGTAATGATGGTGATCTTGGGGACGGTGCACTCGGCATACGCGTACAGTAGCTTAGCGCCGTGCTTGATGATGCCGCCGTACTCCTGGCTGGTGCCAGGCATGAAGCCGGGCACATCGACAAACGTCACCACCGGGATGTTGAAGGCATCGCAAAAACGCACAAAGCGCGCTGCCTTGATGCTCGACTTGATGTCCAGGCAACCGGCCAACACCAACGGCTGGTTGGCGACGATGCCGACTGTCTGGCCTTCCATGCGACCAAAGCCGATGATGATGTTTTTGGCGTAATCAGGCTGCAACTCGAAGAAATCACCGTCGTCGGTGGTCTTGGTGATCAGCTCCTTCATGTCGTAGGGCTGGTTCGGGTTGTCGGGGATCAGCGTGTCCAGCGAGTAATCGGCACGATCGACCGGATCGTGGCTCGGGCGCACCGGTGGTTTTTCGCGGTTTGACAGCGGCAGGTAGTTGTACAGGCGGCGCAGCATCAGCAGGGCTTCGACGTCGTTGTCAAACGCCAGGTCGGCCACGCCGCTCTTGGTGGTGTGGGTGATGGCGCCGCCCAGCTCTTCCGCGGTGACTTCTTCGTGCGTCACGGTTTTGACCACTTCGGGGCCGGTGACGAACATGTAACTGCTGTCTTTGACCATGAAGATGAAGTCGGTCATGGCGGGCGAATACACCGCGCCACCGGCCGATGGTCCCATGATCATGCTGATCTGTGGCACGACGCCGCTGGCCATGACGTTGCGCTGGAACACGTCGGCGTAACCGCCCAAAGAGGCCACGCCCTCTTGAATGCGCGCACCGCCCGAATCGTTCAGGCCAATCACTGGCGCGCCGACCTTCATCGCTTGGTCCATGACCTTGCAAATTTTCTCGGCGTGGGCTTCGGACAGCGCACCGCCAAACACCGTGAAGTCTTGGCTGAACACAAACACCAGGCGACCATTGATCATGCCGTAGCCCGTGACTACGCCATCGCCCGGAATTTTGTTGTCTTGCATGCCGAAGTCAGCGCAGCGGTGCTCGACAAACATGTCCCATTCTTCAAAGGTGCCGTCGTCCAGCAGCAGCTCAATGCGCTCGCGCGCCGTCAATTTGCCTTTGCTGTGTTGCGCGTCGATACGCTTTTGGCCACCGCCCAAGCGCGCCAAGGCACGCTTTTTCTCCAGTTGTTCCAGGATGCTTTGCATAGTTCGTCCTCGTTGAATTGGTTATTTTGCTATTGATTAAATAGCTACTTGCGCTTGTCCCATATGGGTTGCAAGCATATTTCGTGCTGCAGTCGATGCGGCAATGCGTCCGGCGGATACATCGGCCAGCACGCTGGGCAACAGCGCTTGCACGCGTGCGTCTTGGTGGAAGGCTTGCTTCAAACCGGCCTCGATGCGCTGCCACATCCACGCCATGTTTTGCTGCTGGCGGCGTTTATCGCGTTTGCCGTTGGCGGTTTGCAGGCTGTTGAATTCGCTCACCGCGGCCCAAAAATCATCAACGCCGGTGCGCTCCAAGGCACTGATTTGCAGCACTTTGGGTTGCCAAAAGCTGCTGTCGTGGCGCTCGTTACCCGCCGTGCCGTGCAGGCCGAGCAAGCGCAGCGACGAGGTGATTTGCGCCTGCGCGCGCGTGGCGGCGTGCGGATCAATGTCGGCCTTGTTGATGACCACCAAGTCGGCAATCTCCATCACGCCTTTTTTAATCGCCTGCAATTCGTCGCCGGCGTTGGGCAGTTGCAAGAGCACGAACATATCGGTCATGCCCCACACCGTGGTCTCCGACTGGCCGACACCGACGGTTTCGACAATCACCACGTCGTAGCCCGCCGCTTCGCAGACCAGCATGGCTTCGCGGGTTTTTTCAGCCACGCCGCCGAGCGTGCCGCTGCTAGGGCTGGGGCGGATATAGGCCTCTTCGCGCATCGACAAATGCTCCATGCGCGTTTTGTCGCCCAAGATGGAGCCGCCCGACACCGTGCTGGACGGGTCAATTGCCAACACCGCGACGCGCAGACCTTTATCAATCAGGTGCAGGCCGAGCGTTTCAATAAACGTCGATTTGCCAACCCCCGGCACGCCGCTGATGCCCAAACGCAGCGCTTTGCCGGTGTGCGGCAGCAGTTGCGTCAGCAGTGCGTCGCCTTGGGCGCGGTGGTCGTTGCGGGTGGATTCCAGCAGCGTGATGGACTTGGCCACGGCGCGGCGCTGTTGCGCCGGGGTGCCGTGCAGCAGGGCTTGGTACAGCGCATCGACTGGGGACACCGTGGACGTCTGGGGGGACATCACAGCCGCGCTCACACCGAGAAGGCCTTACGGATTTGCTCCAGCACGTCTTTGGCGCTGGCCGGAATCGGCGTGCCGGGGCCATAAATGCCCTTGACGCCTGATTCGTACAGGTGCTCGTAGTCTTGCGCCGGAATCACGCCACCGACGAAAACGATGATGTCGTCGGCGCCTTGGTCTTTTAGCGCTTGAATGATGGCCGGAACCAGCGTTTTGTGGCCGGCGGCCAGCGTCGAGATGCCGACCGCGTGCACGTCGTTCTCAATCGCTTGGCGCGCGCATTCTTCGGGTGTCTGGAACAGCGGCCCCATGTCCACGTCAAAACCAAGGTCGGCAAAGGCCGTGGCGACCACTTTGGCGCCCCGGTCGTGGCCGTCTTGGCCGAGTTTGGCAATCATCACCCGGGGGCGACGACCGGCTTTGTCGGCAAAGTCGTTGATTTCGGCCTTGAGTTTGTCCCAGCCTTCGGCAGAATCGTAAGCCGCAGCGTACACACCGGTCACCTTTTGCGTGTCGGCGCGGTGGCGCCCAAAGATTTCTTCCAGCGCGTCCGAGACCTCGCCCACCGTGGCGCGCAGGCGCATGGCGTTGATGCTTAGCTCCAGCAGGTTGCCTTCGCCGCTTTCAGCCGAAGCCGTCAGCGCCGCCAGCGCCGCTTTGACTTTGGCGTCGTCGCGGGTGGCTTTGATGTGGTTCAGGCGGGTGATCTGGCCGTCGCGCACTTTGACGTTGTCAATTTGCAAGATATCAACCGGGTCTTCTTTGGCCAGCTTGTATTTGTTCACGCCAACGATGACGTCTTTGCCCGAGTCGATGCGCGCTTGCTTCTCAGCGGCGGCGGCTTCGATTTTCAGCTTGGCCCAGCCGCTGTCCACCGCTTGCGTCATGCCGCCCATCGCTTCGACTTCTTCGATGATGGTCCAGGCCGCATCCATCATGTCTTGCGTCAGCTTTTCCATCATGTAGCTGCCCGCCCACGGATCGACGACGTTGGTGATGTGCGTCTCTTCTTGGATGATCAGCTGGGTATTTCGGGCAATGCGCGAGGAAAACTCGGTCGGCAGCGCAATTGCTTCGTCCAGCGCGTTGGTGTGCAGGCTTTGCGTGCCGCCAAACACCGCCGCCATCGCCTCGATGGTGGTGCGCACGATGTTGTTGTACGGGTCTTGCTCGGTCAGCGACCAGCCGGAGGTCTGGCAGTGGGTGCGCAGCATCAGGCTTTTCGGGTTCTTAGCGCCGGTGCCTTTCATGATGCGGCACCACAGCAGGCGCGCGGCGCGCATCTTGGCGACTTCCAGATAGAAATTCATGCCAATCGCCCAGAAGAACGACAGGCGCGGCGCAAATTCGTCCACGTCCAACCCCGAGGCAATGGCGGTTTTGACGTATTCCTTGCCGTCGGCCAGCGTGAAGGCCAGCTCCAGCGCTTGATTGGCGCCGGCTTCTTGCATGTGGTAACCCGAGATCGATATCGAGTTGAACTTCGGCATATTGCGTGCCGTGTAGCCAATGATGTCGCCAATGATTTTCATCGACGGCTTGGGCGGATAGATGTAGGTGTTGCGCACCATGAACTCTTTCAGAATGTCGTTCTGAATGGTTCCAGACAGCTTGTCTTGGCTCACGCCCTGCTCTTCGGCAGCGACGACGTAACCAGCCAACACCGGCAGCACCGCGCCGTTCATGGTCATCGAGACCGAGACTTTGTCCAGCGGAATCTGGTCGAACAAGATTTTCATGTCCTCGACCGAGTCAATTGCCACGCCGGCCTTGCCGACGTCGCCGGTGACGCGCGGGTGATCCGAGTCGTAGCCCCGGTGCGTGGCCAAGTCAAACGCTACAGATACGCCTTGGCCGCCAGCAGCCAGTGCTTTGCGATAGAAGGCGTTGGATTCTTCGGCGGTCGAAAAACCGGCGTATTGGCGAATCGTCCACGGGCGCACCGCGTACATGGTGGCTTGGGGGCCACGCAGGTAGGGCTCAAAACCGGGCAGCGTGTCGGTGTACGACAGGTCGGCGGTGTCGGCAGCGGTATAGAGCGGTTTGACGACGATGCCGTCGGCAGTGGTCCAGTTCAGGGCGGAGACATCGCCACCGGGGGCGGACTTGGCAGCATCGCGCTCCCAGTCGGCAAGGGTGGAAGGCTTGAAATTCGAGTCAGTAGGGCTGGTCATGGCGGTGTCACAAGGTTCGCAATGAAGGGACATGCAGGTCGCAAAGCAGTCGCAAAGCGTTACATGCAGGCGCAATGAACGGAGTTTACCTGATTCGTAATTATTAATTTATAGTTTTTGTCGCAGTCGTTTGGTACATTTCACTGCTATGTCCGCCGTTACCTTGACCCCCCGTGCCCTGTACCAGGAAGTTGCTGAACAATTGCGCCAGCGCATCTTCAACCGTGCGCTGGAGCCAGGCTGCTGGATTGATGAACTCAAAATTGCCGAAGAGTTTGGCATCAGCCGCACGCCGCTGCGCGAGGCCTTGAAAGTGCTGGCCGCCGAAGGGCTGGTCACGATGAAGGTGCGCCGGGGCGCATATGTCACCGAGATGTCTGACAAAGACCTGCGCGATGTGTACCACTTGCTCAGTCTGCTGGAGAGCGATGCTGCTGCGGTAGTCGCCGCCCAGGCCAGTGCGGCGCAATTGCAAAGCCTGCAGGACTTGCACGCCGAGTTGGAAGGCGCCTGTGAAGAACGCGAGCGCTTTTTTGCCGTCAACGAGCGTTTTCATCTGCTGCTGCTGGAACTGGCCGACAACCGCTGGCGCGGCCAGATGGTGGCGGACTTGCGCAAGGTGATGAAGCTCAACCGGCACAACTCGCTGCTCAAGCAGGGGCGCATTGAGGATTCACTGCAGGAGCACCGCGCTATTTTGGCGGCCATCATGGCGCGCGATGCGCAGGCTACCGCCCATGCCATGCAGGCGCATTTTGCGCAGGGGCTGGAGGCTGCGGCCTGATGAATTACTGCATCGACGAGACGAAGGCTACCACCGCCTGGATGTCGGCATCGGTCATGCTCTTGGCATGGGTGACCATGACAGAGTCGGCGCGGGTGCCGCCACCCGAGCGGTAGCGCTTGAGGGTTTGGGTGAGGTAGTTGATCTGCTGGCCAGCGATACGCGGAAATTGCGCGCTACCACGTCCGTCGGTGCCGTGGCAACGAAAGCACACCTTGTTGAAATATTCCTGCCCTTTGGCCGCCAGCGCAGCGTTGGCAAGGGGAGTGTGCACCACCTGCTGGGAGGTGTAAAACAGCACCATGCCGACCTTTTCGTCGCTGTTCATGGCGCGGATCATGCCCTCCATGAACATATCGCGGCGCCGGCCATCGGCAAATTGGCGCACCTGTTCCAGCAGGTAGGCCGGGTTTTGCCCCGCCAGATTCGGGATGTCGGGCTTGACGCTGTTGCCGCCTTCGCCGTGGCAGTTGGCACACACAGCGGCGACCTTGCGTCCCGTTGTCAACAAGGCCTGTTCCAGTTTGGGATCGGCCTGCGCTTGCAGTAGGCGTGCGCTCAAGTCCACGGGTGCGCGTGTTTTGGCAGATTCAGCCAGCGTGGGCTGGAATATGCACAGAGCCAGCAGTCCTGCTGCCCATCCCACTTGAACGCGCTTTACCATATGGTGCCCACTTAGAAAAAACGGTCATTTTAGGCGGATCGCCATGATTGTTTCAAATAACTCAAAAAGCTTGCATTTTTTACTGGTGCATACACGGCACGGCCCGCCTTGGGGACGGTATTTTCAGGCCAATAATGGCTCCATGACCACCCTTCTCACTGACCTCGCCAGCGTGCAGACGTTGCCCCAATTGCTTGCTTGGCGCGCTGCCCGCACGCCAGGCGCCGAGGCTTACCGGGCCTTTGATGCCAGCTGTCAGCGCTGGATCAGCCTGACCTGGGCACAGACGCAAGAGCGGGTAGTGCACTGGAGTCGGGCGCTGGCCACGATGGCGCTGCCCCGTGGCGCACGGGTGGCCATCCTGCTACCCAATGGCTTGAACGCCATGTCCATCGACCAAGCCACACTGGCGCTGGGCCATGTGCCGGTGCCACTGCACGCCATCGACAACCCGGCCAGCATTGCCTACATCCTGGCCGACTGCCAAGCCTCGCTGCTGCTGGTGGACGACCTGGCACAGTGGCAACGCATCCAGGCGCTGGAGACTGCCTTGCCCGAGTTGCGCGCAGTGCTTGTCACCGCGCCGGGCGCGGTGTCCGATCTGGCCGCACCAGTGCCGGTACTGGCCTTGGCTGACTGGCTTACCCAGGCACGCCAGCGCCCGCTGATGCACACACCACCGTGTGCCGTCGATATGGCGGCCATCGTCTATACCTCGGGTACTACCGGCAAGCCCAAGGGCGTGGTGCTGACGCACCGCAACGTGGTGGCCGATGTCAAGGCAGTGCTGGCGCGCATCCAACCCTTGCCGAGCGATGTCTTTTTGTCATTTTTGCCGCTGTCGCACACCTTCGAGCGCACTGGCGGCTACTACCTGCCGATGGCAGCGGGCAGTTGCGTAGCCTACGCGCGCTCGGTGGCGCTGCTGTCTGAAGACCTTCAAACCGTGCAACCGACGGTGCTGGTGTCGGTGCCGCGTATTTACGAACGCGTCTACGCCAAGGTGCAAGAGCGCCTGGCGCCTTCGCGCTTTAAAAGCCGATTATTCGAGGTGGCGGTAGAAGCCGGCTGGCGGCGTTTTCGCGCCATCCACGGCCTGCCAGCACCAGCAGACGAAGCCCCGCGCAGCACTGGACTGTGGAGCGCCCTGCCCTGGTTTGTGCTGGAGGCGCTGGTGGCTAAACCCTTGATGGCGCAATTTGGCGGTCGCGTGCGCGTGGCCGTCAGCGGCGGCGCGCCGCTGTCGCCGACCATTGCCCAGTGCTTTTTAGGCTTGGGCCTGCCGGTGTTGCAGGGCTACGGCATGACCGAAACTTCACCGGTAGTGTCGGTCAACACCTTAAAAGACAACCGCCCCGACAGCGTCGGACGCGCACTGCCGGGGGTGGAGGTGCGCATTGGCGAAAATCGCGAGCTACAGGTGCGCGGCGACATCGTCATGAAAGGCTACTGGAACCGCCCCGAAGACACCGCCCGCACCCTGTCACACGACGGCTGGCTGGCTACGGGCGACCAGGCCGACTTCATCGACGGGCGCATCTATATTCGCGGCCGCATCAAGGAAATCATCGTCACCTCGACCGGCGAAAAAGTGCCGCCGGCCGACCTGGAACTGGCCATCAGCGCCGATCCGCTGTTTTCCCAAGTCTTTGTCGTCGGTGACAACCGCCCCTTCATCACCTGTGTCGCCGTACTAGAAGCCAGCGAATGGCAGCGCTTGGCCGCAGAGCTGGGTCTCGACGCCAACGCCCCCGCCAGCCTGAGCGACCCACACGTGCTGCGCACCGCTGTGGAGCGTATCACCCACGCCAGCCGCAGCTTTCCGCGCTACGCCATGCCGCGCGCCGTGCACTTGACGCTGACGCCGTGGACGATTGAAAACACCTTCATGACGCCGACGCTCAAGCTCAAGCGCAACAACCTGATGGGTTATTTTGCCCAGGAGATTGACGCGATCTATGCCAAGCCGAACAGCAAGCCGCAGGCTTAAGGGCGTGAAGAGACTGTGGCATCATAAAAAATGATAGCTGGCAGCGCTTTATTTGCTTGGTTTTCAGTATTAAAACAGTCTGAAAGCCATTTTCATAAAGCACTAGCAGCTATTATTTTTAATGCCCGTCGGCGGGGATAATCGCCGCCATGTTTGAAGTTGCCCCCACGCCCGCCGCTCTCCCGTCCACCGCGCCCAGCTCGCACAGCCCTTGGCGCATGTCCGTCGCGCCGATGATGGAGTGGAGTGATCGTCACTGTCGGTATTTTCACCGGCTGCTCAGTCGCCACACGCTGCTGTACACCGAGATGGTCAATGGCGGCGCAGTCATCCACGGCGGCACCGAGCGGCATTTGCGCTTTAACGCGGAAGAGCATCCAGTGGCGCTGCAGCTGGGTGGCAACGATCCGGCCACGCTGGCACGCAGTGCGCAGTTGGGCGCGCAGTGGGGCTATAACGAAATCAACCTGAACTGCGGCTGCCCCAGCGACCGGGTGAAGCGCGGCGCGTTTGGTGCTAGCCTGATGAAAGAGCCCCAGTTGGTAGCCGATTGCGTCAAGGCGATGGTCGATGCGGTGGAGGTGCCGGTGACCGTGAAGCACCGCATTGGTATCGACAAAGACGAGAACTATGATTTTGTGCGCGACTTCATCGGCACCGTGGCCGAGGCGGGGTGTGACACTTTTATCGTCCACGCGCGCAATGCCTGGCTCAATGGCATCAGCCCCAAGGAGAACCGCCAGATTCCGCCACTGCGTTACGGCGTGGTCACCCAACTCAAACAGGATTTTCCGCACCTGACCATCGCCATCAATGGCGGCCTCAATACCGATGAAGCAGTGCTGGAGCAGCTGGCGCGGGTCGATGGCGTAATGGTTGGGCGCGAGGCCTACCACAACCCGTGGTGGCTGGCGCGCTGGGACGAGGTGTTTTATGGCGATGCACCGAATACCCTGACGCGCGAGGGGGTCGAGGCCGCGATGGTGGATTACATGGTGCGTGAGCAGGCGCTGTACGGCACGCCGTGGGCCAGCATTGCTCGGCATATGCTGGGCTTGCGCCACGGTCTGCGCGGTGCGCGCCGCTGGCGTCAAGTGTGGAGCGACCACCACTTGAAGGCTTTGTCGCCGCACGAGGTGATGGCGCTGGCACATGCAGCCGAGTGTGCTGGGGATTGAAGCCTATGCGCCGCTGTGCAGTTGCTGTGCCAGCCAGGACTCCAGCAGCATCGGGCGTTCAAACAGAAAACCCTGCAAGTCGTTGCAGTGGTGGGCCCGCAGAAAATCGGCCTGGGCCTGGGTTTCCACCCCTTCGGCCACTACGCGCAACTTCAGGTGCTGAGCGACTGCCAAAATGGCCTGCACGATAGCGGTGTCGTTGACATCGTCCGGAATGTCCTGCACAAAGCTTTTGTCTATCTTGAGCTCAAACAACGGCAGTTTTTTCAGATAGGACAGGCTGGAGTAGCCGGTGCCAAAGTCATCGATGGAAAAGCGAATGCCGATTTGCACCAGTTCGGTCATGCGGCCAATGGTGGCCAGGTTATTGACCAGCAAAGTTTCGGTAATCTCCAGAATGAGCTGCGTCGCCGGCGCACCGGTTTGCAAGAGGATGGCGCGTATGCGATCGACAAAATCGTCTTGGTGAAACTGGCGTGGGCTGACGTTGACCGACAGCGTGAGCGCAGGGTGCGTTGCCTGCAGGCGCGCCAGGGTCTCACAGGCTTGCACAATGACCCATTCACCCAGGCGCAGGATCAGACCCGAATCTTCGGCCACTGAAATAAAACGGTCGGGTGACACATTGCCGCGCAAGGGATGGTTCCAGCGCAGTAGCAGTTCGCCGCCCACCACGGCAGTGCTGTGGGCGTTGACCTGCGACTGCGCGTACACGGAAATTTCTCCGCGTTCCATGGCGGCCTTGACGTCTTGGGCCAAGGCCAGGCTTTCCTGCGCATCGGTCAGCATGGCGGCTTCAAAAAAGCACAACCGGTTGTGCTCCATTTTTTTAGCCTGGCACATGGCGGTGTCCGCTTCGCGCAGCAGATCATCGGCTCCTTCAACGTTTTTGGGGAACAAGGTGATCCCCATGCTGGCGCTACTGCTGTAGAGGTGCGTATCAATCTGGTGGGGCACCTCCAGCGCGCTGTGTATCTGCTCGGCGATGCGCAGCGCTGCCGCCGCTGCCGTTTGCATATCGCTGGCCAGATGCTGCAGCAGCACCACGAATTCGTCGCCTCCTAGGCGCGCCACGGTATCACCGCTGCGCAGCTGCTGCATCAAGCGCTGCGCCACCTGTATCAGCAGCGCATCGCCCACCGCGTGGCCACGCGCATCGTTGATCTGCTTGAAATTGTCCAGATCCAGAAAAATCAGCGCACCGACCTCGCCCAGGCGCTGGTGTGCCGTGAGTGCGTTGTGCAGCCGCTCCTGCAGCAAGGCGCGGTTGGGCAAACCGGTCAGGGTGTCGTAATAGGCTAATTGGAGGGTATGGGCCTGGGCCTTTTTGCGTTCGGTGATGTCGCGTGACAGAGCGATAAAGCGCGGTCCGGCAGAACTGCTACCGCCCTCTTTGCGCGCCACCGACAGCTCAAACCATTTGTGCTCACCCGCCAACTCCAGGCCATATTCCTGCCCTCCCGAGTAGCCGGTGACCCAGGCTTCTTTCAAAGCCGCCATGCTGCCGGCAGCGGCATCGGGCGACATGATGTCGGCCAGGCATTTGCCTGCAAATTGTTCGGGTTGTCCTTGCAGCAGATCAACGCGAGCGAAGCGAAAGCGGTGGATGCGGCCTTGCAGGTCCAGCTCAAACAGCAAATCGGGCACCGCATTCAGGGTACTCACCAAGTCATCCCGGGTATGGCGCAACTCGTGCGTCATGTCGCGTGCCAAGATAAGGGCCCGCTCACGCCCGGTCATCAACAGCCAAGCCAGCCAGCCCAGCATCAGACTGCCAGCCACCGCCATGGCCGCGACCCATGCATGCTGCGTGCTGGCATGGTGTGCGATGAAGGCCGGGCGCGGCTGTAGCAGCAGCGTCCAGAGGTGCCCGCCCAGCAGCAGTTGACGCGTGGTGTGGAGTGTGGATGGGCGGGCTGGATCGGCACCGATGGGTGCGGTGTTCAGAGAGCTGTAAAGAAGCTCTTTTGCATTGAGCACCTCACCGTCGTAAATGTGCAGATCAATGTCGGAATCAAGCTTTTCGATCAACCCATGCATCATGGCTTGCATACGAAATTGCACGCTGACCCAGCCGCGCAAAGCCGCGCGCCGCTGCACCAGCGTATCCAGACGCGTCTGGGGAGCGTAAAGCGGCAGGTACATGACCAGGCCCGGGGTCGTTCGAGCGGGGTTATTGTCATCACCCACATCCTGGGCCAGTACCAACTTACGGGTGATAGCAGGTTCTCCACCGTCGCGTGCCCGCTCCAGTGCCTCCCAAGCTTTAGGGCGTGTAGCAATATCAAAGCCAACTATCTTTTGGTTTTCTGCGGTAAGTGGCTCGATGTAAACGATAGGCGCATAGTGCGTGCGCGTACCGGTCGGCCAGATGGGCAGAAGCAGCGCATCCTTTTCGGCAGAATCGAGCGAGCGGATCATGGAGACGCCCTGCAGGCCGGGTTTTTTGTCTTCCAGGTGCAGCGTATCGATGTAAGTTTGAAATTCTTTCTGGCTGATGTCTTCCGAACTGTCAAAGAAACCTTTGACTCCGCGCAACACCAGCTCGTAAGCATCGATGCGGCCCTGGATGTTGTAGACGATGTTGTCAACCGCATGCTGAAAATCCCGCGATACCTTGTCCGCGCTCTGGCGCTCCTGGGCTTGCCAATACAAAAAAGTAATACCGAGCATCGACAACGTCAGCGCGCAGGCCACCAGCATGGGCCAGCCCCAAAGCATGGCAAAGCCGGTCGCGGGGCGACGTGAAAATTGTTGCGGTGCTTGCATGAAGAGAAAGGAGTAGCAGACTACTTTGCCACAGGTCAAAAACCCGAACGAAACCAGTTTCTGGCGCTAACAATACGTTTTTAGACGGACATCAATAGCTGGTTTGAACGGATCTCAACGCTTGATCAGTCGGTACATTGTGTCCACCCGATTACCTTTGCTTGTGGCAGCAAAGAAGCCCGAGGCAATGCGAATCGATACATCGATCAACAAAATCGACAGGGGCGTTTCAACTCCGCTACACCAGGGTCTGTATCGATACTGCAACACATCGAATGCACTAATTCTGAACGCCATGCCCTCTGAAATTTCTAATACGCTATTGAATAGCTGTAAATAAGCTTACTTGCGCCGTTGGTTGCTAAAAAAATTTGATGTGACGCAATAAAAAGAACAGTATATTTTGCAGTGCGAGCGATGCACATGCTTGTCATTGATCTCTCGCAACCTGTGGTGCGTCAGTATCTCGCATGAGCCGCTGCTCTCGAAGTAACAAAGTACTGTTATATTGCACTGCAACATAACCTAGGCCATGCCATGCTTTATCAGATCTATGAAACTCAACGCTCTTTGATGGGGCCATTTGCCGACTTTGCTCAAGCAGCTGCCAAGTTGTATGGTGGATCAGCGTTTCCACTGAGCAAGACGCACCTATCGCAGCGCATTTCAGCTGGCTACGATCTGGCGTACCGGCTTGGCAAAGGCTATGAAAAACCTGTTTTCGGTATTACCACTGTCGATGTCGATGGTGTCGGCGTCGCCATCCATGAGCGTATCGAGCTGGACAAGCCTTTTTGCGAACTGCGCCGCTTCAAGCGTTTCTCGGACGACACCGTTACCCTGAGCAAGCTGAAAAACCAGCCGGTGGTGCTGGTCGTGGCACCGCTGTCGGGCCACTACGCCACCTTGCTGCGCGATACGGTGCGCACCATGCTGAAAGACCAAAAGGTCTATATCACCGATTGGAAAAATGCCCGCCTGGTACCTTTGTCCGAGGGCGAATTCCACCTGGATGACTACGTCAACTATGTGCAGGAATTCATCCGCCACCTGCAGGGCAAATACGGTAACTGCCACATCATCAGCGTGTGTCAGCCCACCGTGCCGGTGCTGGCTGCTGTGTCGCTTATGGCCAGCCGGGGCGAGACCACCCCCCTGTCCATGACCATGATGGGCGGCCCGATTGATGCACGCCGGTCGCCCACCGAAGTGAATAACATGGCTGCCACCCGCAGTTATGAGTGGTTTGAGAAAAATGTGATTTACCCTGTGCCCGACAGCTTTCCGGGTGCCGGCCGTCGCGTCTATCCTGGGTTTTTGCAATACACCGGCTTTGTGGCCATGAACCCCGACCGCCACGCCACCAACCACTACGATTACTTCAAAGATCTGATCAAGGGCGACGACGCCAGCACCGAAGCACACCGCAAGTTCTACGACGAGTACAACGCCGTGCTGGACATGGATGCCGCCTACTACCTCGAAACCATCAAGACGGTGTTCCAAGAATACTCGCTGATGAACGGCACCTGGGACGTGCGCTCGCCTGCCGGAGAGCTCGAGCGCGTGCGCCCACAAGACATCACCACCACGGCACTGCTCACAGTCGAAGGCGAGCTAGATGATATCTCCGGCTCTGGACAGACCCAGGCCGCGCACGATTTGTGCACCAGCCTGGTGAAAAAAGACCATAACCACCTGGATGCCAAGGGCGCAGGCCACTATGGCATTTTCAGCGGCCGACGCTGGCGCGAAAACGTGTACCCGTATGTGCGCCAGTTCATTCTTGATAACGATACGTCTCCAAAGGCGGCACCTGCTGTCGCACTTGTAGCCAGCGTAGCCAATGCGGTACCCCCAGCACCCGCAAAAGCTGCTGCACCCGTCAGCCCGATCACGGGAGCCGCAGCCACCGCCCCGGCTCCAGAAATCAAGGAAGGCCAGCAGATCGCAGCAGTGACGGCAGCATCGCCCCTGACCAAGGGACGCAGGCGCAACAACCGCAAGTCCTGAACCCGAGCGCGGGGAGCGTGAACACGTTCTCGGTGCCTTTGGCACTGCACTTGACAGGTCTGGCAGCACGTATTGATGCTGTCCTGCCGCAAACGCAATGCACGCGCTGCGGCTACCTTGACTGCGCGCACTATGCGCAGGCAGTGGCTGCTGGCGAGGCGGGCATTGACCAATGTCCACCGGGCGGAGAAGAAGGTATTTCCCGGCTGGTGGCGCTGACCGGGCAGGCGCCGCGCCCGCTCAATCCCGAGCACGGCGCAGAAGGCCCGCGCACGCTGGCCCTGATCGATGAAGATTGGTGCATTGGCTGCACGTTGTGCATCAAGGCCTGCCCTACCGACGCCATCTTGGGTGCCAACAAACTCATGCACACCGTTATTGCGGCCCATTGCACGGGCTGTGAGTTGTGCATTCCAGTGTGCCCTGTCGATTGCATTGCGCTGATCAACGCCAGCGGATCAAATTCTGGTTGGGCGGCATGGTCCCCACTACAGGCAGAGCACGCACGCCAGCGCCATATCGGGCGCCAGCAGCGCCTGGCGCTAGAAACGCCAGAGCAGGAGGCTGCGCCTGCGGTGGATACTAAAAAAGCGGCCATTGCTGCGGCGTTGGCCCGTGCCCGCGCACAACGCAAACTTTGATCTGCTTGATCAGCCGCGCACGGCCAGTGTCTTGTACACCCCGCAGCCCAGGTACATTTCATCGACCCGCTGCACAAACGACATTTTGGTTTGCACCGCCCCCGTGGCAGGGTTGGTGATGTCGTACTCAACCCAGCCCGGCCCGCGCTCGGCCTGCACGATGATGTCGTGCACCAACTGATCGCCAGCGATGCCGGGAATGTCCTGCACACGGGTGCCGATCTTGGCGGCATTGCCACCAAACGCCCGGTAGGTGCCAGCACTATCGAGCACAAACACATACATGTCGCGGTCATGGTAGGGCTGGCTGCTGTCTGTCAGGGTATGTAAAAACTGGTGCGCCGAGGTGCTGCGGCGCAGAGCAGCAGCGCGTCCGACCAGCGCAGTGGCTTCATCCGCCGTGCCTTGTTGCAACCGAAAAGCAGCCACCGCACTGGACAAGGTGCTGGCACGCCCTCTCAGTGCCACGGCCTGTTCGACGGCGTGCTCGACCATCTGTGCATTGTGTTGGGTGATCTGGTCGAGCTGGCGAACGGCAGCGGTGATTTCTTGTAGGCCGGTGCTTTGCTCGGCACCCGAGGTGGAAATCTCCGACACGCTGGTAGCCACGCTGCGGATACCGCTGGCCATGGTGGAAATACCATCGCCGGCGGATCGAATCAGGCTCGCACTCGATTCCACCTGTTGCACTGAAGCGCTGATGAGCGCGCGGATCTCACGCGCGGCCTCACCCGAGCGTCCGGCCAACATGCGTACCTCGGAGGCCACCACGGCAAAACCGCGTCCCTGCTCGCCAGCGCGGGCCGCCTCGACGGCAGCATTCAGGGCCAGGATATTGGTCTGAAAGGCGATGCCGTCAATCACGCCAATGATCTCGTTCATGCGCCGGGCGCCCTGCTGGATGGCCTCCACCGACTGCACCGCCCGGGCCATCGCCTGTACGCCTTCATCGGCCGCACGGCTGACTTGGCTGGCACGTTGATCTGCTGCGCGCGCCGTTTCCGCGTTGTTTTGTACGGCACCAGACAACTGCTCCACGCTGGCTGCCGTCTGTTCAAGGTTCGCCGCCTGCTGCTCCGTGCGATCGGCCAGCGCCCGGTTGTCCTCGGCCAAGCCTTGCCCGGCATGGGCTACCAGGGCCGCGTTGCTGCGGATATTGGCCACCATGCCCGAGAGGGCAATCACCATCCGATCCAGCAACAGCGCCAAGTCGGCAAATTCATCGTTCCCATGTACCGGTACTTGGACACACAAATTGCCTTGGGTGGTTTGCTCCATGGCATGGGCTAGCGCCGTCAGGTCGCTGGACAGGCTGGCGTAAAGCGTCAGCAACGTATAGACAGCAAAAACCGCGCAGAAGCCCGAGACGCCCCACACCACCTGCGGTGCAGCACCCCGCAGCGCCAGTGCGGGCAGAAGCGCCAAAGCCGCCAACCAGCTACATCCCAGCAATGCCAGTTTGGTGAACAGTCGAAAACGCCGCAGAAACCATACACCGGGGCGTAAAAAAAGGGATCCAGACATCGGTTCGCGTCTCCAAACGGTAGAGAAGGGTGCGCTGCCTGCAGCCTTCTTGAACATGGGCACCTGACCCTACAGGAAACAGCTCTTGTAGCAGCCCATACTGGTTACATTTTCTTGCGCAAGACTGACGACCTTTCGGCGCCACTTGGCATCTTTTGCGGTGTGCTTGCCCAGCATTCTGCTCACACAGCCATGTACCCTTCAGACAAGACAGGCATCCGCGATAATTGCGCCCCATGAATCCTCTGCTCCCTTTATTGCAGCCCTATCCTTTTGAGCGGCTGCGACAGCTTTTTGATGGCATCACCCCGCCGCCCCATCTGACGCCGATCAGCCTGGGGATGGGTGAGCCGCGCCATGCTACCCCGGCATTCATCAAAGAAGCGCTCACGGCAGGTTTGGGCGGACTGGCCAGCTATCCGGTCACCGCCGGCGAGTTGCGTCTGCGCGAAGCGTTTACCGGCTGGATCGGTCGGCGTTATGGGCTGGCGCTGGACCCAGCGACGCAGGTGCTGCCGATCAATGGCTCGCGGGAAGCACTGTTTGCCTTCACCCAGACCATCGTCGATCCAACGCAAAAAGACCCTGTCGTGGTCTGCCCCAATCCGTTCTATCAAATCTACGAAGGCGCCGCCTTGCTGGCCGGGGCCACGCCCTACTTTGCCCCCAGCGACCCAGGGCGCAACTTTGCCGTCGACTGGGACAGCGTGCCCGAGTCTGTCTGGCAGCGCACACAACTGCTGTTTGTCTGCTCACCCGGCAACCCCACCGGCGCCGTGATGCCGTTGTCCGAGTGGGAAAAGCTGTTTGCCCTGTCGGACCGCCATGGCTTTGTGATTGCGTCAGACGAGTGCTATAGCGAAATCTATTTCCGTGACGAGCCACCGCTGGGCGGTTTGGAAGCCGCCGCCCAACTGGGTCGCAGCGACTTCAAGAATCTGGTGTCCTTTACCAGCCTGTCCAAACGCAGCAATGTGCCGGGGCTGCGCAGCGGTTTTGTTGCGGGCGACGCCGCGCTGATGCGGGCGTTTTTGCTCTATCGCACCTACCACGGCAGCGCCATGGGTCTGGCGGTGCAAGCGGCCAGCATCGCCGCCTGGAGCGATGAGCAGCATGTCATCGACAACCGTGCCCAGTACCGCGAAAAATTCGCCCAACTCACGCCCCTGTTGTCTGCCGTGATGGAGGTGCAGCTGCCTGACGCCGGCTTTTACCTGTGGGCGCGCGTGCCCGAGCAACTGGGGCTGAGTGACACCGCATTCGCCCAACAATTGCTGAGTCAATACAATGTGACGGTTTTGCCTGGCAGCTATCTGGCCCGTAACGTGGCAGGGGTCAATCCTGGCGCACAGCGCGTGCGCATGGCCCTGGTGGCCGAAACCCAAGAATGCGTGCAAGCGGCACAACGCATCGTTCAATTCATCCAATCTCACTCCATTCCCTCCCCATGAGCCACTCTCTGCAAAGCACCATCGACGCCGCCTGGGACGATCGTGCCCATTTGTCCCCCTCCAATGCCCCGCAGGACGTGCGTGACGCCGTTGAACAGGTCATCACCCAGCTCAATAACGGCGAACTGCGTGTCGCCACACGTGAGAGCGTGGGCCAATGGACGGTGCACCAGTGGATCAAGAAAGCCGTGCTGCTGTCATTTCGCCTGTCCGACAACGTCCTGATGCGTGCCGGCGATCTGGGTTTTTACGACAAGGTGCCGACCCGTTTTGGCCACCTCAGTGCCGAAGAAATGGCCGCCACCGGCGTGCGCGTGGTGCCGCCCGCCGTGGCACGGCGCGGCAGCTTTATTGCCAAAGGCGCCATCCTAATGCCCTCTTACGTCAACATTGGCGCCTATGTCGATGAAGGCACCATGGTTGACACGTGGGCCACGGTCGGCTCTTGCGCCCAAGTCGGCAAAAACGTCCACCTGTCTGGCGGTGTCGGCCTGGGCGGCGTGCTCGAACCCCTGCAGGGCAACCCGACCATCATTGAAGACAACTGCTTCATTGGCGCGCGCTCCGAAGTGGTCGAGGGCGTGATCGTCGAAGAAAACTCGGTCATCAGCATGGGCGTGTATCTAGGCCAAAGCACACCGATTTACGACCGTGCGACGGGCGAAATCAGCTATGGCCGCATTCCGGCTGGCTCGGTGGTCATCAGTGGCAGCCTGCCCAAGGAAGGCGGCAAATACAGCATGTACGCCGCCATCATCGTCAAAAAAGTGGATGCCAAGACCCGTTCGACGACCAGCCTGAACGACCTGCTGCGCGACTGAGGCAGGCACGGCGCAGGCATCCGTACTCCATTACGACAAAAGAGACACCATGAGCACAATGGAGCGCATCCTGCGCCTGATGGCCGAAAAAAAGGCCTCGGACGTTTACTTATCGGCGAATGCGCCCGCCCTCATCAAGATCAATGGCGAGTGCGTGCCGATCAACAACCAAATTTTGCCACCCGATGCGCCGCGCAATCTGTTGGCTGAAGTGGTGCCCCCCAACCGCATTGAGGAACTGGAAGAATCCGGCGAGCTGAACATGGGCGTACCCATCAAGGGGGTCGGGCGTTTTCGCGTCAGCGCCATGCGCCAGCGCGGCACCTATGCGGTAGTGGTCCGCTTCATTTCGCAAGATATTCCCGATTTGAATGCCCTGAACCTGCCGCCGATACTGGGCGACCTGATCATGGAAAAACGCGGTCTGGTGCTGGTGGTCGGTGCCACCGGCTCAGGCAAAAGCACCACGCTGGCAGCCATGATCGACCGGCGCAACAGTCTGCAGACGGGGCATATCCTGACCATCGAAGACCCGGTGGAATTCCAGTTCAAGAACAAGAAATCCATCGTCAACCAGCGCGAAGTCGGCAGCGACACGCAATCGCTGCAAATGGCACTGAAAAACGCCCTGCGCCAGGCGCCCGATGTGATCCTGATCGGCGAAATCCGTGACCGCGAAACCATGTCGGCGGCGATTGCCTATGCGCAGTCGGGTCACCTGTGTCTGGCCACGCTGCACGCCAACAACAGCTACCAGGCGCTCAACCGCATCCTGAGTTTTTACCCAGTCGAGGTGCGCGCCACCATGCTGGGCGACCTGTCCTCCGCCCTCAAGGCCATCATTTCACAGCGCTTGGTGCGTACGGCTTCGGGTGGTCGCGTGCCCGCTGTAGAAGTGCTACTCAACACCAAGCTGATTTCCGAGTTGATCGAAAAAAGCGATTTTTCCAGCGTGCGTGAAGCCATGGAAAAATCCATGGCTGAAGGCTCGCAAACTTTTGAAGAAGATCTAGCGCGTCTGATCATGGAAAATCGCATCGACCGCAAGGAAGGTCTGGCCTATGCCGACTCGCCGACCAATTTGATGTGGCGCCTGCAAAACGACTTCTCTCTGGCCAGCAACACCGCCAGGGCCCAGCAGGCCGCGCAAAACGAAAAAAACGAGGACGAAGAGCCTTCGTTCACTGAAATTGTGCTCGACGTCAAGTCGGGCGCCTGATCCCCCTCCTCCTTTCTGATGTCCCGTACCCTGACTCTGGCTGAACAGCTCATTTCCTGCCCCTCCGTCACCCCCGACGATGCTGGCTGCCTGCCTTTGCTGGCCGGACATCTGCAAACCCTGGGCTTTGCCTGCGAAACCATGGACAGCGGCCCGGCCACGCTGCGGGTTAGCAATTTATGGGCAAAATGGCCTGTAACGCAGACACATCAAGCGCCTTTAGCTATCAAAACGATAGTTTTCGCCGGCCATACCGACGTCGTTCCGACTGGGCCGTTGGCGCAGTGGCGCAGCCCGCCGTTTACGCCGACGCAGCGCGACGGCAAGCTGTACGGACGCGGCGCCAGTGACATGAAAACCTCCATCGCGGCGTTTGTCGTCGCTGTGGAAGAGTTTCTGGCCGCCACGCCCAAGCCACTGCTCAGCATTGCCTTCTTGCTCACCAGTGATGAAGAAGGGCCCTCGGTCGATGGCACCAAGATCGTGATCGAGCAGCTCAAGGCGCGGGGCGAACAGCTGGACTATTGCATCGTTGGCGAGCCTACGGCCGTCAAGCGTACCGGCGACATGATCAAGAATGGCCGACGCGGCACGCTCAGCGGCAAGCTGACAGTGCGTGGCATCCAGGGCCACATTGCCTACCCCCAGCTGGCGCGCAATCCCATCCATGAAGCCGTACCCGCATTGGCGGAACTGGCCAGTACGGTATGGGACCAGGGCAATGCATTTTTTCAGCCGACCAGCTGGCAGATGAGCAATATCCGCGGCGGCACCGGCGCCAGCAATGTGATTCCGGGCGACGTCACCATCGACTTCAACTTTCGCTTCAGCACCGAGTCCAGCGCTGAAGCCCTCAAGCAGCGCGTACACGCCGTGCTCGACCGCCATGGTTTGGAGTACGCCTTGCAGTGGACGCTGGGCGGCCAACCCTTTCTGACCACACCGGGCGAACTGGTGGTTGCTGTACAGCAAGCTATTGCCGCCGAGACTGGTCTGAAGACCGAACTGTCCACCACCGGCGGCACCAGCGACGGCCGCTTCATTGCCACCCTGTGTCCGCAGGTGATTGAATGCGGCCCACCCAATGCCAGCATCCATCAGATTGACGAGCACATTGCCCTTGCCGACATCGAGCCGTTGAAAAATATCTACCGCCGCACCTTGGAAAATCTGCACGCGCAAGCGCTGGCAGCACAGGCATGAGCACCTCCCCCTCGCCCCACCTCCCGGCCCTGCAGGGCGACACCGTCGGCAGCCTTATTGCCTCAGGCACGCAGTTACTGCAAGCGGCGGGCGTTGCCTTTGGCCATGGCACCACCAATGCCTTTGACGAAGCCGCCTGGCTGGTGCTGTGGCGTCTGGGCCTGCCGCTGGACGCGCCGCTGGGCGATGACATTGATTCAGTACAAAATCAGGCAGTAACCCCCGCTGGACAAGCGCTGGTAGCTACCCTTTTTGCAGAGCGCATTACTACCAGAAAACCCGCCGCCTATCTGACGCGCGAAGCCTGGCTGCAGGGCGTGTCGTTTTATGTCGATGAACGCGCCATCGTGCCGCGCAGCCTGATTGCCGAGTTGATCGGCAATGGCGACTTTGACGACTGGCTGGGCGAGCACACGCAGCAAGTGCTGGACTTGTGTACTGGCAATGCCAGTTTGGCCGTGCTAGCCGCGCTGGCCTGGCCGGAGGTGCAGGTGACCGGCGCCGACATTTGTCCCGACGCGCTGGCCGTGGCGCGGATTAATGTCGATCGCCACCACCTGCAAGAGCGCATCACTTTGCAGCAAAGCGATGGCTTGGACCACCTGCCCGGCCCGTGGGACCTGATCATTTGCAACCCGCCCTACGTCAACGCCAGCAGCATGGCCGCCCTGCCGGACGAGTACCGCGCCGAGCCGGTGCTGGCGCTGGCCGGCGGCAGCGATGGCATGAATTTCATTCGCCATCTGTTGCACGCAGCCCCTGCGCACATGACCGAAAACGCTATTTTGGTGCTAGAAATTGGCAACGAGCGTGAATTTTTTGAAGCCAGTTTTCCGCAGCTACCGGTGTTCTGGCTTGAAACCAGCGCCGGTGAAGACCAAGTCCTGCTGGTCACCTGCGACGCCCTCAGCCGCTTTCTTTCCTCTTGATGCTTTCTTCCTGAAGCGCCTCACGTCTTGGGGTCTTCCTGATTCCTGTTTTCTGTTTCCTGGCATGGCGTGCACCCACGCATGCCCTTTAATTTCTCATGATCACTCTTAAAAACGTCGTCTTGCGCCGCAGCGCCAAGGTGTTGCTCAACAGCGTTAACGCCACCATCAATCCCGGAGAAAACGTCGGTCTGGTCGGACGCAATGGCGCCGGCAAGTCCAGCCTGTTTGCGCTGTTCAACGGCAGCCTGCACGAAGACGGCGGCAGCTTCAACATTCCGGCGCAGTGGCGCATGGCCCAAGTGGCGCAGAACATGCCCGAAACCGACGAGCCCGCCACCGACTTTGTGGTGGCTGGTGACACACGCTTGGTCGAACTGGAGGCCGCACTGGTGCAGGCTGAAGCCGACGATGACGGCATGGCCATTGCCCACGCCTACACCGATCTGGCCGACGCGGGCTCCCACGACGCCGTGCCGCGCGCCCAGGCACTGATTCTGGGCCTGGGCTTCAAGGTGTCGGAGCTCGACAAGCCGGTCAATAGCTTCTCGGGCGGCTGGCGCATGCGCCTGCAATTGGCGCGCGCGCTGATGGCGCCATCTGACTTGCTGCTGCTGGACGAGCCGACTAACCACTTGGACTTGGATGCGCTCGTGTGGCTGGAGGCGTGGCTCAAGCGCTACACCGGCACGATGATCGTCATCAGCCACGACCGCGAATTTTTGGATGCCATCACCAACGTCACCCTGCACATCGACAACGCACAGTTGACGCGCTACGGCGGCAACTACAGCAAATTTGAAGAACTGCGCGCGCAGCAGCTGGAGCTGCAAGGTGCCAGCTTTGCCAAGCAGCAGGACAAGATTGCTCACCTGCAAAAGTTCATTGACCGCTTCAAGGCCAAGGCCAGCAAGGCCAAGCAGGCACAAAGCCGCGTCAAGGCCATCGAGCGCATGGAAAAAATCGCGCCGGTGCTGGCCGATGCCGACTTCACCTTTGAATTCAAAGAGCCAGCCAACTTGCCCAATCCGATGCTGGCCATCAGCGATGCTTCTTTTGGCTATACGGCCGAAGACGGCAGCAGCAAAACCATTCTGCAAAACGTCAGCCGCAGCGTGCTGGCCGGCCAGCGCATCGGTATTTTAGGTGCCAACGGTCAGGGTAAATCGACCTTGGTCAAGACTATTGCCCGCACCATGAATGCGCTGGCTGGTACCGTGACCGAGGGAAGGGGTTTGTCGATTGGCTACTTTGCCCAGCAAGAGCTGGACGTGCTGCGCCCGCACGAAAACCCGCTGGAGCACATGGCGCGTTTGGCACGTGAACTGGGCCCCAACAGCCGTGAACCCAGTCGCGAACAAGACTTGCGCAGTTATTTGGGCACCTTTAATTTCAGTGGTGACATGGTCAAGCAAAGCGTCGGCAGTATGAGCGGCGGCGAAAAAGCCCGCTTGGTGCTGGCGATGATCGTTTGGCAACGCCCGAATCTGCTGCTGCTGGACGAGCCTACCAACCACCTGGATTTGGCCACGCGCGAGGCGCTGTCGATGGCGTTGAACGATTTTGAAGGTACCGTGATGTTGGTCAGCCACGACCGTGCGTTGCTGCGCGCCGTCTGTGACGAATTCTGGATGGTCGGGCGCGGCGCCGTGGGCCCCTTCGATGGCGACCTGGACGACTACCAACGCTATCTGCTGGACGAAGCCAAGCGCCAGCGCGAACTGGCCAAAACCGAAGCCGCCGCCGACAACCTGGCCGCCAAAGCGGCGGCGAGTGTGCCCGCCGTACCAGCTACCACCGCAAAAATAGCTCCTGTTTTAGTAGCTAATACCGGAGAGCCTATAAGCGCTACAGGCCAAAATGACCTAAAAAAATCAGGGGATGGCCGCGAACAGCGCAAACAGGAGGCTGCCCTGCGCCAGCAGCAGCTGGAACGCCTGCGCCCACTCAAACGCGAACTGGAGCAAATCGATCAGCGCTTGGCCGCACTGAGTACCGAAGGCGCTGCCCTGCAAGAGCGTCTGGCGCAAGCGCTGGCGCCGGCCGACATCGCAGACGGCGGTCGGCGCCTGAAAGCCATCAGCGATGAAACGGCCACGCTGGAAGAGCGCTGGCTGGAGTTGACCGGGCAAATAGAGGCGGCATCGGCCGTTACCGCTTGAGCAAAAAACGGGCACTGGTGTGAGGGTGCCGGTGCGATTGCATTTTTTTGTGCTGCCGTTGTCAACGCAGACGTCGCGGGTCACGTTGTAGTTTCATCACCGGAACTTATCCAAATGACTACCATGATTACCACCTCCATCCTCACCGCTTGGCCTGAAGACGAACGCGATCGCAAGCGCGCTCCTGCTCGCTGCTGATTCCAACTGGGCGCCCACAAGCGCTATAAAACACTGTCCATGCCAGAATATCAGCTTCTGGCTAACCCAAAACCCGCTGTTGCGGGTTTTTTGCTGGGCGCTGCACAGTCATGGAGTAACAACTGCGCTATAAAAGTCAGAACACGACAAAGACAGGCGTAAAAAAACCGCCCAAAAATGGACGGTTTTTTGAAGGCTTGAGTGCCAACCACCGAGGCGGGCACTATAAAGCTTTAGCTCATGTGCAAACCACCATTCACGGCAAACTCAGCACCGGTCGCGTAGCCGCCCTCTTCCGAAGCCAGCCAGGCAATGATCGAGGCGATCTCGCTCGGCTCACCCAGGCGCTTGACGGGCACGGTGGCAACAATTTTTTCCAGTACGTCGGGGCGAATGGCTTTGACCATCTCGGTGCCGACATAACCGGGGCTGACGGTGTTCACAGTCACGCCCTTGGTTGCCATTTCTTGGGCCAATGCCATGGAGAAACCATGCATACCGGCTTTGGCAGCGGAATAGTTGGTCTGACCAGCTTGGCCCTTGGCACCGTTGACGGAAGAGATGTTGACAATACGGCCCCAGCCCTTTTCCACCATATCTGCCACCACTTGCTTGGTGACGTTGAACATGCTGTTGAGGTTGGTTTCAATGACGGCATCCCAGTCTTCGCGGGTCATTTTCAAGAACATACGGTCGCGCGTGATGCCGGCATTGTTCACCAGCACATCGATGCTGCCGTGATCCGCCTTGGCCTTGGCAAAGGCGGCGACGGTGGAGTCCCAGTCACCCACATTGCCCGCAGAGGCGTAGAAGGTATAGCCCAGCTCGGCCTGTTCAGCGATCCATTTGGCATGGTCGCGTGTGGGGCCGCAGCCTGCTACGACAGTGAAGCCTTCTTTGTGCAGGCGCTGACAAATGGCGGTTCCAATGCCGCCCATGCCACCAGTGACGTATGCTACTTTTTTACTCATTCAATTGCTCCTTGTTAGTTCTCGGTGACAGACTCCACTCTAACCAGAAAATCCCCTGCTAACGAGAAGGAAAACACTAAGGTGATAAAGACAGTGTTTCTGATTGAAGTCGTTCTGCCAAAAGATACTGCTTAACGCTCCAGCGCCATGGCGACACCCATGCCGCCGCCAATGCACAGCGCGGCCAAGCCTTTTTTGGCGCCTTGGCGCTGCATCTGGTGCAGCAACGTCACCAAAATGCGGGCGCCAGATGCACCAATCGGGTGGCCGATGGCGATGGCGCCACCGTTGACGTTGACCTTGGAGGGGTCAATGGCCAGTTCTTGATTGACAGCACAGGCCTGTGCAGCAAATGCCTCGTTCAGCTCAAACAGGTCGATGTCGTTGGTGCTCCAACCGGCGCGTTGCAAGGCTTTGCGCGTGGCAGATACCGGACCCATGCCCATGGTGGCCGGATCCAGGCCGGTGGTGGCAAACGAGGCAATCCGTGCCAGCGGCGTCAAGCCCAGGGCGGCGGCCTTTTTGGCGCTCATCACGACCACGGCGGCGGCGCCATCATTCAGGCCCGAGGCATTGCCAGCGGTGACGCTACCAGCTTTGTCAAAGGCCGGGCGCAGACCGGCCAACACGTCGGCCGTGCTCTTGCGATTGAGGTATTCATCGACATTGAAGACGACGGGGTCGCCTTTGCGCTGCGGAATATTGACACCGACGATTTCATCGGCAAAGCGGCCAGCGTCTTGCGCAGCAGCCGCTTTTTGCTGACTGGCCAGTGCCAGTGCGTCTTGCATCTCGCGCGTGATGGCGTATTGCTTGGCGACATTTTCAGCGGTAATACCCATGTGGTACTGGTTGTAGACGTCCCACAGACCATCGACGATCATGGTGTCGGTCATTTTCCAGTCGCCCATGCGCTGGCCATCACGCGAGCCGTTGAGCACATGTGGGCTGGCGCTCATGTTCTCCTGGCCGCCAGCGACGACGATTTCGTTGTCGCCAGTCATGATCGATTGCGCAGCCAACATGACCGACTTGAGGCCCGAGCCACACACGGCATTGATGGTGAGCGCTGGCGTTTCTTTGGCAATACCCGCCTTGATCAGGGTTTGACGCGCTGGGTTTTGGCCCAGACCAGCTGTTAGCACTTGGCCCAGGATAACTTCACTGATCTGATCGGCAGGTACGCCGGCGCGGGCCAGCGCCTCGCGTACAGCAATGCTGCCCAACTCTGTGGCGGGGATCTTGGCCAGCGCGCCGCCAAATTTTCCTACTGCCGTACGGGCGGCGGAAACGATAACGATATCTTCCATTGTAAAAATCCTGTGATGAGAGAGGAAAAACGCGTCAGGCTTTTTGCTTGACGTAGCGGCCGGGAGCCGGCTCGATGGCCTTGAACTTTGCGCCCTTGCCATAGGTCTTGGGGGCGGCAATCAATTTACCGCTGTGCTTTTGCAACCAGGACGCCCAATCCGTCCACCAGCTGCCCGCATGCTCCTGGGCACCGGCAAGCCAGGCATCCAGCGATGCGGGCAGTTGGCCGTCATCGCGTGTCCAGTGACTGCGCTTGTTTTTTGCGGGGGGGTTGATCACGCCAGCAATATGGCCCGAAGCGCCCATGACAAAGCGTTTTTCGCCAGGCAACACCTGTGTGGAGGCGTAGGCGGAATTGATCGGCACGATGTGGTCTTCGCGCGAGCCGTAGATATAAACCGGCAGCGTGACCTGGTTCAGATCAATGACTTCACCGCATACCGTCAGCTTGCCGGGCTTGATGAGGTTGTTTTCAAGGTACATGTTACGCAGGTACCAAGCATAGAACGGTCCCGGCAGGTTGGTACTGTCGCTGTTCCAGTAGAGCAGATCAAACGCCGGCGGGGTTTCGCCCTTGAGGTAGTTGCCCACCACGTAGTTCCAGACCAGATCGTTGGGACGCAAAAAGCTGAACGTCGATGCCAGATCCTTGCCCTTCATCAGGCCGCCCTGGCCCATTTCCATTTCACGATACTTGACCGAGGTTTCATCGATGAACAGGTCAAGAATGCCAGTATCGGTAAAGTCGATCAGAGCGGTCAGGAAGGTGGCGCTGGCGACAGGCTCGCGGCCCCGTGCTGCCAGTACGGCCAAGGCGTTGCTCAGGATGGTTCCGCCAACGCAAAATCCCAGAGCGTTGATCTGCTCAGCCCCAGATATTTGCTGCACTACGCTGATGGCTTCAATTGCGCCGTCTTCCACGTAATCGTCCCAAGTGGTTTGCGCCATCGACATGTCCGCATTGCGCCAACTGACGACAAAAGTGCGCTGCCCTTGGCTGACGGCATAGCGCACGAACGAGTTTTCAGGCTGCAGATCGAGGATGTAGAACTTATTGATGCACGGCGGAATGAACAGGAACGGACGCTCGTGCACTTTGGCGGTCAGAGGCTTGTATTCGATGAGTTGGAACAGCTCGTTTTCGAACACCACCGCCCCTTCAGTGGTGGCGACGTTGTGGCCTACTTCGAACAGGCTCTCATCGGTCATCGATACATGGCCCTGACCGATATCGTGCAGCAGGTTTTGCAGTCCTTTGGCAATGCTCTCGCCTTTGGTTTCAATGGCTTTTTTCTGGGCTTCCGCGTTGAAGGCCAGAAAATTGCTGGGGGCCATGGCAGCAACCCATTGCTCGACACCAAAACTGATGCGAGCCCGGGTTTTGGCATCCGCATCGACTGCATCTGCCAAGCCCATGAGGGTGCGGGCGTTGAGCAGATAGGAGGCGGCCGAGAAAGCTGCGACAGGATTTTGGGCCCAACTCTCGCCGCTAAAGCGCTTGTCGCCCTCGACCTTGGGGGCTCCTTGCATACCTTGGGTCCACAGCTCGCGCGCCTGGTCCATATATTGCTGCTGCAGGGCCTGGATTTTTTCTGGTGAAAATTTCACTTGGGGCTTGGCAGTGTCAGCCGAAGCGCCTATGCCCTGGAATGACTCCAGCGCTCGTGACCAGCTATCACCAAAAACTTGCTGGAATTGCTGGGCACTTTCAGCCCAACCAGAATCAGAACTCATGCGGCCTCCTGAGATAACGGAAAATCAGCCCGGCGCTGGTTTTTTGCTCCGGGCATTGCTAGTTACAAGACATCGTAACGCTTCCACCCTTCTAATTACCTTACTGGGACACTTTGTGATGTATTTGATCGTTATTGCATGGCTTTACGTGGTTCTCATGGCTGCCTTGGTCGAAGCGACCAGCAGTGTGGGCACCGTGCTCGGCGCGGTCATCACGTTTGTTCTGTATGGGCTGCTGCCCCTGTCCATCGTGATGTATATCTTGGGCACACCAGGACGCAAGCGCGCCCTTCATGCGCAGGCCATGGCCGAGCGTGTTGCCGCAGCCGGCGCTGCGGCCCATTCAACCGCGCCAGATGCAGACGGCAAAGCGTCCGCTAGCACCCAAAGTGGCACTGTCGCGCCGGTGCGAGAAGAAACGTGAAGGGTTGGCCACCGTGCACCATTCGGCACTGCCGTCGTTGCCATAGATCTGCGTGATACCCAGTGCGCGCAGACGCTGGCGCGCCAGGGCCGCCAGATCAGCCCGGTATTTGCTTGGGCCATAGGGCACAAAATGTACGGCAGCGGCACTGTCGTGGGCACAAAAGATGGCACGCACTTCTGCGCCGACCTCAAACGACTGGGGACCAATGCACGGGCCGAGCCAAACCAAAAGGTCAGCTGCCATGTCTGAATTTTCAATTGCTTCGTTTTTGATAGCTACGGGCGCTTGTTGCGCCTGGATTAGCGTCACAAAATGCTTATAAAACGTCTCCAGAATGCCTAGGCCATCGGTGCCCGCCAACCCACGCCAGCCGGCGTGGGCCGCAGCTACGGCGCTGCCTTGGCGGTTGGTCAGCAGCACGGGCAGGCAGTCGGCCACCATAATGGTGCAGGCCAGGCCCTCAGCCGTGGTGGCATAAGCATCAGCACAGGAATCTGCTGGCAATGCGCCCTCCCTCTCCAGCAGATCCAGCACTTTTGTGCCATGCACCTGTTGCAAAAATACAGGCTGTGTACCTGGCGTGATGGCATTCAGCGCAGCCTGTAATACCTGGCGATTGGTATGTACGGCTGCGGGCATATCACCAACGTGATCGCCCAAATTCAGGCTATCAAATGGCGCTGCGCTCACGCCACCGGCGCGGGTCGTGCACAGCGCATGGATGTGCCCTGGTGCTGGCCAGTCAGGGCGTAGCCAATCGGGATCTGGGCCGCCTGCCTGGGCAGTCATCATGGGTGACACTGCCGTAATGCCAGCATGGAGCACATAAAAATCTCAACAGTACCGAGGGCCTTCATGGCGCCAGTGTACGGTGCGCATGGTCCGCGTGGCACACTGCCCGCTCGCTAAAAGCAAACTAGAAAGGCCTGCATGAACTACGTATTTTCTCCGCCTGTTGTCGCCAGCGTACCGGTACTGGGATCTGCCGCGCGTTTTGCCGTACACCGCATTTACTGTGTCGGACGCAACTATGCCGAGCATGCCAAAGAGATGGGTTTCAGCGGCCGCGAACCGCCATTTTTCTTCATGAAACCAGCTGATGCGGTGGTACCCGTCAACGCAGAAGAGATCGGCACCCTTCACTACCCCAGTCTGACAGCCAATCTGCACCATGAAGTTGAACTGGTCGTGGCGATCGGCAAAGAGGGCAAAAATATTCCTGCTGCCACCGCCCTACAGCATGTCTATGGCTATGCCGTCGGCTTGGACATGACGCGGCGTGATTTGCAAAATGATATGAAAAAACAAGGCCGGCCTTGGTGCATTGGCAAGGGCTTTGACCATAGCGCGCCCATCGGTCCGATCACACCTGTTGAGCAGGCAGGCGACTTAACGCAAGCGGCCATCTGGCTACAGGTGAATGGTCAGGAGCGCCAGCGCAGCAGCGTTGCCCAATTGATCTGGAGCATTGCCGAAACCATTGAACATTTGTCTGCTGCCTGGGCGCTGCAGCCTGGCGATTTGATCTATACCGGCACGCCCGAAGGTGTAGGCGCGGTAGTGCCGGGCGATCTGCTGGAGGCAGGGATCGAGGGGCTCAGTCTGTTGCGACTGCAGGTGGTGTGAGGCACTCAAGCGTCTGGGCGGCAACGACAGTACCGCAGTATAACTTTATTTTGATAGCTGTCAGCGCTTACCACATAAGCGTTACAGGCCTATTTCATACAAAACTCGTGCCATGATCTTACGCAGTCCTGTTCAGTATTGCCGCCACTGCGGCAGCGCCGTGGAGTACCGCCTGCCCGACGATGGTGATACGCGCGTGCGCGCTGTATGTCCTGCCTGCCACACCATCCACTATGAAAACCCGCTTAATGTCGTTGGCACCATTCCGGTGCTGCCCGATGGCCGTGTGCTTCTGTGCAAACGCAATATTCAGCCGCGGCTGGGCAAATGGACGTTACCTGCCGGGTTCATGGAATTGAACGAAACCACATCCCAGGGTGCTGCCCGTGAAACCGACGAAGAAGCTGGTGCGCAGTTTGAAATAGGCCCCCTGTTCAGTTTGTTGAATGTTCCACTGATTGGGCAGGTACATATGTATTACCGTGCTGCACTGCTCAGCGACCAATTCAAGCCGGGTTTCGAGACCATGGAAGCACGTTTATTTACAGAAGATGAAATTCCGTGGGATGAGTTAGCTTTTCGTACTGTGAAAGAGACTTTGCAGCATTACTTTGCTGACCGCCAGCGGGGACATTTTGAGCTGCATCTGATCGATCTGGCGTAGCGCTTGCTCTTCCCGAGTATTTTCGAGGCAGAAGGTACCAATGGTGTGGGGTATAGAGCTAGAAATGACCTTTTACTCGACCCCCTTATTCTCGTTAAGCTATGAATTTTATTTTAGTTATGGTTTTTATTAAAAACATGTAAGTTACATTCAATTATAAGATATAACTATACTGATTCGACGAGGCCGAATAACACTGCGCGTGCAGCAACAAAGAGAGCTGGAACACTGAATTATTCAGTGTTCCAGCTCTCTTTTGCGCCAACTCCAAGCCGGCGCATGCAGTTAACGACCGATTTTCAGTCGCCGACCATTTCCCGCACTTGTTGCAATGCTGCCGGATCTTCCATGGTAGTCAGATCACCGGCGTCACGGCGTTCAGCCACGGCTTGCAAGGCACGGCGCAGCAGTTTGCCGCTGCGCGTCTTGGGCAGTGCATTGACAAAATACACGCGCGAAGGACGCGCCACGGCGCCCAGTTGGTTATCGACCTGCTTCATGACTTCGGCTTCCAAGCGGTCACGCTCAGCGGGGTCGTTCAGCAAAGTGGCATCACGTGCCACGGCAAAGGCCATGGCCACCTGACCTTTCAGTGCGTCGGCCACACCGACCACCGCTACTTCGGCGATGTTCGGGTGCGAGGAGATGCTTTCCTCGATCTCACGCGTGCCCAGGCGGTGACCAGCGACGTTGATCACATCGTCGGTGCGACCGAGGATGAAGTAATAGCCGTCCGCATTGCGAATGCCCCAGTCAAAGGTGCTGTAAATCTGGCGCCCTGGGACGCTGCTCCAGTAGGTGCTGACAAAACGCTCGTCATCGCGCCACACAGTTTGCAGGCAACCGGGCGGCAGTGGCCCTTCGATGGCGACGATGCCCTTTTGGTTGGGCGTAGTCAGCTCTTCGCCCGTCACTTCATCGATCAGCTTGACGTTGTAGCCATACATGGCTTTGCCAGGGCTGCCAAAAAGTGTGGTTTGCTGCTCGACACCGTTGGCTAGCGTCAGAATCGGCCAGCCGGTTTCAGTCTGCCAATAGTTGTCGATGATCGGCACGCCCAGCGCTTCGCTGATCCAGCGTGCGGTGGGCTCGTCCAGCGGCTCGCCGGCCAGCCACAGCGCCTTGAGGGTCGAAAGATCGTACTTCTTCAGCCACTCTGGATCGTGCTTTTTCAGCACGCGCACAGCGGTGGGCGCCGAGAACATGTGCGTGACCTTGTACTTTTCAACAATGCTCCACCAAATGCCTGGATCGGGCCGGATGGGCAGGCCCTCATACATGATGGTGGTCATGCCACCAATCAGTGGGCCATAAATGATGTAGCTGTGCCCCACCACCCAACCGATGTCGCTGGTGGCGAAGAAAGTGTCGCCAGCCTTGGCGTCAAAAATGTGCTTCAGGCTGGCCGCCAGCGCCACGGTATAACCGCCGGTATCGCGCTGCACGCCCTTGGGCTTGCCGGTGGTACCGCTGGTGTACAGGGTGTAGCTCGGGTGGGTGGATTCAAGCCACTCGCAGGGCACCACGGTATGCAGGTGCTGCTCGCGCAGCGTGCCCCAGACATGGTCACGCCCTTCGACCAAGTTCAGCGGTGCCAAACCGCGGTCCACCAGCAGCACGGCAGCAGGCTTGTGCTTGGACAGACGAATCGCCTCGTCGAGCAGCGGCTTGTAGGGCACGGGCTTGCCGCCACGCGAGCCAGCGTCGGCGCTGACGACAACGACAGGCTCGGCATCTTCAATACGCGAGGCCAGCGAACCCGAAGCAAACCCACCAAACACTACCGAATGCAGGGCACCAATGCGCGCGCAGGCCAGCATGGCAAAGGCGGCCTCAGCCACCATCGGCATGTAGACCAGTACACGGTCGCCTTTTTTGACACCCAGCGCCAGCAGCGAAGCGGCCATGCGCTGCACCTCGGCATGTAACTCAGTGAAGCTGTAGGAGTGCTCGGTGCCGGTTTCGGTCGAAATGGCCACCAAGGCAGCTTGGTCGGCGCGGTCTTTCAGGTGGCGGTCGATGGCGTTATGGCACAGATTGGTGGTGCCACCGACAAACCAACGCGCAAATGGCGGGTTGTTGTAGTCGCAAATTTGCTCGGGCGGCGTGTGCCAATCGATCAACTTGGCCTGCTCAGCCCAAAAGGTATCGCGCTGGTCGATGGACTGGCGATAAAAATCTGCGTAGCTTGTCATGCGGGGGCTCCTTGAATAGTGGCTGCACCACGCCAAGCCTAGAGGCCTACCGTGGAACACTTACGGCGAAAGACAAATTCTGAATTCATAATTATTGAGACCCCCGCTTGCAGGAAGCTGACTCACAAGACCGCCTGGATTGCTCCTTTATATATAGCTACAAGCGCTTATCTGACCTTTGATTGTGTGCCATTGGAGAGATTTTTATCGGACTAAGAGCAGCGTGCTAGCCACTTATTTTTAAGCCCTGTCGGGGATCCCCTGCCCCGACAGACCGGCCCAGCCCGGGATGGCCGGGCGTGAACGCGCTTATTTCACCAAGGCCAGCATCTCCTTGAAAGCTGGGTGCTCGCAACTACGCAGCCATTCAAAGGCCACCATTTCTGTAGTCACCAGTTCGGCGCCAGCGCCGGCCAGGCGGTCAAAGGCAGCATCACGGTTGCGCTCGGTGCGTGAACTGCAGGCATCGGTGACGACCCACACATCGAACTCGTCTTCGATCAGATCCAACGCGGTCTGCAGCAGGCAGACATGCGCTTCACAGCCAGCCATGACGATCAAGCTGCGCTCATTCTCCAGGGCTGCCGGTTTTTGCAGGTGCTTGGGCAGGCTGCGTGCATTACCACCTTGTGCGCCTTGCGGCTTGGCCGGGGGGCGCAACCATTCGCCCAAACCTTCTTCGGTGGCGCTGAAATGCATTTTGGACAGCGTGCGATCGCACAAGGCACGCAGCGCCTCGTCATTAGGGCCCAGGCGCGAGGGATTTTGCTCGGTGCCCCACACCGGCACCTGCATCAGCTTGGCCAATTGGGCCAGCCGCATGGCATTGGCCAAGGCGGCTACGCCTTCAAAAATAACAGGCATCAGGCGCGTCTGGTAATCCACCAGCACGAGTTGTGATTCGGAAGCGTCAAGCAGCATGGCGTGGCCCAGGTTGAAAGGTGAAAAAAAAAGTGGGCTGATTGTCGCAAAGTCAGAAAACTGCCCGCCTCTCTGCGCCAGATCAGCGCTCCGGGATAGTGCTGGGCAGCCAATGGCTCTTTTGTCCTACATACCGTGGTACCCTCGCGCTCCATGTCTCAATGGTTTTGTACTCTTTTGCTGGTTTTTGCCAGCGCAGCCCATGCGGCCCCCCCTAATGACACCAACGAGGTAACCGACCGTTGGATGATGAACACCCATGAGGTGATCGATCGCTGGATGGAGGACAAAAATGTGATGACCTCTAGCGTCATGACCCAGATCGATGCCGTGCGCCACGACGTCGCCGACAAAACTTCGGGCTTGGTCGTCACCGCCATGGGTTTGCTGGGCGTGCCGTACCGGCGCGGCGGCACCAGTGCAGAAACAGGCTTTGATTGCAGTGGTTTTGTGCGCGCCATCTACAGCCAGACCATTGGCCTGGTGCTGCCGCGCCGCGCCAACGAGCAGGCTGCCGCGACGCAGACCATTGACAAAAAAGAGCTTCAACCCGGTGATTTGGTGTTTTTCAATACCATGCGGCGCACCTTCAGCCATGTCGGTATCTACATCGGCGATGGCAAATTCGTGCATTCGCCGCGCACCGGTGAGACCGTACGCGTGGAAGATATGCAGGCTGCGTACTGGAAAAAGCGCTTCAATGGCGCCCGCCGTGTCGTCGATTACTCGCTCACTACGCAAGCCCAATAAGCCATGATCTCCCTCATCGGAACCATTTTTGTCGGCCTGATCGTGGGCCTGATTGCCCGCGCCATCAAACCCGGCGATGACAAACTGGGCTGGACCATGACCGCCCTGCTGGGGATTGCCGGCTCCTTTGTCGCCAGCTACGTGGGTGCAGCCATGGGCTGGTATGCACCGGGTGCACCAGCGGGCTGGTTGGCCTCCATCATTGGCGCGGTCATTTTGCTGGTCCTTTACGGACTCATCAAAAGAAAAGTATAAAAGCGCTTTGTGGCTTGCACAGCGCTCTTTTCATGTTCCTTCCTAGACGACGCCCCCCTACCGATAGCCCCATCGACGCAGCGGTATTACGCGCCCAGCACCTGTTGCACCGCCGCGCCATGGTGGCCGCCGTTGCCAGCACGGTGCCGGTGCCCGGCCTGGACTGGGCGGTGGACGCCGCGTTGCTGGCCCGGCTTCTGCCCAAAATCAGCGCCGAGTTTGGCCTGACGCCACAGCAACTGAACCAACTCGATCCACAAAAACACGAGCAGGTACAAAAGGCCGTGGCCATGGTGGGCTCGGTTCTGATTGGAAAATTCATCACCAAAGACTTGGTGCTCAAAGCCGTGAAAACCCTCGGGATGCGCATGACCACGCGCCAACTGGCCAAGTATGTGCCCCTGGCGGGACAGGCCGTGGCGGCGGCACTGGGATATGCCACCTTGCGCTACATCGGGCAGCAGCACATCCAAGACTGTGTGCGGGTGGTGCAGGCCGCCGGGCTGGCCTTGCCCGCGCCCGGCCCAGAGCATTAGCAGGGCATCACAGCGGCGGTGCCTGATACACCAGCACTTTGAGCGCCCGCTCGGGTGACACATCGGCAAAGGCCAGCGGATTGGCCACCCGCTCGACAAAAATCAGCTCTGGCGCCAGCTCACGCATCTGGTCTTGCAAAAAATCCAGCCCTAATTCGGGCGCATTCAGGCACAGCAGCGCGTGTCCGCCCGGCGCCAGCAAACCAGGCAGGCGGCGCATCAGGCGGGCGTAATCCTTGGTGGCAATGAAGCTCCCCTTCTGGTAGCTCGGCGGATCAACGATCACCAAACCATACGGCCCGCTGCGCGTGATTTTTCCCCAAGTGCTGAAGATGTCGTGTGCCAGAAAGCTGGTCCCGGCGGTGACGCCATTCAGCTGGTGGTTGTATTGGCCCATGGCGATAGCGCTACGAGACATATCGACATTCACCACCTGCCGGGCGCCGGCCTGCAGCGCCACCACCGAAAACGCGCAGGTGTAGGCAAACAGATTCAACACCTTGAGGCCACGGCCGCCAGCGCCCGCCGTGGCGTGGGCGGCGACATGCTCGCGCACCCAGCGCCGGCCCTCGGCCATATCCAGAAACAGGCCGTGGTTCTGGCCCTTGTCCACATGCACCCGAAACTGCGCACCCTGCTCTGTCACGGTGTGCGGCTCGGGCACGCTGCCGGCCATCAGGCGCGTGTCCGCACCACCCCCATGTCGGTACTGGAAGACCCAGTTCAGCGGCGCGCCCTGCGGTGCGATTTGCAGCCAGCGCTGCTGCAGCGCCGCGCCCAGGGTGGCGAGTTCTTCATCGGTCACCGGCGCAAAACTGGTCAGTACCAGCACCGGGGGATAGGCATCCAGCGCCCACTGCTCGCAGCCAGGGTGCAGGCCGCCGCGCCCATGAAAAATGCGCTGCGCATCCATTGGCAGGGACAAGGTACTAATCGCGTCGAGCAAGGCGTGCATGGTGGGAATAGGCATTCAGGAATGCACAGGAGATGTAAGAAAAAAGCGGAGGCGCTGGCTATTTTCAGGGTATTTTGGGCCACAAACGCTCTATCTACCTACGCTGACAGCTATTGTTTTGATATCGACGACCGGCGCAGAGAATTTCATACGCTGTTACGATCTTTGCAGATCAGTAATGTAAATTAGGATAAATACCATGGGTATGAGGCAAATAACGGTCAGACAGAGCCTGTATATAGGCTTTGGCGCAATGATCGTGGTGATGCTGGGGGTCACTTTGGCCGCCATCGTCAAGGTACAGACCATCGAATCGGCGCTGAAAATGAACAGCCAGCAGCATGCGTTGATTCAACGGCATGCGATCAATTTCCGTGGCTCGGCCCATGATCGCTCGATCGCCATCCGCGATATGGTACTGGCCACGTCTGCTGCCGATCGCCAGAAGGAAGCGACTGCCATCGCTGATCTGGCGGCGTTCTATGCCCAATCCGCCGCACCGCTCCAGCAGCTGGTCGAGCGCTCCCAAGAAGTTGCCACGCTCAGGGAGCTCAATGCCGGCATACAGGCGATTGAGGCGCAAACAGTGCAGACGACTGCGTCCATCATCAAACAACTTGAAGCCGGCGACACCGAAGGCGCCAAACAGCAGCTCTGGACACAAGCCAAGCCGCAGTACGTGCAGTGGCTGGCGGCCATCAACCGCCTGATCGACCACGAAGAAGTCCGCATCCAGGCACAAAACAAGACCGCGCTGGAAGGCGCCCAAGGCTTTCTGTCGGTGATGCTGGCCGCCATGTGTGTAGCGTTGGTGATGGCGCTGGTCCTGGCCTGGTGGATTGCCCGCAGCGTGGTGATGCAACTTGGTGCCGAACCCGCAGAGCTGGGCGCCGTGGCCGAGCGGGTGGCCCAGGGCGACTTGAGCCCCGTGCCGAATGCGGCGCAGGCGCCTGCGGGTAGCGTGCTGGCATCGCTGGTGACGATGCAGCGCAGTCTGAGCCAGCTGGTCAGCCGGGTGCGTGAAGCATCCAACTCCATCGCCACCGGGTCAGAAGAAATTGCCACTGGCAATGCCGATCTGTCGCACCGCACCGAGCAACAAGCCTCCAGCCTCCAGCAAACCAGCGCCTCGATGGCGCAGATGAACAGCACTGTGCAGCACAACGCGGAAACCGCACGCCAAGCGAACGACTTGGCCAGCTCTGCCAGCGCCACCGCGCAAAAAGGTGGCCAAGTGGTCGGCGAAGTGGTCACCACCATGGAAGAGATCACGGCCAGCTCGCACAAAATTGCCGCCATCATTAGCGTGATCGACAGTATTGCCTTTCAGACCAACATCCTGGCGCTGAACGCGGCCGTGGAAGCCGCACGCGCAGGCGAGCAAGGCCGGGGTTTTGCCGTGGTGGCATCTGAGGTACGCAGCTTGGCCGGGCGCTCGGCACAGGCGGCGAAAGAGATCAAAGATCTGATCAGTAAAAGCGTGGAGAAGGTGGAAGCCGGCTCGCGCTTGGTGGGCGACGCCGGTGCGACCATGCAAGACATCGTCACACAGGCGCAGCGCGTCTCAGATCTGATCAGCGAGATCAGCGCCGCCACGCTGCAGCAGACACGGGGCATTGGCGACGTGAGCCAAGCGGTTACCCAGCTCGACCAGAGCACCCAACAAAACGCTGCGCTGGTAGAGCAAAGTGCCGCCGCAGCGGACAGTCTCAAGCAGCAAACCCGGTTGCTGACCGAAGCGGTCAGCAGCTTCAAACTCAGCGATCAGCCAACACGCTACTGATCGAACCCATCAACGCTTGAACGCGAGCAAGAGAACGCCGCCAGCGACCATCGCGATACCTGACCACTCGCGAAGCGACGGACGCTCTCCCAGAAAAGTGAATGCAAATACTGCCACCAGAACCAGACTGAGCTTGTCCACCGGCGCGACCTTGGATGCATCTCCTATCTTGAGCGCCCGAAAGTAACATACCCACGATGCACCGGTCGCTAGGCCGGACAACCCAAGAAACAGCCAAGTCTTCGCCGAAAGCTCAAAAGGGTTGGCCCATTTGCCTGTGTAAACGACGAATACCGACAGCACTACGATGATGATGGCCGTTCGGATTAAGGTGGCGAGATCTGAATCAACGCCCTGAATACCTATCTTGGCAAAGATGGCGGTCAGTGCAGCGAAAACTGCAGACAGAATGGCCCAATAGAACCAGTCGGTTGATGTCAACATGTATTTGAATTTGATTAATTTTCAAGCTTCAGGCCCATGGTTCATCGGCCATACCAAACTCCATCGGCATCTTGATATAAAACACGTTGATTTTTTCTTCGTGCAGACGCAGGAACAACTGCTTGGTTTTAACCAAAGAGCGATCAGAAACCTCTCTGTGGGGCTGCGGTCGGGTCAAGCAGCCGGCGGCACGGCGTCCTTGGTGTCCTGTGCCTCCTGATCGCCCTCCCCTTGTCCCCACTGTGCCCAGTCCGGGCCAAACAGCTCTGACGGGTGCGGCGTGCGGTCTGAGCCATTGCCGCAGCGCATGTCTTTGACGGGGCAATACAAATCGCAGCCCCAACACACCCGCTCGGGGTGCTGCGGTGCGTTGGGGAATTTCTTTGCTGCCATGGTCCGCCTCGTCAGCTGGGGATGCAGCCTATTTGCGCACCGGCGGCAGGTCGGTACAGCTGCCATGCGCCACTTCGGCGGCCATGCCGATGCTCTCGCCCAGCGTCGGGTGCGGGTGGATGGTCTTGCCGATATCGACCGCGTCGGCACCCATTTCAATCGCCAGAGCGATCTCGCCAATCATGTCGCCAGCGTGCGTGCCGACCATGCCGCCACCCAGGATCTTGCCGTGGCCATGCGCCTCCGGGCTGTCGTCAAACAGCAGCTTGGTGACGCCCTCGTCGCGGCCGTTGGCAATGGCACGGCCGGACGCTGTCCACGGGAACAGACCCTTTTTGATCTGGATGCCCTGCGCCTTGGCCTGGTCTTCGGTCAGGCCGACCCAGGCCACCTCGGGGTCGGTATAGGCCACCGACGGGATCACACGGGCATTGAAGGCGCTGCTGGCCAGCTCCTTATTGTTTTGCAGTTCCCCGGCAATCACTTCCGCCGCCACATGCGCCTCATGCACGGCTTTGTGCGCCAGCATCGGCTGGCCGACGATGTCACCGATGGCGAAGATGTGCGGCACGTTGGTGCGCATCTGGATGTCCACGTTGATGAAGCCACGCTCGGTTACGGCCACGCCGGCTTGGTCGGCGGCTATTTTTTTACCGTTAGGCGTGCGGCCCACGGCTTGCAGCACCAAGTCGTAGGTTTGTGGTTCGGGTGCTGTTCCGCCCTCTTCGGCGGCAGCGAACGTCACCTTGATGCCCTCGGGCGTGGCTTCGGCACCCACGGTTTTCGTCTTCAACATGATGTTGTCGAAGCGCTTGGCGTTCATCTTCTGCCAGATTTTGACCAGATCACGGTCAGCGCCTTGCATCAAACCATCCAGCATTTCCACCACATCCAGGCGCGCGCCCAAGGTGGAGTACACCGTGCCCATTTCCAGGCCGATGATGCCGCCGCCCAGGATCAACATGCGCTTGGGCACGTCTTTCAGCTCCAGCGCACCGGTCGAATCGACCACGCGCGGATCGTCGGGCATGAACGGCAGGCGCACCGCTTGGCTGCCGGCGGCAATGATGGCGGTTTTGAAGCCAATCACCTGCTTGGCGCCGGTCTTTTCTTGCGCGCTGCCGGTGGTTGCTTCCACCGTCAAATGGTGCGCGCCGACAAAGCTGCCGTAGCCGCGCACGGTGGTCACCTTGCGCATTTTGGCCATCGCCGCCAGACCGCCGGTGAGCTTGGCGATGACTTTTTCCTTGTGGCCGCGCAGTTGGTCGATGTTGACCACCGGACGGCCAAAATCAACACCCAGATCAGCCAAGTGGCGGACCTCGTCCATCACCGCCGCGACGTGCAGCAGCGCTTTGGACGGGATGCAGCCGACGTTCAAACACACGCCGCCCAATGTGGCGTAGCGCTCGACCAGCACCACCTTCAGCCCCAGGTCGGCGGCACGGAAAGCGGCGGAATAACCACCGGGGCCGCCGCCCAGCACCAGCACATCGCACTCCATATCCACCGTGCCAGCGTAAGCAGGTACTGCGTTTATAGGAGCTGCTACCGCACGCGCTGCAAGGTTTTCAGGTTGTTTTGATGCTGTAACCGTTTGGATACCAGCGCTTGCAGCTACTTTTTCAGGAGTAGCTGCTGGAGCAGGAGCCGCCCCAGCCTCTGCCTGCAATGTCACCAGCAGGCTGCCTTCAGCGATTTTGTCGCCCAGCTTGACGTGCAGCGCCTGCACCACGCCGGCGTGGCTGGACGGGATTTCCATCGAGGCTTTGTCGGATTCAACAGTGACCAGACTCTGGTCGGCTGCCACGGTGTCGCCGGGTTTCACCAGCAATTCGATCACGGTAACTTCAGCAAAGTCGCCGATGTTCGGCACTTGGATGTCTATCGTTGCCATCTTTTTTCCAATCAGTTGGGGACAGAGCAAAGCGCTGCTTTGGTCTGTCCCGCAAGGTTTAGAGAAGGATGCGGCGGTAGTCCGCCAGCACCAGGCCCAGATAGGCGTTGAAACGCGCCGCCGACGCGCCGTCGATCACGCGATGGTCGTAGGACAGCGACAGCGGCAGCACCAGGCGCGGCACAAACTGTTTGCCGTCCCACACGGGCTTCAGCTGGCCCTTGGACAGTCCCAGAATCGCTACTTCAGGCGCGTTGATGATCGGTGTGAAGTGCGTGCCCCCAATACCGCCAAGCGACGAAATCGACATGCAACCGCCCTGCATATCCGTTGCGCCCAGCTTGCCATCGCGTGCTTTTTTCGCCAGTTCGCCCATCTCGGCGCTGATTTGCAAGATGCCTTTTTTGTCAGCGTCTTTCAGCACCGGCACCACCAGCCCGTTGGGCGTGTCTGCAGCAAAACCGATGTTGAAATACTGCTTATAGACCAGCGTATCGCCGTCCAGGCTGGCGTTGAAGTCGGGGAATTTCTTCAGCGCTGCGACCACCGCTTTGATGACAAACGCCAGCATGGTCACCTTGGCGCCGCTCTTTTCGTTGTCCTTGTTGGTCGAGACGCGGAAGGCCTCCAGCTCGGTGATGTCAGCTTCGTCGTTGTTGGTGACGTGCGGAATCATCACCCAGTTGCGGTGCAGGTTGGCGCCGCTGATTTTCTTGATGCGCGACAGGTCCTTGCGTTCGATAGCACCGAATTTGGCGAAATCGACCTTGGGCCAGGGCAACAAGTCCAGGCCAGCGCCCGTCCCCGTACCGGGTGTTGCGCTTTTCGGTTGCACCGCCTGTTGCGCTGCCGTCTGCAACGTGCCGCGCATCACCGATTGGGTAAACGACTGCACGTCTTCCTGCGTGATACGGCCCTTGCGGCCACTGCCCTGCACTTCGGTCAGCGGCACGCCCAATTCACGGGCAAATTTGCGCACCGAGGGCGAAGCGTGCGCCAACTGGCCGGTGGGGGCGGCTGTCGGGTTGTGCGCCGGCACAGCAGTGGTGGCCGGTGCAGCGCTGGCTGCTGCTGCCGTGGGCGTCGCAGCTGCAGCAGGAGCAGCTGCAGGAGCTGGAATCGCCGCCGCAGCGGGTGCTGCTACCGGTGCTGCAGCTGCAGCCACGCCTTCAATCAGCCCGACCAGATCACCAATGTTCACGGTGTCACCGACCTTGACCGTCAAGGACTGGATCACACCCGCCATGGGCGAAGGAATTTCCATCGAGGCCTTGTCGGACTCGATGGTGAACAGTGACTGCTCCAGCGTGACGGTATCGCCGGCTTTGACCAGCACTTCAATCACGGAGACGTCCTTAAAGTCACCGATGTCGGGCACGCGCAGTTCGATTGGGCCGCTGGCGGCGGCCGGGGCCGCTGCAGGGGCAGCTTCAGGCGCTGCTGGTGGCGCCGCAGGCACTTCATTTTTAATAGCTGAAGGCGCTGGTACAGATTGGGCTGGAGCTGTATTTTGTGCCGATTCTGCAGCGCCTTCGGCTTGCAGCACCAGCACCACGCTGCCCTCCTTGACCTGGTCGCCCAACTGGACGCGCAGCTCCTGCACCACGCCGGCGTGGCTGGACGGGATCTCCATCGAGGCCTTGTCGGACTCGACGGTGATCAGCGATTGTTCGGCCTTGATGCTGTCGCCGACCTTGACCAACACTTCAATCACCGAAACCTCGTCGGTGCTGCCAATGTCGGGAACCTTTATTTCAATCAGTGCCATGGTGTTGTCTCCCTATTCTGTAGGCGCGCTCAAGCGTGCAGCGGGTTAATGCGGTCGGTCTGGATGCCGTATTTGGCAATCGCATCGGCCACCAGTTGCACTGGCACTTTGCCTTCTTCAGACAAGGCCTTAAGGGCGGCGACGACGATGTAGTGGCGGTCGATCTCGAAGTGCTCGCGCAGTTTGCGGCGGAAGTCGCTGCGGCCAAAGCCGTCGGTGCCCAGCACCTTGTACGTGCGGCCGGCCGGCAGGAAGGATCGAATCTGCTCGCCGTAAGCCTTCATGTAGTCGGTGGAAGTCACCACCGGGCCGGCATGGTCGGCCAGTTGCTGCGCGACAAACGGCACGCGCGGGGTTTCTAGCGGGTGCAGCAGATTCCAGCGCTCGACGTCCTGGCCGTCGCGCGTCAGCTCGTTAAAGCTGGGGCAGCTCCAGACATCCGCCTGCACGCCCCAGTCAGCCGCCAGCAGTTCTTGCGCTACAAACGATTCGCGCAGGATGCTGCCCGAACCCAGCAGTTGCACGCGTGGGGCGTCCGCTGGCGCATCGGCTGCACCGGGCTGGCACAGGTACATGCCCTTGATGATCTGCTCTTCGGTGCCCAGCGTCAGGCCGGGCATGGCGTAGTTTTCGTTCAGCAGGGTGATGTAGTAGTAGACGTTTTCTTGGCGCTCGACCATGCGCTGCAGGCCGTGGTGCAGTATCACGCCGACTTCGTGGGCAAAGGTCGGGTCGTAGGTGACGCAGTTGGGAATGGTATTGGCCAGGATGTGGCTGTGGCCGTCTTCGTGCTGCAGCCCTTCACCGTTGAGAGTGGTGCGCCCGGAGGTGCCGCCGAGCAAAAAGCCGCGTGCCTGCATGTCGCCCGCTGCCCAGGCCAGGTCGCCCACGCGCTGAAAGCCGAACATCGAGTAGTACACGTAGAACGGAATCATGATCCGGTTGCTGGTGCTGTAGCTGGTGGCCGCCGCAATCCAGCTGCTCAGACCGCCGGCTTCATTGATGCCTTCTTGCAGGATCTGGCCCTTTTTGTCTTCCTTGTAATACATCACCTGGTCTTTATCGACCGGGGTGTATTGCTGGCCTGCTGGGTTGTAAATACCAATTTGGCGGAACAGCCCTTCCATGCCAAAGGTGCGCGCCTCGTCCACCAGAATCGGCACCACGCGCGGGCCCAGTTCCTTGTCGCGCAGCAGTTGCGTCAAAAAGCGCACATAGGCCTGCGTCGTCGAGATTTCACGCCCTTCGGTGGTGGCTTCCAGCACAGCTTTGAAAGTATCCAGCGGCGGGATAGTGAACTGCTCGTCGGCCTTGGCACGGCGGTGCGGCAAATAGCCGCCCAGTGCCTCGCGCCGCTCGTGCAGGTAGCGCATTTCTGGTGTGTCGTCGTCTGGCTTGTAGAACGGCAGGCTGTCAATCTGGCTGTCCGGAATCGGGATATTGAAGCGGTCGCGGAAGGCACGGATGTCCTCGGCACCCAATTTTTTAGTCTGGTGGACGGTATTTTTGCCCTCACCAATTTTTCCCATGCCAAAGCCCTTGACGGTCTTGACCAGCACCACGGTAGGCTGGCCTTGGGTCTCGTTGGCGGCGTGGAAGGCGGCGTAGACCTTTTGCGAGTCGTGGCCACCGCGGCGCAGGTTCCAGATCTCGTCGTCGCTCATGTGCTCCACCATCTTCAGCGTGCGCGGGTCGCGGCCAAAGAAGTGTTTGCGCACATAGGCGCCATCGTTGGCCTTGAACGACTGGTAATCGCCGTCGTTGCATTCCATCATGATTTTGCGCAAGGCGCCGTCTTTGTCCTTGGCCAGCAGCGCGTCCCAGCGATCACCCCAAATCAGCTTGATGACGTTCCAGCCGGAGCCGCGGAAGTCGCCTTCCAGCTCCTGGATGATCTTGCCGTTGCCACGCACCGGGCCGTCGAGGCGCTGCAGATTGCAGTTGATGACAAAGATCAGGTTGTCCAGCTTCTCGCGTGAGGCCAAGCCGATAGCGCCGCGTGATTCGACCTCGTCCATCTCACCGTCGCCCAAGAACACCCAGACTTTGCGGTTTTCAGTATTGGCAATGCCACGCGCGTGCAGGTACTTCAAAAAACGCGCTTGGTAAATCGCCATCAGCGGGCCCAGGCCCATCGACACCGTGGGGAATTGCCAGAAGTCGGGCATCAGCTTGGGGTGCGGGTAGCTCGACAGACCCTTACCGTCCACTTCCTGGCGGAAGTTGTTTAGCTGCTCTTCGGTCAAACGCCCTTCCATGAAGGCGCGGGCATAAATGCCGGGCGAGACGTGGCCCTGGATATACAGGCAGTCGCCGCCATGTTCTTTGCCGGGTTCGTTGTTCTCGGCGTGCCAGAAATGGTTGAAACCGGCGGCAAACATATTCGCCAGTGAGGCAAACGAGCCAATGTGGCCACCCAGGTCGCCACCTTCAGGCGGGTGGTGGCGGTTGGCGCGCACCACCAAGGCCATGGCGTTCCAGCGCATGTAAGCACGCAGACGCCCTTCCAGTTCCAAGTTGCCGGGGCAGCGGGCCTCTTGGTCTACGTCAAGCGTATTGACGTAGCCAGTGTTGGCCGAGAACGGCATGTCGAGGCTGCTCTGACGCGCATGTTCCAACAGCTGTTCGAGCAAGAAGTGGGCCCGTTCCGGCCCCTCTTGTGCAATCACGGCAGACAGGGCGTCCGTCCATTCACGGGTCTCTTGGCTGTCCGTATCTTGCGTATGGGTAACACCGTTGCCGGCGGGGAAATCGGGCTGTGCTGACATGGCTTGTCTCCTGGGGGTAGGGCCTAAATGAAATGTCTACTCTCTAGTTTCTCATAGATTTTTCATAATTTCAAATTATGCTTTTTGATTTTATAATATGAAAAATTGCTGCAGTTGCACAATATACCAAGCTCTGAAAAAATCACTGCGCCACCTACACTTGCATCATGCAACCGTTGATTTCTACCGCTTTACCACTCCCCCGTAGCGCAGCGCTGGCACAGCGCTGGCGCGCCTGGTGGCGCAGTCTTTCGCCGATGCGCCAAGACCGCTTTGCCGCCTTGGCACCGTTGGCAGCCGTGCTACTTTTCATGGCGGTCATCGTGGCAGCGTTCTGGTATTTACGCCTGGAAGAAGGCGAGCGCGAACAGGAAGCATTGCGCCGCGATGTCGAATACGCCCAACAGCGTGTGCGCCTGCGCCTGCTGGAACGCCAGGAGCAGCTTATGCGCATTGCACGCGACTTGTCCAACCATGACTTGGAAGGCGCAGAGTTCAACCGGCGCGCCGAGGCATTGATCAGCCAATACCCAGAGCTGCAAGCCATCACTTGGATCGATGGACATGGCCGGGTACGTGCCAGCCAGGCCGCACCGACCCTGGCGAGCAGCCAGATCCGCGTTGTTGGCGAAGTGCTGAAAAAAGACGAAACCGCCAGCACATTTGAACTCACGCGCGACCTGCAACAACCCATCTACACCCAACCCGTGGCCCGCAGTGGTGACGCCGCACCGCTGCTGCAACTGCAGGTGCCGCTGAACGTGCAGGGAAAATTTGGCGGCGTGGTGCTGGGCGAATACTCTATCGACAGCCTGCTGCGCTACGGCACGCCGACTGAAGTACTGGCGCGCTACGCCGTCACCCTGTTGGACGCCAACCACCAAGTGCTGGCCGGCACGCCACTGGGGCCGCGCAACCACCGCGCGCCGCAGTGGCTGCCCTTGAGCGCACGCGCCAACGCCTACGAAGTACCGGTCTCGCCGGTGGGTAACGGCCTGCTGCTGCGCGCCCAGGCCTACCGCACCTCGCTGGGGGTGGTCGGCAGCGGCCTGTTCTGGCTGGTGGTGGTGCTGAGCACCATGACGGTCTGGATGCTGATCGCTACTTGGCGCCACACGCGCCGACGCATGCAGGCCCAGCAGGCGCTGGTCACCGAAACCAACTTCCGCCGGGCGATGGAAAATTCGGTGCTGACCGGCATGCGCGCCCTCGATCTGCAAGGGCGCATCACCTACGTCAACGCCGCCTTTTGCCAGATGACCGGCTGGAGCGATACCGAGTTGGTCGGCCAGACCGCACCGTTTCCGTATTGGCCAGAATCGGACATGGAGACGCTGCAAGCGCGGCTGTTCGACGAAATCAACGGCAAGACCGCGCCGGGCGGTTTTCAGGTACGCGTGCGACGCAAGAGCGGCACCGTGTTTGATGCCCGGCTGTATGTTTCACCGCTGATCGACGCGCGCGGCCAACAGACTGGCTGGATGACCTCGATGACCGACATCACCGAGCCCAACCGTATCCGTGAGCAACTCTCGGCCTCACACGAGCGGTTCACCATCGTCCTCGAAGCCCTGGACGCCTCGGTTTCGGTGGCACCACTGGGCAGCCAAGAACTGCTGTTTGCCAACAAGCTTTACCGCCAGTGGTTTGGCTCGCAAACCGACGGCCACCTGCAGTTGGTGGCCCAGGCCGGTGTGTTACCGGTCACACCCACCAGCCCGCACCACCCGCAGGACGAAGACGGCCTGATGGGCCTGCCGACCGACTCGCTGACCAGTGCCCACACTGAAAACGCCGAAATCTACCTGCCGCATTTGGACAAATGGCTGGAAGTGCGCTCACGCTATCTGAGCTGGGTGGATGGCCGTTTAGCGCAAATGGTGATTGCCACCGACATCACCCCGCGCCGCCGCGCCGAAGAGCAAACCGCGCGCCAAACCGAGCGCGCGCAATCGGTCAGCCGCCTGATCACCATGGGCGAGATGGCGTCCAGCGTGGCGCATGAGCTGAACCAGCCGCTGACCGCCATCAACAACTATTGCAGCGGCATTGTCTCGCGCATCCACAGCGGGCAGATCACGCAGGAAACGCTGCTCACGGCACTTGAAAAAACCGCCCACCAGGCACAGCGCGCCGGCCAGATCATTCAGCGCATCCGCGACTTTGTGAAGAAAAGCGCGCCCAACCGCCAGCTGGCTGACGCTGCCGCCATGGTCGGCGAGGCTGTCGAACTGGCCGATATCGAACTGCGCCGCCACAACGTGCGCTTGACGCATTACGTCGCCGCGCGCCTACCGCCGATCATGGCGGACTCCATCCTGATCGAGCAAGTACTGATCAACCTGATGAAAAACGGCGCCGAGTCCATCGTGCAAGCGCAGCGGCCGCTGGCGGGACGGTGCGTCGAGTTGCGTGTGGTGCCGAAAAATATCGAAGGCCAAGAGGTGATCGAATTTTCGGTTCACGACACCGGCCAGGGCCTGGCCCAGGATGTGCTGGAGCGGTTGTTTGAAGCTTTCTTTTCGACCAAGCAGGAAGGCATGGGCATGGGCCTGAACCTGTGCCGCAGCATTGTCGAATCCCACCAAGGAAGAATCCATGTAGAGAACCTCTACAATGGTTTGGAGGTCACGGGTTGCAGGTTCTCTTTCTGGCTGCCGCTCGCTGCGCCTGACAATGACGCTACCAATTCAGTAGCTATCGCACCAATCCCAAGGATAGTTGAATGAGCTTGATTCCGAAAAAAGGCACTGTGTATGTGGTCGATGACGACGAGGCGGTGCGCGACTCGCTGCAATGGTTGCTAGAGGGAAAAGACTACCGCGTTCGATGCTTTGATTCGGCCGAAACTTTTCTCGCGCGCTACGACCCACGCGAAATCGCCTGCCTGATTGTGGACATCCGCATGGGCGGCATGACCGGCCTGGAGCTGCAAGACCGCCTGATCGAGCGCAAATCGCCGCTGCCTATCGTCTTCATCACCGGCCACGGTGATGTACCCATGGCGGTGGACACCATGAAAAAAGGTGCGCTGGATTTCATCCAGAAACCCTTCAATGAAGAAGCCTTGACCAGTTTGGTCGAACGCATGCTGGAGCACGCCCGCGACGCCTTCACCGGCCACCAGCAAGCGGCCAGCCGCGACGCCCTGCTCTCCAAACTGACCAGCCGCGAAGCGCAGGTGCTGGAGCGCATCGTCGCTGGGCGTCTGAACAAGCAGATCGCCGATGACCTGGGCATCAGCATCAAGACGGTGGAAGCACACCGCGCCAACATCATGGAAAAGCTCGGTGCCAACACCGTCGCCGACCTGATCAAAATCGCCATCGGCCCGACCACGGCCAGCGCTTGATCGGTACTTCGTCAGCGTCAATTACTCTCAATTTAATAGCTTCTAGCGCTTATCCCATAAGCGCCAGAAGCTGTTTTTACTCCTATTTTCAGACATGACAGCCCAACTGATTGACGGCAACGCCCTTTCCCGCCAACTGCGCACCGAGGTCGCCCAGCGCACTGCCGCACTCCAAGCCCGTGGCGTGACGCCCGGTCTGGCCGTGGTACTGGTGGGCGACAACCCGGCCTCGCAGGTCTATGTGCGCAACAAGGTCAAGGCCTGCGAAGACGCCGGACTGCACTCGGTGCTGGAGCGCTACGAGCCGACCCTGAGCGAAGCGGATCTGCTGGCGCGTGTCGAAGCACTGAACAACGACCCGAGCATCCACGGCATCTTGGTGCAGCTACCCCTGCCGGCGCACATCGACGCACAAAAAGTCATCGAAGCCATCTCGCCAGCCAAGGATGTGGACGGTTTTCACATCGCCAGCGCCGGTGCACTGATGACCGGCATGCCCGGCTTTTGGCCGTGCACTCCTTACGGCTGCATGAAGATGTTAGAGAGCATCGGCTACGACCTGCGCAGCAAACACGCGGTGGTGATTGGCCGCAGCAACATCGTCGGCAAACCGATGGCGTTGATGCTGCTGGGCAAAAATGCCACCGTCACCCTCTGCCACAGCGCGACGAAAGACCTGAAAGCGCTGACGCTGCAAGCCGACGTCATCGTCGCCGCCGTGGGCAAGCGCAATGTGCTGACCGCCGACATGGTCAAACCCGGTGCGGTGGTGCTGGACGTCGGGATGAACCGCAACGACGAAGGCAAGCTCTGCGGGGACGTGGACTTTGAGGGTGTGAAAGCCGTCGCCAGCCACATCACCCCGGTGCCCGGCGGTGTGGGCCCGATGACCATCACCATGCTGCTGGTCAATACCCTGGAAGCCGCCGAGCGCGCTGCTGGCGCCCCCCTCAGCGCCTAAAAAGCAGCTGCGTTTTTTTACCGTTGACTTGAACTGTCACCCTACAGCGCCACCTAAGCCCGCATGAGCAATCCCCTCCTCGACTTCTCCGCCTTGCCCGCGTTCGACCGCATCACCCCCAGCGACGTGGCACCGGCCCTGGATACGCTGCTGGCGCGTGCCAACCAGGCCCTTGAAACAGTTACCGCGCCGCAATTCCCCGCCCGCTGGAGCGCCATCGCCGCCGTGCTGGACGTGGCCACCGAGCAACTGGGACGCTCGTGGGGTGTAGTCAGCCACCTGAACAGCGTGGCCGACACGCCCGAGCTGCGCGCCGCTTACAACGAAGCCTTGCCGCGCGTGACCGAGTTCTGGACGCGCCTGGGCGCCGACGAGCGGCTGTACGCCAAGTACAAGGCCATCGACCCGGCGACGTTGAACGACGAACAGCGCCAAGCACTCAAAAACGCCGTACGCAACTTCGTGCTGTCGGGCGCCGAGTTGACCGGCGCGGCCAAAGAGCGATTTGCGCAAATTCAAGAGCGCCAAGCCGAGTTGGCGCAAAAATTCAGCGAAAACACCCTCGACGCCACCGACGCCTACAGCTACTACGCGCGCGCCGATGAACTGCATGGCGTACCTGCCGACGTGCAACAAGCCGCCCTGGAAGCGGCCCGTGCTGAAGGCAAAGACGGTTACAAGCTCATCTTGAAAATGCCGTGCTATCTGCCGGTGATGCAATTTGCCGCCAGCAGCACACTGCGCGAAACGCTTTATCACGCCCATGTCACGCGCGCCTCCGACCAGTCGACCGGCGATGCCGCGCAATACGACAACACTGCGCTGATCCAGCAAATTCTGGCGCTGCGCCAAGAAGAAGCACACCTGCTGGGCTATGCCAACTTTGGCGAAGTCTCAGTCGTGCCGAAAATGGCTGAATCAGCGGATGAAGTCATCACCTTCTTGCGCGACTTGGCCACGCGCGCGCGCCCCTATGCAGAAAAAGACGTGGCTGATCTGCGCGCCTTTGCCGCTGAGTCGCTGGCCCTGCCCAACCCACAGCCCTGGGACTGGCCATATGTGGCCGAAAAGCTCAAAGAAGCACGCTACGCCTTCAGCGAGCAAGAGATCAAGCAATACTTCACCGCCCCCAAGGTGCTGGCCGGCCTGTTCAAGATCATCGAAACGCTGTTTGAAGTCGCCATCCGTCCCGACCATGCGCCCGTTTGGCATCCGGCCGTACAGTTCTACCGCATCGAGCGCGGCGGCGAATTGGTCGGCCAGTTTTATCTGGACCAACCCGCACGCACCGGCAAGCGCGGCGGCGCCTGGATGGACGACATGCGCACGCGCTGGCTGCGCCCCGATACCGGCGTACTCCAAACACCGGTGGCGCATCTGGTGTGCAACTTCGCCAGCGGCGTTGATGGCAAACCGGCGTTGCTGACACACGACGACGTCATCACCCTGTTCCACGAATTCGGCCACGGCCTGCACCACATGCTGACGCAAGTGAATGAGCGCGACGTGTCGGGCATTGGCGGCGTCGAATGGGATGCGGTCGAACTGCCGAGCCAGTTCATGGAAAATTTCTGCTGGGAGTGGGATGTGCTGCAACACATGACCGCCCACGTCGAGACGGACGAGCCGCTGCCGCGCGCGCTGTTCGACAAAATGCTGGCTGCCAAAAATTTCCAGAGCGGCATGCAGACACTGCGCCAGATCGAGTTCTCGCTGTTCGACATGCTGCTGCACACCGCACACAACCCGGCGCACGACTTCATGCCCCTGCTGACCCAGGTACGCGATGAAGTCGCCGTGCTGCAGCCGCCGGCTTTCAGCCGCACCATGCACACCTTCAGCCATATTTTTGCCGGGGGCTACGCCGCCGGCTACTACAGCTACAAATGGGCTGAAGTGCTCAGCGCTGACGCCTACGCCGCGTTTGAAGAAACCATCGGCGCTGATGGCGCTCCCAACGCCGACACCGGCCGCCGTTACCGCCAGACCATTCTGGAAGCCGGTGGCAGCCGCCCGGCAATGGAATCGTTCAAAGCCTTCCGGGGCCGCGAGCCGAGCCTGGACGCGTTGCTGCGCCACCAGGGCATGGCCTGAAAATGTGCGAATGTTGCACCAGCGCACGCTCAATTTTTTGAAAATGACACCATGCACTTGCCAGCCCACACCACGCTGACTCTGGCTGCGGCCCTGTGCGCCCTGGCCTGCTCCAGCTTGGTCCAGGCCCAGCCGGTCTACCGCATCGTCGGCCCCGATGGCAAAGTAACATTTTCTGACCGCGCGCCGAACGAAGACGCCAAGCCCACCAGAGCCGCCGACACGCCCGCAAGCGCGGACGGTAGCAGCGCCCTGCCTTACACCTTGCGCCAAGTGGCGTCGCGCTTTCCCGTCACGCTCTACACCGCAGCTGACTGCGCGCCCTGCACCAGTGCCCGCAACCTGCTGGTCGGGCGCGGCGTGCCGTTCACCGAGCGCAGTGTCAGCAGCAACGAAGACATCGTGGAGCTGGGACGCCTGGGCGGCGGCTCCAGCCTGCCCTTTGGCACCATTGGCGGTCAGCACCTGACCGGTTTTTCAGACAGCGAGTGGACACAGTACCTGGACGCCGCCGGCTACCCGAAAAAATCAGAGCTGCCGAGCAACTACCGTCAACCGGCGGCTATGCCATTGGTAGCCGTCAAACCTGTTGTGCCAGCAGCCGCTGCGGCGCAAACCCCGCCACGCGATGCGCTGCGCCCTGCGCCCACCACACCCACCGGCCCTGGCCCCAGCAACCCGGCGGGAATTCGTTTCTAGAGTTTGAACAGATTGAGCAGCTGCTGAGGCTCAATACACCAGCGTCTGCACGCCTTGTGTCGTACCCAGCAGGCAGACTGAGGCTTTTTGGTGTGCAAACACACCGACCGTCACCACGCCCGGCCACTGGTTCACTTCTGATTCAAATGTCAGCGGATCGGCAATCGCCAGGCCAGTGACGTCCAAAATATGCTGGCCGTTATCGGTGACTAAAGGCTGGCCGCTCTTGCAGCGCAGCACGGCTTGACCTCCCAGAGCAGCAAAGCGGCGTGCTATCTGTTTCGCCGCCATCGGAATGACTTCGACTGGCAACGGAAATTGGCCCAACACCTCCACACGCTTGGATTCGTCGGCAATGCAGATAAAGCGCTGCGCCAGCGACGCGACAATTTTTTCGCGTGTCAAGGCAGCGCCGCCGCCTTTGATCATGTGGCCGTGGCCATCGATTTCATCGGCGCCGTCCACATAGACCGCCAGGCTCTCGACTTCATTCGCATCCAGCACGGGGATGCCGATGGCTTGCAGGCGCTCGGTGCTGGCGACCGAGCTGGAGACGGCAGCACGAATCTGGTCTTTGATGCTGGCCAGCGCGTCGATGAACTTGTTGACTGTCGAGCCGGTACCCACGCCGATGATGTCGCCCGGCGTGATGTATTGCAGCGCCGCTTGGCCGACCAGTGTCTTGAGTTCGTCTTGTGTCAGGGGAGTAGGTGTTGTCATGGGGGAGAATCAGGGGATGAATTCTGAATTATCCCCATGTCACTGATTCCCTACGCTCTCACCCGCCGGTTTTTGTTTGGCATGGACGCCGAGGCCGCCCACGACTTCACTATGGATATGCTGGCACGCGGCCAAGGCTCGCCACTGCAATGGGCCTGGTGCCACGAAACCATTGACGATCCGATCGAGCTGGCAGGTCTGATTTTCCCCAACCGCGTCGGCATGGCCGCGGGACTGGACAAAAACGCCCGTTGCATCGACGCGCTGGGCGCCATGGGTTTTGGTTTTGTTGAAGTGGGCACCGTCACACCCAAGCCCCAGCCCGGCAACCCCAAGCCGCGCATGTTCCGTCTGCCTGAGAGCCGAGCCCTGATCAACCGCTTGGGCTTTAACAACGACGGCCTGGACGCCTTTGTACGCCATGTGCAGCAGGCCAAATTTCGCACGCAAAGCAAGGGCCACCACCCGATGCTGCTGGGCCTGAACATTGGCAAGAACGCCAGCACCCCCATCGAAGACGCCACCAGCGACTACTTGACCTGCCTCGACGGCGTCTATCCGCACGCCGACTACGTCACCATCAACATCAGTTCGCCCAACACGCAAAACCTGCGCGCACTGCAAAGCGATGCGGCCTTGGACAGCTTGCTGGGCGCGATTGCCGAGCGGCGCGAAGTGCTACAGCAGCAATACACGCAAACCGATAGCAAAGGCTATAGCAGCGCCCGCCGGGTGCCGATTTTTGTCAAGATTGCCCCTGATTTGGATGAAACGCAGGTGGGCGTGATTGCCGCCACGCTGCAACGCCACGGCATGGACGGCGTGATCGCCACGAATACCACCATCCGCCGCGACGCGGTGCAAGGCCAGCGCCATGCCGAAGAAACCGGCGGCCTGAGTGGCGCACCAGTGCTGGAAACCAGCAACCAGGTGATTCGCCAATTGCGCTCGGCCCTGGGTAGCCGCTTTCCGATCATTGGCGTGGGCGGCATTCTGAGTGAGCAGGATGCCATCAGCAAAATCCGCGCCGGTGCCGATGTAGTGCAAATCTATACCGGCTTGATTTATGAAGGCCCGGGACTACCCAGCCGTGCTGCGCGGGCTATCAAAGCCATGGCATAAGCAAAAAAAGTAAAAAGAGCGACCCGTCAGACATGACGGGTCGCTCTTTTTTTTGGGGACTGCGCTACCAACGCGGCACAGAAAAAATCAACGCTGCGTGCGCAAACGCAGCAGCAGCGGCAACACCAAGCCGGCCCAGCGCATCAGCCGTTTGGGGCCAGCGACAACTGCTACGCCTGCCACTGCGGCCACCGCCAACGGGTACTGTTTGGCAAATACAACCGCACGCAGCGCCACCGAGGCGTCGGGCGGCAGTCCCGGCTCAGCCCGCTGCATGACTTGCTGCTGTGCACGCCGGGCACGCCGGTCGCGCAAACGCTCGCGCTGCGCGGCGATACGGTCCAGCACCACCTGCTGATCTGCGGTTGGCGTAGGCAGCGCCGGTGCGGCAGCTGAAGGAACCGAAGAAGTAGAAGGCGCGGAAGGGTGTGTCATCACAAATGCTCCTTGATATCCAGCCAGTCCTGCTTCAATTCACGCCGTGTCAGCCCAAAGGCATTGCCCGCCTGGCGCGCCGTCGAGAGCAAGGTCATCAACATGCCAGCCCAGACTACCAACCAGCCCCCGGCCAACAACCATGCCACCAAAATGCGCTGTGGCGTGTCCCAAAACTGCACAATCAGCGCCAGCGACAGCACTATCAGGGCCACCACCGTGAGTGCAGCCACCAGCAAAGCCAGCACCAGCACTTGGCGCAAACGTTGTTTTTGCGCCTGCCACTCCAGATGCGCCAACTCCAGACGGTCTTCAGCGGCCAGAGCACTCTCGATTCCGGCAGCGTGCCAGCGTGCGACAAAGGCTTCCAGCCCCAGCAAAGAAATCCAGTTCATGTGTGCTCCTTTCTGGGTAGTGACAGGGACAGCGCCTGCCGTGACACCATCATCCGGCGATCAGCGACGTGCAAGCAAAAAGCCCACCAAGGCCCCCACCGCCAGGGCTGCACTGGCAACGCGCCACGGCTCATCATGCGCATAGCGGTCAGCCACACGGGCAGCTTCACGGGCCTGACGGGCGGCGTCCTGGGCAGCATTCACAGCGGCATCGCGCACGCTGTGCATGCCATCGTCCAGACGTTGGCGCAATACCTTAATTTCAGGAAGGCTGTCCAGATCACGGCTGGAGATCAGGCCGCGCAGATCCGCAACCAGTTTTTCCAATTCGCTTTGAGTGGTGGGGATGGCGTCAGCAAAATTCTTTGTCATACAAGTCTTTCAACACGATAAAAACGAGGGCCTTTCCCTGCGGCCAGGGTCTTGGCCTGCCAAGAGACGTCCTATCTTAGCCACGAGTTGTCAGACACACATCACATAGACCGATCAAAAAACTTTTTTTGGCACCAGTCCTACAAAAGGCAGGGCCTTGCATTGTTTTTGTGCCGCGCTGGCGCTTTTCCCCCAATGCAAAATGCTGTTTATTTCTCTGAAAGAAACCATAACGGTGGCTGCGGCCATGGGTATTCCGACACCTGGCCCGTCTCTTGCTTTATATATTTGGTCAGTTCCTGGCGTGGGTACCAACCTGCGACACCTACCAAGAAAGCTATCCATGCCATCCAATACCATCGACCACACCGACATGTTCATGCCGTTCATGCGCAATGTCACACGTTGCGAGAGTTCGCTGCGGGAGCTGAATCTGATGTGGCGCCTGATTGAAGCTTCGGCCAAGATGAATTGCCCACAAGAAGCCCACAGCATCTTGCCGATGGTGGCGGCTACACGCGAAGGTTTTCAAAGACTGGAAGGTGATCTGGTCACTTCTTTGGTGCAGGAATCACTGGGCAAAGTGCTGTCAGAAATCAGCACCCACGCCCGCCATGTCATCGACATCATGGTGCGTAATCTTTACGAACGCACTGCCGACGTAGGATTTCTGGCCACCGATCGGCAGTTGTGCCGCTTTGTGGCCTGCGTCGATAACGACCTGGGCCCAGTGTTGGCGCGCTTGCGCGAGTACCGCAGCAAATACACCGTCTATGACGACATCATGCTGATGGATTTACACGGCAACGTGCTGGCGCAGATAGACGAAGACTCGCCCGTAGAGGGCAGCCGCGACCCCCTGCTGGCGCAAACGCTGCAAAGCCACAGTTATGTAGAGACTTTCCGCGCCACCGATCTGCGGCCGGGCAAGCCCCATGCCTTGATTTATTCACAACGCATGCTGCACCCGCGTACTGGCGAGCCTGTAGGTGTGCTGTGCCTGAGTTTCTCGTTTCAGGAAGAGATGCAAGGCATCTTTCACTCGCGGCAAAACGAAAACGCACGCAATATCGCCCTGCTGCTGGACGCTGACAACCGGGTCATCGCCAGCGCTGACCCGCTCTGGGTGCCCGTCGGTGCCCAGGTGCCAGTGCACCAAAATAGGGCATCGCCTGTGCTGCTGCACGGCGGACGCACCTATTTGACGCAAACCGTGGCGGCGCAGGGTTATCAGGGCTACCCGGGCCCGCTTGGCTGGCGCGGCCAAGTCATGGTGCCGGTAGAGCTGGCATTTGTGGCCCAGCCCAGCCGGGCCATCGACCGATTAGAACCTGCCATCGCCCAGGGCCTGCTGGCGCACGCACACACTTTCTGCCCGCCTTTGTACGAAATCGTCAGCGCTGCAGACACGATCCGCCGCGTAGTCTGGAATGGCCAGGTCATGACCGCCGGCCAATCAGGCGGAGTGCAAAAGCTCAAGGCCATCCTGGAGCAGATTGGTGAGACAGGTGCACGCACCAACGAGATGTTCAGCCAATCCATCCGTGATTTGTACGACACGGTATTGAGCTCGAGCATGCGTGACAGCGAGTTTCTGACCCAATTGCTGGTGGATCTGCTCGACCGCAACCTGTACGAGCGTGCTAACGACTGCCGCTGGTGGGCCCAGACTCCCGCGCTGCGCGCCCTACTGGCCAATCGCACGCCAGATACCACCGGGGCTTGCCAACTTCTGGAGCACATCAATAGCCTCTACACGGTGTACACCCGTCTGGTGGTGTACGACCGCCAGGGCCACATCGTGGCCGCCAGCCGTCCCACCTGCCAAGATGGCAGCAGCGTGCTGGGCACGTCGCTGGCGTCAGACACGCTGGCTGCCGTGCTCGCCTTGCCCAGCACACAGTCCTACCACGTCACCCCCTGGGGACCCTCGCCCCTGGACGATGGCAAGCACACCTGCGTCTACCACGCTGCTATTCGCACGCCCGGCGATGACAACGCCGTGGTCGGGGGCATCGGCATTGTTTTCAATGCCAGCGGGGAGTTTGCCGCCATGCTGCACAGCGCCACAGCAGGCAAACCCAACACAGTCACAGTGTTTGTCGATCGCCGCGGAGAAGTCCTTGCCAGCACCGACCCAACAAGACCAGTGGGCCAGTTTCTCGCTCTACCCAGCGACATGCAGGCACTGCCCAATGGGGCCAGCTTGGCACGCGCCATGGTGCATGACGGCCACTACTGCATCGTGGGTTGTTCAGCCTCCAATGGCTACCGTGAATTCAAGGTCAGCGATGGCTACCGCCATGACGTACTGGCGCTGTCTTTTGAATCGTTTGGTGCTGTGCAAAGCGGCGCCACCGATGCCGCCCAACGCCGGCGCACCACGCTGGTGTCCGATGTGACAGCACCAGGCAACCAGGAAATGGCCACATTTTTTGTCGATGCCGGGCTCTTTGCTCTGGACACGCAAGGCATTTTGGAGGCCTTACCCGCCAGCGCCATCGCCACAGTCTCGGTGGGTCGGCTGCCCTACTGCGTAGGGGCCGTGGCGCGCAAGGCCCAGGGCAACATCACGGGCTATATCTGGGTATTTGATCTGGGCCACCTGCTGCGCGGCACGCCCTCGCAGGCGACACCGCACAGCCAAGTCATCGTGCTGGAACACGATGACCGGCGCATCGGTCTGCTGGTCAATGAACTGCACGGGGTGACCACTTTCGCCAGCCATCGGATCATGCAGGCCCCGGCCCTGACGGGCTACAACGGCCAACTCATCGACCGCCTGATTAAAGCCAATCAGGGGCAAGTGCTGGTGCAGTGCCTGGATGTCGAAAAAATTATGGCCCTACTGCGCCGATCCAGCGATACTACAGCCCCCCCACTGCCAGAGCCGGGCCTTGACCTTGCCACGCCAGCACCCCGGCGGGCGGCCTAACGCGCGCAGGCCAGCGTCAGGAAAAGGCCCGCTCCAGCGCACGCATCAAGGCGGGGCCAATAGCGCCCACATGCCCGCCTCATCCAGCACGGGGACGCCCAACTTCAGCGCTGTAGCCAGCTTGCTGCCGGCTTCCTCACCCGCTACCACATAGCTGGTTTTTTTGCTCACCGAGCCGGCCACCTTGGCGCCGGCGGCTTCGAGCCGTTCTTTGGCCTGCTCGCGGCTGAGCGTGGGCAGCGTGCCGGTAATCACCACGGTCATGCCCGCCAGTGGCTGAGCGGCGCGCTCGGCCGGTGCCCCTTCTTCCCAGGCCACGCCACAGGCACGCAGCTGTTCGACCACCTCGCGGTTGTGCGGCTGGTCAAAAAACGTACGCAAGCTGTGTGCCACCACCGGGCCAACATCGTTCACCTGCAGCAATTGCTCCTCGGGCGCGTCCATGATGGCGTCCAGGCTGCCAAAGTGGCGTGCCAGGTCTTTCGCCGTGGCCTCGCCCACGTGGCGAATACCCAGGCCAAACAGAAAGCGCGGCAGAGTGGTCTGTTTCGACTGCTGCAACGCAGCCAGCAGGTTCTGCGCTGATTTGTCAGCCATGCGCTCCAGCGCCAGCAGGGACACCAACCCGAGACGGTACAAGTCGGGCAGCGTGCCGATGACGTGCTGCTCGACCAGTTGATCCACCAGCTTGTCGCCCAGCCCTTCAATGTCCATGGCGCGGCGCGCGGCAAAGTGCAGGAGGGCCTCTTTGCGCTGGGCCGGGCAGAACAGCCCGCCCGTGCAGCGGTGATTGGCCTCGCCCTTTTCGCGCACCACGGTGCTGGCGCACACCGGGCACTGCTTAGGCATCTGAAAATTGGGCACATACACCGGGCGCGCAGGCGCACCCGGCACCAAGCCGACCACTTCCGGAATCACATCGCCCGCGCGGCGCACGATCACCTGATCGCCGACGCGCACCTTTTTTTTGCGGATTTCAAACAGGTTGTGCAGCGTGGCATTGGTCACCGTGACGCCGCCGACAAACACCGGCGCCAGGCGCGCTACCGGAGTCAGCTTGCCGGTGCGCCCGACTTGTATATCAATGCCTTCGATGCGTGTCACCATCTCTTGCGCCGGGTATTTGTGCGCCACCGCCCAGCGCGGCTCGCGCGCTACAAAGCCCAGTCGGCGCTGTACCTCCAGCGCGTTGACCTTGTAGACCACGCCGTCAATGTCGTAAGGCAGCTGGTCGCGTGCGGCGCCGATGTGCTGGTGATAAGCTATCAATTCAGAAGCGCCTTGCGCAATCTGCACCTGGGCTGCGACCGGAAAACCCCATGATTTCAGCGTTTGCAGCAGGACGTAGTGCGTGGCAAACGCCGGGCCACCCTCGTCCGCTGGCGTCACTGCGCCCAACCCATAGGCAAAAAAGCTCAACGGCCGCTGTGCGGTGATACCCGAATCCAACTGGCGCACCGCCCCGGCGGCAGCATTGCGCGGGTTGACGAAGATCTTGGCGCCCTGCGCGCGCTGGCGCTCGTTGAGCGCATCAAAGTCGGCGCGGCGCATGAACACCTCACCGCGCACTTCCAGCAGCGGCGGCACGCCGCTCGGCAACGTGAGCGGAATTTGCCGCAGCGTGCGGATGTTGTGCGTGACGTTCTCGCCCACTTCACCATCGCCGCGCGTGGCGGCCTGCACCAGCTGGCCATTTTCGTAGCGCAGGCTCATCGCCAAGCCGTCAAATTTAGGCTCAGCCACATATTCCACCAACGGGTCGCTGTCCTGCAGGCCCAATTCGCGGCGCACGCGCGCATCAAAAGCTTGCGCGCCGCTACCCTGGGTGTCGGTTTCAGTGCGGATGCTGAGCATGGGCAGGGCGTGGCGCACCGGCGCCAGACCCTCCATCACTGCACCGCCGACGCGCTGGGTAATGGACTCGGGTGTGACCAGTTCGGGATATTGAAACTCCAAGACTTCGAGGGCTTGGTAGAGCCGGTCGTATTCAGCGTCAGGCACCGTGGGCGCGTCCTGCACGTAGTACTGGTGCGCCCAGGCATTGAGCTGCGTGCGCAGCGCCTGCACTTCTTTTTTAATAGCTACAAGCGCAGCCCTGCTGGGCTCTGTAGCCCCAAAAAGCTCTAAATTATCAGTCATGGCAGCGCACCGCCGCCTCAGCTGAACAGACGCCGTGCCAGTGACGAACCGGCGGCCAGATCGCGGCTATCGAGCTTGTCGTAGAGCAGTTCCAGATCCGTGGCGATGGGTTCCATGGCCATGGCCGGCAGCGGCGAGCCATTCTGGTCGCACAGCACACCGTCCATATGGGTACACAACACCACGGCAATCTCGCGCAGGCGGGCAAACGGCTTCTCGGTGCGATTCACCTGGGCCACGTCCAGACTGATCAGCAGATCGCGGATGGCAGACTGATCCATGTCATCGGCCGTGGCAGCCTGGCCATCAAACACCAGATTGAGCAGGGGCGGCAAACCCGACGTACTCGCCGGCAGCACCATGCGCCCAGGCAGCACGCCCGCCACAAAACCCATGCGGGCGGCATTTTGCTGCAAATAACCGGCACTCCAGGCCGCACGGCGCGCGCGCAGCACAAACGCCAGTTGCGCATCGTGCTCGCTGGCAAACTGGTCCAGCTCGCGCGCCCGCGCCACCTCGTGCAGCATGTCCGGAAAATCTGGCGCCGCGTTGATCGAATCGGCAAAGGCCTGCGCCTTGACCACAAACTCGGAGTACTCGATTTCATTCAACGCGCCCGTGCGGTTGGCCAACTGCACACCGGCTTGAAACAAGCGATAGCGCTGGCCCGTCAGGGGCCGCTCCCACTGCTGCATCTCTTCGTTGAAGCCTTCAATGCCAAACGGTTTGCTGCCCACGCGGCGCGTGGTGGGCATCGCGGCCAGTGCGGCCTCGCCCGACACCGGTTGATCGGACTGCATGGGCGCAATCACATCGATCAGCGGGTCCAGACCAGAACGGCGCTCATGCATGCGCACGGGCGCGGGCAGGTTGTGGGCATCGCTATCGTCAATGGCGTGGGAGGTGGGCCCCGGCACCGAGTCGAAAGTTGAATGGATGCTGTCGGGCGGATGCGGGATAGGGACCTGGCTGTGGGGCCCGCCGCCAGCGTCAAATGCCGGCTCTTGGCGCGACAGTTCGGAGTCGCGTTCAAGATCGGGTGGACGGGCCTTTTTCGGCGCATTGCGGCGTGCCGTCCAGGCGTTGTAGACAACGATGAGGGTCAACAGAACGACGCCAATGATGGCCAGGCTGATTTGCAAAGTGCTCATGGTGGGTAGGTTGGGTTCAGGCGGCGTCAGCCATTGACAGGGCAGACTCCATGTCCACTGCCACGATACGCGAGACGCCCTGTTCTTGCATGGTGACGCCAATCAACTGCTCAGCCATTTCCATGGCGATCTTGTTGTGGCTGATAAACAGGAATTGGGTTTCTTTACTCATGCTGGACACCAGTTTGGCATAGCGTTCGGTGTTGGCATCGTCCAACGGGGCATCGACCTCGTCGAGCAGGCAAAAAGGCGCCGGATTGAGTTGAAAAATGGCAAATACCAGTGCGATGGCGGTCAGCGCTTTTTCGCCACCCGACAGCAGGTGGATAGTCTGGTTTTTTTTGCCGGGCGGCTGGGCCATGACCTGCACGCCTGAGTCGAGAATTTCATCGCCGGTAACGATCAGGCGCGCATTGCCACCGCCAAACAGCTCGGGGAACATGCGCCCGAAATGGCCATTGACTGCGTCGAAGGTGCCCGAGAGCAGCTCGCGCGTTTCAGCGTCAATCTTGCGGATGGCGTCTTCCAGCGTGGTCATGGCTTCTGTCAGGTCAGCGGTCTGCATGTCCAGAAAGGTCTTGCGTTCGCGCGCCACCGCCAGTTCGTCCAGCGCCGCCAGATTGACAGCGCCCAGCGCAGCAATCGCTTGGTGCAAGCGGTCGATCTCACCCTGCAAGCCCGTCACGCGCACGTTGCCTGCCGCTATCGACTGGCCCACAGCCTCCAGATCTGCCTGGGCGTCTTGCAGCAGCGTGGTGTATTGCTCCACGCCCAGGCGCGCGGCCTGCTCCTTGAGCTGGAATTCGGTGATGCGCGCGCGCAGCGGGTCGAGCGCACGCTCGATCTGCACGCGCCGCTCGTCGCTGGTGCGCAGCTGGGTCGTGAGGCCATCGTAAGCGCTGCGCTGCGCTGCCAGCGCCTGCTCACGCTCCATTTTTTGCGCCAGCACCTCCTGCAAACCGCCCTGCGCAGCGGCGTCAGACAGGCGCTCCAATTCACCCTGGGCGCGCACGCTCTCCTCCAGCAGCGCAATGGCTTGGCCACTGGCAGTGGCCAACGTGCGCGCGAGTTCGGCGCGGCGTGCGTCCAGGCTGCGCTGCGAAAACGTCGCCTCTTGCGCCTGGCGCTCCAAGCGGCGCTGCTGCTCGCGGCACTCATTCAATTGGCGTTCAGCCCCGATGACGCGGTCGTCCAGTTGGGCGTGGCGCTCCTGCGTATCGGCCAGTTGCATGTCCAATTCTTCAAAACGCGCTTCGGCCAGCACACGGCGTTCCTGTAGATCGGCCAATTGGGCCTCCACCTCGGCCAGATCGGCGCCAAGCTGCGTGCTGCGCGCGCGCGTCTGCTCGACCAGTTGCGACAGGCGCAGGTGCTCGACCTGCAGCCCATGCGTACGGCTTTGCGCCTCGCTGGCCTCGCGGCGCACGGCAGTCAGGCGCTGGGCGGCGTCGGCATAGGTCGATTCGGCACGCACCAGCGCGCTACGGGCTTCTTCGCTGATCAGCGCCTGGGCGCGCAACTCCTTGGTCAGATGGTCAATCTCCTGCGCGCGTGCCAGCAGACCCGACTGTTCGGAGTCCTGTGCGTAAAAGCCCACGCTGTGCGGCGTGACGACATGGCCACCGGGAATGTAAATGGCTTCACCGGCCTGCAACTGGCTGCGCCACGTCAAGGCGTCGTCCAGTGTGAACGCGGTGTAGCAGCCCTGCAACCAGTCCGTCAGCACGGCGCGCAAACCCGCGTCTTGCAAGCGCAGCCAGTCGGCCAAACGCGGCAAACCGCTGCGCTGCCCAGGGGCTGGGGTGGCTACACCGACGACCGGGGCGCTGAAAAACGCCAGCTTAGCCGGCGGCGCATCGCCCCCGCTCGCCCCCAGAAAACCGCGCACGCTGTCCAGTCGGCCGACTTCGAGTGCACCCAAACGTTCGCGCAGCGCGGCTTCCAGTGCATGCTCCCAGCCACTTTCAATATGGATACGGCTCCACAGCCCTTGCAGGCCGTCCAAGCCGTGTTTGGCCAACCACGGTTGCAGCTTGCCGTCGGTTTTGAGCTTTTCTTGCAGCGCCTTCAGCGCTTCCATGCGCGCCGACAAATCGGCCTGGCGTGCAGATTCATGGTTCACCGTCTGCTGGCGCGTGCGCCGATCCTCGTCCAGTTGCGGCACGGCGTCTTGTAAATCGGCCAGACACGCTTCGGTCACTTGCGTATCTGCTTGCGCGGCGTCTAGTTGGCTGCGCAGATTTGCCAGACGCGCCTCGTCCGGCGCGGCCAGCGCATTGCGGTCAGCGCGCAGGCGCTCGTAGCGCGTATCGAGCTGGCGACTTTGTTCGTCGATGCTGCGCTGTTCAGCCGCCAGCACGCCAATCTGTTGCTGCACCTGCACCACAGCGCTGCGCTGTTCGTTGGCGTGGTGCTGACTTTGGCGTAAACCCTCTTCGAGATCGGGCAGTTGCAGCGCCTGCTCTTCAACCTGCGCAGCCAGCAATTCAGCGCGCTCCTCAGCATCAACACCCGCGCCCGCCAAGTTCTCCAGTTCAAATTCAGCTGCGTCTTTGCGCTCTGACCACTGCGTGATTTGCTCGGCCAGCGCCACCAAGCGCTGCTGCACACGCTGGCGACCCTCGATGACGTAGCGAATTTCGGCTTCGAGGCGCCCGACTTCGGCCGTGGCCTCGTACAGCTTTCCCTGCGCCTGGGTGACCTCGTCGCCCGCGGCGTAATGCGCCTGGCGGATGGTTTCCAGCTCGGATTCGATGTGCCGCAGCTCGGCCATGCGCGCCTCCAAGTCGTTGACGGCCTGCAGACCGTCGGCTCGTACCCGCGCCTGCTCGGCCTCGGCCTCGGCACGCTTCAAAAACCATTGCTGGTGCTGTTTGAGCGTGGCCTCGGCCTGCAGCGCGTGGTACTGCTGCGCCACCTCGGCCTGCAGCTCCAGCTTTTCCAAGTTCAGGTTCAACTCACGCAGAATGTCTTCCACCCGCGTCAAGTTCTCGCGCGTGCCGCCCAAGCGGTTTTCAGTCTCGCGGCGACGCTCTTTGTATTTGGAGACACCGGCCGCTTCTTCGAGAAACAGGCGCAACTCTTCGGGTCGGCTTTCGATGATGCGGGAAATAGTGCCCTGACCAATGATGGCGTAGGCGCGCGGCCCCAATCCGGTACCTAAAAACACGTCCTGTACGTCGCGCCGGCGCACCGGCTGGTTGTTGATGTAGTAGCTACTGGTGCCGTCGCGCGTCAGCACCCGCTTGACGGCGATTTCGATGTACTGATTCCATTGGCCGCCGGCACGGTGGTCGTGGTTCTCAAACACCAGCTCAACGCTGGCGCGGCTGGCCTGCTTGCGCGTGGTGGTGCCGCTGAAGATCACGTCCTGCATCGACTCGCCGCGCAGCTCGCTGGCCTTGCTCTCGCCCAGCACCCAGCGCACCGCATCCATGATGTTGGATTTGCCGCAGCCGTTAGGCCCGACCACACCCACCAGCTGGCCGGGGAGCAGAAAGTTGGTGGGCTCGGCAAACGACTTGAAGCCAGAGAGTTTGATGGAATTGAGACGCACGAATCACCTGTAAAGCCGCACCACTGGCACAGCGCCAGAGTCGGCCGGTAGCCGCCGCCGCGCGCTTTTGCGTGCAGCAGTACAAGGGGTGAATGGTAACTGAGGCAGATGCTGCACCGCACGATTCCCCGCAGACAAAAAGCCCTCGCCCCACAGAAAAATGCAGCGTCGCAGGCGTAGCCCAAACACCGTGGTGCGCATCGGGCTCTCTCCTACAAACAAGTCAGCGTTTTGGAGCCGCGCCAGCTTCGGCAAGGCCAGCACACTTGCATCCAAGGCAACCAGCAAAGTCGCCCAATCAATGGACACCCCAGATGGGCTGGAATGTCCAAACGGTTCATTTTTTGTTTCACTCTAGGAGGAACTTTTATGCAATATCCATTTTTCTCAGTCCCTCTGAAAACTTTGTTGGCCAGCACCGTACTGTCGGTGGCTGCTACCGGTGCCGTGGCACAAACCCCCGCGCCAGCGACCAACCCCAGCACAGTAGGCGTCACCCCTCAGGATGCCTCGGAGGCCATGCAGAAGGCAGTGCCACGCGCCGACACCGGCACGGTGGTGCGCACCGACGAATCGGCACCCGACAAGGCACGCAGTGCCGTGGATACAACCCGTGCGAACAACGCAGCCATGCCTGCCGCCACCATGAATAACGATACCCACGTTAAGCGCAACACCACACGCAGCATGCCGCGCCGTGCCCGCGCTGACCGCAACTGACGCGTTGCCACGCATCCCCCGTCTCTTTTTTCTTTCCCTTTTTCCTTTTCTTGAAAGCACCTCATGAATACCAATACCGTTACCACCAACACTACAACGACTCCCTCCGGCACCATGGTCACCGGCCTGTTTCCTGACCGCGCCACCGCCGAAGCGGCTTACCAGACCGCCTATACCCGTGGCTACACCCGCGACGACGTGGATCTGGTGATGTCGGATGACACCCGTAAAACCCACTTCCCCCACGATGGCACAGTCGTCGAGACCGAACTGGGCAACAAGGCAGCTGAAGGCGCAGGCGTAGGCGGCGCGATTGGCGGCACTATTGGCGCTATCGCTGCAGCGGTGGCTGCCGTAGGCACCACACTGGCGCTGCCAGGCCTGGGCTTGGTGATTGCCGGACCGCTGGCTGCAGCTATTGCCGGCGCTGGTGCGGGCGCTGCAAGCGGTGGCCTGATTGGCGCGCTGATTGGCTGGAACATGCCAGATGAGCGCGTCAAGGACTACGAAGATGGCGTCAAGCAAGGTGGCATTCTGATGGGGTTGCGTACCCGCAACCCTGAAGACGCAGCCTACTTTGAGAATGAATGGAAGAACGCCGGCGGCCGCCATATCTATAGCTAAAGCGTTGCAGTGACCTGACTTGTCACAACCAAGCCAAGTCCCTGTCGCCAAGGTACAGCCATCTCCCCGAGATGGCTTTTTTATGATGGTGGGCGGGGTCTTGTCACTTTTCACCTACCCGTCCAATGCCTGCCCCATGCCTGTTGCATTACCCGTCCCTGTGCCTACCTACCCACCCGGCTCTCTGCCCAAGCGCATAGGGTATAGCACTGTGCGCTGCGCCTGTGCTGGCCTGGCCCTGATGACAGCTGCGCTAGGGGGCGCCGGCACTGTGCCGCCGCCAGTAGGCGGGCAGCCTAGTGACGCCATGGTCTCCGCGCTGCCGGTGCTGTCAGCGCAGGCCCGGCAAGTGCACGCCTGGGTGGTCGGCAGCGGTAATCAGCAAGGGATGCCGTTTGCGCTGATCGACAAAGAAGCGGCGCAGCTATACCTGTTTGATGCCCAGGGCGCACTGCGTGCAGCATCACCGATACTGCTGGGGCTGGCACGAGGCGACTATTCGGTGCCCGGTATCGGCGAACGCAAGATGTCTGAGATACGCCCCCATGAACGCACTACGCCGGCCGGGCGTTTTGTCTCTGAGCCAGGTCGCAACCTGCAAAACCAGGACATTGTCTGGATCGAATACGACACCGCCGTGTCGTTGCACCGGGTGCGCTCTAGTAATAGCGCCGAGCGTCGACTGCAGCGCCTGGCTACTGCCACGGCCTCCGACAACCGCATCTCGTATGGCTGCGTCAATGTGCCGACGGCTTTCTATGACCGCTACGTCGCACCTTATTGGGGTCAACAGTCAGGGGTGATTTACGTCCTACCCGAGACCGAACCAGCGGCCTTTTTCTTTGGTTTTGACCCGGCTATGTATCCGTGATCAGCAGGCATGGCAACCCATTGCAGTTCACTTGCGAGACACTTTCCTACACCCGTACGCGCTCTTGGTTGGCGCGTGCAGCGCACGTACCCGCTGACACTGCAGGCTTGAAGCAAGGGCATGTCACATAGCGATGCATCGGCGTCGCCGGCTGACCACCCAAGCGGCCCTGCAGTCTTGGGCTTCGCCATTTCTGAAGAAAGCGCAACACCATGTTGAATATCCCTTCCATACGCATCCTGCCTCTCGCTGCCGCACTGGCGCTTGTGACCACCACAGGCATGGCACAAGACACCACACGAAGCAGTACGCCCGCAGCTTCCTCTGCTATCACGACCGTGGGTGTCACACCGCAAGACACGCAAGAGGCGATGAAAAAAGCCTCATCAAACACCCAGACTGGCACGCTGGTGCGCACTGAATCGGCTAGTGCCAAGCGCGCCCATGCCAAAGCCAAGGACATCCATCCCAGCAAAACCCATACCCCCAGCACAGCCGGCCAGCAGCAGGCACCGCGCCCTGCTGGCGTAGCAGGCCACAAAACCAGCGGTACGGTAACCAACACCACCACGCCCAGTGCTGCCATGGGGATTACTGGAATGGTGCCAGGGGCCAAGGCCACAACTGGCGACGCCAGCAACACGCGCGACAACGCGGACAAAGGCAACGGCAATGCCTTTGGCGCCGTAGATACCGCCCAACCCATGGACACCATGGGCAACCGCGGCAGCAGCACGCCCCGCAAGCCTTGAATACCCATGTTCAGTGTTCCCCACCTGGGCCGTACCCAATATTTTTAATGGCACCCGTGGCGCAGCGCTAGCGAGTACTCCAGCCCCGTACCAGCGCGGCACGCACAGGCTGGGCACAATGGGATCGGCTCCATTTGAAAGGCCCATGCAAGCCATGCCCAACCACATTGCTTCGCTCAATCTCATTGACCTGCTGCTGGATGCTGTCTGCATCGTTGCAGCAGACAGCCGCATCATTTTTGTCAGCGCCGCTTTCGAGCGCATTTTTGGCTATACAGCCGAAGAAGTGGTGGGTCATCGGATGCTCGACCTAGTGCACCCGCAAGACGTGGAGCGCACCCGCAGTGCAGCACAAAACGTGAGCGACGGCGCGGTGCAACTGGACTTCGAAAACCGCTATGTGCACAAGCAAGGCCACACCGTGCATATCCGTTGGACGGCGCGCTGGCTGGCAGACCGACAAGTGCGCTTGGCCGTGGCCCACGACATCACAGAGGCCAAGCACACCGAAGCACGACAGACCGCGGTATATGCCATTGCCAGGGCTACCCACTCGTCAGCCGACCTGGACGCCCTGTTCGCACAGGTGCATCAGACCATTGGCGAACTGCTGGACGCGCGCAACTTTGCCGTAGCGTTGTACGACGCCGCCACAGACAAACTGAGCTACCCCTACCACGTTGACACCGTGCAGCCTGCGGCGCTGCAGTCCTGCGCACTGGTCGATGACGCGCGCTGCGCCCAGGTCATCGGCCAGCGCCAGGCCCTGCTGATCACCTCATCCGCCGATCCGGCTGCGCCCATGCATCCAACAGAGTCGCATCGGCACTGGCTGGGTGTACCGCTGTTGACGCAGCAAGGTGCCATCGGCGTACTGATACTGCAAGGCGACGGCAAAGAGGTGCGCTATAGCGAGCAGGACAAGGAGTTGCTGGAGTTTGTCTCAGGCCAAGTGGCGATCGCCATTGAGCACCAACAGCTGCACGCACGGCTGTTGTATATGGCGCAGTACGACCACCTCACCGGACTACCCAACCGCGCCCTGCTGCTCGACCGCACGCACAGCGCACTGGCCCGCGCACAGCGAGAACAGAGCCAGTTGTCGTTGCTATTTGTAGACCTGGACCACTTCAAGAAGATCAACGACACCCTGGGCCATGCCATGGGCGACCTGTTGCTGCAGCAGTTTGCACAGCGTCTGAATGGCTGCGTACGCAGTACCGACACGGTGGCGCGCTTGGGCGGCGACGAGTTTGTCGTCCTGCTGGAAGGCGGCCAGTCGTCCAGTCACGCGCAAAACGTGGTGCAAAAAATACGCGCGACCTTTGCCATGCCATTTGTGCTGCAGCAGCATGTCGTGACCATGGCGCCGAGCATTGGCATGGCCATATATCCCCAGCATGGCAGCGATGCGCACCAGTTGCTCAGCTATGCCGATACCGCCATGTATGCCAGTAAAAAAGGCCGCCGCGCCACCGCCACCGACCTTGCCAGCGCCACGCGATAAGGCCACTTCGGGCGACGGCCAACCAGACCGTTCGCTGGGGCCATTAAAAACCCTGCAGCAGTCTAGGATTTAAATTGAATGTTGCGACAACTATTGTCTATGCAATTAAATTGCTGACCATGCAAGATCGTCCATCCGCCGCCAAAACTGTCGCAGCTGCGTTTTATGTGCCCGGCCAATACACGCCTGACAAGAGCGTAGGCTACCTGATGCGCAAGGTGCTCAGTTCCATCCTGTCGCAAGCCGACGCCCAACTGGCGCCGCATGACGTCACCTATGTGCAATATTTACCGCTGTACAAACTGCTGCGCAGTGACTGCGACACCGTCGCAGCACTATCGCGCGAACTAGAGATTGATCCGGGCGCCATAACACGTGCGCTCGACCGGCTCGAAGCCAAGGGCTTGGTGCGGCGCGAGCGCTCCACCGCAGACCGCCGTGTAGTGCACTTGGCATTGACTGATGCCGGCCGCGCCGTCGCCACCCAAGTACCCGGGGTGCTGGCCGAGGTACTCAACGGCCACCTGAGCGATTTCAGCTATGCCGAATGGCAGCAGATGCTGCAGTTTTTGCAGCGCATGTTGGCGAATGGCGATGCGCTGCGCCAGTCGTCCAGCAAACACGCCGCTTGACATCTGGCGCCGCCTGCCTTTCGCCTTTCCGCCTTTCCGCTCTTTCACTTTCCCCGCTTTTTCTTCCAGGTTTTTTATGCCTCTGACCTCCGTTCGCACCCGGGCCCTGGCGCTGCGCCGGCCCGCCGCACTGTGCGCGCTGACCATTGCCTGTCTACTGGCAGCCGGTTGCGCCTCGCCCGGCCCGACCCATACGCCCCTGGCGGCCACCCCAGCGGCTGCGCTGGGCTTGGTCCAGGCCACATCGGAGCCCCTCGGCGCGCAGTGGTGGACGGCGCTGGGCGACCCCCAACTCAACACACTCATCGCGCAGGCCTTGCAAGGCAATCCCAGTCTAGACATGGCCCAGGCCCGCCTAGCACGCGCACTGGCACTGGCCGATGCCACCCGCACCGCCAGCCAGCCACACGCCACACTGCAGGCCGACGCCTCGCGCCAGCGCTACAGCGCCAATGGCCTGTTTCCGCCGCCCGTTGCCGGCAATACCTGGAACAGTGCCAACCTGCAGGCCGGCCTGCGCTGGTCGCCCGATTTTTTTGGCCGGCACAGCGCCGAACTGCAAGCCGCCCTGGGCCAAGCGCGCGCCGCGCAAGCAGATAGTGCCGCCGCTGCCAGCGCACTGGCCACCCAGGTCAGCCGCAGCTACGTGGCGCTGGCGCGCCTGCTGGCGCAGCGCACCGTGGCCGAACGCAATCTGGCACAGCGCAATGCCCTGCTCCAACTCACGCAGGAGCGCACCCAGGCCGGATTGGACAGCCAAGTCGAACTGACCCAGGCCCAAGCCGCCCTGCCCGATGTGCGCGTACAGATCGAGGCGCTAGACGAGCAGATCATGCTGGTGCGTCGCCAAGTGGCGGCACTGTGCGGTCAAGCGCCGAATGCGCAGACAGAGCTGTCGCCCCGACTGGAACAACTGGCGCTGGGCACCCTGCCCGAAGTGCTGGGCGCCGACCTGCTGGGCCGCCGCGCTGACGTAGTGGCTGCACGCTGGCGCGTCGAAGCCGCTGCACAAGACGTGGCGGTAGCGCGCACCGCGTTCTATCCAGACATCAACCTGAGCGCCTTTGTCGGCCTGAACGCACTGGGGCTGAACCACCTGTTCAGTGCCGGTTCACGCCAGATGGGCGTGGCTCCGGCGCTGACCCTACCGCTGTTTGACGGCACCCGCCTGCGCGCCCAGCTGGGTGCGCGCCAAGCCGAACTCGATACCGCCATTGCGCAATACAACGGCGCCGTGCTGACAGCTGTCAAAGAGGCTGGCGACGCCATCGGATCAGTGCAGTCGCTCACCCGCCAGCAAGCGCTGCAGGCACAGGCCGCCGCCAAGGCCGAAACCGCCTACGACTTTGCCTTGCAGCGCTTTCGCGCGGGGCTAGGCAACTATTTGGTGGTGTTGAACACGGAAAGCCCCCTGCTGGCCCAGCGCCGCCTGGGCGTGGACCTGCACGCCCGCCAGCTCGACACCCACGTGTTGCTGATGCAGGCGCTGGGCGGCGGCTGGAGCAATGACACCGAGCCCAAGCTCGCGTCCACGCCAGCGCGCTGACGCCGGCTACAGCCATAGCCACAGACAGCACCGAATACATAAACCGAGAGATTTTTTCATGAGCGAACTGAACTCACACGAACACAACACCGCACGCCGGCGCGGCCTGACCGTGATAGCAGCCCTCGTCGTCCTGGGCGGCCTGGCCTGGGGTGGCTGGCACTGGATGAACACTCGCCACTTTGAAACGACCGACAACGCCTACGCCAGCGGCAATGTGGTGCAGATCACGCCACAGATAGGTGGCACCGTGGTGGCAATCGGCGTCAACGACACTGACTTCGTGCGCGCTGGTCAGATGCTGGTCACGCTGGACTCGGCCGATGCCCGCGTGGCGCTGGAACAAGCCCATGCACAACTGGCCCAGACGGTGCGCGAAGTGCGCACGCTGTTTGCCAACAACGCCCCGCTCAAAGCCCAGGTCAGCCTGCGCCAAGCTGACTTGGCACGCGCCCAGGCCGAAGCCACCCGCACCCAAGAAGACGTCAACCGGCGCAGCCCGCTGCTGGCCACCGGCGCCGTCGGCAAGGAAGAATTCCAGCACGCCACGGCGCAGCTGACCGCCGCCAAAAGCGCCGTGACCGCCGCCCAATCGGCCGTACTGGCCACCCAGGAGCAGCTGGTCGCCAGCCAGACGCAGACCGAAGGCACCAGCCCCGAAGACCACCCCAATGTGCAGCGCGCCGCCGCCCGCGTGCGCGAAGCTTGGCTGGCACTGGAGCGCACGCAGCTCAAGGCCCCCATCTCCGGAACCATCGCCAAGCGCGGCGTGCAACTGGGCCAGCGCGTAGCCGCCGGCGCACCGCTGATGACGGTGGTAGCGCTCAGCGATCTGTGGGTCGATGCCAATTTCAAGGAAAGCCAGCTGCAAAACCTGCGCATCGGCCAAAGCGCCACCCTCCAGGCCGATGTCTATGGCAGCCAGGTGCTGTTCCACGGCACCGTGACCGGTCTGGGCGCTGGTACGGGCGCAGCCTTTGCGCTGCTGCCGGCGCAAAACGCCACCGGCAACTGGATCAAGGTGGTGCAGCGTGTGCCGGTGCGCATCGCGCTCGACCCCAAGGAAGTGGCCGAGCACCCGCTGCGCGTGGGCCTGTCGATGGACGTGTCGGTGGACATCCGCCAGCAGGACGGCAAGATGTTGTCCGATACCCCCAGCACCACGCCGCCCCAGGCCACCGAGGTGTTTGACGCGCAACTGCACGCCGCCGATGCGCAGGTGCAAACCATCATCGCCGCCAACCTGGGGCGCAACAAGGCGTTGAGCCATTGAACGCTCCCACATGACTGCCCCCGCTGCTCCCGCCGCCTACATTCCGCCCGAGCCCCTCAGCGGCAGCACGCTGCTGCTGGGTACGCTGGCGCTGTCGTTGGCGACATTTATGAACGTGCTCGATTCGTCGATTGCCAACGTGTCCATTCCCGCCATTGCCGGCGACCTGGGCGTCAGCCCCGGCCAAGGGACGTGGGTGATTACCAGCTTTGGCGTCGCCAACGCCATCTCAGTGCCGCTGACCGGCTGGCTGACGCAGCGCTTTGGCGCGGTGCGCCTGTTCAGCATGAGCGTGCTGTTGTTCGTCCTCACGTCGTGGCTGTGCGGCTTTGCCTCATCGCTGGAAATGCTGGTGTTCTTTCGCGTGTTGCAAGGCTTGGTGGCGGGGCCGATGATTCCATTGTCGCAAACCCTGCTGCTGTCGAGCTTTCCGCGCGCACTGGCTGGCACCGCGCTGGCGCTGTGGGGCGTGACCACACTGGTGGCGCCGGTCGTCGGGCCGCTGCTGGGCGGTTGGATCACCGACAACATCTCCTGGCCATGGATTTTTTACATCAACGTGCCTATCGGCCTGCTGGCGGCCGGCTTCACCTGGGCCATCTATCAAAAACGCGAAACACCGACGCGCAAGCTGCCCATCGACACCATCGGCCTGACGCTGCTGGTGCTGTGGGTCGGTGCGCTGCAACTGATGCTGGACAAGGGCAAGGAGCTGGATTGGTTTTCTTCGCCAGAAATCATCGCCCTGGCGGTGGTGGCGGTCGTCGCGCTGGCGGTATTTATCGTCTGGGAGCTGACCGACAAGCACCCAGTGGTCGATTTACGCCTATTCAAGAGGCGCAACTTCGCCTTTGGCGCGTTGTCGCTGTCGATTGCCTACGCGCTGTTTTTTGGCAACGTGGTGCTGTTGCCGCTGTGGCTACAACAGTGGATGGGCTACACCGCCACTTCCGCCGGCATGGCGCTGGCGCCGGTAGGGCTGTTTGCGATTTTGCTGACACCCATCGTTGGCCGCAAAGTCGGCAGCTGGGACCCACGCCGCATGGCAACCGGCGCCTTCATCGTGTTTGCGCTGGTGCTGTGGATGCGCGCGCAGTTCACCACCGAGACCGACTTTGTCTCGGTGCTCATCCCCACGGTGATCCAGGGCGCGGCGATGGCGTTTTTCTTCATTCCGCTGACCACCATCACCCTGTCGGGCCTGTCACCCGAACACATCCCGGCCGCCGCGGGCCTGAGCAACTTCACCCGCATCACAGCCGGAGCCATGGGCGTGTCCATTTCCACCACCCTGTGGGAGAGCCGCGCCGCCCTGCACCACGCCCACCTGACGGAAGGGATGGTGCAAGGCCAGGGCGTATTTGCCCAAACGCTGAACGGCCTGACCAACAGTGGCTTGTCGATGGAGCAGGCACTGGCACAGGTCAACCGCCTGATCGACCAGCAGGCCTACACACGCGCTGTGGACGATATTTTCCTCGGCTCGGCTTACCTGTTTCTGGCGTTGATCGGCCTGATCTGGTTCACCCAGCGCCCGGCCAACGCGGGTGCCGGCGCAGCCGCCGAAGCCAGCGGCGCACATTGATGGCTTGACGCTTTCACACCCGAGACATTTGAAGCCAAAAGAGCTGCCAGCGCTTGTGTACCAAGCGCTCACAGCTCTTTTATTTATAGTAAAAACCCGCCGGAAAGCGCTGAGCTATAGCTTGGCAAACAAATGTGGTGTGATATCTGATTCAGGCATCAGAGGCACGCATGACATCGCTCCACGCCAGTTCCAAAAGCTTCCGGGTCGCCTTGGGCCTGTTGTGCCTACTGATCGTGTATGGCTCGCTGTACCCGCTCACCTGGAACTTCTCGGCGCCGCAAGACTTCATCTGGTGCGGTCCCATCGGCCTGATGGACCTGATCGAGAACGTCATCCTGTTCCTGCCGCTGGGCGCTTTGCTAGGCTGGTCCGCCCAAGGGAATACGCACAAGGGCCGCCATTTCGCCACTTGGTTTGTGCTGGCGCTGGTGCTGGCCAGCACCCTGCAGTGGCTGCAGAAATACCTGCCGCGCACCCCGGCGCTCTCGGATGTGCTCTTCAACCTGGCCGGTTACACGCTGGGCTGGGCCGCTGGCCTGGCCTCGGGCTGGCGCGTGGCGCGGCTGCTGCACCGGCACCCACAATGGGCCGAGGCAGATCGGTTCGCCCTGGTGCTGCTGGCACTGTGGCTAGTGGCAGAGCTGTATCCGCTGATTCCGACGCTCGATGTTTCTTCGGTTGCACACAACGTCAAATCGCTGTGGCAACAGAATCCGTGGCAACCGCGGCGCATGCTGCTGCACCTGGGCATGGCGGTGATCGGCCTGTCGGCCGTCACGCACTTGGCGCGCACTGCCCAACTCGCACTGTATGCACGCCCGCTGGCCCTGCTGGTGGCTTTGGCCGTGCTGGCGGGCAAGTTCGTCATCGTGGGCCAATCGCCCGGCATGGCGGTGGTGGCCGGCATCGTCGGCGGCTTTCTGCTGTGGCGCTGGATCGACACTTGGCCAGCCGGGCAACGCTGGACGGCTATGGCTGGACTGGCCTTGTTCACCTATGTGCTAGATGCCCTCTGGCCCTGGCAATGGCGCAACCCGCCAACTGCCATGGACTGGATGCCGTTTGCGTCGGCGCTGAAGACCTCGGTGCAGGCGGCGATCACGGCACGGGCATTTGAAGGTCTGTGCTTTGGCACCATCCTCTGGAGCACGACGGTGCGCCACGGCGCCGGGCTGCCCGGCATGACATTTTCCACGGCACTGCTCGCGTTCGCCTGCGAGTGGACGCAGCGCTATCTGCCCACGCGCACCGCCGAGATCACGTCAGTGCTGGTCGCGCTGGCCATGGGCTGGATGTTGTCGGTCTGCATGGGTCGTGTCTCATTTCAGTCCACCGCCTCCCATGACGCCGGGTGAAAAATATTTTTCCAGCGCTGCACCATCTGCCACGGCCCCGCGCAATCCGGCACAGTTCACACAAAGCATGTTCCCGCGCGCCGGCTTGGACGAGGATGTTTTGTGAGGCATCCCGGTTTTTTATGGAGTGCCAGAAAACAGCACCGCCGCAGAGCCTGGATTCAAGATCACGATCCACTCTTGACCGGCGCACGCAACGCCAAGTTGAATTGATCCACCAACTCGGCCCAGTCGGCATCCTCACGCCACTCCTCACGCAGAAAAGCCGCCTGCGCCGATGTCCAGAAAGGCGCATTTGCCAGTTCGATATCTCCCGCCAAAGGGGAATGCTGGCGCAAAAAAGCCTCAATCGCCGTATCGTCCGTGGGCAAGCCCAACTGCGCAAACAATTCTGAAAAATGGTGAATGCTGCTGTCCATGGTGTAGAACTCCTGAGTTGCAAAGGGGGAAAGTGATGTAAGCAAAATATTACCTCCCAGTATCCGCAGGAATTCCCTGCAACTCGCCTGTTGCGTGCCAACAAGCGAAGAAGGATGACAAACTCAAAAATAACGCTCTCGCGTCACACTGACGCAATCACCCAACCAGACCCGGTCGGCCATGACTGCAGGACAATCAGTGTTTTGCCATTTTCGGGCGCCGCTGGCACCGGCACACACATTTGCACATGGCAGGGCGTGCGCGGCGCCCTGTCCGACCCTGGGCATCAGCAAACGCTGACACGTTCAGCGGCTACCCCCTGTCGCAAACTAGCCGGACAGCGCCCAACAATCTCTCCATCACCCCAGGAGAAACTGCCATGTCACTGTCCTTGATTCTTTTGATCGTCCTGATCCTGATTCTGGTGGGTGCCCTGCCCAGCTGGGGATATAGCCGTTCCTGGGGCTACGGGCCGAGCGGTGGCGTCGGCCTGGTGGTGCTGATCCTGGTCGTCTTGCTACTGATGGGGCGAATCTAGGCGCCACGCTGGGCTGATCACTAGAGCACTACAGCCCAGCGCTGATAAAAAAAGTATTAAAAAAGCCCACAGCCCAATACTGGCGTGCGGTTGTAGCTATTATTTTTTAATAGCTATTGGGGCCTTTCAGCAGCTCAGAAATAAACACCGCTCCAAGTCAGCGGGCGCGCTGCTGTTTTTTGGACAGCTACGAATAAAAAATTCGTTCACTGATCCACTGACCTCTCACGTTTGAACAGTGCGTTACGGCAGCTCGCAGCCACCGTCTGTGACAGGTATTTCACCGCCATACGCAAGTCGCCTGACTCATGGCTGTACACGCCTAGAAATTCCCGCATTACCGCCAACAAGCTGTCCAGCGCCAGCAGCTGTGTATGCGCGGCTGGAGCAAAGCCGACTGCTTGCACCGGCTTCAGCGTGGCTTGCACCCGGTGCACGCGCTCTGGGGCCGTTGGATGTCCACGCGAAGCCACGTGCCAAATATTTGGAATTGATCCCTCACCCTGTTATGGCCTTACGCGCCCTGAACAGCGGACAGCGCTTGGAGTCCAGGCAATTATTTACCATCCCACAGCCATACATTACATATTAATATGTTTGTAACAATAAACTCATATTGACAAAATAAAATAATTACGTTTAGCTATGGGTCTTTTACAAATTACAGACACCACTGGATATAAAAATAAAAATTTTGCAGAACAGACACTCCATCTACTGCGTTTGCTATCAATCCATCAACTTTGATAAGAAAAAATGCTTTTCAATTCAGGCTATTTTATATTTATTTTTTTACCCCTGCTGCTAGTAATATTTTACTTAGCAAGCAAGATAAATCACAGAGTTGGTGAAATATGGCTAGTCGCAGCTTCCGTCATTTTTTATGCCTGGTGGAATCCAATTTATGTACTACTATTATCCGCCTCAATTTTATTTAATTTTTTTATTGGCTACTCAATAGCCAATTACAGCGAAATAAAATCTCAGAAAAGAAAATTTTTACTTATTTTTGGAATTTTTTGCAATTTAGCTGTTTTAAGTTATTTTAAATATGCCAATTTCTTCGTTGAGAATATAAATAAAACTCTGCACACATCTTATTATATAGATACCATCATATTGCCACTTGGAATATCTTTTTTTACATTTACACAAATTGCATTTCTGGTAGATGCAGCGCGTGGTGAAGCCAAAGAATTTGACTTTATTCACTATAGTTTATTTGTTACCTACTATCCACACTTGATTGCCGGTCCGGTGCTTCATCACAAAGAAATGATGCCGCAATTTAAAAATAAATCTATCTATCAATTTAATATTAATAATTTTACAGTTGGATTAACTATTTTTGCAATTGGTTTGTTTAAAAAAACTGTTTTTGCAGACGGCATAGCACCCTACGCGTCGCCCGTTTTTTTAGCTGCAAGTCAAGGAGACACCATAGGATTTCTTCAAGGATGGGGCGGTGCCCTGGCTTATACACTGCAGCTCTATTTTGATTTTTCAGGTTACTGTGATATGGCCATTGGATTATCATACATGATTGGTGTTCGTTTGCCGATTAACTTCAATTCACCCTATAAAGCCGCTAACATCTCAGAATTTTGGAGACGCTGGCATATCACACTTTCTCGCTTTCTACGCGATTACATTTATATTCCGATGGGCGGAAACAAAAAAGGAGAAAGTCGCCGCTATATCAATCTGATGGCTACTATGTTTCTTGGCGGTCTTTGGCATGGCGCAGGATGGACCTTTGTCATTTGGGGCTGCCTGCATGGTTTTTATCTAGCCATTCACCAAGGTTGGCAGAAAATAAAGCAAAAATTTGGATTTGACACCTCACGCACGTCGTTAGTGGGGCAATTTTTTGGCATTGCGCTAACTTTTTTCGTTGTTGTATTAGCCTGGATCTTCTTTCGCGCTACCACTTTAGATGCGGCAATTGCCATAGTGCGGGCCATGCTGGGCATGAATGGAATAAGTATTCCAGATGGCATAGCATTGCATTTAGGATTTATTTATCCCTGGCTTGCTACAAAAGGAGTTATTTTTACCCCCGGTGGCGGCCGTGAATTCACCATGACCTTTACTTGGATCATTGCGCTTTTACCCATTATTTTTTTGGCGCCTAACAGCCAGGAGATCATGCAAAAATTTAAACCAGCCCTTGACCAAGATGCCCATGACAACGCAGCAATGGCTTGGACTGCCAATTGGCGCTGGGGGCTGACCATGGCATTTGTCTTTGCAGGTGGACTGTTATCACTGACCCGTCCAAGTGAATTTTTGTATTTCCAGTTTTAAGTCCTTGGTAATTTATGAAGAACTACCTTTTCTCCTGGATTTCCTTGACATGCATGCTTCTACTCGTGGTGGCTGGAATCAATTTTATAATTGACCCCTATGGTTTGTTTAGATTTATCGATATCGATGGCTTCAATAAAATAAAACCTGCAGCTGCTAGCCAAGGCCCCATGGGAAAAGCCTACCAAGCCTTGCGTACTCAACCTGGAGGACTGGTATTAGGCAATTCTCGTGCAGAAATGGGCTTTGATCCAGAATATGCTGCATGGCCGGCCGACACCAAGCCAGTACTCAATTTGGCACTTCCTGGAACGGGCACTGCAACCACAGAAAACTACTTGCAACATGTCATTATTAATACTGAAAATAATTCAGCATCCATGCCTAAAATGCTTATTTTAGGCATTGATCTGATAGATTTTTTGATTGACAAGGAGAGGGATGATGCAATACAAAAAAATCCGCACAAAGAAAGCCGACTTTTAAATAATTTTGATACACAGTCAAAATATAAAAAATGGCCTATTAAATTTAAAGATTATTTCGAATCAACATTCACATTGAGTACCCTGACAGACTCGATAGAAACCATTCTGAATCAAAATAATCCCTATGCTTCGAACCTGACCGTACAGGGATTCAATCCGATGCAAAATTATAAAAAATTGGCAAAAAACGAAGGTTACAATAATTTATTTAAAGCCAAAGATCAAGCCAACATAAAAATTCTCCAACGACTTCCAAAAAATATTTTTGATAACAGTGGAATTTCTTCTTCTCGCTTTAAAAACCTGCAACAGGTTTTAACCCTATGTCGACAGCACGGCATATCAGTCAATTTGGTAATTTATCCTTATCATGCACGTTTTCTTGAAAGCATCCGTTTTACCGGTCACTGGCAAGATTTTGAAAACTTGAAACGCGCTGTGACGCAGATGGTCGAAGCAGAATCACAATATTCTTCGTCATCATTGATTAAATTATGGGATTTCAGTGGATTCAACCAGTACTCCACTGAGGCAGTGCCTCTCAAAGGTGATCGAAAATCAGTGACCCAGTGGTATTGGGAAGCAGGACATTTCAAATCGGAGCTAGGCAATAAAATCCTCGACCGCATCTTTGCAAGCACAAATACGACAGAGGAGTGGGGTGTTTTACTGACACCTGCAATGATCGAAAACCATCTGTCCACCCTGCGTGCACAGGGCGACGCTTATAGGCAAAGTCATGCATTAGAAGTGGCTGCGCTTGCAGGGCTTGCATCCCAGCCCCCATCGAAGCGCTAACTGCAATTTTTAGCGCCTGAAAACTGTCTGGTTTAAAAATTTCGATATCGCCCGTATTGGCACCAGCACTGGATTGCTGCTTTCCATAAAAACGGCGCAAGCACCCGCAAAGCAAGCTGTCACCGGCGTCGACGTCAGCTTATTGGGCCTCTGAGCAGTTCCTGCACGGCGCTCTGTCCGACTCGATGCATCAGCAAACGATGACACGCTCAGCTACCGCAAACCTGACGCAACGAAACATGCCGACAAACAACAATCTCTTTATTACATTCCGGGAGAAATTTTTATGTCGCTGTCCTTGATTCTTTTAATCATCCTGATCCTGATCCTGGTGGGCGCTCTGCCCAGTTGGGGCCATAGCAAATCATGGGGCTATGGGCCCAGTGGCGGCATCGGACTGGTGGTGCTGATCCTGGTGATTTTGCTGCTGATGGGACGGATATAGGACCCCAGACCGGGACAGTCACAACAACATCGCCGCAGGCCGTGGGGTCAGATCACGATTTTTTAGATACTTGCGGATAAAAAACTCGTGCTCTGATCCAGCCGTTTCAGCGTGACGCTGACCGAGTTGCTGTCCAGTATCAGCCTGCTCTCACCCCGAGGCCAGCACATAAAAATTCCCTATCGGGAATTTTTATGTGCAAAACCCCGCACAAGGCGACATAATTCCCGATCAGGAAATTAATATGCCCGCTCCCGCGTCTACCGCCTACACCCCGATCCCCACGCCCGAAGCACTCGGCCAAGCGGTGCGCCGTGCCCGCAAAGGCTTGGGACTAACCCAGCCGCAATTGGCACTGGCCGCCGGTGTCGGCGTGCGCTTTATGGTCGAGCTGGAAGCTGGCAAACCGACCCTGCGCCTAGCGCACATCCTGCGCGTACTGCACGCCTTGGGCGGTGAACTGGCAGTGGAGGGCTTGCCCCCATCCGCAGGAGACTGAACATGCCGGGTCAATTGACGGTGTGGTTGTTTGACTCCCCCGTAGGTACGCTGGTGCAAATCAATGGCCGTTTGGGCTTTAGCTACGCACCGGATTGGCTGGCGCACAACGCTGCTACGCCGCTGTCCCAATCGCTACCGCGGCAAGCCAAATGGTTTGATGACCGTGCCACCCGCCCTTTTTTTGCCGGACTGCTGCCCGAGGGCGAGCAGCGCAAACGCATCGCCCAAGCGCTGCACATCTCGCGCCAAAACGACTTTGCCCTGCTGGAGCCGGGCCAAACTCCACCGAGCGCCGATGTGCCCAACGCCGTGCGCTGGTCAAACGACACCGAACTGCTGCGCCTGATTGAAGAAATGCCCCAGCGCCCGATGCTGGCGGGCGACGCCGATATGCGCCTGTCGCTGGCCGGCGCACAAGACAAACTGCCGGTAGTGATAGAGGGCGTTCGGGGCGTTCGCATCGGCTTGCCCCGCTTTGGTACGCCCAGCACCCACATCCTCAAGCCAATGATGACCAGCGCATTGGGCATTGAAGGCAGCGTTTTTAACGAAGGCTTTTGCATGGCACTGGCCAGCACCTTGCAGTTGAACGTGGCCCCCACGGCGATTGCGCAGGTGGGCGATCGGCCCTATCTGCTGGTCGAGCGCTACGACCGCCAGAAGGACACCAAACAGCGCCTGCACCAAGAAGATTTTTGCCAAGCCTTGGGCATGCCGCCAGAGATCAAATACCAAAACGAGGGCGGCCCTGACTTGGCGCAAAGCTTTGCGCTGCTGCGCCGTGCCACCCGCCCCAGCACGCCGCAGGTGCTGCAACTGCTGGACGCAGTGATTTTTAACGCCCTGATCGGCAACCACGACGCACACGGCAAAAACTTCTCACTGCTCTACACGCCACGCGGCGCGGTGTTAGCGCCGCTGTACAACCTGCTAGCCACCGCTGTTTACCCGCGCCTGCCCGACAAAATGGCCATGAAAATCGGCAGCAAATACCGCTTCACCGAAGTGCAAGCGCCGCACTGGGAGTGCTTTGCCGTGGACGCTGGCCTGTCGCCCGCACAGGTCAAAAACGCATACTGCATATCGCCCAACGCCTGCCGACGCTGGCACAAACGCAGTGCGAGGCGTGGCAGGCACAGGGTTACAGCCATCCCGTCCTTGAGCACATCGCAGCGTTGGTGGCCCAGCGCTGTGGCTTGACGGTGCGCCGGTTAGCAGTATCAGGCCAAGCCGATAAATCCTGATTTTTATAGTCTAAATAGCCTCTAACCCTTTAGATACGTGCGCTAGAAGCTACTTTTTCAATAGCAAAAGACACAGCGCAAATATGTATTTACACTGCTATACCAAAGCCAATTGGCGCAAAATGCGCCAATCAGGAGAAAACCATGGCCGCTACCGCATTTGCATCCGTCAAACTTCCCAGTACCCTCGTCGAGCAAGCCCGCCAAGCCGCGCAACCCATGCGCCGCTCAGTCGCCAGCCAAATTGAATACTGGGCCACGCTCGGCCAGATCGTTGAGCACACCGGCTTGAGCGTGCAAGAGGCGCGCGCGGCCATCGAGCAATACGAAGCCGCCCCGCCCCATCAGCCAATCACCGCCCCAGCGTCGATTGACGCCCTGAGTGCTCGCCTGCTGGCCGCACAGACCAACGGCTCGCTGGCACAGCGCGTGCGCGAAGTGGTACGTGAGAACCAAGAACGCACGACTTCAATCTGATGGCTGCGCCCATCTGGTTTCACCTGCTCGCCGGCCCGAATGGCGCGGGTAAATCCACGCTGTACCGTGCCTTGGTGCGCGAAGGCATCTTGGGGCCACCGCTTGAATTCGTGAATGCTGACCTGCACGAAAGCGCGCATCTCCAGCACATTGCTGATGCGCAGGAGCGCTCCGAAACCGCCCGCACTTGGGCGGATGCCCGCCGCGCAGCACTGCTGACAGCACGCATATCCTTCGCCAGCGAAACAGTGTTCTCACATCCCTCAAAACTCGCTCTGATTGCGCAGGCGCAAAGCCACGGCTTTACCGTCGCGCTGCACATCGTGGCGCTGGACGACCCCGCTCGATTGCTGACCCGCGTAGCGCAGCGCGTGCGTGAAGGCGGCCACCCCGTGCCACCCGAACGTATCTTGGCGCGCTACCCGCGCACCATGCACAACCTCGCGCAGGCGGTGCGCTTGGCTGATGTGGCTTATCTATATGACGCGGTAGATGAAACCGAAGACGGCCCACGCTTGGTGGCCATTCGCACCGTTTCAGCTACCACGGTACTGACCGACGCTCTGCCGCTTTGGGTACAAAACATGTTGGGCACTACTGCGGCTATTTGATTATCAAAATAGCCTCTAGCCCTTTAGATACGTGCGCTAGAAGCTATTAATTTTGATGTTTAAATGGCCAAAAGCAATGCCACCGCTGTAGGCCGTGGGGTCAGATCACGATTTTTGGACGCTTGCGGGCAAAAAACTCGTGCTCTGACCTCGGGGCCGGAATTCAGGGTGCGGTGCAAAGCGCGCCAGCAATTTAATTGGAATCTGACCCCCATTATTCTTATTTCGATCAACCCCAGCACCAGGGTATTGAGCGACACGCTTTCAGCTTTGGTGCATGCAGTTAATGTTACTCTGACCCCCATTATTCCAAGCGCATCAGGTCGCGAATGATTTGTGCCGCAGGACGATGGCGCTGGGCTGCGGCGGCCATGAACTGGTCGCGCAGCACAGACTCCATCTTGATCGACATCTGTACTTCTTTTGCCATAGGGGCCTCGCTGGCGGGGTAGGTTTGGTAGCTGCAAAGGAATATCTTATAGATACCTTATCGGTATTCAAAGCTGCATTGGCGCAAGCTCCGTAGGTTGCCCAACATCCCCCAAAGCCCTCGTACTCCATAAAGAGTCGTTAGCCCTTTAGATACGTGCGCTAGCAGCTATCAATTTTGATTCTAAATGACCACACTGCTGTAGGCCATGGGGTCAGATCACGATTTTTGGACGCTTGCGGGAAAAAACTCGTGCTCTGACCCCGTGGCCGGCATTCAGGGTGCGATGCAAAGCGCATAAATGTCAAAGGAATATTTCAATACCATTCGATATAACACCAATTACGCCAGCTTGATTTTCTGGAGACTCAGCAAACCCAGATAAAACTTCTGCTTTTGTATTTTGACCAGAATTCAAATTAGACAACCACCAATCATAACCACCTTTATCAGGTGCCCGATGAAGAACATTATTGTAAATTTTTGTCAAAAAATCAGCATTACTTGGATTTAATCCATATTTTTGTGAAAATTCAGAACTTGAAATAAAGCCATCTGCTACTTGCTGCTGGGTCTTTCCATTGTCCATTTGAGAAATCCAATAACGCAGACCATCATTATCAGGCTTTCTGTCAAATGCGGCCTGATAAATTCTATATGCCTGACCTGCAACACCATCTATGTCTAGAGCAATAATTTTATCAGCAAATTTCAAACGCTCAACATTAAAAATCTTATCGACACCATTAGAAACTGAGCTAACTGTCCAAGAGTCATAATTTTTAGTTAGCGTGTACGAAGAACGCATGCCAGTATAATTTACAGTATCTACGCCTCCATAGCCATAGAAAAACTCATTACGTGCTGAACTATTGAAATTATCATTAATATCAGAGCCAAAAAAAGTTGTTTGCTGCACTGGAATAGTATCAACATCTTCATACAAACTAAGGGCATAAAACTTATTATACGATCCTTGATGCCAATTTGCAGCAACATAATAAGTCCCATCGTAAGGTGCCACCCAATTCCAAATGATATCATTGGAATAGTAAGCACCACTTAAAAGCATATCAGGGCCATCATCCGCCTCATCATTGGCAACAATTGTATTTCCAGCGCTATCATAAATTCTTAATAAAAAAGGATCTAGATAGCTAGTTGAAAAAACATCATATGTTGCGCCAGCTTTTGCCTCAAATTTATAAATATCATGCAAAATAGCATAGGAGTCCATTCCAGACACAGATGCAGTGTAATCCCAAGTATTTGTACTGCTTGAACTTGAATACGGTTTAAAAAATAAACTGCGAGCATTTATTTTTTTCAGATAATGTCAAATCTGGCAAACCATCAATCGTAGCGTAATTGATATTAGAGTTCATAATGATATATATTTTCCGAAATTAAAATAAGCCAGACATAATGCTAACCTTTATGGATTCATACCGCAAACATCACAGGTATCGATACTTGGAATGTTCTAACCAGCTAAATTGGATCAGTAGCACTGCATCCAACCCATCATAAAACCTTTAGTTACGCCAACCTGACAATCACCGCTATCCATCACATTTATTTCACCCCCAGCCTCCCCGCCTCCCCCAACACCGTTTCCTTCAAAAACCCCCACACTGCCTGCATCCGCGCTAAATGCTTGCCCTCCGCCGGCATCGACATCCAAAATGTGCGCGTAAATCGTGCCTCCTGCGGTAGCACCCGCGCCAATACTGGATCGCTGTCCGCCATAAAAGCTGGCAGCACCGCCAAACCAGCGCCCGCCCGCACCGCCTCATATTGCGCCGTAATACTGGTACTGCGAAAAGCAAACCGCTCCGGCTGATAAAGCTGGTCGAGAAACTGTAGCTCTTTAGTAAATAACAAATCATCGACATAACTGATAAACGCGTGGTGGCGTAAATCTTCGCGGCTTTGCACTAAGGGGCGGCGGGCCAGATATTCACGCTGGCCGTATAAATGCAGCGTGTAATCGGCCAATTTAGTCACGATGACCGAGCCGCGCGTCGGGCGCTCTAGCGAGATAACGATGTCGGCCTCGCGACGGCTCAGGTGCAACATGCGCGGCAGCGCCAGCAGGTCGATGGACAAATGCGGGTGTTTTTGCGTCAGGCCAGCCAAGTGGTGCGCCAAGATCAGCGTGCCAAAACCTTCGGTTGCGCCGACGCGCACCACGCCCGACGGCCCACTGCCGGGCGCGGGCATCAGGCGCTCAACGCCCAGCACCGCCGTTTCCATCGCCTCGACACCGGGCAGCAGGTGGCGGCCGGCTTCGGTCAGGCGGTGGCCGCCGGCTTCGCGGGCAAACAGCGTGTCGCCGATTTGCTTTTCTAGCGCTTGGATGCGGCGCGATACCGTGGTGTGCTCTACGCCCAAGCGCCGCGCTGCGCCGACCAGAGTGCCGGTGCGGGCCAGCTCTAAAAAATAACGCAGGTTGTCCCAGCCCATGGCTCTCCTTGTTTGCTAGATTTATATGTGCAATTTTGCAGATGTCAATTGCAACATTCTCTATTGTGCAAACAATTATGCACAGCTACGATACGTTGCTGATAGGGCGGACGTTGACTGTGCAACGCGCTCTGCCACCCGGCTTCATTTCTTCTTTTGTCTCAGGAGACTTCCTTGAACGCATCCACCGCTACCCAATCCATCCCCACCGTCAAGCTGCTGATTGACGGCAAGTTTGTCGAGTCCACCACCACCCAGTGGCGCGATGTGGTCAACCCAGCCACGCAAGAAGTGCTGGCCCGCGTGCCGTTTGCGACACCGGCTGAAATCGACGCCGCCGTGGCTTCGGGCAAAGAAGCTTTCAAGACTTGGAAGAAGACCCCGATTGGCACCCGCGCTCGCATCTTCTTGAAGCTGCAGCAACTGATCCGCGAAAACATGGGCGAACTGGCCGCGCTGCTGACCGCCGAGCAAGGCAAGACCCTGCCCGACGCTGAAGGCGACGTGTTCCGTGGTTTGGAAGTGGTCGAGCACGCTGCCAGCATTGGCAACCTGCAATTGGGCGAGCTGGCCAACAACGTGGCCAACGGCGTCGATACCTACACCATCCTGCAACCGCTGGGCGTGTGCGCTGGCATCACGCCGTTCAACTTCCCGGCGATGATTCCGCTGTGGATGTTCCCGATGGCGATTGCCACCGGCAACACCTTCGTCTTGAAGCCGTCCGAGCAAGACCCGATGGTCACCATGCGCCTGTGCGAGTTGGCGATGGAAGCCGGCATTCCTGCCGGCGTGCTGAACGTCATCCACGGTGGTGAAGACGCCGTGAACGCGATTTGCGATCACAAAGACATTAAGGCGGTGTCGTTTGTCGGTTCGACCAAGGTCGGCACCCACGTTTACAACCGCGCCACGCTGGCCGGCAAGCGTGCGCAGTGCATGATGGGCGCCAAAAACCACGCCATCGTCATGCCTGACGCGAACAAGGAACAAACGCTCAACGCCATTGCCGGCGCCGCGTTTGGCGCAGCCGGTCAGCGTTGCATGGCGCTGCCGGTGGTGGTGCTAGTCGGCGAAACGCAACAATGGATTCCCGAGCTGATCGCCAAGGCGCAGACGCTCAAAATCAACGCCGGTACCGAAAAAGGCACCGACGTCGGCCCGGTGATTTCTTGCGCGGCGCTGGCGCGCGTCGAAGGTCTGATTGAGCGCGGTATTGCCGACGGCGCCAAGCTGGAACTCGATGGCCGCAAGCCCAACGTGCCCGGCTTTGAGAAGGGCAACTTTGTTGGCCCAACCATTTTCTCGGGCGTGAAACCCGGCATGGCCGTGTACGACCAAGAAATCTTTGGCCCGGTGCTGGCTCTGGTGGCTGCGGACGACATCGACCAAGCCATTGAGTTCATCAACGACAACCCCAACGGCAACGGCACCGCCATCTTCACGCAGTCGGGCGCAGCGGCGCGCAAGTTCCAAGAGGAAATCGACGTCGGCCAAATCGGTATCAACGTGCCAATCCCCGTGCCAGTGCCATTGTTCTCGTTCACCGGCTCGCGCGCTTCCAAGCTGGGCGACCTCGGCCCGTACGGCAAGCAAGTGGTCATGTTCTACACCCAGACCAAAACCGTCACGGCACGCTGGTTTGACGACAGCACCACCAGCCACGGTGTCAACACCACCATCAGCCTGAAGTAATCTGCTTCGGCACTCAAAACGCCCCTTTCTTGGCTGAAAGGGGCGTTTATTTAAGTCAAATCAGCCTCTAGCCCTTTCAATACGTGCGCTAGTAGCTATTAAAAACAGAGCACCGCAGCTTTCAAAGTGCTCGCTTGGGAGATACACCGCGTATGAATTTCGACCTCTCCGAAGAACAACAGGCGTTTGCCGCCACAGCGCGCGCGTTTGCGCTGGCAGAACTCGCTCCCCACGCCGCACACTGGGATGCCGAAAGCATCTTCCCCAAAGAAGCCATCGCCAAAGCCGGCGAGCTGGGCTTTTGCGGCCTGTACGCCCCGGAAAACGCCGGCGGCCTGGCCCTGCCCCGCCTCGACGCGACGATGGTGTTTGAAGAAATGGCCGCCGTCGATCCATCGACCACGGCATTTATCACCATCCACAACATGGCCACCTGGATGCTCGGCACGTGGGCGACCGACGCCGTGCGCGAGCACTGGGGCCCGCTGCTGACCACCGGCGAAAAGCTGGCCTCCTACTGCCTGACCGAAGCCGGCGCTGGCTCGGACGCTGGCTCGCTGAAAACCCGCGCTGAACGGATTGGTGATGAATACGTCATCAACGGCAGCAAAGCCTTTATCTCGGGCGCAGGCGCGACCGATGTGCTGGTGCTGATGGCACGCACCGGTGACGCCAATTCGGGCGCGAGCGGCATCAGCGCCTTTGCCGTACCAGCCGACGCGGCCGGCATTAGCTACGGCAAAAAAGAAGAAAAAATGGGCTGGAACAGCCAGCCGACCCGCACCATCAGCTTTGACAACGTGCGTATCCCGGCGGATCACCTGCTGGGCCAAGAGGGCGAGGGCTTCAAAATTGCCATGAAGGGCCTGGACGGCGGGCGCATCAACATCGCCACCTGCTCCATCGGCGCAGCGCAAGGCGCGCTGGGCCACGCACAGCGCTACATGCACGACCGCAAACAGTTTGGCAAGCCGATTGCCAGCTTTCAGGCGCTGCAATTCAAGCTGGCCGACATGGCGACCGAGTTGGTCGCCGCCCGCCAAATGGTGCGCTTGGCCGCCAGCAAACTGGACGCGGGCGATGCCAACGCCAGCACCTATTGCGCCATGGCCAAACGCTTTGCGACGGACGTGGGCTTTAACGTCTGCAACGAGGCGCTGCAACTGCACGGCGGCTACGGCTACATCCGCGAATACCCGCTAGAGCGCCTGCTGCGCGATTCGCGCGTGCACCAGATTCTGGAAGGCACCAACGAAATCATGCGCGTCATTGTCGCCCGGCGGATGCTGGAGAGCGACGCGATTGACAGCATTCGTTAAGCGCCATTTTTATATAAAAAGATAGCTGCTAGCGCACGTGCTTAAAGGGCTAGAGGCACTTTTAGCCATAAATCATTACTTATTCCACACACCGGAGACAACAGCATGAAAATCGCATTTATCGGCCTCGGCCACATGGGCGGCCCAATGGCCCTGAACCTGCAAAAAGCCGGCCATACCGTCGCCGCTTTTGACCTGTCCCAAGCCGCCTGCGAGAAAAGCGCCGCCGACGGCCTGACGATTGCCGCCAGCGCCCAAGCTGCCGTGCAAGGCGCTGAAGCCATCGTTACCATGCTGCCGGCCAGCCAGCATGTCGAAGGTTTGTTCCTCGGCACCGGCGGCCAAGAGGGTTTGCTGTCGCACATCGCCAAGGGCGCACTGGTGATTGATTCGTCCACCATTGCCAGCGCCACCAGCCAAAAAGTGGCCAAGGCAGCGCAGGCGGCTGGCATTGACTTCATCGACGCCCCCGTCTCCGGCGGCACCGGTGGCGCGATTGCTGGCACGCTGACCTTCATGGTCGGCTCCAGCGCCGAACAGTTGGAGCGCGCCCGTCCGCTGCTCGAAAAAATGGGCGCCAACATCTTCCACGCCGGCAGCGTCGGCGCGGGCCAGACAGCCAAAATCTGCAACAACATGCTGTTGGGCATTTTGATGGCCGGCACGTCGGAGGCGATTGCGCTGGGCGTGGCCAACGGGCTTGATCCGAAAGTGCTGTCAGAAATCATGCGCCGCAGCTCGGGCGGCAACTGGGCGCTGGAGAAGTACAACCCCTGCCCCGGCGTGCAAGAGAACGTGCCGGCCAGCAAAGGCTACGCCGGCGGTTTTGGCACCGATTTGATGCTGAAAGACCTCGGCCTGTCGCAAGAGAACGCTACCCAAGTCAAAGCCAGCACCCCGCTGGGCGGCTTGGCGCGCAACCTGTACGCCGCGCACAGCCTGGCCGGCAACGGCGCGCTGGACTTCTCCAGCATCATCAAGATGGTGCAGAAGGGCTAAAAACTGAGTGGTGTCGGCTTACGCTGCGCTAATCCGACCTACGGGACTACAGCGCAGTAGGTAGCATGGGGGCAGTTCCTCTATCCAGAAGTGCCCTTGCCATGCCCTCCTCCAGCGACAAGACTGCCCGCGCCAAAGCGACCAGCCCCGACACCAAGGAATTTCGCATCTTGGCGCTGTCGGGCGGGGGCTATCTGGGTTTGTACACCGCCGCCGTGCTGGCGGCGCTGGAAGAGCAGATCGGCGAGCCCATCGGCCGGCGCTTTGATCTGGTCGCTGGCACCTCGGTCGGTGCCATCGTCGCGGCGGCGGTGGCGCTGGAAGTGCCGTTGCGCGACATGGTTGAGCTGTTTCAGCGCCATGGCACCCAGGTGTTCTCGCCGCGCTCACTGCCCACTGGTGTGGTGGGGCGGTTGATCGACATGGGCCGTTCGGTGACGGGGCCCAAATACTCCAGTGCTGCGCTGCGCACGGCCCTGCACCGGCATTTGGGCGATCGCACCCTGGCGCAGGTGCCACACCCGCTGGTACTGCCGGCGGTGAACGTCTCGCGCAGTCTGACCAAGGTGTTCAAGACACCCCACGCCGCAGCCTCACGCGGCGATGAAGACGTGCCGATCATCGACGCCGTGATGGCCAGCAGTGCGGCGCCGGCGTATTTTCCGGCGGTGCGCATTGGCGACGCGCTGTATGCCGACGGCGGCCTGTTTGCCGTGGCGCCCGACCAGGTGGCGCTGCACGAGGCAGAACACTTCATGCAGGTGCCGCTGGCGCGCGTGCGGATGCTGTCCGTGGGCACTGCCACCGTGGGCTACCAGCCAGCGCAGGGCCTCAGCGAGGATGCCGGCGCCATTGGCTGGCTGGCTGATGGACGCCTGATCATGACGCTGATTGCGGTGCAACAGCAGCATGTGCAGGCGATGATGGAAAACCGCCTGGGCGAACACTACCTGCGCCTGGATGCCACTTGGCCACCGCAGGCCGGATTGGGCATTGATATCGCCACCCCACAAGCCGCGCAAATCCTGCTCAACCTGGCCGAGCAGACCCTGCACGCCGCCAACCCGCAGCAGTTGCGCACATTTCTCTGAGCGCAGCAACGCCCAACAAAAAACCCCGGCTTATGGGGCACGGGGCTGCATGTGAAGGCGCCCAGCGGCGCTCAGAAGGGCCAACCAAGGCTATTGCATCTGGTCAATCATGACCTGACCAAAGCCGGAGCAGCTGACTTGGCGGGCGCCGTCCATCATGCGGGCGAAGTCATAAGTGACCTGTTTGCTGGCAATGGCTTTTTTCATGGCGCTGATGATCAGGTCGGCGGCTTCGGTCCAGCCCATGTGGCGCAGCATCATTTCAGCCGACAAAATTTCTGAGCCGGGATTGACGTAGTCCTTGCCAGCATACTTGGGTGCGGTGCCGTGGGTGGCCTCAAACATGGCAATGGTGTCGCTCATGTTGGCGCCCGGAGCGATGCCGATGCCGCCGACCTGTGCAGCCAGGGCGTCGGAGATGTAGTCGCCATTCAGGTTCATCGTGGCAATCACCGAATATTCGGCCGGGCGCAGCAAAATTTGCTGCAGGAAGGCGTCGGTAATGCTGTCCTTGATGGTGATTTCCTTGCCCGTCTTGGGGCTCTTGAAATTCATCCAGGGGCCGCCGTCGATCAGTTCGGCACCAAACTCTTTGGCAGCCAGACCGTAAGCCCAATCACGAAACGCTCCTTCGGTGAACTTCATGATGTTGCCCTTGTGCACGATGGTCACGCTGGGCTTGTCGTTATCGATGGCGTACTGGATGGCCTTGCGCACCAGGCGCTCGGTGCCTTCACGCGAGACTGGCTTGACGCCTATGCCGGAGGTGGCGGGGAAACGGATTTTTTGTGTGCCCATTTCCTCTTGCAAAAATTTGATGAGCTTTTTGGCCTTATCGCTTTCGGCTTCAAACTCGATCCCAGCGTAGATGTCTTCCGAGTTCTCACGGAAGATCACCATATTGGTTTTTTGCGGCTCTTTCAAAGGCGAAGGTACGCCTTCAAAGTACTGGATCGGGCGCAGGCAGACATACAGGTCAAGCTCCTGGCGCAGCGTCACATTCAGCGAACGGATGCCGCCGCCCACGGGGGTGGTCAGCGGGCCTTTGATGGAGACGACGTAGTCCTTGATGGCGTGCAAGGTTTCTTCGGGCAGCCACATGTCAGGGCCGTAAACACGGGTGGATTTTTCGCCGGCAAACACCTCCATCCAGTGAATTTTTTTGATACCGCCATACGTCTTGGCCACGGCGGCATCGACCACCTTGCGCATCACCGGGGTGATGTCGGCCCCAGTGCCATCGCCTTCAATGAAGGGAATGATCGGCGCGTCCGGCACATGGAGCGACATGTCGGCGTTGACGGTGATTTTTTGGCCTTCGGCAGGCACCTGGATGTGCTGGTAAGGGGTCATGGACGAGGGTCTCCGGTGAAATCGAGGCAAGTATCTGGACGCGAATCTGGACAGGTACGGCAACTGATGATGGCTATCTGCACCAACGAAGAATCTTAACGGATGCTGCTGCGCCCACTGCCCACAAAAAAACGGACTGCAAGCCATGGCCTGCAGTCCGTTTGAAGGGGGCTTTTAAACGCTTACACCAGCGAAGTGGCGATCGCCGCGTTCAAGGTCGCACTGGGGCGCATCACGGCTTCGAGCTTGGCGGGGTCAGGCAGGTAGTAGCCGCCGATATCCACCGCTTGGCCTTGCACGTCCAGCAGTTCAGCGACGATGGCTTTCTCGTTGTCGCTCAACTGCTTGGCCAGCGGTGCAAACTGCGCGGCCAGGGCGGCATCGTCGGTTTGCGCGGCCAGCTCTTGCGCCCAGTACATGGCCAGATAAAACTGGCTGCCACGGTTGTCGAGCTGGCCGGTTTTGGGCGAGGGGTTCTTGTTGTTGTCCAGCAGCTTGCCAGTGGCGGCGTCCAGTGTTTTCGACAACACCGTAGCTTTGGCGTTGCCAGTTTTCAGGCCCAGGTCTTCGAGCGACACGGCCAGTGCCAGAAATTCGCCCAGCGAATCCCAGCGCAGGTGGTTTTCTTCCACCAACTGCTGCACGTGCTTGGGCGCCGAGCCACCAGCGCCGGTTTCGTACATACCGCCACCGGCCATCAATGGCACGATGGACAGCATCTTGGCGCTGGTGCCCAGTTCCATGATCGGGAACAGGTCGGTCAGATAGTCGCGCAAGATATTGCCGGTCACCGAGATGGTGTCCAGACCGCGGATGACGCGCTCCAGCGTGTAGCGCATGGCACGCACCTGGCTCATGATCTGGATGTCCAGACCGGTGGTGTCGTGGTCTTTCAGGTAGGTGTGCACCTTCTTGATCAGCTCGTTCTCATGCGGGCGGTACGGATCGAGCCAGAACACGGCCGGCATACCGGAGTTGCGCGCACGCGCCACGGCCAGCTTCACCCAGTCGCGGATCGGCGCGTCTTTCACCTGGCACATGCGCCAGATGTCGCCGGCTTCGACGTTTTGCGACAGCAGCACTTCGCCGGTGGCCAGATCGACGATGTTGGCCACGCCGTCCTGCGCCATTTCAAAGGTTTTGTCGTGCGAGCCGTATTCTTCGGCTTGCTGCGCCATCAGGCCGACGTTGGGCACGGTGCCCATGGTCTTGGGGTCAAAGTTGCCGTTCCACTTGCAGAAATTGATCATTTCCTGGTAGATGCGGGCAAAGGTGGATTCCGGCATCACCGCCTTGACGTCCTTCAGACGGCCATCGGCGCCCCACATCTTGCCGCCGTTGCGGATCATGGCGGGCATGGAGGCGTCCACGATGATGTCGTTAGGCGAGTGGAAGTTGGTGATCCCCTTGGCCGAGTCCACCATGGCCAGCTCGGGGCGGTGCTCGTGGCAGGCGTGCAGGTCGCGGCGGATTTCGTCCTGCTGCGACTGGGGCAGCGTGGTAATTTTTTCGTACAGGCTGGCCATGCCGTTGTTGACGTTGACACCCAACTCATCAAACAACGCACCGTGCTTGGCAAAGGCGTCTTTGTAGAAAATCTTCACGCAGTGGCCAAACACGATGGGGTGCGAGACCTTCATCATGGTGGCCTTGACGTGCAGCGAGAACATGACGCCGGTCTTGTAGGCGTCGTCAATTTCTTTTTCGTAGAACTCTTCCAGCGCCTTCTTGCTCATGAACATCGAGTCGATGATCTCACCGGCCAGCAGCGACAGCTTGGGCTTGAGGACGATGGTTTCGCCGTCCTTGGTGAGCAGTTCCATTTTCACGTCGCGCGCTTTTTCCAACGTGATCGATTTTTCGCCGTGATAGAAGTCGCCGCTGTGCATGTGTGAAACATGCGAGCGCGAGGCCTGGCTCCACTCGGCCATGCTGTGCGGGTTTTTGCGGGCATATTCTTTGACGGCTTTGGGCGCGCGGCGGTCGGAGTTGCCTTCGCGCAGCACCGGGTTGACAGAGCTGCCAATGCATTTGGCGTAGCGTGTGCGCACGGCTTTGTCTTCGTCGGTCTTGGGGTCTTCGGGGTAGTCGGGAATGGCGTAGCCTTTGGACTGCAATTCCTTAATGCAGGTGACCAGCTGACCCACCGACGCGCTGATGTTGGGCAGCTTGATGATGTTGACTTCCGGATCCAGCGTCTTCTTGCCCAGCTCGGAGAGGGTGTGCGGCACCTTCTGGTCGTCGCGCAAATACTCAGGAAACTCGCCCAGCACGCGGGCTGCCACAGAGATATCGGTCTCGGTCACTTCGATGCCAGCAGGAGCGGCAAAAGCGCGAACAATCGGCAGGAAAGAAGCCGTGGCCAAGCGAGGAGCCTCGTCGGTCAGGGTGTAGATGATGGTGGGTTGCTGGGTGCTCATCGTTTGCCTCAGGAAATGGCTATAGAAACCACCGGCAGGGCCATCAGCCGGTAGCAGTGGTCAGAGAACGCAAGTGTGCAGTCCGACGCGCCGTTTTTCAACGGAATGTCATCATACAAAATTAGAATCCACAAATGGTTTTTTTTACTTATTTCGCTATCCAGGCGCGATTTTTTTGTCAACGCCGCTGGCCCGGCTGCCGTTATTAACAAAGCTCATCCCGAGCTTGTAAGCTTCTCAACACGATATATCGTTAAAGAAATGGCCATCATGAATAAATTCCTCGCTGTATTGGCCGCCGGCCTGTTCGCTGCAGGTGCTTTCGCCCAGGCGCCTGCATCCCCCGCATCAGACGCTGCACCCGCCTCTCTGGCTGCACCTGCTGCTCCTGCTCACATGGCCAAAGCGCCTGTGAAGAAGCACACTGCCCACAAAAAAGTGAGCCACAAAAAGGTCAAGAAGCACGCTGCAAAGGCTGTCTGAACCAAGCGGGCCTAGCCCGCGCATGACAGCTTTGGCTTCAAAATCGCCCGCATCTGCGGGCGATTTTTTTGGTGATGCCTGCCCGCTGCCGCCTTCTACCCCCTCGTTGAAAGCCTGATCCATGCCAGCACCTTGCGCCCTTTTCTGCCGTACCCGTCCCCAGCAGCGTTTTAATCAGTTCTCCAGTCAACACACGCGCACCGCCGTTCTAGCGGTGGTGCTGCTGTGCGCAGCCACACTCGGCCTGGCGCAGGACAGCGCGCAACTGGGCTTGCAGCGCGTTGATCTGACAGCGGGAATGCACCGTATCGACGCCCAGGTAGCGCAGTCGCCGCAGGAGCGCCAGACTGGCCTGATGTACCGCCAGAAGATGCCGCAGCAAGAGGGCATGTTGTTTGTGTTTGAGCAGCCCGCCACCCAGTGCTTCTGGATGAAAAACACCCTGCTGCCGCTGACCGCCGCTTTCGTCGCTGACGACGGCACCATCGTCAATCTAGTCGATATGCAACCGCAAAGCACCGACTCGCATTGCAGTGCCCAGCCGGTGCGCTATGTGCTGGAAATGAACCAGGGCTGGTTTGCCAAAAAGGGCCTCAAGCCAGGCGCTAAGCTGAAGGGGGCACCGTTTACGCCGCGCTAAATGCGCGGTGAAACGCCAGATAAATCAAAAAATAGAGCTACAACCGCACACCACACAACGATTTCAACAGTGAAAGTAGCTGAAACCCTTTAAATACCTGCGGTTGCAGCTATCATAAAAAAACGGCCCGCAGGCCGTTTTTTTATATCACTGGGGGCGACTTCAGGCGAAGTTGGCCTCAGCAAACTTCCAGTTCACCAGCTTGTCCAGGAAGGCTTCGACAAACTTGGGGCGGGCATTGCGGTAGTCGATGTAATAGGCGTGTTCCCACACGTCCACGGTCATCACCGCCGTGTCGCCGGTGGTCAGCGGCGTGCCGGCAGGGCCCATGTTGACGATATCAACGCTGCCGTCGGCCTTTTTCACCAGCCACGTCCAACCCGAGCCAAAGTTGCCCACGGCGGACTTGGTGAAAGCTTCCTTGAAGGCTGCGTAGGAGCCAAACTTGGCGTTGATCGCCGTCGCCAGAGCGCCGGTAGGCTCGCCACCGCCCTGAGGCGCCATGCAGTTCCAGAAGAAGGTGTGGTTCCAGATTTGCGCGGCGTTGTTGTAGATGCCACCGCTGGATTTCTTGATGATCTCTTCAAGCGTCATCGTCTCAAATTCAGTGCCTTTTTGCAGGTTGTTCAGGTTCACTACGTAGGCGTTGTGGTGCTTGTCGTGGTGGTACTCCAATGTCTCCTGGCTACAGGCAGGCGCCAGGGCGTCCATGGCGTAAGGCAGCGGGGGAAGGGTGTGTTCCATGGGGATTCCTTTTTGGTTTGAGTTGTGAAAACCGGCTTGGCGTGCTGGCAGCCTGCACTTGGCGGCGCGGGCTGCCGGCGCACGCAAACCCAGCGCAGATTGTAGGAATGAAAGCAAAATTTGGCTGTAGGCCACCAACTACTCCCTCGAAACACAGTGTGTACCGCGCCGCTGCACAACTTCAACGCAGTGCCAGCACCGTTTCAACGCCGCGCCACCACCGTCAATTCCAGCGTGCCATCGGCCAGCGTGGCGCGCAGCGGCGCCCCCACGCGGGCCTGCTGCACACTGGTGAGGGCGCCGCCGTGGGCATCGGTGAGCAAGGCGTAGCCGCGCTGCAGCACCAAGCGCGGGTCAAGCAGCTGCAGGCGCAGAGCAGTGCGCTCCAGGTGCTGTTGGTACTGGGCCAAGTTACGCTGCAATGCAGCGGGCCAATGGGCCTGTAGCGCTTGCTGGGAGTGCGCAAGGCGCTGCAGTTTCAGCAGCACGGCATGGCGCATACGCTGTGCCAATTGCGCCAGTTGCTGCTGCTGGCGCGCCAGCAGGCCCGAGGGTCGTCCCAGGCGCGCAGCCAGTTGGTCCAGGCGCTGCTGGCGCCGGTCGAGGTGGCGCTGCGTACCCCGGTGCAGGCGATCGACCAGCTGGGTGAGCGCGCCTAACCAGACCTCGCGCGGCGGCGCCACCAGTTCGGCAGCGGCCGTGGGCGTGGGCGCGCGCAGGTCGGCGCAGAAGTCGGCGATGGTGAAGTCGGTCTCGTGCCCCACCCCGGTGATCAAAGGCACCGGGCTTTGCACGATGGTGCGTGCCAGTTGCTCATCGTTGAACGCCCACAAGTCCTCGATGGAGCCGCCACCGCGCACCAGCAAGATGACGTCAATCGGTGGATTTTGGGTCAAATCAGCCTCCAGCCCTTTCTCCACCTGCGCTAGTAGATACAGTTTTGATAGCGCAGAAACCAGTGCAGGTGCCGCGCCAGCGCCTTGTACCAGTGCCGGCACCAGCACGACGGGAATGTGCGGCAAGCGCCGGCGCAGCGCTGTCACCACGTCGTGCAGCGCCGCCGCACCGAGCGAGGTCACTAGGCCAATGCCGCGCGGGAAGGCGGGCAGCGGGCGTTTGCGGGCGCTGTCAAACAGTCCTTCCTTCTCCAACAGCGCCTTGAGGCGTAAAAACTGCTCAAACAAGGCGCCCTGACCGGCCCGCTGCAGGCTCTCGACCACCAGCTGCAGATCACCGCGCTGCTCGTACACACCCAGGCGCCCGCGCAGCTCGACCCATTCGCCATCGCGCGGCGTGAATCCGAGCAGGCTGGCGGCGCGGCGGAACATGGCGCAGCGGATCTGGCCGTGGGCGTCCTTGATGGAAAAGTAGCAATGCCCGCTGGCAGCGCGCGAAAAGCCGCTGATCTCACCGCGCACCGCCACCGGATTGAAGCGCGCCTGCAACAGGTCAGCCACAGCGTGGCACAGCGCCCCCACATCCCAGATGTGCGGCAGAGGTGGCGCCAGACCATCGTTTTGTGGCTCAAACATCAGCGTTAGCGCAGCTTGCGCAGTTTTTGCGTACGCCAGTACTCCACAGCGCCGAAGAAGTTGAAATCTGGCCTGAAACGCCCAAAAAAATACCGCCAACATCACGCATACACATGCAACTTATTGATTTATATATGTTTTTTACTGATCAGATTTTAAGCAATCTGTCGCAATCGCGCACTGGCGCCACTTTGCGCAGGTTCCCCCCAGGGTTCTCCACAAAGTTATCCACAGATTTTGTGGGTTGTAGCGCCTGGACACCGGCGCCAAAGCAGACCCAGGCTAAGCCATAATCGCCGCTTGCTTTATTTGCGCGGAGAGTGAATTGCTGTCGATCATACAAGCCGCAGGCTGGCCCATTTGGCCCTTGGTTGCCTGCTCCATCTTGGCCATGGCCTTGATTTTCGAGCGTTTTGTCGCGCTCAAAACTACCCGCGTGGCTCCGCCCAAACTGCTGAGTGAGGCGATCTCCATCTCGTCCAATACCCTGCCGGGCCCGGACGTGGTCAACCAGCTGCAACAAAATTCAGCCCTGGGCGAGGTACTGGCCAGCGGCCTGCGCACGCTCAACACCACGCCGCGCTGCAGCGAAGCCGACCTGCGCGCCGCCATGGAGGGTGCCGGTCGCGCCGTCGTCCATCGACTCGAAAAATACCTCAGCGCGCTGGCCACCATCGCCTCGGCCGCACCGCTGCTGGGCCTGCTGGGCACCGTCATCGGCATGATCGAGATTTTTGGCTCTCAATCGGGCGCCGGCGGTGTCAGCGGCGGCAATCCGGCGCAACTGGCGCACGGCATTTCGGTGGCGCTGTACAACACCGCCTTTGGCCTGATCGTGGCCATTCCGACGCTGATCTTCTGGCGCTACTTTCGCAGCCGCGTCGATGCCTACCTGCTGACGCTGGAACTGTCGTCCGAGGCCTTCCTGCGCCACCTGATCCAGTTGCGCAAATGAACTTTCGCCCACGCCATGTACGTGACGAGCCCGAGATCAACCTGATCCCGTTCATCGACGTGCTGCTGGTCATCCTCATTTTTTTGATGCTGACCACCACCTACAGCAAATTCACTGAACTGCAACTGACCCTGCCCGTGGCCGACACCGAGCAGCAGCGCGACCATCCCAAGGAAATCATCGTGGCCGTCGCCGCCGATGGTCGCTATGCCGTCAACCAGGCGACGCTGGAGGGCCATGGCGTGGACGCCCTGGCCAGCGCGCTGCGTGAAGCGGCCAAAGCGGGCAAAGACAGCGTTGTCATCATCAGCGCCGACGCTACTGCGCAGCACCAGGCCGTGGTCACGGTAATGGAGGCCGCGCGCCGCGTCGGTCTGACGCAAATCACTTTTGCCACCCAGTCGTCCGCCAGTGCGGGCGCTGGCAAGCCGTAAACCCCGATGGCTGCCGCGCCGCAGCCGCCCGCCCCGCCTCCTTCTGACAGCGCTCCCGCCGGCACTTGGCAGCGCCTGTGGCGCCAGCGCGGCGCCCTGGCCTGGACGCTGTGGCCGCTGTCGCTGTGCTATGGCTTGCTGGTGGCGCTGCGCCGGGCGTTGTACCGGGCGGGTCTCTTCAGATCCAGCCACCCGGGCATACCGGTCATCGTGGTGGGCAATGTCATCGCCGGCGGTGCCGGTAAAACGCCAGTGGTGATGGCCGTGGTGCAGCACCTGCAGGCGCAGGGCTGGCGCCCCGGTGTGGTCTCGCGCGGTTATGGCCGCAACACGCACGACAGCCGTGTGGTGCTGCCGGACAGCCCGCCCAGCATGGTCGGTGACGAGCCGGCGCTGATCGCCCGCAGTTGCCAAGTGCCGGTGGTAGTGGCCGCGCAGCGCAGCGCGGCGGCGCGCCTGTTGCGCACTCAATACCCGGATACCAACGTCATCGTCTGCGACGATGGTCTGCAGCATTGGGCACTGGCGCGCGATATCGAAATATGTGTCTTCAACGACCAAGGTGTTGGCAACGGATTTTTGCTGCCCGCCGGCCCGTTGCGCGAACCCTGGCCGCGCCCGGTCGATATCGTGCTGCACGCTGGCCCCGCGCCCCAAGGCGGTAGTGCGCCACGTTTTGCCCTGCAACGCCAGCTGGCCGACTTTGCCCTGCGCGCCGATGGCCGCCGGGTGCCACTGGCCAGCTTGCACGCCACGCCTTTGTTGGCACTGGCCGCCATTGCCCGCCCCGAAGATTTTTTTACCCTGCTGCAAGCCCAAGGATTGGTGCTGGTGGAGACGCTGGCACTGCCAGATCACTTTGATTTTAATAGCTGGAAGCGCCCGTCAAATAAGGGATACACCCTGATTTGTACTGAAAAAGATGCTGTCAAACTGTGGCCGCAGCACCCCGATGCGCTGGCGGTGCCTTTGCAACTGCAGTTGGGCGAAGGCTTCTTTGCCGCACTCGATGCACGCTTACAGTGCGCACTATCATCCCCCCACTGAACCACTGACTACTGCCCGCCATGGACCCCAAACTGCTTGAACTGCTGGTCTGCCCTGTGACCAAAGGCCCCCTCACTTATGACCGCGAGCGCCAAGAATTGGTTTCGCACAGCGCCCGCCTGGCCTACCCGGTACGCGACGGCATTCCGGTGCTGCTGGAAGACGAAGCCCGCACCCTCACCGACGAGGAGCTAGAGGCGTGACCACGCCGCTCACCGTGCCCTTCACTGTGCTGATCCCGGCGCGCATGGCGTCCAGTCGCCTGCCGGGCAAACCTCTGCTCGACATCGCCGGCCTGCCGATGGTGGTGCAGGTGGCGCGGCGCGCAGCGGCCAGCGGCGCGGCGCGGGTGGTGGTGGCAGCGGACGATGCGCGCATCCTGCAGGCCTGCGCCGCGCACGGCATAGAGGCCATTGCCACGCGCGCCGACCACCCCAGCGGCAGCGACCGCCTGGCCGAGGCCTGCGAGCTGCTCGGGCTGGACGGGGACGACATCGTGGTCAATGTGCAGGGCGACGAGCCGCTGATCGATCCGAAACTCATCAACGCCGTGGCCGCGTTACTGGCCAAGCGCCCGGATGCCAGCATGGGCACCGCTGCCCACGCCCTCAGCACGCTGGACGAACTGCACAACCCGAACGTGGTCAAAGTGGTGCTGGACGCGCGTGGCTTGGCGCATTACTTCAGCCGCGCCGCCATTCCATACGCCCGCGATCATGCCCAGCAGACCTGGTGGGATGGCAGCGCCACCCAAATGCATCCAGACGTGGCAGCACTGCAAGGCTTTGCCCCGCTGCGCCACATCGGCATCTACAGCTACCGTGCACATTTTTTGCGCCAATTTCCCGCGCTTGCGCAAGCGCCGACCGAAGTGATGGAAGCGCTGGAGCAATTGCGCGCGCTTTGGCATGGCTACCGTATTGCGGTGCATATCGCCGCCAGCGCCCCCGGCCCCGGCGTGGACACCCCGGAAGATTTGTCGCGCGTGCGCCAGCTGGTGTCGTGACAGCCCTCACATCAGGGGCATCCACGCGCTAAAAACGACGCCGCGCCGTAAGGAGCAGCAAAGGATACACATGCTATCCTTCTTGCCAACGAGTGCGCCGCATCCCGGAACCACACGTCCGGGCCCACGGTGCCAGCAGGTTTCACACACTTAGAGGACATCCATGAGACTTATTTTGTTGGGCGCTCCCGGCGCCGGAAAGGGCACGCAAGCCACGTTCATTTGCCAAAAATATGGCATTCCGCAAATCTCCACCGGCGACATGCTGCGCGCCGCCGTCAAAGCCGGCACGCCAATGGGCCTGCAAGCCAAAGCGGTGATGGACTCGGGCGCCTTGGTCAGCGACGACATCATTATTGGCCTGGTCAAAGAGCGCATCACCCAGCCTGACTGCACCCAAGGTTTTTTGTTCGACGGCTTTCCCCGCACCATCCCCCAGGCAGACGCCATGAAGGCGGCCGGCGTCAAGATCGACTACGTACTCGAAATTGATGTGCCATTTGACGCCATCATCGAGCGCATGAGCGGGCGCCGCTCGCACCCGGCCAGCGGCCGCACCTACCACGTCAAGTTCAACCCGCCCAAAGTGGCCGGCAAAGACGACGAAACCGGTGAAGACCTGATCCAGCGCGCCGACGATGCCGAAGAAACCGTCAAAACCCGCCTGGACGTATACAGCGCGCAAACCCGCCCTCTGGTCGAGTACTACTCGAACTGGGCCAGCCAGGATGCCACCAACGCGCCCAAATACCGCGCCATCAACGGCACCGGCAGCGTGGAAGAAATCACCGCCCGCGCCATGGAAGCACTGGCCGGCTGATTCGGCTGCAGCGGCTGCTAGCGCCGCTTGGTCTGGAGAACGCCCCACGCGCTGGGGCGTTTTTACGTCTGCGCCGCCAGCAACTCCAGCAGCAAGCTCACGCGCGCCTTCACCGGACTCAAACCCTGTGCATCGGGCAGCATGTCGCCCGGGTGCGGCAGCATCTGCCCCAGTGGACAGCGCGTCGCCACGCGCACCGCCACACCGCCGGCCTGCGCCCGCTCCAACGCTTCTTGCAAGGCGTAATGCAGCGTCCCGTTACCCGTCGCTGCCACCACCAGTCCCTGCACACCGCTGTGCACCAGCGCAGCCACCATGGCGGCACTGGCACCGGCGTAGTTCATGACGATATCCACCCTTGGCCACGGCACTCCATCTACTATTTTTTTAATAGCTACTAGTGCATGATGGGATTGGGCTAGAGGCCAATTTTGTGATAAACGCACCTGCCCCTCTTCTACCCAGCCGAGCGGCCCCGCATCGCCTGAGCTAAACGCATGGAGCCGGTACGGATGCACTTTTTGTACCGCACGCGCGCCGTGTATCTCGCCAGCGCACACCACCAGCACACCGCAGGCGCCCGGCGCTATCGCCACGGCCACGGCATCGCGCAGGTTTTGTGGCCCATCGGGCGCCAGGGCAGAAGCCGGACGCATGGCACAGGTCAGCACCACCGGCTTGTGCGTGTCCAACACACAGTGCAAAAACCAGGCGGTCTCTTCCAGCGTATCGGTGCCATGCGTAATCACGATGCCGCCCACCCCCGGGTCAGCCAGGTGCTGCTGGCAGCGCTGCGCCAGCACTGCCCACACGGCAAAATCCATGTCCTTGCTATCCACCTGCGCCACCTGCTCCAGCACCCACGGCCCGGCCCCCTCTGGCCTCCTTTCGGGCCCGCCTGGCAACGCCTGCCACAGCGCCTGCACCGACAACTGGGCCGCGCAATAGCGCAGGTTGTCACTGGCTACGTCCGCCGTGCCAGCAATCGTCCCGCCCGTGCCGAGCAGCACCCATTTTTTTGCATCCACGTCCATCTCCTGCAAACTGATGAAAACCACAGTCCTGGGTTAAATTACAGACCTGCTATCCAAAATACCCTGCCTATCCGCCTAGCTCGCACAGAATCAACCCATGCCCACCCCCAAGCTCACGCCCCGACAACAGCAAATTCTCGACTGCATCCAGACGGCCATCGCACGCACCGGCGCACCGCCGACACGGGCAGAAATTGCAGTGCAATTCGGTTTCAAATCAGCCAACGCCGCCGAAGACCATTTGCAAGCCCTGGCCCGCAAGAGTGTGATCGAGCTGGTCAGCGGCACCTCACGCGGCATTCGACTGCGCAGCAGTGCCATGCGCTCGCTGAGCGCAGCGCGCGGCACACAACTGCCACTGCCCTTGGCCGGAGTCACCCAACTGGTGCTGCCTCTTATTGGCCGCGTCGCTGCCGGCTCGCCGATTCTGGCCCAGGCCCACATCGACACGACCTATTGCGTAGAAAGCAACCTGTTTCAAAGCAAGCCCGACTACCTGCTGAAAGTGCGCGGCATGTCGATGCGCGACGCCGGCATTCTGGATGGAGATTTGCTGGCCGTGCAAAGCACCCGTGAAGCGCGCAATGGCCAACTGATCGTGGCGCGCCTGGGCGACGATGTCACCGTCAAACGCCTGCGCCGCACCGCCCACAGCATTGAATTGCTACCTGACAATCCAGACTACCCCAGCATCACGGTGCGACCCGGTGAACCCTTTGAAATCGAAGGCCTCGCCGTGGGTCTGATCCGCAACAGCGGACAGATGTAGTCTCAATTTTTTAGGCAAGCCGCCAAGCCAATCACATACTTGATTGCTCTGGATGCAGGGGCAGCGGTGACGGGCTGGGGATGGCAGTAGCCTTTTGGTAGCTCTTGAGCTTGTTGTAGAGCGTTTTCAGACTGACCCCCAGTGCGGCTGCAGTACGTTCCTTGTGGTTGTCAAAACGGCTCAAAGTCCACAAGATAAGTTGCTGTTCCACGTCAGCCAAAGAACTGCCGAGCTGGAAATTCAAGGCATCGCCAGGGCCATTTTTTCTATTCACACCGGCTTCTGTCTCCGGGGCATCCGTCGGCAACCACTCTTCAGTGATGAGCGCGTCTTCAGCCATGATGTAGGCACGCTGCAGTACATTGCGCAATTCACGTACATTGCCAGGCCATCGATAGGCTTCCAGACGCTGCAGCGCACTGGGTGTGAGCTGGCGCAAGGCGCCTTCGCGTTCGCCAATATCGCTCAAAAAGTGGGCACTGAGCAATGCAATGTCTTGGGGTCGCGCCCGCAGCGGCGGCAGGGCAATCGGAAAGACATTCAGCCGGTACAAAAGATCCTCCCGCAGCGCACCGGCCTGGACTGCCGCTAGCGGGTCGCGGTTGGTGGCAGCAATGATGCGCACATCGGTACTGCGCGCCACGCTGGAGCCCACACGCATGAAGCTGCCGGTCTCCAACACCCGCAACAGTTTGACCTGCAACTCCATTGGCATCTCTGTCACTTCATCCAGAAACAGAGTGCCACCGTGTGCGCGCTCGAACAATCCTTGGTGCTGGCGATCAGCACCTGTGAAGCTCCCCTTCTCGTGACCGAAGATTTCACTTTCCATCAGTTGCGGAGAAATAGCGCCGCAGTTCACAGCAAGAAACGCCTGTTCGCGCCGGCGACTCAAGTCGTGCACAGTCTGCGCCACCAGTTCCTTCCCAGTACCGCTCTCACCCCCGATGAACACCGTGACCGAAGTGGCAGCAACCCGGGAAATCTGCTGATACACACGCTGCATGGGCTCGGAGCACCCGACCAAATAACCAAAGCGGCCATCCTGGGCCAGATTGTCGTGACACGATTGGAACTCTGCAGGCGTATTCGGGGGAGCTAGCACGCTAAGGTTCGTCAGCATTTGCGCTGCTTCAGTGTCGTCATCAACGATCAGCACACGTTCCATGCATTTTCTCCGCTTGTTCGATCGCCATTTTGAACAAGTCAACCCCTGTTTCGCCTTCGCCTTTGCTGCAACCCCATGTAGGACAACACTGCGTTCCATAGCACGGCCAAAGAAACGCCAGAGGCTTTGGAGGGGAGCACGCCATGGTGTCTTCTTTTAAGAAGAAAGGCACGGCTTGCCTGCCAACACAGCTGAGACGCGGTCAGGCTGCAACAGCATACGAGGGGGTCTACACTGCTCTCCCAGCATGGCATTACGGCCCGCGTGCAGAGCACGTGCACCGCTCCTGCCCATCTGAAGAACAACGCCAGGCTCGATTTTGCGGAACTGTTTTCCTTTTCACTCTGGCCTTAAAAGGCCGCGCCCTGAAGGACGCGGCCATACACATCGAAAGTTTGTGCTATTTATTTATGGTGGCCCGAGCTGGCAGATGTAGAGCTGCCGGTATCACTGCCACTACCAGCAGCAGAACCGGCTGAGCCACTGGTGCCCACAGTGCTGGGTGCGCCCGAAGATCCGGTCACGGCCTTGCTGCCTAAACTGCCTGAACTCCCCGAGCTGCCACTGGTCGAGCTGCTTGGAGCTGGCTGATTCGATGAATGGTTTTCGCCTAGACTGATGGTGGTACTGGTCTGGTTGCCCTGTGCCCCCTTGCGGCTGTTGCGCCACTGACCAAATTCGTCTGAGAACTTGCTATAGCGCTCCTGGCGCCATGCATCGTAATCTTCATCAAGCTGCCGTACTTGGTCATTGCGCCATTGGTGGTAGTCGTGGTCATGGTGCATACCCCCTTGGCCCCGACCACTCGCTTGGCTCCCTTGGCGGCTGTACCCTTGCATGTCGTTCTGGCTTGACCCATAGCCCGAACTGCCATAGTTTCCTGAGCAGCCATAGTTGCCACCGCTGTAGACATCCCCCTGGCCGCCGCGATTCGAACCCCCATAACTGCGGCCAGAGTGACCCGAGTCGCTGCCGTAGCTGCGGCTCTGTCGGCCTTCTATGCCGTAGTCCATTTCGCCAGTGAGGTCATGTCGCATGCCGCTGCGCTGCGAGCCCTGGTTGCCATAGCCGCCTTGCTGGCCGTAATAGCCACCGGAATGCCCACCTGAATAACCCTGTGAGCCGCCCTGGTTGCCTTGCGCCCCCCCTTGGTAACCCTGCGAGCCAGGTTGGTAGTGCTGTGAACCACCTTGATGACCCTGGGAGGCACCATAACCCTGGGAACTGTTTTGATAGCCTTGCGAACCACCTTGGTAGCCGCGGGAGTCACCTTGGCGATCATCGTCTCGCATACCGTAGTTGCCGTACTCACCCATGTCCCCTTGATCTGAGCCTCCCTGGCTGGTTCCTCGGTCATCATCACCCCGGCTCTGATCTTGGTAGTTACGTGATTGCATGGAACATCCTTTCATTAAAAGAGAGGTTCGGCAGTGACCTGCCGCTAGTGACATGCCTAGCGCCGCACGATTTTTGCGGAACCGGGATGTACAGCCCTGCACTAGCAAACAGCGTGCCCAAATAGCTATCAGCAGCTGCTCGCACAGCAAAAAAGCCAGCAAAAAGCGCCGTTAAAGCACTGAAGTGCTCAGCAGACATAGCCACTGCAGCAATATTTACGGCAAAAATTTCTGCTTTGCCGAAAGCACCCTCCGCTGCTACACACCAAAAATGCTGGCGATTTCTGGCGAAAGCCCCAGATCAATCGTGCCCAAGATCAACGGGGCAGCCACCACCGCGTCGGCTGGGCTATTTTTGTGCGCCTTGGTTGCTTCAGGTAGCAGCGCTCCAGGTCCAGTGCCTGATTTCCGGCATGTCCTGCCCGTGCAGGCGGATGTATTGCCGGTGTTCCAGCAGCTTTTCCTTCAGGCGCCGTTTCAGCGCCTGGCCCTGGTCACCGGTCTGCGGCAGGCGATCGATGGTGTCCATCACCAGGTGGAAACGGTCGAGGTCGTTCAGCACCGTCATGTCAAACGGTGTGGTGATCGTGCCTTCTTCTTTGTAGCCGCGCACGTGGATGTTGTCGTGGTTGGTGCGGCGATAGGTCAGCCGGTGGATCAGCCATGGATAGGCGTGAAAGGCGAAAATGACCGGCTTGTCTTTCGTGAACAGCGCATCAAAATCGGCATCCACCAAGCCGTGGGGGTGCTCGGTGTGCGGTTGCAGCCGCATCAGATCAACCACGTTGACGACGCGGATCTTCAGGTCGGGCAGGTGCTCGCGCAGGATGGACACAGCGGCCAGCGTCTCCAGTGTCGGCACGTCGCCGCAACAGGCCATCACCACATCGGGCGCTGCATCGCCCCCGTTGCTGGCCCATTCCCAGATGCCGATGCCCTCGGTGCAGTGTTGGATGGCGGCATCCATCGTCAACCATTGCGGCGCCGGGTGCTTGCCGGCGACCACTACGTTGACGTAGTGCCGGCTGCGCAGGCAATGGTCCATCACCGACAGCAGGCAGTTCGCGTCCGGCGGCAGGTAGACACGCACGATCTCGGCCTTTTTGTTGACGACGTGGTCGATAAAACCCGGATCCTGGTGCGTGAAGCCGTTGTGGTCTTGGCGCCAGACGTGCGACGCCAGCAGATAGTTCAGCGAGGCGATCTTGCGGCGCCACGGAATTTCCGAGGTTACCTTCAGCCACTTGGCGTGCTGGTTGAACATCGAATCCACGATGTGGATGAAGGCTTCATAGCAGTTGAAAACACCGTGCCGCCCGGTCAGCAAATAGCCCTCCAGCCAGCCTTCACACTGGTGCTCGCTGAGCATTTCCATGATGCGGCCAGTAGGTGCCAAGAACTCATCGTTCGGCTGGGTTGCCGCCTCCCACTGCCGCTGCGTGACCTCAAACAGTGCTGCCAGTCCGTTGGACAGCGTCTCGTCGGGACCGAAGACGCGAAAGTTGCGCTGCGCGTCATTCCACTTCGCCACGTCGCGCAGAAAAGGCCCGAGCACATGGGTGTCGCCGATGCCGGGCGCGCCGGGTACCAGCACCTCGCAGGCGTAATCGCAAAAGTCCGGCATGTGCAGATCGCGCAGCAGCAGACCGCCGTTGGCGTGCGGATTAGCGCCCATGCGCCGCGTGCCAACGGGCGCGAGTTCGGCCAGTTCCGGAAACAGCCGGCCCTGCGCATCAAACAGCTCCTCGGCGCGGTAGCTTTTGAGCCACGCGTCAATCAACGCGAGGTGGCCCGGGTGCGTGGCCGGGTCGGTGATCGGCACCTGGTGCGCGCGGAACGTGCCTTCAATTGGCAGACCATCGACCTCCTTGGGTCCAGTCCAGCCCTTGGGCGAATCGAGGACGATCATCGGCCAGCGCGGGCGCACCGCCTTACCGGTGGCGCGGGCAGCGTGCTGAATCTGGCGAATTTGTTCAACCGCTTTATCCAGCGCTGTGGCCATGGCCTCGTGCATCAGCGCCGGCTCATGGCCCGCGACAAACAGCGGCGTCCAGCCATAGCCACGCAGCAGTTGTTCCAGTTCCTCGCGCGTGATGCGCGCCAGCACCGTCGGGTTGGCGATTTTGTAGCCGTTCAGGTGCAGGATCGGCAGCACCGCACCGTCGGTCACCGGATCGAGAAACTTGTTCGAATGCCAAGCTGTGGCCAGCGGCCCGGTTTCGGCTTCGCCGTCGCCGACGACGCAGGCGACAATCAACGCAGGGTTGTCAAACACCGCGCCAAAAGAGTGGCTGAGTGAATAGCCCAGTTCGCCGCCTTCGTGGATCGATCCGGGGCATTCGGGCGAGGCGTGGCTAGGGATGCCGCCGGGAAACGAGAATTGCCGAAACAGTTTTTGCAGACCGGCTTCGTCCTGGCTGATATCCGGATAGACCTCGCTGTAGGTGCCTTCGAGGTAGGTGTTGGCTACCACCGCCGGCCCGCCGTGGCCGGGGCCCGAGACATAGATCATGTCGAGATCGTATTTTTTGATGACGCGGTTCAGGTGCGCGTAGATGAAATTCTGCCCCGGCGTTGTGCCCCAGTGGCCGAGCAACATGCGCTTGATGTCGGACAGCGCCAGCGGCTGGCGCAGCAACGGGTTGTCGTACAGGTAGATCTGCCCGACCGAGAGGTAATTCGCCGCGCGCCAATAGGCGTCGATGCGCACTAATTGCTGATCACTCAGCGTCCGTATCTTCGAAGTCATGACGAACCTTTCAGTTGCCCATTGGGGCCAGTGATGGAGCATCCGAGCGGCCGATCCTCGGTGGTGGAGCCAGGGCTTCGTAGCCGGCCGTGACATCAAACAGCTCTTCGTCGATCGAGCCCTGGCGCAGTCGGCGAAAGCTGCCGTGCAAGTGGTCGAGCAACTCCAGAATGTTGCGATCGGCACGCTCCATCGCTGCCAGCCGGCTGGCGTTTTCGCTGGCCAGCGATTCGGCGCAGGCGCGAAACAACGAGATAAACAGGTACTCGCGGATCAGCGCACGCAAGGTCGTCGCGCCCTGGTCCAGCACTTGCGGCAGCATCTTTCCGGGCCAGGGCACGGCCGCCAGGTGCTGCTGCCAAGCGGCGTCCAACGGCAGCAGGCGCTGACTTATCGGCTCGTACAACGCAGCGGCCAGCGGTCGGTTGTGAAACACATGGAGCTGCGCCATACCGCCCTGCACACGGCGCGCTTCGGTATCGATCTGGATCTGCGCGACCAGCGGTGCGATAGCCTCGACCGAACCCGGGACGGCATACCCAGCGAGCACCTCCAGGCCCGCATTCGTCAGCCGCGCCTGAACCCGCTCGCCCACGGCCCAGACCTGGGGCCGACCGGGCAGGCTGGCCAAAGCGTGGACGGCATGCTCGGTGATCACGTCGTTGAAAGGGCCGACCAACCCCTGATCCGAGCCAAAGACGATGGCACCCATCAGGTCTGACGACTTTGCCGACACGTGCTCGGGAGCGGCCGTGGAGTTCGCCTGGGCCTGGCGAAAACATTCACCCAGGCCGAGCGAAACCATGCGGTCGTAGTCGGCCAGCGCCAGCACCGAGCGTTCATAGTCGCCGATGCTGGATGCCGCCAGCGCCTTCATGGTGCGCACCACGGCGTGCAAATCGCCGGCGCCCGCGATCTTGCGGCGCAGGGCTGCGAGACTGTCGCTCATGGAGCCCCTTTCGCCACCTTCACCACCGGCTTGGCATCGGGCGGTGGCAGGAAGGGGTTGAGAACTTCGCGTGCATGGTCGATGACGGCACGGCGATCCTCGTCGCTGAGCTTGTCCGTACCGACCAGACGCTTACGCAGCGGCGCGGCGAATCCGGCTGCGGCGTCCTGTACCGCACGCTGGGCCTCGGCCATGCGCGGCAAGGGAACGGTGTCAAACAGTCCCGCCGTCAGCGCCAGCAAGATGGCGATCTGCGCCGGCACCGCCACGGGCGCGAACTGCGCTTGTTTCAGACAGGCGCGAATGCGCTGGCCATGATCCAGGGTCTGGCGCGTCGCGTCGTCGAGCCGCGCGCCGAAGCGCGAGAACGATTCGAGTTCCTCGAACTGCGCATAGGCCAGTTTCAGGTCACCGGCCACGGCGCGGAACGGGCCGCGCTGCGCCTTGCCACCGACCCGCGACACCGACTTGCCGACATCCACCGCCGGTAGCACGCCCAACTCAAAAAGCGAGGGCGACAGATAGATCTGGCCGTCGGTGATTGAGATCAGGTTGGTCGGGATGTAGGCCGAAATGTCCTCAGCCTCGGTCTCGATGATCGGCAGCGCGGTGAGCGAGCCGCCACCGCGTTCCGGGCTCAGGTGGGTGGAGCGTTCCAGCAGGCGCGAATGGATATAGAAGATGTCGCCCGGGAAGGCCTCGCGCCCCGGTGGGCGGCGCAGCAGCAACGACAGCTCGCGGTAGGCCCGGGCGTGCTGCGTCAGATCGTCGTAAACGATCAGCACATCGCGGCCCGCTTCCATAAAGTATTCGGCGATGCTGGTGGCTGCGTAAGGCGTGATGTAGGCCAGCCCGGGCGGCTGGTTGCCTTCGGTGACCACCACCACGGTGTAGTCCATCGCAGCCTGCTCGCGCAGCGTCGCCACTGCCTTGGCCACTGCCGAAGCGCGCTGCCCGATGGCGCAATAGACGCAGATCACGTCCTGCCCGCGCTGGTTCAGGATGGCGTCCAGGGCAATCGCGGTCTTGCCGGTCTGGCGGTCACCGAGGATCAGCTCACGCTGACCACGGCCGATGGGAATTAGTGCATCGATGACCTTCAGACCCGTCTGCAGTGGCACATCGACTGGCGCACGGTCCATGATGGCGGCGGCGGGGCGCTCGATCGGCAAGCGCTCGGTGGTCTGGAGGACGCCAAGGCCGTCGAGCGCGCGGCCCAGCGGGTCGATGACGCGCCCCAGCAGCGCTGGGCCCACGGCCACGTCCATCACGCGGCCGGTGCGGCGCACCTCGTCACCCGCCTGAAGGTCCCAGTATTCGCCCAGCAGCACGACGCCGATCTCGTCGGCGTCGAGGTTGAACGCAATGCCGGCCAAGCCACCGGGCAACGTCAACAGCTCCTCGAAACCAGCGCCCGGCAGTCCGCTGACGCGGGCGATGCCGGTAGTCACCTGCGTGATAGTGCCGAACTCGCGCGATACCAGCGCAGGCGTGAACGCAGCGCGCGCCTGGGCCAGTGCGGCAAAGCCACAATCAAGCGCAGCAGCGGCCAAGCCGTCCTCCGGGGCCTGCAAGGCGTCGGCTGCGGCGTTCATGGGGCGACCGCAGTGCTCTGAAGTAGCGCGGCCACGTTGTGCTCCAAGTCGCGCAGGTACTCATCGATGGTCCAGGCCCATTTCTGTCCACCGGCGCGCAACTCGATACCGCAGACGGCATCGGCCGCCGTCTCGAAATGCAGCGGCACGTCGGCAGAGAATGCCTGCTTGATTGCCTGGCAGATCGCCGCCTGCTGCTCGGCCAGCAGCGCAAAGCAGCTGCGCACCAGCGCGGGTTCGGCGCTGTGCTGCAACGCTGCCACCAACTGTTCTTTGGCTGGGCCGGTCAGTGCACCCAAGCGCTGCATAAAGACCTCGACCATGCGCTCCTCAAGACCGACGTTCGCCAGATCGGCCAAGGTCTTGCGCACGACGGCGAACACCTCGTGCGCGGCACGACTGGCGATCAATTGCTGCAGGTGCAAGGCCTGGAAAGCCAGCGACTGCTGGTGCTGCGCCGCCAGCGCCTCTGCGGCCTTCTGGGCTTCTTCAGACAAGCGAAGGCCTTCAGCGGTAGCCTGGGCCGTGGCCTGGCTCAACAGGGCAGCACGCTGCTGGTCGAAGGCAGTGTTCTTGGCATCGAAAGCCTGGCGTTCGGTCTGTGCCTGCGCCTCTTTCGCTGCAGCGTTGGCGATCTGGTCGGCAATGCGTTTCTCGCGCGCAGCAATCGCCTGCAGCACTGGCTGGTAAAGAAAGCGCTTCATCAGCCAAACCAAGACGACGAAATTGAGTACCTGCGCGCCGACGGTGAACCAGTCGATCAACATGGCCTATTTTCCTGCCGCAGCGGCCGCGTGCGTGAGCGCCGCATTCCAGAACGGGTTGGCGAAGATCAGGATCATCGACACTACAAAACAGTAGATGGCTGTTGATTCGATCATTGCCAGCCCCACGAAGAGCGTGCGCGTGATCGTCGCCGAGGCGTCGGGCTGCTGGGCCAGTGCGGTCATAGCGGTGGCCACGGCCCGGCCTTCGGCCAGTGCTGGGCCCATGGTGCCAAAACCGGTAGTGAGGCCGGCGATGACGATCGAGATCGTCGCAATGAGGGTCAGGCTGTCCATGGTGTTTGCCTTGTGAAGTCAGGTGGTAGTTGTGGCGGCTGGGCCGAGTTTGGGCTCCAGCCGCGTAGCGGCGGCGAGGTAGACGGCGGCGAGGATGCTGAAGATGTACGCCTGCACCATGCCGGTCAGCAGGCCGAGCAACGTCATCACCACCGGGAAAAGAAACGGCGTGATGGTGAGCAAGATGCCGACGATCATGGCGCCGCTCATCATGTTGCCGAACAGGCGCACGGCGAGCGCCAGCGTCCGCGAGACTTCACTGATGAGATTAAACGGCAGCATGATGAAGGTCGGCTCCAGATAGGACTTCAGGTAGCCAGCCAGACCTTGTTCGCGGATGCCGAACAGCGGTACTGCGACGAAAACGCACAGTGCCAGCGCGACGGTGGTCGATAACGACCCGGTAGGTGGCTCGTAGCCGGGAATCACCGTTGCCAGCGCGGCGGCGCCAACGAAAAGAAACAGTGTGCCCAGGAAGGCCAGGTAGCGCTCCGGCCGCTGCAAACCCACTTCACCGATCTGCTGCGTAATCCCGGTGACGACAATCTCCAGCAGATTCTGCCAGCGCGAGCGCTGGTGTTCGGTAGAGAGCTGGCGCGTGACCAGCATTGAGCCCAGTATCAGCACCGCCATCAAGGCCCAGGTGAAAACGATAGTGCTGTTGAGCTTTAGCAGCCCGTGCTGCCAGAAGATCAGTTGATCGGGGCTGAGGCGCATGACGGGCTCAATCGGGTTCGTCTGGAAAGGTGGTGATCGGTGTTGCTCTGGGTCTTCATCTTGGCGCCTTTACTTTGAATGTTCCACTCCTGCGGCATCGCCACCATCGCACTGAACCCCTGCCTTGACCTCTAGGCGAGCAGTCAAACGAACGACCAGCCAGCGTGCGAACCAGAATCCGAGCAGGCACGCTAGCACCCGGTGCCAATCGCCGGCGGAAACCAGGACAAAGCCCGTGGCGACACCAGCCATACGCAACAGCAGGCTGCCCCCGACCCACAGCGCCGGCCGGGGCGAAAGAACGGCCCGACGTACCGTCCACCACAGGCCACCAAAAAACAATAGCCCGAGCAGTCCGCCGGCAATGCCAGCGAGCAGAGGTGCAAGCAGGTTGTACATCGTCCGTCAGTCATTGACCGACGAATCGGCAGGGCGATCGGCCTCGTGCATGGCGCGATTCTGCTGGGCCACCCAGCGCCAAGCGTTCAAGCAGCCCAGCACCAAGCCGGCCATCAGCAAGGCCAGCGACCAAGGATGCGCGCCGGGGTGGTGCGCGTCGAGCCAGCTGCCCAGTGCCGCGCCGGCCAGCGTCGGCACCACCACCGACCAACCGACCAAGCCCATCATGCCGAGCCCCGACCAAACGCCCGGAGCACCGTCGCGCCGTGCGCGCAGCTTGCGTTCTGTCTTGGCATCCACCTGTTGGGCCGTCCGGTGGGACGGTGTCGGATCATTGGGCATGGAACCTCGCGAAGCGGCTGACGAAGCCGCTCTCCAACTTTTGCGTAGCCGCACGTGCGCCCCGTTCCAGCGCATCCAGCGTCAGGAAGTCACGTCGGACCGCATCGCGCAGGCTGGCCAAATCGGTGCCGCCCGACGCATGCCGCACCGATACCTGCACCTCGGCGCCGATCTTGACCAGCACGCCTTCATCGACGGCGATGAAGACTTCACCGTCCGCGGCGCTCTGATAGGTCAGGATACCCGGCACCAGCGCGGCAATGCAATCCTGCCGGTGCGGTAGCAGGCCAAACGACCCCTCGCACGTTTCGGCAACGATGCGCGACACATCGGCCTGGTCCACAAAGACCCGGAAGGGCAGCAACACCTTAAGGCGCATGGGCTACCTCAGGCGGCGCGATCTTTGCGGGTGATGGTGATGGTGCTTTAGCGCTGGGCGTTGCGTCGTCGGCCTTGGCGCCCGCCTTCACTTGCGAGATCGCACCGATCATGTACAGCGCGCTTTCAGGCCGGTCCTTGAACTCGTCGCCCAGGATACGTTCACAACCGTCGAGCGCGTCAGCCAGGCTGACCAGCTGCCCTGGCAGGCCGGTGAACTGCTCGGTGGTGAAGAAGGGCTGAGTCAAGAAGCGCTCCAGTCGGCGCGCCCGTGCGACGACACCACGGTCGGCTGGCGACAACTGCTCCAGGCCGAGCATGGCAATGATGTCCTTCAACTCAGCGTACTGCGCCAGGGTGCGCCGGATCTCTTGTGCGATGGCATAGTGGCGTTCGCCGACGATACCTGGCGTGGCCATCTTGGAGCTCGATTGCAGCGGATCGATAGCCGGAAAAAGGCCTTCCCCGGCCCGTTGGCGGGATAGTACGATGGACGCCGACAGGTGCGAGAAGGTGTGCACCGCCGCCGGGTCGGTAAAGTCGTCGGCGGGTACATAGACTGCCTGTATCGAAGTGATGGCACCGCTGTCGGTGTTGGCAATACGCTCTTCCAGACCCGACAACTCGGTGCCCATGGTCGGCTGGTAGCCCAAGCGCGAGGGCATCTGCCCCATCAGGCCAGAAACCTCGGAGCCGGCCTGGATGAAGCGAAAGATGTTGTCGATGAGCAGCAGTACATCGCGCTGTTCCTCATCACGAAAGTATTCGGCCATCGTCAACGCTGCCTGACCGACACGAAAGCGCGCGCCCGGCGGCTCGTTCATCTGGCCGAAAACCATCACCATGTTTTTCAGCACGCCCGCCTTTTGCATATCGGCGTACAGCTCCTGGCCTTCACGGCAGCGTTCGCCAATGCCGCAGAAGATGCTGACGCCCTGGTTCGCGCTCTGGTGCTGGCCGACCATGTTGTGGATCATCTCGGTCAGCAGCACCGTCTTACCCACGCCCGCACCACCGAACAGCCCGGCCTTGCCGCCAGCCTCCAGCGGCACCAGTACGTCGATCATCTTGATGCCCGTCTCAAAAATCACCGAGGTGGTGGAGCGATGGATCAGCGGCGGCGGCTCGCGGTGTACCGAGCGCCAGGACACGTCCTTGGGCTCCTCCTGGCGGTCAATGGCATGGCCGAACACGTCAAACATGCGTGACAGGATGGCTTTGCCCACCGGCGCCAGCAGCGGCCCACCGGTGTCCGTCACCGGCATGCCACGTGCCAAGCCCTGTGTCGCCGTAAGCGCGATGCCGCGCACGTGGCGGGCATCGACCTGGGTCAGCACCTCAATCGCCATCGCGCCATCGGCGCCAGCACGCAGTAAGGTGCGGATGGATGGCAGATGGCCCTCAAAGCGCGCGTCAACAACGCTGCCGCGCACCGCGGTAACTACACCCCGGTTTGGCTGAGCTGGCTCGATCCCCATGGTCTCAGCGCACCGGCCACTGAGTGACTGCGCAGTTTGGTATGAAGTCGAAGACGATGTTGCAATCGCGTGCCAAAACAACGCCGTAGCAGAGATTGCCGATAGTGCAGTCGAGTGGTCCGTCAAAGGTTCGTAGCATGAATTGCCTCCTTCGGTGATGAATGGGCGCAGAGCATCTAGCTTCTACCACTTTCCATCCACCATACGCCTTCTTTGGACTGTCCTCTGTTCGCCAGCGTACGGATGGCGTCGAGCTTCGCTCGCACTCGGTAATCCACCTAGACTACGCTAGCGATGCAGAGCATCTAGCTCCAGCCTGTCCCGAGCCCAGAAATGAAAAAAGCCCGCTAACATTTCTGCAGCGAGCTTTTCAATGCCTATAAGGCTTATATGGTGGGACGTGCGGGGGTCGAACCCACGACAAACGGATTAAAAGTCCGCTGCTCTACCAACTGAGCTAACGTCCCCAAATTTACTGATTTTTATTTCTACACACCAGTAAAGCCTTGAATTATAGCGTCAATTTTAACTGCATCAAGAAATTGTCGAGAAATTTTGTAAAATCCAGCCGGCAGCACATTGGCCAAATGTTGCGGTGACAGCGACGGAGGAGCCGTAACCGTGACAATTGAGTGTGCCATCGCCGCCCTCAATAGCGCACGATGCGTCAGGGGGCGCTACGGCCTCACGGCTGAAAACACAGGCCACGCCTATTTTCCGGCCTTCTCGGGGCGCGCCGTGGTTTTTGCGCAGACGGTTGCGTACCTGTGCCAGCAAGGGATCGTGCGTAACGGCGGCAAGGTCAGCAATATCGACTTGGTGCGCATGCCTTTTGCCGCCAGCAGCGCCGACAGTGATAAACAAATTGCCGGTGGCGCGCGCCCATTGCGCCATGGCGGTTTTGGCGGGCACCTGATCGCAGGCATCGATGACGCATTGCACATCGGGCGGCAAGATGGCAGGCCAATTAGCGGGTTCGACAAACTCTTCAATGCAGTGGACTTGGCAAGCGGGGTTGATCAAGGCAATGCGCTCGCGCATGGCCTGCACCTTGGCTTGGCCCAGAGTGCTGTCGAGTGCATGGATCTGCCGATTGATGTTGGATTCTGCAATATGGTCCAGATCAATCAAAGTCAGTCGGCCCACGCCACTGCGTGCCAGCGCCTCTGCCGCCCAAGAGCCGACACCACCCAGACCCACGACGGCCACATGGGCCGAGCGAATATGCGCTGCACCACGTACGCCATACAACCGCTCCAGTCCGCCAAAGCGGCGCTGCTGCGCTTCTGGCAGATCTGACACTGCAGCTGAAACCACCGGCAAAACGGCTAACTCATCCATCATTTCAGATGCGATAAACGCTCTTTGGCAGCCAGGGCAGCTTCAGACTGGGGATAGGCGCGTACCAAGTCTTCCAGCGTTTTGCGTGCTCCCTTGGTTTCCTTGAGCTCCAGCTGGCAGTTAGCGATGGACAAGGCAGCCTCGGGCGCACGGGCATGACTGGGAGAAGCAGACAGCAAAGCGTTAAAGTTACGAATGGCCTCTTTGTAATCGCGCGTAGCGTACTGTGCATTGCCCAGCCAGAACTGTGTGGAGGTCAGGTAGCCACTGCGCGGATACTGCTTGATGAAGCCTGTGAAGGCGGTTTTTGCCTCCGCAAACTTGCCGGCACGGAACATCGCCAAGGCGGCTTCAAAATCGCGTTTTTCTGCTGGATCAGCTTGAAACTCCTGGCCATCGACGGTGACTTTGAGCGGCTCGATCTGGCGCAGACGCTCATCGACACCTTGGGAAATGTCTTTTTGGCGACGCTGCAAATCGGCCACGTCGCGTATCAGCTGCTCGTTCTGGCCCTGAAGTTTGGCTGTTTCAGCACGCTGGGCATCGATCTGGGTTTGCAACTCCAGCAAGCTGCGGCGCAGTTGTGTGCTGTCGTCGCCGGAACGGCGCAAATCGTCACCGGCACGCTGGTTAGACTGCTGCAGCGTATCAATACGTTGGCGCAATTCAATAATGGCGCGGCGTGCCTCGCTGTCTTCAAACAATGCCGCATGGGAGGCCGGCACACAGACGCAAAAAAATGCCAGTGCACACAGCGCTCGCAAGGGCGAAACCAGAGCCTGCGTGGACATCAGCGGTACGACAACTCGACGCGGCGGTTCTGTGCGTAGGCGTCTTCGCTGTGTCCAGTCATGGCAGGTTTTTCTTTGCCGAAGCTCACAGCTTCTACCTGCGCGCTGGGTACGCCCAGCAAGCCCAGGGCGCGGCTGACGGCTTCGGCACGTTTTTGTCCCAGGGCGAGGTTGTATTCACGTCCGCCACGCTCATCGGTGTGGCCCTCCAGCATCACCTTGCGTGCTGGATTGGCCTTGATAAAACGCGCATGCGACTCGATCAGGGACTGGTAATCGCCCTTGATGCTGTAGCTGTCGTAATCAAAATACAAAATCCGGCTCATGCCCACAGGCCCTGCCGCATCGCGGCCGGATTGCGAAAGATCGACCCCGGCAACACCGCTTTGTCCGGCATTGCCCGAGTTGGCGCCGTTGCCGTCGGTGGTGGAAAGCGGAGTGCCAGCCTTGTCTTCCACAGGCACATTGTCAAGATCAACGCCAGAACTGCAGCCTGCAATCAATGCAGCGGCAACAAGGGCGGAAGAAATACGTTTCATCATTTAAAAGAACTCCTGAAATTCAGCGATGGCGATAGAGACTGGACACTCATTGTTTCTGAAACGGCCCCCAATCGGGCTCACGAATATCACCACTCTGGCCGGCCAGACGGGCCTTGATTTTTCCATCCAGGGTCGTGGTCATGAGGGCTTCGCGGCCTTGTTGCTGTGTTGCATAAACGATCAAGCGGCTATTGGGCGCAAAGCTGGGACTTTCGTCGGCCGAGGTATCGGTGATAGCACTGACAACGCCGCTGGCAAGATCCATCACGTGCAGCTTGAAGGCCCCGCCGACACGCGAGATGTAGGCCAGCCAGCGGCCATCGGGGCTCAAGCTGGGCGAGATGTTGTAATTGCCCGAAAAAGTGACGCGCTCGGCACGGCCGCCGGTGCTGGCAACCTTGTAAATCTGCGGGGCACCGCCGCGGTCACTGACGAAATAAATGCTGCGGCCGTCGGCTGAATACACCGGCTCGGTATCAATGCCCGTGTTCTGCATCAGCCGGCGCGCTTCACCGCCATTGGCATCGATGGTGTAGAGCTGCGAGTTGCCATCACGGCTCAGGGTGAGCGCCAGACTCTGACCATTGGGAGCCCAGGCTGGAGCACTGTTGGATCCGCGGAAATTGGCAATCAGGCGACGCCGGCCAGAGGCCACATCGTGGACATACACCACGGGTTTGCGCGACTCAAACGACACGTAGGCAATTTGCCCGCCGCTGGGCGACCAAGCCGGCGAGATGATGGGCTCGGGGCTGGACAGCGCAGCCTGGGCATTTTCGCCATCGGCATCGGCGACCCACAGGCTATAGCGGGTTCCGGCCTTGGTGACATAGACGATGCGCGTTGAAAACACACCACGCTCACCGGTGAGTTTTTCGTAGACGTAATCGGCAATGCGGTGCGCCACCAAGCGCAGGTCCCCTTGCGAGATGACATAGCTTTGCCCACCCAGGTCTTCGCCGCGCACCACATCCCACAGACGAAAGCGCACATCAAAGCGACCGTCCGCCAAGCGCGCAATGCTGCCAGTGACCAGTGAATCGGCATTTTTCTGCTTCCACAGCGCCACATCGGGGCGTGAGGTTTCATCCAGTACCGCTCCAGACGCATCAATCGCACGAAACTGGCCGCTGCGCTCCAAGTCGGCCTGCACGATGCTGCTGATTTTTTGTGGAGACTGTGCCTCGCCACGAAACGGCGCCAAGGCAACAGGCAACTGTGTCAGTCCGACGCCGGAAACCTCGACGCGAAACTGTGCCAACGCGGGCAATGCCGACGAAGCCATCAGAGCGGCTATGACATGGCGGCGGGAGGGGTGCGGCACGGCCGCGGCGGGCAGGATCATAAGCAATGGGTGAATGGTCATTCGCAAAAAAGCAACCGGATGATGGCTGGATGTCAGCCTGCTATGTTACACACTGACAAAGGCTGCCAATGTGACAAACTGTTGAAAGACGGGTGTCAATCGTAGAATTCGCCCTACATGCAAGCCCCTGATCCCAGCGCACCGCCGCTATCTTCCGCAACAACAGCACCACCGACACCTGCACAGTCCGAGCGCCTGCTCGCTCGTCTGCGGCGCCTCTCGGTCTACTTTGGCCACCAGCGCCTGGCCTGGACACTGGCAGTCGTCGCCACTCTGGTCGGCGCCATCACCGAACCCCTCATTCCAGCACTGCTCAAGCCGCTGCTGGACCGCGGCTTTACCGAAGGTGCACTCTCCCTGTGGACAGTTCCGCTGGCCATCATGGGGGTGTTTGTGGTGCGTGGCACAGCGCAATTCGTCGGCCAATATGCGCTGGCACGCATTGCCAATGAAGGTATGTTGATCTTGCGCCAGACACTGTTTGCCCGCTTGCTGGCGGCAGACATGGGCCTGTTTGCGCGCCAGTCGGCCAGCGCCCTGTCCAATACCGTGGTGTATGAAGTACAAACTGGCGCCACGCTGCTGGTGCAAGCGCTGCTGGGGCTGTCGCGCGATGGCTTCACGCTGCTGGCCCTGCTGGGCTACCTGATGTACCTGAACTGGCAGTTGACGCTGATCGTCACGGTGATCGTGCCGGGCGTGGCCTGGATCATGAAAACTCTGTCACGGCGCCTCTACAGTCTGACCAAACGCAGCCAAAAGGCCACCGACGAACTGGCCTACGTGGTCGAAGAAAACGTGCTGGCACACCGCATGGTGCGATTGCATGGCGCACAGACCGGCCAAGCTGAGCGCTTTAGCGTGCTCAGCCACAGCCTGCGCCGGCTGGCCATCAAATCCACCATTGCCTCTTCAGCCATGACGCCGCTGACGCAGTTGCTGGCCGCTGCAGCGCTGTCCACGGTGATTTGTGTCGCCCTGTGGCAAAGCCGCTCGGCCACCGGACCGCACGATGTGACAGTGGGCGGTTTTGTTGCTTTCATCACCGCCATGCTGATGCTGATCGCGCCGATACGGCGCCTGGCAGACGTGGCCAACCCCATCACACGCGGCGTAGCAGCACTGGAACGCGGCATGGCGCTGCTGGGCGACACGCCGGCTGAAACCGGTGGCAGCTACGCACCCCAGCAGGTGCAAGGCGCCATCAGTCTGCAAGGTGTCAGCGTGGCGTTTGCCGCCGACCAGGCCCCGGCGCTGGACAACATCAGCCTGCATATTCAACCGGGTGAAATCGTCGCCCTGGTCGGCCCGTCCGGGGCCGGCAAGACAACCCTGGTCAATCTGCTACCGCGTTTTATTGCGCCGTCCAAGGGCCAGGTGCTGCTTGATGAGCACGCCCTGCCTGACTGGCAATTGGACAGCTTGCGCGCGCAGTTTGCGCTGGTCAGCCAGGACGTGGTGATGTTCAACGACAGCATTGCCGCCAATGTCGCCTTGGGCGCTGCAGTGGACGTAGTGCGAGTACAGGAATGCCTGGCCGCCGCCAATCTGGCCGAGCATATAGCCGCCCTACCCCAAGGCATCCATACCGTACTGGGTCACAACGCAGTGCAGCTATCGGGCGGGCAGCGCCAGCGGCTGGCGATTGCACGCGCACTCTACAAAAATGCGCCGATTCTGATTCTGGACGAAGCCACCTCGGCACTCGATACCGAATCCGAGCGACTGGTGCAAGAAGCCTTGCAACGCCTGATGCGCGGGCGCACCACGCTGGTGATTGCGCACCGGCTCTCGACCATCGAACACGCCGACCGCGTAGTAGTGATGGAGCGCGGGCGCATTGCCGAGCAAGGCACACACGCCGAACTCATGGCCTTGGGCGGGCTGTACGCCCGGCTGCAAACGCGCCCTCACGTGGCCTGATATCCACCTACCACTTGCCTCGATCGGGTTGGCGCTGGCGCACCGCCGCCGCAATGGCTTGGGCCACATCCGAGCGCTCGGCACGCAAGGCGAAGTCGGCAGCACTCAGGCCCAGCTGATTTTTCAGTGCAGGATCTGCGCCCTCGTCGAGCAGCAATTGCGCCACTTCGCGCGTACCGTACTGCGCCGCCATCATCAGCGGCGTGGTGCCATTGGGCGAGGCGGCATCAATATAGGCATAGTGCTCCAGCAGCAGCGCCACAATGGCAACTTGTTGCGGCTGCACCCCGGAAGCCGCATAGTGCAGCGGCGTCCAGCCGGTTTTATTGACGTCGGCGTCGCGCGCAATCAGCGCCTGCACCACCTCGTTATGGCCCTTGATGGCGGCCAACATGAGGGCGCTCTCATCGTTCGCATTGAGTGCACTCACCTGGAGCTGGGGTGCTTTCAGCAGCGCCTGGACGGCACGCAGCGCGTCTAGCTTCAATGCCAAGGTCAAACCCACCTGGCCCTGCAAATTACGCGTATTGGGGTCAAAACCCCGGCCCAGTAACGCCGTAATGGCAGCGCCGTTATCGCGCTGAATAGCAGTGAAAAAATCCTCATGCGACCCCGCCCGTGCGCCCAGGGCGCCCCCTAGCAACGCCAGCCCCAGCACTGCACGTCGGCCCACCCCTCTCTCAGCCCTCTCAGCCCTACCCACCATTCCTGTCATGCCAAAACCCCTGTAAACAAAGCGTCAAAATTGCGGCTGGTGGCCTGCGCCACGTCTTCCAGCGCCATACCACGCACGCTGGCCACCTGCTGCGCCACCCACGGCACATAAGACGGGTTATTGGTCTTGCCGCGATACGGCACCGGCGCCAGATACGGGCTATCGGTTTCAATCAGCAAGCGATCCATCGGCACAAAAGCCACTACGTCGCGCAGCGCCTGCGCACTCTTGAAGGTGATGATGCCGGAAAACGAGATGTAGTAACCCAGATCCAGCGCCGCCCGCGCCACCTCGGCCGACTCGGTGAAGCAATGGAAGACGCCGCCGGCGCGATTGCGGGTGCCATCCTCCCCCTCCTCGCGCAAGATGGCCAGCGTGTCGTCAGCGGCGCTGCGTGTGTGCACCACCAACGGCTTGGCGCAGGCGCGCGCGGCGCGGATATGGGTGCGAAAGCGCTCGCGCTGCCACTCCAGATCGGCAATGCTGCGCCCGCCTTTGCGGTCTTCCATGCCGTAGTAATCGAGGCCGGTTTCACCAATCGCCACCACACGCGCCAGCGCGGCGCGATCCAAAAGATCTTGCACCGACGGCTCGGCAATGCCCTCGTTGTCGGGATGCACACCGACCGAGCACCAAAAGTTGTCATGCGCCAATGCCAGCGCATGGACGCCGTCAAACTCTTCCAGCGTAGTGCAAATGCACAGCGCCCGACCCACCTGCGCCGCTGCCATGGCCTGGCGGATGGCAGGCAACTGCTCAGCCAGTTCCGGAAAATTGAGGTGGCAATGCGAATCGGTAAACATGGACCTCCAACAACAAAAATAAAAAACAATGCCGACCGGCACGCAGCGGGTCGGCACGGCACAACGCAAAAAATCAAATGGTTTGCGTCGGCTTGTCCGATCCCAGCGCTGTCCCCAAAATTTCTTCAATTTTGAGTTTCAACTGGCGCGACTTGTCATCTTTGGGGAACTGGATGCCCACCCCCTGGACGCGGTTGCCACCGGCGCGTGCTGGCGTTACCCAAGCCACCCGGCCAGCGACCGGATAGCGCTGCGTATCGTCAGGCAAAGTGAGCAGCACATACACATCGTCTCCCAATTTGTATTCCCGGGGGGTTGGCACAAAAATGCCGCCTTCGATAAAAAAGGGAATGTAGGCAGCATACAAACCAGCTTTCTCTTTGATGGCCAGCTGCATGACGCTGGGGCGGGGGGCGGTCGAAGGGCTGCTCATAAGTGGGGGGGCGGGTAAAACGGCGTTGAAATGGCGGGCTATTAGCAGATTACTGGCGCGAGTGTAGGGCGTTGCGCGCTTGGGCAGCCAAGGCCTCCAGCATCAGGCCGGGGTTGAAAGGGTGCTCAGCGGTGCGTGCAGCGGTGCTCAGCGCACGCGACCAGCGCGTCAGCGGGCCGATGGCCGGGACATCGGGCAAATCAGCCAGCGCAAAATAACGCGGCACCGCACCCACGCACAGCGCCAGCAAGTCGTGGCAGAGCTTTTGCAGCGCTTCGATGGCCTGCGGCGGCGTCCAGTCGGTCAGCGCACTGGCATCGCCGCGCAGCATCGCCTGGGGCAATTGCGCCCAGCTCTGCGGGTTGCAGCCCGATTGGAACAGCGCCAGCGCATCGTCCGGCCGACCACCGCTGATGCGCAAAAACACCTCGGCTACATCGACTGGCAGGCCCTGTGCGGTCAGCCAGTGCAGCATATCGGCCTGCGCTGGCCAGGCCATGGTATGGCCCAGGCAGCGGCTGCGAATGGTCGGCAGCAACTGGTGCGCGGCCTCGCTGGCCAGCACAAAGCGCACCTCCCCGGGAGGCTCTTCCAGGGTTTTCAGCAGCGCATTGGCCGTGACTACGTTCATCTGCTCGGCTGGGTACACCAGCACCGCCTTGCCCCGGCCACGCGCACTGGTGCGCTGGGTAAATTCCACCGCTTGGCGCATGGCATCGACGCGAATTTCGCGGCTGGGTTTGCGCTTTTTATCGTCAAGATCGGCCTGCGCCTTTTCTGGCAGCGGCCAGCCGCGCGCCAGCATTTGCACCTCGGGCATCAACACGCACAGATCGGCATGGGTGCGCACATCGATAGCGTGGCAACTGCCGCAGACGCCGCACGCGCCCTGCTCGATTGGCGCCTCGCACAGCCAGGCGCGCACCAACTCCAGCGCCAGCTGAAACTGCCCCAGGCCCGACGGCCCCTGCAACAACCAGGCGTGTCCCTGCTGCGCCAGCAAGCGGCTGCGCTGCGCGGCAATCCAGGAGGCCAGCACCGGACGGGTCACAGTGCGGTGCCTTGCACGGCCAGCCAGCCGCGCTGAACGAACACGTCCATGATTTGCTGCCACACCGCCACGCGCTCTTGCGCCGCGTCGATGCGGGCAAAGCGCTGCGGCGCAGCAGCGGCGCGGTCGGCATAGCCTTGCGCCACACGGCGGAAAAATTCGGCCGGCTGCGCCTCAAAACGGTCGGGCACGCGCGCACCCGCCAGGCGCTGGGCGGCCACGTCGGGCGCCAAATCAAACCACAGCGTCAGCTGCGGTTCATGCATCAAATTGGCCTCTAGCCCAATGCCTGTCTGCGCCATACGCTCCAGTATCGATAGCGCCTGCAGATCAAAGCCGCGCCCCGCGCCCTGGTAGGCAAAGGTGGCGTCGGTAAAGCGGTCGCACAGCACCACGTCGCCACGCGCCAGCGCCGGAACGATCACTTGGCACAGGTGGTCGCGCCGCGCAGCAAACACCAGCAACGACTCGGTGAGCGCGTCCATAGCGTCGTGCAGCAGCAGTTCGCGCAGCTTTTCGGCCAGCGGCGTGCCGCCGGGCTCGCGCGTGCACACCACGCTGCGACTCTGGGCGCGAAAGGCGTCGGCCAGGCCCTCGATGTGAGAGGATTTGCCGGCACCGTCGATGCCCTCAAAGCTGATGAACAAGCCGGTCGGCGCCATGGTTGGATCTTTCTGCAACACGGGATTCATTGACCACGCTGGTAGCGGTTGACGGCGCGGTTGTGCTCGCCCAGCGACTCGCTGAAATGGCTGGTGCCATCGCCCTTGGCAACGAAATACAACGCACGGGTCGCGGCGGGCTGCACGGCGGCCAGCAGTGCCGCCTTGCCGGGCATGGCAATCGGCGTGGGCGGCAGGCCAGAGCGGGTGTAGGTGTTCCAGGGCGTGTCGGCCTGCAAGTCGCGCTTGCGCAGATTGCCATCAAATTTTTCGCCCAGGCCGTAGATCACCGTCGGGTCGGTCTGCAACGACATGCCAACGCGCAGACGGTTGCTGAACACGCCGGCGATCTGTGCGCGGTCGCTGGGGCGACCCGTTTCTTTCTCGACAATGCTGGCCAGAATCAAGGCGTCGTCCGCGCTTTTGAGCGGTGTATCGCTGGCGCGCTGGCTCCACGCGGCCTCCAAGCGCCGGTCCATGGCGTGCAGGGCGCGGCGCAGTACGGCCAAATCACTGCTGCCTTTGGCGTAGGTGTAGGTATCAGGGAAAAACCGCCCCTCAGGCACCACGCCGGGGCGCGCCAGACGCACCATCAGATCAACATCGGACAGGGCTGCGCTGTCGTGTTTGATGCCGTTCTCACGCGCCAGCGCCGCACGCACCTGGCGAAAATTCCAACCCTCGACCAGCGTCAGCGCCTGCAGGCTTTCTTCACCACGCGCCAGTTTTTGCAGCAGGCTGTAGGGCGTGGTACCGGGGGGGATTTCATAGTTTCCCGCCTTCATGCGCCGATCCAGCCCCGAGACCCGGAACCACGCATACAGCAGCCGCGCGTCAACGCGCACGCCGGCGGCCTCGACGTTGCGTGCCACGCCCCGGGGCGAGGTGCCGGGTTCAATTTCCAGCTCCAGCGCCGCATTGCCCACGGGCATCGGGGTGTATACCCACCACACGGCCGCGCCCCCCAGCGCCAAAGCCAAAAACAATAACCAAGACAACAAACGCAGCACAACCTTGCAACCTGTAAGAGAGGGAGCGGGCATCATAATTCAGCCATGACTTCGAATCTTGACGGCATTACCCCCCTGCTCCACCTTGGCGTGATCCGCGCCGAGGGTGACGATGCAGCCAAATTTCTGCATGGCCAGTTGACACAAGACTTTGTTTTACTGGGCCTGCAGGAAGCGCGCTTGGCAGCGTTTTTGTCGGCCAAAGGCCGGATGCAAGCCAGCTTCATCGGCTTCAAGCGCAGCCCCACCGAAATTTTGCTGATCTGCAGCCGCGACCTGCTGGCGCCGACGCTCAAGCGCCTGTCGATGTTTGTCATGCGTGCCAAAGCCAAACTGAGCGACGCCAGCGACGAATTTGCGCTCTACGGCATTGCTGGCAATACTCTGCTTTCAATAGCTGACAGCGCACAGCCTGCTTGGGTAAAAGCCGATTTTTATGCTGCAAGCCTGGTACACCTGCCCAGCGCCTGCGGCCAGCCGCGCGCTTTATGGGTGGCACCAGCCACGCAGGCCGCCCCCGTTGGCCCCGCGTTGGACCCGGCGCTGTGGGCCTGGGGCGAAGTGCACAGCGGCGTTGCCACCTTGAGCGCACCCCTGGTCGATGCCTTCGTGCCGCAAATGCTGAACTACGAGTCGGTCGGTGGTGTCAGCTTCAAAAAAGGCTGCTACCCCGGCCAAGAAGTCGTGGCGCGCAGCCAGTTTCGCGGTGCCATCAAGCGGCGCACTTATCTGGCGCACGCGCCGCTGGCACTGGAAGTGGGCACATCGGTATTTGCGCCAGACGACCTGGAGCAGCCCTGTGGCACCGTGCTACAGGCCGCTGCCGCCCCCGCTGGCGGCTGGGATGCGCTGGTGGCGCTACAAATCAGCGCCGCTGAAGCCGGTGCCCTGCACGTGGGCGCTGGTGATGGCCCGGCACTGACGCTGGGCCCCCTACCCTACGTCCTGCTGGAAGATCTGTAAAAAATCATCAAATATGGCGCAAACCCTTATGGTGAAAGCGCTAGCAGCTAGCAAAACAGGAATTCATCCCGCATTCAAACCGGCTACAACACCATCACCATGGTGATGTGCGGGATGCCGGCTTCTTCATACGCCACGCCGCGCACAGCAAAACCAGCGGCGGCATAAAAGCCCTGGGCACTGCACTGGGCGTGCAGTTGCACCTCGGTATCGCCCCGGTCCCGGGCGGCTTGCACCAGCGTATCGAGCAACTGGCGCCCCCAGCCGGCACCGCGCAAGGCGCGATCCACCGCCATGCGGCCAATGCGTCCCACGCCGGGCGCGGGTTGCAGCAGCCGCCCGGTGGCAATCGGCATCCCAAGGCGGTTGTAGAGCACAGCGTGGATGGCCGTCGCGTCCAGCGCGTCCAACTCCAATTCGGGCGCAATGCCCTGCTCTTGGACAAACACAGCGGTACGCAGCGGAGTGGCGTCTTGGCGCAACGCGCTCCAGCGGCCGGTCCGTACCTCGGCCAAGGCTCCCCCAGCTTCAACCTTCAATCGATCTTTCATGGCATCCACTTTCAGTGCTGCAGGCCAAATGCCTGGCGCAAAGCGCGCGCCGCATCAGCGTGGGCCTGGCGGGCCTCAGGAATGGCGCGGCCCATCTTGATGAATTCGTGCGTCACGCCGCGGTAAATCTCCAGATCGACGGCGACACCGGCCGCGCGCAGCTTGTCGGCGTACTCAATGCCTTCGTCCACCAGCGGATCGCACTCGGCAAGGCCAAACCACGCCGGGGCGACACCATCGACATCGGGCGCCATCAAGGGGGCAAAACGCCAATCCTCGCGCTCGGCGCGGCTGTGCACGTAGTGGTCAAAAAACCAGCGAATGGCCAGTGCGTCCAGCACCAGCCCGTGGGCATACGTGGCGTGCGAAGGCGTGTCCTGGTGCGCCGCGCAGCCGGGATAAAACAGCAGTTGCAGGGCCAGCAGCAGGCCGGCATCGCGTGCCTGAATGGCACACACCGCCGCCAGCGTACCCCCGGCACTGTCGCCGCCGACGGCCAGGCGACTCGCATCGGCACCCAAAGTGGCCGCCTGCGCCGCCAGCCACTGCAGGGCATCCCAGGCATCGTTGGACGCGATAGGAAAGCGGTGCTCCGGCGCCAGCCGGTACGCCAGCGACACCACCACGCAGCCAGCCAGACGCGCCAGTTCGCGGCACAGCACATCGTGCGTGGCAATACTGCCAATGGTGAAGCCACCGCCGTGCAGGTACAGCAGCAGCGGCAAACCGGGCTCGCTACTCTGGAGACTGGGTGCGTACAGCCGGGCTGGCAGCGCCTGACCGTCGCGCGTGGGAATGGTGAAGTCCTCGACCCGTGCCAGCTCCGCCTTGGGCAGTTCCAGTACACCTGCGCCGACCTCATAGGCCAGACGCGCCCGGGGCGGCGTCAGGGTATGCAGTTGCGGCTGGCCGGCACGTGCCATACGTTCGAGCACGCTGTGCATTTGCGGCGTCAGGCGGTTGCGGTGCAGGTGCCAGGAGGGCGCCAAGGGGACAGCTGTTTTTGAAGGCATCGTGAGCAATTAAGAAATTCGGGCCATGCCCGGCGGTTGGCAGGCACATACGCGCGCAGCGCCGGTCTCGCTGGCGACGCCGAACACCGCACAGACCAGGGTTTGTCGGCTGGCGGTAGGCGCTGTGGGGTTTAAAGTATTTGCAGCGATCCTAATCGCAAGCGGCGCGCAGCACCTTCGCAGCCGTCCCATCCACCCACCCCGGATCAGGCCATGGCACTTATCTATTACGTCACCCAAGTCCAGTTCGCGTTTGGCGCCGTCCAGTTGCTGCCGCAAGAATGCGCGCGCGTCGGCATCCAGCGCCCGCTCATCGTCACCGACCCCGGCGTGAAAGCCGCTGGCGTGTTGCAAAAAGCGCTCGATGCCTTGGGCGGCATGGCGTCTGCGGTGTTTGACCAGACGCCGTCCAACCCCACCGAAGCCGCCGTGCGCGCCGCTGCGCAGATGTATCAAGCGCAAGGCTGCGACGGCATCATTGCCGTGGGCGGCGGCAGCGCCATCGACTGCGCCAAAGGCGTCGCCATTGCGGCGACACACGCCGGGCCGCTAACGTACTACGCCACCATCGAAGGCGGCTCGCAGCGCATCACCGAGCGCGTGGCGCCGATCATTGCCGTGCCGACCACCAGCGGCACCGGCAGCGAGGTCGCACGCGGCGCCATCCTCATCGTCGATGACCACCGCAAGCTGGGTTTTCATTCCTGGCACTTGGTGCCCAAAAGCGCCATTTGCGACCCGGAGCTGACGCTGGGCCTGCCGCCACTGCTGACCGCTGCCACCGGCATGGATGCCATCGCGCACTGCATAGAAACCTTTATGTCGGCCGCCTTCAACCCACCGGCGGACGGCATTGCGCTGGATGGCCTGGAGCGCGGCTGGGCGCACATTGAGCGCGCCACCCACCACGGCGCCGACCGCGAGGCGCGCCTGAACATGATGAGCGCCAGTATGCAAGGCGCCATGGCGTTTCAAAAAGGGCTGGGCTGCGTGCACAGCCTGAGCCACAGCCTGGGTGGTCAGAACCCGCGCCTGCACCACGGCACGCTCAACGCGCTGTTTTTACCCGCCGTGGTGCGCTTCAACACCGACTGCGCGTCGGTGCAAAAAGATTTGCGCCTAGAACGCATGGCTCGCGCCATGAGCCTACCCGGTGCAGCCGACATCCCCGACGCCCTCCGTGCCATGAGCGAGCGCCTGGGCCTGCCCAGCGGCCTGGCCGAATTGGGCGTGCAAGAGGCGCATTTCGACGCCATCATCCAAAACGCCCTGGCCGACCATTGCCACGGCACCAACCCGCGTCTGGCCAGCGCCGACGACTACCGCGCCATGCTGCTAGCGTCGATGTAATGGCGTTTTTCAGGCTTCAGACAAAGGCGCCGGCCTCGGGCCGGACCGTCCAGTCAATCGGGTCTTGCTGCAACACCATGTCGATGTCCAGCCCCAGCGGCAGCCCGACTTGGTCGGGAAAGGTGACGGCCATTTCCCGGTCGTCCAGCCCCACTTCCCGTGCCCGCGCGCGCCACGCCGCCAAATGCAGCACGCCCGCCAGAGGTTCATAAGCGTTGTTGTCGAACGGGCTGTGCTGGTAATTCAGCGCATCCACCACCACCTGGGGCAATTGCCAACGCTGTGCCAGAGCGGCGCTGACATGGCAATAGCAGTAACCAAAAACGCGCTGCTCCAATTTGCTGCGGCGCATGTCCAGCGGCGATACCAGGGTGTTGAGCGATTGCGCCCGCTCCGGGTCGGCCAGATGGATCACCAGTTCGCCCAGTCCATGCAGCAGGCCAGCGGTGTACGCCGCCACCTGGTTCTGGTGCACGCTGCCAGCCAGCGCCCGCGCCAGCTTGGCGGTGTTGAGGCTGTAGCGCCAAAAATGCTGCAAATTCATGCCCGGCACGCTGCGTGAAGTGGTGCCCAGCGGGGCCGAGCCGACCAGCTCACGCAATTGCAGCGTACCCAGCAGCGCCAGCGCCTCGGGCACGCCGGCAATACACTGCTGCGCCTCAAATTCAGCCCCATTGGCACACTCCAGCACGCGCGCCGCCAAGGCCGGGTCGGAACCCACCAGCTGATTGACACGGCGCAAATTGGGTTCGTCGCGTGCCAGCTCGGCGATCAACAGCGCCACAACACGTGGCAGGCTGGGCAAGACGGCCGGCAAAGCCAGCAAGGCATTCAGTTCCATAGCAATCGGGGGGGTGCAATAGGTCGGCAAAGTAAACCGCCATCGGCGGCGGGCCATGATCGGCGTGCAGGGCCAAGCCCAGCCGCCGGCTAACGCTTGGTCTGCAACTTGGAAAACGCCGCCGCCATACTGGACTGCGGCGCTGGTTCATTACTGTTGCCCGTGCGGCGCGGCGGCTGGCGGCCAGCGCCTTCAAAGCGATTCGGCCCTGCGCCTTGGCTGTCGCGCGACTGCGGCGCGCTGCCCAGCTTCATCGTCAGGCTGATGCGCTTGCGCAGCACGTCCACTTCCAGCACCTGCACCTTGACGATGTCGCCGGTCTTGACCACCTCGCGCGCGTCGCTGACAAATTTGTGCGCCAGCTGGCTGACGTGTACCAAGCCGTCTTGGTGCACCCCCAAGTCAATGAACGCACCAAACTGCGCCACGTTGCTGACCGTGCCCTCCAGCGTCATGCCTTCTTTCAGGTCTTTGATGTCTTCGACGCCGTCGTTAAAGCGCGCCACTTTGAAGTCGGGGCGCGGGTCGCGGCCCGGCTTTTCTAACTCGGTCAGGATGTCTTTGACGGTGATGACGCCAAATTTCTCATTCGCCAACAGCTCGGGCTTGAGCGTTTTCAGCATATCGGCGCGCCCCATCAACTCTGCCACCGGACGGCCGGTGGTTTGCATGATTTTTTCGACCACCGGGTAGGTTTCTGGGTGCACGCCGGTCATATCGAGCGGATTTTCGCCACCGCGAATGCGCAAGAAGCCGGCGCTTTGCTCAAAGGTTTTGGCACCCAAGCCGGCCACTTCCATCAACTGTTTGCGGGTTTTAAAGGCGCCGTTGGCCTCGCGCCAGCGCACCACCGCTTTGGCGACGCTGCCAGACAGGCCAGAAACCCGCGACAGCAGCGGCGCGCTGGCGGTGTTCAAGTCCACGCCGACGGCGTTGACGCAATCCTCGACCACGGTGCCCAGCGTGCGCGCCAGTTCGCTCTGGTTCACGTCGTGCTGGTACTGGCCGACGCCGATGCTTTTCGGGTCAATTTTGACCAGCTCGGCCAGCGGGTCTTGCAGGCGGCGGGCAATGCTGGCGGCGCCGCGCAGGCTGACATCGACGTCGGGCATTTCTTGGCTGGCGTATTCGCTGGCCGAATAGACCGAGGCACCGGCTTCGCTGACAACTATCTTTTCGATAGCTGCTGGCGCTTGTCCTGCTTGGGCTACAGCCATTTTAGCCATTAATTTGATGAGTTCGCCGGCCAGTTTGTCGGTTTCGCGGCTGGCGGTGCCGTTGCCAATCGCCAGCAGTTGCACGCCGTGTTTTTGGCTCAGTTGCGCCAAGGTGTGCAACGCGCCGTCCCAGTCTTTGCGCGGCTCATGCGGAAACACCGTGGCGGTGTCGACCAGCTTTCCGGTGGCATCGACCACCGCCACTTTGACGCCGGTGCGGATGCCCGGGTCCAGCCCCATCACCACACGCGGGCCAGCCGGGGCGGCCAGCAACAGGTCACGCAGGTTGTCAGCAAAGACTTTGATGGCGACTTTTTCCGCGTCTTCGCGCAGGCGCGAAAACAGGTCGCGCTCGGTGGACAGGCTCAGCTTGACGCGCCACGTCCAGGCGACGCATTTGCGCAGCAGGTCGTCGGCGGCGCGGCCTTGGTAGCTCCAGCGCAAGTGCTGGGCAATTTTGGCCTCGGCGAGGCTGGGTTTGCCCGGCTCAGGTTCGATCGGCAGCACTAGTTTGGCATCCAGCATCTCCAGCGCCCGGCCGCGAAACACCGCCAGCGCGCGGTGGGACGGGATGCGCCCCATCGGCTCGTCGTAGTCAAAGTAGTCGCGGAATTTCGACACTTCCGGGTCGTTCTCGTTTTTGCCATCGACCTTTTTGCTGCGCAGCAAGCCCTCGGCCCACAGCCATTCACGCAGGTGTTGCACCAGCGCGGCATCTTCGGCCCAGCGCTCGGACAGGATGTCGCGCACGCCGTCCAGCACGGCGGGCACGGTCGAAAAATCTGCGCCAATCTTGCCGTCGTCCAGCACTTCGGGTGGGCGGGTGAAGGCGGCGGCCTCCAAGGCGGGGTCGAGCGTCGGGTCAGCAAACAACTTGTCCGCCAGCGGCTCGATGCCGGCTTCGCGCGCCATTTGGCCTTTGGTGCGGCGCTTTTGTTTGAACGGCAGGTAGATGTCTTCCAGCTCTTGCTTGGTCGGCGCGGCGGCAATCGCGCTGCGCAGCGCGTCGGTCAGCTTGCCCTGCTCGTCAATGGCTTTGAGGATGGTGATGCGCCGCTCCTGCAGTTCGCGCAGATAGGACAGGCGCGCTTCCAACTCACGCAGCTGGATGTCGTCCAAGCCGTTGGTGGCCTCTTTGCGGTAGCGCGCAATGAACGGCACCGTGGCGCCGCTGTCGAGCAGGTCCACAGCAGCTTGCACTTGCGCGGGGGTGACACGGATTTCTGCGGCAATTTGCCCAATGATTTTTTGCATGGCGGTTCTGCCCCACGAAGGCGAGTCTGAGGGGTGGGAAGGGTCTGAGAAAAGCGGGCCAGTTTGCCACAGGCACCGTCCACAGCGACCTGTGCTGCGCTACCGTCAGCAGCGCAAAAAACTATTTTTTTGATAGCTGCTGGAGTTTTATCGGAAAGCGCTAGCGTCTATTTGAGACTAAAACTACACAAAATTATCAAGCCTTGTAGGCCCCTAAAAGCGTGTTCAACGAGGGGCTGCCAAGCGTCAAGCCGGTTTCTTGGGTGCAGGGCAACACCACGCGGACACATGTTCCGCCCTGGGGCGGGCACAGCAGGTGTAAATGCCCCCCGGCCATCTGTGCGCGCTTGTGCATACCCACCAATCCCTGGCCGCTGGCAACGTGCGTGCCTGCACTGGACAAACCGATACCGTTGTCGCTGATTTCCAGATACCAGGCGTCCTCGTGGGGCACATGCGCCATGCGCACTTCAACCTGCGTGGCAGCAGAGTGCTGCACTACGTTGCTCAACACCTCCTGCGCAATGCACATCAGATGTGCGGCGCGCTCCCCATCAGGCGGGCGGACGTCGCTCGTGCAGTCCACGCTCCAGGCCATCTGAATGCCGCGCCGCTCCAGCACCGGTTGCAGTCGATGGCGCAACCGTGCCAGGCGCTCGGTCAGCAACTCCCCGGTGCTGTCCATGGAATCGACTACCCATCGCACATCGAACAGGCACTGCTCCAGCGCCCGCAGCGCCTGCGCCTGGGCCGGCACGGCCGAGTCGAGCAAGGCCATGGCGCCGACCAACTGGGAGCCGACGTGGTCGTGTAAATCGCGTGCAATACGCTGGCGTTCGGCCTGCAGTTCAGCGCTGGGACGCACACTGTTGCGCATATGCCACTGCAAGGCCCGGGGCAGGTGCATCCACAAGAGCACGCCCAAAATGGCGATCAGCACTATCTCGGCCATCGCCCAGTACTGCAAACCGGGGATGTTGTAGACCCAGCAGCGCCACACATTGGCCACGCTGACCAAGCACAGCGCACTCCAGATGGCCAAGCTAGCCAGCGCAAAACGGGGGGGACGTGTGCGAAACATGAAGAATGCGCAACAAATCATTGAACGGCGTTAAAAAAGACCTCGAAGTGATGCCAAGCGTACCGCCTGAGCACGGGTGCGCACCTGCAGTTTGCGGTAAATATTTCTGACGTGGGTGTTGACCGTCATGGTGCTGATCAGCAGGCGCGTGCCAATTTCAGTGCTGGTGTAACCGTTGGCCACCATGCGCAGGACCTCTTTCTCACGCGCAGAAAGGCGGTCAACCCCCTCGGGTTGACTGCGTTGGGAGACACGGTCAGGGGCCTGGTCAAAGCGCTGCAAAAGACGCCTGGCCAATAGAGGCGTAATGGACGCGCCCCCGTTGGCCACCTGCAGCACAGCTTGCGCATAGTTGCCAAACCAGGAGTTTTTGACCCAGAAGCCCACCGCACCGAGCTCGAAGGCGCGCAACACTTTTTCGTCGTTTTCCATGATGGAAACCACCACGGCCTCGGCCGAGGGGCGCACGGTTTTCATGTAGTCCAGTAGCTCCAGGCCCTCTCCATCCCCCAGGTTCAAGTCCACCAACATCACGTCAAACTCGTGCTGTTTGATGGCTTTACGGCCCTCGCGCACGCTGGCGGCCTGGGCCACCAGCAAGAGGCGCGGGTCAGCCATCAGGTCTTGCGCAACCACTCTACGGATATGGCCATCGTCGTCCACCAGCAAAACGCGCACCGGACGCTCCACCTGCCCTGTCAGATAGTCAGGCCACACCGAGGGCGGTGGGGAATACATACTGAAATGGACTTGTCTGGCTACCTGCGCTTGTACGGCCCCAGGGAGCTCTGTCACGATCTCTGCGATTTCATTAATGACCATAAAACCTCCAGTGATGTGGACATACGCGAGTTTCGGTAAACCTGCGGCAAATAAGCCAGCGGACCGAGCTTGCCGTTATGGATGATCTATAGCCTGCGCACCAAGGAAGCGGTGCATTCATAGTGGCCTGCAAGCGCCATCTTGCAGGCCAAACATGAAAAACAACAGCCAACCCCCTGTCTATTCGCTCGGTATTTGCAAACGTTGCTCTACTTACGCAATAAAACTACCTACTCTTTATGGATGTTTTGCCCGCTCTTTCCACGGCGCCGAGACACTTTTTCCCTATAGAGCAACGTGCCTGCAAGGGCGGGGAACTCACACGATGAAGGCCGCGTAAATTAGGTATGTGCACCGCACGACAACGGGCAGAAACTGACCACAGACAGAACGCCAACGGGCCTTGACCGAAATTTCGGCACAGCGGTTTCACTCAACGTCCTGTCAAGGTCGGCTGCCCCCGCAGATCCACTGCAAAGGCTGCCAGTGTTGAATCCACATCTTGTAGGAACAATCATGAAATCCCTTGCTTTCATCGCCCTGAGTGTTATCGCTTCCGCCGCCATGGCGGCCACCTCTACACCCACTAGCTCCAATCCAGAAATCAAGATCACAGGTAACTCGACCCAGACTGTATCGATGAGTTCGGCAAATGCCAGCAACAAATCAACCGGTACTGACAGCCAAGCGATTCAAAACCTGGCCAGCAATGCCGGCGATGTGACCATCGGTGGTAACTCAACGCAATCCATGACTGCCAACTGGGGCTCATCGGTGACCAATGAGGCCTCGGCCACTGACGCCTATGCCAGCCAGAACGTGTCGTCCAACCTGGGCGACGTGACCATCGCAGGCAATTCCACGCAAACGACTACCTTGAATTACTCCACGCTCAGCAACCTTGCAAGCGGTACCAACAGCAAAGCGGTACAAAACGTCGCCAGCAACAACGCCTGCGTCAGCTGCTTGCCTGCCAACCATGGCGGTGGCGGTTGGGGCAATTAATTAAATGTCCCCCTAGTGCAGAAACCTCTGCACCACCTCCGGCCAGTGAGCCACTGCCGGTGTATTGCAGGAAGGCGGACTTTGCTCCCTAGACAGGGCGGGGCCGCCTCTCCCCTTAATTCATAAAGGTGCCCCATGACCCTACCTACCCTGTCGCAATGGATGGCGGCCACCTTCGTGGCCTGGTGCGCCACCACCTTGGTCTGGGCGCAGGCACCCGGCGAAGACCCGGTCGTTTTGGGTAAAAAACTCATCATCCAGATGATGCCTACGGCCCCGCCCCAAGCTTCGGGCAACCTCGATTCCAACGGCGGCACGCCTTCTTGGCTGCGGGCGCGTATTGCCCGCTACGAAGCCAAGGCCTACTCGGCAGACACTGCCGGCATCCTCACCAACAACGACGTGGTGACCACTGCCAATGCCCAAGGCATGCAAAAAACCTGTGTCCAGGAAGTGGGCAGCAACACGCTGTCGGGCAGCAGCACCAGCACGGCCCGCTATGGCCCCAACCAGGCGCCGCAGGTGGTGGTACTGCGCGGCGATCTGGTGAACATCTGTAAATAAATCGACATCCAATAAAAAAGCGCCTGCACAGCAGGTAGAGGGAGGCCTATGTCGTCCACCGCCGTTGCCGGCACTGCAGCCCGCCTGTCGCAGTTTCATCGCTTGCGCTGTGGCACTTTGCTGGCCCTGGCGCTCGTACTCGTGCTGATGGCCACGGGCTGCAGCACGCCCATGAACGCGCGCAACGATGCTGCCTTCCAAAGCCAGGCATCCATTGCAGACCGACCTGTAGTGCGGCCCACACGCTCGATCTCCAGCTTCTCGGATTCTCTGCAGTGCATGGACCACATGCTGCGCAATGCCCAGCTACCCACCACGCTCATTACCAGCAAGCAAATTCCCGACTATTCGGCGCGGGTCTCGGTGGCTACCAAAGACATGGTGATCACCGCCATCTCGCAGATGTCGCGGCTGAGCAATGCGTTTCGCTTCGTGGACTACGAGGTAGATATTGCACGCCAGGACACGGTGCAAAACCTCACCACCATCTTGCTCAACAACAACCAGATGCAGCTGCAACGCCCCGCGCTGTACCTGTCGGGGGCCATTGCCTTCGTGGACCAAAACGTGATTAACAACCGCTTTGATGCCGGCCTGTCGGGCCCGCGCATTGACATGGGCTACAGCAAGAGCCGCAATGCCACCGTTATTGGGCTGGAGATGCACCTGGGCGACTTTCGCACGCGCACGCTGATTCCGGGCCTGGACTCTGCCAACGAGGTCATCGTCGGCAACGGCGGCCAGGGGGTAGATCTGGCGGGGCGCATTGGCACCTATGGCGTGCAATTCAACGTGGGGCGTGACTACACCCAGGGCACGGGCGGCGCTGTGCGCACCCTGGTCGAGCTGGCCACCATCGAGCTGATTGGCAAATGGGCACGCATCCCGTATTGGCAGTGCCTGACGCTGGAGCAGACACACCCGGACTTCCAGCGCCAGCTGCACGACTGGTACGAGGAGGGCGACTCGGTGGTGCAACACCAGTTGGTCAAGCGCTCACTGATCAGCCGCGGCTACCTGAGCGCCGGGGACGAACAATGGCCCAACAACAGCCCGCAACTGCGCACTGCCGTAGCGCGCTTTCAGGCCGATCAGGGCATGGTGGTCAGCGGCGTGATCGATTTCACCACCTACGAGCGCGCGCTGCGCAATTTTGTGGGACTGGGCACCGATGGCAAGCTCGTGCGCGTGGGCTGGGCCACCACCAACGCCACCCCGGTGCCTCCCGCACCACCACCCAACGCGGCAGCCGCTAGCGTTGCCGCCACCACAGAGCTGCTGCCCCACCCGACGGGACTGGCCTATGGAGCAGCCGCCCCGGCGCGCACCATCAACATGCAGATTGAAAACATCCTGCTGGAGCGCACGGCCTTTGAAGTGGGCGAGCAGATTTTCCTGTCGGCCACGCTCTCGCGTACCTCGTACCTGTCGTGCTACCTGGTGGACGGCCTGGGCACGGTAATGCGCCTATTACCCAACAGCGCCAACCCCTCGGGCTGGGTGTCGGCTAACCAAGCCGTGCGCATTCCCGACTGGATGAGCCCCAACCCCGGCTTCATCATGGATGCAGTCGCCCCCGGAATCGAAGGTGTGGCCTGTTTTGCCACCGCAGAAGACCACATGGCACAGCTGCCCGAGGCATTGCGAGGCCCAGCGCTCAAGACCATCCCGGACTACCAGCGGCTCGAGCAGGTCAACCAAGCCTTTGCCCAGGCACTGGGCGCAGACGGCTACACCGGCAACGCCAAATACTGGAAAGTGGTGCCCAAGCGACCCACTGCGCCGCAGGCCAGCAAATGAGCAGGGCGCCCTGCCCCCCATGGCCTTTGCCATGCGCCAGCGCGCACTCGACCTTGCTGTGCTGCCTTGCGCTGGCGCTCTGCCAAGGCGGCGTATGTGCCCAGGCGCAGGGCCTGCCCCAGGCTCAGCCTATTGACCCCGCCCAGCTGCACCCCACTGCACCACGCTACCGCGATCCCGGCCAGCAGCGCATGGCCAGTCCGGACACGCCACAACACATCGACCCAGAGCAACTGAATGCCCACGCGCTGCAGCCTCCCGGCCCCGACAACCCCTCGCAGGAGCGAGCCCTGCAAAAACTGCGTGTCGCAGCCAATGCCATATCGTCCAGGCGGGCCTCTGGCCACCCTGCGCCACGGGATGCAGCCTGGCTACTGGGCTTGCTGGCCTTGCATGGCCGCGCCATGCCCGCCAATGCCGCTGAGGCACGCTATTGGTTTGAGCGCGCACAACGGCTGGGCCACCCGCTGGCGCCTGCCGGCCTGGCCTGGTGCCTGATGGACGGGTGCACCGGCCCGCCCAACCCGACTGCAGCACGCCCCTGGATTGCCAAGCTGCGCAGCGCAGACCCTGGGCGCGCTCTTTACCTGGAGTGGCGCCTGGAAACCCAACTCGCGCCGCTGCGCATTGCCACCCCCGAGATGCCAAACACCCCGGCGACCATAGACAGCTCCCCCCAGCACCAACTGCTGGTGCGCGCCGCCCAGGCAGGCAATGCACAAGCCCTCAACGAGCTGGGCCTGGAGAGCGTAAGCAGCGCTCGCCTGCCCCAGGCACTGGCACAGTTCCGCGCTGCCGCGCTGCACTCACCCGCCGCCGCCGCCAACGCCCGGCTGCTGGCCAACCGCTTGCAAGTGCAGTTGCAGCCAACGCCCGGTCACCAGGGCGCAGACGCATGGCTCACCCAGGCCCGCCGCTACCACCGGGGCGACGGCGTACCCGCCAACTACACCGAAGCCCTGCGCCTGTACCAGGTCGCCGCCGCCAACGGCAGCCAGGCAGCCCAACGTATGCTGGAGCGCATCTATTCGCGCCCTGGCCCCGATGGCGCAGTGGACCTCGCCTGGATGCAGCAACTGGCCAACTTGGACATCACCCGCGAAGGCGCCGTACTCTCGATCCTGTCTGCGCCCAGTCCACAGCTTTTTGTGCACGACCCCACGCCCCTCTACGACATGATTCCGCTACCCTGGCGCGCCGCGCAGAACGGCAGCAGGCACTAAACGCGCGCGCAGCTTGGCGACCATCACACAGCCATCACGCGGCCAAGATGGCCGGCCTGCACCATTAAAAACAGGGATGTAATACGCATCCAAGACATAGTGGATATGCGCTTTAAGCTATTTTTTTAATAGCTCAATTAGCCCCGTCAGACACCCGTATCGCAACAGCGTCAGTGGCTTGGGCCGGCTGCCGTGTGCACCCGCAGCGTGCTGCACACCGCTGCCAGCGCGGCAAAGCCGGCGGCCAGCCACATCGCCCACATTTCGCCCTGGCCGCTGCTGGGCGGCAAAAGGCCAAAAATGGCGGCCAGCAGCACGGCCCCCATAGTCTGTCCGGTCAGCCGTGCCGTACCCAACATGCCACTGGCAGCACCGCTGCGCTCCAGCGGCGCCGAGGTGACGATGGTGTGGTTGTTAGGCGACTGGAACAACGCAAAGCCGACACCACACAGCGCCATGCGCCACACCATGTCCCCATCTGACGGGCTGGCCGGCAGCAGCGCCAGCAGCACCGCACCCGCCGCAAAAATCACCATGCCCAAGCCGCCCAGCAGGCCGTCGGGGTAGCGGCCAATCAGGCGCCCGGCCAACGGTGCCACCACCACAATTGCCAGCGGCCAGGCGGTGATCAGCAAGCCGGCCTGCAACGGCGTGCGGCCAAAACTCTCCAGCAGCAAAAACGGCAGCGACAGATAGGCCAGCGTTTGCGCACAAAACGCGCCCACCGACGACGCCATCGACAGCGCAAACACCGGCAGGCGCAACAGGTCGAGCGGAAACAGCGGCACCGGCTGGCGCGCTTGGCGGCGCAAATAGATCCAGCCGACCAATACCCCAGCGACCAGCAGCGCCAGCCCGAGACCGGTGTCGGTACCGGCGCCACCGGGGCCGCGCACGCTCAGGCGCTCGCCGCCGATAAAAATCAGCGCAAACATCAACGTATTGAGGATCAGGTCGATGGCCGCAGGGCGCGCGCCCCGACTGGCCACCGGGTTGAACGGCAGCGCACGCCGGCCCAGCCACAGCGTGAACGCGCCCAGCGGTAAATTCAGCGCAAACAGCCACGGCCACGGCGCCACCGACAAAATGCCCGCCGCTATCGTCGGCCCCGACATGGCAGCAAACGCCACCACCATCGAATTAATGCCCATGCCACGCCCGAGCAGCGCACGCGGATAAATGAGGCGCACCATGGCCGCGTTCACGCTCATGATGCCAGCGGCGCCCAGCCCCTGCACCGCCCGCGCGGCAATCAAGGTGGGCAGCGAGTCGGCCAGCATGGCGCCCACGGACGACACCGTAAACACCGCCATCCCGACCAGATACACGCGCCGGTAGCCGATGCGCTCGCCCAGTGAGGCCAGCGGCAGCAGCAAAAGAAGCGAAGCGATCTGGTAGGCGTTGACCACCCAAATGGAATGCGCCGCCGTGGAGTGCAGCTCGCGCGCAATGCCGGGCAGGGCCAAATTGACGATGCTGCCGTCCAGCACCGCCAGCGTGATGCCCAGCACGATGACCAGCATCGCCCGGCCACGCGCCGGCTTTTCTAGGCCGTCGGGTGGGGATGGCTGCGTGCTGTCAGCCATCAACTGCCCTGCTGCGCCAGCCGCTGCGTGCCAGCGCGGCCCAAGGTGATCCACGTCAGCGCCACACCGATCAGCGCGCCGGTGGTCATGCCAATCACCATCGGCAGCGGCTTGCCATTGGCAAACAGGCCAATCACGCCCATAGCCAAGGCGCCGCCCAGCATTTGCAGCGTGCCCAGCAAGGCCGACGCGGTGCCGGCAATGGCGCCGTGCTCCTCCAGCGCCAGCACCGAGGTGGTCGGAATCACCAGCCCCATAAAGGCGCTGGAGACAAAGTACAGCCCCATCAGCACCCACATGTTGTCGCCCCCGGCCACGTAGTAGCCCAGCAGCAGCACCATGATTGCGCCGGCTGCGTTCGCCGCCACCTTGACCACGCGCACCAAGCCAAAGCGCTCACCCAGCCAGCCGGTGAACTGCGCCGCGCCAATAAACGCCACCGAGTTGAGGGAGAACGTCAGGCTGTACATCGTCGGCGTCAGGCCGTAGTAGTCGATAAAAATAAACGGTGAACTGGCCAGATAGACAAAAAAACCGGCCATCGAGCAGCTGCCAATCATCACCAGCCCGAGGTAATGCCCGTCGCGCAGCAGCAGGCCATAGCCCCGCAGCGCACTGCCCAGGCTGCTATCGACGCGCTGCGACGGCGGCCGGGTTTCGTCCAGCTGGGTATAGACCAGCACCAGCCCGGCCAGCGCCGCCAGCGTCACCATCCAGAACACCCCGCGCCAGCCAGCAACGGCAATCACCCCGCTGCCGACCAGCGGCGCCAGGATGGGCGAGACGCTGAATACCAGCATCAGCAGCGACATCAGCCGCGCTGCTTCGTTACCGGTGTACAGGTCACGCACCACAGCGCGTGGAATGGCCATGCCGGCCGCAGCGCCAAAGCCCTGCAAAAAGCGCAGCGCAACCAGGGTTTCAATATTGCTGGCCAGCGCGCAGCCGATGCTGGCGACGGTAAAAATGCCCAACCCAAAATACAGCGGCACTTTGCGCCCCAGTATGTCGGACACCGGGCCATACAAAAGCTGACCGGCACCGAGCGACAAAAAGAACGCCGTCAGACTCCACTGCACCGCACCGACCGAGGCGCCCAAGTTGGCGCCAATGGCCGGCAGCGCCGGTAAATACATGTCAATGGCAAACGGGCCAATGGCCGAGAGCAAGCCCAAAATCAGGGCCAAGCGGAAATAGCGAGAAAAAAGCATAGCCCACGATTGTCGCTACACGGCTCCATCGATGCTGGCAGGCATCGGTAAACACTGTCAGATACAGGGCAAGCCAGGGCGCCGGATCAGACAAACTCAGCCGCGTCTATGGGCAACGACTGCACCTCTCTGGCCGCCTGGCTGCACAGTTAATGGCGCTCCGCAGCAACTGCGTAACACGGCCTCGGCTGACATGGCGACAGCAGCATCGCTTTTAAGATGGCCCATCGCCACTGTGGCTGTTCTGTTTTCTACGCAATGCCCCTTCCCTCTTCAAACGCTTCTTTGACACGCCGCCCTTTGCTGGTCTGCCTATTCGCAGCGCTCACTTGCCCCGCTGCCTTCGCCGCTGCACCGCGCGCTGCGGCTACGGGTGCTGCAGCTAAAAAGACCAATGCCAGTGAATTGCTCGAACGTGTCAACACCGCCACCGACACCCCTACGCTGACCAAGGGCGCGCGCGGTGAAGCGGTGCTGCGCGCTCAGGTGCTTATGGACCAGGCGTGGTTCTCGCCTGGCGAGATCGACGGCATTTTTGGTATCAACCTGCAGCGCAGCGTGCGCGCCCTCCAGAAGGCACGCGGTCTGCAGGTCAGCGGTCGCATCGACGCGAGCACTTGGAAAGCATTGCAAGGCGACGCCCCTGCGCCCGTGCTGGCGCAATACACGCTTCAGGCAGCGGACACGGCCGGCCCCTTTGCCAAGTTGCCCAAAGATGTCATGGAGCGCGCCAAGCTCACAGCCCTGGACTTCGAGAGCCTGCCAGAAGCGCTAGGTGAAAAATTCCATTGCAGTCCTGCTTGGCTGCGCAACGCCAACCCCGGCAGCCGCTTTGCAACCGGCGACAGCATCGTGGTGCCGTTTGTGGCGGACGAAACCGACAAGGCACCAACGGGCGCCAGCGCTCTGCGCATCGACAAAGCAGGCCGGGTGCTGTCGGTGCTGGGCAAGGACGATGCCGTCATAGCAGTTTTCCCGATCAGCATGGGTGGCCGCTCCGATCCCCTACCGGTCGGGCGCCTGGAAATCAAGAACGCTGCCAAAAACCCGGTGTTCACTTTTGACCCCGACTTGCTTAAGGGCACTAAAAAGACCGATAAAAAAGTGGACCTCCCCCCGGGCCCCAACAACCCGGTCGGCGTGTACTGGCTCGGCCTGAGCCAGCCGCACTGGGGCATCCACGGCACACCGCACCCGGCGCGCGTGGGTACGGCCGAGAGCAACGGCTGTGTCCACTTGACCAACTGGGACGTGCTGCGCCTGGCGCAACTGGTCAAGACCGGCTTTGGCGTGGATGTCCATGCCTGAGCACCGCTGGCGGCTGGCCTGGTTGGCGGGCGCGGTGCTGGTTTTACCCGCCTGGAGCACCGCTGCGGCGCCACCATTACCACCGGCGCATGTGTTAGCTGCGCCGGTCGAGCCGCCAGCGCTGGACATGCCGGTGCAAGGGCTGCTAGCAGAGTCCTTGCGCGACACCTATGCCGACCAGCGCAGTGGTGGCGCCCGCGTACACGAGGCGCTGGACCTCATGGCCCCGCGGGGCACGCCGGTGCTGGCGGTAGACGACGGCGTGATTACCAAGCTGTTTTTGAGCCAACCCGGCGGCATCACCATTTACCAGTTTGATCCCAGCCGCCGCTTTGCCTATTACTACGCCCACTTGGACGGCTATGCCGCAGGCTTGGCCCAGGGCCAAGCGGTTCGCCGGGGCCAACTTCTGGGCTACGTCGGCTCCACCGGCAACGCCAACCCAGCGGCGCCTCACCTGCACTTCGGCATCTTTCGGCTGGATGCCGAACAGCGCTGGTGGACCGGTGTGCCCATCAACCCGTTTCCGTACCTGCGCGGTACACATAAAACCCCCGCAGCGCCCTGACGCGCCGGATGAGCGACCCAGCGGCGCAAAACAACCATTGACATTCAAGAGAGCACGTAAAAAAGCCTGCCTGTTTCAAAACAGGCAGGCTTGCACTATGTCAGTACAAAAATTCGACGCTGGAATCAAGGTTTTTTGGTAATGGTCTCGACAGCGTCCTTGACGTCACCGACCTTCTTTTGCACAGCGCCAGCCACCTGATCAGCTTGGCCCTCGGCTTGCAGGCGTTCGTTGCCCACCAATTTGCCAGCCGCTTCCTTTACGTTTCCTTTGGCTTTTTCCAGGGTGCCTTGGACTTGATCTTTGTTCATTACGTTTCCTTTATCGGGTGGCATTGCCACCGGGATTAACGCCAATGGGGCGTCGCCTTTACACAACCGGGAACCGAGGCTCACGACGATGAACTCTCGATACCGCACGACCGCCGCTGCCACAAGGACCAGCGCGAGTTAACGGTGACAGGCACCAGTGCCAGCGCAGTTGAGCGAATCGGTCATGGCCCAATAATGGGCATTTTTCTTTCACTGGCGTGTGGGACAAAAGCGCAATATTTAGCCTGCAAATCCAAACAGCGCCGTCGTATCGCTCGACACAGCCCCTTCCGTGGCCAACATGCGCATTTTGGTGACCACGCCGCCATGCGCAGAAAAGCCGCACGGCTTGCCGGCTGCGCCCAGCACGCGGTGGCAGGGCACCACCGGGGCAAACGGGTTCAGGCCCAGTGCATGGCCGACGGCGCGGGCGCTGTTTTTGTTGCCCAGCGCGGTGGCCAACTCGCCGTAGGTGCGCGTTTGGCCGGGCGGAATGCGGCGCGTCAGGTCGTAGACGCGGCGCTGAAACTCCGTCACACCCTGCATGTCCAGCACCACCGCATCCATATCGTGCGGCTGCCCAGCCAGCAGCGCCTGAACCGCAACCATAGCGCTGGCCACCGCTGCGGGTGGCGTCGCCTGTGGCAGCGGGCCGCTGGCTTTGAGCAAACGTGCTTGCGTCGCTGGCGCATCGACTTCAGGCAGTTGCATGGCGACGATACCGCGCGGCCCCCAGGCTACGGCACAGGTGCCTAAAGCGGTTTCAAACGGTGCCCATCCTGTTGCTAGTTGCTGCATTTTTCACCTTTCGATAGCTAGAAGCGCTGTCCACATAAGGCTCCAAGCCGTAAATGACTGCAAATCCAAAGACGGATCAACTCCAGAATACCTGCAGGCGCTGCTTTACCTGTGGGGCCATCGATTCTCTGCCGGTCACCAAGGCCGCGTCCAGCGCTGTGTGGGCGGCAGAGGTTGGCATCTCGCGCCCCAGTATCCGAATAGCCTCGGCCGCAATCGCTTGTGCATGGCCGGCGTTCTGCATCAGGTTGGCGATCGCGGTTTCGGCGCTGACATGTGCCTCGCGGGGGTGCCAGCAGTCGTAGTCGGTCACCATGGCCAGCGTGGCATAGGCCATCTGAGCTTCCCGCGCCAATTTCGCTTCAGGCATGTTGGTCATGCCGATCACGCTGGCCCCCATGCTGCGGTACCAGTGCGATTCGGCCATGGTGGAAAACTGGGGGCCTTCAATGCACACATAGGTGCCTGCGCGGTGCAGACGGATCGTGTCACCCAGTCCCGCTTCGGTCACGGCACGGGCCAGAACGTCGGAAAGGTTCACACACACTGGCTGCGCCAGCGACACATGCGCCACGGCACCTGCGCCAAAGAACGTGCTGTCCCTGCGTTTGGTCAGATCAATGAACTGATCGGGCAAAACCATGTCCAGCGGGCGCATTTCTTCGCGCAGGGAACCCACTGCAGAGAACGAAACCAGGTAGCGCACCCCCAACTGTCGCAGGGCATGGATATTCGCCCGATAAGGCAGCTCCGAAGGGGTCAAGCGATGGCCCCGGCCATGCCGGGCCAGAAAGGCCACCGGTACGCCGTGGACGGTGCCGGTGACAACCCTGTCGGACGGCTTGCCGTACGGCGTCTCCAAATCGTGTTCGTGTGCATCCCGCAAGGCGTCCATGTGGTAGAGGCCGCTTCCGCCGATGATCCCTATCAGGGCATGTGTCATGGTGATTACTCCAGAATTTTGAGACGATGGCATCTCTTGGTCGTTGCCGAGGCGCATTCATTACAAAATTAGTATTTGCCAGTGTAAGAACGGCGCCGTGTAGAGCGACTAAAAAGCATCCACCACACGCCGCGTGGTAGCAGCCCGAATGCTCAAGCGTCACTTCAACAAATAGATTGATCCCCTGCTGCATGAAAAGACTCGTACTGGTCGGAGGAGGCCACGCCCATCTCTCGGTGCTGACGGCTCTGGCCGTCCGACGCCCAGCGAATGTCGAGATTACGCTGATCACGCCATCCCCGCAGCAGAACTATTCCGGCATGTTGCCGGGATGGATCTCTGGCCACTACAAACTTTCTGCCTGCCAAATTGACTTACAGCCGCTGGTCAACGCAGCGCGTGGGCAGCTCATTCTGGAAAGCGTGGTGGGCATGGACGCCACCCGACATTGCGTGTGCCTGGGTGATGGTCGGCATGTGCATTACGACTGGCTGTCCATGGACGTGGGAACTGAAACCGAAACCTCGTGGCTCGAAACTCTGGGCACCAAGTTGTTGCCGGTCAAACCCTTGGATCTATTTTTCACGCGCTGGCCCGAGCAACTGACCGCGGCACAAAAGCGCGGCTCGCTCCATCTGGCCGTTGTGGGCGCCGGGGCCGCCGGTGTCGAGATCGCCCTGGCCGCGCAATTTGCGCTCCAACGCGCAGGCGTTCAAGTCCAGGTGGATCTGATCGCCTCCGAGAGCGGTGTTCTGAAGGGCCACCACCGGCGCGTGCAAGAGCGCCTGCTCGCCTACGCCGGCCGTGCAGGCATGACCATCCATTTTCAGCGGGCCGTCGGGACGCCCGAAGGTGTTCTGCTGGCAGATGGCCAGCCAATAGCGGCTGACCTAGTGATTGCTGCCACCGGAGCCCGGGCACCTGTCTGGCTCCAATTGTCGAAACTGGCCCTCGACACGGACGGCTACATACTGGTGGACAAATACCATCGCAGCGTGTCACACCCAAACGTTTTTGCTGCTGGTGACGTCTGCGCACGTCCGAATACGGGCCTGTCCCGTTCGGGTGTGCATGCCGTGCATGCGGGGCCGGTGCTCGCCGACAACCTGCTCGCCGTGCTGCAAAGTGCTCCGCTGCGGGCGTATCTGCCCCGGCCCCATTCGCTCTATCTGCTCGCATGTGGGCCGCGCTATGCGATTGCTTCCTGGGGGCCTTGGTCCGCCGAAGGTGCATGGGTCTGGCATTGGAAAGACTGGATCGACCGTCGCTTTGTCCGTCGCTTTACCGCCTACAAGGTCGATTGATCTGCCGAGCAGCGCCGGTTCGTTGCACTTTATCTGCAAGGAGAGCTCCCATGGACATCCAGGCCCTTACCTTCGACATCGGCGGTACCAGTGCTGGACTGGCACAGCGGTATCGTCGCTGCCTTCCGCCGAATCGGCTCGGGTCTGAAATGCGGGACGACTAAACGACTAACAGAGAATGACGCGTATCCAGTCGCGCTCACCAGCACCATTGGGAACCACCATGCACGCCACCTTGCCCTTGCTTGAAGCAACCACTTTCCCGGCCCTGCGCCGGGGCGCCCTGACCACCCTGCAGGTCAATCTTGGCTACCGTTGCAACCAAACCTGCGTGCATTGCCACGTCAACGCCGGCCCGAACCGGACCGAAATGATGGACAGCACCCACCTCAACCTGGTGATCGAGGTACTGAAAGCCCGTTCCATCCAGGTGCTGGACTTGACCGGTGGAGCCCCTGAGCTGAATGAGGGTTTTCGGGAGCTGGTCCGCCGGGCCCGGGCCCTGGGCGTGCATGTCATCGATCGGTGCAATCTCACTATTTTGTTTGAGCCAGACCAAGAGCATCTGGCGCAGTTCCTCGCCGATCAAGGGGTTGAGGTGGTGGCGTCGATGCCCTGCTATTCACTGGAGAACGTGGACAAGCAGCGCGGCAAGGGCGTGTTTGATAAAAGCATTGCTGCCTTGCAGCAGCTCAACGCCCTGGGCTACGGCCAGCCAAGCGCTGGCCTGCGGCTTAGCTTGGTCTACAACCCGCAAGGCGCCACCCTGCCACCTGAGCAGGGCCGCCTGCAGGCGGACTACAAGCGCGAGTTGAAGGCGCACTTTGGCATTGAGTTCAACGAGCTGTTCGTCGTTACCAATATGCCCATCCAACGCTTTGGCTCCATGCTGATCTCCAAAGGGCAATTCAACAGCTACATGCAGTTGCTGCGCGACAGTTTCAGCGAACCCAACCATGCTGTCGTGATGTGCCGCAGCCTGATCAGCGTGGACTGGCAGGGCCACCTCTACGACTGTGACTTCAACCAGCAGCTGGGCCTGCCGCTGCCCGCTGGCGGTGCCGTGCGTATGGCGGTCCAACCGCATTTGCGTGATCTGCTAGTGCAAAACCCCGACGGCCGACCGGTGCGCACCGCCGATCACTGCTACGGCTGTACGGCCGGCCAGGGCAGCAGCTGCGGCGGCGCACTCACCGGGGAATGAGGTGAAGAACGCCAAACGTCTCGTGCTGCTGGTTCTGTTGGTCGCCCTGGCTTGGGCCTTCTTTGTGCTGGACGGGCCCCAGTGGCTCACGCTCGCAGGTCTGAAAGCCGGTCTTGACCAGTTTTCCGCATGGAAGAACATATCCCCCGCCTTGCTGGGGCTGGCGTTTGGCGGGGTGTATGTGCTGGTGACTGCCCTTTCTTTGCCTGGTGCCGCCATCCTGACGCTGGCAGCCGGTGCGATCTTTGGCTTGCTCTGGGGCACCGTGATTGCCTCTTTTGCCTCCACCCTGGGGGCGACGCTGGCGTTCTGGAGCGCGCGTTATCTGCTGCGTGACTGGGTGCAGGCGCGGTTTGGCAACCGCCTCAAGCCCATCAACGAGGGCGTGGCCCGCGACGGCGCCTTTTACCTGTTCACGCTGCGCCTGGTGCCAGTGTTTCCCTTCTTCCTCATCAACCTGCTGATGGGCCTGGTGCCTATTCGCTCGTTGACGTTCTACTGGGTCAGTCAGCTAGGCATGTTGGCTGGCACCCTGGTGTACGTGAACGCCGGCACCCAGCTGGCGCAGATCGACAGCCTGGCCGGCATCGTTTCGCCCGGCGTCATGCTGTCCTTCGTGCTGCTGGGCGTTTTCCCCCTGATCGCCAAGAGCGTCTTGGGCTGGCTGCAGCGCCGCCGTGTCTATGCGCGTTGGACGCGTCCGCGCAGCTATGACCGCAACCTTATCGTCATCGGCGCCGGCGCGGCCGGGTTGGTCACGGCCTATATCGGGGCAGCCGTCAAGGCCAGGGTCACCCTGGTGGAGGCGCACAAAATGGGCGGCGATTGCCTGAACTACGGCTGCGTGCCCAACAAGGCCCTGATCAAAAGTGCCAAGCTGGCAGCGCAGATGCGCCATGCAGACCACTACGGCCTGGCGGCTGTGGCGCCCCAGTTCAGCTTTCGTCAAGTGATGGCGCGGGTGCATGAGGTCATCCGCGCCATTGCGCCGCACGACAGCGTGGAGCGCTATCAATCGCTGGGCGTGGAAGTGCTGCAAGGCTACGGTCGTGTGATCGACCCCTGGACGGTGGAGATCGAGGCGGCCGACGGCAGCAAGCAGCGCCTGACGACGCGCAGCATCGTCATCGCCGCCGGGGCCCAGCCCGTTGTGCCGCCACTGCCCGGCCTCGACGCGGTGGGCTACGTCACCAGTGACACCCTGTGGGATACCTTTGCCCAGCTCGATACCGCGCCGGCGCGGCTGGTGGTGCTGGGCGGCGGCCCGATTGGCTGCGAGCTGTCACAGAGCTTTGCGCGCCTGGGCTGCTCCGTAACGCAAATCGAGATGGGGCCACGCATCATGGCGCGCGAGGATGTCGAGGTGTCTGAGCTGGCCCGTGCGTCCCTGGCCCGCGATGGTGTGGACGTGCTCACCGGGCACAAAGCGCTGCGCTGCGAACGCGAAGAACGCAACGGCACCACACACAAATACATCGTGGTCGAGCGGGAGGGCGTGGAGCGGCGCATCGAATTTGACGCCCTGGTTTGTGCCGTCGGCCGCGTGGCGCGCCTGCAAGGCTATGGCCTGGAGGCCTTGGGCATCCCCACGCAGCGCACGGTGGTGACCAACGAGTACCTAGAGACGCTCTACCCCAATATCTACGCCGCTGGCGACGTCGCCGGCCCCTACCAGTTCACCCACACCGCCGCGCACCAGGCCTGGTATGCCGCCGTGAATGCGCTGTTTGGGCACTTCAAGCGTTTCAAGGTGGACTACTCGGTCATCCCCTGGGCAACCTTCATCGACCCGGAGGTGGCCCGTGTCGGCCTCAACGAACAAGAGGCCAAGGAAAAGGGCGTCGCCTATGAAGCCACCCGCTACGGCATCGACGATCTGGACCGCGCCATCGCCGACGGCGCTGCCTACGGCCTTGTCAAGGTGCTCACTGTGCCGGGCAAAGACCGCATTCTGGGCGTAACCATCGTCGGCGAACATGCGGCCGACCTGCTGGCGGAGTTTGTTTTGGCGATGCGCCATGGCCTGGGCTTAAGCAAGATCCTCGGCACCATCCACACCTACCCCACGCTGGCCGAAGCCAACAAATACGCTGCGGGCGAATGGAAGCGGGCACATGCGCCGCAGCAGGTGCTGGCCTGGCTACAGCGCTACCACGCCTGGCGTCGCAAAAACCACAACGCACCTTTGGCGTCACCGGGAACCAAGCCATGAAGCTCTCGGTCATCGTCCCCATGCTCAACGAAGCGGCTGGTTTGGCCGGGCTGTGCGAGCACCTGAGGCCCCTGGCGCGCCAGGGTGTGGAAATCATTCTGGTCGATGGCGACAGCGAAGACGGCAGTGCCGATTTAGCCGAATGTCTGGGGTTTCGCGTGGTCCGTGCGCCGCGCGGCCGTGCCTGGCAGATGAACGCAGGCGCCGCCGCTGCCAGCGGCAATGTACTGCTGTTCCTGCATGCCGACACCTGCTTACCGCCTGCGGCCTTTCAGCGGCTGGAGGTCAGCGTGTCGCAAGCGCATCCCTGGGGGCGCTTTGATGTGCGCATACAAGGCCGCCCCGCCATGCTGCGACTGGTGGCCTGGTTGATGAACTGGCGCTCGCGCCTTACCGGCATCGCCACCGGCGACCAAGGTATTTTTATGACCCGTGCGGCCTTTGATGCCGTCGGCGGCTTCCCGGCGCAGCCGCTGATGGAAGACATCGAGATGTCCAGCCGCTTGCGCTGCCTGTCACGTCCGATCTGCCTGACGGATCAGGTGGTCACGTCGGGCCGCCGCTGGGAGCAGCGAGGACTGTGGCGCACTATTTTCCTCATGTGGCGCTTGCGCTGGGCCTATTGGCGGGGCACTTCTGCCAGCCAGCTTGCCAAGGCCTACCAATGAAGCCCACCCGCATCGTCATCATCGCCAAGGCGCCCATCCCGGGGTTTTGCAAGACGCGCCTGATCCCTGCCCTGGGCGAGCACGGCGCTGCCCAACTGGCGCAACGCATGTTGGTACGCACGGTGCACACCGCCCTGGCGACCCAGCTGGGCCCGGTCGAACTCTGCGTCACCCCCGGGCTGCAGGACTTTGACTGGCAGGGCATGGGCCTGCCAGACGGCCTAGTTTGGTCTGACCAGGGTGAGGGCGATCTGGGCGCGCGCATGGGCCGCGCGGCGCAGCGGGTAACAGAGAAAGGGGAAGCGATTGTGCTGATCGGCACGGACTGTCCGGCACTCGATAGCCCTGTGCTGCGCAGCGCCGCAGCAGCCCTGCAGCGCCATGAGGCCGCTCTCGTACCCACCGCCGATGGGGGTTATGCCTTGCTGGGCCTGCACCGTTTTCACCCCGTGCTGTTCGACGCCATGCCCTGGAGCACCGATGCCGTGGCCGTTGAGACCCAGCGCCGCCTGGACCGCTTGGGCTGGCGCCTGTGCAGGCTGCCAACGCTGCACGACATCGACGAGCCGCACGACCTGCCTTGGTTGCCCGCAGAACTGCGGGACGACCTCCCTGCTTTTCCGTGTCCCACACCATGAAGCCTGTCTTCACCCACCTCCGGCGCGGCCCCTGCAGGTGGGCCCTACTGCTCACGCTGGCGACCAGCGCCATGGCAGCACCTGTGCATGTCGGCAGTTTTGCAAGCGATGGCGATGCGCCGCCCACGCCCTGGCAGGTGGTGCAACTCGACCAGCGTGTGCCGGCCACCCAGTACCGCGCCCTTCCCTGGGATGGACGCGCCGCCGTGGAGGCCCGCGCAGATGCCAGCATGGCGCTGCTGGCGCGGCCACTGGCCATTGATCTGCAGGCGACTCCGGTCTTGTGCTGGCTGTGGCGTGTGGATGGCGTGCTGCAGAAGGCTGACCTGCGCCACAAGTCGGGGGATGACTACGCGGCCCGGGTCTACGTCACGTTCGCTTTGCCCGCAGAGTCCCTGAGCCTGGGTTTGCGCATGAAGCTGGCCCTGGGGCGCAGCCTGTATGGCGCGTTGGTGCCGGATGCTGCGGTCAACTATGTTTGGGACAACCGGCACCCCGTCGGCACCCGCGCCTTTAACGCCTACACCGACCGCGCTGCCATGATCGTGCAGCGCTCTGGCCAGGCACAGGTGGGCCGCTGGGTGAGCGAGCGCGTCAACGTGCTGGCCGATGCCACGCGCGCGTTTGGCCCACTTCCCTTCTAGGCCAGCCTGCTGGCCGTGGCGTCTGATACCGACAACACCGGGGAGCAGGCGCGAGCCGGTTTTGCGGAGCTGCATTTTGTGGGTGTGGACGAGCCCTGCCAGTTTGCGGCCGCATCGGTGCCATAAGCAGTGGCGCCACTGGTGTAAGCACCCAGCCCCGGCCAGCCATCAACCCTCAGCACCCCTTCAGCACATAGCCGACCCGCGGAAAATGCACATGCACGGTGCCGACACGCTCATCTTGGCGGCGCAGGGTGTAGCGGGTGCGGGTGGCGGCGATCAGTTCGCCTTGGGTTGGCTCGGTGCCAAAGCTTTCAGCAGCCACCTTCACCTGCGTGCCCAGCGCAATGCCGTGCTCATCCTGAAACGCCTCGCCCAGCAGCGGTAAAGGCTCCGCAGCGGCAGCGACAGTGATAGCATCCTCGCCGCTGAGCTTTTCCGGGTAACCGTGGCCGATGGCGGCGATGCGGTCCATCCACTCGGTGATGGCGGGAGTGGCGTCAAAAATACCAGCCATGGCAGGTACGCAGGCACGCGTAAACCACAGCGGGTGGTAGGCCGCAAAATCGGCCACGCAGGGTTCGGCGCCAAACAGAAAGTCGTGCTCCCGCACCATGTGCCCCAAGCGGCGCAGATACGAGCGGTACGCCACCGTGGCGTCTTGCGGGCGCAGGCGCGCCATGCCTGCCGACATGGCACCACGGTCATGGGCAAACGCCTGTGCCGCACCTGGGGGCGCATTGGCAAACAGCACCGCTGCACCGCGTGGCTGCAGGTTGTAGGCCATGGCGGTCCAGAACAACGTGGTGTCCGCCCACTGCGCAAAAATGCGCGCCAACCCTTTGAGCGGCGGCGGGTACAGCGGGGGCTCGTCCTGCGCGTGCTCCAGCAACGTGGAGATCAAGGCGGTATCGCAGTAGATATCGGCACCGATCTGCAAGAAAGGCGTCTTGCGATAGCCGCCGGTCAGGGACTGCACCTCGGGCTTGGGCATCAAACTGGGCACGATGACGGACTTCCAGGCCAGCCCCTTGAAGCCCAGCATCAGGCGGATTTTTTCAGAAAATGGCGAGGCCGGGTAGTGGTGCAGGATGAGTGTGGTGGTCATGGTTCCTCCAAGGCAAGATTCAGATCGGGCACCAAAAGCATTTCGACGTGGGCAATATCGTCCTCCAAGTACTCAGGCGAGACTGTCACAAAGCCCAGCGCACCATAAAACCTTTGCAGATGCGCCTGTGCGCTGATGCGCACCGCCCTGCCCGGCCAGACCGCCTGGCAATGCGCCAGCCCAGCGCGCATCAGCGCTTGGCCGACGCCGGCGCCGCGTACTTCGGGGGCCGTGACGACGCGGCCTATGGCCGGCTCGGCATACTTGACGCCCGGATCGACCACACGCAAACAGGCCTGCAAGGCACCCGCAGCGTCGCGCCCGAGCAAGTGCCAGGCCTGCTTGTCGGCACCGTCCGGGTCTTGGTACGGGCCCTGCTCCAGAATAAAAACCCGGCAACGCAGCGCGAGCGCATCGTGCAGCGCGTGCACGCCCAGGTCATCAAAACGCGCCCACTGCCAGTGTTCAATAGACATTTGCGGGTTGCGTGGCATGGTTTTCTTTACTTCAAATAAGATAGCTATAAGCGCTTACTGGTAAAGCGCTAGAGGGCATTTTTACTCATATATTAACCGCGATGGAGAATCCACAGCGTGCCTTTGCGTTGCGCTTCAGCCGCCGGTCACCACACTCACGCCGCCGTCCACTGCCAGCCATTGGCCGGTGATGTGCTTGCCGGCGTCGGATGCATACAGCACGCACAGGCCTTTCAAATCCTCGTCATCACCCAATCGGCCTAGCGGGGCATGGGCGGCCAGGGTTTCTTCGCCCAGGGCCTTGAGCGTGCCCAGCGTCATGCGGCTGGGAAAGAAGCCCGGACAGATCGCATTCACGCGGATGTTGTACTTGCCCCATTCAGCCGCCAGCGCGCGCGTGAAGTTGAGCACAGCGCCCTTGGAGGTGTTGTAAGCGATGGTGTTCATGCCGGCGGGGTTGCCACCCAGGCCGGCAATCGAGGCCAAATTGATGATGCTGCCACTGCGCCGGGCGATCATGCTGCGCCGAGCCACCTGCTGGCTGAGCAGAAAATAGCCGCGCACATTGAGGTTCATGACCTTGTCCCAGGCTTCGATCGGATGGTCTTCGGCCGGCGCGCCCCAAGCGGCACCGGCGTTGTTGACCAGAATGTCGATGTCACCCATGCGCTGCAAGGTTTCGTCCACCAAGTGGCCTATGTCTTCCTGGCTGGCGCAGTCGGCCACCACCCAGCGGGCATCGATGCCCGCTGCCTGCAACGTGGCCGTAGCCTCTTCCAGTTCAGACGCCTTGCGCGCACTGAGCATGATGCGCGCGCCGGCTTCGCCCAGCGCCTGCGCCAGCTGCAGTCCCAGGCCACGCGAACCGCCGGTCACCAGGGCGGTCTTGCCGGACAGATCAAACAATTGCTGGATGGTACGGGTCATGGGCGTGTCTCCTGGGGTGGTGGTGTGGCTGCGCTCATTGTGTGCTGGAGCGTGCACCGAGCCTGTCACTTGGGAGATGGCGGACGGCGGACAGCGATTAACGCAGCACGCCCACCAGCGCCGAGGGTGCAGGCATCCTGTTGCTGGCCCCTGCCGGCTCCCGCGTGCCCGCAGGCGTCAAATTCTTGCCCACCTCGGGGCGATCGCCGCCATCGCGATAGCGCATGGCCCAGCGCTCCAGGGTGTAGAACGACAAGGCCGACAGCGCGGTCGAGATCAGCAAGCCCAGCACTACCACCACCGGCCAGGCGTAGTCAGCGCGCAGGTAACGCACCACCGGGTAATGCCACAGATAGATGCCATAGGACAGCGTGCCCAGCCGCACCAGCACGGGGGCATTGAGCATGTCGTACACCAGCCCCGAGCGCTGCTGTACGGCCACCAGCAGCACCACCGCTGCCAATTCGACCACTGTGAGGCCCCACACCATGGCGCTCTGGTTATCCCAGCCTAACTCCATCAGCAGCGGAATGGACAGCGGCAACCACATGGCGTAGGACATGCGGGCGCGCAACCACTTGATCCAGTGCGGCTTTTCCACCATCAGCGCCGCCAGCAAGGCTCCCGCCAGCAAACCCGAAGCGCGGGTGTCGAAGCGAAAAAAGATTTCGTAAAACTGCTGGTCTTGCGCCACCCACAAAATGCGCCACAACCAGCTGAGCAGATACAGCAAGGCAATCGGGCGCCACACCGCACCACGGGAGCGGCGCAGCAGCACCAGCAGCGGCGGCCAGATCAGATAGAAGTGCTCTTCCACCGACAGCGACCACATATGCAGCAAGGTTTCCGGACTGTCAAAAAAGGCGATACCGTAATCGGCCAAGTACAGGATGGATACCAAAGCGTCCTGATAGACGTCGTCCAGCCCCGGCCACAGCAGCGGCGCCAACAAACAGTAGGCAAGCAAAAACAGCGCCAGCGCTGGCATCAGGCGAAAAAAGCGGCGCCGGTAAAAGCGCCAGTACTGCAGGCGTCCGTGGGCTTGGTGCTCGATCAGCAGCAGCGAGGTGATCAGAAACCCGCTGAGGACGAAAAACAGGTCCACGCCAAAAAATGCCCCGTTAAACAGCGGCACATGGGCGTGCGACAGCAGCACCAGTACGATGGCCACGCCGCGCAGCCCATCCAGGGCCGGGTTGTAATCAAGTTTGAAATGCGGCAAAGCCAAAACCAGAAACCTTTCTTTACCCCTTGCAGAGGCGCCATCCCCAGTGCGCCACATGCCACCAAGGGTTTTCCCGAATCATGCCAGTGAATGACAGGGCCGGGGGTTGCAGGGGTGGTTTACCCAACTCAGGCAAAGGTTTGGTCCTGCGCAGCCAAACGAGCCAGCAAGGCGGCAGGCTGCCAGAACGCAGCGTCGTCCAGCGGATTGAGGGCAAAGTGCTGCATGGTCTGCAGCACCGTGTGCAAACCCACTTCATGGGCATAGTGCAGCGGTCCACCGCGGTGAACCGGGAAACCGTAGCCAAAGATATACACCACGTCGATGTCGCTGGCCTTGTTGGCAATGCCTTCCTCCAGGATGCGCGCGGCCTCGTTGACCAGGCTGAACACCAGGCGCTGGACGATTTCTTCATCGGTAATGGTGCGCGGTGTGATGCCCAAGGCCCTGCGGTGTTGCTCAATCAGCTGCAGCACGGCGGCGCTGGGCAAGGCCTCGCGCTGGCCGGCTACGTAGTCGTACCAGCCAGCGCCGGTTTTTTGCCCGAAGCGTCCTTGCTCGCACAGCAAATCGGCGGTGCGGCTGTATTTTTTGTCCGGTTGCTCTTGGTAGCGACGCTGGCGGATGGCCCAGCCGATGTCATTGCCGCTCAGGTCGCTCATGCGAAACGGCCCCATCGCCATGCCAAACGCTTCCATCGCCTGATCGACCTGGGCTGGCGTGCAGCCCTCATCGAGCAAAAAGCCTGCTTGGCGCAGGTATTGCTCAATCATGCGGTTGCCGATAAAGCCATCGCACACACCCGACACCACGGCAGTTTTACGAATAGTTTTAGCCAGCGCCATCACGGTGGCCAGCACCTCGGGCGCAGTGCGCGCGCCGCGCACCACTTCCAGCAGCTTCATCACCTGTGCCGGGCTGAAAAAATGCAGGCCGAGTACATCTTGCGGACGCTGGGTGAAGGCCGCTATTTGGTCGATATTCAGTGTCGAGGTATTGCTGGCCAAGATGGCACCGGGCTTGCAGACCGCATCCAGTTGGCGAAACACCGCTTCTTTGGCGCCGATGTCCTCAAACACTGCTTCGATCACCAAGTCGGCATGGCGCAGATCACCGTAGTCCAGCGTGCCTGACAGTAAGGCCATGCGCTGCTCGTAGCGTGCCTGGGTCAGCTTGCCTTTGCTGACTTGGGTGGCGTAATTTTTGTCGATGAGCGCACGGCCCCGATCCAGCGCGGACTGCTGCGTCTCCAGCAGCACGACGGGGAGGCCGGCGTTGAGGAAGCACATGGCAATGCCGCTGCCCATGGTGCCGGCGCCAATCACCGCCACCGACTGGATGTTGCGCTGGGGCGTATTGGCCGGTACATCGGGAATTTTGGCGGCAGCGCGCTCAGCTAGGAACAGGTGGCGCAGCGCACGCGATTCGCTGGACGCGAGCAATTGCAAGAACAGTTCACGCTCGAACAGCAAGCCGTCGGCCAGGGAGCGCTGGGTGGCAGCTTCGACAGCATCGATGCAGCGCAGCGGCGCTGGCAAGTGCGGCGCCTGTGCTTGGGCGCGGCTGCGCGCTTGGACAAAGTAGGCAGCGCCGCCAGCTGGGGGCGCGGCGGTCAGATGGCGCACCGACGGCAGCGGACGCACATCGGCCACCCGCTCGGCCAAGGCCAGCGCGTCAGCGTCCAGTGTCTCGGGCGTGCTGGTCAGACTTCGAGCCACTCTTGCCGCACCGACGGGTTGGCGCGCAACTGGGCCGGCGTGCCGTCAAAGACGATGCTGCCGCGCCCCATTACCAGCACGCGGTCGGAGACGGTCAGGGCAATGGTGAGTTTTTGCTCAATCAACAACACTGCAATGCCGCGTGCTTTCAACGCTTGTAAATAGCCGCCGACCAACTCGACCAGCTTCGGCGCCAGCCCTTCGGTCGGCTCATCAATCAGCATCAGCTCAGGGTCGCCCATCAGCGTGCGGCACAGCGTCAGCATTTGCTGCTCGCCGCCCGAGAGCACGCCAGCGGCGGTGTGCTGGCGCTCGTGCAGGCGCGGGAACATTTGGTACATGTCCTGCAGCGTCCAGCGGCTGTTTTTGTGGTGGCTCTTTTGTCCGAGCAACAGGTTTTGTTCGACGGTGAGTGTGGGGAAAACATCACGGCTTTCGGGCACGTAACCGATGCCGAGGTAGGCGATGTCGCAGGTCTGTTTGCCTTGCAGACTCTGGCCCTGCCAGCGCAGCGTGCCCTGCCAATCGACCAAGCCCATGATGGCCTTGGCCAGTGTGGAGCGGCCTGAGCCGTTACGTCCCAACAGGGCGACGATTTCACCCGGTTGCACCACACCCGTTACGCCGTGCAGCACTTGGCTTTGGCCGTAACCGGCATAGAAATTTTTAATTTCTAACATGTAAGTAACCTTCGGCTGGTGCGTCGGCGACCACCGAACCCAGATAAGCCTCTTGCACGCGCGAGTTGGCGCGCACTTTGTCGGGGGTGTCAAAGGCAATAATTTGACCGTAGACCAGCACCGCAATCTTGTCGGCCAGCCCAAACACCACGCCCATGTCGTGCTCCACCGTCAGCAGGGTGCGCCCTTCGGTGACTTCTTTGATCAGCTGGATAAAACGCGTGGTTTCGCTGCGCGACATGCCGGCCGTCGGCTCGTCCAGCAGGATGACCGGGGCGTTGCCGGCGATGGTGACGCCAATTTCTAGCGCACGCTGCTCGGCGTAGGTCAGATTGGCGGCCAACACGTTGCGCCGGGTGTCGAGGCGAATTTGCGCCATCAGTTGGCGGGCGCGGGCATTGACGTCGTGTAAATGGGCCAGAAAGCGCAAGAAGCTGTAGCGGTAACCCAAGCTCCACAGGATGGCGCAGCGCAGGTTGTCAAACACGCTCAGGCCAGCAAACAAGTGCGTGATTTGGAAACTGCGCGACAGGCCGAGGCGGTTGATTTCAAACGGTTGCTTGCCGTCGATGCGCTGGCCGTTGAGAAAAATTTGTCCGCTGCTGGGAGCAAAGCGGCCGCTGATCAGGTTGAACAGCGTCGATTTGCCGGCGCCATTCGGGCCAATCAGCGCCACGCGCTCACCGGGCGCGATCGCCAAGTCGGTGCCACGGATGATGTCGGTTTGGCCAAAGCGCTTGTGGACGTTGCGCAGTTCCAGCGCTAGCGGGGGAGTGTTCGTCATGATTTACGCCGCCCTAGCGCAAACAGGCCCAAGCCGGTCAACATCAGTCCAGCCGCACCCCACCAACTGAGCGGCGCGCTGGCGTCCAGCGTGATGCCGAAAAATGGCAGCTCCGGTCCCTCGATGGCGTTGCGTTGCAGGTGGTAGGTCATCTCCACCAAGCACGCCGCGCCCAGCAGCGCCAGCAGCAAGGCGGCGCCCAGCGCAAAGTAAGCCGGCATCCTGCCGCGCAGCTCACCACGCTGGAGCGCGCGCCACTGCAACACGATCAAACTGGCCATACCACCGGGTGCGTACATCACCATGCACAAAAACACCAACCCCAGGTACAGCAGCCAGGCCTGCGTCCACTCAGACAGCAGCACTGAACCCAGCACCAACAGCGCCGCACCGATCAACGGGCCAAAAAAGAAGGTGGAACCACCCAAAAAGGTGAACAGCAAAAAACTGCCCGAGCGTGCCATGCTGAAGCTGTCGGCGCCAGTGACTATTTCAAAATGGATAGCTGCTAACGCACCACCCACGCCGGCAAAGAAGCCTGCGATGATGAATGCGGCATAACGCACGTGCTGCGGGTTGTAGCCAATAAAGGCCACGCGCTCAGGGTTGTCGCGCACGGCGTTCAACAAACGCCCCAGCGGCGTGCCGGTAAAGGCAAACATGGCGGCGGTGCAGACGAAGGTATAGACGGAAATCAGGTAATACACCTGCAGCCCTGGTCCAAAGCGAAAGCCAAAGAACCCCGCGCCGTACACGCGGTTGGCGGTAATGCCGCCCTCGCCGCCAAACACCTGCGGAAACATCAGCGCCATCGCTGCCACCAGTTCGCCCATGCCCAAAGTAATCATGGCAAAGGTGGTCCCTGACTTGCGCGTACTGACAAAGCCCAGCAGCGCCGCACACAGCAAGCCGGCCAGCCCGCCAACCAGCGGCACCCAGACCAACGGAATCATCAGCGTGCCTTGGCCCGCCCAGTTCATCGCGTGAATGGCTATGAAAGAGCCGAGCCCGGTATACACCGCATGGCCAAAGCTGAGCATGCCGCCTTGGCCGAGCAAGAGGTTGTAGCTCAGGCAAATGATGCCGAGGTAGCCGATTTGTGCCAAGATGCTGCGCGCCAAGCTGCTGGGGAACAGCAGCGGCGCCACCACTAGCCACAGCACGAACAAGCTCCAGACCAGCCAGCGACGCCCATTCAAGGACGCCGGTGCAGCGACGACCTCAGTCATCCCGCGCGCCCAGCAAGCCTTGGGGGCGAAAAATCAACATCAAAACCAATAGCAGGTACGGCAGGATCGGCGCCATTTGTGCAGCAATGCCGTCCATCGCCACCGCAAAGGTTTGCACCAAGCCAATCAACAGCGAAGCCAGAAACGCCCCGGCCAGCGAGCCGATGCCGCCGACCACCACCACCACAAAGATGATGGAGCCGACCGAGCCGGCCATCGCTGGCTCGGTAAGGTAGGTATTGCCGCCAATCACGCCCGCCAGCGCCGCCAGCGCGCAGCCGCCGCCAAACACGCTCATAAACACGCGCGGCACGTTGTGGCCCAGCGCTTGCAGCATGTCGGGGTGTTGCAGGGCGGCTTGTATGACCAGGCCAATGCGAGTGCGTGTCAGCAACCACCACACGGCCGCCAGCATCGCCAGCGCCACCAGCATGATGAAGGCGCGTGACTTGGGAAACTGCGTGCCATACAACGTAAACAGCGGCCCTTGCAGTTGCGTCGGTAGGCTATAGGGCACCGTGCCGCGCCCCCAGATCAGCTGCACCACTTCCAAAATCAGGTAAGACAGGCCAAACGTCACCAGCAGCTCGGCCACATGGCCAAATTTATGGACGCGGCGCAGGCTGTAGCGCTCAAACAGCGCACCCAGCACGCCCACCATCAAAGGCGCCAGCACCAGTGCCGGCCAAAAACCAACCACGCCCGACAGGCTGTAAGCCAAGTACGCGCCCAACATGTAGAAGCTGGTGTGCGCAAAATTGAGCACGCCCATCATGCTGAAAATCAACGTCAGCCCCGAACTGAGCATGAACAGCAGCAGTCCATAGCTAACGCCATTGAGCAGGGCGATCACAAAAAACTCAGCGTTCATCAAACAATAGTCACGACAAAATTAAAAAGGCCCGATGGAGTATCGGGCCTAAGAGGAGTCAACGCTTTAGCGTAGCCAGCATTTACAGCGTCGGCAGGACGTAATCTTTAAGCTCCTGACGCAGTCTGACCTTGAGCATTTTGCCGGTGGCGCCGATGGGGATGGCATCGACAAACACCACGTCATCGGGGATTTGCCACTTGGCGATTTTGCCTTCGTAGAACTGCAGCAGCTCCTCACGCGTCACCTGCGCACCGGCTTTCAACGCCACCGCCACAATCGGGCGCTCGTCCCACTTGGGGTGCGGCATCCCAATGCAGGCAGCCATGGCCACCGACGGGTGACCCATGGCAATGTTTTCAATGTCGATGGAGCTGATCCACTCACCGCCGGACTTGATCACGTCCTTGGTGCGGTCGGTGATCTGCATGAAGCCGTCGGGGTCGATGGTCGCCACATCGCCCGTAGGGAACCAGCGCTGGCCGTACTCGTCGGCCACCAGCGGGCTGCTGCCTTTGTAATAAGTGTCCAAAATCCACGGCCCCTTGACCATCAGGTCGCCATAGGTTTTTCCATCCCACGGCAACTCTTGGCCCTCGCCATTGACGATTTTCATGTCCACGCCATAAATGGCCCGGCCCTGCTTTTGCAGGATTTTCATCTGCTCGTCTTTGGGCAGCTTGAGTTGCTTGTTCTTCAGCGTACACAGGGTGCCCAGCGGGCTGATTTCGGTCATGCCCCAGGCGTGCAGCACTTCGACGCCGTAGCCTTCCTGAAAAGCCGTAATCATCGCCGGCGGACAGGCCGAGCCGCCAATCACGGTGCGCTTGAGACTGGAGAATTTCAAGCCCTTGGGCCCGATGTAGCTCAGCAGCATCTGCCACACCGTCGGTACGCCGGCGGCATAGGTCACCTGTTCGGCTTCCATCAGCTCATAGATCGATTGGCCATCCATGGCCGGGCCGGGCAACACCAGTTTGCAACCGGTCAGTGCCGCCGAGTACGGAATGCCCCAAGCGTTGACGTGGAACATCGGCACCACCGGCAGCACCGCGTCGCGTGCCGAGATGCACATGACATCCGGCAGCGCAGCGGCATACGCGTGCAGCGTGGTCGAGCGGTGGCTGTAGAGCGCCGCCTTGGGGTCGCCGGTAGTGCCGCTGGTGTAGCACATGCTGGAGGCGGTATTTTCATCAAACTGCGGCCACACATAAGTGTCCGGGTAAGCGCCAATCCAGTCTTCGTAGCTGACCAGCCCCGGAATGCCGCTGTCGGCGGGTAGCTTGTCGGCGTCGCACAGCATCACCCACTTTTTGACCATCGGGCACTTTTTGTGCACCGCCTGCACCAGCGGCAAAAAGCTGAGTTCAAAACACAGCACTTGGTCTTCGGCGTGGTTCATGACCCAGGCAATTTGGTCGGGGTGCAAGCGCGGATTGATGGTGTGCAGCACCCGTCCCGAGCCGCTGACGCCAAAGTACATCTCCATGTGGCGGTAGCCGTTCCAGGCCAGCGAGCCGACACGGTCGCCAAATGCCAGTGGCAGGGCGTCCAGCGCATGGGCCAAGCGCTTGGCGCGTGCGGCCAAGTCGCGGTAGGTGTAGCGGTGGATATCGCCTTCGACCCGGCGCGAGACGATCTCGCCATCACCATGGTGGCGCGCAGCAAACTCCATCAACGACGAAATCAGCAATGGCTGACTCTGCATCAAACCCAGCATAGGTGCTCCTTTAGTTGCTTTACCAATCCACCGCATTGTGTCGCCGGATCGACAGCGCCGCGCACCCGCATGGCCCTGCCCGCACTGGGCCATGTCGTCTGCGGGACAATGAAAAAATGAATTTACACGTCCACGATGCTGTAGCCGCCGACTGCGGTCTGGCTTGGAACAACACTTTTTCGGCGCTTAGCCCGGCGTTTTTTACCCGTCTGGCCCCGACGCCGCTGCCCGCACCGCACTGGGTCGGGCGCAATGACGGGCTGGCGCAGGAGTTGGGGCTGGATCTGGACTGGTTCCATTCCGACGCAGCGTTGCAAGTGTTCTCGGGCAACCAGCGCTTGGCCGGCACCGATCCGCTGGCCAGTGTCTATAGCGGCCACCAATTTGGTGTCTGGGCCGGCCAGCTGGGCGACGGCCGCGCGATATTGCTAGGCGAAACCGCTGCCGGCACCGAGGTACAGCTCAAAGGCAGTGGCCTGACACCGTACTCGCGCATGGGCGATGGTCGGGCGGTGCTGCGCTCCAGCATCCGCGAATTTTTATGCAGCGAAGCCATGCACGCGCTGGGCATTGCCACGACGCGTGCGCTGTGCGTCACTGGCTCGCCCAACCCGGTGCGGCGCGAAACTATCGAGACCTCCGCCGTCGTCACCCGCACCGCACCCAGCTTCATCCGCTTTGGCCATTTCGAGCATTTTGCCTCGCGCAACCAATTGCTTGAGCTGCGCCAACTGGCCGACTATGTCATCGACCGGCACTACCCAGCGTGCCGCAAGAGCAGCGAATTCCAGGGAAACGCCTACGCCACCCTGCTGCAGGCCGTCAGCGAGCGCACTGCCACGCTGGCCGCGCAGTGGCAGGCGGTGGGCTTTTGCCACGGCGTGCTCAACACCGACAACATGAGCATTCTGGGTCTGACCATCGATTACGGGCCTTTCCAGTTTTTGGATGCCTTTGTGCCCAACCACATCTGCAACCACAGCGACACGCAGGGGCGCTACGCCTTTGATCGCCAACCCAACGTCGTTTACTGGAATCTGCTGCGCCTGGGTCAGGCACTGCAACCGCTGATCGGTGCGCCAGCCGTGGTCATGGCAGCGCTGGATTCTTATCGCACCCGCTTTCCGGCGGAGTTCATGGCGCTGATGCGCGCCAAGCTGGGTCTGTCCAGCGCCCAGACGGGCGAGGCCGATGTGATGGACAACGGGCTGCGCCTGCTGGTCGAGAACGGCGTGGACTACACCATCTTCTGGCGCCGTCTGTCGCACGCCGTGGCACAGCACAACTTTGAACCGGTGCGTGACCTGTTTGCTGACCGCGCTGCACTGGATGTTTGGCTGCTATCGTATCAAGAGCTGCTAGCGCTTACTGATAAAGGGCTAGCGGCCGATTTGATGCTAAAAACCAATCCCCGCTTCATTTTGCGCAACCATTTGGGGGAACAAGCCATTCGCGCCGCGCAGCAAGGCGACCTGTCGGAACTGCAGACCTTGCAAACCCTGTTGGCACGCCCATTTGACGAGCATCCGGGCTTTGAAGCCTATGCCGACTTTCCGCCCGATTGGGCGTCCACCATTTCCATCAGCTGCTCATCATGACCTTTCCCATTCAAAAAACCGAGGCCCAATGGCAGACCGTACTGCAGGACAAAGGCGCCGAACCGGGCGCTCTGCAAGTGACGCGCCATGCGGCCACCGAGCGCCCGTTCACCGGCAAATACAACAGTCAATGGGCGGACGGCAGCTACCACTGCGTCTGCTGCGGCGCCAAATTGTTCGAATCGGCAACCAAATTCGATGCCGGCTGCGGCTGGCCGAGCTTCTCAGAAACAGCAAATGGCGATGCCATCACTGAAAACGTCGATCGCGCGCACGGCATGGTGCGCACCGAAACCGTCTGCACCCAGTGCGGTGCCCATCTGGGCCACGTCTTCCCCGACGGCCCCACGCCCACCGGCCTGCGCTACTGCATGAATTCCGCCGCGCTGGATTTCACCCCCCGGTGAAACCGTTACCAACCGGATTACGCCGACCGTACTTGCCGGCCTGGCTCTTGGTGATAATCGCTCGATGAAAATATTGTTTGACTTTTTGCCGATTGCCCTTTTCTTCGGCATGTTCAAGTACGCCGACGGCCACAAGGAATGGGCCGCCAGCACCGCCACTGAATGGCTGGGCTTTATGGTCGCCGGCGGCGTGGTCGGCATGGCCGAAGCACCGGTACTGCTAGCCACCGTGGTGGTCATCGTAGCCACGCTGGCACAAATCCTCTGGATCAAGGCGAAGGGCCGCAAGGTGGACACCATGCTGTGGGTCAGCTTGGCGTTGGTGACGGTGCTGGGCAGTGCCACCATCTACTTTCACAGCGAGAACTTCATCAAATGGAAGCCCACGGTGCTGTACTGGGTGATGGGTGGTGCCTTGCTGATCGGCCAAGTGTTTTTCCGCGTTAACCTGATTAAGCGCCTGATGGGTGCGCAAATGGAACTGCCCGAATCCGCCTGGCGCGCCATGAACTGGGGCTGGACAGGCTTTTTTGCTGTCATGGGCGTACTCAACCTGTGGGTGGCCTACAACTTTGACACCAACACCTGGGTCAACTTCAAACTGTTTGGCGGCATGGGGCTGATGTTTGCCTTTGTCATTGCACAGGCTTTGTTCCTGGGCCGCTATGTCAAGGACACCGACAACACTACCGCCAACGCCAAGGACCCCCAAGCATGAGCTACCCCGACCTCGACCCTGCCACCGACGCCCACAGCAACGCCCTCATCGCTCCGGCCATGGAGCGCAGCCTGCGCACGACGCTGACCCCGACCACGCTGCAAGTGCTGGACGAAAGCCATCTCCACGCTGGACACCCTGGTGCCAACGGCACCGGTTTTGGCACCCACTTTCGAGTACGTATCGCGTCACCTTCCTTTACCGGTTTGGCACGCGTGCGCCAGCACCGCCTTGTGTATGATGCGCTGCAAGAATTTATTGACCGCGGCGCCCATGCCATTGCGATAGAAATTCTCTGATCAGGCCCCCTTGAAAGCACTCTTGCTTACCGGCAATTAACCTGCACTCTCATCTCTCTTATTTTGGATTTCGAATGAAGAAACAGCTTCTGTCCGGCCTTGTCGCCGCCGCTTTATTGGGCTCTGTGGCCCTGCCGGTTCTGGCCCAGAATGTGGCCATCGTCAACGGCAAACCCATTCCCAAAGAGCGCATTGAAGTGCTTAAGCAACAGGTAGAGCGTTCAGGCCGCAAAATTACCCCAGAAATCGAAGGCCAGATCAAGGAAGAAATCATCGCCCGTGAAATTTTCATGCAGGAAGCGCAAAAGCGCGGCCTCGAAACTTCGAGCGATTACAAAGCACAAATGGAACTGGCCCGCCAGACCATCCTGATCCGCGAACTGTTTAACGATTACCAGACAAAAAATCTCGTCACCGACGCCGAAATCAAGGCCGAATACGACAAATTTGCCGCCGCCAGCAGCGGCAAAGAATACAAAGCCAGCCACATCCTGGTAGAAAAAGAAGACCAGGCCAAGGCGATCATTGCCTCCATCAAAAAGGGCGCAAAGTTCGCTGACATTGCCAAAAAACAATCGAAAGATCCAGCCTCTGGTGCCAATGGTGGCAACCTCGATTGGGCCAACCCCAGCAGCTACGTCTCAGAATTCACCGAAGCCCTGGTCAAACTGGGCAAAGGCCAAATGACGCAAACGCCGATCAAGACCCAGTTTGGCTGGCACATCATTCGCTTGGACGACGTGCGCGAAGCACAATTGCCTAAGCTCGACGAAGTCAAGCCCCAGATTGCTCAGCAACTGCAACAACAAAAATTGTCAAAATTCCAAGAAGACCTGCGCAGCAAGGCCAAGGTCGATTAAATCGAGTCAACCTTGCCGGTGGGACAGCGCCTAGCACTCACCGCAGCACCACCACAACGCGGCTTCGGCCGCGTTTTTTCATGGTGCGCGCCCAAGAGCCCAGCCCCCAGCGAACAACACGCCCAGCAGCACGGGCTGGTGCAGTAGGTAGTAGCTCAGACTCCAGCGGCCTAACGTCGCCAGCGGCTGCAGTGGTTGTAACGCTGGCGGCAGCGCACCTTGTAGCCAGCACGGCCTGTGGAGCAGCAGCCATTGACCGGCTGCCAGCCCCCACCACATCACGCCCAGCCACGGCAACACCGGCACATAGTCTTCGGTAAAGGGCTTGCGCGACACCAGCCCCAGCCAGTTCAGAGAGTTGGCATTGAAGTCAATGGCCCATTGCACCCAAGGCCCGGACAACGCCCAGTGTGCAGCCCAAGGCAGCAAAAGCGCCACGCCACCCGCCAGCCACAGCCAGCGGCCCCAACCGGCCGTAGCGCGTGCCAGCAGCAGCATCACCACCATGCCATGCAACACACCAAAATAAATGAAACTGTGCGGAAACATCCACCACGAGCCTACGCTGACCAGCAGCGCACAGCCGGCAATCTGCACCCAGCGCCGGGCAAAACGCGCCCATCCTTGGACTTGCTGCAAGGTCACCGCCTGCCCCAAGCCGGCGCAGAACAAAAACAGGCTGACGATGGCCGTGCGCTGCAGCGTCCAGACTGGATCAGCAAGAAAGTCTTGCGACCAGTAACCTAGATAGCTCAGGTCAAAACAAAAATGAAACAGGGTCATCCACACCATGGCCAAGCCGCGCAGGGCATCGAGTCGATCAAAACGAAGGCGTGGCGGTGTCGAAAGAGCGCGGTGTGCCATGAAAGGGATGCATTGAAGAGGCTGGGGCTTGTCGAGGGTGCTGGCGCCAACGCATCGTGCACGAAAAAAGCCCGTCAAGTAGTCACTGGCGGGCGTGGCGCGAAAAATCTGTTTTGGATTTGGTGGGTCGTAGTGGGATCGAACCACTGGCTTCCACCGTGTGAAGGTGGCACTCTACCGCTGAGTTAACGACCCGATAAACGGGAAGAGCCCGAATACAGGAGTTGCGACGCAAAATTGGTGGGTGATACATGGATCGAACATGTGACCCCTGCCGTGTGAAGGCAGTGCTCTACCGCTGAGCTAATCACCCGTCTGCATTTTTCGCAAGCCTCAAATTATGGCACAGCTTTCTCGCCGCTTTGCGCGCTGCGCCAAATTGTTTTACCGCCGCTGGCCTTGTCCAGTTGCTCCAGCATCTGCGCGTGGGCGGCGCATTCGGCTGCATTGGCCTGCAGTACTTGCAAGGCGATACCGCGCAAGTCCATGCGCGGCACGCTCACACCGTTGGCGTCTTCACCCTCGTCATCGGCGATCAGCAAGGCTTCTTGGCCACGCGTCAGGCAGATATACACCTCGGCCAGCAATTCGGCATCGAGCAGCGCACCATGCAGCGTGCGGCCCGAGTTATCGACTCCCAGCCGGTCACACAGCGAATCGAGGGAATTGCGCTTGCCGGGGTACATCTCCTTGGCCATGACCAAGGTATCGATGACGTTGCCGATAAAGGTTTTTAAGGGCGGGCGGGCGATCAGCTCCAGCTCTTTGTTCAAAAATCCCAGGTCAAAAGCCGCGTTGTGGATGATCACCTCGGCCCCTTGCAGGTACTCCAGTAGATCCTCCGCCACCACCGCAAATTGGGGCTTGTCTTGCAAAAATTCGCTGGTGATGCCGTGGACGCGCAGCGCATCGGGGTGACTGTCGCGTCCTGGGTTGAGATAGAAGTGCCGGTTGTTGCCGGTGGGTTTGCGCGCCACCATCTCCACGCAGCCAATTTCAATGATGCGATCACCCCCTTCCGCCGACAGGCCAGTGGTTTCGGTATCGAGAAAAATCTGCCGGCTCATGTCAGTGGTTTTCTTTGGCGTGGTTGATGGTGTATTTGGGAATTTCAATCACCACATCTTTCGCCGCCAAGATCGCTTGGCACGACAGGCGCGACTGGGGCTCCAATCCCCAAGCGCGGTCGAGCAGGTCTTCTTCTTCTTCCTCGGCGTCATTGAGCGAATTCAAACCCTCGCGCACGATGACGTGACAAGTGGTGCAAGCACAACTCATATCGCAAGCGTGCTCGATATTGATTTTGTTTTCTAGCAGCGCTTCGCAAATCGACGTACCCGCCGGGGCGGTAATTTCAGCGCCGTCGGGACAGTATTCAGGGTGGGGCAGGATTTTGATGACGGGCATGGCGTCGTTCTTGTTATAGGTGAAGTGGTTTAGAGGGATTGCACGTTTTTACCGGCCAGCGCCTGGCGAATGCCACGGTTCATGCGCTCTGCGGCAAAGAGTTCCGTGCCTTTGGCCAGGGCTTGCGTCGCGGCTTCCAGCGTAGCGGCATCAATACCACTTTCGCTAGTGCTGCCCTTGCTGCGCAGGCTACGCAACTCGGCCATCAGTGCGTCCACGGCGGTGCGCTCGGCGCTGTCGAGCAAATCGCCATCTGCATTGAGCGCACTTTGCGTAGCAATCAGCAGGCGATCCGCATCGACGCCCGCTTCGGCCAGGGCGCGCGCCTGGATGTCTTGGGTCGCCGTGGCAAAACCGTCTTGCAACATTTGGGCAATTTGCGCATCGCTCAGGCCATACGAAGGCTTGACGTCAATGCGGGCTTCGACACCGCTGACCAACTCTTTGGCATTGACGCTCAGCAGGCCATCGGCATCGACGGTAAAAGTGACGCGGATGCGTGCAGCCCCGGCGGCCATCGGTGGAATGCCGCGCAACTCAAAGCGCGCCAAGCTACGGCAGTCTTGCACCAAATCGCGCTCGCCTTGCAACACATGGATGGCCAGCGCGGTCTGGCCATCCTGGTAGGTGGTGAAGTCTTGCGCCTTGGCAGTCGGAATGGTTTCGTTGCGTGCCACGATGCGCTCGACCAGGCCACCCATGGTTTCCACGCCCAGCGACAGCGGAATCACGTCCAGCAACAGCAGATCGCCGGCGGTATTGTTGCCGGCCAGCTGATTGGCTTGCAGCGCGGCGCCCAAAGCCACCACTTCATCGGGATTCAGATTGGTCAGCGGCGCCCGGTCAAAAAATGCGCCCACGGCCTGCAGCACCTGCGGCATCCGGGTGGAGCCGCCCACCATCACCACGCCCTGCACTTCGCCCGGCGTGAGTTCAGCATCGCGCAGTGCACGCCGCACGGCGGCCAGTGAACGCGCCGTCAGGTGCGCAGTGGCAGCATCAAAATCGTCTTTTTTTACATCAAAACGGGCTGTAACGCCCGCCAGACAAGCGCTATAAGCTACTGTTTCAGTAGTAGTCAAGGCTTCTTTACAGGCCCGTGCGGCTAGGCGCACGGCGGCTTTGTCGGCCGCAGTCTGGGCGCTCAGACCCAGTTGCTGTAACACCCAATCGGCCAGCGCACTGTCGTAGTCGTCGCCGCCCAGGGCCGAGTCGCCGCCGGTAGCAATCACTTCAAACACGCCCTGCGTCAGGCGCAGGATCGAAATATCAAAAGTGCCGCCGCCCAAGTCGTACACGGCGTAAACGCCTTCGCTGGCGTTGTCCAGGCCATAAGCAATCGCCGCCGCCGTGGGTTCGTTGATCAGGCGCAGCAGATGAATGCCGGCCAGTTGTGCCGCATCTTTGGTAGCTTGGCGTTGGGCATCGTCAAAGTAGGCCGGAACGGTGATGACAGCACCGTACAGGTCATCGTTGAAGGTATCTTCCGCACGGTAGCGCAGCGTGGCCAGAATGTCGGCGCTGACCTCCACCGGCGACTTGGTGCCGCCCGCCGTCACGACGCTGACCATGCCGCTGGCGGGTGCGCCCGCGGTGTCGGCTCCGACCAAATCGTAGGGCAGCTTTTTCCGATCGGCAATATCACCCAGACCGCGGCCCATCAGGCGTTTGACCGAGGCGATGGTGTTGTGTGCATCGTGCTGCTGCTGCGCGGCCGCTTCATGGCCGATCTGGCGTTTGCCATCGGCCAGGTAGCGCACGATGGAAGGAAGAAGCACACGGCCCTGGTCATCGGCCAGGCATTCGGCCACCCCGTTGCGTACAGCGGCGACCAGAGAATGCGTGGTGCCAAGGTCAATGCCCACGGCAATGCGCCGTTGGTGCGGGTCGGGAGACTGGCCGGGTTCGGAGATCTGCAACAGCGCCATGGATTTTATAAGTGAGAGGCAAAGAGGCCTATTGTCCCAGTTGATCCTGACGCTGCCCGATGTCCTGGGCAAAACGCGCAATGAACATGAGGGCTCTGACCTGCTGGGCAGCACCCGCAAAATCGCCGTGCGTATCGATCAAGGCGGCGCAACGCTCCAGCGCCGCACTGCGCGCCTGCTGCACCTGGGCCGCCAGCGCGTCCACGGCAGAGACGCTGTCGGCATCTTCCAGGGCTTCCCGCCACTCCATTTGCTGCATCAAAAATTCTGCCGGCATGGCGGTGTTGTCTTCGGCGCGGATGGGCGCACCGTGCAGTTCACACAAATAGGCGGCGCGGCGCTGCGGATCTTTCAGGCGCTGATAAGCCTCATTGATGCGCACCGACCATTGCATGGCCACGCGCTGCGCAGCGGCGCCTTGGGCGGCAAAGCGATCGGGATGCACCTCGCGCTGCAACTCTTTCCAACGCGCGTCGAGTGCGCTGCGCTCCTGGGCAAAGTGCCGGGGCACGCCAAACAATTCAAAATCGTCAGATTGCAGATTCATGGTGATCTAAGGGGGTCCAGGATGATCCATAAAAAAACCGCCAGCGCAGTGCACGGTGGCGGTTGAACAAAAAAGCGTTATCACGCTCTTGCACAGCAAACTCACACCCGGAAGCTTTCTCCACAACCGCAGCGGTCGCGCTCATTGGGGTTGCTGAAGCGAAAGCCCTCGTTCAGACCTTCGCGCACAAAATCGAGTTCGGTGCCGTCAATGTAAGCCAGGCTTTTAGGGTCGATCAGCACTTTGACGCCGTGGTTTTCAAACACCACGTCTTCGGGTTCGGCTTGGTCCACGTATTCCAGCTTGTAAGCCAGACCGGAGCAACCACTGGTTTTGACACCCAAACGCACTCCCAGCCCCTGGCCACGCCGGGCCAGATAGCGGCTGACGTGCCGCGCCGCTGCTTCAGTCAGCGTAATAGCCATGGCGTGTCCTCAGGCAGTAGTGGCAGCCGCTGCGCCATGCTTCACCTTGTAATCATTCACTGCGGCCTTGATGGCATCTTCGGCCAGGATGGAGCAGTGGATCTTGACCGGCGGCAGCGCCAATTCTTCAGCAATGGTGCTGTTTTTCAGTGCAGCCGCCTCGTCCAGCGTCTTGCCCTTGACCCATTCTGTGACCAGCGAAGACGAGGCAATGGCCGAGCCACAGCCATAGGTCTTGAAGCGCGCATCTTCGATCACACCGGTGTCCGGGTTGACCTTGATTTGCAGTTTCATGACGTCGCCACAGGCGGGCGCGCCGACCATGCCGGTGCCCACCGATTCATCGCCCTTGTCGAACGAGCCGACGTTGCGCGGGTTTTCGTAGTGGTCGATCACTTTTTCTGAGTAAGCCATGGAGTTCTCCTCTTCAATACGTCAATGCGTTCAATGCAGGCAGCTATCCAACCGCAGTCAGTGCGCTGCCCACTGGATGCTGCTGATGTCCACGCCATCTTGGTACATTTCCCACAGCGGACTGAGTTCGCGCAGCCGGGCGACGTTTTCGCGGATGGTGGCAATGGCGTAGTCGATTTCTTCTTCGGTCGTGAAACGGCCGATAGTCATGCGCAGGCTGCTGTGCGCCAACTCGTCGCTGCGGCCCAAGGCGCGCAGCACATAGCTGGGCTCCAGACTGGCCGAGGTGCAGGCCGAGCCGGACGATACCGCCAAGCCTTTGATGCCCATGATCAGCGACTCGCCCTCGACATAGTTAAAGCTGATGTTCAAGTTTTGCGGCACACGGTGCTCTAGGCTGCCGTTGATGAACACCTGTTCGATATCCTTCAAACCGTCTAACAGGCGCTGCTGCAAGGCACGCGCCTTGGCGTTGCTCTCAACCATTTCCAATTGAGCCAAGCGGAAGGCCTCGCCCATACCGACGATCTGGTGCGTCGGCAGTGTGCCCGAACGCATACCGCGCTCGTGGCCACCGCCGTGGATTTGCGCCTCCAGGCGGACGCGCGGTTTGCGCCGCACATACAACGCACCCACGCCCTTGGGACCGTAGGTTTTATGCGCTGTCATGCTCATCAAGTCGATCGGCAAAGTAGCCATGTCGATCTCGACCCGGCCGGTGGCTTGGGCGGCATCAACGTGGAACAAAATGGCTTTTTCACGGCACAGCGCACCAATGGCAACCACGTCTTGGATCACGCCAATTTCGTTGTTAACGAACAGCACGCTGATCAAAATGGTGTCGGGGCGAATAGCGGCCTTGAGCGCATCCATATTCACCAGGCCGTCGGCTTGGACGTCTAGATACGTCACCTCAAAGCCTTGCCGCTCCAGTTCGCGCATCGTGTCAAGCACGGCTTTGTGCTCGGTTTTCAGCGTAATCAGGTGCTTGCCCTTGCCTTTGTAGAACTGGGCAGCGCCCTTCAAGGCCAAGTTGATCGACTCGGTGGCGCCACTGGTCCAGACAATTTCGCGCGGGTCGGCATGGATCAAATCTGCCACCTGGGTGCGGGCTTTTTCAATGGCTTCTTCAGCTTCCCAGCCCCAGGCATGGCTGCGCGAAGCGGCATTACCGAAATGCTCGCGCAACCAGGGAATCATGGCGTCTACCACGCGCTGATCAACCGGCGTCGTGGCGCCGTAATCAAGGTAGATAGGGAAATGTGGAGTCATATCCATGGCTGCTCAGTAAAGGGTTTTGGCTGGCAAAACAAAAATAGGTGAAAACTCAGGCACCCGCCCGGCCACCGATGCCGAGGCAGGCGCTGGCACCACTCAAGATTTGGCGAAAACGTTGCCCAAGGCAAACACCGAATTGGGCGCGTTGACGCGGATCGGCTTGATTACCGGAGTGGTCGAGATGGCGCGGCGCACGGCCGGACGGTCTTCGATCTGCACCCCCTTGGCCAATTGCTCGTCCACCAGCTTTTGCAGCGTGACAGAGTCCAAAAATTCGACCATGCGCGTGTTCAGCGCCGCCCACAGGTCGTGTGTCATGCAACGACCGGCGTCGCCCAGGCAGTTTTCTTTACCGCCACATTGGGTGGAGTCAATCGGCTCGTCCACCGAAACAATGATGTCGGCCACTGTGATATCGGCCGCCTTGCGCGCCAGGGTATAGCCGCCCCCCGGTCCCCGGGTCGATTCGACCAGTTCGTGGCGGCGTAGCTTGCCAAACAGCTGCTCCAAGTACGACAGCGAAATACGCTGACGCTGGCTAATGGCAGCCAAAGTGACGGGGCCATTGTTTTGGCGCAAGGCCAGATCAATCATGGCAGTGACCGCAAACCGGCCTTTGGTAGTGAGACGCATCGCAAGCTCCTTTTTTAGGCTTGTTGGTTCAAAAAGCCCCTGTTGCAAGCTGATGGCCAGCACAGGGAACCTGTCTCTACCCTCTACCTCGCCTTGGTTTATCCCAAAGCAAAGCCGTTCATCGCGGGGGTATTTGTTGAGTATTTAACAGGAGTATAGCACTAATCCTATTAAATTTGTCGGATAAAAAAACTCACCAGTCACATTACTGTCAGATTGGTCACAAAGCCCCTTCGAAGCGAGATGCAAAAACCCTTCAGCCTGCGGGTAACGGCAGCACGTTGTCGCTGCCGTGGGCGCCAAAGGCCTGGTCTTTGAGCCGACCCAATTGATCGCGCACCTGTGCGGCCTGTTCAAACTCCAGATTGCGCGCGTGCTCCATCATTTGTTTTTCCAGCCGCTTGATCTCGCGCGCGATGTCTTTTTCTGACATGTCTTCGATCTTGGCGCGCTGCAAAGCGGCGTACTCCAGACGCTCGGCGTCTTTACCGGCTTTTTCGCTATAGACGCCATCGATCAGGTCGCGCACCTGCTTGACAATGCTGCGTGGCGTGATGCCTTGGACAAGGTTGTGTTCTATCTGGCGTGCGCGGCGGCGCTCGGTCTCGCCAATGGCTCGGCGCATGGAATCGGTCACCCGGTCGGCATACAGGATGGCCTTGCCCGAGAGGTTGCGTGCCGCTCGGCCAATAGTCTGGATCAGGCTGCGCTCCGAGCGCAAAAATCCTTCCTTATCGGCATCCAGAATGGCGACCAAAGACACCTCTGGAATATCCAGACCCTCCCGCAACAGGTTGATACCGACCAGCACATCAAACGCCCCCAGGCGCAGGTCGCGGATGATTTCCACCCGCTCGACGGTGTCGATGTCGCTGTGCAGATAGCGCACCTTGACACCGTTCTCACTCAGATATTCCGTCAATTGCTCGGCCATGCGCTTGGTTAGCGTAGTAATGAGTACGCGCTCACCCAGAGCGGCACGCAGGCGAATTTCCTGCAACACATCATCAACCTGGTGGGTAGCTGGGCGCACCTCGATCAGCGGATCGACCAGCCCGGTGGGCCGCACCAATTGCTCCACCACCTGCCCGGCGTGGGTCTTTTCATAGTCGGCGGGCGTGGCCGAGACAAACACCACCTGGCGCATACGCTGCTCAAATTCTTCAAATTTGAGCGGCCGATTGTCCAGCGCGCTGGGCAGGCGAAAACCATATTCGACCAGCGTGGTCTTGCGCGAACGGTCGCCGTTGTACATGGCGCTGAGCTGGCCAATCATCTGGTGGCTTTCGTCCAAAAACATCAGCGCGTCTTTGGGCATGTAATCGGTCAGGGTGCTGGGCGGATCGCCGGGTGCGCTGCCCGACAGGTGGCGCGAGTAGTTCTCGATGCCCTTGCAGTGGCCGACTTCGGTGAGCATCTCCAGATCAAAGCGCGTGCGCTGCTCCAGCCGCTGCGCTTCGACCAGCTTGCCATCGCCCACCAGTTGCTTGAGCCGCTCGGCCAGCTCGGTTTTGATAGCCTCGACTGCCACCAGTACCTGGTCGCGTGGTGTGACGTAGTGGCTGCTCGGGTAGACAGTAAAGCGCGCCAGGCTCTGGCGCACCCGGCCAGTGAGCGGATCAAACAGCTGCAGGCTTTCGACTTCATCGTCAAACAACTCAATCCGCACTGCTAGCTCCGAATGTTCCGCTGGAAACACGTCGATGGTGTCGCCGCGCACGCGAAAAGTGCCGCGCGAAAAATCCGCGTCGTTGCGCTGGTACTGCATCCGTACCAGCTGCGCAATGGTGTCGCGCTGGCCGATTTTGTCGCCGACGCGCAGCAGCATCACCATGCGGTGGTAGCTCTCAGGGTTGCCAATGCCGTAGATGGCCGACACCGTGGCGACGATGATCACATCGCGCCGCTCCAGAATGCTTTTGGTACACGACAGGCGCATCTGCTCGATGTGCTCGTTGATGGCGCTGTCTTTTTCAATGAACAAATCGCGCTGCGGCACATAGGCTTCGGGCTGGTAGTAGTCGTAATAGCTGACAAAATACTCGACGGCGTTTTTCGGAAAAAACTCCCTAAATTCCGAATACAACTGCGCCGCCAGCGTCTTGTTCGGTGCAAACACCATCGCTGGCCGTCCCATGCGCGCAATCACATTGGCCATGGTGAAAGTCTTGCCCGAGCCGGTCACACCCAGCAGCGTCTGGTAGACCTCGCCATCACGCAGCCCTTGGACCAACTGATCAATGGCCTGCGGCTGGTCACCCGCCGGCGGATAGGGCTGGTACAGCTCGAACGGCGAATCGGGAAAGCGCAGCCACTGTCCGGTAGCGGCAATAGCAGGCGTGGGCGCGGGCGCGGCGGTGGCAGAAACTTCGTGCATGGCGTGGTGAGGCAACGCAGCTTGCGCGGCGCCGCTAAAATCTGCAGGGGTTAACCCCAAAGGCTAACGTAGCTGGGGGTTGACTGCCAAATTTCCACCCCTCCAAGGACTTTTCATGTCTCTGTTCTCCGCCGTCGAGATGGCCCCCCGCGACCCAATCTTGGGTCTTAACGAACAATTCAACGCTGATACCAATCCCCGCAAGGTGAACCTCGGTGTGGGTGTGTATTTCGACGACAACGGCAAGCTGCCGCTGCTGCAATGCGTGCAAGCCGCTGAAAAAACCCTGATGGCCACGCCCAGCGCACGCGGCTATCTGCCTATCGACGGCATTGCCGCCTACGACAGCGCCGTCAAAGGCCTGGTGTTTGGTGCCGACTCCGAGCCAGTCAAGTCTGGCCGTGTCGCCACGGTGCAGGCCATTGGCGGCACCGGTGGCTTGAAAATTGGCGCTGACTTCCTGAAAAGGCTCAGCCCCAATGCCACCGTACTGATCTCTGACCCCAGCTGGGAAAACCACCGCGCGCTGTTCACCAACGCTGGCTTCACGGTCGATACCTACGCCTACTACGACGCAGAGCAGCGCGGCGTCAACTTTGCCGCCATGTTGGACAGCCTGAAAGCCGCCACGCCCGGCACCATCGTGGTGCTGCACGCTTGCTGCCACAACCCGACCGGCTACGACATCACGCCCGCGCAGTGGGCACAGGTCATCGCTGTCGTCCGTGAAGCGCATTTGACGCCGTTTCTCGACATGGCCTACCAAGGCTTTGGCTACGGCATCCAAGAGGACGGCGCGGTCATCGACCAATTTGTCGCTGCCGGCCTGAACTTCTTTGTCTCGACCTCGTTCAGCAAGAGCTTTAGCCTGTACGGCGAGCGCGTCGGCGGCCTGTCGGTGCTGTGCAGCGACAAAGAAGAAGCCAGCCGCGTGCTGAGCCAACTCAAAATCGTCATCCGCACCAACTACAGCAACCCACCGACCCACGGCGGCGCAGTGGTCGCAGCGGTACTGAACAACCCCGAACTGCGCGCCCTGTGGGAAACCGAATTGGGCGAAATGCGCGTGCGCATCAAAGCCATGCGGCAAAAGCTGGTCGATGGCCTCAAAGCCGCTGGCGTGCAGCAAGATATGTCGTTCATCACCAGCCAAATCGGCATGTTCAGCTACTCAGGCCTGAGCAAAGACCAAATGGTACGCCTGCGCACTGAGTTTGGCGTCTACGGCACCGACACCGGCCGCATGTGCGTGGCCGCGCTGAACAGCCAGAACATCGACTACGTTTGCCAGTCGATTGCCAAAGTGGTCTAAAGAAACTACTTTCTCAGCCTCACAACCGCCTTTGGGCGGTTTTTTTATAGCCCTTTAGGCCTCTAGCCCTTTAGATGCGTGCGCTAGCAGCTATTAAATTTATAGTAAATTATTCTATCATGAGCACACCTACAGCACCCCTGCAAGCCCTGCGCAACGTCCGCATCCTGAGTTTGGCGCTCAACCTGCCCGGCCCCGCCGCCCTGCTGCGCTGCGCCCAAATGGGTGCGCAGTGCACCAAACTCGAACCGCTGGCATCGGAAAACAGCGCCAGCGCCGACCCGATGAGTTGGTACAGCCCGCAGGCCTACGCCGCGCTGCACCCTGGCCTGCGCGTGCTGCAAGCGCAGCTCAAAACCGAAGCCGGCCAAGCCATGCTGCACGCCGAACTGGCGCAAACCGACGTACTCCTCACCTCGTTTCGTCCCAGTGCCTTGGCTAAATTAGGACTGGACTGGCCGCTGCTGCAAGCGCGTTACCCGCGCCTGTCGCTGGTGCGCATCGTCGGTGCCTGCGGCCCGCGCGCCGATGAAGCCGGCCACGACCTGACCTATCTGGCCGAAGCCGGGCTGCTGCCCGGCACCGACCTGCCGCCGACACTGTATGCCGACATGGGCGGCTCGTTGATGGCCAGCGAAGCGGTGTTGCAAGCCCTGCTGGCGCGCGCGCAAGACGGGCGCGGTGTATGCATTGAAGTGGGTCTGGCCGAAGCCGCGCAGTGGCTGGCTTTGCCGCACGCGTGGGGACTGACCCAGCCGAGCAGCGACATTGGCGGCGCCCACGCTGGCTACCGCGTTTACCCGTGCGCCGATGGCCGGGTGGCGGTCGCCGCACTGGAGCCGCACTTTGCTGCGCGCCTGTGCCTTGCGGCCAAGTTGGAAGACACCACCGGCGACGCAGCGGTGTTGCGCACCCCGGCCACGCACGCCGCCATCGCCGATTTTTTGCGTGACCAAACCCGCGCGCAATTGGATGCGCTGGCTGCAGACAAGGACATTCCGCTGTTCACACTGGCCTAAAACCAGCGCAAACCGAAATCAACGCTCCGGCGCAATCTCTGAGGCGTAGTCGTACAGCTCGCCCAGGATGTCCTGGCCGCGCTCGTCGGCGCTTTCTGACAGCGCATCGATCTGCGCCAGCAACTGCTCTGCGGTGCGCGCGCCACCCGCGCCGTCAATCAAACGGGCCTTGCGGTGCGCCTCCCAGCGCTGTTGCTCCTCGGGCGAGAGCGTGTCGGCAAAATTGCGCGCCCGGTAGCGCCACAGCAACTCGGTCAGGCGCGGGTCGTCAAAGCTGGTTTTGGCTTGTGCCAACTGCGCTGCGCCCATCGTGCGCAGCTCATTGAGCCGGTGGCGGTCACCATTGCCGACAAAGCCGGCGTACAAATCCTGCTCGGGGTCGGTGGGCGCGCCCGGCTCTGGCTGGCGGGCAAACACCGCTTTCCAGAGCAGCGTCATATCCGGCAAATCACGCGCCACGGCGGCGTGGGCCATGGCGGCATCCATGTCGATGCCCCAGCGCTGCGCCATCGCTGGATTGAGCGTTTTCAGGTTACTCACCACCATCGGCGATTTGTTCAGGTGGATGGTTTTAATCGGCAGGCGCTTCACGCCCTCGGGCAAATCTGCCGTGCGGGTGAACATCCGCAGACGCAGTTGCTCGACGCTCAAGGTGGCCAACTCGCTCGGGTCTTGCGCCAAATCCCAGGCGATGATTTCGTTCTTATTGGTCGGGTGACTGGCCAGCGGCCACATCACCGCCAAGCAGCCGCGCTCAACGCCGAACATGCCTGAGACGTGCAAAAACGGTCGCGCGGTTTGCGCCGTCGCCGGCAGGTGCAGTTCGTCAGCGACGCGGTCTTTTTTGTGCAGCGCCAGCGCAAAGTCAAACAATTTAGGCTGCTGCTGGCGCACCAAACGCGCCAGTGCAATCGTGGCGCGCACATCCGACAGCGCGTCGTGCGCCGCTTCGTGTACTAGGCCGTTGGCGCGAGTCAGATCTTCCAGCTTGAAGCTGGCTGTGCCATCTTCTTTGGTCGGCCAGACGATGCCGTCCGGGCGCAGGGCGAACACCATCCGCACCACGTCCATCAAGTCCCAGCGGCCGCAATTGTTCTGCCACTCGCGCGCATATGGGTCGGCGAGATTGCGCCACAACATAAAGCGGGTGATCTCGTCGTCAAACCGGATGCTGTTGTAGCCGACGCTGATGGTGCCGGGCTGGGCCATTTCGGCCTCGATGCGCTGGGCAAACTCGCGCTCAGGGATGCCCCGTTGCCAGGCCATTTGCGGTGTGATGCCGGTGATCAGGCACGACACCGGGTCGGGCAGATAGTCGTTGGTCGGCTGGCAATACAGCATCAGCGGCTCGCCGATCTCGTTCAGCTGCGCATCGGTGCGGATGGCGGCAAACTGCGCCGGGCGGTCGCGCCGGGTATCGGCACCAAAGGTTTCGTAGTCGTGCCAAAGAAAGGAATAGGACATGGCGCAGTGCCCGAGGGCGTCATAAAACAGCGAGGAGAACAATGTAACCGCAGCGGACGCCAAAGCCACTCAATCAGTATGATTAAGGCCTCAAAGCGTTATGCAGCAAGCGCAATCAGCTATTAAAAACAGAGTAAAAAAAGGCCAGCAACCCAGAGGTTGCCGGCCTGTGTGCAGAACAGTCCGCGTTCGTATCAGTCTGCCGTCGCCTCTTGTGGCTCGGTCGGCTCCGCCTTGGCGGCACGTTCCTTTTTCGTCAGCGGCTGGATATCGAGCAGCACTTGCGACGTGTCCACCCCCTTCTCGTCGGCCTTGACCTCGATGTCCACCGTCAGGCGCCCACCATCGGTCAGTCGGCCAAACAGCAATTCGTCGGCCAGGGCGCGGCGAATCATGTCCTGGATCAGACGCTGCATCGGACGTGCGCCCATCAGCGGATCGAAGCCCTTCTTGGCCAAGTGCTTGCGCAAATGGTCAGTAAAGGTGACTTCCACTTTCTTCTCCGCCAGTTGCTGCTCCAGCTCCAGCAAGAACTTGTCCACCACACGCAGGATGACGTTCTCGTCCAACGATTTGAAGTTGACAATGGCGTCCAGCCGATTGCGGAACTCGGGCGTGAACAGGCGCTTGATGTCCACCATCTCATCGCCCACTTGGCGCGGGTTGTTGAAGCCGATGGTCGCCTTGTTCATGGTCTCGGCACCGGCGTTGGTCGTCATGATGATGATGACGTTGCGGAAGTCGGCCTTGCGCCCGTTGTTGTCAGTCAGCGTGCCGTGGTCCATCACCTGCAGCAGTACATTGAAGATGTCCGGGTGCGCCTTCTCGATTTCATCCAGCAGCAATACCGCATGCGGCTTCTTGGTGATGGCCTCGGTCAGCAGGCCACCCTGGTCAAAGCCGACGTAGCCGGGCGGCGCGCCAATCATCCGGCTGACGGCATGGCGCTCCATGTACTCGGACATGTCAAAGCGGATCAACTCAATGCCCAGGATGTAGGCCAGCTGCTTGGCAGCCTCGGTCTTGCCGACGCCGGTGGGGCCGCTGAACAGGAACGAGCCAATCGGCTTGTCTGGCTTACCCAGGCCCGAGCGCGCCATCTTGACGGCGCTGGACAACACTTCAAGCGCCTTGTCCTGGCCGAACACCACGCTTTTGAGGTCGCGCTCCAGCACTTGCAGCTTGCCCCGGTCGTCGTTGGAGACGTTGGCTGGGGGAATGCGGGCGATTTTGGCAACGATTTCCTCGATCTCGGTCTTGCCGATGGTCTTCTTGCGCTTGCTAGCGACCAGGATGCGCTGGGCCGCACCGGCCTCGTCGATGACGTCGATGGCCTTGTCAGGCAAGTGGCGGTCGTTGATGTACTTGGCAGACAACTCCGCCGCCGCTTGCAGGGCAGAGGCCGAATATTTGACGCTGTGGTGCTCTTCAAAGCGCGACTTCAAGCCTTTGAGAATGTCCACGGTTTCTTGCACCGTCGGCTCGACCACATCGACCTTTTGGAAGCGGCGCGACAGGGCGGCGTCTTTTTCAAAAATGCCCCGGTACTCGGTGAAGGTGGTGGCGCCAATGCACTTGAGTGTGCCGTTGGACAGCGCAGGTTTGAGCAGATTGGACGCATCCATGGTGCCGCCCGAAGCCGCACCGGCGCCAATCAACGTGTGGATTTCGTCAATGAACAAGATGGCGTTGGGCTTGTCCTTGAGCGACTTGAGCACGCCTTTCAGGCGCTGCTCAAAATCGCCGCGGTACTTGGTACCCGCCAGCAACGCGCCCATGTCCAGCGAATAGACCACGGCCTCGGACAAGATCTCGGGCACATCGCCCTGCGTGATGCGCCAGGCCAAGCCCTCGGCAATCGCTGTTTTACCGACACCAGCCTCGCCCACCAACAGCGGGTTGTTCTTGCGTCGACGGCACAGAATCTGGATGGTGCGCTCGACCTCGAAATAACGGCCGATCAGCGGATCGATCTTGCCGTCCTTGGCCAACTGGTTCAGGTTTTGCGTGAACTGTTCCAGAGGCGAGGATTTTTCGTTCTTTTCGCTGCCCCCCGCGCCCTCTTCGCCTTCGGCGGCGCCTTCAGCGCCCTTGGTTGGCTCTGGCGGCTCGCCTTTCTTGATGCCATGGGCAATGAAGTTGACCACGTCCAAGCGCGTTACGCCCTGCTGGTGCAGGTAATACACGGCGTGCGAGTCTTTTTCGCCAAAAATGGCCACCAGCACGTTGGCGCCATTGACTTCCTTTTTGCCGTTGCCCGTTGATTGCACGTGCATGATGGCGCGCTGAATGACGCGCTGAAAACCCAGCGTGGGCTGCGTATCCACCTCATCGGTACCCGCCACTTGCGGGGTGTTGTCCTTGATGAAGTTGGCCAGGGACGTGCGCAAATCATCAATATTGGCAGAGCAAGCGCGCAACACCTCTGCGGCGCTTGGGTTATCAAGCAATGCAAGCAACAGATGCTCCACGGTAATGAACTCGTGGCGCTGCTGACGGGCCTCTACAAAAGCCATGTGCAAGCTTACTTCCAGTTCCTGGGCAATCATGTGAACTCCTTTGTGCTTGCGGGGAAGGGATGACTGTATTTCGGGGTGGCGAGCGGTTTATTCAACCGGCTCACTCACACATTGCAACGGATGTCCGGCCTTGTGGGCAGCGTCGAGCACCTGGTCTACTTTGGTGGCGGCAATATCACGTGAATACACGCCGCACACGGCTTTGCCATCGAGATGGATCTTCAGCATGATTTGTGTTGCCGCCTCCCGGTCCTTGTTAAAAAACTCTTGCAAGACAACTACCACAAACTCCATCGGAGTGAAGTCGTCGTTCAACATGAGCACCTGGTACATCTGCGGTGGCTTGGTTTTTTCGGTGCGTCTTTCCAAGACGACCGAAGCATCGCCCTCTGGGGTACTAGGCCGTTGCACAACCGGCACGCGGGGAAGAGAAGGTGGTTTTGTTGCCATGAAATTCATTCTAGCCATGCGCGCTTACAGATGCTGGAGTGGAATCTGGGCATGGCTGGCGTTTTTTCAAGATACTGGCCCACCCAGGGCCATCAGTCATAGACGATCGTCGCCCGACCGTCTCCGGCCTGCGTGGCCCAGGCCAGCAGCGCCGCGTCGCTGGGATAGGTGCGATGCCCCTCACCCAACTGCAATTCCGCCGCCACGCTGCCGTCTGGTCCCGGGCAGCGTACGCCCAGGCGCACCTTGAGGCCATGCAGCTGCGCCTCGCCGTGCTCATTCGCCTCACGCCGGCAAGGGTATTCACGCAGCATCCGAGCGATATCAGGGGCTTTGTCTCCTGCTGTCAGATACAGGTATTTGCCAAAACGGCTGCGCGCCGTCGGCAAATCCCACACCTGCTGGACAATAAAGCGTGCCTCAAAACCATTGCGCCCCGGTTGCAGGCGTCCGCCGACGATGACCAACTCATCCTCTTGCAGCAGATCGCGGTAAGTATTGATAACGGCCTCGCTGGCCGAAGCTTCGACCTGCGCCGAGGTGTCGTCCAACACAAAAATGCCCTGCTTGCCACGCATGCCGTTGACCACCCGAAAACCGCTGACAATGCCGGCCACAGTTTGCGTCTCGCGGCTGTCGGTCAATTCGCTGATGCGCGTGCGGACAAAACGTCCCACCTCGCGGGCCACTTCGTCGAACAGATGACCGGAAAGATAAAAACCCAGCGCCGGCTTTTCGAAGGTGAGGCGCTCTTTCACGCCCCACGGCGCCACATCCACCAGCGCGGGCTCTTGGGTGCTGGAGCCCTGTGCATCGTCGCCCATCATGTCAAACAGCCCCCCCTGGTTGACGTTGGCCAGTGCGGCGGCAGAAAAATCAAAGGCGCGGTCAATCGACGCCGCCAGCGCAGCGCGGTTGGTGTGGACCGAGTCAAACGCACCGGCCTTGATCAGCGCATCCACCGTGCGTTTGTTGATCTTGTTGCGCTCGACACGCAGGCAAAAATCAAACAGGCTCTTAAACGGCCCTTGGGTGGAGCCTTGCGGGCCGTCGCCACGCCCTTCGCGCGCCGCCACGATGGCCTCAATGGCCGCCTGGCCCGTGCCTTTGACGGCGCCCAGGCCATAACGGATGCTTCTGTCGGTGATAGGCTCGAAGCGGTAGCGACCAGTGTTCACGTCTGGCGGATCGAAGGTAATGCGAAAGTTTTTTTGTGCGTCTTCCAGCAACACCCTGAGCTTGTCGGTGTCGTCCATTTCCACCGTCATGTTGGCGCAGAAGAACTCAGCCGTGTAGTGCACCTTGAGCCAGCCGGTGTGATACGCCAGCAACGAATAGGCGGCGGCATGCGACTTGTTGAAGCCGTAGCCTGCAAATTTTTCCATCAGGTCAAAAACTTCGTCGGCCTTTTCGGTGGACAGGCCATTCTTGGCCGCCCCGTCGCGGAAGATGCTGCGGTGCTCGGCCATCTCCTCGGCCTTCTTCTTGCCCATGGCGCGGCGCAGCATGTCGGCACCGCCGAGCGAATAGCCGCCCAGAATCTGCGCCGTCTGCATCACCTGCTCTTGGTACACCATGATGCCGTAGGTCTCAGACAACATGTCGGCCACCAGCGGGTGCGGGTACTCGACCACCTCTTTGCCGTGCTTGCGGTTGACAAAGCTCGGAATCAAATCCATAGGCCCGGGGCGGTACAGGGCGTTGAGCGCAATCAGGTCTTCCAGCCGCGAGGGCCGGGCCTCCTTGAGCATCCCCTGCATCCCCCGGCTTTCAAACTGGAAAACTGCTTCGGTTTTGCCTTCAGAAAACAGCCGGTAGGTGGCGTTGTCGTCGAGCCCAATGTCCTCGAAAGCAAAATTTTCTTGCCCTGGGTGGCGCTGGATGATGAATTGGCGCGCAATTTCCAGAATGGTCAACGTGGCCAAGCCCAAAAAATCGAACTTGACCAAGCCAATGGCTTCAACGTCATCCTTGTCGTACTGGCTCACGGCCGATTCGCTACCGGGCTGCTGGTAAAGCGGACAAAAGTCGGTCAGCTTGCCGGGGGCAATCAGCACGCCGCCAGCATGCATACCGATGTTGCGCGTCATGCCTTCGAGCTTTTGCGCCAGCGCCAGCAGGGTTTTGACCTCGTCTTCTTTTTCCAGCCGCTCGGCCAATATCGGCTCGACTTCGATCGCGCCAGCAATCGTGATGTGCTGACCGGGTTTGTTCGGAATCAGTTTGCTGATGCCGTCGCAAAAGTTGTAGCTCATGTCCAGCACCCGACCGACGTCGCGGATCGCCGCGCGCGCGGCCATGGTGCCGAAGGTGGCGATCTGGCTAACAGCGTTTTTGCCGTACTTGTCCTTGACGTAGTCAATCACGCGATCACGGTTGGACTGGCAAAAATCGATGTCAAAGTCGGGCATCGACACCCGCTCGGGGTTCAAAAAGCGCTCGAACAGCAGGTGGTATTCGAGGGGATCGAGGTCGGTGATCTTCAGTGCATACGCCACCAACGAGCCGGCCCCCGAGCCCCGGCCTGGCCCCACCGGACAGCCATTGTTTTTAGCCCACTGGATGAAGTCGCCCACGATCAAAAAATAACCCGGAAAGCCCATCTTCAAAATGGTGATGAGCTCGAACTCCAGACGCTCCAGATAGCGCGGGCGCTGCGCGTTGCGCTTGTCTTCATTCGGGTACAAGTGGCGCAAGCGATCTTCCAATCCTTCCAGCGACACATGGCGAAAGTAGTCGTCCACCGACAACACCACGCCATTGACCGGAGGAATCGGAAAATTGGGCAGTTGCGGCTTGCCCAGCACCAGCGTCAAGTTGCAACGCCGCGCGATTTCCACCGTATTAGCCAATGCGGTCGGCACGTCGGCAAACAGGGTTTGCATTTGCGCGCTGGACTTGAAATACTGCTCGCGCGTGAAGCGGCGCACCCGGCGCTGGTTGCCCAGAATTTCGCCCTCAGAAATGCACACGCGCGCCTCGTGCGCCTCGTAGTCGTCTTCGGTCGCGAACTGCACCGGGTGCGTAGCAACCACCGGCAAGTTCAGTCGCGCCGCCAGTTGCACCGCAGCCACCACATGGCTTTCGTCGTCCGGGCGCCCGGCGCGCTGCAGCTCGATATAAAAGCGCTGTGGAAACAGACCGGCCAAACGCTGCGCCAGCGCATCGGCACCAGCCGTGTCGCCACGCACCAGCGCTTGGCCCACCGGCCCAGCTTGCGCGCCGGCCAGCACGATCAGCCCCTCGCCCAGCTCTTGCAGCCACTCCCAGGCGCACACCGCTTGCACCTTGATCAGGTTGCGCGTCCAGGCACGCGCCAGCAGTTCAGACAGGTTCAGGTAACCCTGCGTGTTCTGTACCAGCACGATCAGGCGCGACGGGGCAGCAGCGCTCTCGCTGTCGAGCAAAATTTCGGCGCCCAGCAGCGGCTTGAGGCCTTTGCCACGGGCTGCTTTATAAAATTTGATGGCACCAAACAGGTTATTGAAATCGGTGATGGCCAAGGCCGGCTGGCCATCGGCCGCAGCCGCTTGGGCGGTATCGTCGATGCGATTGGTACCGTCAACGACGGAAAACTCGGTGTGCAGGCGCAGGTGAACAAACATCCCGCCATTGTAGAAAGGCCACCGCTACAATCGATTTTTCGGCTTTCGCCCGTCCCGACACACTCCCCATGCCCTTTATTGCCAGAAAGCTGCCTGCCATGCTGCGTGCGCCCTTTGCGATTTATCCTGCCGTGCTGGCCGCCTGCGTGCTCGCAGCAGGCTGCTCCAGCACCCCCGAAGACAAAACTGCCAGCTGGACCACCGAGCGCATTTACTCCGAAGCACGCGAAGAGCTCACCGGCGGCAGCTACGACAAGGCGGTGCCACTGCTGGAAAAACTGGAAGGCCGCGCCGCCGGCACGCCGCTGGCCCAGCAAGCCCAGCTGGACAAGGCCTATGCACAGTACAAGAGCGGTGACAAGGCCCAGGCCATTGCCACGCTCGATCGCTTCATGAAACTGCACCCGGCCAGCCCGGCGCTCGATTACGCGCTGTACCTCAAAGGTCTGGTCAACTTCAATGATGATTTGGGCATGTTTGCCTGGCTGTCACGCCAGGACTTGTCCGAGCGCGACCAGAAGGCGGCCAAGGACTCGTTTGAAGCGTTCCGCGAACTGAGCACGCGTTTTCCTGATTCGCGCTATGCACAGGACGCACGCCAGCGCATGACCTACATCGTCAACTCGCTGGCGCAGTACGAGGTGCATGTGGCGCGCTACTACTACCAGCGCGGCGCCTACGTCGCGGCCATCAGCCGGGCCCAGGCGGCACTGGCCGATTACCAGAACGTGCCGGCCCAGGAAGAAGCGCTGTACATCCTCACCCGGTCGTATGACGCCCTGGGCATGACCCAGCTGCGCGACGATACCCAGCGCATCATGGACGCCAGCTATCCGAAAAGTGCTTTTGGTGCCAACGGTATCAAGGGCAAGGCAGAACCGTGGTGGAAGGTCTGGTAAGCAGCGCCAACGCCGCGTCAAAATCCTGCGCCGTCTGCAAGCGACGCATCGGCGGCAAAGCCGCCAACAAGCGTCGCCCATAGCCCATGCTGGTCAGCCGGGTATCGCCCACCACCAGCAGACCGGTATCGGATTCGCTGCGGATCAGGCGCCCGGCCCCTTGCTGCAGCGCCACGGTGGCCTCGGGAATTGAATAGTCCTTGAATGCGCTGCGCCCCGTGCTCTCCAGCCGCCGCGAACGCGCCTCGACCAACGGGTCGCCCGGCGGCGGAAATGGCAGCTTGTCTATCACCACCAACTGCAGCGCATCACCGGGTACATCAAAGCCCTCCCAGAATGTCGCTGATGCCACCAGGATGCAACCCGGCTGACCACCGTGCGCGCCGGAGCGAAAGCGCTCCATCAAACGTCGTTTGGGGCCCTGGCCTTGCACCAATACCTCGATAGCACCCATGGAATGAGCATCTTGAAAGCGCACCTGCAGCACATCACCGATGGCGCGCAAAGCCTTTAGCGTCGTCGTCAGCACCAGGGTGCGCCCACCCAGACGCTCAGCAGCATCGCCCACCCAGCGCGCCAACTGCACACTGTGGCTGGGATCGGCCGGCTTAGGTAAATGGCTGGGAACATACAGCGCGGCCTGCACGGCATAGTCAAACGGGCTGGGCACGCGCAATATTTCAGCGCTCTGCAGTCCGCACGGCTCGGTAAACCAGCGCAATTGGGGGTCGTCGCCCAGCGTGGCGGAAGTAAATATCCAGGCACGCGGGGGTACCTCGGCGGTGGCGACTATTGCCGCCTCTTCTGCGACAGGGCGGGACAGTGCCTCCTGCGGCGCCAGCAGTCGCGTATGCATGGCTTCGGCAATGTCCAGCGGTGACTCGACCAGGCGCAGCTGCGTACCAACATCCAGCCAGCGCACCGCCCCTTGCGCGCACGGCCCGGCAAACTGGTCAACGCGGGTTTGCAGATCGGTGCCGCGCTCGTGCAGGCGGACAAAATCGGGCGCGCTTTCGGCCACCACCTCCAGCGCGGCCAGCGTGTCCGCCAGTGCGCCCGACATCTGCGCCAAGGCCCCCTGCCAAGCCGATACCGACACCCCATCCGGCGCACTACCGGCCCAGCGCAGCTTGCTGCCCGGCCAAGCGTTGCCAGCGCTCAGGCGCAGGTCGCGCGCAGCGCGCTCAGCACGCCCAGCCAAGCCCTGCCAATCGGCAAAACCACGCGCCCGCTCCAAGCCGGTAACAAGTAGGTCACGCACATAGTCCAGCAACTGCCCAGTGGTCAGTTGCGTGCCCAGAAACAGCACACCGGTTTCATTGAGCTGGTGTGCCTCGTCAAACACCACCACACGCACCGTGGGCAACAGCTCGGCCAAACCGGTCTCGCGCAGCGCTACATCGGCAAAGAACAGATGGTGGTTGATGACCACGACATCCGCCGCCAACGCCTCGCGCCGCGCCAAGTTGACATGGCATGGCCGAAAACGCGGACAGGAGGCTCCCAGGCAGTTATCGCGACTGGAAGTGACCAAAGGAATCACCGGCGAGCGCTCGTCCAGCCCAGGCAGTTCGGCCAGATCTCCGCTGCGCGTACCCTGCGCCCATTGTTCGACCACGGCCAAAGCACGCTGCACCACGCTGTCCTGGGCCTGCGGCTGCTGGCGCGCCTGCTCCATACGGTGCAGACACAAATAGCTGCCGCGCCCCTTCAGCAAGGCCGTGCGCAAGGGCAAGCCCATGGCCTGCACCAGTGCAGGCAAGTCGCGCCCAAACAGCTGGTCCTGCAGCGCCTTGGTCGCGGTGGACAGCAATGCACGCTCACCACTGAGCAACGCCGGCACCAGATAAGCAAAAGTCTTACCAATGCCGGTGCCCGCCTCGACCACCAGTGCGCCGCCCTGCTCGATGGTTCGGGCCACTGCCAGCGCCATCTCGGTTTGCCCAGCGCGCGGCTGAAAACGCGCCTGCGTGTGCGACAACACGCCATCGGGAGCAAACGCTTGCGCGACAGCCTCAGACAAGTCCATAGTCGGCACTTTCTTCCAATGGGGCAAAAGGGGGTGGATGCGGGGGCGGGAAAGCGCCGTCGTCCTGGCAACAAAAACAGAATGTCAGGAAAGGCGCGGTACGAGTACTGATAATACGGGCTGCCCTGCTGCGCGCCAGCGCGGTGCATTCTTATCCCCACCATCGCCAGCATGTCCAAACCATTTCGTCTTACTGCTTCCACCGGCATCCACAAAGGTGACCGCGAATACCAGCAAGACCAGGTAGCTTTGCTGTCGCACCAGCGCTACAACGGCTGCGTGCTCAGCGTGCTGGCAGATGGCATGGGTGGACGCAGCGGCGGACGCAAAGCGTCTGACCAGGTGATGATGACGGCGCGCCAATTGTTTGAGCGCTACTCACCCGAAATAGACGACCCGGCCACCCTCCTGGCCAATATGGTTAAAGAGGCGCATATCGTCATCCGCCTGACCGCCATCACCTCCGAGCAAGAGCCACACAGCACGGTAGCAGCCTTTTTGATCAACCCGCGCGGCGACTGCCATTGGATTCATGCCGGAGATTCGCGCATCTACCATTTTCACGGTGGTCGGATGCTGCACCGCAGCAGCGACCACTCTTATGTGCAGGCACTGGTGGACCGGGGCGAATTGACCGAGAGTGAGGCCAACACCCATCCGCGCTCGAATATTCTGGTGGGCTGTCTGGGCACCGAAAGCGACCCGCCCCTGGCCACCCACATGATTGCGCAGGTGCAGCCAGGTGACGTCCTGATGGCGTGCAGCGATGGCGTGTGGCATTACTTTTCCCCACCCGAGCTGGCCTCGGTGGTCGAGGCCTTGACACCGCGTGAAGCCACAGAGTTTCTGATTGAAAAAGCCCGTTCGCGGGCGCATGGCGGTGGCGACAACCTGTCGCTCATCATCGTCAAAATTGAAGCGCCGCTGCCAGAAAAGAAAACCGAATTTCCTGACATGCAAGGTATCCGCTAACGCAAATCAAGGACTGGGCGCGAGCGGCGCGGCTGGCGTGCGTCCTGTAGCGGCTTTGTCCGCCTGCGACCGCAAGACCTGCGCCTTGTGCTGCGCTGCCGCTGCGTTTTTTTCTTCTAGCCGCTGACGCGCTTTTGACGCCTGGGCTGCCTGACTGGATACCACTCCAGCTTGGCTGGCTTGGTGCGCCCTGCGCTTTTCCTGCTGCTGGCGAGCACGCTGCCGGGCTTGCTGATCCCGGTTCGCGGGATCCGAGCGGGTCGCTTTTTGCCCCTTTTCTGCTTCGGCGCGGATGGCATCTTTCATTGGTGATGTCGCTGGTGCTATCGGTGCCGCCCGCGCCGGTGCCGGTGCTGGTTGCGTGCTCTCGCGCTCGGCAATCGACTGTAGGCGCTGGGTGGCGCGCTCATGGCGCTCGGCCTGGTCCAGCACCGCCTCCTGCTGGCGCAGGCGGGCCTGTTCCTTGTGGACGCTTTGGCGCTCCTGGCGCAGGCAGTCTTCTACGGCAAAGCGCTGATAGCACGCAGTTTCTGCCTGCAGCAACCCTTTGCCAATAGCTTGGCGCTGGTGATGGATGCGCGTGCGTGCATCCAGATCGGCAGATTTTTCTGGCCTTGTCTGGGCGTGGACCCACCCTGCCCCACACAGCAGTAAGCCAACACAGCAGTGCAGCAGCTTCATGTCAACCCGGTATCCACCATGCGCCGCTCCAGCGCCAGGAATTCTTTTGACTGCATTTCGTTCAGGCGCGAGACCGTGCGCACAAACTCGTGCGCCAGCGGCCCTTCGGTATACAGCGCTTCTGGCGGCACAGCAGCGGACATGATGAGCTTGACGCGCCGGTCATACAGCACATCCACCAGCCAGGTAAAGCGCCGCGCTGGCGACGCCATGCTGACTGGCATATATGGCACGTTGGACAGCAGCACGGTATGAAACTGCTGCGCCAATTCAAGGTAGTCGTTTTGCGAGCGTGGCCCGCCACACAGTTGCCTGAAATCGAACCAGACGACGTCACCGGCCTTGCGCAAGGCCTGGATCTCACGCGCCTCAATGTGCAACAGCGGGTCTTCGTCGGGCACTGCAGCCAACTGCTCGAAAGCGTGTGTCATCTGCGCATCGGCCTCGGCGCCGAGCGGCATGTGGTACAGCTTGACCTGCTCTAGGGTACGACTGCGGTAGTCGGTGCCGTTGTCCACGTTGAGCACTTCCAGGCGCTCATTGAGCAGGGCAATGGCCGGCAAAATCCGGTCACGGTGCAAGCCATCCGGGTACAAATCGTCGGGTTTGAAGTTCGAGGTGGTGACAAAACCCACGCCGTTGTGAAACAAGGCCATCAGCAGGCGGTGCAAGATCATCGCATCGGTAATGTCGGCAACATGGAACTCATCAAAGCAGATCAGCTTGTAGCGCTTGGCCATGCGCGCGCCCAGCACATCGAGCGGATTCACCGTGCCCTGCAGACCGGCCAGTTCGCGGTGCACCTCGCGCATGAACTCATGAAAATGCAGACGCGCCTTGCGCTTGAGCGGCACCGCATTGAAAAAGCAGTCCATCAGAAAGCTCTTGCCGCGCCCCACGCCGCCATACATGTAGACACCGCGCGGAATGTCCGGGCGATTGATCAGCTTTTTCAAGGCACTGGAGCGGCGCGATTTGTACACCGTCCACTCATCTGCGCAGCGCTGCAATGCCTCGATGGCACGGCGCTGCGCCGGATCGCTTTGGTACCCTTTGGCCACCAGTTCGGCCTCATAGGCCCGGATAACAGAGTCAGACAGGGCAGCACCTCTTTACTGTTAATTCAATAGCTAATAGCGCTTACCCAGTAAGCGTTAGTAGCCTATTTGACCCTTAAACGGGCGATGCAAATCAGAAGTTCAGCGTGCGCTTGTCCACAGCGAGTGCCGCTTCCTTGGTGGCTTCCGACAGCGAAGGGTGGGCGTGGCAGATGCGTGCGATGTCTTCGGCGCTGGCCTTGAATTCCATGGCGACCACGGCTTCAGAAATCAGCTCGCTGACCATCGGGCCGACCATGTGTACACCCAGAATTTCGTCGGTGGTGGCATCGGCCAAGAACTTCACCATACCGGTGGTATCGCCCAGCGCACGTGCACGGCCATTGGCGAGGAACGGAAAGGTGCCGGCCTTGTACTTAACGCCATCGGCCTTGAGCTGCTGCTCGGTGCGGCCGACCCACGCGATTTCAGGGCTGGTGTAAATCACCCACGGCACGGTGTTGAAGTTGACATGGCCGTGTTGGCCGGCGATGCGCTCGGCCACCGCTACGCCTTCCTCTTCCGCTTTGTGCGCCAGCATCGGGCCACGCACCACGTCACCGACCGCCCACACGCCGGGCAGGTTGGTCTTGCACTCGGCGTCCACCACAATGGCGCCGCGCTCGTCCAGCTGCAGACCGACGGCTTCGGCGTTCAGGCCGATGGTGTTGGGTACGCGGCCAATGGAAACGATCAGCTTGTCCGCGTCCAGCGTGACGGCTTCGCCCTTGGCATTGGTGTAGGCGATGTTCACGCCCTTTTTGCCGGTCTTGATCTGGCCGACGGTGACGCCCAGCTCAATCTTCAAGCCCTGCTTGTCAAACGCCTTTTTGGCTTCTTTGGCAATCTGCTCGTCCACCGCGCCGAGGAAAGTTGGCAGGCCTTCCAGAATAGTCACGTCCGCACCCAGGCGGCGCCAGACTGAGCCCATTTCCAGGCCAATCACGCCCGAACCGATCAGCGCCAATTTCTTGGGCACGGCGCCGATGCGCAGCGCACCGTCGTTGGACAGCACACGCTCTTCATCAAACGGCGTGCCGGGCAACGCGCGGGCGTTGGAGCCGGTGGCAACGATGATTTGCTTGCCAGTCACGGTTTCGTTGGCTGCGCCAGTGATCTGGACTTCGTAGCCGCCTTCGACGGCTTTGGAGAACGCACCCCGGCCATGGAAAAAGCTGACCTTGTTCTTTTTGAGCAAGTACAAGATGCCATCGTTGTTTTGTTTCACCACGGCGTCTTTGCGCGCCACCATTTTGGCCACGTCCATCTTCACGCCGGTGGCGGTGATGCCGTGCTCGGCAAAGTGGTGGTTGGCATGGTCAAAGTGCTCAGACGACTGCAGCAGCGCTTTCGATGGAATGCAGCCGATGTTGGTGCAGGTGCCACCGGGTGCCGGGCCGCCCTTGTCGTTCTTCCACTCGTCAATACAGGCGACGCTAAAACCCAGTTGCGCCGCGCGGATGGCCGCGATATAGCCGCCAGGGCCAGCACCAATTACCACCACATCAAATTGCTTGCTCATACCAATACTTCCCTATCCAGTGTGAAAAAAACCCACCGGCGGGCGAGGCTCAAGGCCGGGCCACACGGGTGGGTCTGCAAAATTTCTTAAGAAAACACGCGCTTAAATGTCAAACAGCAGGCGCGCAGGGTCTTCCAGTGCATCCTTCATCGCGACCAAGCCCAACACGGCTTCGCGGCCATCGATGATGCGGTGGTCATACGACATAGCGAGGTAGTTCATGGGGCGGATGACGATTTGGCCGTTTTCCACCACCGCACGGTCTTTGGTCGCGTGGACGCCCAAAATGGCCGACTGAGGTGGGTTGATGATGGGGGTAGACATCATCGAGCCAAAGGTGCCACCGTTGCTGATGGAGAAGGTGCCGCCGGTCATTTCGTCCATGCCTAGCTTGCCTGCAGCGGCCTTAGCACCGAACTCGGCAATTTTCTTCTCGATGTCGGCAAAGCTCATCTGGTCGGCGTTGCGCAAAATGGGCACCACCAAACCGCGCGGGCTGCCCACAGCGATACCGATGTCAAAGTAGCCGTGGTAAACGATATCGGTACCGTCCACGCTGGCGTTGATGACTGGGAACTTCTTCAGCGCGTGCACTGCCGCTTTGACGAAGAAGCTCATAAAGCCGATCTTCACGCCGTGCTCTTTGCTGAAGCTGTCCTGGAACTTCTTGCGCATTTCCATCACGGGCGCCATGTTCACTTCGTTGAACGTGGTCAGGATGGCGTTGGTCGATTGCGACTGCAGCAGACGCTCGGCCACCCGTGCGCGCAGCCGGCTCATGGGCACGCGCTGCTCAGGACGGTCGCCCAAGTTCATGCTCGACGCAGGGGCTGCCACTTGTGGCAAAGACTTGGTCGGAACGCCCGTCGGGATTGCGCTGGCAGCTACTGGTTTTGCAGCACCGCCAGCCACAGCACCCAAGACATCGCCCTTGGTGACGCGGCCATCTTTGCCGCTACCGGCGACAGTCGAAGCCGACAGATTGTTTTCTGACAGCAGCTTGGCAGCGGCGGGCATCGCCACGCCAGCCTTGGAGCCACCGGTGGCAGCAGGCGCAACAGGCGCTGCTGCCACTGGAGCCGCCGCTGCGGCTGCAGGCGCAGCGGCAGGCGCCGCAGCACCGGCGACGCCTGCCGAGTCAATGCGTGCAATGACCTGACCTGACACCACCGTGGCGCCGTCACCTTGAACGATTTCAACGAGCACGCCAGCGGAGGGCGCAGGAACTTCCAGCACCACTTTGTCGGTTTCGATTTCGATCAGGATTTCGTCGATGGCGACGGCTTCACCGGCCTTTTTCTTCCATGTCAGCATCGAGGCCTCGGCAATGGACTCGGACAACTCGGGGACTTTGACTTCTACGATAGCCATATTGATTTCTTTCGGGAGGGGTTCTGTTCTAGTGTCGGTTCGCCGGCCTTACTTGGTCAGGACAAAACCCTTGAGTTTGCCGAAGGCGCCTTCAATCAACGCCTTTTGCTGTTCCTGGTGCAGGTGCGAATAACCCACGGCAGGCGAAGCGGATGCCGCGCGGCCGGAGTAACCGAGCTTTTGGCCATCGCGCATGTTCTCGTGGATGTAATGCTGCACGAAGAACCAGGCGCCCTGGTTTTGCGGCTCGTCCTGGCACCACACCACTTCATTGGCGTTGGGGTAGCGCTTGATTTCAGCGGCAAAGGCCTTGTGCGGGAACGGATAGAGCTGCTCGGCGCGAATGATGGCGACGCTGTTGTCGGCGTTCTCGGTGCGCTTTTTCACCAGGTCGTAATACACCTTGCCGGAGCAGACCACGATACGCTTGACCTTGGCGGCGTTGCGCACCACGTCCTGGTTCTGCTCTGGAATGATGGTCTGGAAGCCACCCTTGGTGAACTCGGACAGGGGCGACGCTGCATCCTTGTTGCGCAGCAGCGACTTGGGCGTCATGATGATCAGCGGCTTGCGCAAATTGCGCACCATCTGACGACGCAAGATGTGAAAGATCTGGCTGGCCGTGGTCGGCTGCACCACTTGCATGTTCGCATCGGCCGACAGCTGCATGAAGCGCTCCAAGCGCGCCGAGCTGTGCTCAGGGCCCTGGCCTTCGTAGCCATGCGGCAGCATCAGCGTGATGCCGTTGACGCGTCCCCACTTGACTTCACCCGAAGCGATGAACTGGTCGATCACGACCTGTGCACCATTGGCAAAGTCACCAAACTGCGCTTCCCAGATCACCAGTGTGTTCGGGTCGTTAGAGGCGTAGCCGTATTCAAAGGCCAGCACCGCTTCTTCGGACAGGATAGAGTCGATAACGACAAACGGCGCTTGGCTCTCGGCGACGTTCTGCAACGGAATATAGGTACCGATGTCCCATTTTTCGCGCTTCTGGTCATGGATGACTGAGTGGCGGTGCGTGAAGGTGCCCCGACCGCAGTCTTCGCCCGACAGACGCACCGGGAAGCCACTAGCCACCAGCGAAGCAAAAGCCATGTGTTCGCCCATGCCCCAGTCCACGGGAACATCGCCACGGCCCATGGCAGCGCGGTCGTCATACACCTTTTTCACCAATTGGTGCGGCGTGACGCTGTCAGGAATGGTGGTGATCTTCTCGGCCAAGCGCTTCCATTCGCTCAGTGGAATGGCGGTGTCACCGGCATCCGTCCACTTGTTGCCCAGGAAAGGGGTCCAATCGACGGCATATTTGCTCTTGAAGTTGGTCAGCACCGGATCGACCGTGTGCTTGCCGGCATCCATGGCGGCGCGGTAAGCCTTGACCATATCGTCGCCCAGCGTCTCACCCAGGCCTTGCGCGGCCAGCTTGTCGGCATACAGCTTGCGCGTGCCGGGGTGGGCGCCAATTTTCTTGTACATCAGCGGCTGCGTCAGCGCGGGCGTGTCCTGCTCGTTGTGGCCCAGCTTGCGGAAGCAGATGATGTCCACCACGATGTCCTTGCGGAATTCCATGCGGAACTCGAGCGCCAACTGCATAGCCAGCGCCACGGTTTCTGGATCATCCGCGTTGACGTGCAGCACCGGGGACTCGATCATCTTGACCACATCGGTGCAGTACAGCGTGGAACGGCTGTCGCGCGGATCCGAGGTGGTGAAACCAATCTGGTTGTTGATGATGATGTGCACCGTGCCGCCCGTGGAATAACCACGGGTCTGGGCCAGTGCCAGCGTTTCCTGATTGACACCCTGACCAGCAAAAGCCGCGTCGCCATGCACCAGCAAAGGCAGCACCTGCTTGCCATGCGGGTCGCCGCGGCGGTCCATACGGGCGCGCACCGAGCCTTCAACCACTGGGTTGACAATTTCAAGGTGCGAGGGGTTGAAGGCCAGAGTCAGGTGCACCGGGCCGCCGGCCGTGGAGACATCCGAACTGAAACCTTGGTGGTATTTGACGTCGCCCGATGGCAGGTCTTCGGGGGCGGTGTGATCGAACTCGGCAAACAGGTCTTTGGGCATTTTGCCCAGGGAGTTGACGAGAACGTTCAAGCGACCACGGTGGGCCATGCCGATGACGATTTCTTGTACGCCCGTGAGACCAGCGGATTGGATCAGCGCATCCATGGCGACGATGAAGCTTTCACCGCCCTCCAGCGAGAAACGCTTTTGCCCGACGTATTTGGTATGCAGGAAGCGCTCCAGACCCTCGGCAGCCGTCAGGCGATCGAGGATGTGCTTTTTCTGCTCGGCGTTGTAAACCGGCTTGGAGCGGATGGTTTCGAGCTTTTGTTGCCACCAGCGCTTTTGGTTCTGGTCGGTGGCATACATGTACTCGGCGCCCAAGGTGCCGCAATAGGTCTCGCGCAGTGCATTCATCAACTCGCGCAGTGGCATCGCCTCTTTGCCAAAGAACGTGTTGCTGGTGTTGAATACGGTTTCCTGATCGGCATCGCTGAAACCGTAGAACGAGAGTTCCAGTTCCGGGATGGCCGGGCGCTCGGTGCGCTTGAGCGGATCGAGGTCGGCCCAGCGCTGTCCCACGTTACGGTAGGCAGCAATCAGCTGCTGCACTGCGGTGCGCTTGCGGCCCATTTCAGCATCTACACTGGCGACAACGACCTGGGTCCCACCTTGTTTGGCGCGCTCGGCGAAAGCGCTGATGACGGGCAGGTGGGGCACGTCTTTGGCGTCGCTGCCATCGGCGGCAGGCACATGCTGCAATGCATCAAAATAATCGCGCCAAGTATCTGGAACGCTGCCTGGATTTTCCAGGTAGTTCTCATACATCTCTTCGACATACGGCGCATTGCCGCCAAAGAGATAGGTGTTGCCTTGATAGGCTTGATAGACGGACGTTGTCTCGCTCATATACCGCTGACCTCCGCTTTCCTCTGGAAAGCATTAGCTGGTTTAGAAACCTTCCGCGGCACGGCTGAACCGGTTGGCGGATGCGACTGTGGCTGGGAAGGGCCTGTTACGGGCGCAATTGTGCCATTGAACACAGGCCCGAACGCTACAAAATCTCTTTTTTACCTGAACCCGCCAAATAACTGACATCATAAAAAATAGCCTGATTGTCGTACATTGACACCATTTTTGTCACCCTACACCATGATGTCCTCTTCACTCCAAAGTAAAGTTTTTTTATGGCTTTTGGTGGCAGTCTCCCTGGCTTTTGCTGCCATTTTGTGGCCGTTTTATGAGGCGATTTTTTGGGGCGTCACACTGGCCATCATTTTTTCGCCACTGCACAAAATCTTGCTGCGCCGAATGCCGTTGCATCCCAATCTGGCCGCCCTCGCCACCTTGAGCTTGTGTCTCGTGGTCGCCATTTTGCCGATGGTATTGCTGGGTATTTCGTTGGCTCAGGAGGCCAGCCATATTTACGATCGGCTGCGCACGGGCCAACTTGACATCGGGAGCTATTTTCAGCAAATCGTTGCAGCGATGCCTTCGTGGACGGTGGGCCTGCTTGATCGCCTGGGGTTGTCCAGCGTTACGGAACTGCAGCAAAAACTCTCTTCGATTGCAGTGCAAGGCAGCCAGTTCGTTGCCACCCGGGCCCTCAATATTGGTCAGAACACCTTCCAGTTTGTGATCGGCTTCGGCATCATGCTGTATTTGCTGTTTTTCTTGCTGCGCGACGGTTCGGCATTGGCCCAGCGCATCCGTGATGCCATTCCTCTGGAAGACCACCACAAGCGCAATCTCAGCCACAAATTCACCACGGTCACTCGCGCTACCGTCAAAGGCAATATCGTGGTGGCGGCGACGCAAGGCATGCTGGGCGGGTTTATTTTTTGGGCGCTCAGCATCCAGGGACCAGTGCTGTGGGGGGTATTGATGGCCTTCCTGTCGCTGCTGCCCGCCATTGGTGCCGGCTTGATATGGATACCAGTGGCGATTTATTTTTTTGCTACCGGTGCCATCTGGCAAGCGGTCACGCTGACCGTTTTTGGCGTCGGCGTCATCGGCTTGGTCGACAACGTTCTGCGGCCGATTCTGGTCGGCAAAGACACCAAGATGCCAGATTACGTGGTGCTGATTTCAACACTCGGCGGCATGTCTATTTTTGGCTTGACCGGTTTTGTGATCGGCCCCGTCATAGCGGCCCTGTTTATCGCCACCTGGGATCTTTTCGCCTCAGAAAAACCCTTCCATCCCAACGCAAAAACGCGAAGAGACAAGCAGAATCTTTGATTCTTGGCACAGCACAAACACTCTCTTTTTAATAGCTGCAAGCGCTTTAACAGCAAGCATTACGGGCATATTTGATGCTAAATAGATGCTATGGTGGCCAGGGCTGGGGTTTGCGGCTTGCCGGGCGACGATCTGGGCGGCTTTATATTTTCAACAGACTTCCAGCGGACGCCCCTTGTTCTGACACTTGCCATACGCAGACGCAATTGCGCCCGGCATTTTTGGCGGCATACAGTGCTTCGTCGGCACAACTGAGTGCCCGGGTAGCGTCGCTGCCTTCGAGCACCACCAGGCCCATGCTGATGGTGACAGCAATGCTGCCGGCAGACGTGATAGCCGGGGTGTCAGCCAGGGATTGGCGAATGCGGTTGGCCAGCGTCAGACCATCCGCCAGGCTGATGCGATAGAGCAAGACAGTGAACTCTTCCCCTCCAATGCGTCCGGCAGAGTCGTTTTGGCGCAGTCCCTGGCGCATCATTTGGGCCACATGCTGTAGCACGACATCCCCCACCAGATGCCCATAGGTGTCATTCACCCGTTTGAAATGGTCAATGTCGGCCATCAGCAAAATACCCCGCTGCGCCGGGTGTTTGCGAACATCCACCAAGGCATCCTCCAGTGCGGCCATGAAGCTGCGCCGATTCGGTAAGCCAGTGAGCATGTCCGTAGATGCCAGGGTGACCAGCGCTTCTTCGCGCTGGCAGCGCTCGGAAATGTCGTGTACCAGCCAGACGCGACCCAGTTCCTGTTCGCCGCGGGTGATGGGCACCCAGTTGATTTCCAGAACGCGGCCACTGAGACTGTGGACCTCGGTGGTGCGGCGTTTTTCGCTTTCCAGCGCGCCACTGGGCACGTGCAGCCATGACGCACGCAAATCGCCCAGACGCAGGCACAGTTGGCTGTGGTGCATTCCCTGCAAGCTACCGGGCGTCTCTGTCAGATCGAAAAAATCGCACATGTTCTGGTTGATCATGGCCACGACGCCGACAGCATCCTGCATCAGTACCCCCCCGGGAAAGCGGTGCAACAGTGTCGTCAAGCGCAGATGCTCAGTGGCCAGGGCTTCCTCCGAGGCATTTTTTTGCGAGATATCGATCAGCGTCCAGACACCATCACTGTCCATGTCTTCCGGGTCGCGCAGTACGGCATGGATGTCAAACCAGCGTGCCGGGACCTGTCCGGTGCGCAATTTGTATTCAAAGCGCACCTCGCCATGCAATCGCAGCGTCCGGACATAAGGCCCCAGGCCGCGCAGGTGCGCACCGCTCAAAGACACGGCATTCTGGCTCCGCGGATCCGGATAGATGCCCAATTCTGCAAAAATCTCCAATGCACGCTCGTTGGCATACACCAGCCGATGGTCTTTACTCACCATGGCTATACCGGCCGTACTTTGGTCCAGTACGGCACGGCGCAACTGGCTTTCGGCCACGCTGGAGCTGATGTCGGAGAGGGTGCCGATCATGCGTACGGGCAAATCATTTTCGCCCCAGGCGACCACCCGGCCCCGCGCCTCGACCCACAGCCAGTCGCACTTGGCGGTGCGCATCCGGTACTGGGCCGAGGCCACTTGGTCGCGGTGACCGTGCAACTGCGCCTGCCATTCGCTTTGGATACGCTCGCGGTCAAGCGGATGCAGCCTCTCGATCCACTGCGCGTAATTCAATGGACCCAGCGGCTCGGCATAGCCCAGCATTTCGCTGATGCGCAGATCCCACTGCACAGCGCCACTGTCCACGTCCCAGCCCCACAGACCATCGCGCACCGCCTGCAGGGTGCTGCGCAGGTGTTCTTCGCTGAGTTTGAGCTTTTCAGCCGCTTCATGGTCGAGGGTGATGTCGTTGGCGTAGCCGTACCAGTGAAGGCAGCCTTCAGCCACGCGCTCGGGCCGGGCCTGCGCCAATACCCAGCGGACCGAACCGTCCTGTTGCAACACACGAAACTCGTCGCTCCAGCCCGTCACTTGCAGCTCTGACGCACGCGCGCCCTCAGTGATGCGCTCGATATCGGCTGGGTGGATGCGGGCAAATACCTTGTGCGCCGACACCAGCGCCTCTTCAGGCGTCACGCCAAACAGCGTCAGCAGCCCCGGGCTGGCGTAGGGAAAGCAATCCGTCTTGTCGACGCGGCGCAGGTATTGATAGACCACGCCGGGCACCTGTGCCATGAGTTTAGTGATGCGCTCGTGGTACACCTGCTCGGCCGCTTCAGCCAGCTTGTGCACGGTAATGTCCATCGTCGTACCCACCATGCGCTGGGGCGCACTATTAGCGTGCCGCTCGACCACCCGACCCCGATCGAGCACCCACACCCAATGGCCGCTGCGGTGGCGCCGACGATAGCGGGCTTCATATTGCTCCGTCTGGCCTCTGAAATGCGTTTTCAATGCCGACTTCACCTGCGCCAGCTCGTCCGGGTGGATGCTTTCGCTCAAAACAAAAAAATCCAGCACGATGGCAGTTTGCCCATAGCCAAACATTGAGGCCCAACGCTGACTGCAATCGACCATGCGGGTATCGCTGTGGTAGTCCCAAGAACCCAGGTCGCCACCGCGCAAGGCCAATTCAAAACGCTCGCCACTGACAGCCAGTGCAACGGACTGGGCGCGCTGCTTGAGCCACAGCCAGGTAATCCAGGCGGCCGCCAGCAACAACAACACACTGCCCAGCAGATTGTGCAGATGGCTTTTTCGCACCAGGCTGTCCATCTCGGCCAGTGCCTTGACTTTACCCAGGCCGACGTTGACCAGCACCGGGTAATCGGCAGCACGGTGCCAAGCGTAATAACGCTCTATGCCATCGATGGGCGGGGTGGCCTGGTAGGCACCGCTCTGCTCATGTGGCAAATGCAAAAACTCCCACCACAGCGGCACCGCCTTGCCCAACACGTTGTTCAAACCGTGCGACCGAGCCAGATAAAAGCCATCATTCATCAGCAAAATGGCCACATCCTGCACGTCTGCCGCATTCGAAAAAATATCACTCAAGGAACGTGACAAATACTCGGCAGGCACAGACAGGACGATCACGCCGGCCAGTTTTCCGTCGGTCATCAATGGCGCTGAAAACTGTACCATCCATTGTTGCGACAGCCGACCCAGCAAGGGCTGGCTGATGAACAAATGCGGTGCAACACCGCCCAGGTGGGCCTGAAAATGGGCACGATCGGCAATCGAGACGCGCGTGATTTCGGCCAGAGACAGGGGCACCTGGGATGCAAGACTCGAAAAAACGATCTCTCCCTGCGCATTGGCTACCGACACCTGCGTCAAGGCTCCCTCAGGCAGCACCGTCTTCGCTACCCCGACGGCTTGCTGCACCACCACGGTGTTCTTGTTCAACCACAGCTCACCCAGGTTGCGGGAAATGTAGTCAATCGTCTTGAGCAACGTGCCCACCTGCAGCGACAAAGCGTGGGCGGTCTGGGCCGCACGTTGCCGGGTCTGCATCTGCACGTGATCCCGTTGCGCCTGGTGCGATGCCAGCAACAGCGCCCAATAAGCCGCCAAGGCGCACAGCAGTACCAACCAGATCCCCCCTACCAGCAGGTTCTTACGCAGCACCGCCAAGACGCTCTTTTTAAGCGCCAAATCCTGGCTGGGTGCAGAGAAAAAAACCATGGTGTGAGGATGAAATCAGTAATTGAACCAATGCTTGGAAAGAGCGTTCATTTCAGGCTTCAATCCGAAGCCGAAAAATTGGAACATATTGTTTCAAAAGCATATTGACAATTTGCAGCCTTTCTTTGTTTTGCCTAGTCATGCACACAAATAACGGCGCAGCGCCGCTAGTCAGACAAAGTCGGCAGACCGCACGGCAGGCCCACGCTTGCACTTTGCATAGACTAAAAAATACCAAACAACGATAAGGAGTTACGAGTTGTCCGGTTTCCTATAGCCGCTGTCAAGACATGTTGAGTTCTTTACAGGTTGAGCCCTTGATGGCACAGCCTCAGCGCAAGAAGATGGATACACCATGGTCGATTGCCAAAGTTGTCAAGAAACAGTCACGCCCCGCCTCTGGCGACGACTTCGTGGTACAGAGCCTGTCAAGCGGGTTAAACGCTGTCGGTTGCTTCACCCCTCTCCCTCCAAAGGATGCTCCCATGAACCATGCCAAGCCCCGTTTCAGTAAAACCCCATCCAGCACACACCAGCCATCGCACCAACAAGAAAATTTACTCCATTCGCAAGGCCCATCCCATCTACTGGAAGTACCAATGCATCCACAGTCCGCCAGCGCTCCCGGCTCTGCCTCGGCTCTACAACAGACAACCGAAAAATCGACCTCTGGCGCCTTGCCGTGGAGCCATTTGGCCGACTTGCAGCGCCAGCAACTCGCCTTGGCCACCGAATGCGCAAGCGCCGTATTTCGCGGGGTTGAATCCATGCGAAAAATCCAGCAGGAGGCAGCGCACCAGGCGTCGGCACACCATGCCACTGCCACGCAGCAATTGCGCAGCCCCGAACCAACGGCCGATTTGATGGCCCTGCTGTCAACCCCCCTGCGCGTGGATATGGAAGGAGTTCAAAAATACTGGAACCAACTGGCAGCCGCCACCTTCCAGGCGCAAGCCGAAATGATGAACAGCATCTGCCACATGTTCAACAACGAAAACCGTTCCAGTGTCAGTTCAATCCAGGAAGTGGTTCAGGCGACCATGCCACCGCTGGCGAGCAGTTTCTTTGTTGACGGGGCGCACGAACACCCCCACCAGCCCTGAAACAACCAGCACGCAAACGCTATTTATAAAATAGCATGAAGCGCTTATATCTAAAAGGTTATAGGCATATTTGATAGGTATTTTTGTTCGAAGCCTTGGTGACATCAAAGCGGGGTCTTGGAACCGGGTCACGTTTCTTGAAGAAGTTTTGGCTGCTCTGCTGCAGTTCGCAGGCGTTGCGCGGTGCGCTCTACCAGGGCAGTGCGACGGGCATCAGCGCTGGCTTGGCTGCCGGGTACCATCTCCCATTGCGAATAGCTGCGTGCGGCTGCCAGACTGGCGACCAGCCCATGCAGGCTGGCGTTGTCGCCTTCTTCGGCCGGGGCTGATGCCACCTGTACTTTGGCCCACGCCGCATGGCCACGCTGCTCCAGTGCGGCCAACAGCCTGACCATGCTGCCCGCCAACGCCAACAGCACCTCATTTTCCAAGGTCAGTTCTTCAATGCCGCGCACGCGGTTGGCGATTTTGCGCGGCACCTGGCTCCAGCCCTGGCTGGCCAGTCCCCCCACGGCAGCGCCGAGCGCTGTCGCGGCGCCCAGCGACAGCCCGGCCAGCGCCACATCGGCCATCAAACCCACCGCCGCGCCCACGGCGGCACCGGTGCCCAGCTTCTGGCTGGCGTCTTTGAGAGTTTGAGCGCTGAACAGGTCGGCCTCCCAGCGCCCATCGGCCCACGGTGCCAAATCGACTTCAGCATCGCCGGCACGAAAGCCATACACCGCCAGCAGGTCTTGCACGCACGCCGCCACTTGGGCAGCCAGGTCTTTTTTGAAGTGGCGCAGCAGCGCTGCCTTGCGCGCCGGCTCAGCCAGATCGGCAGGCGAAATAGCACGGCGCATGGCGGCAGCGCTGACCAGCAAACTAGCGACCAGCTGACTGGCGGCGCGGCGGCGCTCCAAGCCTTGCCAGTCCAAGTGCTCCATGATGTCCTGCAGCTGGGGCCGGCGCTCGCGCAGCAGCACGCCCAGATCTTCATACAACTGGCGCTCGGCACCCATGAAAGGTGCTACGGCATCGAACTGCACGCAGGTATGCAGGTGATAGGCGGTCAGGGTGTCGCGCCATGCTTGTGCATGACTGACAGCGCCTTGGCTGAAGTTCAGCACCGGCATCACCGGCTTGGCGCAGGCCGACAAAATTTCAATCTCATAGCGGTATTTGGGCAGCACCGCTTCGCGGCAGTCGATGACGTAGATGGCGGCATCACATTCCAGCAATTTGCGCAGCACCTTGGCCTCTTGTTCGAACGCCGCCTGCGCCTCGGGGCCACGCAAAAAAGCGCGCACGCGCTCCACCGGCGTGGCCTCGGGCGCCAGCATTTTCAGGTATTGCAGCAGCGCGGCAGAGTCTTCCAGGCCCGGCGTGTCGTGGTAGCGCACGGCACTGGCGCCATCGATTTTCAGCTCGATGCTTTCCACATGGCGCGTAGTGCCGGGGCGGTCCGACACCACACCAAAATCACGCTGGCGTACCAACGTGCGCAGCAGCGAGGTCTTGCCGACATTGGTATGTCCCACCACGGCAATGTCAATCGGTATGGCCATGGTGTTTTTCAGCCCAGGCTTGGGCTTCGGTGAGGTGGTGCACACGGGCCAGTTGCGGCCAGTCCAGGGCGTCGAGCCAATCGTGCCAGCGCGGGGGCGGCGTGGCACTGTCCAGCCACAACGCACAGTGCTCGGCATGGCGGCAGGCGTCGCGCAAAAACCGCTCCGTGCCCCGGTCCGAGGTGGTGGCGGCGTTGCATACCAGCACCAGCGCCTGCGGGCGCAGTTGCGCCAGGGCGGCCAGCACAGTGCTGCGCTCTTCGATGCTGCCGGCAATGCGCTCGATCAGCGCAGCCGGCTCGGCCAGCAGCTGCGGCGGCCAGTCGGGTGCCTGTGCCAACTCAAATCCCACCACCGCCCACACCGGCTGGTAGGTTCCGGCAGGCAGTACCGGTGTAGGCGCAGAACGGGGCTGGGCGTGCTCCAGATCTGTAATGCAGGACGGCTGCAAAGCATCAAAACGCGCCAGCAACTGCCTGAAATAGGGGTCAGCCGTGTCCAGTGCAAGACGGCCTTTGCGCCGCTGCCATACCGCTGCACACAGAGCCGCGCACAACAGGCGCGGCAGCAAGCCATACACCAGCACGCAGCCCATCAGCCACAGCGCACCAGTGCGGGCCGGGATGGTCAGTGGCCCCGGGACGGCATAGGCACTGAGGGAAGCCAGGCCTTCCGGCACGGCAAAACCCAGCCAGCGCGGCAACCAGCCGGTGGCCTGCACAAAGGTCTCAAAAAATGCCGGACTGAGGATGGTGCTCTCCCAGGTCAGCTGGTATTGGCGAAAGGCAAAAGCCAGCAGCAGCCCCAGCAACACCAGTACAAACGAGGCCGTCCAGACCAAGTGGCTGACCAGCCCGAACGCCCACGGCGCCAGGCGCGACGAACGCAGCAACTGGTTCGCCGCCGCCACCAGCGCCAGCGCATGGGGGCGCTGCGCCAGCGGCCAGCGCGCCAGCAACTGCAGCAGCAGCCGGCCCAGCGACAGGCGGGTACCGGCGCCCGGCAGCTGCCCTACCAGCAGCAGTCCTGCCAGCCACAGCAACAAGGTCAGCGCGTGCACGCCCAGCGCCGCAACGAAGGCACTGCCGGCATTGATGGTGCGCGCGTCGCTCAGCATGGCAAACACGATGCCATTGGCCAGCAGCAGCACGGCCACGGTCAAAGCCGCCCCCAGCAGCCAGGACGCGTCACGCCAATGGGCCAGCTGCACCTCCAGCCCCAGACGCTGGCCCAGCAGCCAAGCGCGCTCGCCCAGGCGCTCTTGCGGGTTGGCGTGCAGGCGCACGGCCTCGGCCATCGCATGGGCGTCGTCCAGCGGCCCGGTGCGCTCGATCTCGCGCACGGCCAGCGCCATCCAGACCTGGGTCAACGCTGTTTTGGCGACGGCGGCAGTCACAACGCACCTTTAGCAGGACAAAAGAAAGACATATGAGCGAACGGTGCAAGTGCCATGAAAAAAGTGTTGCATGGGTTGCAAGGCGCTGCTGTCTGACAGACACAACGGCCGCTGGATGCTCTGATGACAGCTATCCACTGCCCTGTCGTCCGCGCGCCAGCGACTGATCCAAGGCACCGACCGCGTCCACTGTGTATTGACAGGAGATTTCGCCATGAAACGCCGTACCCTTCCTCCGAGAAAAACACACCCTGCGCGCGCGCTGGCTGCTTTTGCGGCGACGGTAGCCTTGGCAGTCATGGCCACCGTGCTGCTCATGTTGCCCGACACCACAGCAAATTCTGCCGATGCGCTGACACGCGTTCTCAGCGATTTTGAACCTTGGTTTGCCGGCGGCATTTTTAACTGACTGCAGTGGCTACTGGCTGGTGCGGGCGCCTTCAAGGTGCGGTCCCAGCCGACTCAACAATAGCGATGCGCCGCTGCAGACGGGCAGCTTCAGACGGCTCGCCCGCTGCTTCAGCACGCCGCATCTGCACCAATAACCAGGCCAGCAAAGGCCGGCTCCAGCCTTGGACAGAGGCAGTGTCGGTGGCCAGCGCCATGACAGCCGGGTCGGCACGCCCCGTTTGCAGCAGCACGGCGGCAGCCACCAGACGCGAGAGCGGATCGGAAACCGCTTGCAGCGCGGCGGCGGGGTTGGCGGATGTGGCCACGCGTTGTTGGGCAGCCGGCAGCCATACCAGTTGGGTGGCCTCCACGCGGCCCAGCAGGTAATCGGCATAGGCTTTTTCTGCAGCAGCAGCATCTAACCGCAGGGCTTCAAAAGCCGCACACGGTTCAATATCCAAACTGGCCACCTGCGCGGCGCAGCGCAGCAGCTCAATACGTGCCAGCAGTGCCGGATCGCCGGTGCGCGCCGTGGCGGCGCGCGCGCGGTCAAATTCGAGTTTTTCTAAGCGGGGGTTGCCCTGCAACAAGGCCACCACCGCACGCTGTGCCGAGTCGTGGGCCGTCATCTGCCAGTCCGGCACCGGCGGCTGGCTGGAGCAGCCGAGCAGCCCCAGCCCCCCGCCCAACGCGGCGCCCAGCAGCTTCATACGCACCTTTTCAAGCAGCTTCATGGCAGCATCACCGCACGGTCGCGGGCAAATGGCCACTTGCGGTTGAGGTCGTTGATCAGGCTTTCGATCTTGACCAGGTTGCTTTCGACCTCGGCGCGCAGGCCGCCCAGATCGGCGGTACCCTCGCGCACGTTGGCACCCACGGCTTGTGCTTCGGCCAGTACGGCATCGACTTTTTTCAGGCTGCCGCGCGTATCAGCCAGTAGACCATTGAGTTGCACCACCGTGGCGCGCACCTCGGGCATCACGCCGCCGGGGCCAAACACCTGCGTATCGGCCTTGGCGGCCATCCCGTCAAGGCGCGCCAGCAAGGCGTTGGCGCGGTCCAGCGTGGCGACCAGTTTTTTGGCATCGACGTCACTGCCCATCAGTACTTGCAGCACGCCGCCGGGGGTTTTCAGGCGCTCAGTCAGCACCTGCACATTGGCCATGCTCGTGCCCAGCGCCGAGTCCTCCCCGGTAAGGGCGTTCAGGTGGGTGAGCAGCTCGCGCGCCGAGGCCATCAGTACCGGGATGTCCGCCGTGGCATCGCCGCGCAGCACCGGGCGCACCGCCCCTGCGGGCAACTGCGGATCCGCCAGCATGCCGCTGTAAGCGCGGATGTTGGTACCGCCGACGATGCCGCGCACCAACGTGAAGATGCTGGACTGGCGCAGCCAGTGTGCGTCTTTGCGCGGCACGTCCACGATGATGCGGGCGTTACCGTCATCGGTCAGCTCGATGCGGCGCACACGGCCAATCGGAAAGCCGGAAAAGGTCATGTCCATGCCGACCACCACGCCCTCCGAGTCGTCGGCGGTCAGCACCAGCGTTTGCGTCGGCTCAAAGGCACCGCGCGCATAGAGCAGGTACAGGGCCGAGCCGAGAATCAGCGTCAGCGTGAACAGCAACAGCGCTGTGGCTTTGAGGTGCAGATGGGCCACCGGGCGCAGCGTTTCCAGCGGCGGTGCCGACGGGTCAGGCGAGGCAGAGGCCAGGGAAGCAGGATCGGTCATGGCATCAATAGTAATTGCCGACAAGGGAAACCACTTCGATCAACAGCAGCACGGCAAACATGCGCGCCAAGCCACCGAGTTCGGAGTCGGGCTGCATACGCTCGCCGGTGTCGTACAAGCCCGCCGTGGTCGGAATCAGGGCCACGGCCAAGCTGGAAAACAGGGTTTTGAGTGCAAACACCAGTGTCACCGCCGGGGCAAACACATGGCCGAACATGCGCGTGTACGACGGCAAGCCGGCCAGATTGAAGCCATACACGCTCAGATACGCCATCACCAGCGCCACCACGCACGACAACGCCGCCAGCGTAATGCTGGCAAACACGCCGGCTACCACGCGCGGCAGCAACTCCATGCGTACCGGATCGCCCCCCTGGCGGCGCAGTGCGGCCAGGTGCCCGGACTGGCGCAATTGCGCCAGCTGCGCGCCATGGGGAATGGTGCAGCGCATAGCCACAAACAGTGTGGCGGTGAGGGGAATCAGTTCGAGCACCAACACACGGATCACCATCTCCAGCGCATAGCGCGACAGGCCGTAGCTCAGCGCCGTGACGACGACGATGTGCGTGATGACCAGACACAGCAGCGCTGCCAGCACCGTAAAGCCCAGCAGATTGGGCGCCGTGTCGTGGTAGATGTGGCGCGTCAGACTGCGCCGCGCCATGCGGCTGTAACTGGATGGCGACAACACCAGCACCAGCACCACCGCACCCAGGTAAATGATGCGGCCCCAGGCCAGCGCCCAACGCTGTGCCGTGTGCCACACGCGCTCGGGCACTGAAGATTCGGACAGGTGCGAAATCATGGACGCATCATACTAAAATTATGGTCAAAACAGCCATAAACGCTTTACTGCATTGCGCTTATAGCTACTATTTTAATAGTAAGTCATACGTGGCGTTTGGCTCCGCCCGTGCGCTCTAGCGCGTCCGTCTGCGCATCTGCCTGCGCGTGCAAAGCGTCAATGACGTGGCAATGGTCATCCGTGCCATCGCAGCGGCTGCGCAGCGCACGCAAATCCTGCTCCAGGGCCTGCAATTCTTGCAAGCGCGCGCGCACATGCTCCAGGTGCTGGTCCAGCGTGTGGCAGGCAGTGTGTACATCCGCCGGCAAGTCGCTGTTTAGCGCCAGCAGGGTGCGCACCTCGTCCAGCGACATGTCCATGGCCCGGCACAGGCGAATGAAGCGCAGCCGGTGGATATCCTCATCGCTATATAAACGATAGCTATTAGCGCTTCTACTACAAGGCTTGAGCAGCATTTCTTTCTCGTAATAGCGGATGTTGGCGGCGTTCACACCCGAGCGCCGCGCAGCATCACCAATGCGCCATGCAGGGATTTCATGGGCCATGGCTTGACCTTCAAGTGACTTTAAGGATTCCAATCATGGCATGGCGGATCAATGTCTGCTTTTTTACCGGAATATGTATGTCAAATCCCCTCGCCCACCCTGAGCACAGCGCCCGCGCACCGGCACACAGCGGCCCGCGCCTGAACATTTCATGCTGCGGCGCAGACAGCAGCTGCGCTGCGCCCGACAGCCCGGACCCCGCCAGTGCAGCGGCAGCCAAAGACCACGATAGCCACGACGATCACGATAGCCACGATGACCACGCCGGCCACGACCACAGCCACCTGCCCAGTCCGGCCCGTATTGCCACCGCCCTGCTGGCGGCCACCGGCGCTGAACTATTACACCTGCTCGGACCCGATATGCCGCTGTGGCATGGCGCGGGCATGGCGCTGGCGGCGGTAGCGATCGTGCTGGCCGGCCTGGGCATTTACCGCAGTGGCGTGCGCGCGCTACTGCGCGGGCAATTGGGTGTGAACGCGCTGATGGCGGTCGCCGTCACCGGCGCCTTTGCCATCGGCCAATGGCCTGAAGCCGCAATGGTGATGGCGCTGTATGCGCTGGCCGAACGCATCGAAGAAGGCGCCGTAGGCCGTGCGCGCAACGCCATTGGCGCCCTGCTGGCGCTGACCCCCGACCAGGCCGATGAACAAACCCCGCAGGGTCAGTGGCGCAGCGCACCGGTAGCGCAGATCGCGCTAGGCAGCACACTGCGTGTCCGCCCCGGTGGCCGCGTGCCGCTGGACGGCGTGGTCACCGCCGGCCACAGTGCCGTGGACGAGTCTAGTGTCAGCGGCGAGAGCCGCGCCGTGGACAAGGCGCCGGGCGACGTGCTGTACGCCGGCACGCTCAACGCCCAATCGGAGCTGCAATTGCGCGTCACTGCGGCTGCCGGCCAGACCACGCTGGACCGCATCATCCACGCCGTCGAACAAGCCCAAGCGGTGCGCGCGCCGACGCAGCGTCTGGTGAACCGCTTTGCCGCCATCTACACGCCGGCGGTGTTTGTGCTAGCGCTGCTGGTCGCCCTGGGCGCCCCGCTGCTGCTGCCGTGGACCTGGATGGACGCCCTGTACCGCGCGCTGGTGCTGCTGGTGATTGCCTGCCCGTGCGCTCTGGTGCTGTCCACACCGGTGACGGTGGTCAGCGCGCTGGCGGCAGCAGCGCGGCGCGGCATCGTCATCAAGGGCGGCCAGTGGTTGGAGCAGGCACGCGAGATCCGTGTCGTGGCGCTGGACAAGACCGGCACCGTGACCTGCGGGCGCCCGGTGTTGGTCGGGCAGCGGCTGATCGAGCCCACGGGCAGGGGCGCTGGCGCCGATGCGGGCCATGCCGCCGCAACCGATACGCAGGTGTACGCCGTCGCCGCCGCGCTGGCCGGTCGATCTGACCACCCCGTCTCAGGCGCCGTGGCCGCCGGGCTGGCGCCTGCCACGCTGAGAGCACCCGGCCCGGTGCTGGAGGTACACGACTTCAGCGTCCTGCCCGGGCGCGGCGTGCAGGCGCGCATTGCCGGCGCCACCTGGCAACTGGGCAACCGCCGCTTGATGCAGGAGCGCGGCCTGTGGACGCCCGCCGCCGAAGACTGCGCCGCCGCCTACGAAGCCCAAGGCCACAGCGTGACGCTGCTGGCCGACGAGCACGCCGTGCGCGCCGCCTTTGCCGTAGCCGACACCGTGCGCCCCGAGGCGACCCAGGCCGTGGCTGAACTGCATGCGCTGGGCATCGCCACCGCCCTGCTCAGCGGCGACCACGCTGCGCCCGCCCAGGCCGCAGCGCGTGCGGCCGGTATCGACGAAGTGCAGGCCAGTTTGCTGCCCACCGACAAGCTGGTCGCCATCGCCGCACTGCAAAAGAAATACGGTATGGCGGCCATGGTCGGCGACGGCATCAACGACGCCCCGGCACTGGCCCAGGCCGACATCGGCTTTGCCATGGGCGGCACCGGCACCGATGTGGCACTGGAAACCGCCGACGTGGTGATCATGAACGACGACCTGCGCCGCATCGCCGAAACAGTGCGCCTGTCACGGCGCACGCACGCCATACTGCTGCAAAACATCACGCTGGCATTGGGTATCAAACTGGTGTTCTTTGGCTTGGCACTGGCCGGACAGGCCACCATGTGGATGGCGGTGTTTGCCGACATGGGCGCCAGCTTGCTGGTAGTGGCCAACGGACTGCGGATGCTGCGGTTACCACAGCCACAACAGCCACCACGCTGACATGCCCCCATCGGCCTTGCAGCCTCTGGCGCCGATTACACTGGCGCGCGGTGTTTTTCCTGATCAATTTCAAGCCAAAACAGCCTCAAACGCTTATATATAAAGCGCTATCAGCTATTCATTGAGGAGCATCCACTCATCCCCGTGGCTGCGCCCCCAACCACCCTACCTCCTTACCCCGGAGTCATTTTTCTATGACCAGCCCGTCTGCCGCGCTCGCTGCCCCTGCCGCCCCTCCTGCACCTTCTGGCGCCACCGCCCTGCCCCACACCCTGACGGAAGATGCCATCGCGGTATGCACCGGCGTGCTGCTAATCTCGGTCGGCGTGGCGTTTTTCACCAGCGCGGGTTTGCTGACCGGCGGCACGGCGGGGCTGGCTTTCTTGCTGCACTACGGCACCGGCATCGGTTTTGGCAAGCTATTTTTTGTCCTCAATCTGCCGTTTTACTGGCTGGCGCTGCGCAAGCTGGGGCGGGCCTTCACCCTCAAAACTTTCATGGCCGTGCTGCTGTTGTCGCTGCTGACCGAGCTGCAGTCGCAGTTTTTGCAGTTTGCGCAAATCCAGCCGCTGTACGCCGCCATTGCCGGTGGCTTTATCACTGGCACCGGCTTTCTGGTGCTGTTTCGCCACCGCTGCAGCCTGGGCGGCGTGGGCATTTTGGCGCTATACCTGCAAGAGCGTTACGGCTGGCGCGCCGGCAAGGTGCAAATGGCCGTGGACTGCGCCATCGTGCTGCTGGCGCTCTGGACCGTGGAGCCGCTGCGCGTGCTGTGGTCCATCGTCGGCGCCGTGGCGCTGAACCTGGTGCTGACCATGAACCACCGGCCCGGACGGTATATGTCCACCTGAGCGGCTTGTCCTGCGGAACCTTTTCAGCACAGCGCGCACCTCAACCTCCTATGCATCGCCTTGTTTCTGTGCTGTTTATCGTCCTGCTGCTTTTGCGCAGCCTGATGGGCAGCGCCATGGCGTCGGGGCCGCTGCCCAGTCTGCCGACTCCGGCAATGCAGCACACGGCGCAGCCAGCGCCAGCGCCGCTCTTGGTGGGCGCCACGGGCAGCGCAGCGCACGATCACGGCGCACGGCCTCCTCTGCCCGATAACGCCGACAATGCCGGCCCAGACACTGGCAGCCCCGGATGCGCGGGCCATGCCGACCACACAGGTCAACCGGATTGCACCACCTGCGCGGGGTGCCATGCGGCGATGCTGGCACCGCCCGCACTGTATGCCTACAGCGCGCACCCCACCAGCGAAAAAACAGCCCGCACAGCCACGCGGTTTGCCAGCGCACCGGCAGCACTGGCCATCAAACCGCCCATCGCCTGAGCACTGGTTTGCCTCCTGCGAGGCCGTCGCGTTTGGCCAGAGCCAGACGCACACTCAGTGCGCACCGTGCGCACGCCTTCTGAATTTTTTGCCATGAAAAATATTAAATTAATAGCTGCTTGCGCTTTACTGGCAAGCGTTAGCACCGCTTTTGGCCACCAAAATAGGCCACACCATCCAAGTTCAGATGGACGAAACCGTGCGCCTGCACGTCGTCAACCAAGGACAAGCCATGCACGAGATCGTGCTGGGCACACCAGCCACGCTCCAGGCACACGCCCAAAAAATGCAGCAATACACCCCGGCATGGCACACGACGATGCACTGCACATGGCGCATGTGTTACCCGGCTGCCAGGGCGATATGGTGTGGAACTTCAAGCGAGCCGGCCAGTTTGACTTTGCCTGCCTGATCCCCGGCCACTACCAAGCGGGCATGACCGGCAGTATCACCGTGCTCGCCAGCGGCCACTAACACCTCTTCGTCCCTTTTTCTTTCTGTACAACAAAATTTACCATGCACACCACTACCGCCACTCGACCGCATCCCCAGACTGCAACGCACAGCCTGCTGCACCGGCGCCATGCGCTGGCCGCCCTGGCACTGCTGGGCGCCGCACTGGTCGCGCCGCGCCTGGTGCGTGCCGCCACCGCCACCCCAGTCGAGATATGGAAAGACCCCAGCTGCGGCTGCTGCCACGACTGGATGGAGCACATGCAGGCCAATGGTTTCAGCTTCACCGTGCACGACACCGGCAACAACGGCGTGCGCGCCCAGCTGGGGCTGCCGCAAAAGCTCGGTTCCTGCCATACCGCCCTGGTCGGTGGCTACCTGATCGAGGGCCATGTCCCGGCCAGCGATGTGCGCGCCCTGCTGCAGCAAAAACCCAAGGCGCTGGGGTTGGCGGTACCGGGAATGCCGGTCGGTTCGCCCGGCATGGATGGCCCGGTCTACGGCAACCGCCGCGACCCTTACGACGTGCTGCTGGTGGCGCATGGCGGCGGCACCCGCGTCTTCAAAAGCTACCGCACCCAAAGCGCCAGCTGACACCCGGACACCTCTGCCGAGCACCATAATCGGCCGCATGTCCGCTCTCCCCCCTTCCGCCAGCGACGCTGGCAGCATCACCCGCGTGGCCGGCATTGAAGTCGGCCACTGCACCGACAACCGGCGTCCCACCGGCTGCACCGTGGTCATGGCGCGCGCTGGCGCGGTGGGCGGTGTCGATGTGCGCGGCGCCGCGCCCGGTACGCGCGAGACCGATCTGCTCGACCCCTGTAACTTGGTAGAAAAAGTGCACGCCATCGTGCTCGCCGGTGGCAGCGCCTGGGGGCTGGAGGCGGCGACCGGCGCCATGCGCTGGTTGGAACAACAAGGCGTGGGGCTGGACGTCGGCGTAGGCCGGCTGCCGCTGGTGCCGGCGGCGGTGCTGTTTGATCTGCTGGTCGGCGACATGCGCGTGCGCCCGGACGCTGCTGCGGGCTACGCTGCCTGCGCCGCCGCGTCGAGCGCCGACCCGGCCGAGGGCAATGTCGGCGCCGGCGCCGGGGCCAGCGTCGGCAAGCTGTTTGGCATGGTGCGCGCCATGAAAGGCGGCGTCGGCACGGCCTCGGTCACGGTCGGTGGTGTCACGGTCGGCGCGCTGATTGCCTGCAATGCCGTCGGCGATGTGCTGGATCCGGACAGCGGGCAGGTGGTGGCCGGCGCACGCACCGCCGACGGCTTGCACTTGCTCGATACCCGGCGCGCCCTGCTGCGCGGCGAGCTGGCCCAATCGGTGCTGCCGGGCACCAACACCACCATTGGTGTGATTGCCACCGATGCTGTCATCAGCAAAACGCAGGCACAACGCTTGGCGGTGGCGGCCCACGATGGCCTGGCGCGCGCCATCAACCCGGTACACACGCAGCTCGATGGCGACACGCTGTTCACGCTCGGCACCGGCGCGTCGGGCCAACACCCCGGCATGTTGCTCCTGGCCACCATGGCAGCTGAGGCCACCGCCCGCGCCACGCTGCGCGCGGTGCAGGCCGCACGCACGATCACCACGGCTGAAGGCCTGGTCTTGCCGGCGATGGTCGATCTGACCTGATCTGCCTTGATCACCCCCTGAAACTCCGATGGCCCAGGCTTTTCGCAGCTCCCTGCTGTCACTGCGCGACTTGCTGGTGTCCGCCGGTCCGCTGGCTTTGCTGGCGGTGGGGCTGCTGGCCTTGGCGTACTGGTGGCTCAACCCGACACCACCCCAACAAGTAACGCTGGCCACCGGGCCGGCGCAAAGTGCCTATGAGGCGTTTGGCCGGCACTACCAGCAAGTGCTGGCGACTGAGGGCATCGAGGTGCAACTGCTGCCCAGCGAAGGCTCTTCAGCCAACCTGCAATTGCTGCGCGACGGCCGCGCTGATGTGGCGTTTGTCCAAGGCGGAACTTCGGAGCTGCAAGCCGCCGACCAGGAGAAACTGACCTCACTGGGCAGTCTGTTTGTCGAGCCGGTATGGATTTTTTATCACACCAAGGCACTGCACCAACGCCGTCCCTCGGGCGTGCTGGACGCCTTGCCGCAACTGCGCGGACTGCGGGTGAATGTCGGCACCGTGGGCAGTGGCGTGCCCACGTTGATGGCGAAGCTGCTGGACGCCAACCACATCGAAACCAACGAGCTGCAGCTGTCTCAACTGGAGCAGACACCGGCCACTGTCGCCTTTCTGGCGGGCCAGCTGGACGCGCTGGTGTTTGCCTCGGCGCCCGAGTCATCGATGGTGCAGATGCTGCTGCAGACGCCAGGCGTGGGCCTGATGGATTTTCCCCAGCACGAAGCCTATGGCCGGCGCTTTGCCTTTCTTACCCCGGTGACGCTGCCGCGCGGTGTGGTCGATCTGGCTGGCAATCTGCCAGCGCAAGACGTGCGGCTGATCGCCCCAACCACCGCCTTGCTGGCACGGGAAGGCACCCATCCGGCGCTGCTGCAGTTGCTGGCCCAAAACGCCCAGAAGCTGCACAGCGGCGCCGGCTGGTTCAACCGGGCCCGCGAATTCCCCAATACGCACCACACCGAACTACCGATTGCCGCCGAGGCTGAGCGTGCCATCAACGAACCGGTGCCGCTGCTGCAGCGCTACATGCCGTTTTGGCTGGCCAATCTGGTACAGCGCATGGCGCTGGTGCTGGGTCTGCTGGTCGCAGTGATGCTGCCGCTGTCGCGCATCGTGCCGCCGCTCTACCAGTTTCGTGTGCGCTCGCGGGTGTTTCGCTGGTATGGGCGGCTGCGCGATATTGAGCGCGATAGGCAATCGCAGCATCTGCCGACGTCGGCGCTGTTGCAAGCGCTTGATACGCTGCAAGCCCAGGTCGAAAAAGTGAGTGTGCCGCTATCGTATGCCGACGAGCTGTATGCGCTGCGCAACCAGATTGAGCTGGTCCGGCAAAAATTCTTGCCAGACAAAGGCGCGCCAGGCACGCGCTGAGCAAAGTTTTGCAGCGTCTTCAGTCGTTCGTCGGCGGAGCGCGCCGCTTGGATCCAGTGGACGAAGTCGCCTGGGTCGATGCACCCAACGCGTCGATCGCGCGCGCCACCACCGGCTGGGCCGAGATCACGCGCAGCGTGCCTTCAGCCGCCAGCTTGTCGCGCATGCGCCGCGTCATGGACTGGGTGCTGCCATCAGCAGCGGTGAATAAAAACAGCGTGTGGTGCGGGCTGGCCCACGTCAACTGCGTGCGCACTTTGCGGCGGTTGGTGGTCAACTCAATCCACGCGCCGACGACAAATTTTGTCTCCATCTCGGGAAGCTGCTGCTCCGGCGCCAGCACCCCATCGACCGGCATAGGCATGGGCATGGCGGCGACTGCCAGCGGCTGCGGCTGTGCGGATATCGGCGCTGCGGGGGCTGCGGATGGCGGTGCGGCCCGGGGTTTCTCTGGCGCTGCCAGCAGAGGCCGGTGCAAAGCCACTAGGCGGGCCAAAAAAGCACTGCTACCGGCTTGCGGGTAGTCGATGCTATGCAGCCCGGTGCGCAAGGTTTCCAGCAACACCGGAATCAGGGCTTTGAGCCGCGCCGGGTCGGCACGCGCTAGGTCGGGCTGCACGCTCCAGAACAAATCGGACACCAGGGCGACATAACCGCCCGGGTCGTCCATGCTTTTGCCGACATCGCTGGTCTGTGCCAGTGCTACCACATCGGCCCAGGGGCCGGCGGCAAAGTCCATCACATCGGGCGGCACCTGCGCCACGCCAGCCAAGGCGCGAATACCAGTGGCAATTTTCTCGGCCAGCATCTGGCGCTGCTCGGTCTGCAGCAGTTGTTCTTCTTGTGCCTGGCGCAGGGCCTGGAGTTTTTTTTCTTGCGCAGCCCAGGCTGTCTGCAAGGCCTTGAGTACGGCTTCAAACGGCGCAGCGCTGGTGATTTCAAGACCCGTCAAGTGGCTGACCACCTCGTTGGTCAGGCGCATGAAGCGGCTAAAGCCCGGCGCGTCCTCTGCCGTGAACGCTAGGCTGCGCTGCGTCAGCTCATCGAGCAAACGGCGCGCCGGATGGTTGCTGTCGCTGAAAAAACGTGGGTCATGGCGCACCAGCTGGCAAATCGCCGGCTCCAGATCTTGCACGGCACGCTGCACTGGCGGCAGCAGACGTGAGTCTTGCGCAATGTTCTCCACCATCCGCGCCACCACTTCCGCCCCTGCGGCAGACGACGACTCTGCTGCGCCCGCGTAAAGGGCGCCATAGATGCTGCGCTGCGCTCCCAGCAAGGCGCTGCGCGAGACCTGCTCGGGCTGGGTCTGGGCCAGACGCCCGACCAGCCGCTCCAAGTGGTTAATGTCTTCCAGCGCCTCGGCCACGGCCACGGGGTAATGCCCGCCCACTTGGCCGACATGTGCGCTGGGTATTGCGCCGTAGGGAGTGGCCCAGACCGAAGAACGCGCTCCGACAGGCAACGGCCCACTGGTGACCTGCCCGCTGCGCGCCGTGTCATAAGGATCACCACCGCCCGCCAGCATCTGGCGCAGGATGTCAACCGTGAGCAGCGCCTCTTGCACGCCTGCGTCCATCCCAGGATCACCGGTCCAGTTGCTCGCCCCACCTGCACGCCCATACACGGGCAGTGCGCCATACCCGGGCCCATGCCCTGGGCCATAGCTGCCCTGCACACTGTCGGCGTAAGCACCGCCGTAACTGGCCGCCTCTGCAGGCGATCCCGAGCGCCCACCTGCACCAGCCAGCGGCACCACGCCATAACCGACAGGTTCAATGCCATGCTCGCGCAATTCTTGTGCGGCGCGTTGGTACACCGTTATCAATTGCGGCCCCAGCAGCGCGCGCATGTGCTGCATCCAGGCCTCGCGCACCGGCGTCGGCACGCCGGTTTCTGTCACTACTTGCTGCAATGCGCGGATGTAATTTTCAGGACGCAGAGGGTTGCGTTCAGGCTGCACGCGCTGCAAGCCTTGGGCGGAACTGACCAGAGCATTGAGTTCGGTCAGTGAAACGTCGGTCGCGTGCAACGCCACTTGCTGCGCGCGCGACAACTCCACCTGCGCCTGCACCTGGGCGTCATCCACCAGCGACAGCTCACCAAAATCCATGCCGGTGGGGTCGGTCTGGCGGGTTTTGGTGCTGACCGGCCCTTCGGCAAAAATTTCCAGCAGGGCCATGGGGTAGGCCTTGACCAGCCCGACCTCATGTTGGCCGAGCAGGCGCAGCGCGTCGCTGGCGGTGTCGCGCTGCACGACGTTGCGTGTCTCCGCTTCTTCGCTGATCAAGGCAGTGCGCGTGGCTTCGATCAGTTGCACCATCAGGACCTCGCTCTCGCGCACGGCGGTAACGACACAGGCGCGAAAGACGTTTCTTACAACAGGCGCAGATGGCGACATGGTGAAGCGACTCCAGGCAAAGAGCGGTGAGTCGCCAAATTTACTTGAGTGCCTTGAAGCGCATACGGTGTGGCCGCGCGCCATCCTCACCCAAGCGCTTCTTCTTGTCAGCTTCGTACTCCTGGTAGTTGCCATCAAAGAACGTCCACTGGCTGTCGCCTTCGGCGGCCAGGATGTGCGTGGCAATACGGTCGAGGAACCAGCGGTCGTGGCTGATGACCAGCACGCTGCCGGCAAACTCGAGCAGCGCATCTTCCAGGGCACGCAGGGTTTCCACGTCCAGATCGTTCGACGGCTCATCCAGCAGCAGTACATTGCCGCCGGCAATCAAGGTCTTGGCCAAATGCAAGCGCCCCCGCTCACCACCCGACAGGCTGCCGACACGCTTTTGCTGGTCGGCGCCGTTGAAGTTGAAGCGCCCGCAATAAGCGCGGCTGGCCATCTGGAATTTGCCGACGTTCAGGATGTCTAGGCCACCGGAGACGTCTTCCCACACCGTTTTTTCGTTCGCCAGCACGTCGCGGTGCTGATCGACAAAGGCCATATTGACCGTGGAGCCGATTACTACCGTACCGCTGTCGGGCTGCTCTTTGCCGGCCAGCAGCTTGAACAGCGTCGATTTACCGGCGCCGTTGGGGCCGATGATGCCGACGATGGCACCAGCCGGAATGGTGAAGCTCAGGTTGTCGATCAACATCCGGTCGCCAAACGACTTGCTGACGTTGTGGAACTCAAACACCTGCTGGCCCAGACGCTCGGCCACGGGGATGAAGATTTCCAGCGTTTCGTTGCGCTTCTGGTATTCCATGTCGCTCAACTCTTCAAAGCGGGCGAGGCGCGACTTGCTCTTGGCCTGGCGCGCCTTGGGGTTCTGGCGCGACCACTCCAGCTCTTTCTTCAGGGCCTTGGCATGGGCTTCTTCGCCCTTTTGCTCTTGCGCCAGGCGCTCACCCTTTTGCTCCAGCCAAGTGCTGTAGTTGCCCTTCCATGGAATGCCGCGACCGCGGTCCATTTCCAGAATCCATTCAGCGGCGTTGTCGAGGAAATAACGGTCGTGGGTAATGGCCACCACAGTACCGACAAAGCGCTTGAGAAACACTTCCAGCCACTCGACCGACTCGGCGTCCAGGTGGTTGGTCGGCTCGTCGAGCAGCAGCATGTCGGGCTTGGACAACAGCAGGCGGCACAGCGCCACGCGGCGTTTTTCACCACCGGACAGCAGACCGATCTTGGCGTCCCATGGCGGCAGGCGCAGTGCGTCGGCAGCGATCTCTAACTGGTGCTCGGAGTCGGTGCCAGCGGTGGCGATGATGGCTTCCAACTGGGCCTGTTCGGCGGCGAGCGCATCAAAGTCGGCGTCTTCCTCACCGTAGGCGATGTACACCTCTTCCAGACGCGCCTTGGCGGCAAACACCGCGCCCATCGATTCTTCCACCGACTCGCGCACCGTGTGCTCGTCGTTCAGCTTGGGTTCCTGCTCCAGGTAACCGATGGTCAGCCCCGGCATGGGCAGTGCTTCGCCCTCAAACTCTTTATCGACCCCAGCCATGATCTTGAGCAGCGTGGACTTGCCCGAGCCATTGAGGCCCAGCACGCCGATCTTGGCACCCGGAAAAAACGAGAGCGAAATGTCTTTCAAGAGCTGGCGCTTCGGGGGCACCGTCTTGCTGACGCGGTTCATGGAATAGACGTATTGGGCCATCGGTAGTAGTCAAACCTCAAAAAGCAAAAACAGGCGCGCAGCTGCGCGTGCAAACCCCGATTATCGACTCATGCGACAATATCCCCTGTTGCGCACTCCAGTTGTGCGCAATACAGCTCTCTGCTGGGGACGATGCAAAACACATTGCGGTCTCCCTCATTTGAACCAGATCTGCCTGACACTGGCTCGGCAACCCAACACGGGTTGCCTCGACAGGCCGACACCCAGCGCCCGGATGGGCGCACTTCACACATGACATTTGACGAACTGAACCTGGCTCCGGCCATCATGAAGGCCGTGCACGAGCAAGGCTACGACACTCCTACACCCATTCAGGCACAGGCCATTCCAGCCGTACTGGCGGGTCAGGATTTGCTCGCCGGCGCACAGACTGGCACGGGTAAAACAGCCGCTTTCACGCTGCCGCTGCTGCACCGCCTGTCGCTGGAAGCTGCGCCTAAAAACAAATTTGGCGGCAAGGGCCTGCGCGCCCTAGTGCTGACCCCGACACGCGAGCTGGCAGCCCAGGTCGAAGAGTCGGTGCGCCAGTACGGCAAGTACCTCGACCTGAACTCCACCGTGGTGTTTGGCGGCGTCGGCATGAACCCACAGATCGACCGCATCAAGCGCGGCGTGGACATTCTGGTCGCAACCCCCGGCCGCCTGCTCGACCTGCAACAACAGGGCTTTCTGGACTTGTCCACAGTGCAAGTACTGGTACTGGACGAAGCCGATCGCATGCTCGACATGGGTTTCATCCATGACGTGAAGAAAATCCTCGCGCTGGTGCCCAAGGACAAGCAAAGTCTGCTGTTCTCCGCCACCTTCAGCGACGAGATTCGCGACCTGGCCGCCACGCTGCTGAAGAACCCGCAAAGCATCCAGGTCACGCCCAGCAACACCACCGTGCAGCGCATCAGCCAGGTGATCCACCCGGTCGGTCGTGGCAAGAAAAAACAAGTGCTGCTGCACATCATCCAGGAGCACAACTGGAGCCAGGTACTGGTGTTCACGCGCACCAAGTTCGGCGCCAACAACGTGGCGGAGTTTCTGACCAAGAACGGCGTGCAAGCCATGGCGCTGCACGGCAACAAGAGCCAAAGCGCCCGCACGCAGGCACTGGCCGGCTTCAAGAGCGGCGACGTGCGCGCGCTGGTGGCGACTGACATTGCCGCACGCGGCATCGACATCGATGAGCTGCCGCACGTCGTCAATTACGAAATCCCCAACGTTTCCGAAGACTACGTGCACCGCATTGGCCGCACCGGCCGCGCCGGCGCCAGCGGCGAAGCCGTGAGCCTGGTCTGCCTGGACGAAGAGGGCTTCATGATGGACATCGAACGCTTCACCAAGCAGACGATTCCAGTACAAATGATTGACGGCTTCGGCCCGGAAGACGGCGAAAAAGCCGAGCCTATCGCCATGGGTCGCCAGACCATCTGGGGCGGTGCCGGCAAGCCTCCGAGCCGCGACGTGATGCAGGCAGCGGCCAAGGCGGCACGCGGCGAGATGATGGAACGTATGCGCGCTGGCAAGGGCGCACCGGGCGAGCGCGGCGCACGCCCTGGCAGCGGTGGCGGCAATGCCCCCCGTAGCAGTATTGGCGGTGGCGGTAATGGCCCCCGTGGTGGTGGCGGCGGCGGTGGCGCACGCAGCAGTGCACCGCGTGGCGGCCCAGGCCAGGGTGCTGGCGCTCCTCGCAGCCAGGGTCCGGCACGTGGTGGCCGCCCTGCTGGCGCCGGTGTCAATCGCTTCAACGACGCCCAACCGGCACGGGATAACGCCCATTTGGGCACCCATGGCGGCCACAGCATGCCATCCAGCCGCGGCTCCGGCCCCTCCGGCCAGCCCGACCCGATGCGCACCAGCGTGGACAGCATGGCCGAACGCGGTCGCCGCGGCGGCGGCTTCCGCAGTGGCGGTGGCGGTGGCGGCGGCGGTGGTAATAGTGGCGGCGGCGGTGGATATGGCGGCGGATCGCGTGGTCCTGGCGGTTCACGCGGTGGTTCGTTCAGCCGTTAAGGCCCTGCACCCGCGCACTGCCTAGCCAGTTTTCGCAAAAATACCAGGCCCCTGACAGCGCCTGGTATTTTTTTATTTAAATGGCTTGTAGCCCTTATGGGTCAAGCGTAATCCGCTATCTATTTAATATCAATCAACCCCAGTAACGGACTATATCGATCCAGTCGCACGTCGGGCATGCTGAAGTCAGACGTGCGGCCACGCACGCTGTGGCAGAGCCCGCTACCATTGCATTCCCCGTGTGCCGACAAGCCCCCTCGCTCCGCCCCTTCAGCTCCCCCCGCCGATCACACCCATGACCCTGCCTTCGTACTTTGGCGCAGCATTTCGCGCCTGCCGACCCGCTGCACTGGCTGCTTTACCGTCTGCATCACACAGCCATGGCTGGCATCTTGCAGCGGTAGTGGCCACCGCAGCACTGCTGTCCGCCTGCGGCAGTACCCCTTTGCCTCCCTGGTCGGCGGCCAAGGCGCCCATGCCACCCAAGCAACGCCCGATCGGCGGCGTACCCCCGTGGACCGCTCCAGCGCTAGCCGGCGTCGTCACCACGCCAACGCTCACACCCGCACCGGCACCCACGCCAGAAATTCCATCCGGCGCCGTGACCGCACCCGTGCAGATCCGCGAGATTGGTGAACTGCCTTACAGCGGCGCAGTAGCAGCACGGTTTCCAGACCCCGGCACGCGCTATGCCACGCCGGGACTGGCCACGGATCGACGCGCTTTCACGACCAACGCTGAACTCGATCAATGGCTGCGCAACCTGACCAACGCGCCCTCACCCAAGGGCACGAAAGCCACACTACTGGAACTGGGACACTCACAGCAAGGCACACCTATCGAGGCGCTGGTGGTGACACGCGCCCAAGACATCAATCCCGACAGCCTGGACGCCACCCATCGCCCAACCGTGGTACTGATAGGCCAGCAGCATGGCGATGAACCCGCCAGCAGCGAAGCTTTGCTGGTGGTGGCGCAAGAACTTGCCCAGGGCCTGCTCGAACCTCTGCTGGAGCGCCTCAACGTCATCGTCGTGCCGCGCGCCAACCCCGACGGCGCAGAAGTGGGGACCCGTGCGACAGCGAACGGCATCGACATGGACCGCGACCACTTGGTACTGAACACCCCGGAGGCACGCGCGCTGGCGGTTCTGGTGCGCAATTACCGTCCCATCCTGGTACTGGACGCCCATGAATTCACCGTGGCTGGACCGTATCTGGAAAAATTCAAGGCGTTGCAGTACTACGACGCCTTGCTGGAATACGCCACCCCCGCCAACATACAGCCCTTCATCACCAAGGCATCCAAGGAGTGGTACCACCAGCCGATGGTGAAAGCGCTCAAGGAACAAAACCTCACCAGCGAGTGGCTCTACACCCTCTCCAACGAACCCAATGATGTACAGCTGTCCATGGGAGACGCACAAGTTGACAGCGCACGCAACGTGAACGGCCTGAAAAACGCGGTCAGCCTGGTTGTCGAATCGCGCGGCATCGGTCTGGGTCATACCCACATCCAGCGCCGCGTACACACCCACGTCACCGCCATCACCAGCGCATTGCACAGCAGCGTGGAGCGGGCAGAAAGCCTCGAACAAGTGCGCTCATTCGTGGTGCGCGATATCAGCGCCCAAGCCTGCCGCGATCAGGTCATCGTCGAAGCGGGCAGTACACCCGAGCAGCATGACATCACGATGCTCGATCCCGATACAGGCGCCGACAAAACGGTGCAAGTGGACTGGAATTCCTCGCTCAAGCTGCGCACGCTGGTATCGCGCCCACGCCCTTGCGGCTACTGGCTGGCGGCAAGCGCCGAAACCGCCATCGAGCGGCTCAAACTGCTGGGCGTCCAGGTGCTGCGGGTGGCCGAACAAGGCTCCTTGCTGGCCGATACATACCACCAGACCGGCAACTCTGCGCCCACCCCCCAAGAAGCGCTCGCCACCTTGAATGGCCAGACCAGTCCGCAGCGGGTGCAAGTGGCCCTGGTGCGCAGCGCCATCGACGTCACGGCAGGCAGCTACTACGTGCCCATGAACCAGCCCCTGGCCGCGCTGGTCGTCGCCGCTCTGGAGCCAGACACGCAAAGCAGCTACTTTGCCAACCGGCTGATTGGTGATCTCTCCGACACCGCCCGCATCATGTCCACCCCGGCCCTGGTCTTTGAAGAAAGTGAATGAAAATAGCCTCAAACGCTTAACCATCAAGCGCTAACAGCTATTATTTTAATAGTTGAATCAATCCATGCTGCGGTGACCTGGCAGCATGGAACGGCGCCAGCGGCGCCAGCATCCAAAACTCCGGCCAATAGCCCTTAGAATCAGCGGCTCGCGGCGTTAACTCAGCTGGATAGAGTACCCGGCTTCTACCCGGGCTGTCGGGGGTTCGAGTCCCTCACGCCGCGCCATCGTCCAGCCTCCTAGCTGAAGGCCTTGGCAATTGCGGGAGGCGCATCTACCTGGTACAGGTACTGGCGCAAAAATAGTGAACTGCTGCGACAATCAAAGTCGCCCCATCACACCATTGCCCGATGTCCTCTACCCTGCCCTGGCTGGAGCCACAAGATCCATTTCCTCCACCCCACCATGCCTGGGGAAGAGACGCTCCGGCACCCGGCCTGCTGGCCGCCGGCGGCGTACTGGATGTAGCACATCTGCTCAGTGCCTATCGCCAGGGTACTTTTCCGTGGTTCAGCGCGGGCCAGCCGGTATTGTGGTGGTCCCCCGACCCACGCATGGTGTTGCAACCCGGCACCTTTCGTTTGCACCACTCCCTGCGCAAGACCTTGCAAAAATTCCGCGCCAATCCACGCTGCGAGATTCGCATCGACCATGGCTTTGGCGCTGTCATGCATGCCTGTGCCAATGCCGTTCGCCACAACCAGCACGGCACCTGGATCCTGCCCGAAATGGTGGCGGCTTATGAAGCTTTCCATGCTGCCGGCCACGCCCACAGTGTGGAAACATGGATCGATGACAAACTGGCAGGTGGCCTCTATTGCGTCAGCTTGGGACACGCCGTTTTTGGCGAATCGATGTTTGCACACACCACCGATGCCTCCAAAATCGCCCTCGCTGCCTTGGTATGCCTGTGCCGGCGTGGGGGCGTAGCACTCATCGATTGTCAGCAAAACACGCCGCACCTGGCCTCCCTCGGTGCCCATGAAATTGCCCGCGCACAGTTTCTGCAACACTTGCAACAAGCCCACACCCAACCGAGCATCGACTGGAGTTTTGATTCCCTGCTTTGGAACGAGCTGGTGCCCTCTGCGGCACTGACGCCATGACGCAACTCCACGAGCTTCCTTTTCAAACATTGCAGTTCTACGCCACAGCGGCGTATGCCTGCAGCTATTTGCCCGATCGGCAAGCACGCTCACAAGTCGCCACACCCGCCCACCTGGTGCGCAGCGAGGCTTACTCCGCCTTGGTCGCACAGGGATTTCGGCGCAGCGGCCTTTTCACGTATCGCCCGTACTGCGACGGTTGCCAAGCCTGCACACCCCTGCGCGTGCTGGCGCAGGAATTTGTGCCTGACCGCAGCCAACGCCGTGCCGGCAAGCGCCATGCCGACCTGCAAACGCGCGTGCTGCATCCAAGCTTTGTGCCCGAGCATTACCAGCTTTATCTGCGCTACCAGAGCGGCCGCCATGCCGGTGGCGGCATGGACCACGACAGCGTGGACCAATACACGCAATTTTTATTGCAAAGCCGCGTCGATTCGCGTCTGGTGGAGTTTCGCCAGCCCAATGGCCACAGCGCCGATGGCACGCTCAAGATGGTGTCAATTCTGGATGTGCTTGATGATGGTCTGTCAGCGGTTTACACGTTTTACGAACCCGAGGCCAACTGCAGCTATGGCACCTATAACGTACTGTGGCAAATCGAACAGGCACGTCAGATGGAACTGGCCCATGTGTACCTGGGTTACTGGATTGAGGCCAGCAGCAAAATGAACTACAAGGCACTTTTTTTACCCCACGAAGTCCGCGTGCAAGAGCAGTGGCAACGTATGGAACGGCACAAAGACGCAGTCTGAGCGCCATTCAATTTCACATGGTAAAATTCACGACTCCTTCCAAGAGTTTGCTACCATGAAAAAAATCGATCCTGCAATACCCGTCAAGCCCAGTGTTCAGGTGATCGAACGCATGTTTGCGCTGATCGATGTTCTCGCCTCGCGCGAAGAAGCCATTTCCCTGAAAGAAATCAGCGAAAAAACAGGACTACACCCTTCGACCACCCACCGCATCCTCAACGATTTGGCCACAGGACGGTTTGTTGACCGGCCAGAATCCGGCAGCTACCGGCTGGGCATGCGGTTGCTGGAACTGGGTAACTTGGTTAAAGGGCGTTTGAACGTGCGTGATGCTGCGCTGGTGCCCATGCGCGACCTGCACAAACTGATACAGCAACCCGTCAATCTGAGCATGCGCCAGGGCGATGAGATCATCTATGTAGAACGCGCGTACAGCGAGCGCTCAGGGATGCAGGTCGTACGCGCCATTGGTGGCCGGGCGCCACTGCATCTGACCTCCACTGGAAAATTGTTTTTGGCGGCAGACGATCCACAGCGCGTGCGTGCTTACGCCACGCGCACCGGCTTGCCCGGACAGACGCGTAACAGCATCACGCAACTACTGACCCTGGAACGTGAACTGGCCAAGGCACGGCAATACGGCGTGGCCCGCGATAACGAAGAACTGGAATTGGGAGTGCGCTGCATTGCTGCCGGCGTGTATGACGACCAAGGCAAACTGGTAGCCGGTTTGTCCATTTCAGCGCCGGCCAGTCGGCTCGAAGAAGAGTGGTTGCCCAAATTGCAGTCTACGGCCAATGGCATTTCAGTGGCCCTGGGCTACAAGGGCACGCCAGCCAGCTTCTGAGAATAGGTGCACGCCCTGCCATACCAAGCACAGGCCTGTCAGTGCGCGTCGCCCACTGGGATACAAATCGATGGGTGATCAGAGTGGCCCATCAACGGGCAGCCGCTATCTGTGGCGCTGCAGAGCGCAGCGCCGGCTTGGATTCAACCCAGTGGCGCACCCGTTCGGCATCAGCCAGACGGCTGAATTTTCCAGCCGAATCTAGGAACACCATGATCAGCTTGCGCCCAGCAATTTGCGTTTGCATCACCAAGCAACGCCCAGCCTCTGAGATATAGCCGGTTTTTTGCAAGCCAATATCCCAAGATGGACTGCGGACCAAGCGGTTGGTGTTGTTGTATTGCAAGGTACGTTTGCCGACGGCCACCTCATAGCCGGGTGACGTGGAGAACTCGCGCAGCACCGGATCGCTGTGTGCCACGTTGACCAAAATAGCCAGATCTCGTGCGCTAGACTGGTTCTTGCTGGACAACCCGGTGGGTTCGACGTAGCGCGTATCGACCATCCCCAACGTACGCGCTGTAGCATTCATTTGCGCCACAAAGGCAACTAGACCACCAGGGTAAGTGCGACCCAGCGCATTGGCAGCGCGGTTTTCGCTCGACATCAGTGCCAGATGCAGCATTTCGCGCCGGGTCAAAGTGGTACCCACCATCAGGCGTGAGCGGCTGCCCTTTTCGGTATCCACATCGTCCTGCGTGATGGTGATGGGCTCATCCATGGGCAGACGCGCCTTGCTGATGAGGTGGCCTGTCATCAGTTTGGTGAGCGATGCAATGGGCAACACCGCATGGTCGTTTTTACTCAGCAAGATCTCTTTCGTATCCTGATCGATGATCAGGGCCACGCTGGACTTGAGGTCTAACGGATCGCTCAGTGCGTGCAGCCCGGCCATTTCGCCAAACGACAGTTTAGCGGGGGCGTCATAAACCGCACGTATCGGAGCACGAACAGAAGCTGCCGTAGCACGTGACACCTTGACCGCTGAAGAGGGAACAGCACGCCCGCCCTTGGCAATCGACACTGAAGCAGCACGTGCCACCTTGGCACGAGTAACAACTTTACGCGGCGCAGCGCGCGACGTCGAGCGCTTGACACTGACCGAACTGACCTGATGCTTTTTGACAGGTGATTTTTTGCGCTCTGCGGCGTGGGCGCCTGGTGCAGCCAGGGCAACGCCCAGAGCCACCACGCTCAGCACCTTAAAAAACGAGCGTAACGCAGTCCGGGAAGGGCGATGCATCAAAATATCTCCAAACGAAAAATTGTCTGCCAGTGTAGCAAAGTGAAAAAATCGCGCAAGATCAACAACTTGCGCGACTCTTCCATAATCTAGGTGAGATTATAAGTTGGCTACTCTTCCTGCAGTCACTTTTTCGACACAATTCAGCCCTGGGCAGCCACCCGCTCGGCCTTGCTGTGCAGCTTGTTCAGTGCATGGAGATAGGCTTTGGCAGATGCGACCACAATGTCCGGATCTGCGCCCACACCATTGACAACCCGGCCGCTGTTTTGTAAACGTACCGTGACTTCGCCCTGACTTTCAGTGGAGCCACTGATGGCGTTGACCGAATACAGCACCATCTCGGCACCACTTTGGGCGTGCGCCTCAATCGCCTTGAGCGATGCGTCCACCGGGCCATTGCCTTCGGCCTCGCTGGTCACTTCTTTGCCATCGACGGTAAACACCACGCGCGCGTAAGGCCGTTCGCCAGTTTCGCTGTGCTGCACCAACGACACAAAGCCGTATTGTTCTTGCACATTGGCCAAGCTCTCATCATTAACCAACGCCAGAATGTCTTCGTCAAAAATCTCGCTTTTACGGTCAGCCAGCTCCTTGAAACGGGCAAACGCGGCATTGGTTTCGACTTCGCTCTCCAAACTGACACCCAACTCTTGCAAGCGCTGCTTAAAGGCGTTGCGACCGCTCAGTTTGCCCAGCACGATCTTGTTGGCGCTCCAGCCAACGTCCTCAGCGCGCATGATTTCGTAGGTATCGCGCGCCTTGAGCACACCATCCTGGTGAATGCCACTGGCGTGGGCGAAAGCATTGGCACCGACCACAGCCTTGTTGGGCTGCACCACAAAACCGGTGATTTGGCTGACCATGCGGCTGGCGGCAAGGATGTGCTGTGCATCAATGTTCAGATCCAAATTGAAATAATCACGCCGCGTCTTGACCGCCATGACGACTTCTTCCAGGGCGCAGTTGCCCGCGCGCTCGCCCAGGCCATTGATGGTGCACTCGATCTGCCGCGCGCCACCGATCTTCACACCAGCCAACGAGTTCGCCACCGCCATGCCCAGGTCGTTGTGGCAATGCACCGACCAGATCGCCTTGTCACTGTTGGGCACACGCTCGCGCAGTGTTTTGATGAAATTGCCGTACAACTCAGGAATGGCGTAACCGACGGTATCGGGCACATTGATGGTGGTGGCGCCTTCGTTAATTACCGCCTCAATCACACGGCACAAAAAGTCCATATCGCTGCGATAGCCGTCTTCTGGGCTGAACTCAATGTCAGCGCACAAATTGCGAGCAAAGCGCACCGACTGTTTGGCCTGCTCCAGCACCTGCTCGGGTGACATGCGCAGTTTTTTCTCCATGTGCAGCGCTGAGGTGGCAATGAAGGTGTGGATGCGTGCGCGGTTGGCACCTTTCAAGGCTTCGGCCGCCCGGGAAATATCGCGGTCGTTCGCGCGCGAAAGCGAGCAGATGGTCGCGTCCTTGATCGAATTGGCGATCAACTGCACGGCATCGAAGTCCCCATTCGAACTGGCGGCAAATCCGGCTTCGATCACGTCCACCTTGAGACGCTCCAACTGGCGGGCAATGCGCAGTTTCTCATCCTTGGTCATGGAAGCGCCGGGCGACTGCTCGCCGTCACGCAAGGTGGTGTCAAAAATGATCAATTGGTCAGCCATGTCTTTACTCCTGATTCCTGATTACGGTGTGCCTGCAACGTGAAAATTTCGGTTTCCCAAACAAAAAGGCCCGTTGCGGGTGCATACGGGCCTTTGAGGAAAAGAGTGCGCGCGCGCCCTAATGTCTCCGCCCGTGAGGGGGTAGCAGTAGGGCCAGGGCAAACATTTTCATGTCGTGCAATGTAGCACAGCTCCAAGGGACGCGTCGATGCTATTTATGAAGACCACGCTCGTCGGGCTCATCAGTAGAAATGCTGATCACACTGCTGTGCTGGCCTTTGGCCTTGCGCCAGGCATAGACCGCATAGCCGCTCAAACCATACAGCACAAAAATGCCGAACAGCACGATAGGCGGGTGGATGTTGATGATGGCAATGGCCAGCGCAATCAGCACGATGACGACAAAAGGCACGCTTTTTTTCATTTGCACGTCTTTGAAGCTATAAAAAGGCACGTTGGTCACCATCGTCAGGCCCGCATACAGCGTAAAGCCAAACATGATCCAGGTGATTTGTCCCCAGCTCAGCCAATACGCATCCATGCCGCGATGCACGCCCAGCTCCGTCATCAACCAGATGAAGCCGGCCACCAGAGCCGCAGCAGCCGGCGATGGCAAGCCCTGAAAGTAACGCTTGTCCACCACGCTGGTATTGACGTTAAAGCGGGCCAAGCGCAGCGCAGCGCAAGCGCAATACACAAAAGCGGCAATCCAGCCCCAGCGACCCAAGCCTTTGAGCGACCACTCATAAGCGATCAGCGCCGGTGCAGCACCAAAAGACACCATGTCCGAGAGCGAATCCATCTGCTCACCAAACGCACTTTGGGTATTGGTCATACGCGCGACGCGGCCATCTAGGCTGTCGAGCACCATGGCGCAAAAAACCCCAATGGCGGCCAGATCAAAACGCCCATTCATGGCCATCACCACAGAATAAAAACCACCGAACAACGCTGCCAGCGTGAACAGATTGGGCAAGATATAAATGCCCTTGCGGCGCTTGCGCAACACCACGCCGGAGTCTTGGCGGAAATCGTTGCCGTCATGCATCAAATGGACCTCCAGCGCATATCCAGTATGCGCTTGCAGCTATTAAAACGATAGTGTTTTACGATTTTATACACTGCTCAAGTGTAGCTGTACGCAGAAACAGCCCGGAGCCGGCGTTCGCAGAAAACAAAAGCGCTGGCGCAAAAAAACAAAGGCCACCGAAGTGGCCTTTACAAGAGCGGCTGCCGCGTGGCAGTGCTATCAATTGCGGGTCTGGTCGACCAGCTTATTCTTGCTGATCCAAGGCATCATGGAGCGCAGCTGGCCGCCGACTTTTTCGATGGCGTGGTCAGCGTTCATGCGGCGGCGGGCCGTCATGCTCGGATAATTGGTCTTACCTTCCTGGATGAACATCTTGGCGTATTCACCGGACTGGATGCGCTTCAAGGCATTGCGCATGGCGGCGCGCGACTGCTCGTTGATGACTTCGGTACCGGTCACGTACTCGCCGTACTCGGCGTTGTTCGAGATCGAGTAGTTCATGTTGGCGATGCCGCCTTCATACATCAGGTCAACGATCAACTTCAGCTCGTGCAAGCACTCGAAGTAGGCCATTTCGGGGGCGTAGCCGGCTTCGGTCAGGGTTTCAAAACCCATCTTCACCAGTTCGACCGCACCGCCGCACAGCACGGCTTGCTCGCCGAACAGATCGGTTTCGGTTTCTTCTTTGAAGTCGGTTTCGATGATGCCGCCTTTGCCGCCGCCGTTGGCCGAAGCGTAGGACAGGGCCAAGTCACGCGCTTTGCCGGACTTGTCTTGGTAGACAGCGATCAAAGTGGGCACACCGCCGCCTTTGAGGTATTCCGAGCGCACGGTGTGGCCTGGGCCTTTAGGAGCAACCATCACCACATCCAAGTCAGCGCGCGGGATGACTTGGTTGTAGTGCACGTTAAAACCGTGGGCAAAGGCCAGCGTGGCGCCTTGCTTCATGTTCGGGGCGACGTTGTTGTTGTAGACCTCAGGGATGTTCTCATCAGGCAACAGCATCATGACCAGGTCGGCGGCTTTGACGGCCTCGTCCACTTCCATCACGTTCAAGCCCGCTTTGGCGACCTTGTCCCACGATGCGCCACCCTTGCGCAGACCGACTACGACCTTGACGCCGCTTTCGTTCAGGTTTTGCGCGTGTGCATGGCCTTGGCTGCCGTAGCCAATGATGGCGACAGTCTTGCCCTTGATCAGGCTCAGGTCACAGTCTTTGTCGTAGAAAACTTTCATTTTTGCTCCAGTGCGTATGCGTTGTTGGTTGGGATAAAAAGCTTGGATTGTCTTACACGCGCAGCACGCGTTCGCCGCGACCGATCCCACTGGCGCCGGTACGCACGGTTTCCAGAATGGCGGTGCGATCCAGCGCCTGCAAAAAAGCGTCGTTTTTGACTTGGTCGCCAGTCAGTTCGATGGTGTAGCTCTTGTCGGTGACGTCGATGATGCGGCCCCGGAAAATGTCGGCCATGCGCTTCATTTCTTCGCGCTCTTTGCCAACGGCGCGCACTTTCACCATCATCAGCTCGCGCTCGGTGTAGGCGCCTTCGGTCAGGTCCACCACCTTGACCACTTCAATCAGGCGGTTCAGGTGCTTGGTGATTTGCTCAATCACTTCGTCTGAGCCGGTGGTTTGGATCGTCATGCGCGACAGCGAAGGATCTTCGGTCGGCGCTACGGTGAGCGATTCAATGTTGTAGCCCCGCGCTGAGAACAGCCCGACCACGCGCGAGAGCGCACCGGCTTCGTTTTCTAGCAAGACAGCAATGATATGTTTCATAAGTGCAGATTCCTCATTTCGCTGCCCTCGCCTGCACACGGTAATGCGCGGGTTTGGCAGGCAATAGATTCGTCAAAAATAATAGCTGCTAGCGCTTGACTAGCAAGGGCTAGAGGCCGATTTTACCTAAATTAAAGGTCTTCCGAGCCCAGCAGCATTTCCGTCAGACCCTTACCAGCCTGAATCATCGGGAACACGTTTTCGGTCGGGTCGGTGCGGAAGTCCATGAACACGGTGCGATCTTTGAGCTTGCGGGCTTCGCGCAGTGCCGGCTCCACGTCTTGTGGACGTTCGATCAGCATACCGACGTGGCCATACGCCTCGGCCAGTTTGACGAAGTTGGGCAGCGCATCCATGTAGCTGTGGCTGTAGCGGCCCGAGTATTCGATCTCTTGCCACTGGCGCACCATGCCCAGATAGCGGTTGTTCAGCGCGCAAATCTTGATCGGCGTGTTGTATTGCAAGCAGGTGGACAACTCCTGGATGTTCATCTGCACCGAGCCTTCGCCGGTGATACAGAACACTTCGGAGTCCGGCTTGGCCAGCTTGATGCCCATGGCGTAAGGCACGCCCACGCCCATGGTGCCCAAACCGCCGGAGTTGATCCAGCGGCGTGGCTCGTCAAAGCGGTAGTACTGCGCCGCCCACATCTGGTGCTGGCCCACGTCGGAGGTGACGTAAGCGTCAGCGTCCTTGGTCATGTTCCACAGCGTCTCGACCACGTATTGCGGCTTGATGACGTCGGAGCTGCCCATGTCGTATTTGAGGCAGTCGCGCTGGCGCCAGCCTTCAATCGTGTCCCACCACGCCGCCAGAGCACCGGCGTCGGCGCGGGTGGTGGTCTCGCGGATCATCGAAATCAGTTCGGTCAGCACGTCTTTGACGTCGCCAACGATCGGGATATCGACCTTGACGCGCTTGGAGATGCTGGACGGGTCAATATCGACGTGGATGATCTTGCGGTCGTTTTGTGCAAAGTGCTTGGGGTTGCCAATCACGCGGTCGTCAAAACGCGCGCCGACGGCCAGCAGCACATCGCAGTGCTGCATGGCGTTATTGGCCTCGACCGTGCCGTGCATCCCCGGCATACCGAGGTATTTGCGGTCACTGGCCGGGAAGGCGCCCAAACCCATCAGCGTATTGGTGATGGGGTAGCCGAGCATGTTGACCAGCGTGCGCAACTCTTCAGTGGCATTGCCCAGCAACACACCGCCGCCGGTGTAGATGAACGGACGCTTGGCGGTCAACAACAATTGCAGGGCCTTGCGAATTTGCCCACCGTGGCCTTTGCGCACGGGGTTGTACGAACGCATTTCAACGCTCTTGGGGTAGCCGGTGTAGGTCGCTTTTTGGAAGGACACATCCTTCGGAATATCGACCACCACCGGGCCGGGACGGCCAGTGCGGGCGATATGAAAAGCCTTTTTCAGCGTCATCGCCAAGTCGCGCGGGTCTTTGACGAGGAAGTTGTGCTTGACGATGGGGCGGGTGATGCCGACGGTGTCGCACTCTTGGAAGGCATCCAGACCAATCGCCGCCGTAGGCACCTGGCCGGTGATGATCACCATCGGGATGCTGTCCATGTAGGCAGTGGCAATGCCGGTGACGGCGTTGGTCACGCCGGGGCCGGAAGTGACCAGGGCCACACCGACCTCGCCCGTGGCGCGCGCATAGCCATCGGCGGCGTGCACGGCAGCCTGCTCGTGGCGCACCAGCACATGCTGCATGGTGTCCTGCTTGTACAGGGCATCGTAAATGTAGAGAACCGCGCCGCCGGGATAGCCCCAGATGTATTGCACGCCTTCAGCCTGCAAGGCTTTGACGAGAATTTCAGCGCCCATGAGCTCTTGGGATTCGGGGGGGTTTTGTGCTGCGGCGGCTGCCGCTGCTAAGGCGTTTTCAGCCCTGTTGATTTCCATGATGAACCTTTGTGATTTTCTCTAACGAAAAACCTTCGGTGCCCCTTGCGCTGACTCTCGTGAAGCCGGCTCGGAACTTGAGGCCAAGGACATGGGCGAGAAGATGACTGCGCCGGACCGTGACCCGTTTGCCTTTAAATTGCAGGCGCCATTATTGCACCGCACCATCAGGGAATTGCGCCTAATTGAAAAAAATTGATCCAATGCCATAATCCAGCGCCCACGCCCGCCCTCCTTTCAGCCTGAACACTTTTGGCTTCTGAACAAGAACTCTCCGATTTCCTCAAAAGCGTAGAAAAACGCGCCTTCAAGCGTTCGCTCTACCACGTACGCAATGAGGAATCGGCCCTGGACATCGTGCAAGACAGCATGATGAAGCTGTCCGAGCATTACGGCGACAAACCCGCCAACGAATTGCCGATGCTGTTCCATCGCATCCTGTCCAACTGCACGCTGGACTGGTTTCGGCGCCAGAAAACGCACAATGCACTGTTCTCGCATCTGAGCGATTTTGAAAAACCAGGCGACGAAGGTGGCGAATTTGACCTGCTGGAAGCCTGGGCCGGCCCCGACAATGGCGAACGCGCCCAAAGCGCTGAAGATCTGGCGCGGCGCGGCCAAACACTGCGCGATATTGAAATAGAGATCCAACAGCTGCCAGCTCGTCAACGAGAGGCGTTTTTGATGCGTTATTGGGAGGAGATGGATGTCGCTGAAACGGCCGCCGCCATGGGCTGCTCTGAAGGCAGCGTCAAAACCCACTGCTTTCGTGCCGTTCAGGCCCTGAGCAAAGCACTCAAGGCCAAAGGAATTGAACTATGAACACCTCGCATCTGCCCTCCCCTGAAGTAGCTGCTGAACGCTTTGCGCGCCGCATCACTGCACGCCTGACTGAAGGCACAGGCACATTGCCTTATGACATTTCCGAGCGTCTGCGCGCCACGCGCGTCCAAGCCGTGGCAAAACGCAAAAGAACCTTGCTCGTACCCCACACCGCCCCTGTCGTAGCCCAGTCTGGCTCCAGTGCCGCTCTGGGCTGGTGGGGTAGCGAGGGTGGCAACTGGTGGCGCGCCCTGCTGTCTGCAGTGCCGGTGCTGGCCTTGGTGGCTGGTTTGGTGGTGATCAATTTGTCACAAGATGAACACGGCACGACGGAAGTGGCTGAAGTGGACGCTGCCCTGCTCACCGATGATTTGCCGCCCGCCGCCTATGCCGATCCGGGATTTGCGCAATTTCTTAAAATCGGCGCAACACAAAGCAACTAAGCTTCTTTCACGCCTACATGTACGCATCTTCCCCTGACGCCCGCCGTACAACGCCAGCCTTCGTGCTGGCGTTGGCCTTGCTGGGCGCCTTGACCTTTGGTGGTTTTCAGGTGTGGCAACAAGGGCGGATGGCGCCCGGCACGGTGGTACCAGCAGAGGCATTTGCCGCCTCCTCAACTGCACACAGCCATCACCTGCAGTCAGAAAAAAACCCCACGCCAACCCCTGGGCCGGCTTGGGAGCAACTCGATGCGGCACAAAAAATAGCGTTGCAACCCCTGGCACCACGCTGGGCCATTCTGAGCGAGCTGCAAAAGCGTCGCTGGCTGGCTCTTGCTAAAAATTTCCCCGCGCTACCGCCCACAGAACAGGAACGGCTGCACGCCCGCATGTCTGAATGGGCCAGCCTCAGCGCCCAGCAGCGCAGCCAGGCGCGGTTCAATTACGCTGTCACCAGCAAACTCTCCGCCGACAGCAAACGTGCCCAATGGGAGGCTTATCAAGCCTTGAGCGCCGAAGAAAAAAATCGTCTGGCCGCCGCCGCGACACGCCGCTCCATGGGCGCTGCCACGGCTGTGCGCCCCGTCGCAACGCGCAAACTGGCCAAAGTGCCGGCAGCGACTGCTGCCGCCAACAACCCGGCCAACCCACCCAAAATTCCGGCTACAGCAGATTGGGTTACTCCGACCGCTACCGAGACAAAGCCAGTGGCTGTAGTAGAAACCGCGCCGGTCATTGTCCCGGTGGCTGTGCCAATCCCTCTGCCCCCCCTGACGCCCTCCACTGAGACTGCGGTACCGATGTCTCCAGACGCTGCAGCCCAGTATTCCCACTGATCCTCCCTCTGCTGCATGCCTGCCTCTACCCTGCATCCCTTGCCTGCATCCCCACCTGACGTCGCTCCCTGTCCTAGCCCGCTGCAAGCGCCGCGCCTGACGCGCCGGATGGCCTGCTGGTTGTACGAAGGCATCCTGATGTTTGGCGTGGTGTTTGTTGCCGGCTATCTGTTTGGCACCCTGAGTCAGACCCGCAACGCCATGGACAACCGCCATGCGCTACAGGCCTTTCTGTTTGTCGTGTTTGGCATTTATTTCACCTGGTTCTGGGCCAAGGGCCAGACTTTGGCGATGAAGACTTGGCACATGCGCGTGGTGGATGCCACCGGCCAACCGGTAACGCAAGCGCGTGCGCTGGGGCGCTATATGCTGAGCTGGCTGTGGTTCTTGCCACCGCTGGTCGCCATGGCGCCATTCTCGCTCTCCGCACCAGAAATTACCGTCCTGCTGATCGGCTGGGTGGCGGTGTGGGCACTTTTGAGCCGCTTTCATCCACAGCAGCAGTTCTGGCATGACGCATGGGCGGGCACCCGACTGGTACATTTCGAACCCGCCAAAAAATAGCGATAGTGCCGTCGGCGGCGCCTTGTCCATCAAAATGCCTTCCCCATGCCCTTGCCATCGACTCCCGCCCACGAACCCGTCAACGCACAAAAAAGCCGTACCGGCCTGCACCGTGTATGGCATGCCACACGCTACTCTCTCGACGGACTGCGCGCCGGCTGGGGTGAGACCGCCTTCCGCCAGGAAGCCCTGGCCGCCTTGATACTGCTGCCGCTGTCGTTATGGCTAGGCCAGAGCTGGATTGAAGTGGCGCTGCTCGGCGGCTCGGTGGTGTTGCTGATGGTGGTAGAACTACTCAACAGCGGCATCGAAGCGGTGATTGATCGCATCGGTCCAGAGTGGCACCCGCTGTCCAAGCAGGCCAAGGACATGGGCAGCGCCGCCGTCTTGCTCAGTGTGTTGTTGTGCGCCGGCATTTGGGCCGCAGCGCTTTTTCAAAGGTTTTTTCATGGCTGATCCGAGTTTTTCCATCTGCGTCTATTGCGGCTCACGCCCCGGAGAAAATCCGCTGTTTGCCGACGCTGCCCGCGCCGTGGGCGCCTGGATTGGCGAGCGTGGCGGCCAACTGGTGTATGGCGGCGGACGCAGTGGCCTGATGGGCATCGTCGCCGACGCGACCCAAGCCGCCGGTGGGCGCGTGGTGGGCGTGATTCCACAGACACTGGTAGACAAGGAGCATGCACGCACGGCCTGCGACGAATTGCACATCGTGCAGACCATGCACGAGCGCAAAGCCATGATGGCCGAACGCAGCAACGTTTTTCTGGCCCTGCCCGGCGGCATTGGCACGTTTGAAGAACTGTTTGAAGTCTGGACCTGGCGCCAGCTGGGCTACCACGACAAGCCCATCGGGCTGCTCAATATCGCCGGCTATTACGACGCCATGCTCGAATTTTTGCGTAGCAGCGTGGCGGGCGGCTTCATGAGCGAATGGCAAATGGGCCTGATGGAGACCAGTACCGACATCGACACCCTGCTGCCCCGGCTGGTACAAGCTGCCGCTACGGCAGTAACGCAGCCGGCGCTGCGCACGGTAATCTGACCACTCAACCCATTGCGTTTTAGATAGCGGCTTCGTCGAGGTCACCCGTGCGGATACGCACCACGCGCTCGATGGCAGTGATGAAAATCTTGCCGTCGCCAATTTTGCCGGTGCGCGCCACATTGACGATGGCATCGACGCAGCGATCCAGGTCTTCGGTCTTGACCACGACTTCAATTTTCACTTTGGGCAAAAAATCCACCACGTATTCGGCGCCGCGGTACAGCTCGGTATGGCCTTTTTGTCGACCAAAACCCTTGACTTCAGTGACCGTCAGGCCGGTGACGCCGCAATCGGCCAAGGCCTCGCGGACTTCTTCGAGCTTGAAAGGCTTGATGACGGCGGTGATCATTTTCATGGGGAAACTCCTGGGAATAACAAAAAAACAGTACGGACAGACAGCAAGAACACTAAGTTCTTAGGCCCGAAAACGATTGGTCACCGGATAGCGCCAATCCTTGCCAAAGCTGCGCCGCGTCAAACGCGGACCTAGCGGGGCCTGGCGGCGCTTGTATTCGTTGATCTGGATGAGGCGCGTGACACGCTCGACATCGGCTGCGGCAAAACCATCAGCGATCAGCGACGCAATGGATTCGTTGTTTTCCATATAGCGCACCACGATGGCATCCAGTACCTCATAGGCCGGCAGGCTGTCCTGGTCGGTCTGGTCCGGGCGCAGTTCGGCGCTGGGTGGGCGCGTGATGATGCGCTCAGGAATCGGGTTCAGCCCGGTGCCATACGGGTCGTGCGCATTGCGCCAGCGCGCCAGGGCATACACCGTGGTTTTCAGCACATCCTTGATGACAGCAAAACCACCGGCCATGTCGCCGTACAGCGTGCAGTAGCCCGTCGCCAGCTCGCTCTTGTTGCCGGTGGTCAGAACCACCGATCCAAATTTATTCGACAGCGCCATCAGCAGCGTGCCGCGAATGCGCGCTTGGAGGTTTTCTTCGGTGGTGTCTTCGGCGCGGCCAGCAAAGTCGGGGGCCAGCGCTGACTTGAAAGCCTCGAATGTGGGCGCAATGGCGATTTCGTCGCAGCGCACATGCATACGCGCCGCCATGTCGCGCGCATCAATGCCGCTGATGTCTGCGGTGTAGGGCGATGGCATCATCACCGCACGCACTTTGTTCGCACCCAGCGCATCGACAGCAATTGCCAATACCAAGGCAGAGTCCATACCGCCCGACAGGCCCAGCAGCGCGCCCGGAAAACCGTTTTTGCCAACATAGTCGCGCACCGCCAGCACCAGTGCCTCCCACAACTCGGCTTCGGGCGTGGCTTCGGGAGCGATTTCTGCTTCTATTTTAATAGCTGATAGCGCTTGTGTGACTTGGGTAAACACCAGTTTTTCTACAAATCCGGGCGCCCGGCCGGCCAGCGAGCCATCGGCATTCAAGGCAAACGAGCGGCCATCAAACACCAGCTCATCCTGCCCGCCCACCAAGTGCGCGTACACCAGCGGCAAGCCGGTTTGCTGCACCCGCGCGCGCATGGTTTGCTCGCGTTCGGTAGCCTTGCCCGCATGGAACGGCGAGGCATTGATGACCGCCAGCAACTGGGCGCCGGCCCGCGCACTGGCCTGCGCTGGCGCTTCCAGCCACGCATCTTCACAAATCAGCAGGCCGACGCGCACACCGCCAACCTCAAACACACAGGGCGACTGGCCGGGCGTAGGAGGGGTGAAGTAGCGTGTCTCGTCAAACACCCCATAGTCGGGCAGCGCGTGTTTGGCATAGGTCTGCTCAACCATGCCATGGCGCAATACGCTGGCAGCGTTGAAGCACGGCACCGTGCCATCGGCGCGCGCCGCGCCACGCTGGGGATGACCCAGCACCACGGCCAGGTCGTTCAACCCTGCACACGCAGCAGCCACGGCTTTCACGGCATCATCACAGGCCGCCAAAAAAGCCGGGCGCAAGAACAGGTCTTCGGCCGCATAACCGCACAGGGCCAATTCGGGCGTCAGCAGCAATTGCGCGCCGGCGGCATGGGCCTCGTGGGCGGCGGCAATGATTTGGTGCGTATTCCCGGGCAGATCGCCCACAACAAAATTAAGCTGCGCAGTGCAAATGGAGAGCGTCATGGAATGGAAAACGGCCCTTGTCGCCGGATGGAAGAACGCCTTGCCGACTGGGCGCTGCCCGAGGGCGGGCGACAGCGACAGGAGGCCACGTGGCTGAGGCAGCGATTATCACCCGCGTGTTCGATTCTCTGCAGGGCGTGGACGCGCAGGCTTGGAACGCCCTGCTGGCGTGCCAGTCGCAGCCGACGCCATTCATGCGCCACGCCTATTTGGCGGCATTGCAGGACAGTGGCAGCGCCACCCCTGCCACCGGCTGGACAGCGCGCTTTTTCACGCTATGGCAGGGTGACACGCTGATCGCCGCCTGTCCGCTGTACCTGAAAGAGCATTCGTATGGCGAGTACGTGTTTGACTGGGCTTGGGCGCGCGCCTATGCCGAGCACGGCCTGCACTATTACCCCAAGGCGGTAGTCGCGGTGCCCTTCACTCCCGTGCCCGGCACGCGCCTGATGGCACGGGATGCGCCAGCGCGCGCGGCTTTGGTGCAGGCGCTGCGTGCGTGGTGCGAGGAGGCCAGTGTGTCGTCGTTGCATGTGCTGTTTGCCAGCGACGAGGACATGGCCGCCTGCGCCAGCGCCGGGCTGATGCTGCGCCACACAGTGCAATTCCATTGGAACAATGCGCCGTACGCTGACTTTGATGGTTTTTTGGGCAGCCTGAACCAGGAGAAGCGCAAGAAAATCCGCCAGGAACGCCGCCGTGTCGCCGAAGCCGGCGTGACCTTCCGCTGGGCGCGCGGCCACGACATCGCGCCCTCTGACTGGGATTTTTTCTACCGCTGCTACGAACGCACCTATCTGGAACACGGCAACCCGCCCTACCTGACGCGTAATTTCTTTGCGCAGATGGAAAGCGACATGCCGGAGCACTGGGTGCTGTTCATCGCCGAGCGCCAAGGCCGCCCCATCGCTAGTAGCTTGATAGCTGTCAGCGCAGACCCCATAAGGGCTAGAGGCCAAAAAGACCAAAATTTCTATCCCCTGACAGCCTATGGCCGCTACTGGGGCGCGCTGGAGCGCGTGGACTGCCTGCACTTTGAAGCCTGCTATTACCAGCCACTGGAATGGTGCATCGCGCACGGCGTGCAGCGCTTTGAGGGCGGCGCACAGGGCGAGCACAAAATGGCACGCGCCCTGCTGCCGGTGCAGGCCCACAGCGCGCACTGGCTGGCGCACCCGGCGTTTGCCGATGCGGTGGACCGCTTTCTGGAACGTGAAGGCGAAGGGGTAGCGCAGTACTTGGACGAACTGCAGTCGCGCAGCCCGTTTCGCCAACCCTGAATCACCGCCATACCCTTGCCGACAGCGCGGACACCAGCGTCCCACTTTGCAGCCGTCTTTAAAGATGCATATCGTATGAATCTATTAAGACCCACGCAGGAGGCCCCCGATGATCTTTACTCCTCCCCCGGAGACGCGCCATGTCCAGCATTGAACAAGAAGCCCCTCTGACCCAGGCGCTGGAGCGCCCTTATCAGCACGGCTTTGTCACCGATATTGAATCCGAATCGCTGCCGCCCGGCTTGAACGAGGACACCATCCGCGCCATTTCGCGCATCAAGCGTGAGCCCGATTTTTTGCTGCAGTGGCGTCTGGCAGCCTTTGCGCGTTGGCAGACGATGGAGCAGCCGCACTGGGGGCAACTGAAGATTGCGCCCATTGATCTGCAAGCGCTGAGTTATTACTCCGCCCCCAAATCGCACAAAGATGGCCCGAAGAGCTTGGCCGAGGTGGATCCGAAACTGCTGGAAACCTACGAAAAGCTCGGCGTGCCGCTGCACGAGCGCGCCAAGCTGGCCGGCGTGGCGGTGGATGCGGTGTTTGATTCGGTGTCGGTCGGCACCACCTTCCGTGAACAGCTGGCCAAGGTCGGCGTGATTTTTTGCTCGTTCTCGCACGCCGTCGAACACCACCCCGAGCTGATCGAGCGCTACCTGGGCACCGTGGTGCCGCAGGGCGACAACTACTACGCGGCGCTTAATTCGGCGGTGTTTTCAGATGGCTCGTTTGTCTACATCCCCAAAGGCGTGCGTTGCCCGATGGAGCTGTCATCGTACTTTCGCATCAACGCCAAGGGCACCGGGCAGTTCGAGCGCACGCTGATCATTGCCGAAGAAGGTAGCCATGTGAGCTACTTGGAAGGCTGCACCGCGCCGCAGCGCGACGAGCACCAACTGCACGCCGCCGTGGTCGAGCTGGTGGCGCTGGACGATGCTTACATCAAGTATTCCACCGTGCAGAACTGGTACCCCGGCGACGAAAACGGCGTGGGCGGCATCTACAACTTTGTCACCAAGCGCGGCCTGTGCGCCGGCAAGCGCTCCCGCATTGCCTGGACGCAGATCGAGACCGGCTCTGCCATCACCTGGAAATACCCCAGCGTGGTGCTGCGCGGCGACGAATCGAGCGGCGAGTTTTATTCCATCGCCGTCTCCAACCACTTCCAGCAGGCCGACACCGGCACCAAGATGATCCACCTGGGGCGTAACACCAAGAGCCGCATCGTGGCCAAGGGCATCAGCGCCGGCCATGCGCAAAACAGCTACCGCGGCCTGGTGCGCATGTCGCCCGGTGCCGCCCATGCGCACAACCACACGCAGTGCGACTCGCTGTTGATCGGCCCGCACTGCGGCGCCCACACCTACCCGTACATCGACACCGCCTGCCACAGCGCCGTGGTCGAGCATGAAGCCACCACCACGCGCATCTCTGAGGAGCGGTTGTTTTATTGCCAGCAGCGCGGCATCGACCCCGAAGAGGCGACGGCGCTGATCGTCGGCGGCTTTTGCCAAGCGGTGCTGGAAGAGCTGCCGATGGAATTTGCCCTGGAGGCCAAGGCCTTGCTGGCGGTGTCGCTGGAAGGCGCGGTGGGTTGAGTCACTCGTTTTTATACAAAAAGTGCCTCTAGCCCTTATTCCACCAGCGCTATTAGCTATCAAAATTAAAAAGGACTCTCCATGACCACTTCCACTGCCTTGCTGCAAGTGCGCGACCTGCGCGTTCAAGTGGGCGACCACCACGTACTCAAGTCGGTGTCGCTCGACGTGGCGCCCGGCGCCCTGGTGGTGCTGATGGGCGCCAACGGCAGTGGCAAAAGCACGCTCGCCCTGACGCTGGCCGGCCACCCCAGCTACCACGTCACCAGCGGCCAGGCAACTTTTGCCGGGCAAGACCTGCTGGCCATGAACGTGCAGGAGCGTGCCCGCGCCGGCCTGTTTTTGTCCTTCCAGTCGCCACCCGACATTGCCGGCGTGAAAAACAACTTGTTCATCCGCACGGCCCTGAATGCCGTGCGCCAGGCACGCGACCAGGAACCGCTGGATGCCTTCGACTTTCTTGGCCAGGCGCGCACAGCAGCGCGCCAGCTGGGCCTGCCCGAAGCCATGTTGAGCCGCCCGGTGAATGAAGGCTTTTCCGGCGGCGAGCGCAAGCGCAACGAATTGCTGCAACTGGCGCTACTGCAACCGCGCTTGGCGCTGCTGGACGAGATCGACTCGGGCATGGACGTCGATGGCGTGCACGCTGTCGTGGCGCTGGTGCAGCAGTTGCGCGCCCAGGGCACGGCCTTTGTCATCGTCTCGCACTACCTGCAACTGATTGAGTTGCTGCAACCCGATGCCGTGCTGCGGCTAGACCAAGGCTGTATTGCCGAGACCGGTGATATCACACTGGCGCGGCACATCGCCCGCACCGGCTTTGCCCGCAGCACCGAACCGGTGGAGGCTTGAACACCATGGACACCGCACGCGCCGACATCCTGGCCGCCCGCGACCACCTGCACCAGCATGGCTGGATAGCGGCACGCAACGAATCCTTCCGCCATCTACGGCCGCCACCACTGGCCAGCTGGATGGGCAGCACCGACGCGCTGACTGCACCGACTGCACCGCCGTGTGACGCCTCGCCGCTGCAAGGCGCGGGCTGGACGCTGCACCCGGTCAGCCACACCGACCCGAGCCACATCACCGCACGCTGGCTCGACGCCAGCGATCCGCAGCAGCGCGCCGAGCTGTTCGCCGGCCTGCCACTGCCCGGCGCGGGCGACGCCGCACCCTTTGGCTGGGCGCACCGCGCGCTGTGCCAGCAAGGCCTGCGCCTGCACATCACTGCTGGCACAGCCGGCGCCAGCCAAGCGCCCACCGTCTGGCTGCAACTGCGCCACCAGCCCACGGCCAGCGTCGAAGCGCCGCTCTTAGTGCTGGAGCTGGCCGACGGCGTGCGCTGCGTGCTGCTGGAGACGCATGAGCGCAGCAGCCTGTCCTGCACGCACGGCGTCACGCAAAACCTGCAAATCCACCTGCGCCTGGGCCAAGGCGCCGTGCTGCAACATCTGCGCCAAGTGGCACCTGGGCCGCACGACCAAGTAGCCCACCAGGTACATGCGCAACTGGGCCGGCGCGCGCACTACGCCCAGGCGCTGATTGCCTCGGGCAGTGCCTACCACCTGCAGCGCAGCGCCATCGACCTGCAAGGCGCGCACGCCAGCGCGCGCACCGCCGGTCTGCTGCTGGCAGCCGATGCGGCGCTGGAGCAGCAAGTCCACACCACACACCACGCCGCCCACAGCCGCAGCCACGTCGAAATGCTGGTGCTGGCCAGCGGCAAGGCGCACGCCGTGGCCAACGCGCACAGCCACATCGCTGCAGGCGCCGATGCAGCCGACGTGCACCAGCGCCTGCACGGCATCCCGCTGACCGGCCAGCCGCGCTTGGTGCTGCGCCCGCACCTAGAGATCCACCACGACAACGTGCAAGCCGCGCACGGCGCTACCTGGGGCGCCCTGCCCGCAGACGCGCTGTTCTATGCCCGCCAGCGTGGCCTGGACGAGGACAGCGCACGCAGCCTGATCGTGCAGGGCATGGCCACTGCCCTGCTGGAGCGCGGCTTTGACGACCCCGAACTGGTCGCCACGCTGATGGCGGACGGCCAGCTGGCGCACGCCATGGCGCAGCACTTGGCGAATGCACAGGAGGTACACCATGTTTGACACCCCTTTGGCACCCACGCTGGACGCTGGCTCGGGCACCGATACGGGCACCAGCACCGATCTGCCAGCCTCCGTGCGCGCGCTGTTTCCGATATTGGTGCAGCGCATCCACGGCCATCCTCTGGCCTATCTGGACAACGCCGCTACCACGCAACTGCCGCTACCAGTGCTGGAGGCCATGCGCCGCTTTGAAGAGCATGACCGCGCCAACATCCACCGCGGCGTGCACCGCCTGAGCCAGCGTGCCACCGACGCCTTCGAGCAGGCGCGCAGCGATCTGAAACGCTTTGTCGGTGCGAACGCTGGGCACGAACTGGTGTTCACCTCGGGCACCACCGAGTCACTGAACTTGGTGGCGCACGGGCTGTCGGCCCCGCAGCTTGGCGGCGCCGTGCTGCAGCCGGGCGACGAGATCATCGTCAGCGGTCTGGAGCACCACGCCAACTTGGTGCCTTGGCAACAGGCGGCGCGGCGCAGCGGCGCCACGCTGCGCGTGCTGCTGCCCGATGCCCAAGGTCGTTTGCACCCGCAAGACCTGCAGGCTCTGCTGACGCCGCGCACGCGGCTGTTGGCCGTCACCGCCTGTTCCAACGCCATCGGCGAGACGCCGCCCTATGCCGCCCTGCTGGCGCTGGCCGCACAGGCCGGCGCGCTGACCGTGCTCGACGCGGCGCAGGCCATGGCGCACGCCGTGCCCGCGCTGTCGGCGCTGGACTGCGACTTCATGGCCTTCTCGGGTCACAAGATGTACGGCCCCATGGGCACCGGCGCCTTGGTCGGCCGGCGCGCCGCGCTGGAGCGCCTGGCACCGCTGCGCTACGGCGGCGACATGGTCGAGTGGGTGACGTATGCCGACGCCCAATTTGCCGCCCTGCCCAGCCGCCTCGAAGGCGGCACACCGAATGTCGCCGGCGCCATCGGCATGGCGGCGGCGGCGGCGTTTATCGAGCACACCGGGCGCAGCGCCATCGACGCCCACGTCAGCGCGCTGCGCGCCCATGCCGCCAGCGGCCTGGCCGCCATCGATGGCATCACGGTGCTGTCGCCGCAGGCCAACGACTCGGCCATCGTGTCGTTTGTCGCGCATAACGCGCACCCGCACGACATCGGCACCCTGCTTGACGAGCAAGGCATTGCCGTGCGCACCGGCCACCACTGTGCGCAGCCGCTGCTGGATCACCTGGGCCTGGGGCCGACGACACGCGCGTCCTTTGCGCTCTACAACAGCCACGCCGAGGTCGAGCGCCTGCTGGCCGGCGTGGCACGCGCCCTGGAGGTATTGCAATGAGCAGCGCAGAAAACGATCTTTACCAAGAAGTAGTGGTGGAACACAAACGCGCGCCGCGCAACTTTGGCCACCTAACCGCCCCAACGCACCAGGCGCGCGGCACCAACCCGCAGTGCGGCGACGATCTGCGTGTCGAGCTGGACGTGCAGCACGGCCAGGTGCACGACATCCGCTTCAGCGGCCAGGGCTGCGCCATCTGCATCGCCTCGGCATCGATGATGAGCGAGGCCGTCAAAGGCCATGCCGTCGCCGACGCGGAAAATTTGCAACAGCACTTTCGCGCCGTGCTGACCGGCCAGACCGAGCCGGACGACGCTTATCTGGGCAAACTCATCAGCCTGACCGGCGTGCGCCGCTACCCCAGCCGCATCAAGTGCGCGCTGCTGGGCTGGCATGCCCTCAGCCACGCCCTGGCCGATACAGCGCCGGCCGACGCGCCAACGGGGAACACGCCATGATGAAACGCCACCGCGAAGACGTGCTGGTGCAGCACACGGTACAGGTCGAATGCATTCCCGACGGCTCACTGATGGAACTGCGCGCCGGCACCCTGGCGCAGCTCACGCAGGCGCTGGGTTCCTCGTTCACGCTGGTGGTCCATGGGCAACTGGTGCGTCTCAAAGGGGCCGACGCCGCCGCCATCGGCAAAACGCCCCCGGCCAGCGTGGTGCTGCCGGACAAGATCGAGTTGAAAGACCTGAAAGACCTCCTCTGGCAAACCCTGGCCACCTGCTATGACCCGGAAATCCCGGTGAACATCGTTGAACTCGGGCTGATCTACGGCTGCGAGCTGGAAGCCATGGACGATGGAAAGATGCATGTACTGATCGACATGTCGCTGACGGCACCGGGCTGCGGCATGGGCGAATCGATTGCCGAAGAGGTCTGCGACAAAGTGCTGGCCCTGCCGCTGGTGGGCGAAATCACCGTCAATCTGGTGTTTGATCCACCTTGGGATCGCTCGCGCATGTCCGAAGCCGCACAGCTGACACTCGGCTTATAGCCGCGCCACCACCAAAAATTGATCTGTCTGGTGGGCGTGTTCTGGAGGAGGGGTGGATTGACGGAAAATCTGTCCTTCTTAGCCGACGCGCACGCTCGCCTCTTTGGCATCGGTGAACACAATGTGGCCGACAGGGTTTTTGGAAAATACACCAGCGCCATATTCGGTGCGCAAGCGCACCAGCTGTTTGTCAATCAACATATCGACGGCACCGTCCACGGAAGTACTAATTTCCAGCCGGGCGGTTTCTTCGGCGGCGATTTGTGCTTCCAGTTCTTTGCGCTCGGCCAGCAATTTCCCCCACTCCTGCAGCGCACGTTGTCTGGACTGTTTGATGCGCGGCAACATGCCTGTCGGATCGCCGGCGGCGGCGACCTGTTTTTCCAGCTGATCCAGGCTTTCTTCCGCCTGCTTTTGCTTGAGCAGACATTCTTGCAGGGCAACGTATTTCGCGTCCAGTTCCGGATTGGCGCCCAGCACGACTTTGGTGATGGGGCTGGTGGTAGAACCCAGGATGGGTACCCGCAGCAGCATCATGGCGGTGGCGGTGCCGCCTACCAGGCGCCCGCGCCCTGGTTTTTGCGTGCCGATGAGAATCTGGTTGAGTGCATCCAGCTGGCAATCAAGTGCCATGTCGTGCAGTTCAATGACGGTGCCGGCAGAAATTTTCACCCCTTGCGCAAAACGGGCACTGACCGAGCCGGCGGCATGCACGCTGGCATGGGCAATAACGCCCCCGGCAATGGTGATATTGCCGCCCGCCTCCAGCCGGCCACCATCGACCATGCCGCGGATCACGATGTCGCCAGTGGCTTTGACCAACAGGCCCTGGAGCACATCGCCCTTGATATGCACGCTGCCATCAAAGTGGATATTGCCCGAAGCCATGTTGACCTCGGCCACTTTCAGGACCGGCTCGACGATCATTCCATCGGCTACCTGCACTGCCTGCCCGGCCACCGCTGCCAGCAGCACGCCGGGGTCGTTGGGATCGATTTGGGTACCCGCCAGATTTTTGGCAAAAAGCACGTCTCGCCCTGGACGGGGCGACAGAATGCGCCCTCGAACAGTGCATCCGTCCATTCCTGGCGTCGCCGGAATGCGGCGCATCAAGGGGGTGTCGGGCTGGACGGTCTGGATGGCGCCACGCTCGCGGTAATCGATGAAACCGTTCTCATCGACCAGCGGAGCTCGGTTGGGCGGATTTTCAATCAGCGCTTCAAACAGGCTGTTTTGTCCATTTTCAGGTTTTTTGGCCTCGGCAATCACAATTTGGTGGCCCACACCGGATTCGCTGGCGTGCAACAGGGCTTGATCGTTGACACCAAAAACCACCCCGGCATCGCTCAGCGCCTGAAGGATGTCGCCCAGCGTGGCGGCTTTGCCCCCCTGCGCGGCCACCAAAGTGAGATGGGCGACCATCTCGTCGCGGGACACATTAATCTCAATGGCAGCATTGCACCGCTGCGCCACAGGGACTGAAAAAAGCTCCGTCAGGGTATTGCAATCGGTGACTGCTGCCGTAATAGCTGCTTCGTCCAAGGCGCAGTCGCCATAACCCTGCTCGGTGAGCAAGGTATGCAGCATGACTGCATCCACTGGCGGGCGTTTTTCCTGCGGCTGGACTTGTAAAAAAATGTGGCCATCTGTCTCCACCAAACTCATTCCTGCAAGCTCCATGACCTGAAGTCCTTCTTATTTTGAAATGAAAGTCACCATAGCATTCTTGCGCCCTGCCATGACCGTGAATACATCAATTCATCGAATAGATTTGCCGTCTTGTCGCCCGTCGGCTGCGGTATTTTTTAGGTCTGCCGGCTGTGGCTGGTCAGCGCTGCGGCATCCACCTGGGTACGCGGCCGGCTGACATAGGCGAGCACAAAGCACAACGCCAGCGTCGGCAAGGCCGCGCCCAGCGCAGGGGCGAATGTCGGCACCAAATGGTAAAAGCCAATGCCTGCCAACCACAGGGCGATAGGAGCCACATGCACAGGGCGTGCTGCGTGCACTGGGTTCAACAGCACCGTACCGGGGGCGGCAAAGGCCAGACGCCCGAGGATGACGCCAAACAGCGGCAGGAAGATGGAACTGAGCAGCATCAGAAAGGGCTCTAGGCTGTGCATTGGCAGCACCAGCGCCAGCAACGTGCACAGCACCGCGATCCCCACGCCCCAGCGACGCACGCTCCAGCGCGGCTGCAGGGCGTGGGCCGAGACGGCACCTGAATAGGCGTCGCCATAAGCGTTGTCCACTTCGTCGATCAGGATGAGCGACAGCGCAATCAGCCCACCTTGCGCCAGCAGCAGGGCGGTCACCAGATCCTGGCTGGGCAGCACCAGAGCGACCAGCACACCCAGGGCATAACACCAGATATTGGCCAGGGCAAAACCGGCCCAGGTGCCACGAAATGCCGATTTGCCGCTGACGCCGTGGCGTGCGTAGTCGGCCACCAGCGGCAGCCAGGACATGGGCATGGCAATCACCAGGTCGAGCGCCGGCATCACGCCCATACCGCCTGCACCGCGCCGTTGCCAGATTTCAGTTAAACCCTGCACTTGTGCCAGCGACAAAAATTGCCACGACAGCCACAGCAGCGACAGCACCACCAACGGCAGTGCCACGCGCGCAATGATGCGGCGCACCAGTTGCACCATGGAGCCGCTGATCAGCAGCGTGATGACGCCGCCCCACAGCAGCGTCGCCAGTAGCGGCCAATAGCTGTCCACCATGCTGCCTGACTGGCGACCGATGGCCACGGTGGCGTCGCGCATCACCACCAGTTCAAACGTGCCCCAGCCCAGCAGCTGCACGATGTTGAGCACGATCGGCAGGCGCGCAAACGAGCTGCCATACACCGCGTGCATCAGGCCGGCGCTGGCCAAGCCACTGTCGCAGCCGATTTTGGCCACCCAGCCGAGCAGCGCTGCGCCCAGCAGGGAGCCGCAGACAATGGCCAGCAGTGCGTCCTGCGTGCCCATCGCCGGGATCAGGTAAGCACCCACCTGCATCACCAGCAGACCCACACCCAGGCTGAACCACAGCGAGGCATGGTCGTGCCACTGGAAGACGCGCTGCTCGGGCGCAATCGGGGTCAGGGCTTGGTTGGCGGCGGTGGTAGGAGGTGTCATGCAATGCCTTCGGACAGGACGTGATTGTAGAAGGCAGGGGGGCGCTCACTTGCCACTTGAATTTTCGAGTCAAAAACACCTGCAACCCTTATGCATAAAGCGCTTCCAGCTATCAAAAAAGGATTGTTGCCGCGGTCTTCCATCCTGTCCGCCCTTGCCATCCCCTGGCAACGCCCATCTCCACGCGGAAATCGCTCAGGTGCAGGCCCATGTTTTACAAAATCAGTTCTTCTATCGGCACCGGCCGGCCAAATAGATAGCCTTGATAGGCATGGCAGCCATGGGTTGCCAAGCTTTGGCGCTGTGCCTCGGTTTCCACGCCTTCGGCAATCACGCTCAGGTCCAGGTTATCGGCCAGGGTGACGATCGTGCGCACGATGGCCATGGCGCGCGGATCAGACACCAGGTTGTGCACAAAACTTTGGTCAATCTTGATCTGGTCCAGCGGCAACTGGCGCAGGTAGGCCAGCGACGAATAACCGGTACCGAAATCATCCAGCGAAAAACCGACGCCGTTCGCTTTCAATTCGCTCATCTTGGTGATGGCGTCTTGCGGGTTGTCCAGCAGCAGACTCTCGGTCAACTCCAGCTTCAGGCGCTGCGCCGGGGCGCCGGTGCGTGCCAGCGTTTGCAGCACTTGGGCCACAAAGTCGCTCTGAATCATCTGCCGGCCGCTGACGTTGACGGCCACCGTCAGGTGCGTATGCGCGGGCTCGTGGGCCCAGCGTGCCAGTTGCTCGCAGGCGCTGTGCAGCACCCACTGGCCCAGCGGCAGAATCAGTCCGCACTCTTCGGCCAGAGGAATGAATTCCCCAGGCGAGACCAGGCCGCGCTGCGGGTGGCGCCAACGCACCAGCGCTTCGACACCCACGCAGTGACCCAGCGCATCTACTTGGACCTGGTAGAAAAGCACCAGATGGCCGTCCTGCAGCGCGGTGCGCAGGTCTTGTTCCAGGGCTACGCGATGGAGCACGGCAGCATGCATTTGCGGGTCAAAAAAGCGCACGGTGTTGCGCCCGGCTTCCTTGGCCTGGTACATGGCCAGGTCAGCGTGTTTCATCAGGTCGTCAGCGCTGGCGTGGGCGTCGGTGAACAGCACCACGCCAATGCTGCAAGAGCTTTGTATCGACTGCTCTGCCAGCAGCATCGGCTGGGCCAGGGCCGAGCGTATTTTTTCAGCAATATCTTCGGCTTGGCGGGCGGCTTTGCGCACTTGCGTATTCAGGTTTTCCAGCACCACCACGAACTCGTCGCCGCCCAGCCGGGCCACGGTGTCGATTTCACGTACGGCGGCGGACAGGCGCTGTGCCATCTCATGCAGCAGCAGATCGCCCTTGTCGTGGCCCAGGCTGTCGTTGACCAACTTGAAATTGTCCAGGTCAATGAACATCAGCGCACCCAGGTACTGTGTGCGCCGGCTGGTGGCCAACGCACGCTGCAGGCGATCCATCAGCAGACGGCGGTTGGGCAGCAGGGTCAGGAGGTCGTAATACGCCAGATAGCGAATTTTTTCTTCGTCTTCCTTGCGCTGGGTGATGTCGATCAGGGTGCTGACAAAGTGCGAGATAACGCCGACTTCGGTTTTGACGGCAGTGATGGTGAGCCATTCGGGAAATACCGAGCCGTCCTTGCGGCGGTTCCAGATTTCGCCCTGCCAAACACCGGTGCTGGCAAGCACACTGTGCATGCAATCGTAGAAAGGCGCATCGTGCCGGCCCGATTTCAGCAGCGCAGGCGTCTGGCCAACGGCCTCTTCAGCGCTGTAACCGGTGATGCGGGTAAACGACTGGTTGACGCGCAGGATGACACCCTGGGGGTCGGTGACGCACATGCCCTCTTGCGACTCAAAGGCAATGGCTGCCACGCGCAGGTTGGCGTTTGCAGCAGCCAGTTCGCGGTGGTAGCGCATGAACAAATGGCGCGACCAGCGTGAAAAGCCAAACGAGCCGATCACGCCCAGCGCCAGCGCTCCGCACAGCAGCAGCGCCAATTGCAGCCGCCGCTGCGTACTGCCCTGGCTGTATGCCTGGGTTTCAGTGCGCAGCGTTGATTGCAACTCGTCGTTGAACATCGCGGTCACCAGCACCCAATTCCACGGCCCGTAGACGCTGACCAGCGCCGTCTTGCGGCCCAGCAACTGGTCTTGCTGGCCGTCTTGGTGGCCTACCCGGGGCCATTCATATTCGACAAAACCGCCTCCAGCCAGGGCGGTGGTACGGATTTTGTCCAGGGCGGCCCGTTGCAGCGGGGGCATTTTTTCGGGCAGCAGCCCTTCAATGGCAATATCGTTGGGGCTGAGCAGTGAGCGCCCATCGGGCGCTATCAGGCCGACCGTACCGCTGTCGCCAAAGCGCAGTGCCCGCAGGCGCTGCATGGCTTCATTCTTTTGCCGAGTCTCCCATTCATAGACGTAATCGCCGCTGCCAATCAGCCAGTCGTAGGGAGCAAAGTGGCGTACATAAGCCAATTTTTCGGCCATTTGCAGCGGGTTGTCTGGCCGATACCAGCGGTAGCGAAAAAATGATTCGCCCGGCGGTTGGTGTGCGGCCGCGATCAGCCCGCGCATGATGTAGGTGCCTTGGTCGTCCTGGTTGTCAATGCCACTGCGCCCTTCGTATTGCGGCGCCGTCGGCAGCAGCACGAACTGGCCTTGCATATCATCAATGAAGAGGTAGCCCCGGCCGTCGAAAAACTGCACCGGACGCAAGGCTTCCATGATGAGTTGTTTCACCTCGGCCGCTGGCCGACGTCCCGATTCACGCGCATGGATCGCCTGCGCCATGTCGAGCGCCACATCGACTTGCTCGATCACCCGGCTGCGCAGGACATCTTCGGTGCGCTGGTGGACAAAATCAACATAGTCCAGGGCGGAGCGCATTTCCGCTGTCAGGCGTTCTTTTTGCTGCTGTGTCAGCAACTGCGCGACGCGTTTGAAGGCGTGGCCTTGCTCCTGCTCGTTCTGCCATGAAAAAAATCCCGTCATGGCCAGTGTCACTACCAGTATCAATACCAGCGTGCCAATCAGGTGGAGCCGCGGCATCGTGGTTTCGTTGGCAGACAAGCGCATGCGGGAGGGTTATTTCAAAATGTAAAACAGAGGGATTCTAGTGTGATGAATAGGGTCTTGGCTGAACAAAAAAGACAGCCATCAGGCGCGCCAAGCAAGAAGCGAGCTTTCAGGACGATTCCGCCCCAAGAGACAAAAAACCCTGAAAGGCTTATTGCACCAGCGATAGCAGCTCTTATTTCAGGAGCACTACGGCAGACAGGTGCTCAGGACGCTGCCGACACGCCCAGACGCTGCTGCAAACGGCTACTGCTGGTGGTGTATTCGAGCGGCAGGGGATGTCCGGCCAAGCGCTCGGCGATGGCAAAAGCGGCCAAGGTGGCTTCGTGAAAGCCGCAGACGATGAGGCGGCGCTTGCCGGGATAGGTGGCAATGTCGCCCACGGCGTGGACACCCGGCACGCTGGTAGCGAAGGTGGCCGTGTCCACCACCAGTTGTTTGCGCTCCAGCGCCAGACCCCAATCGGTCAGCGCGCCCAGCCGCGGCGACAGACCCAGGCGCACCAGCAGCAGATCCAGCGGCAAGCGTTGTGTGCTGCCATCGGAAACCAGCAGTTGCAGGGCCGTCAGGCGCTCGCCCACCTGCTCCACGGCGCTGATTTGGCCGACGGCAATCTGTACGCGTCCGGCGCTGCGCAAGTCGTGCAACTGCGCCAGTTGCTCGGGCGGAGCGTCAAAAACGTCGCGCCGGTGCTGCAGCGTCAAGCTCGCTGGCGGTTGCGCAGCGCTGGCGCAGGCCAGCACTTGCGCCACAGCCGGGGCGTCGCCGCCATGCACCACGACCTGCTGACCGGCGAGGCGCGCCGGCGCATCTTGCCCATCCCAGTGGTAGAGCAGTTGTGTGCCGGCAAAGGCCTCCAAGCCAGGCACTTTGAGCGCACGCGGCACAAACGCGCCAACACCGGCGGCGATACACACCGCGCGTGCGCGCAGTGGCGTCCCCGCGCTGGTCACGACCAGAAAACTGCCATCGGGCTGCGCTGTCAGTTGCGCCACTTGCTGGCCCAGGTGCCAGTGCGGCGCAAACGGCGCGATCTGCTGCAGCAGGCGCTGCACCAGCTCGTATCCGGTGCATACCGCCAGGCCGGGAATATCGTAGAGAGGTTTATCGCCGTACAGCTCGGCGCACTGCCCTCCAGGATGCGCCAGTGCATCGATAAGGTGGACGCGCAGCCCCTGCAGGCCCAATTGAAAGACCTGGAACAGGCCGACCGGGCCCGCGCCAATGACGACGACATCAGCAACTGCTGAAGGCGAGGCGGGGGCCGCGGTCATCAGCCCAGACTCAACGTTGCAGGTCTTTGACCTTGCCGGGTTGGCCGTTCCATTCATCGGCATCGGCCAAGGCAGTCTTGCGTTTGGTGATGACTTTCCATCCCTTGGCGTTGGTCAGATCGGCGTTGATCTTGATGAAGGCCAGCTCGGTGGGCGGCAGGTCTTCTTCAGCAAAAATGGCGTTGGCCGGGCACTCGGGCACGCACACGGCGCAGTCGATGCACTCATCGGGATTGATGACGAGCATGTTCGGGCCTTCGACAAAGCAATCGACGGGACACACGTCCACACAATCGGTGTATTTGCATTTGATGCAGTTTTCGGAGACTACGTGTGTCATGGCGTTTTTCTGAAGAGACGTGGGAAAGATGAAATTTTAAGGGTTTGCACCAAGGGCTTGGCGCGCATTCCCCCAAAGCACCCCACTATTGCACCAGCACTGCCGCAGCGGTGCGGTGGCTGGCGGTGTCCACCAGGATCAGCGACCCCAGCACGCGCGACTGGGCAAATGGCGCCGTCGGCAACGCCTCTTGCAGCAGCAGTTGCACTTGGCCGATGGCATTGGCCGCCAGCGTGTCGGCATCCTCTTCAGCCAAGGTGTGGACGTTGAGCCGGTGCAGCACCCGCTGCACCTTGGTCTTAACCCAGCGATGACCATGCAGCACCCAATACACGCGGCCCACCACCAGCGGCTCGTCGTCCATCCACGCCACCGTGGCGGAGATTTCGCGCTGCGCCGGCCAGGCGCTGGTGCTGGCGACAGGGGTGTCAAAGTCATCATCAGCCACGACCGCAGCGCTGGCCGATGCCGTCGCCACGATCCAGTCACCACGCGAGACATCGACCTCTTTATCCAGTACCAAGCCGGCGCTTTGACCGGCGGCGACCGTGCCGGGGCGGCGCGCATGGTCTAACACTTGCGCCACGCTGGCCGTTTGGCCGCTGGGGAAAATCTGCACCGCAGCGCCCACGGCCACCGTGCCGGTAGCGACACGGCCCCAGAACACGCGCCGGCCTTGCGAGGTATCGGCAGAGGACGCAAATTTTTCGACCCACTGCACCGGAAACGCCAACGGCAGATCACGCTCGCTGGCGATGGTCGGTAGCTGCTCCAGCCATTGCAGCAGGCTGGGGCCGGCATAACCGCACCAATCGGGGCGCGGCGTAACGACGTTCCACCCCTTCAGCGCCGACACCGGCACCGTGGCGCGCACGGCAATGCCGGCGTCTTGGGCAAACTGCGCCAGCGCGGCGCTGATGTGTTGCCACGCCAACTCAGGGTTCTCCACCGCGTCCAACTTGTTGACGGCAAACACCAGCGACGGCACACGCAGCAAATGCACCAGCAGGCTGTGGCGGCGGGTTTGCTCCAGCAGCGCCAATTGCGGGTTTTTCCAGTCGAGCTTGGTGGCGTCTACCAGCACCACGGCGGCATCGGCCTGCGACGCCGCCGTCACCATGTTGCGCGTGTACTGCGCGTGGCCGGGTGCGTCGCCAATGATGAATTTGCGCGACTCGGTGGCGAAGTAGCGGTAGGCCACGTCGATGGTGATGCCCTGCTCGCGCTCGGCGCTCAGGCCGTCAGTGAGCAGCGCCAGATCGGTCTCGCCGGCGCGCTGCACGCCTGCCAGGTGGTCTTGCAGCACCGCCTTGCTATCGACCAGCAAGCGGCCAATCAGCGTGCTTTTGCCATCGTCCACACTGCCGCAGGTGATGAAGCGCAGCGCAGAAAAATGGTCATTTTTGCCTGTAGCGCTTGCTGCATCTACGCTGGCAGCTATCAATTCAGTAGTCGTTGTCATCAGAAGTACCCGTCTTTCTTGCGCTTTTCCATTGAGGCGTCAGAGGTTTTGTCGTCCATGCGGGTGGCGCCGCGTTCGCTCACGTCCACGCTCAGGGTTTCCAGCACGATGTCGGCGGCAGTGGCGGCCAGGCTGGCCACCGGGCAGGTGCAGGTCACATCACCGACGGTGCGAAAGCGCACGTCGCGCTGTTCAACCGTTTCGCCGGCGCGCGGCGGCGTCAGCGGCGTCACCGGCACCAGCAAACCCTTGCGCTCGACGATGTCGCGCTTGTGCGTGTAGTACAGCGACGGCAGCGCAATCTGCTCGCGCTCGATGTACTGCCACACGTCCAATTCCGTCCAGTTGCTGATCGGAAAGACGCGGAAATGCTCGCCCGGTTGCAGGCGGTGATTGAACAGCGTCCACAGCTCGGGGCGCTGGTCTTTGGGTTGCCATTGGCCGAAGCTGTCGCGGTGCGAAAAAATGCGCTCTTTGGCGCGGGCCTTTTCTTCGTCACGCCGCGCGCCGCCAATCAGCGCGTCAAAACGGAATTCTTCAATCGCTTCCAGCAGCGTCACTGACTGGTGCACGTTGCGCGATTCGCCGGGATGGGCCAAGCGCACCGTGCCGCGCGCCATCGAGTCTTCGACGCTGCGCACAATCAGTTCCGCGCCCAGCTCGTTGGCGCGAAAGTCGCGGAAATCGGTGACTTCGGTGAAGTTGTGGCCGGTGTCAATCATCAACAGCGGGTACGGAATGCGCCCAGCGCCAAAGGCTTTTTCAGCACATTTCAGCATCACCAGCGAGTCTTTGCCGCCCGAGAACAGCAGCGTCGGGCGCTCAAAAGCGGCGGCCACTTCGCGCAGGATGAAGATGGTTTCTTCTTCCAGCGCATCGAGGTGGCGGTTGCTGAGGGCGCTCAGCGCGGAGGGATCGGTGCGGGCGTTCATGCGTTTTTCCTATCAAATGGGGCTGCAGCGCATATGGGTAAAGCGTTAGCAGCTATTGTTTTTGATGTTTGCAAATGGGTCGGCGGGTTCAGTGCGCCAAGTGCAGGCCGCACTCGCGGTTGTCTTCGCCCTTGGTGGGGTCGATGTAGTCGAAGTTGTTCGGCAGGCCGTGCCGCACGCAGTATTCGTGCAGGTCTTTGGACGACCAGTGCAGCAGCGGTGCCACCTTGATGAGGCCGTCGGGGTTGATGCCCACGGGGTCCATCTGCGCGCGCACGGCGGTGTCGGTGGCGCGCAGTGCGGTGAACCACACCTTAGGCGCCGTCTCGCGCAGCGCGCGGGTGAAGGGTTCGAGCTTCACTTCTGCGGTGAAAGCTGCGTGGCGCGGGTCATCCAGCGCGGGGGTGAGCCCGTGCACGGCTTCGCGGTGTGCACGTGAGCGGCGCGGCAGGTAAATTTGCAGGTTCAGCCCGAGCTGCTGCGTCACCTCGTCGGCAAAGCGGTAGGTGGCTGCGGTGTTGTAGCCGTTGTCCATCCAGACCACCGGCACGTCGGGTTGCACCTGCGTGACCAAGTGCAGGATCACCGCCTCGAAGGGGCGGAAGTTGGTGGTGACGATGGAGCGCTCGCCCAGGCCGAGCGCCCAGGCGACGAGGCCGGGCGCGTCGCGCCCGAGCGTGGCGTTGACGTGCGCGAGGTCGAGCGTGTGTGCGGTGCTCATGCCGATTCCAGTGCCGCATCGCGGGCAAACAGCGGGCGCGGCTCCAGCACATCGCCCTGATAGAAGCCGGCAAAGCGCTCAAACTGGCGCTCGGCGGCGGCCGCATCCACACCCTCGGCCAGTACAGCGCTGGTAAAGCCGCTGCGGTGCATGTGCACCAACTGGTCGATCAGCACATCGCCCGTGGCGCGGATGTCGCCGCTGAAGCGGTAGCGCCGGCGCAGCAGCAGCGCCTGGCTGTAGGCGCGGCCATCGGTGAATTTGGGAAACTGCAGTTCCACGCGCTGCACGCCGTCGAGCGCGCCGTTGGCGGCCAGTTCGGCCAGCTCGGCGTCGTTGGTAATTTGCAGGGTGTTTTCGGTGTCAAGCCCCGTGGATACAGCGCTGGCAGCTATTATTTTCATGGTATTTAATCGCTCTTAGTCTTGTTCAGCCAGGACTTCTTGGTCGGCCTTGGGGCGGCGGGCGCTATGGGCAGCCTGCTTGAAAGGGTCATGGCCGAGGCGGCGCAACGCATCAATGAAAAACTCGCCCGGCTTGCGCAGCGCACGGAAGGTGCCCAACAGCGCTTCGATCACGTCGGGTATTTCGGCAGCTGTGAACGACGGGCCGACCACTTTGCCGCCAATCGCCGGACCGGACAGATGGCTGCCATCCGAGCCGCCCAGTGTGATCTGGTACCACTCCTTGCCGTCTTTATCCACGCCCAAAATGCCGATGTGGCCACTGTGGTGGTGGCCGCAGGAGTTGATGCAGCCGCTCATGTGCAGGTCGATGGGACCGAGGTCAAACAACTCGTCCAGGTCTTGGTAGCGCTCGGTCACGGCGGCGCCAATGTGCAGTGAACGGGCATTGGCCAGCGAGCAAAAATCGCCGCCGGGGCAGATGATCATGTCGGTCAGCAGGCCAATGTTGGGCTGCGCCAAGCCCAGCGCGCGGGCGGCTTCGTAGAGTGCCGGCAGGTCACTGGCGTGCACCCAGGGCAGCAGCAGGTTCTGCTCGTGTGTCAGGCGCGCTTCGGACGCAGAGAATTGCTCGGCCAGTTGCGCCAGGGCATGCAGGGTATCGGCGTCGGCATCACCCGTGGCAAACCCCGGGCGCTTGAACGACAGGGTGACGGTCTTGAGGCCGGGCAACTGGTGGCCCCGCACGTTTTGCTGCAACCAGCGCTGGTACAGCTGGCCTTGCGGACTGACCTTGGAGGGCAGGTCGGCGGCCTTCAGTTCAGGCACGACAAAGTGGCTGCTGACGCGGTCGAACTCGGCCTGGGTGATGGTGTGCGGGGCGCCGTCCAGCTCGACGATGTCGCGGTATTCCTTCTCGACAGCATCGATAAATTTCTGTCCTTCGCTCTTGACCAAAATTTTGACGCGCGCCTTCCACTTGTTGTCGCGTCGGCCGTAGCTGTTGTAGGTGCGCACCACGGCTTCGATGTAGTTCAGCAACTGATCCCATGGCAAAAATTCGCGGATCACGCTGCCGATGATGGGCGTGCGGCCCATGCCGCCGCCGACCTTCATGGTGAAGCCGACACTGCCGTCGTCGGCGCGGCGTGCTTGCAGGCCGATGTCATACCAGCCGATGGCAGCGCGGTCTTCTTTGGCGCCGTTGAAGGCAATTTTGAACTTGCGCGGCAGGTAGGTGAATTCAGGGTGCAGCGAGCTCCACTGGCGCGTGATTTCAGCAAACGGGCGGCAGTCCACGATGCTGTCTTCGGCAATGCCTTCGAGCGCGTCGCAGGTGATGTTGCGGATGTCGTTGCCGCTGGTCTGGATGCCGTGCATACCCACGCTGGCCAACAGATCCATCACATCGGCGGCGCGGCCCAGCGGAATCCAGTTGAACTGCACATTGGTGCGCGTGGTGAAGTGGCCGTAGCCGTAGCGCAGCGGCGGTGCCGCCAGCGTCGCACCGGGCTGGGCGTCTTGCAGCGCGTTTTGCGTGGCCTGGGCGTGCGCCAGCAACTCGGGCGCAGGTTGGTCGTAGTCGCGTGCAATGTGTGCCAGTGTGCGCAGTTGCGTGCTGCTGATTTCTCCATAAGGCACGGCAATGCGTGCCATAGGGGCATAGCGCTGGATGTACCAGCCGTTTTGCAGGCGCAGCGGCAAGAGCTGTTCGTCCGTCAGCTCACCGCGTTCCCAGCGCTCCAGCTGGTCGCGAAACTGCGCCGCGCGCAGCTGGACAAATTGCTTGTCGAAGTCGGTGTATTGGTACATCAGGAAACCCCCATCTCAAATTCAAAAAACCACAAATTCAAATCAGCACCAGCTTGGCGCCGGCCCAAGCCAGCAGCAGCGACAGCGCCGAGCGGATCAAGCGCTCCGGCGTGCGCGACATCAGGCGCGAGCCAATCCAGATACCGGGCAGCGAGCCGGCCAGCAATTGCGCCAGCAGCGGCCAATCGACCGAGCCGAGCGAGGCATGGCCCATGCCGGCCACCAGCGTCAGCGGTACGGCGTAGGCAATATCGGCGGCGATGATGCGCGGCAGCGGCAGGTGCGGAAACACCAGCAGCAGCACCGTCACGCCAATCGCACCCGCGCCGACCGAGGTAAAAGTCACCAAGGTGCCAATCACCGCGCCCAGCAGCACCGGCAGACTCCAGTGGCGCGGCTGGGTGGCGTGGGCGGCATTGGAGTTGCGTGCCGCCAGTTCAGCTGCTTGGCGCAGCGGCGAAAACACCAACACCTTGTAAGCCATGGCAGCGGCTGTCAGCAGCAGGGCAAAACCCAGCGTGCTGGTCATCAAATGCTGTACCTGCGCCGTCGCCGGGCCCAAGCGGTGCAGCAACCACAGCGCACCCAGCGCCGCCGGAATGCTACCCGCGCACAACAAACCGACCACGCGCCACGGCACGATGCGCTGGCGCGCCAGACTGACCGTGCCGCCCAACTTGGTAAACGCGGCAAACAGCAAATCGGTGCCAATCGCCAAGTGCGGCTTGACGCCAAAGAAAAAAATCAGCACCGGCGTCATCAGCGAGCCCCCACCGACACCGGTCAGACCAACAGTAAGGCCAACAGCGAAGCCGGCAAGGATGAACGCGAAATCAGGCATAGCGGCGAATGTAAAAGCGCCGCTTATAAAAACAAACGATTTTTTTATGCTTCCTTTATTCCAATAAGCATATATTTAAAACAACAGTAGCCAGGGCTATGGACAAGCAACGCAGGGGCAGGATTTCTAAAAAGAGAGCACTGCCCGGCGCTTTTTAACGCCTTGCAGGAGACATCGCCCGCGCCAGCTTGGCTTCCAGCGGCAGCGGCTCATCGTGCAACTGAGCCGCCAGCAATTCGCCGCACAACACCGCACGCGTCAGGCCACGCGCGCCCATGGCGGTGCAGACCCACAGACCGGGCAGTGCCGTTGCCTGGATGGGGCCAACGATGGGCAGGCGGTCGTGTGCGGTGCAACGCACGCTGGCCCAGGCCTGCACGCGCTGCGCATCGGCCGGCGCCGCTGGGTCAAACGCCGCTTGCAGCGTGGGTGCGGTGCCGGGCAGCAGCGCCTGCAGATGTTGCCAATTACTGGCGTGGGCGGCAGCGGCTTCGGCGTGGCTGAGGGGCAGATGCTCCACATCGCGCTCAAAGGTCGAGCCCATGTGCCAAGCGTGGCCACCGCCAAAGGGTACATGGGACACCAGTGCGCCACTGCCATTGACCGGAAACGGCGGCAAGCCCGTGGCTTGGGTGTCCTGCAGACCCCATGACAACTGACCGCGCACCGACTGCAGCGGCAAAGGGGGCGTTGCCAGTCCCGCCAGCAGCGCATTGCAGGCCGGACCAGCGGCCAGCACCACCAGTTCAGCTTCAGCCAGCAGGTGCCCTGGAGCGTCCAGCGCCTGCCACACGGTCCAAGTGTCGCCCGTGTGCTCAGCGTCCGGAGCTGCGCGCTGGAGTTGCGCGACACAGGCGTTCGGGCACCAGGTAATACCGGGGTGCGCCAGCAGCGCCGCCACCAGCCGTGCCGGGCGCAGCCAACCGGCGCGGGCGTGCCAGCAGGCACTGGTGCCGCTCGGCAGGCCGGCGGCGTGCAATACCGCTGCGCTGGCCAAACCGCACCAGTCCGCACCAGGGCCACTGTCCCAGTCGGCAGGTACGCCCAGGCGGTCTGGCGACCGGCGCTCCAGCACGCCACTGGGGCACCAATCCACGCCGCTGTGCAGCAATGCTGCGCACTGCTGCAGCATGGCGCGCACGCCGCTGCGCGAGACCCGCGAGAACACGTTGTCATCGGGCGATAAGTGCGGTGCAAACAGGCCCACCGGCAGACCCGAGGCACCACTGGCTGGAGCGGCGGCAGTGTCCAGCACCTGCACCTGCCAGCCGCGCCGCGCTAGGCTGGCCGCCGTAGCCGCACCCGCCAGCCCGCCACCGATGACGATACAGCGCCTGGGCGTGGCGGGCGCCATGGCGGCGCGCGGTTTGCGCAACTCCCAGCGCGGGTTGAACATGACCTGCAGGCGGTCGCGTTGGGGCGCCACACCGGGCACCGTGTGCACTTCAAAACCGCACTGCGCCAACGCATCGCGTACCGCCCCTGCGACTGTCGAGGTCGCAAGGTGGGTGCCACGGCGGCAGCAGCGTGCAACCGCTTTCAAGGTGTGCAGGCTCCACAGATCCGGGTTGCGCTCGGGGCTGAAAACATCCAGGTAGACGCTGTCGGCCGTCCAATCCTGCTGGCGCAGCAGCGTCTGCGCATCACCAATGCACAACGTCAGCAGTACTTGTCCATTGTCGAAACTCAGGCGGTGCACGCCGGGCAGCAATCCCCAAAATTGGTCGTGCAGTTCCTGCGCCAGCGGCAGCAGATCAGGGTATTGCCGAGCGGCGCGCAGCAGGTCGGCCGGCGCCACCGGCCAGGCTTCGAGCGAGACAAAGTGCAGCATCCGGCAGCGCTGCGGATCGGCGCGCCAGGCTGCCCAGGTGACCAAAAAATTCAGTCCCAGGCCAAAACCGGTCTCCAGAATGCGCCACTGCGGCTGGCCTGCCCACGCCGCCGGTAGACCGCAGCCATGCAGAAATGCCTGCTGCGCCTGCGCCAAACCACCGTCTTCGCTGTGGTAGCGGTCGCCAAAACGCGGGCTGTAAGGCGTACCGTCGTCTAACCATTGAATGTGCTCGGCCATGGAGGTAAAAGAAAAAAGCAATAAAAAAGGCGCCGCAAGAGGCGCCCTGGAGGGATAAGTGTGCCCCGTGTGCGCTCAGGCGCTGGGCGGTACGTAACCCTGCACAGCGTCGGCGCCGCCGCCAAAGAAGTGCTGCTCCATCTGGCGTGCCAAGTACTGGCGCGCGCGGGCATCAGCGAGGTTCAAGCGGTTTTCGTTGACCAGCATGGTCTGGTGCTTGAGCCAGGCGGCCCAGGCTTCCTTGCTGACGTTTTCCCACAGGCGTTTACCCAGTTCGCCTGGGTAAGGCGCAAAGTCGAGGCCCTCAGCGTCTTTGTTGAGTTTGATGCAGTGGACAGTACGTGCCATGAAAATCCTTGTAAGGTGGTTTTATATGGATTTGAATATTAAGAAGTAAATTCTTATTCGTTCCAGTTTTAATAAGTGGCTTTCAGAATGCATTGCAGCGGTGATTGACACCGTTTTTTATTTCAGAAAGCACCCCATGCAACTTCGCCGTCACTTTATCAAGTTTCCTTTGGCCTCAGCTCTGGCTGCCAGCTTGGCCCTGAGCACATTGCCGTCGTTTGCGCAAGGTGTGACCTTGCTCAATGTCTCTTACGACCCGACACGCGAGCTGTATGTGCAGTTCAACCAGGCGTTTGCACGCCACTGGAAGGCCACGAACGGGCAGGACGTGACCATCCAGCAGTCGCATGGCGGCTCGGGCAAACAGGCCCGTTCGGTCATCGACGGCATCAGCGCCGATGTCGTGACGCTGGGCTTGGCGCCCGACATCGATGCGCTGGTAAAAAACGGTGGTCTGGTGGCACCAGACTGGCAAAAACGCCTGCCACACAATGCCGCGCCCTATACCTCGACCATCATTTTTTTGGTGCGCAAGGGCAATCCCAAAGGCATCAGGGACTGGGACGATTTGATCAAGCCCGGCGTGGCGGTGATCACACCCAACCCCAAGACCTCTGCCGGGGCGCAGTGGAATTACCTGGCCGCCTGGGAATACGGCAAGCGCAAGGGCGGCGGCGAGGCGGCGGCCAAAAACTTTGTCGCCCGCCTGTACCAGAACGTGCCGGTGCTGGACACCGGGGCGCGCGGCTCAACAGTCACCTTTGCGCAGCGCGCCATGGGCGATGTGCTGCTGGCCTGGGAGAACGAGGCGTTTCTGGCACTGAAGGAGTTTGGCGCCGACAAGTTCGAGATCGTTGTGCCGTCTCTGAGCATCCTGGCCGAGCCCACGGTGGCGCTGGTTGATAAGAACGTCGATAAAAAGGGTACGCGCAAGGTGGCGCAGGCGTACTTGGAGTATTTGTATTCCGACGAAGGGCAGGACATTGCTGGACGCAACTATTACCGGCCCACTGGTGCCAAGGCCCAGGCGAAATACGCGGCGCAGTTTCCCCAGCTCAAGCTGTTCACCATCGCTGAAGCCTTTGGCGGCTGGGCCCACGTGAGCAAAGCACATTTTGGTGACCACGGATTTTTTGACCAGATCTATGCCAAAAAATAACACTCCATCTGGCGGTACGCGCCGCTCACCAACTGCAGCGCTGCTAACTCCGCACCAGCGCGTTCTGGTGGTGACAGCCGCTGCTTGGCGCCTAGGCTCGATCCGTATGCGCCGCGCAGGCCGTACGGGCATTACTGTGCTGCGTCATAATCAAGGCCAAATCAGCCTGTAACGCAACAGGGACGTACGCTTTTAGCTATTGAAATAATAGTTTCAAGCGGCGCCCCGTCTAGCGTGCAGCGCAAATGGACTTTTCTTTCTGTCCTTTCTTCACTCTTTTTCAGACCGGCCGGGGCAGCGCAGCCAGCGTGTAACGGCCCCTTTTTTCCATGATCGAGATTCGGGGACTTTCCCAGATTTACCAGGGCGCACACGGCCCGGTCGAGGCGCTGCGCGGCATCGACCTGCATATCCAACCGGGCGAGGTGTTCGGCATCATCGGCAAAAGCGGCGCCGGTAAAAGCTCGCTGGTGCGCACCATCAACCTGCTCAACCGCCCTACCCAAGGTGCTGTCATCGTCAATGGCCGCGACCTGACACAACTGGGAGATGCTGATTTGCGCGCCGCGCGGCGTGACATTGGCATGGTGTTTCAGCACTTCAATTTGCTGTCGTCGCGCACGGTGTTTGACAACGCCGCGCTGCCGCTGGAGCTGGCCGGCCTGTCCAAAGACGCCATCCGCCAGCGTATCGAGCCACTGCTCGAACTGGTCGGCCTGACAGCACTCGCCAAGCGCTATCCAGCACAGATCAGTGGCGGGCAAAAGCAGCGCGTCGGCATCGCGCGGGCGCTCGCCAGCCACCCCAAGGTGCTGCTGTCGGACGAAGCAACGTCAGCGCTGGACCCGGAAACCACGCGCTCGATTCTGGCTTTACTGCGCAAGGTGAACCGCGAGATGGGTCTGACGGTGGTGCTAATCACGCACCAGATGCAAGTCATCAAGGACGTGGCCGACCGCGTCGCGGTGATTGACGGTGGGCGCATTGTCGAAATGGGCGCGGTGCTGGAGGTGTTTACCCGCCCACAGCAGGCGATCACCAAAAGCCTGATCGACGAGATCGTGCCGCAGGAACTGCCGGCCAGTGTCCTGACGCGGGTGCAGGCGCTGGCAGCCCAGTTAGGCGGCGCCAGCGGCCAATTGCTGCGCTTGTCGTATGCCGGCGAGAGCGCGTACCAGCCCATCTTGTCGCACCTGATCCGTGAGCTGGGGCTGGACTTGAGCATCTTGCACGGCCAGATCGACGAGATTCAAGGCCAGACGTTTGGCTCGCTGGCGGTGTTTGCCAGCGGTGCCAGCGCACAGATCCACCGCGCCATTGGCTATTTGCGCAGCCAGGGTGTGCAGGTCGAGGTGGTGAAAACTGGCGACGTGCCAACAACGCAGGGAATGGGCGATGTTTGAGAATTTTTCAGAAATGATGCTGGAGCTGTTTGCCACTTCGCTGTGGGAAACCGTGGTGATGGTCGGTATCTCAGGCGTGGTAGGGGCATTCATCGGCATTCCACTGGGCGTGTTCTTGCGCCTGACCGACCGGGGCGGTGTGCTGGAGAACGGTTCGCTGAACAAGACCGTCGGCTGGATCGTCAATGCTGCGCGCTCCACGCCCTTCATCATCTTGCTGGTGGCCATCATTCCGCTGACACGCTTGATTGTCGGCTCGTCGATTGGTACGGCGGCGGCCGTGGTGCCCTTGACCCTGGCGGCCGCGCCCTTCATCGCGCGTCTGGTCGAAACTGCGCTGCGCGAGGTCGATAACGGCTTGGTTGAGGCGGCGCAGGCGATGGGCGCGACCACCAGCCAGATTGTCTGGAAGGTGCTGCTGCCCGAGGCCATGCCAGGCATTGTGGCGGGCCTGACCATCAGCTTTGTCAGCCTGACCGGTTACTCCGCCATGGCCGGCGCCGTCGGCGGCGGCGGGCTGGGAGATTTGGGCATTCGCTATGGTTATCAGCGCTTTTTGCCCGATGTCATGCTGGCGGTGGTGGTCCTACTGATCTTTTTTGTTCAGGCCATCCAAAGCCTGGGCGACTGGGCCGTGCGCCGCCTGAGCCACCGTTGAGGCGGCGCCGGATGTGACAAAACGAAACGCCAACGCTGATACCCCTGTGGGTGGTGGCTCGCATTGCAAGCCGTAAGATGGCTTGAATTGACGCAAGGAAAGAGACCGATACGATGCATTCTGACAATTCCAACGACGCCCTCCAGCCTGCCGCGACCAAGGCAGCGACAGCCAAAAAGGCGCCTGCAGCTGAATATCTGACGCTCCAATTGGGCCAGGAAGAATACGGTATTGATATCCTGAAGGTGCAGGAAATCCGCTCCTACGAGCAGCCCACCCGTATGGCGCAGGCCCCCAGTTTTATCAAGGGCATCATTGATCTGCGAGGCGTCATTGTTCCCATCATTGACCTGCGCTTGAAGCTGCAATGCGCCAAAGCCGACTACACCGATTTCACCGTAGTCATCATCCTCAATGTGCGCGGTACGGTGATGGGCGTGGTGGTAGATGCGGTGGCCGACGTGGTAGCCCTGACAAGCGACGCCATCAAGCCAGCGCCCCAGTTTCAATCCCAACTTGATGCCGCCTTTGTCACCGGCATTGCCCGCCTGGGTGAACGCATGTTGATCATGATGGATATCGAGTCTCTCCTGGACAGCACCGAAATGGGCTTGTTGGCACAAATCACCCGGCAATAAAAAGCAAGGCGCTAACGCTGCTGGGGATACCGACGTTCACGCGTTAAACAGCGCAGCGTCTGTTGTTGCAGCGTGGACATGTTGCCAATGCCAGTTGTGTCTGTTTTTTTGCTACAGCTTGGGCCGAGATTTAATATTCATTTAGAATGAATGTTATAAATCGCCATGCCCGTGAGACATAACGAATGAAATCCTCCGAATTGCCCATAGCGCCTTCTGTCAAGGCGGCCTCTACCCCCCCCGCAGCGCTGAAAAACTGGCCCGTTCTGCGCTTGGGCTTTCGACCTTTTTATATTGGCACCGCACTGGTGGCTTGTCTGACCGTGCCCCTGTGGATTGCTATTTTTCTAGGCTGGATCCCTCTGCAACTGCCGGTGACGCCTTTGCTGTGGCATGCCCATGAAATGTTGTTTGGCTTCGCTGCTGGTGTCATTGCGGGTTTTTTGCTCACGGCGGTAAAAGCCTGGACGGGACTGGCGACGCCGCGTGGCACCCCACTGGGTGTGCTGTTCGTGCTATGGGCCGCAGCCCGGATCGCCGGGTTGACCGGACCCTATGTGGTGTATGCCGCGCTAGATGTCGTGCTGCTGCCGGCGGTGGCGGTGATCTTGCTGCGCGTCCTGCTGCGCGCCAAAAACCGCCGCAACCTGCCCTTGATCGGTGTGCTGCTGCTGCTAGGCTGCGCTAATCTGGCATTTCACCTGAGTGTGCTGGGCGTCCTCCCTATCGCGCCAGTGCAGGCGCTGTACGCTGGTCTGGCGATGATCGTGATGATCGAATGCGTGATGGCTGGACGCGTGGTACCGGCCTTTACCATGAGCGTGAATCCGGGATTGAAGATCAAGATCCCACGCTGGAGCGAGTTGACCACCTTGGCAGTGACGGCATTGGCATTGGCACTATGGGTGCTGGCACCGCCCGGTCCAGTGACGCTGGTGGCCTGCGCGCTGGCGGCCGTGCTGCACGCCGTGCGCTTGGCACAATGGCATCCTTGGGCCACACGCAACCGTCCCATCTTGTGGATTCTGCACCTGGCCTACGCCTGGATCGTGGTGGGCTTTGCCCTGCTGGCCTTGGCCCAATGGGGCTGGGTGGCAGTGTCGCCAGCAGTCCATGCACTGGCCGTGGGTACTACCGGCGGCCTGATCATCGGCATGCTCACCCGCACCGCGCGGGGCCACACCGGACGCGCACTGCAGGTATCCCAGCCCGAAGTGCTGGCCTATGTACTGGTGATGAGCGCGGCACTGCTGCGGGTACTGGTCCCGATCGCCGCACCGCAGTGGTATGCCGCTGCACTGGTGTGGGCGGCGCTGGCTTGGTCGCTGGCCTTTGCCATTTACCTGATCATCTATACACCATGGCTGCTGCAGACGCGCGCCGACGGCAAGGACGGCTGAGCAGCACCTGATCGCTTCTCGCCTATATCGTTTTCGTTATTCGCATTTTTCACCTCCCCTCAGAAAGGTCTTGTCATGGGTTCTACCGCTTCTTCCGTCATCGACATCGACGTGCGCCAAATCGCCCCCTCCGAGCGTCATTCCAAAATTTTTGGCAGTTTTGACGATCTGCTGCCTGGTCAGGCACTGCAAATCGTCAATGACCACGATCCACAACCGCTGCGCCGCCAACTCGATTCACGCTCGCCAGGCCAGTTTCAGTGGGCGTATCTGGAACAAGGCCCAAGCCAGTGGCGCGTGCTGATCAGCAAACTCGAGAAACCTGAGTCGAGCGGCTCGTGCTGCTCGGGCGGTGCCTGCGGCGGCTGAGAATCTGTTTACGCTTCCTAAGCAGCAAAGAGCCAGGAAGGTGTGCTCCAGCTTCTCGTAGCGCACCAGCAGCTTGCTGAACCTGTTGAACCAGCCGCGACACGCTTGTACGACCCAACGCCGGGCCTTCTTCGTGGCATCACGCTTCTTTTGCTCTGCCTCGCTTTTACGGCTGAGCACATGCGGGATGTAGCCATGCGCCAAGATTACGGTCATGGCACCTTTGCCCCGGTAACCCGCATCGGCACATAAATGTTTGGAGCGGCGCTGCTTGGGAGAGGGGCGTTTAACAACGATGGCATCCAGCACCGCCTCCCTCTGCGTCACATCGTGTGCGTTGGCTCCTGTGACTACCAGCGACGACCGGACGCCAGGCCCGTCCACCAGAAGATGGCGTTGGCTGCCATTTTTTCCCCGATCCGTCGGATTGGATCCGACGGCCTCCTGCGCCAAAGGCGCCTTGAACATCGCTCCATCGATGCTGTGCCAGCGCCAGGCAATGCCTTCGAGCTCGTCATACTCGGTAAAGCCGGCCTTGCATAGTGCCGCGAAGAAACCAGCCCTGGACCATTGCATGAATTTGCTATGCACTGCATTGGCGCTGCCAAAGCACTCAAAGGGCAGTGCCTTCCACTGGCAGCCTGTTCTGAGCACATAAACGATGGCCTCAAAAACCAGTCGGGCCGGCTTGGGCGGGTGCCCCGCACCTGCGCTGCGCAGGTATTGCTTGAGGGGATCGCGTACGCGCTCGGGCACCAATTTCTCCACCCTCTCCCAGAACTCGTCCGTGACTTCCCATGAATGGCATGGGTCTTGGTCATCTGTCGCTCCGGCGCCGGGCCGGCTCGGCTCGGGAGTGATTTTAATTTACGGACAAATTCTTAGGCAAGTTGCCTACAGCTTGCCTACAGGCAGCAAAAAACAAAAAACCCTGCTATCTTTTAAATAGCAGGGTTTCGTTACTGTGCTTGGGGTGGCTGATGGGGCTCGAACCCACGACAACAGGAATCACAATCCTGGACTCTACCAACTGAGCTACAGCCACCGTAGCTTCAAATTATAGCCTATTAAAAAGGCGATTTTTATAAGATCGCATTACTTTTCTACCATTTCTGGGGTTGCTGTAGGCCGCGCGACTTTGATCTGCACTTTGTAGCGGTCTTTGAGCATTTCATAGTAAGCCAACCCTTCAGCGTTAGACAACCACTGCAGATATTGCTGGTGGCGTTGTGCGGCAACTTTGGCGTCGGGAGCCGCGCCCGGTATCACTTGGTTGATTTTGGCAATTGCATAGCCTTGCAAGCCCAGACTCACCCCAGCCCACGCCGGCAATGTATCCGTCTTTGCACGCAAGACGGCCTCCACCACGGCACGGGGCTGGTTTTGCGGCTGATCGCGGGAGATGAGCACGGAAGCTGAAAGACCTGTGGCGCTATCGGGTTTGGCGATCCAGGCGGCAAGCTTGGCTTCGCCTTCCTTACCTGCCAGTTCGGCAGATTTTTCGCCCACATACAGTTGGCTAACCTGCGCATGCACTTCATCAAACGCCAGCGTACGTGCTGGGATGTATTGCGTGACGCGTCCGGCCACCATCTGGTGGGTGCCAATTTCTATCGCTTCAGTGTTGCGTTTGTGCTCCAGCGAATCGGCTGAGAAAAGTGCTTGCAAGAATTTTTCATTGGCCAATGGGCCTGATGCACCCGGTGCAGGGGTGCGCGTCACACTCTTGGCAGTTTGCAACTTGAGTTTGAGCTTTTCTGCCACTGGCTGCAGACTGTCGGACTGCTCATAGACATCGTTGGTGAAGGCCTCGGCCACCTCAGCATATTTGCGCTGTGCCTGCTGCTGCTTAAGTTCAACCTCGATCGACGGACGCAATTCTTCAAAGCTGGGCTGACGCGGTGTCTTGATGTCGGTCAGCAAAAGGATGTGGTAACCAAAATCGCTCTCAACCAAGTCACTGATCTCGCCCTTCTTGAGGGCAAAGGCCGCCTCCTCAAAGGGCTTGACCATGGAACCGCGGGCAAAAAAGCCCAGATCACCACCTTGATTAGCAGAACTTGTGTCATCAGATGATTTTTTTGCCTCCTCGGCAAAACTGGGCGGTGTCTTGCGCACTTGTTCCAGTAATTGCGTGGCGCGTTCCTTGGCCTTTTCACGCTCTGGCGCTGAGGCACCCTGCGGTACGGCGATCAGAATATGGCTGGCGCGGCGCTCTTCTTTGCCGGCCAAACGGGCGACATTTTCTTTGTAGTACGTGCGCAAATCATCTTCATTTAACGTAATGCCTGCACGAACGCCCTCCAGATCAAGCACGACATAGTCCACGCTGGCCTGCTCCGCCTGCTGAAACAGCGCCGGATGTTGTTGATAATATGCCTGCAACTCTGCATCTGTGGGCTGGACTTGGCTGGAAAAATCTTTTGGTTGGAAGCGAACAACCTGGATGTCACGTCGCTGGAACAAGGGATCGAGCGATACGTTAGCTTGGGCATTGGTGGCAAAAGAGGTGCCAATAACAGCCCCCATGACTTGGTTGACGGCCATATCCCGGCGCATGCTGGACTCAAAACCCTCGGGCGTCATGCCTTGAGTACCGACCAAGGCGCGGTAGGCGTCTGCGTCGAGCGTACCGTCCGCGCGCCGCAGCGCAGCAATTTGCGGAATTTCCTGCAAGCTGCTGGCCAATTTGGCATCGCTGGTGATCAGGTGCATTTTTTTAGCAGCCACCTGTAGAACACGATCACGGACCATACGCTCCAGCGTGGCATAACGCGCGCTAGGCGAATCGAGCAACTTGGCATCGATCGCCGGCTGCTGTGCCCGGATCCGGTCGGACTCTGTCCGATGCGTGCTGTCCCAATCTGCCTGGGTGATGTCATGGCCATCCACCCGCGCCACCACGGGGCTGCCACCTGAAAAATAGCTGGAATTGATGCCAACCAGCACGAAGGAGGGAATGATCAACAAGAACAGAAAGAGCATCACGACTCTGGAGTGCTTGCGGATGGATTCAAACATGTTCAATCTTTCAGAGACAAAAACAAAAGGCGAACTTTCGTTCGCCTTTGTTCGGTGGTGGTGGTGGGTCCTGACGGTCTCGAACCGCCGACCTACTCCGTGTAAAGGAGCCGCTCTACCAACTGAGCTAAGGACCCTACCTGACTGACTGTCAGTTCAAGGCATCTTTCAATGCCTTGCCTGGACGAAATTTTGGCACTTTAGCAGCCTTGATGTTAATCGCAGTGCCGGTGCGTGGATTGCGGCCGGTGCGTGCTGCGCGTTTGCCTACGGCAAAGGTACCGAAACCGACGAGCGACACTGTACCGCCTTTTTTCAGCGTCTTCTTAACCGCATCGATCGTGGCTTCCAGCGCGCGGGCAGCGGCGGCCTTGGGCATGTCGGCGTTGTTCGCAATGTGCTCAATGAGTTCGGTTTTGTTCACAAGAAACCTCTCGGTATCGGAGTTGATGGAATGTCCCTTGACCATCTGACTCTGACACAGCTGACTGCGCTCTGGAAAGCGGTGACAGGGTGTTTAAGAGTGGAGGATACACGTCAATGGACGCGTATTCAGATTAAAGCCATCGACATTCAACGTGTCAATATGGGTCGCTGCCTTGCAGCAGCGTCGCCTTCAATTCTAGTCGCAAAATCAACCTTGGCCAGCACTGGCCACAGCTTTTGTCTCACAACCGCTGCAAATTCGCCATCCCAGTTGACAGCCGCCAAACCCGCCACTTGGTTTATGCGCTCACAGCGCCTGAACAATTGCCAGACCCACATCCTGCGTCGTTGCAGTGCCGCCCAGATCCGGCGTGCGCGGACCGCCGCTGTGCGGATCGAGTACGGTTTCAATGGCCGCCAGCACGGCGTCGTGGGCAGCGCGGTAACCCAGAAAGTCCAGCATCAAGGCACCGCTCCAGATCTGGCCAATCGGGTTGGCGATGCTGCGCCCGGCAATGTCGGGGGCTGAACCATGCACCGGTTCAAACAACGAGGGAAAGTCGCGCTGCGGATTCAGGTTGGCGCTGGGGGCGATGCCGATGGTGCCGGTGCACGCCGGGCCCAGGTCGCTCAGGATGTCGCCAAACAGATTACTGGCGACGACGACATCGAACTGGTCCGGGCGTTGGACAAAGTGCGCCGTCAGGATGTCAATGTGGAATTTGTCCACGCGCACGTCAGGATAGCTCTTGGCCATTTCAGCAACGCGCTCGTCCCAGTACGGCATGGTGATGGCGATACCGTTGGACTTGGTGGCGCTGGTCAAGTGCTTTTTCGGGCGCGACTGGGCCAGGTCAAAGGCAAATTTCAGCACGCGATCCACGCCGTGGCGGCTCATCACCGTCTCCTGCATGACGATCTCGCGCGCCGTGCCCTCGTACATGCGCCCGCCAATACTGGAATATTCACCTTCGGTGTTCTCGCGCACGATGAGCATGTCGATCTCGCCGGGCTGGCGTGCGCTGCCGTCGCGCCGCACTACCGGGGCGATGATGCCCGGCATCAGGCGCGCCGGGCGCAGGTTCACATACTGGTCAAATTCGCGCCGAAACAGCAGCAGCGAACCCCACAGCGAGACGTGATCGGCAATTTTTTCAGGCCAGCCGACGGCGCCAAAGTAGATCGCATCATGACCACTGATTTGTGCTTTCCAGTCGTCCGGCAGCATCTTGCCGTGGCGCTCGAAATAGTCCCAGCTAGAAAAATCAAAGTGATCGAAGTGCAAGTCAATATTGAACTTGCGCGCCACAGCGTCGAGTACGCGCAGGCCCTCGGGCATGACTTCCTGGCCAATCCCGTCTCCGGCAATCACAGCAATACGATGCACCACGTTTATTCCTTTATTGATAGCTATAACTGCTTATGTTACGGACGTCAGAGCGTCTTTTAATACCCCATTCAGTGTTTGACGCGAGCCCGGATCTCGGGTATTGCCTTTTGCAGGTAATAGACCATCGACCACACCGTGAGCACGGCGGCGATCCAGATCAGCCAAGTCCCCCAGACGCCGGTATCGATGACGTCAAACAGCCGTCCGTCGTACAGCAGAAATGGCATCGCCATCATCTGCACCGTGGTCTTGAGCTTGCCGATCATGTGGACGGCAACGCTCCTACTGGCGCCAATTTGTGCCATCCATTCGCGCAGCGCCGAGATGGCAATCTCGCGCCCGATGATGATCAGCGCCACAAACACATCGGCACGCTGCAGGTGGACCAGCACCAGCAACGAAGCACAGACCAGAAATTTGTCGGCCACCGGGTCCAGAAAAGCACCAAAAGACGACGTCTGGTTTAGCTTGCGCGCGAGGAAGCCATCGAGCCAATCGGTGGCCGCAAACACCACGAACATCACCGTGGCGATGAGGTTTTGCATCTCTGGCGCGATGGGTGTGTAGAACACCCCGACGATCAAAGGTATCGCGACAATGCGCGTCCAAGTCATGATGGTGGGAATGGTCCAGAACATGGCGGCGATTGTGTCACGCCATACAAGGGCCAGAAGGCGGTCGGACTTGGCGCAGGCGGTTCAGCGTAACGCGCGGTAAATGGCCTCGGCCAGATCGCGCGAAATGCCTTCCACCGTGATCAGATCCTCGACGCTGGCCGAAGCCACACCGCGCACGCCACCAAAGCGTTGCAGCAGGCGCGCACGTTTCTTCGGCCCAACGCCGGCGATTTCTTCGAGTTGACCACCGCCCACGCGTACCTTGGCACGCTGCGCCCGCATCCCGGTGATGGCAAAGCGGTGTGCCTCGTCGCGGATCTGCGCTACCAGCATCAGTGCGGCTGAATCTTTGCCCAGCGCGACTTTCTCGCGTCCGTCGGCAAACACCAGATCTTCCAGGCCGACCTTTCGGCCCTCGCCCTTTTGCACGCCGACGATGTGCGCGATATCCAGCCCGAGCGCCGTGAATACCTCGCGCGCCATGCTGACCTGGCCTTTACCGCCATCGATCAACACCAGATCCGGCAGACGCGCCTGGCCCGAAGGCAACTCGGCACCGCCGGCCTCCCGCTGCGCCTCAGCCAGCTTGCTGTAGCGGCGCTGGAGCACCTGGCGCATAGCGGCGTAATCGTCGCCGCCGGTAATGCCTGCGATGTTGTAGCGCCGGTACTGGCTGCTCTGCAGCTTGTGCTGCGCAAACACCACACACGATGCCTGTGTGGCCTCGCCAGCGGTGTGTGAAACATCAAAGCATTCAATGCGCAGCGCCTCCAGGTCTTCTTGCGGCAAGTCCAGCGCCTGCGCCAAAGCACGCGTGCGCGCCTGCTGCGAGCCTTCTTCGGCCAGCAAACGCGCCAGTTGCAGACTGGCGTTGGTGAGCGCCATATCCAGCCAGGCGCGGCGCTGCTCACGCGGCTGGTGCACGCTGTGGATGCGCACACCGCTTTGCTCACTCAGCGCATCCAGCAACGCAGCATCCACCGGCACGCTCACCACCAGCGTCGGCGGCACCGGCACAGCGATGTAGTGCTGAGCGATAAAGGCGTGCAGCACCAGCGACTCGACACTGCGCGCTGGTGTGGCTTCAACTTCCGTCCCTACCCCCTCCGGCGTATCCGCTGCGCCTTCGGGCACAAACACCGCTGCCGCGTCCTCGACATGCGCCGGAAAGTAGGCGCGATCCCCTACGTGGCGACCCCCACGCACCATGGCCAGATTGACGCAGGCACGCCCGCCCTGCACTTTGACGGCCAAGATGTCCACGTCCTTGTCAGACACCGTTTCAATCGACTGCTGGTGCAGCACGCGCGACAAGGCCGTCATCTGGTTGCGCAGTTCGGCGGCTTGCTCGAATTCAAGTTGGTCAGCGTACGCCATCATGCGCAGTTGCAATTGCTCCAGCAGCTCTTGCGTATCACCGCGCAGTAGCGCCTCGGCGTGTGCCACGGCCTGCGCATAAGCCTCGCGCGAGATCAAGCCGACGCACGGCGCGGTGCAGCGCTTGATCTGGTACAGCAGACATGGGCGCGTGCGGTTGACAAACACCGTGTCTTCACAGGTGCGCAGGCGAAACACCTTCTGCAGCAACAAGATGGTTTCCTTGATCGCCCAGGCGGTGGGATACGGGCCAAAGTAGCGGTGCTTTTTATCGATGCTGCCACGGTAATAGGACAGGCGTGCAAAAGCCTGGGCAGGCGCATCCCCGGTGCCGTCTTTGGCGGCCACGCCGGTGATCTTCAGGTACGGATAGCTCTTGTCATCGCGAAACAAGATGTTGTATTTGGGCTGCAGCGACTTGATGAGATTGTTCTCCAGCAGCAGCGCCTCGGCCTCCGAGCGCACCACCGTGGTCTCCAGCCGCACAATTTTGCTGACCATGTGGCCGGTGCGCGTACCGCCATGGTTTTTCTGAAAATAGCTCGATACGCGGCGCTTGAGGTTCAGCGCCTTGCCCACGTACAAGAGCGCGTCTTGGACGTCGAAATAACGGTACACACCGGGCAAGGGCGGCAGCGCGGCGACCTGCGCCAGCAGTTCGGGAGAATGCATTAGGGACATGGCGCTATTGTGCAAATTCCGGCCAGCACATGGCACGCCGGGGACAATGCGCGCCATGACTGCCGCACTCATTCCTATACCCACACCTACCCTGCAATGGGACATCTTCTGCCAAGTGATCGACAACTTTGGCGACATCGGCGTGTGCTGGCGCCTGGCCTGCGACTTGGCGCAGCGCGGCCAGTGCGTGCGCCTGTGGATCGACGACACCAGCGCCTTGCAATGGATGGCGCCCCACGGCTGCGCTGGCGTGCAGGTGTGGCCTTGGGGCAGCACTCTGCCAGCACACGCCGCGCCCACAGATGTGCTGATCGAAGCCTTCGGTTGCGAAATAACTCCTGAAACAATAGCTATTTGCGCACACCAGGCAAGCGTTAGAGGCCAAAAACCCGTATGGATCAACCTCGAATACTTGTCTGCAGAACGCTATGTCGAGCGCTGCCACGCCCTGCCCTCGCCGGTGCAGCACGGCCCGGCAGCGGGCTGGATCAAGTGGTTTTTTTACCCCGGCTTCACCCCGGCCACTGGTGGTGTGCTGCGCGAGCCGGATTTACAAACACGCCAGACCCGCTTTGACATTGCTGCCTGGCGCAATGCGCACCAAGCAGGCACTGGCGTAAACCCCACATCGGGGGAGCGCTGGATCTCTCTGTTTTGCTACGAGCCGCCGGCACTGGCGCAGTTGCTGGCGCAATGCGCCCATGCCAGCGCGCCAACGCAGCTGCTGGTGACACCGGGCCGGGCGGCGGCAGCGGTGCGTAGCGCCTGGGACGGCATAGAACACGAGATTGAGTATAAAAATGGCCTCAAGCCCTTACTGGACGTGCGCAGTCAGCTCTCTTTTTCATACTTGGAGCCGTGCACGCAAAGCGCGTTTGACGAGCTGCTGTGGGCCTGCGACCTTAACCTGGTGCGCGGCGAAGACTCCCTGGTGCGGGCGCTGTGGGCCGGCAAGCCGTTGGTGTGGCACATCTACCCACAGCATGACAACGCACACCACGCCAAGCTGCACGCCTTTCTGGATTGGCTGCAAGCCCCCCCTTCGCTGCGCCAATTCCATGCCGTCTGGAATGGCATCAGCACCGCACGCCTGCCCGTCTTGGACCAGGACACACTGCGTGCATGGGGCGACTGCGTGCGCCGTGCACGCGCACAACTCTGGACACAAAACGACTTGTTGACACAACTACTCGGGTTTTGCCTGGGAAAACGCTAAAATCTCAGGCTTTGCGCAAAACTGCCGGTCAGATCTTTGTACTGGCACTGCGCATCCTCGCCGCGGAACATGCATCGGCGTGGTCGCCCAACAGCTGCCCGTCCCTGCATTGAGCGGCTTCACCACAGGCAAACATGCTATGAAAATCGCTCAAGAAATCCGCGCCGGTAACGTCATCATGCACGGCAAAGACCCTATGGTCGTCCTCAAGACCGAATACGCCCGCGGCGGCCGCGGTGCAGCTACCGTGCGCATGAAGCTCAAGAGCCTGATCGGCAACTTCGGCACCGAAAACGTCTATAAGGCCGACGACAAAATCGACAACGTGATCCTGGACAAAAAGGATTGCACTTACTCCTACTTTGCCGACCCGATGTATGTCTGCATGGACACCGAGTACAACCAGTACGAAGTCGAAGCCAGCAATATGGGCGATGCGCTGAACTACCTTGAAGATGGCATGACTCTGGAAGTGGTGTTCTACGACGGCAAGGCCATCTCCGTCGAACTGCCCACCAACGTCGAGCGCGAAATCACCTGGACCGAGCCAGCCGTCAAGGGCGACACCTCCGGCAAGGTTTTGAAGCCTGCCAAAATCGCTACCGGCTTTGAAGTGCCCGTGCCGTTGTTCGTCGCGCAAGGCGACAAGATCGAAATCGACACCCGCACCGGCGAATACCGCAAGCGCGTGTAATGCCGGTGGGGCGGCGCAGCCCACCGCGCAGCCATCAGGCAAAAAAGGCTTCCTTCGGGAAGCCTTTTTTTATGCCGGAGTGCCTGCATGTTGTCCAGCGCATCCCATGAGAAAATCCGCCTTTATTTCCATCTACCCACAGGACAACACCATGGACGCAGAACACATCAACCAAATCGGCAACACCCTCATCGACCTGTCCGAGCGCACGCAAGAGTTACGGGGGTATCTTTGACTACGATGCTAAATTTGAACGCCTGCGCACGGTAAACGCCTCGCTCGAAGACCCAGCGGTCTGGAACGATCCCAAAAAGGCCCAAGAGCTGGGCAAAGAAAAAAAATCACTCGATAACGTCGTGCTGACACTCCAGCACCTGACGCGCGAGTTGGCCGACAACACCGAGCTCTACGAAATGAGCGCGGAAGAAGGCAACGATGCCGACCTGCTGGCCATTGCCAAAGAGGCCACCAAGCTGCAGCCCCAGATCGAAGAGCTGGAGTTTCGCCGCATGTTCCGCCACGAGGCCGATCCGCTCAACTGTTATCTGGACATCCAGGCCGGCGCCGGCGGCACCGAAGCCTGCGACTGGGCCAGCATGTTGCTGCGCCAATATTTGCGTTACGCCGAGCGCAAGGGTTTCAAGACCAGCGTGGACGATGAGACGGCGGGCGACGTGGCCGGCATCAAGGGCGCGACGATCCACATTGAGGGCGAGTACGCCTATGGCCTGCTGCGCACCGAAACCGGCGTACACCGCTTGGTGCGCAAATCGCCGTTTGACAGCTCGGGCGGGCGCCATACCAGTTTTGCCAGCGTATTTGTCTACCCCGATATTGACGACTCGATTCAGATCGACATCAACCCGTCCGACGTGCGCACCGACACCTACCGCGCTTCGGGCGCCGGCGGCCAGCACATCAACAAGACCGATTCGGCAGTGCGGCTGACGCACATGCCGACCGGTATCGTGGTGCAGTGCCAAGACGGCCGCAGCCAGCACGGCAACCGCGACATCGCTTGGCAGCGCCTGCGCTCCAAGCTGTATGACTTTGAGATGCGCAAGCGCCAGGAAGAAGCGCAAAAACTCGAAGACACCAAGACCGATGTCGGCTGGGGACACCAGATCCGCTCGTATGTGCTGGACAACAGCCGCATCAAGGACTTGCGCACGAACGTTGAAATCTCGGCCACACAAAAAGTGCTGGACGGCGATCTCGACGCCTTCATCGAAGCCTCGCTCAAGCAAGGCATTTAAGGAAAACCATGTTGCCAATGCGTGACGGGCAGGCTGCTGCCACCGCGATCCAGCGCGGCGACTACCGGGCTCCGGCCTGGTGGATCGACACTGTGGACCTGGCGTTTGACCTTGACCCGGCCAAAACACGGGTGCTCAACAAGATGCGCCTGCGCCGCAACCCGGACGTGGCGCCGCAGGCGCTGCGCCTGGACGGCGAAGAGCTCAACCTCTCACGCGTACTGGTCAACGGCGCGGGCACCTCGTTCAAGATGGACGGTGACCAACTGGTGCTAGAAAACCTGCCCGAGGGCGATGCACCCTTTGACTTGGAAATCTTCACCACCTGTGCCCCCCTCAAGAACACCCAGCTGTCGGGCTTGTACGTCAGCCAGGGCACCTTTTTCACGCAGTGTGAAGCCCAAGGGTTTCGCCGCATCACCTATTTTCTTGACCGACCCGACGTCATGGCCAGCTACAGCGTGGTGCTGCGTGCTGACAAGGCGCTGTACCCGGTGCTGCTTTCCAACGGTAATTTGGTTGATCACGGCGATCTGGATGCGGGCCGTCACTTTGCCAAGTGGGTCGATCCACACAAAAAACCCAGCTACCTGTTTGCGCTGGTGGCCGGCAAGCTGGTGGCACGCGAGCAACGCATCACCTCGCGCGCTGGCAATCCGCACTTGCTGCAGGTCTACGTGCGCCCGGGGGACCTAGGCAAGACCGAACACGCGATGCACTCACTCATGGCCAGCATTGCCTGGGACGAGGCGCGTTTTGGCCTGACGCTCGACTTGGAGCGCTTCATGATCGTCGCCACCAGCGACTTCAACATGGGTGCAATGGAAAACAAGGGTCTGAACGTCTTCAACACCAAGTACGTACTGGCCAGCCCCGCCACGGCCACCGATGTCGATTACGCCAACATCGAATCGGTCGTCGGCCACGAATATTTCCACAACTGGACCGGCAACCGCATCACCTGCCGCGACTGGTTCCAGCTGAGCCTGAAAGAAGGCCTGACGGTTTTCCGCGACCAGGAATTCAGCATGGACATGGCCGGCAGCGCATCGGCGCGCGCCGTCAAGCGCATCGAGGACGTGCGCGTGCTGCGCACCGCCCAGTTCCCCGAAGACGCCGGCCCGATGGCACACCCGGTGCGCCCCGACCACTACGTTGAAATCAACAATTTCTACACCGTCACCATTTACGAAAAAGGGGCCGAAGTGGTGCGCATGATGCACACCCTGGTCGGGCGCGATGGCTTTGCGCTTGGCATGAAGCTGTACTTTGAGCGCCACGACGGTCATGCAGTAACCTGCGATGACTTTGCGCAGGCCATTGCTGACGCCAACCCCGACAGTGAACTGACCAGTCGCCTAGAGCCTTTCAAGCGCTGGTACGCTCAGGCTGGCACGCCACGCGTGCACGCCACTGGCCATTACGACGCGGTGACGCGCAGCTACACCCTGACACTGACGCAAAGCTGCGCGGCCACGCCCGGCCAGCCGGTGAAAGAGCCGTTCGTCATTCCGGTCGAACTTGGCCTGTTGACGCAGGACGGCCACGCCCTGCCCTTGCAGTTCGATGGAGAAGACACTCCGGGCGCCACCAGCCGTACAGTGGTGCTGTCCGAATCCAGCCAGACCCTGCGCTTTGTCAATGTAGACAGCGCGCCGGTGCCGTCACTGCTGCGCGGCTTCAGTGCCCCGGTGGTGCTGGACATCGATTACAGCGACGCCGACCTGCTGACGCTGCTGGCGCACGACAGCGACGCCTTCAACCGCTGGGAAGCCGGTCAGCGCCTGCTGCTGCGTTGCGCTATTAAAAATATAGCCAATACCACAGACCCCATAAGCGTTACAGGCGCTTTTGAGCATAAATTCTTGTCAGAGCCAGTGCTGCAAGCGCTGCGCAACGTGCTGCGCGACCCGGCGCTGGACGCGTCCTACAAAGAGCTGCTGCTGACACTGCCGTCCGAAACCTATATCGCCGAGCAGCTTGAGGTGGTCAATCCACAGCGCGTGCACGGCGTGCGCGAGCACATGCGCGCGCAACTGGCACTGGCCTTGCAGACAGACTGGCAATGGGCTTTCGAGCAGCACCAGGACAGCGGCAGCTACCAACCCGACGCCATCTCGGCTGGGCGACGCGCCCTGAGCGGTCTGGCACTGTCCATGTTGTGCCTCGCAGCGCAGCGCAGTGGCGACAGCGTCTGGCCGGGCAAGGCGCTACAGCGCTTCAAGGACGCCGGCAACATGACCGATCGCATGGGCGCCCTCAGTGCCTTGGTCGGCAGCGGCCACGACTTGGCTGCACCCGCGCTGGCGCGTTTTTATGCGCTGTTCAAGGACGAGCCTTTGGTATTGGACAAATGGTTTGCCCTGCAAGCCGGTGCGCCTGACCGAAACGGCCACGTACTGCCGCTGGTCAAGCAGCTGATGCAGCACCCGGACTTTTCGCTGAAAAACCCCAACCGCGCGCGCAGCGTCATCTTCAGCTACTGCAGCGCCAACCCCGGCGCTTTCCACCGCAGCGATGCTGCTGGCTACGTGTTCTGGAGCGACCGGGTGATCGAACTGGACGCCATCAACCCGCAAGTCGCCGCGCGCTTGGCGCGCGCCCTGGACCGGTGGCAAAAATTGGCCGAGCCGTGGCGCACTGCCGCACACGAAGCTATCGGCCGCATCGCTACCCGCTCCGATCTAAGCAACGACGTGCGCGAGGTGGTGACCCGCGCCTTGGCTTCATCAGCCCCATAAGAAAGAAAGAGAATTTTCATGGCAAAAAGAATCAGCCTGACCCGCTACCTGGTCGAACAACAACGTGTGGACGGCCTCATCCCCGGACAACTGCGCCTACTGCTCGAAGTGGTGGCACGCGCCTGCAAAAGCATCAGCCACGCCGTCAACAAGGGCGCACTGGGTGGCGTGCTGGGCAGCGCGGACAGCGAAAACGTCCAGGGTGAAATTCAGAAAAAGCTCGACATCATCGCCAACGAGGTGCTGATCGAAGCCAACGAATGGGGCGGCCACCTGGCGGCCATGGCATCGGAAGAAATGGACGGCATCTACGTCGTACCCAACCGCTATCCGCAGGGTGAATACCTACTGCTGTTCGATCCCCTGGACGGCTCCAGCAACATCGACGTCAACGTCAGCATCGGCACCATCTTCAGCGTGCTGAAAAAGCCCGAAGGCGACCGTGGTGTGGAAGCCGGCGATTTTCTGCAAGCCGGTCACCAGCAGGTCGCTGCCGGCTACTGCGTCTATGGCCCGCAAACCACGCTGGTGCTCACCGTGGGCGACGGCGTGGCTATGTTCACGCTGGACCGCGAGCAGGGTTCGTTCATCTTGACGCAAGAAAATGTGCGCATTCCCGAAGACACCAAAGAATTCGCCATCAATATGAGCAATATGCGCCACTGGGATGCCCCCATCAAGCGCTATGTCGATGAATGCCTGCAAGGCGTAGAAGGCCCGCGCGGCAAGAACTTCAACATGCGCTGGGTGGCCAGCATGGTGGCCGACGTGCACCGCATCCTGACGCGCGGCGGCATCTTCATGTACCCCTGGGACAAACGCGAGCCAAACAAGCCCGGCAAACTGCGCCTGATGTACGAAGCCAACCCCATGGGCTGGCTGGTAGAACAAGCCGGCGGCGCCGCCACCAATGGCAAGCAACGCATCCTGGACATCCAGCCGGGCCAGCTGCACGAGCGCGTCAGCGTCATCCTAGGCTCAAAAAATGAAGTTGAGCGCGTGACAAGCTACCATTCCGAGCTATAATTTAAAGCTTACGCCGGTGTAGCTCAGTCGGTAGAGCAGCTCATTCGTAATGAGAAGGTCGGGTGTTCGATTCATCTCTCCGGCACCAATACAGCAAAGGAAACCTCGCTATCAATCTGGTAGCGGGGTTTTTTGCTTTTGGTCGTCTGTAGGCAATCTGTAGGCAACTTGTCTAAATACAGCGCTGGTTTTCTGGTCGTGCGCGCCAGTGGCGGCGGGATTGTTGCCCGCCATCCACTGCCCGCCTCGCGTGCGCGGGCGTACTGCTGCGGAAAGTCTCGGCCATCGGGTGCAGGCCAGCAGCAGCAGCAGCGCCTTGGCTTGTCGCGTTTTGGTGCGCTTTCCTTTTTCGGATGTGATGACGGGCGCACCAGCAGCACCAGCAGCACCAGCAGCCCATTCGGATTTCAAATCCAGCTTGCAGTGCTAAGTTTTACTAAGTCCGTCAACGGGTCGCCAGTGCCCCCTTGAACCATGACATTTCATAACAGGGCCGGCCTGTTCGCTCGGCTGGCAATCTGAGGTTTTCTGAGGAGGGCAGCAGCGCATTCAGCGTCTGGCGCAGGCGGGTCTTCTTGGGGGCTTTCCGTGCGTACCAGTTTGCGTACCGGGCAGTGCGTACCGCCTGATTGCGCACTAACCCCGGCGCTAACCAGTGCCTTGTTTACAGCGACTGGGTGACGCTTTCCGTGGAAACACCCTTGGAAACCTGCCTCTTGGAAACCGCTGATTCCTTGGTAACCAGTCTGGTAACCGCGCCCTTGGTAACCAGTTCTGCTGTTACGCACGCTGTTACAGCGCCCTGTTACGCCTGCCGCGCTGGATGCCGCCATCAACCGGCTCAGTTTTCAGCCGGTTGAATTCTTCGCTGCATCTAGCTGCCTTGGGTGATGCTCCAAAACTGGATCATCTTTGGCCGGGCGACTTGGGGGTCAGGTCGGTTCTGGCCCCTTCCATTCGGTGGGCGTAGAGGCTGGCCAATTGCGGGAACATCCCGCATTTGAAAACCTACGCGGTGTTGGTTTTGGTTGGACGGCGGCGGTGTCCTGAATGTTCAGGGCATCTCGGTGGGCGTGCGTGTCGTCCTGCGCCAGCAACAAAAAACCCGGCGCAGTGGCCGGGCTGGGTGGTGGTGCTGGGTGGGTCAACCGATCAGGTTTTCCAGAATGGCATCTGTGACCTCCTCGTTGCCGAATGAATCGCGGTCATCTGCAATGTGGCGCAGCACCGCCTTGGCATCGTCGCGGCTCTTGGGGCGCAGCACGGACAGGCAGCGGCGCAAGTAATCCTCACGGGTGCGGGTCTGTGGCAAGCCGTCGCCAGCGTCGGGCCATGCGCTGCGCTGGGTGTAGAGGGCGCTCCAGTAACCCAGCTCGTGCAAGCAGTCGGCCAGCGTGTGAGGGCGCAAGGTGGCGTGCGCTTCAAACGCTTTGACAACATCGTCGCCGTCGTACTCGTCGAACATCCCGCTCGGCTCCAAGTCAATCAGCGCGTCGATGCAAAACAGCTCCGTTGCTTGGTCAGCCCACATAGCCGCCTCACTGCCAAACCGTGCCACGGCTTCGCGCTGGCGTGTCTGTCGGTCAATCACTCGCTTGGCATGGCCTGCCAAGTCGGCAAAGTTCATGGAGCCAAACGCGGCGGCCAGCGTGTTGCCAGTGCTTCGCGCTAGGTGGTCACCATGTGCTGGTCTAATTTCCCTGGACACCTCGATAGGTGCAACCCACCTGGACGAGGAATATGAGCAAGAGAAAACGAAGGACATTCAACGCGGAGTTCAAGCTGCAGGTCGTGCAGATGATTCGTGTGCAGGGCTTGAGCGTCGGCGATGTCTGCCGCGACATGAAGCTTGGCGAGACGGCCGTTCGGCGATGGCTAGCCCAGGCTGATGAAGAGGCTGCAGGTCGCCCCGGTATCGGCAAGCCGCTCAGCGCTGAGCAGCAACGCATCCGCCAGCTTGAAGCCGAGAACAAGCAACTGCGCGGCGACGTCGATATCTTAAAAAAAGCATCGGCC
>NZ_JHYS01000002.1 GCF_000688255.1 Simplicispira psychrophila DSM 11588 | reverse complement strand
GCCGTAAGGGCAACTGCTGGGACAACGCGGTGATGGAGCGCTTCTTCCTGAGCCTCAAGACGGAGCGGGTCTGGCAGCGCGACTACGCCAACCACGCCGAGGCCATGATGGACATCGCCGACTGCATCATAGGTTTCTACAACAGCGTGCGGCTGCACTCCAAACTGGGCAACTTGCCACCCAATGCCTTCGAGCAGCAATCGGCAATCAAACAACCTATCGTTGTGTCCGAAAAAACTTGACCAGCACACTCCTAGAATGCCCGCATGACCCCCACCGCCCCCCAGCCAGCCGCATTGGCACGTAAAAAGCTGCCGATTGGCATCCAAACTTTCCGCGAAATCCGCGAAGACGACTGCTACTACGTGGACAAGACCGGCATGGCGGTGGACTTGGTGCAAACCGGCAAGGCCTACTTTCTCAGCCGCCCCCGGCGCTTTGGCAAAAGCCTGTTTTTGGATACGTTGAAGGAGCTGTTTGAGGGCAACCGGGCGCTGTTTACCGGGCTGGCCGCCGAGCCGCTGTGGGACTGGGGCACCCAGCACCCGGTGATTCGCATCAGCTTTGGCGCGGGCGTCATCGCCTCGCGCCACGGGTTGGACCAAGTGCTGCACCAGCAACTGAGCCACCACGAAACCCGCTGGGCGCTGCCGGCGGCGTTTCCCGATGCGCGCAGCCGGTTTTTGGACCTGATTGAGCGCCTGCATGCCCACACCGGCCAGCGTGTGGTGGTGCTGGTCGATGAGTACGACAAACCGATTCTGGACAACATCGACCACCGCGCCGTGGCCTTGGAGGTGCGCGAGGGGCTCAAAGACCTGTACAGCGTCATCAAAGACAGCGATGCGCACATCCGCTTTGCCTTCCTCACGGGGGTGAGCAAGTTCAGCAAGGTCAGCCTGTTCTCGGGCCTAAACAACCTGACCGACATCACACTGGACGAGCGCTACAGCGCCCTGTGCGGCTACACCGATGCCGACGTAGACACGGTGTTTGCGCCCGAGCTGCCCGGCCTTGACCGCCAGCAAATTCGCGATTGGTACAACGGCTACAACTGGCTGGGCACGTCGGTTTACAACCCGTTTGATGTGCTGCTGCTGTTTCGCAGCCGCGAGTTTCGGCCCTATTGGTTTGAAACCGGCACACCCACGTTTTTGGTCAAGCTGCTGGCCGAACGGCAGTTTTTTACCCCCGACTTGGCACGGCTGCAAAGCAGCATGGCGCTGTTGTCGGCATTTGATGTGGACTGCATCGAGCCCGAGGCGTTGCTGTTTCAGGCCGGGTATTTAACGGTGCTAGAGCGCACCCAGCCCATTCCAGGCCAATGGGTGTACACGCTGGGCTACCCCAACCGGGAGGTAGAGGCCAGCTTGAACGCGGCCTTGCTGGGCGGCCTGGGCGCGCCCGAGCGCACGTCGTTTGAGGTGCGCCTGCGGCTGATTGACCTGCTCAAGGCGGGCAACCTGCCGGGCCTCAAGGCGCTGTTTGAGGCTTTTTTTGCCAGCATTCCGCACCAGTGGTACGCCCGCAACCCGATTGACCAGTACGAGGGGTTTTATGCCAGCGTGTTCTACAGCTACTTTGCCGCGCTGGGCCTAGACATTCGGCTGGAAGACAGCACCAACAAAGGCCGCATTGACATGGCGGTGCTGTTTGCTGCTCAGGTGTTTGTGTTCGAGTTCAAGGTGGTGGAGGCGAACTCCAACGGCAGTGCGTTGCAGCAAATCAAAGACAAGGGTTACGCCGACAAGTACCGCGCTTTGAACCAGCCAATTCACCTGGTGGGCGTGGAGTTCAGCAAAGCGAGCCGTAACATTGTCGGGTTTGGGGCAGAAACGCTAGCAATTTTGTAGCTGCTAGCGCACGTGTTTAAACGGCTAGAGGCCGTTTTGACCATTATTTGCACGCCCCGGCCCAGCGTGAACGCACGTGTGTGGAGGGCACGCTCCTAGAATGCCCGCATGACCCCCATCGCCCCCCAACCAGCCGCACTGGCACGCAAAAAGCTGCCGATTGGCATCCAAACCTTTAGCGAAATCCGTGAGGACAATTGCTACTACGTGGACAAGACGGGCATGGCGGTGGACTTGGTACAAACCGGCAAGGCCTACTTTTTAAGCCGCCCCCGGCGCTTTGGCAAAAGCCTGTTTTTGGATACGTTGAAGGAGCTGTTTGAAGGCAACCGGACGCTGTTTACTGGGCTGGCGGCGGAGCCGCTGTGGGACTGGGGCACGAAGTTTCCGGTGATTCGCATCAGCTTTGGGGCGGGTGTGATTGCCGCACGCCAATCGCTGGACCAAGTGCTGCACCAACAACTGAGCCACCATGAGGCACGCTGGGAGCTGCCCGCTGCATTTGTTGACTTGCGCAGCCGTTTCCTCCATTTGATAGAGCGCATTGCAGCCCACACCGGCCAACGCGTGGTGGTGCTGGTCGATGAGTACGACAAACCCATTTTGGACAATATCGACAAAACCGAGGTGGCTTTGGAAGTGCGCGAAGGGTTGAAAGACTTTTACAGCGTCATCAAAGACAGCGACGCCCACATACGCTTTGCTTTCTTGACCGGGGTCTCTAAATTCAGCAAGGTCAGTTTGTTCTCAGGGCTGAACAACCTCAAAGACATCACGCTGGACGAGCGCTACAGCGCTATTTGCGGCTACACCGATGCCGACGTGGACACGGTGTTTGCCCCCGAGTTGCCGGGGCTAGACCGGGAGCTGATACGCGACTGGTACAACGGCTACAACTGGCTGGGCACCTCGGTCTACAACCCGTTTGGCTTGCTGCTGTTGTTTGACACCCGCAAAATCCGCCCGCACTGGTTTGAGACCGGCACGCCCACCTTTTTAATCAAGCTGCTGCAACAGCGCCAAGTGTTTACGCCCGACCTCAGCCGCATCGTGGCCTCGGATACGCTGCTGTCCACCTTTGATGTGGACAACATTCCGACGGAAGCATTGATGTTCCAAGCCGGCTATTTGACGGTAGATACGGTGCGCGAGATGCCGGGGCGAATGCAGCTGACCCTCAAATACCCCAATTTGGAAGTGCAATCGGCCCTGAACACCAGCTTGCTGCAAAGCCTGACGGGCAGCCTGAGCCTGCCGGGGCCACAAATCACCCAGTTGTACGATTTGCTGCGCGCGCAAGACTTTGCCGGTCTTAAAACTTTGTTCCATGCGTTTTACGCCAGCATCGCCAACGACTGGTATCGCAAAAACGAAATGGCCGGCTACGAGGGTTACTACGCCAGCATTTTTTACAGCTACTTTGCCGCCGTAGGGGTCGAGATTCGCTTGGAAGACCCCACCAACGTGGGCCGTATCGACATGACGGTGTTGTTTGCCGGCCAAGTGTTCTTGTTCGAGTTCAAGGTGGTGGAGACCAACCCCAGCGGCAGTGCGCTGCAGCAGCTCAAAGACAAGGGTTACGCCGACAAGTACCGCGCCTTGAACCAGCCGATTCACCTGGTGGGCGTAGAGTTCAGCAAAGCGAGCCGCAACATTGTGGGGTTTGGGGCAGAAACGCTAGCAATTTTGTAGCTACTAGCGCTTGATTTGCAAGGTCTAGAGGCTGATTTCATCAAAAACTAGCCGTGCACGCCTTCAAAAAAGGCCCCGCTCCCTAGAATGGCCCGCATGACAGCGCCCACTGTGTTTTTCCCCTCCCCATTTCGCTCCTTGCTGCACTGGCCCTGTTGGGCATGGGCCTTGCTGTGGTGCTGCCTGTGCGCACTGCCAGCAGCCCACGCCCGCGACCACATCACCGAGCGCAGTTGGCTCGAAGACGCCACCGGACAGCTGCAATGACCCGATGTGCAGCAACAACCCACGCAACCGTTTGATGAAACCCTGAGCCGGGGTTACGGCACGGGCGTGGTGTGGCTGCGCCTGCGCATTGACCCGCGCGCAGACCGTGCGCCCACCACCGCGCCCGATGGGTTGGTGCTGCGCATCCGACCGGCCTACATTGATGAGGTGGTGGTGTTTGACCCGCTGGTGCCGGGCGGGCGGGTGGGTGCCGTGGGTGATCGGTACCACCCCCGACTGGATGTGATGCAAGGGGCCGATTTTTTGATGCCGATTGCCCGGGGCGATGCGCCGCGCGATATTTGGCTGCGCTTAACCTCGACCAGCACGCGCCAAATCCACGTCGCCGCCGTGGACCACAGCGAGTTGGACACATTGACTTTGCGGCAAAACCTGCTCGTCAGCCTGTATATCGGGGTGGTGGTGTTGCTAATGGGGTGGGGGGTCACCAACAGCCTGTTGCTCCGCGAAGGCGTGACTGGCGTCATGGGCGCTTTTGCGCTGATGCAGCTGACGGCGGGCTTGTTTGGCCTGAGCACCTCGGGCATCTTGCGGGTGTTTTGGCCTTTGGCCTGGAGCGCGCAGAGCCTCAATCTGCTGGGCAGTGTGTTTTCCGTGGTGGTGGTGTTGGGTGGCTTGCTGTTTCACTGGCGCTTTCTGCGCGAGTTTCAGCCGCCGCGCTGGGCCATGGGGCTGTTGCTGAGCATGATGGCGCTCGCAGGATTGAACCTGGTATTACTGGCGCTGGGCCATGTGATGTGGGCTTTGCAAAACAACCTTTTGAGCATTTTGCTGGCACCCCCGGTGTGCTTGGTGTGCGCTGCCACGGGGCGCGCTTGGGCAGGGGCCGACAGTGCTACGGCTCCTGCACTATCGCGGCGCATGCTGGTGATGTTTTATGTGGCATTTCTGATCATCATGGTGATTGCCGCCACCACCGGGCTGGGGTGGTTGCCGCCGACCGAATGGACCCTCTACATCAGCCAACTGCAAACTTTGGTCAGCAGCGTGCTGCTGATGCTGATGCTGCAATACCGTGCGTTTATAGGGGGACAGCAGCGACAACAAGCGCTGTTGTCGCTAGAAAAAACCACCTTGCAAATGGCCCACGAACGCCATATGCGCGAAGAGCAAGAAAAGCTGATGGCCATGCTGGCCCACGAGATCAAAACCCCACTGGCCACCATGCACCTGCGCCTCGACAGCACCGCAAAAGGTGGCATCGCCATGCGCAAAGCCATGCGCGATATGGATGGGGTGATTGAGCGTTGCCTGCAAACCTTGCAACTGGGCGACGGCCAATTGGCCCCGCACCTGCAAATGTGTGACTTGGCGGGCATCGTGCAAGACGCCGTCTCGTCCTGCCCGCAACCGGCGCAAGTGCGTTGGCAGCCGCTGGCGTCTGTGCCGCTGCAGACCGATCCGCAACTGCTGTTCTTGGTACTGAGCAACCTGCTGGAGAACGCCTGCAAATACTCGGCCGCCGAAACGCCGATTGAGTTGCAGTGCTCGGTCATCGAGAGAGGCGATGCGCCGCACGCAAAGCCGATGGTGCGGTTGGAACTGAGCAACCTGCCAGGCCGTGCAGGCTGGCCCGACGCGCACCATGTGTTTGACAAATACTACCGCTCACCCCAGGCGCAGCGCCAATCTGGCACCGGTCTGGGTTTGTACTTGGTCAAAAATTTGGCGCAGGCTTTGGGCGGGAAAATTGCCTACCAGCCCGATGCCACAGTGGTGCGCTTTGTGCTGACTTTGCCGCTGCCGGTGTCTCTGCCGTTACCTCTCACGCAGTGAGTGCTCTTTGGTTTAATTTGGCTTGGCGTATTGGCGCTCGCTACTATCGCTTGCACTATGCATCCACCACCACTGCACATTCTGGTCATTGAAGACAACGACAGCTTGCGTGAAGCTACGTTGGAGTTTTTAAATGACAACGGCCACCACACCACCGGCGTGGCCAGCGCCGAAGAAGTGGACGAAACCCCCATGCGCGATGTGCCTGACCTGTACTTGGTCGATGTCAATTTGCCGGGTGAAAACGGCTTTACCCTGACCCAGCGCATTCGCAAAAGCCAGCCCTTGGCCGGCATTGTGTTGATGACGGCGCGCGGGCAGTTGCGCGACCGTTTGAACGGTTATGACTGCGGTGCCGACAACTACCTGATCAAGCCGGTAGAACAAGCAGAGCTGTTGGCCTGTATCCACAGCTTGGCCTTCCGCTTGAAATCCAACCCTGCACAGTCCAAAACAGTTTTGGCGCTCCACAGCCAGTCATCAACCCTGTCAGGCCCCGAGGGTGAAGCCGCATTGACGCGGGGCGAGAGTCAATTACTGGTCGCCTTTTGCCGCGCTGCGGGCCACAAACTAGAGCGCTGGCAGGCGATGCAATTGGTCGATAGCAAAGAAAAAGGCCTGACACAGGCCAGTCTGGAGATGCGCATTAGCGCCTTGCGCAAAAAACTGAGCCATTGCAGCGCCATAGAAAACACCATCGTGACTTTGCGCGGCTTTGGTTATGCGCTCCAGTGCGACATCGAGGTGCGCTGAAATCTAGTCTCCACGAGACAACAAAGCCACTTCCACCCGGTTTCGGCCATTGTCTTTGGCGCGGTACAGGGCTTTGTCGGCGGCCAGCAGCAGTGTCTCCCAGTCGGGCTGGTCGCCCACTGCGCAGACAGAAATACCCACGCTCACCGTCACTGCAATCGGCTGGCCGCGCCAGTCGCAGGGCGCGTTTTGCACTGCTTGGCACAGCTGCTGGCCCAGTCGCTGCGCGCCTTGCAGGTCGGTGCCCGGCAGCAGCACCAAAAATTCTTCACCGCCATAGCGCCCCAGCAGGTCTTGGGTGCGCAGATGCTGTCCTACCACCTGCACCGTGTGGCGCAGCACTTGATCGCCGGCCAAGTGACCGTAGTGGTCATTGACCTGTTTGAAGTGGTCGATATCCAGCATCAGCAGCGCCAGCGGTGTGCGCTGACGTACGGCGCGTGCCAATTCGCGCTCCAGTGCCAGCATCAGCGCGCGGCGGTTGGCCACACCGGTCAGAGCGTCTTGCGCCGCCAGACGCACGTTGGCGTCATCCGCGCGCTCCTTGACCATGAAGACGAAGCCAAATGAGGTCACCAGCGTGGCGATGAAAGTGACCATGAAGGTCAGCGTCTGCACCAGATTGCCTTGCAGGATGGTGGCGAGGTTGAGCGATGAAAAAAGTGCCGAGTTGCCGCGCACCAGTACGGTGAGGCCTATCAACGCCAACCCGCCCGCCAGCAGCAGCGCTCCACGGCCCCCTCCCGCCTCATATTGCAACCGGTTGCGCCGCAGCACCCACAACACCCACCCGACCTGCAAAGCCAGGCTGAAGCTGCTGATCACCAGGCGGGCAACGAAGTCGCCTTGAAAAACAAACATCAGTGCCGCCACCACCAGCACCGGCGCCAGTGCGCCCGTCCGCCGCAACGGCAAGCCATGAAAACAGCGCACCGCCACCAGAAAGCCGGCCACGGCAGCCGACAGCAGTGCATTGGCCAGCACGATCGACAGCAGATCAGAAATCCGCCCACGCAGCAACATCAGCCCATAGCCCACTGCAGTAAGTAGCAAGGCGCCAGCCCAATACTGCAAGCCATCGCGGCGCTGGTTGCCGTTGAGCACCAGCAAAGCCCCTGCCACCACCACCGAGGACACAATAATCATCAACAACAGCGTGGGGACGTCAGCGGTCATGCAAGGCTCAGGCTACGGTAAATAAGGCACCCTAGACGATGGTGCTTGCTAGCGTCTTGCACCCAGAAACGGATGGTTAACCGGGTGCCGGTACCACGCGCGAACTGCGCGCTGCAATCCCGGCGCCCACCCAGGTAGCCGACACCACGCCCAGCACCAGCGCCGCCGCCGAGCCGTAAAAAATGCCTGACACCAAGCCTTGGTCCAACAGCGCACCAAACACCGGTGCAGACAGGGCAAAACCCAGATCCAGCCCCGAATACACCGTGCCATAGACGCGCCCGGTGGCACCGGGCGGTGCCGCGCGCTTGATCAGCATGTCGCGCGACGGCCCGGCGAGCCCAGTGCCCACACCGGCCAGCGCCGCCAGCACCATGGCACCCATGCCCGGCAGCAGGCCCAAGCCAACCACGACCAGCAGCGCACCAGACGCCAGCAGGCACAGAGAAATCACCCGCTCCAGCCGCACCACGCGCCCGACCAGAAACCCGCCCACCACCATGCCAGCGGCACCGCACAACATGTAGCCAGTCACCACCATCGAGGTCAGCGACAGGGGCAGGCCGTACATTTTTTGCAGCGCCGGGCTGGCAAAACTCTGGATGGCGCTGAGCGCACAAGTGGTCCAGAAAAAGAACGAAAAGCACAGCCACACCGAGGGCAGGCGCAAAAAGGCCATGGGGTGTTCGGGTACCAGCGCCGCAGCACCTGTGGGCTTGTCCTGGTGCGCCCAGGCACCCTGGCGGTCGTCGAGCGCATCGCGGTTCCAGACCATGATGGCCAGCACCAGCAGCGCCAGCAGGCCGCCGCACACGCACGCGATGCGCCACGAACCGGTGACCGTGGTGATGCCGGTCATGAACACTGGCGATGCCGCCCAGCCCAGATTGCCAGAAATGCCGTGCACCGCAAAACCATGGCCCAGGCGCTGCGGTGACAGCCGCTTGTTGAGGATGGTGAAGTCCACCGGATGGAACGGTGCATTGCCCAGACCGGCCAGTGCCGACGCCACCAGCAGACCCGCATAGCCCTGCGCCATACCCGCCACTATGCCCGCCCCCGCAAAACACAACAGCGCACCAAACAGGATCGGGCGCGCGCCCACGCGGTCAACCAGGAAGCCCGACAGTGCCTGACCCACGCCCGAGATGACAAAAAACACCGACACCAGCAAGCCCAGTTCGGAGTAACTGAAGCCAAACTCACTGATCAGCCATGGAAACAACGGCGGCAGCAGCAAATGAAAAAAATGTGAAGAGCCATGCGCCAAGCCAATCAGGCCCATCGTGCGCGCATCCTGGCGCCAGGGCACAGCGGCACTGGCGGCGGCAGAAGAAGATAACGTCATGCTGCGGACCGATTTATGAAGGTCAAAATAGGCTTTAACCCTTACGTGACAAGCGCTTCAAGCTATTAATTTTGATGGCATGGCACCTCTCAAAACAGCTTTGGCGCTACACGCCAGGGTCGTGCCACTCAATAGGTTTTGTAGGGCAAGAATTTACCCGACAGAGTGATGTTGACGCGGTCACCGTGGGGATCGCTCTCACGCGCCAAGTCCATGCGAAAGTCGATGGCGCTCATGATGCCGTCGCCAAACTCTTCATGGATCAGCTCTTTGAAGGTGCTGCCATAGACGCTGATCAACTCATAAAAACGGTAGATCAGCGGATCGCTGGGCACGCTGGTGGGCAGTGAGCCTCTGTACGGCGCCACCATCAACCACTGGCGCTCGTCCACCGTCAGGCCAAAAATATCACCGACGGTGGCGGCTTGGTCCGCATTCAGCGTCATCTGGCCCAGGCAGGCCGCTGTTACCCACTCCTTGCTCAAACCCACTTTCTGGGCCACCTCCGACCATTTCAGCCCCCGGCTGACTTTGGTGGAAATGATTTTCTCAGTCACTGCAATGCGGCTCATGGGCTTCTTTCAGTCAAAACAAAGGGAATCGGCACCGAGCCAGTGTAGATCCGCACCATCCAAAGGACATCCCCGGGCGGACAGATCTGCACTGCTGACGTAGGTCAAGGCGCTCCATGGGGTAGGATTCAGAATCCTTACTAGCACAATGGCTTTAACAATCAAGGGAACCTTATGAAAATGCTGACCGACCTTTTCACTACCGACTATGGCCTGATGAGCATCATCGGCATCTTCATGATGATCATTGGCACCGTGGGCGCTGCCGTCATCATGAACCGCAAAATGAACGAAAAGCCCGCGCCGCCGCCCGGCAGCAAGACACCCGTCTAAATTCGCTTCTCCCGCTGGCCCGCTGACCTGCATTCACGGCGCCAGCGCCGCGCACATCCCCGGCTGCGCTGCGCGGGCCCAGTTCTCCAACCACCCCCACACCTGCTGAACGCCATCGTGCCCGCCCTGGCCATCCGGCTCTGCAGGGCGCTGCAGGCCATGGTCAGCCCCCGCCAGCCGGCGCGGGCAATACGGCGCCACACGGCCTTGGGCGCGTGCCATGAAACGGGCATAAGCGCTGGCCGGCACCCGCGCATCATCCGCGCCCCACACCTGCAACAAGGGCCACGGCCCGGCCAGCAACGCCGGTAGCAGAGACCAGGACCACAGGTCGCGCCAATAACGCAGGCTGCGCCCTTGCTGCACCTGGCTGTCGGGCCGATCACCGGCCTGCGCCACGCCCAACGCCTGCCACTGCGCCCATGCCGCAGCACCCAAGCGCCGCGCCTGTAGCGTGCCGGCCTCCAGCGGATTGAGGCCACTGGAGCCGATCAGCACCACACCCGCCAGTGAGACCACTTCTGGCGCCAGCGCCGGTAACAACTCGGCGCCTTCGGAGATACCGATCAACAACTGCGGCAGCGCGACCATCACCGGGTCGCCCGCGCGCTGCGCTGCATCGGCACGCACAGCAGCGCGGGCGTGCTCGCGCCAAGCACCCAAGGCATCGGTTTGGACAAAATTGGCCGAACAGTCGCCGGGCGCGGTGCGGCTGTCTGGAGCCACACCCGGTTTGTGCAGCACCAGCACTTGCGCGTGCAGCAGGCCAGCAAAGTAGCGCTCGGCCCACGGCCCCATGCCGGCGCAGCCTGAGCCGGGAATCACGATGACGCGGTAACGCAGCGGCGCCACGCGCTCGCTACGGTACAGCGCTTGCAATAGCTGGCCGTCCACACCGGGCAGACTGCGCACGCTGAAGCTGTCCGACCTTGGTGCGGGCGCAAGGTCGGCACTGGCACAGGCCGTTAAGCCAGCACCCAACACGGCCACGGCGACCACCGCCGCCGCGCGCAAGAAAAAGGCCAGCACGCAGCTGGCCTGATCGATTACCTGCACTGTGACATCAGCGCAAGATGATGACCTGCTCTGGCTGCGGCGCCGGCGCATAGCTCGGCTGGCCGCCCTGTAGTGGCATCGGCATCGGCATCTGCTGCTGGCGCACGCCGCGTGACAGATTGGGGTCGGAATAGCCCAGCTGGTCGGTGAGCTGCTGGTACACGCTCTGCGCCAGACTTTGCGAGGTTTCGCGCATCACCTTGGCCCGGTTGGGCGGCGCAATGTCGCCCCGATTGGACAAAATTTTGGTGTCGTTGCCTGCGCCTTGGGCCGAGAACGCGGCCTTGATTTCGTAGCTGCGGGTGTTGATCAACGAAAAATCGGCCAGCAGATTCAGGCCGTATTGCAGCGTGGCACTGCTGGTGCCCTGCAGCGGCGACAGCGCGTCGCTGAAGTCGATGTGGGAAACCACGCCAAACAACACATAGTCCGCGCCGTTGAACTCGCCCTTTTTGATACGCGCAATGATGTCGCCGACCTGCGGCTGGCGCACCGGCGTGGCCATCTTGCCGCCCTTGACTTGATTCAGCACCTGCTCGGCCTTGCTCGGCTGCGGCGCGCCGGCATCAAAGCCTTTGCCCTGCACCAGACGAAACGCCGTGCCGCGCAGCAGCGCGCCCTTGATGTCGTTGGTGTAGGCGCCCAGCTCGCGTTGTTCGATGTAGCTGTAGCGGCCAGACACATAGGTGCCGCTGGCCTGCTCGGAGGCCTGCATCGACTGGTTGCCCGAATAGCCGCCCGAGCCGCCATACCGGCCGTGGCTGTGCGAGCCGCTGGCGCTGGCCTGGGCGCTCATCTGCGCGCTGCGCTGGTAGGTGGCGGCTTCAAAATACGCCGACACCTGCTGTGCGTAGGCCAGGTCGGTGACGGCGATTTTGGCGGCGTTTTGTGCCCAAACGGCGCTGGTGCTGGCCAGCGCGGCGGCGGCCGCCAAGGTGGCGGTGACAAAGGTTCTGCGTTGCATGACGGACATAAGGGTCATCACGGGCCTCTTTAGCGCTTGCTGGTTTTGCGGATTTCTTTTTCATCCTGCCATTCGATGGTGCCCTCTTGCACGTCAAACAGCTTGAGCGTGAACTTGTAGTACACGTCTTTGGTGGCAGCGTTTTGCTTGACGATGCTGGTCAGCTCGCCTTCCATGCTGTAGCGCGCCGCCGTCATCTGGCCGACCTTGGCGGTGGTGTTCTGTTTGTACAGACCGCTCTGGTTTTGCCGCTGCAACTCGTCCACGCCCTGCTGCATTTCGTTGATGGAACGGACAAAGCGCACCTTGCCCGACTTGATCAGCGAGGTCTGGATGGAACTCATGACGTTGGTGGTGTCGATGTACTCGCTGGTCTTGTTCTTGACGGTGGAAATGGTCACCGTCGGGCGGCCCTGGAAGATGCCGGTTTCGAGCAGGCTGCCGGTCATTTTTTCGGCAATCATCTGCAGGTCGGACGAACCAAATTCGTTGGTCACCAGTTCGACCGCCTTGGCATCGCCGTAGTTGACCTGGCGGTCAAAGCGCACCACAGGGGAGGAGAGGTTCTGGCACCCGGCGAGGGCGAGCGTGCTGGCCACCAGGGCCGAGAGGAGTGCGTGGCGCGAAAGTGTTTGCATGGGTTTCTTGTGCTCTGGGGCGCATTCAGCGCGTTTCTACGTTCATTTCAAGCCGGAAATCGGCAGCCGCACCGGTCGGCGCCACGCTCTTGAGGGTTTGCTGGCCCAAGCCCTGGACGGCGATCTGCTTCCATGATTCGCCATCACCCACCTGGTTGCCCACGCTGTCGAGCCACTTGAAGCGATAAAACACCGTGCGGTCGCTGCGGCCCTGGCTGGCCAGATCGGCCTGGACGATGAGCACGTCGTTCTTGCGCACGATGCGCATCTCGCGCACCGCAATGCTGTGGGCGTCACCGCGCAAATCGACCTTGGCCGCTACGGCCAGGGGCGTGGCCGGATCGTGCTGCTGCGCCTGGGCGCTGCCAGCCAGGGCCAGCAGGGCCATGCAGGCGCTGGCAAGGAAATGGCGAGGGGTCATAAAAAGCTCCTGGATCAATGAAAAAGTCACTGCACTGCGGCGACGGGCGCTGCGGCTTTGTTTGACGTGCGCTGCGGCGCCCGTGCGGCGCGCCGTGGCAGCGGCGTTTTGGCAGCCGGTTTGCCTGCAGCGGCTGGGGTGTCCCCGGCGGGGACAGGAGCCGTCGCCACAGCCGCCAATTGTCCGATGCTGGCCACATCGCCGTGCAGCACGCTGCGGTGGTAGAAGCGCAGCGGCACCACAGCGTATTGGCCTTCAATCTTGATGCTCTGCTCCAGCTCACTGCCATTGAGGCGAATGCGGTGCTCGCCCGGCGGCAAATAGCCACGCGCCACGTAGACGCGACCCGGCAACATGCGCCACATGCGGTCATCGGCCTGCTCCGTAGCCACAGAGGCCACAGCACCGATCAAGCCGCCAATCAGGCCGCCATTTTTCTGCAACTGGTCTTGCAGCACGCCCTTGGCCACAGCACGGGTAAAGCCGCGCAGCACCATGCCGGGCATTTCTTCCTTCAGGGCGCGGCGCGCCATGACGTTCAGATCGACCACTTTTTCGAGCTTGAAGTCGTAACCGGCCACCGACAACTGGCCCAGCACCGGGTCGTTGGACGGCTCAATCACCGGGTAGGACAGGCTCACCGTGCTCCAGCGCGAACCGATGGGAATGGGCAGCGTAAAGGCCTTGGGCTTGCGTGCGGGCGCATCGCCAGCTTCGACAATGAACAGCACGTCGGTCATGCGCTGGCGCTTCTTCCAGGTAAAGCTGGTACGGCTGTCGAGCCCGCGCAGGCCCTCTTCGAGCACGCCGGTTTCAGGCTTGAGTTCAATCGCCTTGCGGTAGCCGGGGGCGGCCATGCCGGGCTCGTTCATGGCCTCGTACAAAAAACCGGCCAAGTAATGGCTCAGGGCGTTCTGGTAGCCGTTTTTCAGCGCCAGCACCTCAGGGTCGTTGAGCGTTTCCACCGGATAGCCATTGAGTTCTTTGTTGCCAGAGGTGGCGCCTTTGGCCTTGGCTTCTTCTTCGGCAGCCACCCATTCTTTGGCACGGAACTCGGCAATGATGGCTTCGCGCTCGTGGGTGCGCTTGATGTCCACACGGGCATTGTCCAGATCGCCCAACGCGACGCGGTTCAGCGCCAAGCGCGTCGTCAGCCAGACCTTTTCATAGTCCTGGCCTTCATACACTTTCAGCCGCTCGCTGATCAGTGCGGCGCCTACCGTGCCCATGAGCTTGCTCGGGTTGGTGGTTGCCGCCTCTTCCCACTCCTTGACCTTGTTGTCAGCCAGCATGAAGGCGTGGTTGCTGTCGCCGTAGCGCCGATCCAGGCGCAGCAGCTCGCCACGCTCCAGGTTGTAGAGCAGCGCTGTTTTCTGCTCTTCCGAAGTGGCAGAAGCCTCCAGCCGCGCCAGCGCAGCCGGAATGCCGCCACTTTGCCCGGCGGTCTGCACATCGGACGCCAGCTTGTCGTGGCTTTGCATGTTGGCGCAGCCGGTCAGGGCAATGGCAAGCGCCAGGGCGCCCCAAAAACGGGGACGTGGCAATGGCCTGTGGCTCATAAATTTCCTTGCTGGTTTGTGGACGAAGTGCCAGAAAAACCCGGTCGCGCCATTCCCTTCTGGCAGATGATTTTTGTAAAAAATCAAACGAGAATGTAACAAAGACCGCATATATCGTGGGGAGAATTTGTTCTGCCGGCGGGTTTTTGTCTCTCGACCGCCACACCTGCGGGCACCACGCACGCGCTCAGGTCTGCGGCGTGTGCACTTGGGTCTGGGTCTGGTAGATCCACACCACGCGCCCGCCGGGCAGGCGCAGCCGGGCTTGTGCAGGGGTATCGGGCAGGGGAAACTCCAGGCTCACCAGCCAAGCGCCAGGAGTCAGTTCGGCGCGCGCTTTGGCGCCGGCACGGGCCATGCTTTCAGGGCGCTGAAACAGATACACCAGCTGGTAGCGGCTCCAGTCGGTGCGCCACATATCGCCGCGCCGCACGCGCGCCCAAGGGCAGCGCAGCGCGCACAGCAGGCGCAGCGGCCAGCTCCACTCCACGCCCTCGATATGCGCCTGCGGATAGGCGCGGCGCAGCGCCAGTAGCCCGTCGCCCAGGCCGCAACCGGCGTCCAGCACGCGCACCTGTGGCGCCAGCGGCGCCAGCCCGGCCAGCCCGTCCAGCGCTTGGCGCGGGGTCGGAAACACCGGTGCGTCGCGCCAGGCATTGAGCGGATACACTAGCAGCAGCAACGCCAGCGGCGCTAACCACGCCCAAGCTGGCAGGGCGGCCGCGCCGGTCAAGGCCAGCGACAGCGGAAAGCCCAGTGCGACCCAACTGCGCCGCCACCAGTTGCGCGCCAGCAGACTGGCGACCACGCCGACGCTGCACGCCAGCAGCACCGCCAGCAGCAGCGGCGCCACGCGCAACAGCGCCACAAACACCAGCCACGCCCCGCCCCACGCCAGCAATGCCGGCAGGGGCCAGGGCAGCCAAGCCGCCGACCGCGCCACCGCGTTACTCCCGGCGCAGACGGTCGATCAGGCCGTTGAGCGCTTCGAGCGAACCAAACTGGATCGCCAACTCGCCCATGTCTTCCACCCGGCCGGCGCGTTTGACGCGCTTTTTGACGCGCACTTCCACCTGCGCCATCAGCAAGTCCGACAGCTCTTCTTCCACCCGCTGGATGTCGCGCGATTTGGTTTGGTGCGGCTTTTGCGGCACTAAATTAAAGTCAGCGCCGATCTTTTTCACCAGCGCCTCAGCCTCACGCACCGACAGCTTTTTGGCAGCAATTTGGTGGCCGGCGGTGATCTGCGCCGCCCGATCCAGCGTCAGCAGGGCGCGCGCGTGGCCCATGTCGATGTCGCCGGCCATCAGCAGGGTCTGCACCGGATCGGCCAAATTCAGCAGGCGCAGCAAATTGCTGGCGGCACTGCGCGAGCGCCCCACCGCCTGCGCCGCCTGCTCGTGTGTCAGGCCAAATTCTTTCACCAAGCGCGACAGGCCCTGCGCTTCTTCCAGCGGATTGAGGTCTTCACGCTGCATGTTCTCGATCAGCGCCATGGCGGCGGCGGCCGCGTCGGGCACGTCGCGCACCAGCACCGGCACACTGTCTAAACCCGCCAGTTTGGCCGCCCGAAAACGCCGCTCACCGGCAATGATTTCGTACTGGCCGGCGTGCTCACCCTCCGCCAAACGGCGCACCAAAATCGGCTGCATGATGCCCTGCGCCTTGATGCTCTCGGCCAACTCGTACAGCGCGCCCTCGTCCATGTGCGTGCGCGGCTGGTAGCGGCCCGGCACCAGGTCGGTCAGGGCCAGGCTGTGCGGCAGACCATCGTCCTGCAACGGCGCCGCCGCAGGGTGCTCAACCACCTGCGGGCCGAGCAAAGCCTCTAGACCGCGCCCCAAACCCTTGGATTTTTTCGTGACCATGTTGTTCTTCAATCTTTCAGTAAGGAGTGCAGCCAGTCCTGGCCCTGGGGCCAATCGCCCAGACCCGAATCAGCATTCAGATGGCCGCCGGCGCCGGCATCGACGCAGCGCGCGCCCCAGTGCTGCGCCATGTCTTGCGCACGCTCAAAGCTGCAAAAAGGGTCGTTGCGGCTGGCCACCAGCAGCGCTGGAAACGGCAGCGGCTGGCGCGCTACTGGCGCCCAGCCATGCAAGGGGATGTGCAGGTCTTCGCGCTCGACATCGCCCGGCGCCACCAACAGCGCAGCACGCACGCGGTGGGTGTGCTGCGAATGCGCCGCCCACCACGCCACCAAAATGCAGCCCAGGCTGTGCGCCACCAGCACCACCGGCGCCGGGCTGTCCACCACCACTTCTTCCAGCCGCGCCGTCCAGTCGCCACGCAGCGGGTGCAGCCAATCGTGCTGCTGCACGCGCTGGTAGCCGTGCAAGGCTTCCCAGCGGCTTTGCCAGTGCGCCGGGCCAGAGTCTTGCCAGCCGGGCAGGGTCAGAATGTTGCAGGGTTTCACGGGTATTTTTCAGCCTGTTGTACTATTATTTTTATAGCTAATAGCGCATACCCATCAACCATTTGAGGCTGTTTTGACTGATTTTTTTGTCTTGGTGGCCTGGGTTCTGGCGGTTTTGTTCATGGATTGCACCCGCTCCACCATCTCTTGCGCAAAGGCGATGAAAGCCTGGCTGCCTTTGGCCAACGGGTCAAACACAACCCCCGGCAGTCCATAGCTCGGCGCCTCGGCCAAGCGCACATTGCGCGGAATCACGGTGCTGAACACCTTGTCGCCAAAGTGGCTCTTGAGCTGGTCACTGACTTGCTGCTGCAACGTGGTGCGCGGGTCGAACATGACGCGCAGCAGGCCGATGATTTGCAAGTCGGGGTTCAAGTTGGCGTGCACCTGCTTGATGGTGTGCACCAGGTCGGTGACGCCTTCCAGCGCAAAGTATTCACACTGCATGGGCACGATCACGCCATGCGCGGCGCACAGCCCGTTGAGCGTCAGCATCGACAGCGATGGCGGGCAATCAATCAGGACGAAGTCATAGTCGCCATCGACCTTGGCCAGCGCGTTTTTCAGGCGCATTTCGCGCTGCGGCAGTTGCACCAACTCGATCTCGGCCCCGGCCAATTCACGGTTAGCACCGACCACGTGGTAGCCACACTTTTCTGCCAGCTGTGCTGCTTCGCGTACCGGGACGGAATCGACCAGCACCTCGTACACCGATACCGCCAGATTGCGTTTGTCCACCCCCGAGCCCATGGTGGCATTGCCCTGCGGGTCCAGATCGACCATCAGCACACGCTGACCAATTTTGGCCAGACCCGCAGCCAGATTCACCGTGGTGGTGGTTTTACCAACGCCACCTTTTTGGTTGGCAACACAGAAGATTTTGGCCATGGAGTACCGGATAGTTCGGGAGTTGTTTGCAATGAAAAGAGCGTAGGCCCACCGTCGGCGAGTTTACGCCACGACCCTGCCGGCGCGACATGCCACCGGCCCAGTTCTCACGCTGGCGGGCGTAACCAGACAATGCAGCGCTCGGCATCCAGCCCGGGCACCGACAGCTGTTCCACGTGAAACACCTGTACCTCTGCCGGCAAGGCCGTGATTTCATCCGCCGGGTGTTTGCCCTTCATCGCCAGCCAGACAGCATCCGGTCCGAGCGCCGCGCGCGACCAAGTGGTGAAATCGGGCAGCGAGGCAAAAGCGCGGCAGCTGACCACATCAAATGGGCCAGACAACGATTCGACCCGCGCATGAATGCCGTGCAAATTACGCAGCTGCAGCGTTACCGCCGCCTGCTGGATGAATGCCGCCTTCTTGGCCACGGTGTCGACACAACTCACGTCCAGTTGCGGGCAGCAGATGGCAAATACCACGCCGGGCAGACCGCCGCCCGAGCCCACATCCAGCAGGCGCGGCGCATCCTGCCCGGCCTGCGCCAAATGCCGGCGCAGCGGGGCTACCGCCGCCAGGCTGTCGAGCAGGTGGTGCGTCACCATTTCTGCCGGATCACGCACCGAGGTCAGGTTGTAGACCTTGTTCCACTTTTGCAGCAGCGCCATGAAGTCCAGCAGCAGCGTGATTTGTGCTTCGCTCAAGTCCAGCGCCAAGGCCTGCGCGCCACTGCGCAATGTCTGTTCCAGCGCTGCGCTCATTCAGCCTCTCCCGCCGGGGCGGCAACAAAATCCTTGAAACCTCCGCGCTTCAAATGCACCAGCAGCAGCGAGATGGCAGCCGGCGTGATACCGCTGATGCGCGAGGCCAGCCCCAGCGTTTCGGGCTTGAAGCGTGCCAATGATTGGCGCGCTTCGATGCTCAGCGCTGTCACCTGCATGTAGTCCAGCTCGGGCGGCAGGCGCAGTTTCTCGTAATGCGCTGCGCGGCCAATTTCGTCTTTTTGGCGATCGATGTAGCCAGCGTAATTGGCGGCAATTTCTACCTGCTCTACCACCGAATCACTCAAGGCGCCCAGTGCTTCACGGGACACCGCGCTGCTGGCGTATTTACCATCCTGCATCGCCATCAGCGCGCCATACGACACATCGGGACGGCGCAGCAATTCAAACAGGTTGTATTCATGGTCAATGGCCTTACCAAGCACGCGCACCGCTTCTTCGGACGGCAGATTGCGTGGATTGACCCAAGTGGTTTTCAGACGCTCGGTTTCACGTGAAACAGCATCGCGCTTGCGGCTGAATACCTCCCAGCGCACATCGTCCACCAGTCCCAGCTGGCGGCCGACTTCGGTCAGGCGCATGTCGGCGTTGTCCTCGCGCAGCTGCAGGCGGTATTCGGCGCGGCTGGTAAACATACGGTACGGCTCGGTCACGCCCTTGGTGATCAGGTCGTCCACCAGCACGCCCAGGTAGGCTTGGTCACGCCCGGGTAGCCACGACTCCAGCCCCTTGCATTGCAGGGCGGCATTGGCGCCAGCAAATAGCCCCTGCGCGGCCGCCTCCTCGTAGCCAGTGGTGCCGTTGATCTGACCGGCAAAAAACAGCCCTTGAATCTGGCGCGTCTCAAAATTGCTCTTGAGCGAGCGCGGGTCAAAGTAGTCGTATTCGATGGCGTAGCCAGGGCGCAGGATGTGCGCGTTCTCCAGCCCAGCCATGCTGCGCACCAAGGCCAGCTGGATGTCGAACGGCAGGCTAGTACTGATGCCGTTCGGGTAAAACTCGTGCGTCGTCAGCCCTTCGGGCTCCAGGAAAATCTGGTGGCTGTCTTTGTCGGCAAAGCGGTTGATCTTGTCTTCGACACTGGGGCAATAGCGTGGGCCGATGCCCTCGATCTTGCCGGTGAACATCGGACTGCGGTCAAAGCCGCTGCGGATAATGTCGTGCGTGCGCAGGTTGGTGTGGGTGACCCAGCACGGCATTTGCTGCGGGTGCATCGCTGCACCGCCGCGCAGATGCGCTAGGTAGCTGAATACCGGCACAGCACCCGCCACACCGCCCGGCATACCGTCACCCGGCTGCTCACTGCATTTTGAGAAATCGATACTGCGCCCATCGATGCGTGGCGGCGTACCGGTTTTCAAGCGCCCTTGCGGCAGCTGCAGTTCTTTCAGGCGGGCTGACAGACTGATGGCGGGCGGATCGCCGGCACGGCCAGCCGCATAGTTATTCAGCCCCACGTGGATTTTGCCATCGAGAAAAGTCCCCGCTGTCAGCACCACGGTGCGGCCACGAAAACGGATACCGACCTGTGTGACGGCACCGACCACGCGGTCGCCCTCGACCATCAGGTCGTCCACTGCCTGCTGAAAAATCAGCAGATTGGGCTGATTCTCCAGCGTATGGCGAATCGCGGCCTTGTACAAAATGCGATCGGCCTGCGCCCGCGTGGCACGCACCGCCGGGCCTTTGGAGCTGTTCAGAATACGAAACTGGATCCCCGCCTCGTCGGTCGCCAGTGCCATGGCGCCGCCCAGCGCGTCCACCTCTTTCACCAAATGGCCCTTGCCAATGCCGCCAATCGACGGGTTGCAGCTCATCTGCCCCAGCGTCTCGATGTTGTGCGTGAGCAGCAGCGTCTGGCAGCCCATGCGCGCAGCAGCCAACGCCGCCTCGGTGCCGGCGTGGCCGCCACCCACAACGATGACATCAAATTCCTGGGGGTACAACATGAAACAACGCTCCGGGGCACGCGGGCCCAATGGTCAAAAACAGCGCCGGCATGTCAATCGGTGACATGCCGGCGAACCAGCGATTTTCCCACTTTGCCGGTAGCGCTGCTCAAATTGAGCACACGTGGGGTTTTACGGCAGCGCTGGGTTTCACGTGAAACAGCATTGCCTGCGCAGTAGTTGTGCTCCAATCCCGGTCATGCATTTACCCCCTCTTCTGCAACGCGCCGCCAGCGCTTGAGCACCCACTGCAAGCGTTGGCAGTTATGGTTCGGCTAGTCGCACCGCCCGCACCCACCGACTGCCGTCCCAGCTGCGGCGCTTGCTGCACCACGCCGTCCATCTCCAGTGCCATCCCTGGCATACCGCACGGCAAACCCGCCGGCGCGCGCTGCGTGCAACTGGGACCCGACCAACGCTGCCTGATTTTTGGCCAGGCCGAGCGCCCCGCCGTCTGCGCCAGCCCGTAAGACCGCGTTCTTCAGCCCAGCAGCACCGGCACCCAGTGGTTGATCAGCCCACCGCCGACCAGCAACCAGCCAAACAAAATCAGCGCCAACAACAGCGGCTTGGCGCCGGCCTTGCGGATGGCGCTGAAGTGCGTGGACAACCCCAGCGCCGCCATGGCCATGGCCAGCAGGCCGGTGTCAATATCGGTGGCCACGGCAGTGGCCTGGACGGGCAACCACTGCAGCGAGTTGAACAGCACCACGGCGATAAAGCCGAAGGCAAACCAGGGGATGGCGATCTTGCCCTTGGCGCTTTGGGCGCCCTGGCCGCTGGCATTGCGCTTTGCTTTGCGGGCTGTGTCACGGGCCAACCAGCCTGACAGCAACAGCAGGAACGGCGCCAGCATCATCACCCGCACCATCTTGGCGATCACCGCCGTGTCGGCCGCTTCGGGGCCAATCGAGCGCGCGGCGGCCACCACCTGCGCCACCTCGTGGATGGTCGAGCCGGCAAACAGGCCAAAACCGTTGGCGCCGCCGGGAATCAGCTGCCACGGCTGGTTCAGCTGGAACAGCACCGGGTACAAAAAAATCGACACCGTGCCAAACACCACCACCGTGGCCACCGCCACCGTGACCTGCTCGGCGCGGGCCTTCACCACCGGCTCGGCGGCCATCACCGCGGCTGCGCCGCAGATCGCGCTGCCGGCGCCAATCAGCATGGTGCTCTGGCGGTCCAGCCCCAACCAGCGCGTACCGATCCAGCAGGCCAGCAGAAAAGTTGAACTGAGCACCAGCGCATCGACCACTACACCGGCGAGGCCGACTTGGCCGATGTCCTGCACCGTCAGGCGCAGGCCGTACAAGATGATGCCCAGACGCAGTAGCTGCTGTTTGGACAGATTCACGCCCGGGCCACTGGCGGCAGCCACGCGCGGATAGACCGTGTTGCCGACCAACATCCCGAGCACGATGGCCAGCGTCAGCGCGCTGAAGCCGTGCGCCGCCAGCCAGTCGATGCGCCCCAAAGCGATGCCGGCGCCGGCCAGCACAGCACTCAGCGCCAGCCCAGGCAGCAGGCGGCGCCAAGCACGCGGTGCAGCCACAGGAGCAGGAGAAAGCGTCGGCGCGCTCGATTTAGCCGGGTGCGCCGCGTGGGTGTGCCGGGTCAGTGCCGTGGGATGAGACATGAAAAGCAGTCTGCGCGCCACGCCGCTTCCCGTCCAACAGGTTATTTGCATATCATCTAACGGATATATCGTTAGATACTAGGAGCCTCTATGGACGTGCTTCGCCTGACACTGCGCCAACTGCAAATCTTCGTCGCCGTGGCGCAGACCGGCAGCACTACCGCAGCCAGCGCCGCCATTGCACTGTCGCAGTCAGCCACCAGCGGCGCAGTGAATGAGCTGGAGCGCCTGCTGTCGCTGCAGCTGTTTGACCGCACCGGCAAGCGCCTGCTGCTGAATGACAACGGCCGCGCCCTGCTGCCGCGCGCACAGGCCCTGCTGCAAGGCGCGCACGAAGTCGAGCGCATGGCGCACGACGCCAGCGCACAGCTGCAGTCGCTGCGCATCGGCGCCAGCAGCACGCTGGGCAACCATGTGCTGCCAGCACTGCTGGCGGAATTTCTGGGCACCACGCCGGCCACGGCCACGCACTGGCAGTCCAGCGTGGCCATTGGCAACACCGAAGACATTTGCGCGCGCGTGGCAGATTTTTCACTCGACATTGGTCTGGTCGAGGGCCATTGCCACCACCCTAGCTTGGCGGTGCGCCCCTGGCTGCATGACGAGCTGGTACTGGTCACAGCGCCGCACGGCGCGCACGCCCTGGACCCGCACCAGCCGGTCAGCCTGGCGCAGCTACGCACTGCCGTCTGGCTGCTGCGCGAGAGCGGCTCGGGCACGCGCGAAACCGGTGACTTGGCCATCCTGCCGCTGCTGCACAGCTACCGCCGCGTCATCGAGCTGGGCAGTTCCGAAGCCATCAAACAGGCGGCGGCGGCCGGACTGGGCGTGGCCTGCCTGTCACGCTGGGTGGTGCGTGATTTTTTGCGCCAGGGTCTATTGCAAGAGCTGCTGACGCCACTGCCGCCGATACAACGCCAATGCTTTTGCGTGCTGCAACAGAGCAAGGAAATCACACCGGCGCTGGCGCGCCTGCTGGCGCACTTGGGCTGCGAAACGCCGTTCCCAGCAAAAAATCCGGGCAGCGCATAGCATGGCAAGGCGCGTGCGGCAGCGTTGCGCGCCCGCTTTTCACGCTCTGTCACCCAAGGAAACTCCATGAAACTCTATTACTCGCCCGGCGCCTGCTCGCTGTCACCGCACATCGTGCTGCAAGAGTCCGGCCTGCCTTACGAGGCCATTGCCGCACCCACCAAGACCCACCAGCTGGCCGACGGGACCGACTACTACAGCATCAACCCGCTGGGTTATGTGCCGTTTCTGGTGCTGGATGACGGCCGCACGCTGCGCGAAGGCGCGGTCATCGTGCAGTACGTGGCTGACCAGGCGCCCGATAAAAAGCTGATGCCAGCCGCCGGCAGCTTTGAGCGTTACCAGGCGCAGGAGTGGCTGAACTTCATTGGCACCGAACTGCACAAGGGCTGTTCGCCCTTCTTTGGCGGTGCCGCCAATGACGAATACAAGGCTGCGATGAAGGAACGCTTGCTGAAGAGACTGGAATTTGTCAACCAGCAGCTGGCCGGGCGCGACTACCTGATGGGGGCGCAGTTCAGCGTCGCCGATGCCTACCTGTTCACCATCACCAACTGGGCCAAGCCGGTCGGCTTGGATCTGGCGCCGCTGGCACACCTGCTGGCCTGGCGCCAGCGCGTCAGCCAACGCCCGGCCGTGGTCGCCGCCATGCAGGCCGAAGGCTTACTGAAATAACCGCTGTAAGCGCTGCGACTGCAGCGCTTACAGCGGCTTCTGGCGCGCCGCCACCAGCGCCCCGAGCCACAGCGCGGCAGCCGAGAACACCAAGCCCCGCGCCAAACCACCAGGGCCGTCGGCAATGGCACCGACCACCGTCGGGCCGATGATCTGCCCGGCAGCAAACACGATGGTGAAGGCGCTGATGCCGGTGGCCCAATGCACCGGCGCCAGGGACTGGCGCACCAGCGCGGTGGTCGATGCCACCACCGACAAAAACACCCCGCCAAACAGCATGCCCGAGACCAGCGCCACCGGCCAGGCGCTGCTCAGCGCCGGCAACACCGTTGCCAGTCCCAGCAAGGCATTCAGCCGCGACAGCGCCTGACCACCCCGGCTGCGGTCCAGCAGACCGGCCCAGATGCGCGACGACAGCACCACCGCCAGACCGAGCAGCGTGTAAAACACCGTCACCCCCAGACTGCCCACGCCTTGGTCGCGCAGCAGTGCCACGACAAACGTCATGTAGCCGATGTAGCCGACGCCAAACAGGCCATAGCCCAGCAGCGCTGGCACCAGCGAGCGCCAGGCAATCGGTGCCGGTGGTGCACTCGGCGCGGCATTGCCCGGGCTGGCGGTCGGCGCACCGCTGGCCAGACCACGCAGCGCACGCGCCGGCCAGACCAACACCGCCGTCGCCAGCGCGCACACCCCTGCCAGCGCCCACCAAGCCCAGGTCCAGCCATGCAGCGCCGGCGCAGCCGCCAACACCGGCGGCACCAGCAGCGCCGAAGCGACAATGCCCCAGCCAGTGCCGCCGTAATAAATTCCCAGCAGCAGCCCGCTGCGCCCGGTGTCCAGCGCCCCCAGGCGTGCCGCCATCAGCCCACCAGCGACAAACACCAACGCACTGGCCATGCCCGCCAGCAGGCGCTGCACCAGCAAGGGCACGGCGTCGATAAAGAACCCACTCAGCGCCATGAACAGCGTCGCCAGCAACGCACCCAGCAGCAACACCGTACCCGGCGCCATGCGCCGCAGCAGCCACGGCGTGGTCAGCGCGCCCAGCAAATAGCCCAGCGCATTGAGGGTGTTCATGCCTCCGGCCAGGGTGTAACTCCAGCCGAGATCGTTGCGCATCACCGGCAGCAGCAATGCATAGGCAAAGCGCGTGACGCCCAGCGACACCGCCGCCCCCAACGACAAGGCCAGCACCACCCACACCGGGTGCGCGCGCACGGAAGACAGTTGGTTCAGCGCAGGTGTCTGCATGGGAGTGTCCTGTGTCGAATTTTTGGGAGCTTGTGTCATTTTTTCAGGCCAGCGCAGCAAATGCCTTATTTACCATCTTTTTCAAGGGTCAAATCGACCTCAAGCGCTTATAAGACAAGCGGTTATAGCTATTATTTTCATAACAATCATCGTGCGCACCAGTGGCTTTTGCCGTCCTTGCCCGTGCAGCGGCGGCCGGGCTCGATTACGCTTCATCACCCATCCTTTATTCCCCCTCTTCTTCAAAAACCTCCATGACCACTCTGTTCGATCCGATCCAGGCCGGCCGCCTGCACCTGTCCAACCGCATTGCCATGGCGCCCTTGACGCGCAACCGGGCGCCGGACGCCATCCCGACGCCGCTGATGGCGCAGTACTACGCACAGCGCGCCAGCGCCGGCCTGCTGATCACCGAGGCCACCGCCATCAGCCCGCAGGCCCAGGGCTACTCGGACGTGCCTGGGCTCTACAGCACCGAGCAACTCGACGGCTGGAAAAAAGTGACCCACGCCGTGCATGCAGCGGACGGCCAAATCGTGGTGCAACTGTGGCATGTCGGCCGCGTTTCGCACACCAGCTTGCAGCCCGAGCACCAAGCGCCGGTCGCGCCCTCGGCCCTCCGTGCCCACACCAAGACGGTGCTGATCCAGGACGGCGTGCCGACCTTTGTCGATACCTCCATGCCACGCGCCCTGGATGCGGCCGAGTTGCCCGGCATCGTGCAGGACTACCGCCATGCCGCGCGCAACGCCATCGCCTGTGGTTTTGACGGCGTCGAAATCCACGCCGCCAACGGCTATCTGCTGGAGCAATTTTTGAAGACCGGTGCCAATCAACGCACCGACGATTACGGCGGCAATCTGAAAAACCGTACCCGTTTGCTGCTCGAAGTGGTGCGCGCCATCACCGACGAAATCGGCCCCGACCGCACCGCTATCCGCCTCTCGCCCGTCACGCCGGCCAACGACATCACCGACGACCACCCGCAGCAAATTTTTGACTACCTGATGCACCAGCTGGCCCCGCTGGGTCTGGCCTATCTGCACATTGTTGAAGGCGCCACCGGCGGCGCGCGCGAACTGCCGGATCAGCCATTTGACTACGCCCAGCTCAAGGCCGTGTACCGCACCGCTGGCGGCCAGGGCGCCTGGATGGTGAACAACGCTTACGACAAGGCGATGGCAGAACAGGCGCTGGCGGCAGGCGCTGACATCGTTGCCTTTGGCCGTCCCTACATTGCCAACCCCGATTTGGTCGAGCGGCTGCAACGCAATGCGCCACTGAACACGCCCGACCGTGCCACCTTCTACGGCGGCGGTGCAGAAGGCTACACCGACTACCCGACGCTGGACGCCTGAAGGCCTGAACGCGTCCAGCGCTGACGGGCTCAATGGGAATCCAGCCGAAACAGCGCCACTGCCTGCAGCAAGCCCGTAGCGTGGCGCTCAGGCAGCCAGCGCCAGCGTACGCCCCACCGGCAGGCGAAACGTGCCCACCGCCTGCCCTAGGCGCAGCGCCTGATCGCTCAGGCTCTGGCTGGCCGCGGTGGACTGCTCCACCAGCGCGGCGTTTTGCTGCGTCATCTGGTCCAGATCGCTGATGGCGGTGTTGACTTGGCCGATGCCGTCCGACTGCTCGGATGCGGCAGCCGTGATCTCACCAATGATGTCGCCGACGCGCTTCACCGAGCCGACGATCTCGTCCATGGTGGTGCCGGCGTCCTGTACTTGGCGCGCGCCCGACTCCACCTTCTCTACCGAGATGCCGATCAGCGCCTTGATCTCGCGCGCTGCCTCGGCGCTGCGCCCGGCCAATGAGCGCACTTCAGAGGCCACCACGGCAAAGCCGCGCCCCTGCTCGCCGGCGCGCGCCGCCTCGACAGCGGCGTTCAGCGCCAGGATATTGGTCTGGAAGGCAATGCTGTCAATCACACCAATGATGTCGGCGATCTTGCGCGAGCTGTGGTTGATCTCGCCCATGGTCTGGACCACCTGGCCAACCACTTGGCCGCCACGCGCCGCGACCTCGGCGGCAGACGTCGCCAGCTGATTGGCTTGGCGCGCCGCGTCGGCCGACTGGCGCACCGTGGCGGTGAGCTGCTCCATGCTTTGCGCGGTTTGCTGCAGGCTGCTGGCGGTCTGCTCGGTGCGGCTGGACAGGTCGTGGTTGCCGCTGGCAATTTCGGCGCTGGCGGTGGTGATGCTGTCCACCGCCGTGCGCACTTGGCCCAACGTGGCTACATAGTGCTGGCGCAGCTTCTCGACCTCGTGCACCAGCGCGCCCATCTCATCCTGGCGCGTGGTGCGAAAGGCCTCGGTCAAGTCGCCCTGCGCCACCTGCGTGATGGCTTGGGTCAGCTCCTGCAGTGGTTGGCTGACACTGCGGCGCAGCACCACGAACAAACCCGCCGCCAGCAGCGCCACCGCCAGCGCCAGCAGCCCCCACACCGCCAGCGTGATCTGGTGCTGGCTGGCCATGGCCTCGCCATCAGGCACCTCCGCCACCACCCACCAGCCACTGCCCTGGGTCTTGCGCACCAACGCCCACGGGTCGATGGCATCCGTACTGCGCACCTGCACGGCGTCGCGCACAAAGCCATCCGAGGCGCTGCCCAGGGCCGTCAAAAACGCCTGTGCCTGCGGATACGCCTCCAGCACCTTTTGGCCGCGCGCCGTCGGGTGGGCAACAAATACCGCCTCGGCCAGCGACTGGCGCGGGTCGATCACATAGACGCCGCCCTGCTCAAAAAAGTGCGTTTGTGCAACCTGTTTTTCCAGCATGCCTTCAAACACGCTGATGTCGTTGCCGATGTACAGCAGCGCCACCACTTGGCCGCTGGCATTCTTCACCGGCAGCATGTAACCCATATAGGGCTTGCCATTGACCACCGTGCGGCCAGCATAGGGCTCACCCTTTTGCGCCTGCGCATAGTCCGGGCTGTGGTGCTCCAGCGCCACGCCCATCTGGCGCTCGCCTTGGGCGTTTTTGATCGAGGTGGTGACGGTGACAAAGTCATTGCCCTTTTTGGCCAACACGCTGGCAATGCCGCCAGTTTCCTGGGCAAATTTATCGACGGCCGTGGTGTCTCCGTTGACTGGTGCGCCATAGCTGGACAGCTCGCCGGTGGCCTCGTTGAGCTGCATCGCCGCATCAAACTCGCGCTGAAAACCCTTCATGGTGCGCTGCACCAGTTCGCGGTTGGTGGCGTCGGCCGCGTCCAGCGACTGCGCCACGCTCTGCGCCGTATCGCCCACGCTGCGCACCACCTGCGCACGCGTATTGCGCTCGGTCAGCAGCGCCAGGGCGGCGCCGACCAACACCAGCACCAGGGCGACCAAACCAATGGCCAGCAGCGTCACGCGGCGCGCCACAGAACGGTTCAAGGCAGTGGACGTACCCATAAGAAATTCTCCAGAAAGTTGCAAGGTGCCGCGCCAAGGCCCTAAAAAAGGCCACGCGCACGATTACTGCACTCTATGGAAAACCCTGCAATGATCAATCGACACATTCCCTTACGCACTCCTGCGTACCGGGCGCCAACCTAAACCCGCCGACGTGCCGGCCGCCGGTCGGTATTCGCAGCCCACCCAGCCGCAGTACCCCAGTGTGTCCAACACGCCAAACAGATACGGGTAATGCAGCTCACCCTGGTCCGGTTCCTGGCGCTCGGGCACGCCGGCAATCTGGATATGGCCAATGCGCCCGGTCGGCAGATAGCGGCGCAGCTTGCTGGCGACATCGCCCTCGGCGATCTGGCAGTGGTACAGGTCCATCAGCACCTTCAGGTTCGGTGCCTGCACTGCATCCAGCAGCACATGGGCCTGGGCCTGGGAGCGCAAAAAATAGCCTGGCATGTCGCGCTGGTTGATCGGTTCGATCAGCACCTCGCAGCCGCACTGCGCCGCCGCCTCGGCCGCCCAGCGCAGGTTATCAATGCACTGCTGCGTCAGTGCGTCGTGTGCCACCCCGGCCGGGGCCACGCCCGACATCAGGTGGATGCGCGGACACGCCAATGCATCGGCATAGGCCAGCGCCTGCTGCACACCGGCGCGAAACGCCTCCACGCGCCCCGGCAGCGCCGCCGTACCGCGTTCACCCACCTCCCAGGCAGCCGCCATCGCCGCCAGATCAGTGCCGCCGGGCGGCGCATTGAACAGTACCTGCTGCAAGCCGTTGTCTTGCAAGCGCGCAGCCAGTGCAGCTGGCGGGTAAGCGTAGGGAAACAGGTACTCCACTGCCGTAAAACCATCCGCCGCCGCTGCAGCAAAGCGCTGCAAAAACGGCAGCTCGGTGTACATCAGCGTCAGGTTGGCAGCGAATTGGGGCATGGCAAGGGGCGCAGTCGGTCGTTAAAAAAGGAAGCTCCCAGCTTATCGCGGTCGGTGGTGGTACGACAGCACAGAGGGAGCACGACAAAGCGCGACACAAGCGCGACATATTTTTGTCGCGCTTGTGTCGCGCTTTTGTCATTCTTTGTCGCGCCTGTCGTGCTTGTGTCGTGCTGCGCTATATTCCATGACACCGGGCCGCGACAAGGCCCATCGACAAGCACCCGGAAAAGCACGCACAAGGACACCCCCGATGCCGCGCATCACACTGAATGAAGAGCTGGAGCTGATCGCATCCATCGTCGCCAGCCACCCTGCGGGCGTGGGCATCTCTGCGCTAGAAGCAGAAATGGAGCACCGCCTGGGCACACCGCCCCAGCGCCGCACCTTGCAGCGCCGCCTGCTCAAGCTGATTGAAGAGCAGCGGCTGGTCACCGAAGGCGAAAGCATCGTGCTGGTCTACAAGCTGGCGGTGGGCGCTGTGGCGCTCAATGCACTCAGCGCAGCTGGAACGGCGTCCACAGCGCTGGAAGTGGCGCAGACCGAGCGGGTCGCGCCCGAGAAGGCGGCACCCGAACCGGCAGAAGCTGAGGTCGATCTGGAGGTGCCGCTCTCGCCCGAAGGCGCCGCCATCGCCACGCAAGTGCGGCGCGCGCCGATGTACCGCCGCCCGATTGGCTACCAGCTGGAATTTCTGCACGCCTACCAGCCCGGCGAAACGTTTTATCTACCCGAGCCGACGCGGCGCCAGCTGCACCAGATCGGGCGCACGCCACAAAGCGGACAGCCCGCCGGCACCTACGCCCGCGACATCCTGGGCCGGCTGCGGGTGGATTGGTCGTGGGCCTCGTCCCGGCTGGAGGGCAACAGCTACCGCCGCCCAGACGCCCAGAACCTGATCGAACTGGGACGCATCGCCCAAGGCCAGGACGCCATCGAGACGCAGATGCTGCTGAACCACCAGGCCGCTATCGAGATGCTGATCCCTGATGCCGACGAGCTGGCGCTGGATGCGTTCACCTTCAAAAATCTGCACGCCGTGCTGTCGCAAGACCTGCTGCCCGACCCGCGCGCCAGTGGCCGGCTGCGCCAGCGCCCGGTCGAGCTGGCTGGCACGGTGTTTGAGCCGCTGGCCGTGCCGGAGCAACTGGAAGACTGCTTTGCCCTGCTGCTGCACAAAGCCACCGCGATCCCCGAGCCGTTTGAGCAGGCGTTTTTCTTGCTGGTGCAACTGCCCTACCTGCAACCGTTTGACGACGCCAACCAGCGGGTGTCGCGCCTGGGCGCCAACATCCCGCTGCTCAAGCACAACCTGTGTCCCCTGTCCTTCATCGATGTGCCGCAGCGCGCCTACGCCGAAGCCACGCTGGGGGTGTACGAGCTCAATGACGTGGCCTTGCTGCGCGACCTGTTCGTCTGGGCCTATGAGCGCTCTTGCCAGCACTACTTGGCGATGACGCAAACCATGGTGGCGCCCGACCCGCTGAAGATCCAGTACCGCGACGCCTTGATGCAAGCCGTGCAAACCATCGTCCAGGGCGGACAGCAGCCCAGCCCGTCCCTCGTGGCCCAGCTGGCGCAGGAGTACGCCCCACCCGCCCACCGGATGGCCTTTGCCGAGATGCTCACAGAGGCGCTGCAGCAGTTGCACGAGGGCAGTATTGCCCGCTACCGCCTGCGCCGCTCGGACTACTTGGCGTGGCAGCAGGCCCGCCTCCCTGCACGGCCATAGGCCAGCACCCATAAAAACAAGTCAAATAGGCTTCTAGCGCATATGCAGCAAGCGGCACTAGCTATTATTACAATAGCGCACGAATGCCAACACACAGAGCAGACCGGTTTCGGTACTATTACCAGCCTCTGGCGCGCACTGCGCTGCGCCCGCCTCCGTGCCGGGCCGCTGACCTTCTGAACCCACTACCCCACACCCACTTATGACCCCCACCCCTCCTTCATTGATGAGCCGCATTGCCTTGGCAGTGAGCAGCTTTTTTGCCATCGTCGGCAATCCCACCTTTGCTGCGGACGTGTCCCGTCTGCGCGCCGAAGGCGGCTGGCCTCAAGCGCCTGAGCCAACCCCGGCGCCCGCACCAGCCCCCAAGCCGGCACCGGCACCCGTCGCGCCACCGCCACCCGTGCTGCAAGTGGCGCCCGACACCGCTGCCCTGCAATTGCTCGGTCTGCTGCAACGCGAGGCGCGCTTTATCGACTTTATGCAAGAAGACATCGCCCCCTACAGCGACAGCGAGATTGGCTCCGCCACCCGCGTGGTCCACGAAGGCTGCCGCAAAGTGCTGCGCGAGCACTTCACCCTGGAGCCCGTGCGCAGCGAAAGCGAAGGCGAGCGCCTGACCCTGCCGGTGGGCTTTGACGCCGCCGCCACGCGCATCACCGGCAACGTCGTCGGCCAGGCACCGTTCACCGGCACGCTGGCGCACCGCGGCTGGCGCGCCACCGACACCCGCCTGCCGCAACTGGCACCGCAGCACGACGCCAGCGTGCTGGCCCAGGCGGAGGTGGAACTGTGAACGACAACAGCAACGCCAACGACATCCACACTGACCCCCCCCCCAGCGCGCGCTACACCATCGGCATCGACCTGGGCACCACGCATTGCGCGCTGTCCTGGCTTGACACCGAAGCCAGCGATGGCGAAAACGCCGTGCAAGGCGTGCTGTCCGTGCCCCAGCTGACCGGCCCCGGCACGCTGGAAAACCCCACGCTGCTGCCGTCGTTTTTGTACCTGCCGCACGAGAGCGAACTGGCCCCCGGCGACCTGGCCCTGCCGTGGTCGGCAAGCCAAGACTTTGCTGTCGGCGAATTCGCCCGCACGCGCGGCGCGGCCACGCCGATCCGCCTGGTCTCCAGCGCCAAAAGCTGGCTGTGCCACCCCGGCATCGATAGACGCAGCGCCCTGCTGCCGGCCGAAGCACCGCCCGAAGTGGCGCGTGTCTCGCCACTGGAAGCGTCGATCCGCTACCTGTCGCACCTGCGCGCCGCCTGGGATGCGCAGCACCCCGAAGCGCCGCTGGCGACGCAAGACGTCACCGTCACCATTCCCGCCTCCTTCGACCCGGCGGCACGCGAGCTGACCGCCGAAGCCGCGCAGGCCGCCGGTCTGCCGCAACTGACGCTGCTGGAAGAGCCGCAAGCGGCGCTGTACAGCTGGATTCAGCGCAGCAGCGGTGCCTGGCGCAAAGAGGTGCGCAGCGGCGACATCCTGCTGGTGGTGGACGTGGGCGGTGGCACCACCGACCTGTCGCTGATCGCCGTGCTGGAGCAGGACGGCAACCTGGAGCTGCAACGCATTGCCGTGGGCGAACACATCCTGCTCGGCGGCGACAACATGGACTTGGCGCTGGCCTACGGCACAGCGCGCAAGCTGGCCGCCGACGGCAAACAGCTCGACCCGTGGCAAACCCGCGCCCTAGCCCACGCCTGCCGCAGCGCCAAAGAAATGCTGCTGAGCGACCCCAGCGTGGACGCCGTGCCAGTGGTGGTGCCCAGTCGCGGCTCCAAGCTGATTGGCGGCGCGCTGCGCACCGAAGTCACGCGCGCCGAACTGGAACAGACGCTGCTGGAAGGCTTCTTTCCACCGGCCGCCGTGTCCGACCAGCCGATCAACCGCGCACGCGGCGCGCTAACGCAACTGGGTTTGCCGTATGCGCAAGATGCCGCCGTCACACGCCATCTGGCGGCTTTTTTGACGCGCCAACGCGATGCCACTGCCGAGCTGGCTGGACACGTCGGCTTTGACAATGCTGCCTCCGCCGAGGCCAGTTTTCTGCACCCCACCGCCGTGCTGTTCAACGGCGGCGTGCTCAAGTCCGGGCAAATTGCCGAGCGGCTGCTGGACGTTCTCAACGGCTGGCTGAATGACGAAGGCGCCGCGCCTGCACGCCTGCTCAGCGGTGCGGATCTGGACTTGGCGGTAGCACGCGGCGCCGCCTATTACGGCTACGTGCGCCGGGGCCGGGGCGTGCGCATTCGCGGCGGCACGGCGCAGTCGTATTACGTGGCGGTGGATTCGTCGATGCCCGCTATTCCGGGCATGGAGCCACCGATCCAGGCGCTGTGTCTGGCGCCGTTTGGCATGGAAGAAGGCACCGATGCCGGACTGCCCGGTCAAGAATTCGGCCTCGTCGTGGGTGAACCGGTGCGCTTGCGTTTCTTTGGCTCGTCGATGCGCCGCCAAGACCAGGTCGGCACGCTGCTGGACTTCTGGAGCGCCGACGAACTGCACGAGTTGCAAGAAATCCAGGCCACCCTGCCCGCCCAAGGCCGCACCGCTGGCGAAGTGGTGCGCGTGCAACTGCACGCCCGCATCACCACTACCGGCACGCTGGAACTCGAAGCCCTGCCCATCAACGCCCAGGGCGAGAGCGGCAGTGAGCGCTGGAAGGTCGAGCTGGACACGCGCCACAACACCAGCCCCGCGCAGGCGTGAGGCGGCGGTGAGTACAGCGCGCTACACCGTCGGCATCGACCTGGGTACCAGCCACACCGTCGTCGCCTATGCAGACCTCTCAGCGGCGGACGCGGGCGGCGACAGCATCCACCTGCTGCCCATCGACCAGCTGATCGCTCCGGGCGAAGTGGCTGCTCCTGCGCTGCTGCCGTCGCTGCGCTACCACCCGGCAGCGGGTGAACTGAGCGCTGCGGATTTAGTGCTGCCGTGGTCGTCAGCAGAAACGGCGGTGCTGGGCCGCTACGCCCGCGACTTGGGCAGCCAAGTGCCGGGTCGGCTGGTCAGCAGCGCCAAAAGCTGGCTATCGCACCCTGGCGTTGATCGCAGCGCCGCCATCCTGCCGTGGGGTGCCGCCGACGATGTAGAAAAGATCTCACCGGTAGCGGCCAGCGCCAGCTATCTGGCGCATGTCCACGCAGCATGGAATGCACGCTTCCCCAGCGCACCACTGGCACAGCAAGACATCGTGCTGACGGTGCCGGCCTCGTTTGACGAAGGCGCGCGTGCCCTGACGCTGCAAGCGGCGCGCGACGCTGGTTTGGGGCCGCTGCGCCTGCTGGAAGAGCCGCAAGCCGCCTTCCACGACTGGCTGTTTTGCCAACGCCAGCAACTGGCCGCGCAACTGCACGGCGTAGCGCAGCTACTGGTCTGCGACGTCGGCGGTGGCACCACCGACCTGACGTTGATCCACGTGGAACACACCACCGCCAAGCCCGACGCCCTGCCGCGTCTGACGCGCATCGGCGTCGGCGAGCACCTGATGCTCGGCGGTGACAACATGGACTTGGCGCTGGCACACCATATCGAGCGCACGCTGGGCAGCAGCACCCGCCTGCCCGCCGCGCGCTTTGCCCAACTGGTGCAACGCTGCCGTACCGCCAAAGAACTGCTGCTGGGTGCCGACGCACCGGCGCACACCAGCATCACGCTGCTCGGCGGCGGCGCACAACTGGTGGGCGGCGCGCGCTCGGTCACGCTGACCCGCGCTGTGGTCGAGCGTCTGGTGGTCGATGGCTTTATGCCGCAAGAAGAGGCCAGTATCCGCCCACAACGCCGCCGCTCCGGCCTGGTCGAACTGGGCCTACCCTACCCGGCCGACGCGGCCATCACACGGCACTTGGCGGCGTTTCTGGAGCGCCATTCCGGTACCGGCCCCACCTTGGCCGTGCCCGACACCCTGCTATTGAACGGCGGCGTGTTCCGCGCCCCGGCGCTGGCACAGCGGCTGGAACACGTCCTGACGCACTGGCGCGGCGCTCCAGTGCGCGTGTTGCAACACAGCGACCCGGACACCGCCGTGGCGCGCGGCGCAGTCGCCTACGCTTTGGTGCGCGCCGCGCGTGTGCCGCAGCTCGGGCACGGCGTCGGTGGTGGTTCGGCGCGCAGCTATTTTTTACTACTGGAAGACGATAAAAAAGACGCGCCGCCGCGCGCCATTTGCGTGCTGCCGCGCGGCACCGACAGCGCCATCGAAGTACCGCTGCTCGGCCACAGCTTTGCCCTGTGTTTGGGGCAAGCGGTGCGCTTTCACTTGGTGGCCTGCGCCGCCAACACTGCGTGGCAAGCCGGTGATGTGATTGACCTGCCAGTGCCCGGCACTGGCGACGATGCCCCCAGCTTCGTCCACCTGCCACCGCTGGAAACCGTGCTGCCCGCAGCAGCCGGTCAGCGCCGGGGGCATGTCACGGTGCAACTGAGCGCCACCATGACCGAGGTCGGCACGCTGGAAATGCACTGCACCCACGCCGACGACCCGGCGCAGCGCTGGCTGTTGGCGTTTCAAGTGCGCAGCCATGCAAGTGATGACAGCGCAGCCGATAGCGGCAGTGCAGAAGACAACGCCGCGCATCCACGCCTAGACCAAGCCATCGCCTTGATCGAGCGCGTATTCGGCAGCGCCACGCCCCAGCAACCCGTCACCACCAAAGAAATCCGCCAACTGCGCAGCACACTGGAGCACCTGCTGGGCGCGCGCGACACGTGGAGCATTGCACTGCTGCGCACCCTGTTCGATGCCCTGTGGACGCGCGCCCGCCGGCGCCGGCGCAGCGCCGAACATGAGCGCGTCTGGCTCAATTTGGCTGGCTACTGCCTGCGCCCCGGCATGGGCACGCCGCTGGACAGCTGGCGCATCGACCAACTCTGGCCGCTGTTTTCCGAAGGCATCCAATACACCGGCGAAAGCCGCAACTGGTCGGAGTGGTGGACGCTGTGGCGCCGCGCCGCCGGCGGCTTGAATGAAGCGCAGCAACTGCACATTCTCGAAACCCTTGCCGGCCATTTGGAAGACACCGACGCCGGCAAACGCGCCCGCCACCCGGTGCAAGGCAGCTACGACGACATGGTGCGGCTGGCGGCGCTGCTGGAGCAATTGCCCGGCCACCACCGCGCCGAAACCGGCCGCTGGGTGCTAGAGCGGCTGCAACGCCCCGACGAGAACCCGCAAACTTGGTGGGCCTTGGGGCGCCTGGGCGCGCGCGTACCGCTCTACGGCAGCGCGCACACCGTGGTGCCCGCGGAGATCGCCAGCGGCTGGCTGCAAGCCCTGCTGGCGCTGGACTGGAAAGCAGTGGAACCCGCAGCGTTTGCCGCTGCGCAAATCGCCCGCATGAGTGGCGACCGCACGCGCGATTTAGCGCCCGAACTGCGCGAACAAGTCGCCCGCCGCTTGGCCGCCGTGCGCGCCCCAGCCAGCTGGGTCACGATGGTGCGCGAAGCCGTGCAACTCGATGATGCAGACCAAAAGCGCAGTTTTGGCGAGGCCTTGCCGCCAGGATTGCGTCTGCTGGCGAGATGATGGGCACACCGGACGAACCTGTGAAGCGCCCCATAGAGCGTTTCGCAAACCATGTTGCGCTCAAGCAAAGGCCGGCACCTTCCGAATCCCGGCGGAGAACGCCCTCAAGCTACATGCAAGCACCCCATCCATGAATCAAAAGAAAACGTCCCGCCTCCCCACCGATCAGCAGCGCAGCATCCTGGCGAATTCGGCGGCCCTGTTTGCCAGCCGGGGGTATCCCTCGACCACGATGAACGATGTGGCGGACGCCTGCAAACTTTCCAAAGCGACGCTGTACCACCACTTCGCCGATAAAAGCGAGCTTCTGCACACCATTGCGGATGAGCATGTATCGCGCCTGGTGGCGCTGGTCGAGAAAATCACCGCACAACCGCATACCCCCGAAAATTTACTGCGCTTACTTATCTTGGGCTTCATGCATGAATACGAAAACGCCCACCATGCACACCGGGTACTGACAGAGGACGTCCGCTTTCTGAGTCCGCCATCCAGAGAGGCCATTTGGGACAAGGAGCGCGTGGTGGTGCGTGCCTTCGCCAGCGCCATGGTGGCGATGCGACCCGAATTGCAGACAGCGCAAATGGAGAAACCGCTCACCATGCTGCTGTTTGGCATGATGAACTGGATGTTTACTTGGCTGAAACCCGATGGACGGCTCAGCTACGAGGAAATGGCGCGCATCGTCGCCGACCTTTTTCTGGGCGGATTTGCCGCCGTGCAGTGGCCCAACCCCGCCGCCTCGCCAACGGTGGACACCAGCAACGACAACGGCGCCGATCCGACCTGTTCTGGTTGAATCGGCGCCGCCTCTCTGCCACGCGCCCTCGCTGCGGGCTCAGTAGCTCAGTGTCTTGGAAGACTCTTGGTTGGCATTGACCGCCTGGGGAGTCAAGCTCTCTTCGCGGCACGTGAAGTTCTTGTACAGCTCCAACTGGTCGGCGTAGTGCTTGGATTTCGCTCCATTCGGCGCCACAAAACCGCTTTGTCCGGGGGGTGCCACCGTGCACATGGAGACTTCGCCGCCGGCAGCAAACGTGACGCGATCGTTTTGCGTACCACGGTTCATGTAGGTCGGCAAAGACAGCGCCTCGTCGGCACCGGCCTGCGGGTACTGCATGAAGTTCTTCACCGCAAACGTGTGCGGCGTCACCGGTGTGAGCCACTGCGACATGTCCGGGCCGTATTTCGCGGTGAGGCTGGTCACGGCTTGTGCCAAAGTATCGCGAATCAAGGCGTATTTGTCCGCACCGTTCAGGAAGTCATATTTCTGCGGCACGCCTGCTTTGGCGCCCAGCAGGGCGTTGTACAGCAGCTTGGAGCCTGGCGCAGGAGAGGCCGAGCCGGCGGCGCTCGTTGGATAACCCGCGCCAAGGTATCGCTCCACCACCCCCACAGGCAGATCGTCGGCCAGCAGTTGCTTGAAGACCAGGGGCAGCCAGGTGCGCATGACGGTGACGGCGGGTTCGCTGTACACGCCCTTGTCCTGCACATTGGTGTTCAGACCATCCCATTGGCCCAGCAACTGCGCGGCCTGCTGTACCGGATCGGTGGCCGGCAGGCCCCGGGTGGCTTCCAGGATGTAAGGCACAAAATAGCGCGCATTGGGGTCTGAAAAAGAGGTCAGCCGGGTCAGATCGGCGGCTTCCGCTGGTGTCAGCGTGGGTTTGGCATCGATGCGGAAAATGAATTCGTTCACCCGATCGACGATCGAATAATTGGCTCCATCCCCTTGCACCCCAGGCGCCGATTGGTTGTTCCAGTTGACGATATAGCCTTGGCTGGGGTTGTAGACCTGGGGCACTTCGCTAAACGGCTTGAACCCCTGCCATTCCATGCTGCCATCGCCCAGCGCGGGCAAACGAACGTCCTGGTTGGGTGGCCGAATCGGCAACCGGCCGGGTGACACATAACCAATGTTGCCCAGCTTGTCGGCGTAGTACCAGTTGATGGTGATGGCGACGCGCTCGGCCTGCTTCAGCCACTCCGTCCAGCTCTTGGCTTTCACGGAGTGAATCCAGCCCAGCAGCGTCTCGACTTCCTGGCCGTCCCAGCTGCGGCGCATGCTGTAGGCGGTGCCCTTGGCCGCATCCATGCTGGTCACAGTGCCGTGGACGGTGGAGAACACCTCGACCGTAATGTCCTTGTCGCCCTTGACCTTGACCACCTCGACACGCTTTTTCATCGGCCGATAGGTGCCATTGAACAAATACTCGTTGGCATTGTTGATTTTTTCCTCGTACATGTCGTTGACATCCAGCGGCCCGGCAGTGGCGCCCCAGGAAATATGCCCATTGGTGCCAAACAAGATCACCGGATTGGCAAAGGGCGTATTGCCCGTGACATCAAACCCCGCCCCGTGCAGACCAATGCCATACACGTAGCTAGGATTGAAATTGCCGAATTGCGGGCCATTGCTGAAGATGGTGCTTTTGTCGCTGGTCTTGTTCGGCCCCAAAATCCACAGGTTGCTGGCCTTGGGACGTTCGTCCGGTGTGGCCAGTCCACGCCAGGCGGCAAAAAGGGTGTTCTGCTCTTGGAGCATTTCAGCCGGAACAGGCGACAGGCGGGCCTGTTGCTGCTCGGCAAACAGCGCTTTGGAGGGTGGCTTTTGCGCAACCATTTGCGGCGCGGCGCGGCGTGGCCCCTGGGCGGCTACCACAGTGGCTGGCGCATTCGCCTGTACCACTTGCACCGGGGTATAGCCTGCCGCGCGTGGTACCGTCGTGGGCGACGTCGGATCTTCCAGCCAGCGCAGCTGTTCAAAAATCTGCTGGCCGACGGCATCGCCCTTGGCCGCTTTCAAATCATTGAGCAGTTGGAGGTTTGAAATTTCGCTGTTGCTGTTGGAGAAACGGACCGCCATCGTGACCACCCACACCATTGCCACATCTTCCGCCGTCCAGGCAACAGGCTCAAAGCCGGCGTCAATGAACTGCTTGGGCATCAGCTCCTGCTTGTTGGCCATGACTTCCTGAATGCGGGCATTGAACCCCTCGGCATAGCCCTGAAAAATATCCTTGTCGTCCTGGGACAGTGCTGCCAGCTGGGCCTGGATCGAGGCCGGATCGATGAGCTTGCGCGTAGCGACGTCCAGGTCGGCATAAGCAGCGCCATGCACTTGCGCAACGGTGCCATACGAAGACCGTTTGGCCATCTCTATCTGATAGAGGCGGTCTTCTGCGACGGCGTAACCGTAGCCATGGAAGAGTCCCCGCACGGTGTCGGCATAGACATGCGGAATGCCATAACTGTCACGTTTGATAGTGAGCTTTTTTTGCTCGGGCTGGCTGGGCTGACCCACCGAAGTATCCCCGTCACTGCTGCCGCAACCTATCGTTGTCGCCGCCAGCGCGAATGTAGCGATCAAGGCGCCGGCGCGGCTCGATACTTTGATTTTTCTCATGTTTTTTCTCCGGTTTGGCTGATTTGCATCAATTCTGACAACCGATCAATTGATCTACCGACCGGTTGGTCGAGAAGTTTAAGGGGCACTGTTTGCGTCTTTGATTAGGGATAACCATAATTTTGTGTGCCGTTAAAAAACAGAACACGCCCGATCGCTAAGGCGCTGCCAAGCCAGCCAGCGCCTCAACATTCGCTTTCTGCTCGCACGCACAGCGCACTTCCTGACAGAGAGATCAGCAAAATGCCCATCTCTTTCGCTGCACTCAGTGGTACATCTGATGTCTCCACCACACCCTCAGGAGTCCGTCATGCAACTGTCCCTTCTTCCCCTGGCTCTGGCGCTGGCCTTTGCCGCCGGCACCACCCATGCACAAAGCACAGCACCCGCCGAGATGCCCGCTTCGGCACAAAGCACATCACCTGCCGACGCGCACAGCACGGCGCCCAACGATGCGCAAATTGCCTCCATCGTGGTCACGGCCAACCAAGTGGACATCGACGCCGGCAAGCTGGCCGCATCCAAAGCGCATTCCAAAGAAGTGAAGTCCTTTGCCAAGCAGATGGTCAGAGACCACACCTCGGTCAACAAGGCAGCAACCGCCCTGGTCAAGCGCCTCAAGGTCACACCGGAAAACAACGACACTAGCAAAAGCCTGAAAAAAGCGGGGCAAGACAACATCGCCCCCCTCAAGACCCTCAAAGGCACTGCGTTTGATCGTGCTTACGTCGCCCACGAAGTCAGCTACCACCAGACGGTGATTGATGCGCTGGACAAGACCTTGCTGCCCAGCGCGCAAAATGCCGATCTCAAGGCCTTGCTGGAGAAATCCCGGCCGACATTCATCCAGCACCTGGACCACGCCAAACAGCTCGAAACCTCGCTTGGCAAGAGTGGGAGCTAAAAGCTATGCAGCGCACAGCAGCCGTCGTGCTGGCGCTGGGCGGTGCTTGGACACTCGCCCTGGCACCAGCGGTAGCAGAGACACACACCATCGTCATGGAGAACATGCGCTTCACGCCCGACACGCTCACGCTGCGGCGCGGCGACAGCGTGGTCTGGCGCAACGACGACTTGGTGCCGCACACCGCCAGCGCCGCCAAAGTGTTTGACTCGGGCAGCATCGAACCCGGTAAATCCTGGAGCACTGTGCTGCGCAAGGCCGGCAGCGTGCCGTATGTGTGCACCTTTCACCCCGGCATGAAAGCCACGCTGACGGTGGAATAAAACAGCTTACTTGCGCGCCAGTGCCGTGCGGATGTTTTGCAATGCTGGCGAAGGTCGCGTTATCTTGCGATCAAACGGATGCACCGCCGCCCCCACAGCGCGCAGCACCCGCTGTACATAAGCCCGTGTTTCCAGATACGGCGGCACGCCCCGGTAGCGCTCGACCTTGCCTTCGCCCGCGTTGTAGGCGGCGGCCACCAATGCAACGTCGCCCTCAAAGTACGCCAGCAGCCAGCGCAAATAGGTCAGCCCACCGCGGAGATTTTGCGCCGGATCATAGGGATTTTTGACGTTGAAACGCTCGCTGGTTTCGGGGATCAACTGCATCAGTCCCTGGGCGTTTTTGGGTGACAGCGCTTGGCTGTTGAAATTCGATTCCGCCGCGATGATGGCCAGTGCCAGTTGCGGCTCGACTTGGTACTGGGGCGCCATTTTCAGTACCAACTCAAAAATCTTGCGCGGCGCAATGCGCTGGTAATCCACGCCGGGCGTGGCCACGGCGGACAGGCTGGGTGCGATCAGCGGGGGGCGCATGCAGTCGGGCACCTCGGCGCCCAGGCCACCAACCACCCGCAACATGCGCTGTGCGACCGCCAGTCCTTGCTCGGCCGCCGCATGGAAAAAAAACGCGGCGGTCGTATCGTTGCGCGGCACGCCGCGCCCATTGGCATACATCCAGCCCAGGTTGTACTGGGCCTGCGCGTCGCCCAGACGGGCGCTGCGGCAATACAGCGCGGCCGCCTGCACCGGATCACGCGCCACGCCCTCGCCATGCTCCAGCGCCACGGCCTGCTGGCGCAGTTCCTCGGCTACAACTGCACCGCTGGGCACACCCTGCTGCGCCAAGGCAGCGACCGGCGCCACCAAGCAGCCCAGCGCCCAAGGCAACCAGTGCCAGCGCAAACGCAAGGACGGAGAGAACATGCTCATCGCGGCTGGGGCCCTCATGGTGAATGCCGGGCCCGTCCCCACCCACGGAGACATCAGAACACCCAGGCAAATCCATTATGGGAGTCGTGTTACAGGTCTGCATAGGAACAAGCGGTAACTGGCAAGTCCCCAGAAAACCGTGCCCGCAGCTGGCGTGGCACTGTGTGCAATTAGGCCTAAAACAGGCAACAAACCTTTATCTGGCAAGCACTTTAAGCTACTTTAATAGTAGCTAAAAATCGGCACCAAACCACAGCCGCTGCGCCAGGCGGCATTCGCACACATGCTCACACCACCGCCACCGCCACCGGCACACGCGGCGCCAGGGCGCACATCAACTCATAGCCCACCGTGCCCGCCGCCGCCGCCACTTCATCGATAGGCAGCACAGCGCCGTTCTCAGCGCGGCCCCACAGCGTGACCTCACTCCCAAAACCCACCTCGAGCCCAGCGGCAATGACCGGGTTCAAGTCCACCGCTAGCAAATCCATGCTGACGCGGCCGAGCAAGCGGGTGCGTATGCCGTTCACCAGTACCGGCGTGCCCGTGCCGGCGTGGCGCGGGTAGCCGTCGGCATAGCCGCAAGCCGCGACACCGATGGTGGTCGGCTGGTCGGCGGTAAAGCACGAGCCGTAGCCGACGCTGTCGCCGGCTTGCAGTTGTTGCAAGGCGACCAAGCGCGTGCTTAGCGTCATGGCCGGTTGCAAGTCCCAGTGCGCGGCGCCGTGCTCGGGATGGTCGGGCGCACTGCCGTACAGCACGATGCCGGCGCGCACCCAGTCGGCGGCCAGCGCCGCTTGGACGCTGGCATGGCGCAGCACGCCGGCGCTGTTGCACAGGCTGCGCTCGCCGGGCAGGTCTTGCGTGGCGGTGTCAAAGGCGGCGACTTGGTGGCCAATGCCGCGCGCGCCGTCGGCATCCGAAAAGTGCGTCATGAACGAGATTTCATCCACCTGCGGCAGCGCATTGAGCCGTGCCCAGGCGCTGCGAAAGCGCTGCGGCGTAAACCCCAGGCGGTTCATGCCCGAGTTCATTTTCAGAAACACGCGGTGTCCGAGCTGCGTCTTGTGCGCGGCCAGCATGTCGATCTGCTCGTCGCAGTGGATGGTGTGCCACAGCCCCAGGCGCGAGCACAGCTCCAGGTCGCGCGCCTCGAACACGCCCTCCAGCAACAGGATCGGGCCGCGCCAGCCGAGTTGGCGTAGGCGCTGCGCCTCCTGCAGGTCCAGCAGGGCAAAGCCGTCGGCGCCGCGCAGCCCGTCAAACACACGCTCGATGCCATGGCCGTAGGCATTGGCCTTGACGACCGCCCAGACTTGCGCATCGGGCGCGGCACGGCGCACACGCGACAGGTTGTGTTGCAGGGCGCTGGGGTGGATCAGGGCACGGATGGGACGCGGCATGGGAGGGGGTGGGGTGGGCACTCAAAGAAGAAGGCGAGATTCTGGCACCGCAGCGCGCGGTGTGCGTGATATAACCGCCGATCACTCTTGGACAGTCTCCCGGGGTTCCCCATTTATCAGCTCATTCGACCCACGGATGGCCTTTCAGCGATGCGATGAAGCGCGGATTTTTTACCATCATGTCGGCGCAGTTTTTCAGCTCGCTGGCCGACAACGCGCTTTTCGTCGCTGCTGTGGAGTTGTTGCTGTCCAATGGCGCGCCCGAATGGCAACGTGCCGCCCTAGTGCCGATGTTTGCGCTGTTCTATGTCGTGCTGGCGCCCTTTGTCGGTGCTTTTGCCGATGCCCTGCCCAAGGGCCGCGTCATGTTCATCAGCAACGCCATCAAAATCGTCGGCTGCCTGATGATGTTGTTTGGTTCGCACCCACTGATTGCCTATGCCGTCGTCGGCCTGGGCGCCGCTGCCTACTCGCCGGCCAAGTACGGCATCCTCACCGAGCTGCTGCCCGCCTCGCAACTGGTCAAGGCCAACGGCTGGATCGAAGGTCTGACCATCACCTCGATCATTCTGGGCGTCCTGCTGGGCGGCCAGTTGGTCGGGCAGCGGCTGTCGCAGGTTTTGCTGTCGGTCGATCTGCCCTGGATCGACACCGGTATCAGTACGCCGTCCCAAGCCGCCATTGCCACCCTGATTGCGGTGTACGCCCTGGCAGCCTGGTTCAACCTGCGCATTCCGCTGACCGGCGTGGAAATGCGCCCGCTGCGCCACGATGCCGAGCGCAGCATTGCCGCCAACACGCTGGCGCTGCTACCCGACTTCTGGGCCTGCAACCGCCGCCTGTGGAGTGACAAGCTGGGACAGATTTCGCTGTCCACCACCACCTTGTTCTGGGGCGCCGGCGGCAACCTGAAATTCATCGTGCTGGCCTGGGCCGCCGTGGCGCTGGGCTACAACACCACCCAGGCCTCGGCGCTGACCGGCGTGGTGGCGATTGGCACGGCGGCGGGCGCCATCCTGGCATCGCTGCGCATGCGCCTGGACAGCGCCACGCGCGTCATCCCCATGGGCATTGCCATGGGCGTGTTGCTGGTGCTGATGGTGTTCATCCACAGCATCTGGATCGCGGTGCCGTTCCTGATTTTGCTGGGCGGTCTGGGCGGTTTTCTGGTGGTGCCGATGAATGCGCTGCTGCAGCACCGCGGCCACAACCTAATGGGCGCGGGCCGCTCGATTGCGGTGCAAAACTTCAACGAACAGGCGGCCATTCTGGGCATGGGCGCGCTCTACAGTCTGTCGCTGAAACTCGGCCTATCGGTGTTTGGCGCCATCACCGTATTTGGCGTACTGGTCGCCGGGGCCATGTGGCTGATCCGCTTCTGGCATCTGTACAACTGCAAATACCACCGTGCCGCCGTCACGCACCTGCTGCGCATTGCGCGCCGCGACAACCACCACTGAAAATTCAGTTTTGATAGCTTAAAGCGCTTAACCCATAAGCGCTACAGGCCATTTCATGCATTATTTCTTGCCCGCCCTGGCGCTGCTGTTGAACGCCTTGATCTGGGGCGTTTCGTGGTGGCCATTTCGCCTGTTACAGGGCGCCGGCCTGCACCCGCTGTGGGCCACCGCCTTGTTGTATGCCGTGGCGCTGGTCGCGCTGCTGGCGCTGCGTCCGGGGGCGCTGCGCCTGGCCTGGCAGCACCCGGCCCTGTGGCTGCTGGCGCTGGCGGCGGGCCTGACCAATGTGTGCTTCAACTGGGCCGTGACGGTGGGCGACGTGGTGCGCGTGGTGCTGCTGTTCTATCTGATGCCGGCATGGTCGGTACTGCTGGCCTGGAAGCTGCTGGGCGAAGTGCCGACACCGCTGGCGCTGCTGCGCCTGCTGCTGGCCTTTGCTGGCGTGGTACTGGTGGTGGTGCCCCCGGGCCAGCCGCTGTCACAGCTAACCACAGGTTTGTCTGCCATCGATGGACTGGCTGTTGCGGGCGGCTTTTTCTTTGCTCTGACCAACGTGCTGCTGCGCCGCCTGCACCACGTCCCCGATGCCGCACGCATGGTGGCGATGTTTGGCGGCGCGGCGCTGCTGGCGGGCCTCAGCGCCGGCCTGGGATGGTCCATGGGCCTGGTGCCGCCGCCTCCGGTGCTGGCCAGCGGCTGGGTCGTGGTGGCGCTGGCGCTGGCAGGGGCCTTTATAACGGGCAACTGGGCGTTGCAATACGGCGCCGCGCGCTTGGCGGCCAGTGCCACCGCGCTCATCATGCTCAGCGAAGTGGTCTTTGCCAGCGCCTCGGCGTGGCTGCTGGACGCTGCCGTGCTCAGCCCACGCACCCTGGCCGGCGGCGCGCTGATCGTGCTGGCGGCACTGCTGGCCAGCCTGCCGGCGCGGCGCGCACCGACCTGACATACCGCCGCCAAGCGCACCCATGCAGCGGGCCCGACTGCCAGGGCAGGACATGCGAAGATCCGCCCTTCGCCGTTTCCACCCCTCTGCCTGGCTCCGACCGCTTCCATGATCATCAACTGCGTTGTCTACGAAAACGGTCGCAAGTGCGCCGATATCCATACCGATGACATCAGCGACTGGCTGCAGCGCCCGGGCTGCCTAGTCTGGGTCGCCCTGCACGACCCGGATGCCGCCGAGCTGGCGCAGATGCAGCAAGAGTTCAACCTGCACGAACTGGCCGTGGAAGACGCGCGCAAAGGCCACCAGCGGCCGAAGATCGAGGAATACGGCAGCATGGTGTTTGTCGTCATGCACCTGCTCGACCCGACTGCGCCGGCCGACACCGACGAACCGCTGGGCGAGTTGGCGGTGTTTGCCGGACCCAATTTTGTGCTGTCGGTGCGCAACCGCAGCCAGTATGGCTTTCAGGACGTGCGCGATCGCTGCGAGCGCGAGCCCCAACTGCTGCAAAGCGGCGCCGGTTTTGTGCTGTACGCGCTGATGGATGCGGTGGTGGACCGCTACTTTCCCGTGCTCGACGACTTTGAAGCCGAACTGGAAGACGTGGAGGAGCAGATCTTCACCCCCGGCGCAGCGCGCGGCAACATCGAGCGGCTTTACGCCTTGAAGCGGCGCACCGGCATGCTGCGCCATGCGGCCGCACCACTGCTGGATGTGCTGGGCAAGCTGCACGGCGGGCGCGTTCCCAGCGTGTGCAGCCGCGTACAAGAGTATTTCCGCGACGTGCACGACCACGTCACGCGCATCAGCGGCGCCATCGACGCCATGCGCGACACCATCGGTACGGCGATCCAGGTGAACCTGTCGATGGTGACGATCGAAGAGTCGGAAACCACCAAACAGCTCGCCGCCTGGGCCGCCATTTTTGCCGCCTCGACCGCGCTGGCCGGCATCTGGGGCATGAACTTCACAGGCATGCCCGAGCTGCATTGGAAGTATGGCTACCCGCTTGCCCTGGCAACGATCTTCAGCACCGGCGTGGTGCTGTACTGGCGCTTCCGCAAGGCGGGGTGGCTGTAGGCGCTCTTTGCAGTCAAATTGGCCTACCGCCCTTTAAATACGTGCGTCAGCAGCTATTTTTTTGATAGTTGCTAGCGCTTTTTCATGCGGCTTTTATGCGGCGTCGGGTGCAGGGTGTGGCTCGATGGGGTCAGCTGCCACCTCTGGCTCTACTGCTGCTGCGGCGGCGGCCGCCGCTGCTTCAGCCGCCGCCCGCGACCGCGCGTTGTGCAGGCTGCGGGCCACGGCGCGCGGGTCCATGCCGTACATGTCAGCGAACTCGTCCACGCTCTTGCCGCTGGCCTCGAAAGTGCGCTGCAGCGCTTCTTCGCGGGCGATTTTTGCGGACAGTTCGGCCAGCGCTTCGTCCAGCAGGGCGTTGGCCGCTGCGTCGCGCGTGCGCACGCGCTCGGCGTATTCTTCGCGCGACAGGCCACTGGCCTCGATGTTGGCGACGATGCGCGCACGCAGCTTGGGCAGCAGGTCTTCGGTGCTGCGGCCCTGGCGGCGCCGGTGCACTTCCAGCAAGGCTTGGTGGATGTGCTCAGGCGCCATGGCTTCGACCGGCTGGCCTTGCAGGTCGTGGCGCTGCTGGCCGGCAGCGACGCATTGCAGATAGCGCGTCGAGCGCGTGTGGATGCCCAGCGCCAGCTTCAGTGCTTCGCGCTCAAACGCTTCCGGGTGGGCGCTCAGCAGGTCCTGAAAAATGCCGCGCTTGAGCGGCAAAAACACCGCACCAAACAGCTGCGGGTACAGCGCGGCCAGTTGCTCCAGCGCCGGCGGGATGGCGCGTGGGGCACGGCGTGGGGCAGCGGTGGCATCGGCTGGTGCATGCGCATCAGCGGGTGCAGCTTGGTCGCCGCCACCGGGTTTGCGCCCGCGGCCACGGCCACCCCGGCCACCCCGGTTTGAAGCGCCTGCGGGGCGGTGCGTGTCAGCAGCGCTGGCGGAAGCGTTCTCAGGCAGCGCGGGCGCGGCAGCGCCTTCGGGGGCAGCGGGCGCGGCGGTCTGGTCTGGAGTGGGCAGGTGGTCGGTCATATAGGTGTAGCGGATAACAGCAACAAAGCCCTCAATCATGCCAGCCTTGGCGTCAAAGGCCTGTAAAGCAGTCTCCGCCCGGTGATGGGGTTAACGCGTGCACCATTGCTGCTCACAGGGCACGCCGTCACCATCGCCGTCCATTTTGGTGGTGGGACAATTTTTCAAAAAGAAGGTGGCCTCGGCGCAGGAGGTCATTTGAGAACAGTGTTGCCGGCTATCACAGCGGTAGCTGCTAGGCACCAGAGGCGCCACCGCCGGGATGCTGCGGCCGGCAGGTGGGGCGTCCTCCCATGGCGCTGCCACTGTCGCGCTGGCCCGCGCCTGCTGGTAGGCGTCGTACTTTGAGTAGCCCACGCCCAACACAGCGCACACCAGCAGCAGCACTACCAGCTTGCCAAACACGCCGGTGGACGAATGGTTGCGTGACAGTTGCGGCGGCGTGCGCCGGGCAGCAGTGGAGCGCGGCGCCACGGCACCGGGCCGCTGAATGGCCACGGCTTGCTTTTTACCGCCCTGCGCCAGCGCCACCTCAAAGCTCAAGGGCTCGTTGAGTTGCGGCCGCTGACCATCGCGCGGAAATGCCGAGATATGTGCAAACAGCTCCTGGCCGCCTTGCGTCGGCTGGATAAAGCCAAAACCCCGGTCGTCATTCCACTTCGCAAGTGTTCCCTCAAAACGCATGGCGCCTCCCTGTTCCCTTGTTTATGGGCGCCATGGTAGCGACGGTGCCGCCGCACCTGAATTTCTGCCGCTCAGGGCTGACCAGCCAAGGCCTCGTCCAGCACCTGCACCCAATGGCGTACCGGCGTGGCGGTGCCGCTTTGCAGGTGGGTGATGCAACCAATGTTGGCCGAGGTGATCACCGTCGGCTCCAGCGCGCCCAGGTGGCCCAGCTTGCGCTCGCGCAACTGCTGGGACAGCTCAGGCTGCAGCACCGAATAGGTACCGGCCGAGCCACAGCACAAATGCGCTTCACACAAAGCCACGCGCACGTCAAAGCCGAGCGCGCGCAGGTGTGTTTCCACGCCGCCGCGCAGCTGCTGGCCGTGTTGCAAGGTGCACGGCGCATGAAAGGCCATGACACCCTGGGGTACGTCGGCCAGTTTTCCTTGCAGCAGTGGGGTGATGTCGGGCAGCAGCTCGCTCAGGTCGCGCGTCAGGGCACTGATGCGCGCCGCTTTGGCGGCGTACTGCGCGTCGTGTTGCAGGTGGTAGCCGTATTCCTTCACCGTGGCGCCGCAGCCCGAGGCGTTCATGACCAGGCATTCGACCGCGCCGCTATCGATGTGCGGCCACCAGGCGTCGATGTTGGCGCGCATGTGGGCCAGCCCGCCGTCCTGGTCGTTCAGGTGGAATTTGACCGCGCCGCAGCAGCCGGCCTCGGGGGCGATGATGGTCTGGATACCGGCGGCGTCCAGCACCCGTGCGGTGGCGCTATTGATGCCCGGCGCCATGCTCGGCTGCACGCAACCCGCCAGCAGCAAGACCTTGCGCGCGTGTGACCGCGTCGGCCAGACACCGGCCGGCTCGGGCGCTGGCACCTTGGCGCGCACGCTGGCTGGCAGCAGACTGCGCACCGCCTGGCCCAGTTGCATGGCCGGGGCAAACAGCGGCGAGGTCAGGCCCTCTTTCAGCAGCCAGCGCGTGGCCCGTTCGCCCAGCGGGCGCGGCACCTGCGCGTCAACCAGCTTGCGGCCAATATCGACCAGGTGGCCATATTGCACGCCGCTCGGGCAAGTGGTTTCGCAGTTGCGGCAGGTCAGGCAGCGGTCTAAATGCAGCTGCGTGCTGCGCGTCGGCGTTTGGCCTTCCAGCACCTGCTTGATCAGGTAAATACGCCCGCGCGGGCTGTCCAGCTCGTCACCGAGCAATTGGTAGGTCGGGCAGGTGGCGGTACAAAAACCGCAGTGCACGCATTTGCGCAGGATGGCTTCGGCGACCTGGCCGTCGGCCGTGCCCTGGAACAGGGGAGCAAGCTGGGTTTGCATGGTATGGGTGGTGAAACAGATAAAAAATAGCGGGCGTGTTCAGAGGCCATCAGGGGCGGTCTGGCGCAGTGCCTTGGCGGCGCAGGCGCCACAGCGTGCGCAGGCGCTCCAGATCCGCCATCAGCGGCGGCAACGACAGCGCCAAGATCAGCGCGGCCAGCGGCACCACCCAGATGAAGCCAATGTATTTGAAACCTGCCGCCCCGACCACGCCGCCGCTGGTGAACATGGCCAGCAGGCTGGCGTACAGGCGCATGCGCACATGGTTCGCGCGCACCTGCGCCGCCGGCGGGGTGCCGCTGCGGTTCCAGTAAAACATCTTGCCCATCTCTATCCCTAAGTCGGTGATGACGCCGGTCATGTGCGTGGTGCGGATCTGCGCCGACGACATCTTGGTCACCACGGCGTTTTGCAGTCCCATGATGAAGGCCAGCAGCAGCACCGTCAGTGGCACGGCAAACACCGTGTGCCAGGTCAGGGTGATGGCACCCATCAGGCCAAACAGCAGCATCAGCAGCGCTTCGAGCAGCAGCGGCAGCGCAAAGCCGCTGCGCAACTGGTGCGCCCGCGCCCAGTTGACCAAAATCGCCGTGGTGCCGGCGCCCGACAGAAAGGCCCACAGCACGCCCACGGCACTCAACACCAGCGCCAGATTGCCCAGCACCACGTTGTCCGCCAGCAGCGACAAAAAACCCGACATGTGCGAGGTGTACATTTGCACCACCAGAAAACCACCGGCATTGACCGCGCCGGCGTTGAAGGCCAGCAGCAGGCCCAGCGCACGGTTGGTAGACGAGGTGCGGTGGCGTCCGGTCAGGTGGCGCAGTCGCCGCATGGCGCTAAGCGCCTACAGCGCCCGCACGTGCCGGATTGAAGAGTCCGGCCGGATCGAACGCCTGGCGTAGCCGCTGGTGGATCGCCCCCAGAGCAGCCGAATGCACAGCAAAACAGCCTTCAGCCTTTAAAGAGCCTGCGCTACCAGCTACAAAAAGAGAAGCACTCCCACCGGCCAGCAGGGCTTTTTCATACAAGGCGGCAGCATGTTTACGCGGCGCCTGCACCCAGCGCAGGGCGCCGTGCCACTCGACCAGCGGCGCCGCCACGCCTTCGGGCAGCGCCAGCACCGGCGCGGTGTCGGGCACCGACAGGCGCCACAAATCCAGCGGCGGCTCAGCGGGTGACTGCGTGCGCGCAGCAAACCAAGGCAAGGTCTGCTCGCGGCAGGCATGCCAGTCAGGGGCCACGGCAGCGTTGTCCAGCCGTTCGCCGCCCATGCTTTTGCACGCCGCCTCGACCGCAGCCACTGCACCGCGCAGGCGCACATACAGCTGGCCCGCCTCGGCAGTCTGCAGCCAGCAACTGGCATTCAGCGGCAGCGGCTGGCCGCCCCAAGTATGCAGACGGCGCAGCGCTTCAGCCTGGTCACAATCAAAGCGCAGCGTGGACTCGCCCGGGGTCAGCGGCAGCACCTTCAGACTGACCTGCGTCAGCAAGCCCAAAGTGCCCCAGGCGCCCACCATCAGGCGCGAGACGTCGTAGCCAGCGACGTTTTTCATCACCTGGCCACCAAAAGTCAAATGTTCGGCGCGGCCATTGATCAGCTCCACGCCCAGCACAAAATCGCGCACCGCACCGACGCTGGCGCGCCCCGGGCCGGACAAGCCCGCCGCCACCATGCCGCCCACCGTGGCACCTGCACCAAAGTGTGGTGGCTCGAACGCCAGGCACTGCCCGTGCTCGGCCAGCAGCGCCTCCAGCTCGACCAGCGGCGTGCCAGCGCGCGCGGTGACGACCAGCTCGCTGGGTTCATAGCTGACCACGCCGCGGTAGGCGCGCGTATCGAGCGCCTCGCCTTGCAGCGGCACACCACCATGAAAGTCTTTACTCCCGCCACCACGGATGCGCAGCGGCGCCTGGTGTGCCGCGGCATCGCGCACACGCTCGATCATCTGTTGCAGAACACGTTCCATAGTCGCCGATGGTACGCCTGCGACCAGGGTGCAACGGCGCAATGATGGCGGTGGCCACCCCCTTATTTGGGCGTTCAGCCCAGCAAGCCGGCCTCGATGGCAGCAGCGTCCAGCAGCGCAAAGGTGCAGTTGTGGCGCGCCGTCAATGGCCCACCACCGGGCACCAGGTCCGTGCCCTCGTAACCCATGGCCTTGAACTTCCACCGGCCACCGATCCATTTCAGGTGACCGACCGGCGCGCCACTGGCGAGCAAAACGGCGACCACGCCGTCATTGACGGCTTGCAGCGTCAAAGCCGGCACCACCTGCGGCAGCGCCGCACCCGACTCGACAAACGCATTCACCGGCAAGCCTGGCACCGCCACGGGCTGCGCCAGCGCCAGCACGTGGCCGGCCAGCGGCGTGCGTGCCAGATCCGCTGGCGGACGGCCGTGGCGCGCGCTGGTGACAAACAGCGTGCGCCCGTCCGGCCCACCCAGGCAGACCATGGTCGGGCACACCACGGGCGTGGCAATCGCTTGCAGTACTGCGCCGCCGGGCGAGAGTTGCAGCACGCGCCCCCCTTCGTACAGCGCGCACCAGTAGTTGCCCTCTGCATCGACCGCTGCGCCGTCGGGGCGACCGCCATAGGGCACGCCCTCCCCCGGTTGCCAGCCCGCCGGCTTGAGCGCAAACGGGTGCAGCAGGCGCACCGGGCCGAGGGTGTTGTGCGCGCCGTCCCAGTCGCGCGCTTCGATGCGGTGCGTCGGCGTGTCGGCGCTGTACAACGTGCCTTGGTCAGGCGACCAGCCCAGGCCGTTGAGCGTGCTGGCGCCGCCCCACATGCGCTGCACTTGTGCCGGACCCTGGCGCGCATCGATGCAGTACATCGCCGCATGGCCACCGCCGGGCCGCTCGTCGCGCGTACCCACCCAGAAACGCCCGCGCGGATCACATTTGCCGTCGTTGGCGCGTTCATGCGCCGGGTCGTAGGGCAGGCGCGCAAGGCAGTCCAACGCCCCGCCCCAGTGCTGCGCGCGGTAGATGCCGCTGCGCAGCGCCAACACCCAGCCGCTGGGACGGCCATCGGTGCGCGCCGGCGCGATACAGCCGGGCTCATCGGGCAGCGGCCAGCGCTCGGTGGCGCCGCTGGCCGGGTCGGTGCGCAAAGCGGCGCGCCCGGCAATGTCCACCCAATACAGCCGGGCGTCGTCTGCCGACCAGAACGGCGACTCGCCCAACTGCGCCGCCTCACGGGTAATCACGCGCCATGCCATGTGCTTGCTCCTGCAGTGTCAGAGCCGCAGATTAGAGCGCGAACCGGTTTTGATCTCTGTACACAGGCATAAAAAAATACCAAGTTACTGCAAAATAGATAGCACATAGCGCATGACTGGCATGGGCTTTAGCGCCATTTGATTCAAATTAATTGAAATCTGACCCCAATAATTCTGACCCCAATACCTCCCCCAGCAACTCTCCATAAAGAAGGCAGCAGTGCCACCAGACACCGCTGCCTTCCCACCCCCTCGTTCAGCGGCTGTACGCTGTTTCGCCGTGAGAGGTGATATCCAGGCCTTCGCGTTCGGCCTCTTCGGGCACGCGCAGCCCCACCAGCAGGTCAGCCAGTTTGTAGGCGATGAACGAGACCACGCCAGACCAGACGATGGTCAGCAGCACGCTCTTCACCTGGATCCACACTTGCGCGCCCATGGCAAAGGTGTCAGGGGTCAGACCGCCGGTGCCGCCCAGGCTTTGCGATGCAAACACCCCCGTCAGGATGGCGCCGACAATGCCGCCCACGCCATGTACACCGAACACGTCAAACGCGTCGTCAGCGCCCAGCATTTTCTTTAAGCCACCCACACCCCACAGGCAGACCACCCCAGCAATCAATCCGAGCACGATGGAGCCCATGGGGCCAACGAACCCGGCCGCTGGCGTAACAGCCACCAGGCCAGCCACGGCACCCGAGGCGGCGCCCAGCATGGAGGCCTTGCCCTTGTGCAGCGCCTCACCGGCCAACCACGACAGCGTGGCAGCGCCTGTGGCCAGGGTCGTGTTGATGAAGGCCAGACCCGCCACGCCGTTGGCGGCACCGGCCGAACCGGCGTTGAAGCCAAACCAGCCGACCCACAACAGCGAGGCACCCACCATGGTCAACGTCAGGCTGTGCGGCGTCAGCGCCTCTTTGCCAAAGCCGATGCGCTTGCCCACCATGTAGGCACCGACCAGGCCAGCGATACCGGCGTTGATGTGCACCACCGTGCCACCGGCAAAATCCAGCGCACCGTCTTTGGCCAACAGGCCACCGCCCCACACCATATGGGCCATGGGGATGTAGCTGAAGGTAAACCACAACACCGCAAACAACAGCACGGCAGCGAACTTGATGCGCTCGGCAAACGAGCCGACGATCAGCGCCACAGTGATGGCCGCAAACGTCGATTGGAAGGCGACGAACACGTATTCAGGAATGGTCGGCAGCACCGCCGAAAGCGTGTCGGGCGCTATGCCCTTGAGGAAGAGCTTGTCGAGGCCGCCAAAGAACTGCCCCTCGCCGGCAAAGGTCAGGCTGTAGCCGTAAACGGCCCACAGCACAGTGATCAGCGCAAAGATCACAAACACCTGCACCAGCACCGACAGCATGTTCTTGGAACGGGCTAGGCCGCCGTAGAACAAGGCCAGGCCCGGAATGACCATCAGGATCACCAGCACGGTGGAGATGAGCATCCAGGCGGTGTCGCCGGAATCGAGCTTGGGTGCGGCGGGGGCCGCAACCACGGCCGCACCAGCGGGGGCCGGCACGGGGGCAGCCACGGCCAGGGCCGCATCGGCGGGGGGCGTGGCTGCAGGGACGATGGCGGTGGTGGATTCGGCCATTACGGCGGTTTGTGCCAAGACAGGCACAGCACTGGCCAACAACCCCACACCGAGCAAGAGACAAGCAAGTAGTTTTTTCATGGCGATTCTCGCGTTCTTGGAAAAAAGAGGGGAGGGGTTCAGAGAGCGTCCTGGCCGGTCTCGCCGGTACGGATACGCACCACCTGATCCAGGTGTGAGACAAAAATCTTGCCATCGCCGATCTTGCCGGTGCGCGCGGCGCCCTCGATGGCCTCAATCACGCGCTCCACCAGTTCGTCCGCCACGGCGGCCTCGATCTTGACCTTGGGCAAAAAATCGACCACGTACTCGGCGCCCCGGTACAGCTCGGTATGGCCTTTTTGGCGGCCAAAGCCCTTGACCTCGGTCACGGTGATGCCTTGCACGCCGATGTCCGAGAGCGCCTCGCGCACCTCGTCGAGCTTGAAGGGCTTGATGATGGCAGTCACTATTTTCATGGGGAGTTCCTCCGTGAGGGGCGCCTCAGGCGCCCGCTGTGGTTACAAGGTTTTGGTGAGCGAAACGACCAGGCGGGCTTTGTTGACGGCGCCGAAATAGTCCTTTTTATTGGCACCGGCCACGGCCGCACCCAGCGACAGACCGCCACCAAAGTCGTAGACGCCGCCTACCTGGTAGTCCATGTAGTTGGGCACGCCGGTGTGCTTGATGTCACTGGCAAAGCGCGTGAAGCCTACCGATGCCTTCAACGTCAGCTGGGGCGCCACTTCCTGGGCAAAGGCGAGGTTCAGGTAACCGGTGTTGCGCCCCTTGAGACCTGAACCCGACTTGGTGCCGGCCCAGCCAAAGTAGTCCTCGGAAACGGTGTGCGAATACTTGGCCGTGACCGGCCCATAGGTGGCCGCGCCATACAGCTCGGTGGTGTTGCCATGGGTGTTGCCGGGGTAGAGATAGGTCAGCGCGCCCAAGTCCAGATCGGCGCCACCGGCCTTGAATTTGTAGCCCCCATACAGGTCGGCTTCGAGGGAGTTGCCGCTCAGCCAGTTCACGCTGGAGTTCCAGTTGCCCACATACCAGCCCGTCTCGCCAAAGGCGTAGTCAAAGCCGCCTTGCAGCGCGGGCTTGAAGGCGCGCACCTTGCTGCTGTCTTGGTCCTGGCCACGGAATTTGTAGTTGCTGGTCAGCGAGAGGTTGCTGCTGAGCTGGGCGCTGGCCAGCAGCGGCAAGGCACAGGCCAGGGCGGCAACGAAAGTCTTGGTGAATGCGTGGGTCATGGTTTCTCCAGAGAGTGGTGCAGGGATACCTGCTGTTATGCACAGACCGTGCCAGGCCCCCGCGCACCACAAAAACGCCCCCGGCAAAGCGCAATCACCCGTACAGTGCAGGCTCTGGCGCAGGCCGCAAACGCACCACCTTGGTGCACGACGCAGCACACCCGCGTCCACCTGCACTTGTCTGGGGAGAAACACCGTCATGAGTCTTGCTTTGGTGCAAAGCCGCGCCCTGTTGGGTCTGGAGGCCCTGCCCGTCACCGTTGAAGTGCATCTGGCTAACGGCTTGCCCAGCTTCACGCTGGTCGGGCTGGCCGATATCGAAGTGAAGGAAGCACGCGAACGGGTGCGCTCGGCGCTGCAAAACGCCGGACTGGAGTTTCCGTACAACAAGCGCATCACCGTCAACTTGGCACCGGCCGATCTGCCCAAGGACTCCGGCCGCTTTGACCTGCCGATTGCGCTGGGCATCCTGGCCGCCAGCGGGCAAATCGACAGCGCACGCTTGGCAGACTACGAATTTGCTGGTGAACTGTCGCTGTCGGGCGAGTTGCGTCCGGTGCGCGGCGCGCTGGCCACCAGCCTGGCACTGCGCACCAGCGGTATCCATGTGCCGCTGGTGTTGCCGCCCGGCAGCGCCGAAGAAGCCGCCCTGGTGCCCGACGCCGTGGTCTATCGGGCACAGCATTTGCTCGATGTGGTGCGCCAGTTTTTGCCCGCCGGCAGCCACGCCGAAGACAACGCCGAGGCCGCGCTCAATAGCACGGCAGACAACCCCGGTTGGGCGCGCATCCGCAGCGTGCCACTGCCCGCCTGCACCCACTACGCCGACTTGGCCGACGTCAAAGGCCAGGCCGGCGCCAAACGCGCGCTGGAGATTGCCGCTGCCGGCAACCACAGCCTGCTGTTGATGGGGCCGCCCGGCTCGGGCAAATCGATGCTGGCGCAGCGCTTTGCCGGCGTGCTACCCGCCATGACGGTGGACGAAGCGCTGCAAAGCGCCGCCATTGCCAGCTTGGCCGGTCGCTTTGCGCTGGAACGCTGGGCGCAGCGCCCCACCTGCAGCCCGCACCACACCGCCAGCGCCGTGGCGCTGGTCGGTGGCGGCTCGCCGCCGCGCCCCGGAGAAATCTCGCTGGCGCACCACGGTGTGCTGTTTCTAGACGAATTGCCCGAATTCCCACGCGCCGCGCTGGAGGCGCTGCGCGAGCCGCTGGAGACCGGCCACATCACCATCTCGCGCGCTGCGCGGCGGGCCGAGTTTCCGGCGCGCTTTCAGATGATTGCCGCCATGAACCCCTGTCCCTGCGGCTACCTGGGCGCCACCCAGCGGGCGTGTCGCTGCTCGCCTGAACAGGTGTCGCGCTACCAGTCCAAGCTGAGCGGCCCGCTGCTGGACCGCATCGACCTGCACGTCGAAGTGCCGGCCCTGCCCGCCAACGAACTGCTGGGCGCGCCACCCGGCGAGTCCAGCGCCAGCATCCGCGAGCGCGTGGCGCAGGCCCGCGGGCGCGCCATGGCCCGGCAAAACTGCGCCAACCAGGCACTGCACGGCCAGGCCATCGACACCCACGTGCTGCTGGCACCGGCTGCGCTGCAGTTTCTGCAAACGGCGTCTGCGCGCCTGGGCTGGTCGGCGCGCGCCACCCACCGCACGCTCAAAGTGGCCCGCACCATCGCCGACCTGGCCGGCGCCGAACACACCGCAGTCGCCCACGTCGCCGAAGCCATGCAATACCGGCGCGCGCTGGTCGGGCACGGGTAGCGCAGAGGCATAACGGGCGCTTGCGCCCATGAAAAAGGGCGCCTTGCGGCGCCCTCGTGAGGAAGTCTGGCAGGCGCTAAACGCCCCCGACCACCGGCCATGTCAGACCGTGGCCGTCTTTTTCAAAATCTCGTACAACTCGCCCTTGATGGCGAGTTTTTCTTTCTTGAGGTTTTCAATTTCGGTCTCGTAGACAGGCGAGTGCTTGTCTTCCAGACCCTTGACCTGGTGATCAAGCTCGTTGTGCTTGTCAAACAGGCGGGTGAAATGGCGGTCGTTGGCACGCAGCTGGGCAATCTGGTCGCGGAATTCAGGGAACATCGGCACTCCTTCGGGGGTTGAATAGGAACAAATTTTTACAGTACCACTCCATGATACGCCCCAGGGGTAAGCCATACAAAGCAGGTCTGGCACCCGAATAGGGCGGATGCAGGTCGCCCCAAGCCGCTGAAGGAATCTGACCCTGTCGCTTCGAAAAAGCATCGCTGCAATGGCACCCCAGCAAAATCATTCATCGCACTTTGTATCTACAGCCCAATGAAGACGCACGGTTTCAGCTATTGTTTTCTATCTGCCATTCAAGCCACCGCTTGCGCCAACGGCCACTGCGGCGCCAGTTCCAGCCCGTGCAAGACGACAAATAAATGCTCCACCTTGGCCGCGTCAAACACGCCGTTCGGCCCCATGGTGTGGATGTCTGTAAAGGTCACGTCCTGCCACCAATCGAACAGCGCGGCGGTGTCGCCGCGAATGGCGGTTTCAGTCAAGGCCAAATGCCGACCCACTGCCCACCCAATGCCGCGCGAGTACCCAGCAATATCAATGCCGCATAGGTGAATGGCCCCTTCACCAGCAGTTCGGCGTTGCTCAGGGTTTCTATATTTGTCCAAGCCGCCTTGCGCGGGTCGCCACTCTTTTTAGCCCAGCGCTCGCGGCACAGGGCGACGGCCTCGGGCGAGAGATCGGCCAACGTGGCGCCGGGGCAAGGCTGGGCCGAAAAATCGGGCCGGTCTCGGCAAGGATGGCGCGCACTTCATGGTCGGCGAGAGGCGTCAAGCTGCTGCCTGCAGGCGCTCCTTCGCCCAACCCAGTTGCACCGTGCAGAGCTAATGTCTCGTCAGGCGCAGCAAAGACCGCGCTCATGGTGTCCAGCAGCGGTACTAATGGACGCTGGCTTAGAGCCTGGCGCGGCAGAGGGTCATATTGCTGCAGCCGCTCGGGGGCCACATCCGTCACGGCACCAGCCGTCATGCCCGGCACAGGGGAAGCTGCACCGGGGCGGATGAAGATTTCTACATCCCGATGCATCAGCGTGATGTAGTGCAGCAGTCGCTCGCTGGAGAAGCGGGTCAGCTTGTAGTTTTTGAGTTCTGACACATGCGGCTGCGCAAGGCCCAAGTGCTTGGCTGCGGCTGCTTGGGTCAGGCCTTCGGCTTGGAGCAGGTCATTGAGTCGCGTGGCCAACTGCACGCGCAGGTGCCGCTCGTCGGCATCGGGCAAGCCCAAATCGGCAAAGACATTGCCCGTGCCCATTTCGATGGTTTCTGCGGCTTTTACTTCTGCCGGTGTTGCTTGAGCGTTCATAGCTGCTCCTTGTAACTCACGTTGCACCAGCTTTGTAGGTCGGGTTAGCGCAGCGTAATCCGACATCTCCCGGCTTCCTTCTACTTCCGGCATAGACGGAGCGGTTCACGTCTTTGGCATCTGTCGGCTTACGCCCTTTGGGCTAACCCGACCTACGGGGATGGATGGAAAGCTGCCCCGCAAACGCCCGCTGCTGCAACGCGACAAACAGCGCATCGAGGGCGCTCAGGGCGCTGCGGTGGCTGGCTTTGAGGGCTCCAATCACCTCGATGCGGGGGGCGAAGGTTTGCTGGAGAGGGCGCGGGGAGAGTTCGACCCGAATAGACAAGACTTTTTCTTGCGAAATGTTCTTCATGGACCCGCTGGTTCCACAAATGCGGTGGCGCCAACCCACTCGCTGGTAGGGACTCGGCTGCATAAGAGATCGCCAGCGCGCACGATAGGAGACTGGGGAGGGAAGTCGTCAATGGGTACAGCTTTGCTTTGTTCTGGCTTGTATTCCAAGGAGGTGACAGCACTGACTTTCAGCGCACGGTAAATCGAACTGGAGTCGTCCTCATCGTCAGGGACAAGGCGGCGAGTCTCGCACGGGGCGGGGCGCTGGCCGTACCGGTGACAGTATTCAAAAACAATAGCTACTAGCGCATGTATTTAAATCGATTTAAGGTGTTTTATGCTTCAAATTCAATCAATGCGTGCGCTAGTAGCTATTGTTTTTGATATGGTTTTTGCGCCGGTGCAGGCTGGAACGGCTGGCTACTGGCCGCGGCCAGGTCATCCAGGATCGGGCAGTCGGGCCGGTCATCACCGTGGCAGCACTGCACCAGCGATTGCAGGCTGCGCTGCATGGCTTGCATGTCGGCAATGCGCTGGTTCAGGGCGTCGATATGCGCTTGGGCGATGCGCTTGACTTGGCTGCTGGCGCGCGCCTTGTCTTGCCACAAGCCGAGCAAGGTGGCGATCTCGGCGATGGAAAACCCCAAGTCGCGCGCGCGGCGAATGAAGCGCAGGGCGTGGACATCGGCCTCGGTGTATTGGCGGTAGCCGCTGTCGGTGCGCGCCACCGGGGCCAGCAGACCGAGTGCTTCGTAGTGGCGCACCATGCGCGCCGACACGCCGGCGCGCTGCGCCGACACGCCAATCGGCACCGGCCAGCCGGCGTGGGTGGGTGCGGTAGCCGGGGTCTCGGACATGGCGCGCGGCAGACGCCTCAAGCGACGGTGTAGCCCTCTTCAGTGATGGCAATGACGAGGGCGTCGCGCGGCTCAATGCTGTCCACCGTGACCAGGTCATTGGGGCGGTCCACTTCGACGACAGCCTGGCGGTCGATGCGCTTAATGGCGTCGGTAATGGACTGTTCGCAGTGAGCGCACAGCATGTCTGGAACGGTGAATTTGTATTTCATGGAGGCTGTCTTTCAGAGGGGTAAAGAAGTCAAATTTTGCACCATCACCTTAACGCCATGGCAAGGTCAAGCGCGCAGGCGCAAGGTGTGTATTTTGGCCCTGCACTTGACCTTGCCACGGCGTCAGGGTTTACGGTAGCAGGCATGAACAACACTATTGCCCCCCTCTCCCCCCCCCGTGCTGCCGCTGGCGCCACGCAAGAGCTGGACTTGTCGATTGGCGGCATGACCTGCGCCAGTTGCTCGGGCCGTGTCGAGCGCGCGCTGCGCAAAGTGCCGGGCGTGCAGGAGGCGACGGTGAACTTGGCGACCGAGTCGGCACGCGTCCAAGTGGTTTTGCCCGACGGGGGCGACGCAGCGGCGCTGGAGGCCATGGATGCCTTGCTGCGCCGCACGGTGCGCAATGCCGGTTACGAGCCCCTGACGGCGGCCGCCAGCGCGGCGCGCGAGGAAGACGCTTCCCCCTGGGCCGGCTTTGCGCCGGTGGCCATCGGCCTGCTGCTGTCGGCGCCGCTGGTGTTGCCGATGTTCGGTGACCTGTTTGGCCAGCACTGGATGCTGCCGGCCTGGGCGCAGTTTTTGTTGGCGACGCCGGTGCAGTTCATCTTGGGCGCGCGTTTTTACAAGGCCGGCTGGGCGGCGGCCAAGGCGCTGACCGGGAATATGGATCTGCTGGTCGCCATTGGCACCAGCGCCGGCTGGGGCTTGTCGATGTGGCTGTGGCTGACCGCCGCGCCGGGGCACACGCCGCATTTGTACTTTGAAGCCTCCGCCGTCGTCGTCACGCTGGTGCTGCTGGGCAAGTGGCTGGAAGCGCGCGCCAAGCACCAAACGACGGCGGCGATCCGCGCGCTGCACGGGCTGCGGCCGGATGTGGCGCACTTATTGGGCAAGCGCGGCGAAGTCGATGTGCCGGTGGCCGAGGTGATGGTCGGCGACCACCTGGTGGTGCGCCCCGGCGAGCGCTTTCCGGTGGATGGGACGTTGCTCGAAGGCGATACGCAGGTCGATGAATCGATGCTGACCGGCGAGCCGCTGCCGGTGGCCAAGGCGCTGGGCGATGTGCTGACCGGCGGCTCGATCAACGGCGAGGGCCGCGTGGTGTTGCAAGTGCAGGCGGTGGGTGCCGAGACGGTGCTGGCACACATCATCCGCCTGGTCGAAGACGCGCAGGCCGGTAAGGCGCCGATCCAGCGGCTGGTGGACAAGGTGGCGAATGTGTTTGTGCCGGTGGTGCTGCTGATCGCGCTGGCCACGCTGCTGGGCTGGCTGTGGGCGGGGGTCGGCGGCGAAGTGGCGCTGATCCGCGCCGTGGCGGTGCTGGTGATTGCCTGCCCGTGCGCGCTGGGGCTGGCAACGCCGGCGGCCATCATGGCGGGCACGGGCGTAGCAGCAAAGCACGGCATTTTGATCAAGGACGCACAGGCGCTGGAACTGGCGCACCAAGTCGATACGGTGGCGTTTGACAAGACCGGCACCCTCACCGTCGGCCAGCCGCGCCTGACGGCGTTTCACGTGGAACCAGGGCAAGACGAGGCCGCCGTGCTGCAAGCGGCGGCCAGTGTGCAAAGCGGTAGCGAACACCCGCTGGCGCGCGCCGTGGTACAGGCGGCGCAAGAGCGCGGTCTGGAGCTGACGGCGCCGGAGGCGGTGCGCGCCGTACCGGGGCGCGGCAGCGAGGGCGAGGTGCAAGGGCGCAGCTACCTGTTGGGCAGTCTGCGCTGGATGGATGCATTGGGCGTGGCGCTGGGCCCGCTGGCAGAACGGGCGCAGCAGTTGCAAAACGACGGCGCCACGGTGTCGGCAGTCGCTGAAAGGACAGCGCAAGGCGTGCAATTGCTGGCACTGATGGCGTTTGGCGACGAGCCCAAACCCGGCGCACGCGCGGCGCTGGCGGCGCTGAAGGCGCGCGGCATTCGCACGGTGATGATCTCCGGCGACAACCGGGGCGCAGCCGAAGTGATGGCGCGGCGCCTGGGCCTCGACCCGGACGCCGGCGAAGTCCGCGCCGAGGTGCTGCCCGGCGACAAGGCGGCGCAGGTGCGTGCGCTGCAGCAGGACGGTGGCGGCCAACCGCACACGGTGGCGATGGTGGGCGATGGCGTCAACGACGCGCCGGCGCTGGCCGCCGCCGATGTCGGCATGGCCATGGGCAACGGCACCGATGTCGCCATGCACGCCGCCGGCATCACGCTGATGCGCGGTGACCCGCAACTGGTGGCGGCGGCGCTAGACATTTCGCACCGCACGGTGCTGAAGATTCGGCAAAATCTGTTCTGGGCCTTTGCCTATAACGTGGCCGGCATTCCGTTGGCGGCGCTCGGTTACCTCAGCCCGGTGGTGGCCGGCGCGGCGATGGCGCTCAGCTCGGTCAGTGTGGTAACCAATGCGCTGCTGCTCAAACGCTGGCGCATGAAGGAGTGAGGCTGGCGCCGGGTTTGCCGCCGCGCAGCAACGGACGCCAAACCACCAAAAGAAATATCGCAAATATCTGTAACCCTTAGGGGGTGTGCCGCTTAAGCTCATGGGTTGCACAAAAAATGTGCATAGCGCCAGCCTGCAGCCACGCGGGGCCGCTCAAAGCCATAGAAATAGCAATCCACATAGAAATGCTTGGTGATGCATAGACGATTTTTTTGTTCGTTGATCTACGGCTTGAGCGCCTTATTCACACCCACCTTCGCGATGGCCTCCGACCCGGTGTATATCGGTCTGGATGCCGAGTTTGGCCATGCGACCAGCACCTCCGCCCAAGCCGTTCAGCAAGGCATACAGATTGCCCTGGATGAAATCAACGCTGCGGGCGGCGTTTTGGGTGGTCGGCAGCTTGAATTGATCACCCGCGACAACCGCTCCATCACGGCGGTGGGCAGGGACAATTTTCAGGAGCTGGCGCAGGTCAAAGATCTGATTGCGGTGTTCGGTGGCAAATTCAGCCCCATCTATGTCGAATGCTTGCCACTGGCCCACGAACTGCAGGTGCCATTGATGGATCCCTGGGGGGCTGCCGACCAGATCACCGATCACCACTTTCGGCCCAATTATGTTTTTCGGCTCTCGCTGAAAGACGCTTGGGCGGCGTCTGCCTTCATGCGCTTTGCGCAGCAGCAATACCAAGCCAAGCGCATCGGCCTCATGCTGCCCAACACAGCTTGGGGGCGCAGCAACAAGGCCGCGCTGGACAAGGCCGCGGGCCGCGCTGATCTCAAGATCGTCGGCGAGCATTGGTACAACTGGGGCGACCAGTCGCTGATCCAGCGCTACCAAGAGTTGCGTGCGGCGGGCGCGCAGGTGCTGGTATTGGTAGCCAATGAAGTCGAAGGCGCCATCTTGGTCAAAGAGATAGCGGCACTGCCGGCTGCAGAGCGCATTCCCCTGATCAGCCACTGGGGCATTACCGGTGGCGAGTTTGCCCGGATGACAGAAGGCGCCCTCGACCAAGTGGAGCTGAGCGTGGTTCAAACCTTCAGCTTCCTCCATCCCCCGTCACCTCGGGCTAAAAAACTGGCGGCGGCCATGAAGACCCGCTACGGCGTGGCATCGGCCGCGCAGATCAAGAGTCCGGTGGGCGTGGCCCAGGCTTACGATTTAACGCACCTGCTGGTGCAGGCGATGCAAAAAGCCGGTAGCACCGACCGCCCAAAAATACGGGAGGCACTGGAGCACCTGCCAGCGTGGACGGGCGCAGTGCGGCACTACGCCAAGCCCTTTACCGCCACCCGACACGATGCGCTGTCGCAGGACAACGTATTTTTTGTCCGCTACACCGCACAAGACACGCTGGTGCCGATCCCAGCCGTGAAACGCTAAGTAGCTCTGCTGCACAGCACCGAGGTCATTGCATGAAACTAGCGTTAAACGCCTGGCATCTCCATTCCGGCCGCGACTCGCACAGTTTGGCGGCTCAAATTCAGCGGGCCAATTTCTGGTTGGCGATGCTGATGGTGGTGTGCCTGGGCGGGTCGATGTTGGCGTTGAGTCTGAACGAAGTCACTAAAACCCAAAGCAAAGCGAATCACGCGGCCATCAACGTCATCGGTCAAATTTTGTCGGCCGAAGTTAAAAATCAAATCGAGAGCATTACCGATCTGGCCTCCAACCCCATCACCTGGACATCCCTCACCGACAGCGCAGGAAGAGATGTTTATTTGAAGCCGGCGTTGGCGGCCCGAGAAAAGAGCCTGGCCTCCAGCACCATCGCCTTGTTTGACTACAAGGGCCGGCATCTTGCGGGAAGCAATCCAGACTTGTCCGAGCGCCAACGCATCGACGCCATGGTGGTGGCGGTATTGGCCAGCAAGCAACGGCAGATGGTTTTATTGCCCGGCGCGCAGGTGAAATTGCTGGTGGCTGAGCCGGTGATTTATCCGTACACCCAGGACGTGATTGGCATTCTCACTGCGAGCATCGATCTGAACGGGTTGTTTTTGCAGCATGTGAATCAGGCGCGGCTGGACGTGGGCATAGACATCCGGCACGGGGGTCAAGTGGTCGCGACCACGATGGCCTTGCCGCACAAGGCCTATTTACCAGCCACCTTTGATTTACCTTTTGTGCTGAACGAGCCAGCGTCAGACATGGCCATCGTTTTGTATTCAACGCAAAACCCCTGGTGGTTACCCGTGGCTGGGCTGCTGGGCTGGGCCACGTTGATCGGCTTGTTGTTGTCGGCGGTGGTATGGCGTGTTTCTCGACAATTGGCCATGCGCATCACCGCCCGGATTGAGCGACTGGCCGACGAATGTGAATCCATCGGCGCCGGTCGTACCACCCAAGTGTCGCCCGATGCGCATCAAGACGAAATCGGGGTTCTGTCCAGAACGCTGGCCAAAGCGCTGGCGGCGTACCACCACATCACGCAAAATTTGGAGTGGGTGGTCGAACAAAAGACCAAGGCCCTGTTGGAAAGCGAAGGCCGCTTCAGAGGATTTTTTGAAAACAACGCCTCCGTGATGCTGCAAATCGCGCCCCACACCGGGCAGGTGCTATTGGCCAACCAGGCTGCCGCCGATTTTTATGGCTATAGCCTGGATGAACTGATGGCCATGAACATTGCCGACATCAATTGTTTGCCGCCCGAACAAACCCGCGCTGAAATGGCCTTGGTGGAACACCAAAGCCGCAAGTCTTTCCACTTTCAGCACCGGCTGCATTCGGGAGCAGTGCGGGAGGTGGAGGTGTATTCGACGCCGATGCAGATCAACGAAGTGGCGGGGCTTTTTTCTCTCGTCCACGACATCACGGACCGTGTCAGCGCCGAGCGCAAATTAAAAATCAGCAACCAGGCGTTGATGGCCATTTCTCAGGGGGTGATCGTGACCGATGCCCAGGGACGGATCGTCTCCATGAACAACGCGTTCTCCGACATCACGGGCTACGATCTGAATGAGGTGTTGGGCGTAACGTGCAAATTCTTGCAAGGCCCCGACACCGATGCGCAGACCATTCAGACCATCCGTGAAGCCAAACTGGCCGGCCGTGATTTCGACGGAGAAATTCTCAATTACCGCAAAAACGGGCATGTTTTCTGGAATGCGCTGACCATCACGCCGATGTTTGACGACCACGGTGTCTTGCGGCACTTCATTGGTATTATTCGGGACATTACCGAGCGCAGACAGGCCAAGGAGCGCCTGCAATTAGCGGCCAACGTGTTCACCTTCTCGCGCGAGGGCATCATGATTACCTTGGCCAACGGCACGATTGTCGAGACCAATAAGGCCTTTGCCTTCATCACCGGCTACAGCCAGGAAGAGGTGATGGGACAAACGCCGCACATGCTCGGTTCAGGGCGCCAAGACAGCCAATTTTTTCCGGCGCTCTGGGCACAACTGAAGTCGCAAGGGCACTGGCAAGGCGAAATCTGGAATCGCCGCAAAACCGGCGAGTTTTATGCAGCCATGCTCAATATCAGTGCCGTGCGCAACAGCCAGAACAAGGACCAGATTGATTACTTTGTCGCCTTGTACACCGACATCACCGCCAAGAAAAACTACGAACAGCAACTGGTACGCAGCGCGCACTACGATGCCTTGACCGGCTTGGCCAACCGCGTGCTGTTTGCCGACCGACTGAACCAGGCAATGGCGCAAGCGCTGCGCCACCGTAAATTACTGGCGTTGATTTATCTGGATCTGGATGGCTTCAAAGCGGTCAACGATATCCATGGCCACAAGGCCGGCGACATCCTGTTAATGACAGTCGCCAAGCGCATGCAGCAGTGCTTGCGTGAAGGGGACACCCTGGCCCGGGTCGGCGGCGACGAATTCGTGGCGGTGCTGGTGGACCTGGAGTCGGCCGACGAAGGGCTGCCGGTCATGGAGCGCATGCTGCGGGCGGCATCGCAGCCGGTATCGATAGACGATGCCGTGGTGCAAGTGTCCGCCAGCCTGGGCGCCACCTACTTTCCGCAAGCGGGGGAGATGGGTGCCGAGCAACTCATCGAACAGGCAGACCAAACCATGTACCAAGCCAAACAGGGTGGCAAGAATCGGATCCATCTCTTTGAGGCCGGGCAGGATCAGCCTGTCACAGCGTAGGCACGCACTGGGCATCAAAAAAGCCTTAGAGCCTTATGGGACATGCAGCTGAAGCTATCAAATTAAAAATTACGCCGCAAAAATCTTGCCCGGATTGAGGATATTTTGCGGGTCCAGCGCCTGCTTGATAGCACGCATCATCGCCACCGCGCCCTCCCCGGCCTCGTCCAGCAGAAAGCCCATTTTGTGGATGCCCACGCCGTGCTCACCGGTGCAGGTGCCGCCCAAAGCCAGGGCGCGCGCGACCAGTTGGTGGTTGAGTTGCTCAGCCGCTACGCGTTCTTGCGGGAGTGTCGGGTCGAGCAAATAGCCAAAGTGAAAATTGCCATCGCCGACATGGCCGACGAGAAAGTACGGAATGCCACTGGCGTCGGCCTCGGTCACCGAGTCCAGCAGACAGTCGGCCAAGCGGCTGATCGGCACGCAGGCATCGGTGGTAATGACTTGGCAGCCGGGGCGGCTTTGCACGGCGGCAAAGTAGGCGTTGTGCCGGGCGGTCCACAGGCGCGTGCGCTCTTCCGGGGTGCTGGCCCATTCAAACGCGGTGCCGCCAAACTCACTGACCATCTCTTGCACCGTCTCGGCCTGCTCTTTCACACTGGCGGGCGAGCCGTGGAATTCCATCAGCAGCAGCGGCTCTTCGCGCAGGTTCAGTTTGCTGTGCACATTCACCATGCGCACGCTGTTGGCGTCGAGCAGTTCACAGCGGGCAATCGGCACACCGAGCTGGATGGTCTGGATGGTGGTGCGCACCGCGGCTTCGATGCTCGGAAACGAACAGATCGCTGCCGACACTGCTTCAGGCAACGGGTACAGGCGCACGGTGACTTCGGTGATCACGCCCAGCGTGCCTTCGCTGCCGACGAGCAGGCGCGTCAGGTCGTAGCCGGCGCTGCTTTTTTTGGCACGGGTGCCCGTGCGGATCACTGCGCCGCTGGCCGTCACCACTTCCAGCGCCAGCACGTTCTCGCGCATGGTGCCGTAGCGCACGGCGTTAGTACCGCTGGCGCGTGTCGCCGTCATGCCGCCGATGCTGGCGTCGGCGCCGGGGTCGATGGGGAAAAACAGGCCGGTGTCCTTGATGGCGTCGTTCAGCGCCTTGCGCGTGATGCCGGGCTGCACCGTCACCGTCAGGTCTTCAGCATCCATGCGCAGCACCTGGTTCATGCGGCTGACATCCAGGCTGATCCCGCCTTGCACCGCCAGCAGGTGTCCTTCCAGGGATGAGCCGGCGCCGTAGGGGATCACCGGCACGGCGTACTGGCTGGCCAGTTGCACGGCGTCCTGCACATCTTGCGTGCTGTGCGCAAACACCACCGCGGCGGGCGGCGGCGCCTGCAGCGATCCTTCATCGCGGCCGTGCTGCTCGCGCACCGCCGGGGCGGCGGAGTACTGCACGCCAAAACGCGCCTGCAGCGCCGCCAGCAAAGCTGGCGGTACCGGGCGCAAGGAAACATCAGGCTGCAGGTGCGAAAAAGTGTCTGGGGCGTTCATGGGGCTTCTCCAAGAGGACATAAAAGAATATCACTTGGCGCACGTAAAAATGCCCTGACGGGCTTGCAGTCCGCCAGGGCACAGTAGGTATCCACTTTTCAACGAGGTTACGGCCTTGAACCGCAGGGCTTCATTCGGCCCCTAGGAGGCTCCCTGCTCAAATTCTTTGCGCGACAGCACGCCATCCTGGTTGATATCCCACTGCTGGAATCGCCGGCCAATGGCAGTCACGGCTGCTGCTTCTTGCGCACTGAGCTTGCCGTCGTGGTTGGTATCGGCTTTATCAAACGCGGCCTGGGGGTCGGCGGTGGCAGGTGCGGCCGGGCCAATGGTGAATTTGGACGGTGTCACCGCTGTAGTGCTAGCCGGGCCAAAAGAGAGCTGCGCTTGGCTCCCCTGGGCGTGCGAGGCGGTGACGACACCGAGCGATAAGGCCGTAAACAGCAGCACGCTGCAGGAATCAAAAGGAAAAATACGGCGTCGTGTGATATCCATACAACCAAACTCCCAGAATATGAAACAAGTTGGCATTGCACTGCAACGCCTTGCTCGGCGCCAGTTCTTTTGCCGTTTGTTGCGACATTCAACATTTGCGTGCACGCCGTAACGCTGGAACGCCGTAACGCTGGAACGCACCAGCGCCACCGGTCCCGCTCACGCACAATGGCCAAACACATTCACATATAAAGAGGTCTTCTGATGGGCAACCGACTCACACAAATTGCCACGCGCACTGGCGACGATGGCACCACCGGTTTGGGAGACAACACGCGTGTGCCCAAGCACCACCTGCGCGTGCAGGCCATGGGAGATGTCGATGAACTCAATTCGCACATCGGCCTGCTGCTGTGCGAGCCGATGGCGCCCGAGGTGCGCGAGCTGTTGATTGACGTGCAGCACCAACTCTTCAACCTGGGCGGCGAGCTGTCGATTCCGGGCTTTGAGTTGCTGCAGGAACAGGCCGTACTGCAACTTGACCAGGCGCTGGCAACGCACAACGCCGCCTTGCCACGTCTGCAGGAGTTCATCCTGCCGGCCGGCACACGCGCTGCTGCACAGGCGCATATTTGCCGCACCGTGGCCCGCCGCGCCGAGCGCGCCGTGGTCGCCCTGGGCGTGCAAGAAACGGTACGTGAGACACCGCGCCACTACCTCAACCGCTTGTCCGACTTGATGTTTGTGCTCTCGCGCGTGTTCAACCGCATGGATGGCAGCGGTGGTGACGACGTGTACTGGAAGAGCGAGCGGCTGGCCCGTGCCGCCGCCGAATAAATACCGACCACAGGCCCATTTTTCTGTCTCTGCAGAGGCGCTACGCTGGCATGGCAGCGCCCCTGGAGCGTGAGCGCCGCAGTCGAAATGCACTTACGCAGAAAACCCGCCTGCCTACAATCAGGTAACAAATTGAATCTCACTCCGGAATTTTTCCATGCATCTTGGCTTTTTGAAAATTGGCACCCGCCTGGGTCTGGCCTTCGGTCTGGTGGTACTGATGATGCTGGGCATCACCGTGGTCGGGGTGTTGCGCCTGGGTGATGTCGGCGTCATCAATGAACGCATCATTGACGACAGTTGGGTCAAGTCTGAAGCCGCCCATCTCATCGACGGCACGACGCGGGCCAATGCACGCCTGACCATGGAGTTGGCCATCACCACCGATCCCCAGCGGCTCAAAGCGATCAAGGCCGGCATTGCCGCCAACAAACACAGCATTGACGAAGCCTTTGCCGTGCTCCAGCAGAAGGTGGCGTTGCCCGAAGGCAAGGCCATCCTGGCGCGCCTGAGTGAATTGCGCGGCAAGTATGTGCAGTCGTTTGGCCGGGTGGCCCAACTGGTCGATGCCAACGAGCGCGAGCGCGCCATCGCCCTGCTCCAGTCGGAGACGCTCCCCGCGCTGGACGCACTGCAGGAGCCCATCAATGCCCTGACCACCTTGCAGAAAAAATTGGTGGAAAACGATGGCCATGCTGTAGTGAAAAACATCCGCAGTGCACACACCCTGATGCTGGTGCTGGGCGCGCTGGGCCTGCTGATTGGCGTGGTTCTGTCCGTGGGCATCACGCGCTCCATCGTCACGCCGCTGCGCCGCGCCGTGGGATTGGCACGCACCGTGGCTGCGGGCGATCTGGGCAGCCATATCGAGGTCACCGGCCGCGACGAGACCAGCGAATTGCTGCAAGCGCTGCGCGACATGAATCACAGCCTGGGCAGCATCGTGGTGCGTGTGCGCTCGGGCAGCGAAACCATTGCCACCGCCACCGGCCAGATTGCCGCCGGCAACACCGATCTGTCGGCACGCACGGAAGAACAAGCCAGTGCGCTGGAACAGACCACGGCCGCGATCCACGAGCTGGCTTCGACCATCCGACAAAATTACGAGTACGGCAAAAACGCCAACCAGATCGCCGAATCGGCGGCCCAGGTGGCCGTCCAGGGCGGCCAGATGGTGACCCAGGTGGTCCAGACCATGGAAGCCATCAACACCTCGTCACGCAAGATCGCCGACATCATTGGCGTGATCGACGGCATTGCCTTTCAGACCAATATCCTGGCCTTGAACGCCGCCGTGGAAGCGGCGCGCGCCGGTGAGCAGGGGCGCGGTTTTGCCGTGGTGGCCTCCGAAGTGCGCAGTCTGGCCGGGCGCTCAGCGACTGCAGCCAAAGAAATCAAGGGACTGATCGAGGCCTCGGTGAACAACGTCACCGACGGCTGCCAACAGGTCGAGCGCGCCGGCACCACCATGGATGAAATCGTTGTCAGCGTGCGCCGCGTGGCCGACATCATGGGCGAGATCAGCTTGGCCAGCCAAGACCAGACCCAAGGCATGGAGCAAATCAACCAGGCGATGGTGCAGATGGACCAGGTCACGCAGTCCAACGCTGCGCTGGTCGAAGAAGCCGCCGCAGCGGCGCAATCGCTCGAACACCAGGCCGACGGGCTGGTGCAAGCCGTCAGTGTGTTCAAAGTAGGTGCGGCAACGCATTCGCTGGCGTTGTCGGCCCGCTAAGCACGCTTGCACTCAAGGCAGACGCCCGGGACGATGGTTCCCCCTTCATTTCTTCACTACTGCGAGACCTAGCCTATGGCTTACTTTATCTGGGCAAATGACATGGCTATCGACCATGGCCCCATCGATCAAGACCACAAAATGCTGGTGGAACAAGTCAACCAGCTCCATACCGCCACCGAGGCCGGACGCGGCCAGCAAGTGGTAGGCCAGTTGCTAGGCGAGCTGATTCGCAGCACCGTCGAACACATCCGGCGTGAAGAACAGGTCATGCGCCAGTTGGGCTATCCACGGCTGAAGCAGCACCAGGCCAGCCATGTGGATTTCGTGAACGATCTGCACGCACTGCAGCAAAAATTTGCTGCCGGCAACATCACCGTGGCGGCCCAGCTCTCGACCTTGCTGCGCGACTGGCTGTCGCTGCACATCCGGCGCTATGACAGGGACATCCTGACTTTCATGCAGGAAAAACGCCGTACCAAGACCGCCGCCTGAGGCCCAGCGGCGCCCGGACTGCCGTTTCAGCGCGGCGCCAGAATCGCCATGGTCAGGCGCGAGACACAGGTCAGCTGACCCTCGTCATTGACCATGTCAATTTGCCAGACCTGCGTGGTGCGACCCAGGTGCACCGCGCGCGCGGTACCTGTCACCCAGCCGCTGGCGCTGGCACGAATATGGTTGGCATTGATGTCCAGCCCCACACCATGGTGCCCTTCGGGGCAGGCATAAAACGCGCCGATGGAGCCCAGGGTTTCAGCCAGTACCACGCTCACGCCGCCGTGCAAAATGCCAAAGGGCTGGCGCGTGCGGTCATCCACCGGCACGCGGCCGCACAAAAAGTCATCCCCCACTTCGGTCATTTCAATGCCCAGGTGGGAAGCGGCCGTATGTGCATTGAGCTGGTTGAGCAGTGGCAGGGAAATCGGTTTGATCCAGATCGACATGGGACTCCTTGGCACAGAAATAGCACGCAAAGGGTGCGTAACCGGGGTGGCGACGCGCAGGTGCAAGGTCTACAAAAGGTGCAGGCTCTAAGATTGCCCGCTCATTATCTGTGCGCTGCGCAGGGGCGGGTGTCGCTCGGGGGCCAGGGTTTGCCGGTGCTTCGGTTGTTTTTTAGTGGGGTATCTTTTCATGCAACGTCGTCAGTTTGTCTCTCTGGTTTCCAGTGCCGTGGCGATCACGGCTGCCCCGGTGCTGGTGCGCAGTGCCTATGCCCAGGAGGCGGGCTTGAGCGCAAAAAGCATCGCCATCGGCTGCTCGGCCGACGTCACCGGCCCGCTGGCGGCCTTTGGCGAAGACATTCGCCAGGGCGCGGGCGCCGCGCTGGCGCAGATCAATGGCCGGGGCGGCATCCATGGGCGCACGCTGCAGTTGAACATCATGGACGACAAGTACGAGCCGCCGCGCACGGTGGAAAACGTCAAGCAAATGCTGTCTCAGGGCAACACCTTTGCCTTGCTGTCGTGCGTCGGCACCGCTAATAACAAGGCCATCTTGCCGATGACCGAAGAGGTCGGCATGGTGCACGTCGGCCCGGTGACTGGGGCGTCTTCGTTGCGCAAGGGCGCGCGCAGCGTGTTCCATGTGCGCGCCAGCTACACCGCCGAAGTGCACCGCCTGATACAGCGCCTGCTGGATATGAACCTCAAAAGCATTGGCGTGGTGTATCTGGACAACCTGTATGGCCGCGAAATGCTCGAAGATGCGATCCATGAGCTGGACAAAAACGGCATCAGTCTGGTGGTGCAAGCTGCGTTGGCTACCGACAGCAGCAATTTGCCCGCAGTACTGACCCAGGTGACCGCCGCCCGCCCCGCTGCCGTCTTGCTGGCCACGGCTGGCTCGGCCTCGGTGGGCCTGGTGCGGGGCCTGAAAAAAAACCTGCCCGGCACGTTGATGACCGGCATCAGCGCTACGCTGATGGGCGACGGCCCCAAGCAACTGGGCCAGCTCGCCAGCGGTATCGCCCTGTCACTGATCGTGCCCAATCCGTTCAATACCAAAACCGGTGTGGTACGCGACTACCAAGCCGCCATGCGCGCCATCCAACAGCCCGATTTCAGCCCGGGCAGTCTGGACGCCTACATCAACATGCGCGTGCTGGCCGAAGGCCTGGAGCGTGCCGGCCCAGCCGTGACACAGGATAAGTTGCGCAGCGCCCTGGCGGGCATCCGCAAATGGAACCTGGGCGATTTTGTCATCGATTACAGCGGCCCGCCGCCCTATGTCGGCTCGCGCTTTATCGATTTGGGTGTGCTGGGCAGTAACGGTCGCTTTATCGGCTGACCGGTGGCACCAGCACCCTGGCCGCCCCTTCAGGCGCGCATGGTTCCGGTGTCCACAAAGCGCTGGTGCCAGCTCAGCGCCTCGTTCAGCAGATGCGGCGTGTGCCGTCCGCCGGGGCCGGCCTCCGCCCGAGCCAGGTAGTCGCGCAACATGGGGCGGAAATCCGGGTGCGCACAGCGGTCAATGATCAGCTTGGCGCGCTGCGTTGGCGAGTGGCCGCGCAGGTCGGCCAGGCCCTGCTCGGTGACGATGACCTGCACATCGTGCTCGGTGTGATCGACGTGCGAGACCATCGGCACGATGCATGAAATGGCACCCCCCTTGGCCACCGACGGTGTCATGAAAAACGACAGATAGCCGTTGCGCGCAAAGTCGCCCGAGCCGCCAATGCCGTTCATGATGCTGGTGCCCATGATGTGCGTCGAGTTAACGTTGCCGTAGATGTCGGCCTCGATCATGGCGTTCATGGCAATCACGCCCAGACGGCGGATCAGCTCGGGGTGGTTACTGATCTCCTGCGGGCGCAGCACGATGCGCTGACGGTAAAAATCAATGTTGCGTGTGAATTCTTCCAGCGCCGGCGGACTCAGCGACAGCGCTGTGGCGGAGGCACTGGACAGTTTGCCGCTGCGCAGCATGTCCAGCATGCCGTCCTGCAGCACTTCGGTGAAGGCGCTCAGGTTGTCAAACGGCCCTTGATTCAGTCCATCCAGCACCGCGTTGGCAATGTTGCCCACGCCCGACTGCAGCGGCAGCAGGTTGGCTGGCAAGCGGCCGCGCTTTACTTCGTGCTGCATGAATTCAATGATGTGGCCGGCAATTTGTGACGACACTGCGTCCGGCGCAGCAAAGCTGGAATTACGGTCCGACTGGCTGGTGTGCACCACGGCAATCACCTTGCTCATGTCGCAGCGCAGGTACGGATCGCCAATGCGCTCGTTCGGCTCGGTCAGCGGAATCGGCTTGCGGTGCGGCGGACGCTCGGTGCCGTAGTAGATGTCGTGCATCCCGGCCAGCGCCAGGCTTTGCAGGTCATTGACCTCCAGAATGATCTTGTCGGCCTGCTCCAGCCAGGTCTTGTTGTTGCCCACCGAAGACGACGGAATCAGCTGCCCATCAGGCAACACGCCGGCCACTTCGATCAGCGCCACGTCCAGGTGGCCGAGAAAGCCAAACCAGACAAACTGCGCCATGTGCGACAGATGGATGTCCATGTATTGCATGGTGCCGGCATTGATGCGCTCGCGACACGCCGGGTCGGACTGGTAAGGCATCCGCATCTCAATACCGCCGACCTTGGCCAGTGCGCCATCCAGCTCGGGGGCGGTGGAGGCACCTGTCCACAGACCGATCTTGAACGGCTTGCCGGCCGCGTGCTGCTGCTCGATGCGCCGCGCCAGCGCCAGCGGCACCGCCTTGGGGTAGCCGGCGCCGGTAAAGCCGCTCATGCCGACGTTGGCTCCGGCAGGAATCAAGGCGGCGGCCTCGTCGGCCGACATGACGCGTTCAAGAAGGGCGGGATGCAAAACCCGATCGGCGAGGGACATGGGGAAACTCCAGCAACAAAAAAGGGCGGCGCAGCAGACTGCGGGCAGACGAGCGCGGATCTTATCCGGCAACAAAATCAGCACAAGGGTAAACCCTTACATCACCCTGTCTCCCCTGGCCCCCTGCCCCCCACCCGCGGCCTGATTCTGCGGACCTGCACCCTTGCCCGCCCGGTGGTCAAGCTTTGCGGTTCAGCAGTGCGTACAAAAAGATGGCGCCAAAGGTCGCCGTGCCAATGCCGCCCAGCGCAAACTGGCCAAACTTCAGCGTGAAGTCGCCGGTGCCCAGAATCAGCGTGATGGCGGCCACGATCAAATTTTTATTCAGCGAAAAATCCACCTTGTTGTCCACCCAGATGCGCGCGCCCGCCACCGCAATCAGACCAAAGACGACGATGGACACACCGCCCATCACCGGCAGCGGAATCGCCTGGATGACCGCACCAAACTTGGGCGAAAAACCCAGCAGCACAGCGATCAGCCCCGCCACAAAAAACACGGCAGTGGAATAGATCTTGGTAGCCGCCATCACGCCGATGTTCTCGGCATATGTCGTCACGCCAGTGCCACCGGCACTGCCGCTGACCATGGTGGCAATGCCGTCGCCAATGAAGGCACGTCCCATGTACTGGTCGAGGTCCTTGCCGGTCATCGCCGTCACCGCCTTGATGTGGCCCAGGTTCTCGGCCACCAGAATGATGACCACCGGCACGATCAGCAGCATCGCTGGTGCGCTGAACACTGGCGCCGCAAACCCGGGCATCCCCAGCCAAGGCGCCGCCAGCACGCCCGACACCTCCAGCGGCTTGCCTAACCCCAAGCCATTGGTCAGCAGCGCATACAGCAGGCTAGAGACGATCAGGCCGATCAGGATCAGCAGCCGTTGCAGCATCCCGCGCGTCAGCACGGCGACCAAGCCGACGCTGACAAAGGTCAGCACCTGCATCCAGCTGTCAAAGTTGCTCGCCGCCATGTTCTTGATCGGAATGCCGGCCAGGTTCAGGCCAATCACCGCCACCACTGAGCCGGTCACCACCGGCGGCATAAAACGCTCAATCCAGCGTGTGCCGACCAGCTGCACGATGACACCCACCAGCGTATAGACGGCGCCGCAGGCGATGATGCCGCCCAGCGCCAAGCCGATGTTGGCGTTCGGCCCTTTGCCGGCATACGAAGTGGCGGCAATCACCACGCCAATGAAGGCAAAGCTGGAGCCCAGGTAGCTGGGCACCTTGCCGCCGGTGATCAAAAAGAAGATCAGCGTGCCGACACCGCTCATCAAAATCGCCAGATTGGGATCAAACCCCATCAGGATCGGCGCCAGCACCGTTGAGCCAAACATGGCGATGACGTGCTGCACGCCCATGGCGCCGGTCTGCGGCCAGGGCAGCCGCTCGTCGGGCCCGATGACGCCGCCGTGTTGCAGCGCATCGGCGCTTTTTTCTCTCCAAGACATGAAGGCCATATTTTTCCGTGGTGTAGCTGTGTAGTTGGCGCGCATCGTAAGGGCGCAGGTCGGACGTGTGTGTTGCCACACGGCCTAAACAATATATTTTTGCTACTATTTTAATAGCTTGTAGCGCATGTATCTAAAGGGCTAGCGGCTTATTTTTCTCTATTTTTGCAAATGCCAGAACAAATCGCGTGCCGCTGGCGCCGCTTTCAGCGCGCACCGTGCCGCCGTGCATCTGCAGGATCGAGCGCACGATGGCCAAGCCCAGCCCGCCCGAATCGCCCGGCTGCGCACGCGCGGGGTCGCAGCGGTAGAAGCGGTCAAACAGGCGCGGCAGGTGCTCGGGCGCGATCGGCGCGCCCTGGTTGCTGACGCTGATTTCCATGGCCTTGCTTCCCGAGCCTTGCAGCGTGCTGGCGATCTGCACCGGGCTGTCTGCGGCGCCATAGCGCAGCGCGTTGGCGATCAGGTTGGCCAGCGCGCGGCGCAGCAGCTGCGGTTCAGCCTGCAGCGTGCCGCACGCGGCATTGACCAGTGTGATGCCGCGCTCCTCGGCCATGCCTTCAAAGTAGTCGCACAGCTGCGCCACCAGCGCGTGCAGGTCGATGGTCTCGCACTGCACGGCGGCGTCGGGCTGTTCGGCGCGCGCTAGGAACAGCATGTTGTCGATCATCCGGGCCAGTCGCTGGTATTCCTCCAGGTTCGACGCCAACAGCGCCTGGTAGTCGTCGGTGCTGCGCGTCTTGCGCAGCGCCAGTTCGGTCTGGCCCATCAGGTTGTTGAGTGGCGTGCGCATCTCGTGCGCCAGGTCTTCCGAAAAGCGCGACAGCCGGCCAAAGCCGTCTTCCAGCCGCGCCAGCATCTGGTTCAGCGCCTCGCCCAATTGCTGCAACTCTTGTACTTGCTCTACGTCCTGCACACGCAGGTGCAGGTGCTGCACGTCGATGGCCGCCGCGCGCGCCGCCAGCGTGCGCACCGGGCGCAGACCGCGCTGGCTGACCATCCAGCCCAGACCAAAGGCCAGCAGCGCGCCGATGCCCAGCGCCAGCCAAAGCTTGAGCCGATAGTCCGCCAGCATTTGCCGACGCTCAGCCAGCAGCTTGCCAGCGACCAACGTCAACGGCTGGCCCTCGTGCAGGACGTGTTGCCAAGCCAGCCGCGCCGGCTCAGCGCCCGCGTGGTCCTGCAGCTGTACGCCGCTGCCGGGTGGCAGCGCCGGTACCGCCATCTGTACCGGGTTGATCTCGATCAGCGGCTGGCCGGCGCCGTTCAGCACCCACAGCAGGTTGTCGCGGTTGCCCAGCATGTTGGCGTAGAGCTGCGGGCGCTGGCGCAGCGCCTCGATGCTGGCGCTGTCGCCAATCAGCGTGCGCATCCGCTCGACACGGCCGACCAGCGCCTGGTCATCGCGCCAGGCAATCTCGCGCTCCAGCGACTGGTACAGATAAAAGCCCAACGCGCCGAGCAACAACACACTGACCAGCGCAAACATCAGCGCTAGGCGCAGGCTGAGCGCGCGCAGCCACAGCCGCTTCTTCATTCCGGCGCCTCCAGCGTGTAACCCATGCCGCGCACGGTATGGATCAGCTTCGGTGAAAACGGGTCGTCCACCTTGGCGCGCAGCCGGCGAATCGCCACATCCACCACATTAGTGTCGCTGTCAAAGTTCATCTGCCACACCTGCGAGGCAATCTGCGTGCGCGACAACACCTCGCCGCTGCGCTCCATCAGCAGCTGCAGCAAGGCAAATTCTTTGTTGGTCAGCGTGATGCGCTCGGTGCCGCGCACCACCCGGCGACGCAGCACATCCAGCTGCAAATCCGCCACTTGGAACTGCTCGACCTCGCGCGGCGGGCCCCGGCGCAGCAGCGTGCGCACCCGCGCCAGCAGTTCGGCGTACGAAAACGGCTTGACCAAATAGTCGTCAGCGCCCAGTTCCAGCCCTTTAACGCGGTCTTCCACCGCATCGCGCGCGGTCAGAAACAGCACCGGCACTTGGCTCTTGCGCCGGATGATTTGCAGCAGCTGCCAGCCGTCAATACCGGGCAGCATCACATCCAAAATGATCAGGTCGAACTCGCTCTCTTGTGCCAAAAACTGGCCGTCGATGCCGTTGTGCGCTACCTCGACCACATAGCCTGATTCACCCAGGCCTTTGCGCAGATAGTCCGCTGCCTTGACCTCGTCTTCCACTACCAATATCCGCATATACGTGTGCCTCCAGAGCCAGCAAGCGTAGGCGCAAACCGCTGGCGTGTGGATGACAACTTTGTCATCCACACGCCATGGTTTTGACGGGGGCGGCGGCGCACCATTGCGGTTCTGTCATTCGTACCGCCCCAAGGAATTCGTCCATGTCATTTCGCCTATCTGCCCGCTCTTCCCTGACGGCTTTTGCTTTGTACGCCACGGCTGCCTCCAGCGCTTTCGCCGCATCGCCCGCCGCAGTGTTGCCCGCCCAAGTGCTGCAGCAGCCCAATGTGTCGCTGGCGTTGGCCAATGATCTGATCAACGCCACACTGGCCGCCTGCCACGCCGAAGGCCGCTCGGCCGTCGCCGTGGTGGTGGACCGGGGCGGCAACCTGGTTGCGGTGCAGCGCGACGACAACGTCGGCCCGCACAACACCGATGCGGCTGTGCGCAAAGCTTTCACCGCGCTGTCCACCAAGAGCCTGACGCGCCAACTGGCGACCAATGCGCGCGCCAACCCGGATTCGCAGAACCTCAACACCGTCGATGCACTGTTGCTGATTGGCGGCGGTGTGCCGCTGCGCATCGGCACCGAGGTGATTGGCGCGATGGGCGTCGGCGGCGCGGGCGGCGCGGTGCAAGACGAAAGCTGCGCGCTGCAAGCCATTGCCAAAATTTTGCCGGCGGCATTACCCGCGCCAGCCCCTTGATTTTTAACGATTTTTTTAACCACTGACAAGGACTATTCACCATGAGCATGACTTTCAAATCCCTGTGCGCCGGTATTGCTTTGTGCGGCGCTTCGGCCATCGCTTTTGCTGCCGGCAACCCGCTGAGCGTGCACGTGCTGAACCTGCAAGACGGCCTGCCTTCGCCCGGCGTCAAAGTGCTGCTGGAAAAGCAGAACGGCAAGGACTGGACGCAGCTGAACACCGGCACCACCAATGAACAGGGCCGCATCCCGGCACTGTTCCCCGAAGGTAAGGCGCTGGAAAAGGGCAACTACCGCGTCACCTTCAAAACCGGTGAGTGGTTTGCCGAGCACAAAACGGCCACGTTCTTCCCTGAAGTGCCGGTGATCTTTGCGGTGGACGGCACCGTGCCGCACTACCACATCCCGCTGCTGCTGAGCCCCTACGGTTTCTCGACCTACCGCGGCAACTGATGGCCACCCGGCCAGACCTGCGGCAACGCTGGCTTGGCCTATTGCTATTGAAAAAATAGCTTTCAGCGCATACTCCATAAGCGCTGGAGGCTCTTTTGGCTTGAAAGGCGCACTGCGCCGCCAACGTCCGGTCCAGACCTACACCGGATGGCAGAGGGGCTCTTCATAATCAATGGCAGCGGCGCCCGACCAGGCCCCGGGCCATGGCAACCGGTCCGCAGCTTGGCGGCGCCTTGGCGCAAACGATCCAGGAGCCCTGCCCATGACCACATCCGACGCGCGTAAAAAACGCTTTGCCATGATCCGCGAATTCCACCTCGCCGACTGGGTGACGCTGGGCAACGCCGTGTGCGGCACCGGCGCGCTGTTTTCCATGCTCTCCTATTTGCAGGAAGGGCGCGTGCAGCATGTCTACTACGCCTGCGCCTTGGTGCTGGCAGCGCTGATATTCGATGTCCTCGACGGCCGCGTGGCGCGCTGGCGCCAGCAAAGCTCCACCTTGGGACGCGAGCTGGATTCGCTGGCCGACGTGATCTCGTTTGGCGTCGCGCCGGCCGTGATTGCCTACGGCTGCGGTATGCAGGGCCTGTACGACCGCATCGTGCTGGCCTACTTTGTCGCCTGCGGCGTCTCGCGCCTGGCGCGCTTCAACGTCACCGCCGAGGCGCTGTCGGACGGGGGCGACAAGGTGAAGTATTTCGAGGGCACGCCCATTCCTACGTCCATCGTGCTGGTCGGCCTGCTGGCACTGGCGGCGTGGCAAGGCGCCTTGGGCGCGCAGTTGTGGGGCGGCGCGCTGCATCTGGGCGGCTTCACGCTGCATCCGCTGGTGCTGCTGTTCGCCCTGTCGGGCTCACTGATGATCAGCCGCATCCGCATTCCAAAATTCTGAAGCAGAGGCATAGGGCGTCAGTCGCCGTCGCCAGCATCCTGGCCGGCGGCATCGCCGGGCGCGGCGTCATCGTCACTGGCCAGGGTGTCGATCTGTTCGCGCGCGTCGTCCAGCAGCGCAGTGCGCTCAAAGCGGTCCAGGGCAGCGCCATCACCGCGGTCCTGTGCGCTGCGCAGCAGGTGGTCGGGCCGGATATCGCTGGCACTGGCCGCATCATCGCGCTCCACGTCCGCGCTCTCGCCGGTGCCGGTGGAGTCGGTGTCACTGCGCAACTCGGCCCGGCTCAGGGCGCCGACCACATCGCTGCCGCTATCGGAATTGTCGCTGGTGCCCAGCGATTCGGTGTCAGTGCCGCTGGGTTGGGCGGGCAGCGGATCACCCCCCAAAAGGTTACTGTGGGCCATGGAAAATCCTTTGCCAATGTAGAAGTAGAAAGAGCAGGCGCATGGCGCGCCAAGCCATGGGCTTGACTGTGCTCGCAACAGGACACCAGCGCCGTCAGGCAAGCGCCGTACCCCCTGTCGGCCGTCCACCTACAGCACGTAGCAGCGGTGCAAGAAATTTTTGCCCCCCCCGCTTCAGGCGCTGCGTGGGCGCCGGTTGACCCACCCGATCCCCAGCGCCACCAGCACCTGCGGGCAAACCCAGAACAGGCCACAGCCCAGCAACAGCGCAATCGCCAACCCCCTCCAGGGGGTGTCTTGCGTGAAGAACACCTGCGGCAGTATCCAAGGCATCGCAGCCGCACTGTCCTCTGGTGCAGCGACACGTTCAGAGACAAACCGCCCACAGGGCCACGGTACACTTTGAACCTTTCACACCCTGCAACCCCCATGGCCATTGAAACTGTGCGTACCACGCGCACCAGCTTTGATCTCAAGAGCGCTTCGCTGCCCGTGGTGGCCGTCGTGCTCAAGACCACCGACACCGCGGTACTGACGGCGGAGTTGGCGCTGCGCATGGCTGATGCACCCGGTTTTTTTGACAACGACCCCGTGCTGATCGATCTGGGGCCGGTGCGCGAGGCGGACAGCCCGCTCGATTTCCCGGCCATCATGGCGTTGCTGCGCAGCCACCGCACCATGCCGGTGGCGGTGCGCGGCGGCAATACGGCGCAAATGCAGGCCGCATTGGCTGCGGGACTGACGGCGGCGCCCGAAGCCGGCCCAGTGCGCACCGAACGCCGGGCCCCGGTCGCCTCTGCCCCGGTGCCAGCGCCTGCCCCCGGGCCACAAGAGCAGCCATCCCAGGACCTGTCGGAGCCCCCGGTGGTTGGACTACACACGGTGGTGATCGACAAACCCCTGCGCTCAGGCCAGCAGGTCTATGCGCGTGGCGCCGATCTGGTGGTGCTGGCAATGGTCAGCTTTGGTGCCGAAGTGATTGCCGATGGCAACATCCACGTCTATGCACCGCTGCGTGGCCGTGCCATGGCCGGCGCACGGGGCAACATCCATGCGCGCATTTTTACCACCTGCATGGAGCCCCAGCTGGTGTCCATTGCCGGGATCTATCGCACCACCGAAGTGGCCATTCCTGTCGAGATCCTCGGCCAGCCCGCCCAGGTGCGTCTCGACGGCGAAAAGCTGCTGATTGAGCGGCTGTGATTTTCAATTTCAAAAGAGGGTAGCAACACATGGCCAAAATCGTCGTCGTGACGTCTGGCAAGGGGGGGGTCGGAAAGACCACCACCAGCGCCGCTTTTTCCTCGGGCCTAGCGCTGCGCGGCCACAAAACGGCCGTGATCGACTTTGACGTCGGCCTGCGCAATCTCGACCTGATCATGGGTTGCGAGCGGCGCGTGGTGTACGACATCATCAACGTCATCCAGGGCGAAGCCAACCTGAGCCAGGCGCTGATCAAGGACAAGCACAGCGACAACCTGTTTGTGCTGGCGGCCTCGCAAACGCGCGACAAGGATGCACTCACGCTCGAGGGCGTAGGCAAGATACTGCAAGACCTGGCGGCGATGGAGTTTGAATTCATCATTTGCGACTCACCCGCCGGCATCGAAAGCGGTGCCCTGATGGCGATGCACTTCGCGGATGAAGCGCTGGTGGTGACCAACCCGGAAGTCTCCTCGGTGCGCGACTCCGACCGCATTCTGGGCATGCTCGGCTCCAAAACCAAGCGCGCCATTGACGGCGGCGAGCCCATCCTCGAGCACCTGCTGATCACGCGCTACCACCCCAACCGGGTGGAAGACGGGCACATGATGTCCGTGGAAGACATCCAGGACATCCTGCGCATCAAACTGATTGGCGTGATCCCCGAGTCCGAGGCGGTGCTGGAGGCGTCCAACCAGGGCCTGCCGGCGATCCACCTCAAAGGCACCGACGTGGCCGAGGCGTATCAAGACTTGGTGGCGCGCTTTCTGGGCGAAGATCGACCGCTGCGCTTTACCGAGGCACAAAAAGTCGGCTTCTTCAAACGCATCTTTGGCGGAGGTAAATAAATGTCCCTGCTATCTTTGTTCATGGGAGAGAAAAAAACCGCCAACGTGGCGCGCGAACGCCTGCAAATCATCTTGGCGCACGAGCGCAATGGCCGCAACACCACCACGCCCGATTACTTGCCGGCCCTGCAACGCGAACTGCTGGCCGTCATCTCCAAATACGTCGCCATCGATCTCACCGATATCAGCGTCAATTTCGAGCGCCAGGACAACCTTGAAGTGCTCGAAGTCAAAATTGAACTCCCTGATACAGCACGCTAAATTCTCTTGGCGCAGCGCTGCCATGGCAGCGCTGCTGCTGGCCAGCGCCTTGCCACAGGCACAGGCCTCGGCCTTGGTCACGCCCGGCGCACACAGCGCGCCCACCAGCGCCTGCGCCCTGTTTCTGGCACGCCTGCCCGATGTGGGCCCGCAGCGCTGCCAAGCCGCGCAACTGGTGCCCAGCGGCGCCCGCTCACGCCAGGGCGTGCCCTTGTTCTGGCGCGACGTGCACACACCGGCCACCGTTCCAGCTGCAGCGCACAACACCGCGGCACCGCTGCGCGTGCTGGTGGTGGGCGCCATCCATGGCGATGAACTGACCTCGGCCTCGCTGGCATTACATTGGATCGGGCTGGCAGAAAAAATGCAGACCCTGGGCCAAGCCGTGCACTGGCGCTTTATCCCGGTGCTCAACCCCGACGGCCTGCTGGCGTCCAAGCCCAGCCGCGTCAATGCGCGCGGTGTCGATCTGAACCGCAACTTCAATACCCCACAATGGCGGCGCGACGCGCCCCTCTACTGGGAAAAGCGCACCCGCAAAGATCCGCGCCGCTGGCCCGGCCCGGCGCCGCTGTCCGAGCCCGAGTCGCAATTTCTGCACGCGCAAATGGATGCCTTTCAGCCCCAACTGGTGGTCAGCATCCACGCCCCCTACGGCGTGCTCGACTTCGACGGCCCGCACGAGCCACCGCAGCGATTGGGGCGCCTGCGCCTGGACCGGGTCGGGGTGTTCCCCGGCTCACTGGGACATTACGGCGGCATACAACAAGGCATGCCGGTGGTCACCATCGAACTGGACCACGCCCTGAAGATGCCGCGCGAGGCCGAAGTGCGCGCGATGTGGAACGACCTGCTGGGCTGGATGGATGCGCGCCTGCTGCATTCCGATACGCCACCCGCCGTACCGCAAGCGCAAAATAACCGACCCACAGAAAAATAGCCTTCAAAAGCACATCAAACCCTTATGGGACATGCGCTTTAAGCTATTAAAAATAAGTCAGTAGAAAGGGGGCTAGGCAGCACACACCCGCAGCACCTCCGCCCCATAGGCCTCCAGCTTCTTCGCCCCCATGCCGCTGATGCCGTGCAGTTCGCCCAGCGTGCGCGGGCACTGCTGCGCAATCGCCGCCAGCGTCGCATCATGAAAAATCACATACGCCGGCAAGCTGTGCTCATGCGCCACTTCCGCGCGCCAGGCCTTGAGGTTGATGAAGCGCGCCTGGGCGTCTTGATTGAGCGCGGCAGCGGCGGGAGACAGCGTCCCCGCCGGGCTGCGGCGCTTGCGCTCACGCGGCGCCGCGACCGATTCGCGCAACTGCACTGGCACCTCACCGCGCAGCACGGCACGCGAGCCTTCGCTCAGACACAGCGTGTCAAAACTGTGGCCGTTGTCCAGGTGTACCTTGGTCAAGCCCACCGCGCCGGTGGCCAGCAGCTGGCGCAGCACGCTGCGCAATTGCGCTTCGCTGAACTCGGCGCCAATGCCAAAGGTCGAGAGCTGATCGTGGCCGTACTGCTCGACCTTCTCGGTTTTCTGGCCGCGCAAAATATCCATGATGTGCCCGGTACCAAAGCTGATACCGCTGGCCGCATGGACGCGGTAAATGGTCGATAGCAGCTTGCGCGCGCAATCGGTCGCGTCCCAGACCGCTGGCGGACTGATGCAGTTGTCACAGTTGCCGCACGGCGTGGACGCCTCGCCAAAGTAGGCCAACAGGCGCACGCGCCGGCAGTCAATCGCCTCGGCCAAGCCCAGCAGGGCATCGAGCTTGCCGCGCAGCGCGGCCTTGAATTCTTCCCCCGCCGGGCTTTCGTCAATCATGCGGCGCTGGTTGACCACATCGTTCAGACCGTAGGCCATCCAGGCGTCCGCCGCCAAGCCATCGCGGCCCGCACGGCCGGTTTCTTGGTAATAGCCCTCGATGTTTTTCGGCATATCAACGTGCGCGACAAAGCGCACATCCGGCTTGTCAATGCCCATGCCAAAGGCAATCGTCGCCACCATGACGATGCCTTCTTCGCGCAAAAAACGGTTCTGGTTGTTCTGGCGAATGTCGTTGGATAAACCCGCGTGGTACGGCAGCGCATTGATGCCCGCGCCCACCAGCGTGGCGGCCAGCTCTTCGACGCGTTTGCGCGATTGGCAATACACCACGCCGGCATCACCCAAGTGTTCACGCTCAATAAAGCGCAGCAATTGTGTCGTGGCGACCTTCTTTTCAACGATGGTGTAGCGGATGTTCGGCCGGTCAAAACTGCTGATAAACAGCCGCGCGCCTTCCAGCTGCAAGCGCTCAATGATGTCGGCGCGCGTCAGGTCGTCGGCCGTGGCCGTGAGCGCAATGCGCGGCACGCCGGCGTAGCGCTCATGCAGCACCGACAGCGCCCGGTACTCGGGCCGGAAATCGTGCCCCCACTGGCTGACGCAATGCGCCTCGTCAATCGCAAACAGGCTCAGTTTTTGCTGCTGGTACAAGTCATCCAGCAAGCCGAGAAAGCGCGGGGTATTGAGCCGCTCGGGCGCCACGTACAGCAGCGTGATGGCGCCGGTTTGCAAGCGCCGCTCCACGTCCTGCGCCGCCTCGTAATCCAAGCTGGAATTGAGAAACGCCGCACTCACCCCGGCCTCATGCAGCGCGCCCACCTGGTCGTGCATCAGCGCAATCAGCGGCGACACCACAATCGCCACGCCCTGCCCGCTTTGCTGGCGCACGATGGCCGGCACCTGGTAGCACAGCGATTTGCCGCCGCCGGTAGGCATCAACACCAGCGCATCGCCGCCACCAATCACATGCCCGACGATGGCCTCCTGCGGCCCGCGAAACTGCTCGTAGCCAAAGACATCTTGCAGGACAGTGTGTTGTGCGGAGGACAAGGCGATCACTCTTTATTTAATAGCTACTAGCGCACGTATTTAAAGGCCTAGAGGCTGATTTGACTGGTATTTTTGCTGAAAACGGGAGCGTAAAGCGCTCCCGCAGCGCTGGGCGGCTATTGTGCGCTGTGAGCCACCGCAAACCGCCGTGCCGCTGGAGGGCGATTCCTACAATCGCTCCACCCATCCCACCCGTTTATTTCCGCTATGACCCAGCCCCTGTTCGACACGCCCGACCCCGGCCCGCAAACCCTGTCCCCCGGTGCGGTGCTACTGCGCGGCTGGGCGCGGGGGCAGGCAGCGCAGTGGATAGCGCACGTGCGCGCCGTGACCGCGCAGGCGCCGTTTCGCGTGATGCAGCGCCCCGGCGGCGCGCCGCTGTCGGTGGCGATGAGCAACTGCGGCGCTTATGGCTGGGTGTCGGACGCGCAGCGCTACAGCTACTCGGCCACCGACCCGCTGACCGGCCAGCTGTGGCCCGCCATGCCCGAGTGGTTGCAGCACCAAGCCCAAGCCGCTGCCGACGCCGCCGGCTACCCCGGCTTTGTGCCCGACGCCTGCCTGATCAACCGCTACCGGCCCGGTGCCAAGCTGACGCCGCACCGCGACGAAGACGAGGCCGACCTGAGCGCGCCCATCGTCTCGGTGTCGCTCGGCCTGCCCGCCACTTTTTTGTGGGGCGGCCTGCACCGCAGCGATCCGGTGCAGCGCCTGCCGCTACAGCACGGCGATGTGCTGGTCTGGGGCGGCCCGTCGCGGATGCATTACCACGGCGTCAATCCGCTCAAGGACGGCCACCACGACCTGCTGCGCAGCGAGCGGTGGAATTTGACGTTTCGGATGGCGCGGGGGCGGTGTGCGCCCAGGGCGATTACGGTGCGCTGACTTTTACGGGGGTGTTGGAGTCAGTCCGGCATCAGCCAGCGCCAGCACAGCTACCCCTTACCTATCCCAAGGCACTTCAATAGCCGCATCATCAGGTTACCAGGCAGTCGCTTTTTGTCGTTCTTTGCCGCTATGGCCGCAGTCTCTGCTGGAAACCGCATCAGCCTGACGCTGCAATGGGGACATGTCTTGGTGTGGATAGACATGGGTTTTTTACAGTGAGGGCAAGGCGCCGTGGAGGTGGACATGGTGGGTGCTTTCTTGGAATGCATTCATAGCAGGAGTGCCGTCAGAGCGCCCAGTGCACCCAGCAGGCTGATAAGGCCCAGCACGACGGCGGCGATGGACAGGTCGTGGCCGCGCTTTTGCCTGGCCAGAGCGGCGCCACCCAGCAAGAGAGCGACAGCGGCAAACAGGCACACGCCGACCGCCTGGTCTGGCGTCCACGGCGCAGCGCTGAACAGGCTCAGGGTGGACAGCAGTCCGCACACCAACGCCAGTACCGGCAGCCACAAGGTCCCGGCAGCGGCCATGGCAACCGTGTGCTGCGCGACCGCTCTCTGGTTGACAGCGCCGCACTGCGAGCAGCTGAACGAGGTTTCATGGATCTGGTGGCCGCAGCCGATACAAAAAGTCATGCTCAAAAGCTTTCAGAGAGTGGAAGGAGATGCGTCAGAGGGCCAAACAAAACACGGCAGCGCGCTGTTTCTGGCCAAGCTGCGCCCTGCCTGTGCGCTGGGCACAAGTTCAATCGGCGGTACGGGGCAGAAAGGTGCGACCGGGCGGCTCAGGCCCAGGTGCTCACGTCAGGCGGTGCGGGCCGCTTGGCGCAGGCGCTGGATGTAGGTGCCCAAGGCAGCGGTGGAAAGGGCGCCGGCGGCAAAGGCAAAGGCAAAGGCAAAGGCAAAGGCAAAGGCAAAGGCAAAGGCAAAGGCAGCCAGGGTTTCCAGGGGCGAGATGCTGTGGTACATGGTTTTTGCTTTTTCGGTGATGGATGGACAAGATGCGCGTTGGGGTTTCAGGGAGCAGAGCACAGGGCGGATGACTCTCCATGGTTCACCTGCGGGTCGGCGTCAGGCACAGCACCCAAATAAGCGCGCAGCTGGCTTTCCAGTTCAGCCTGCATGCCGTCGGGGCTGATGATGCGAATCGATGGAATCCACTGGCGCACGATGGGCAGGATCTGGTTCGGGTGGGCGATCTGGCCGGAGACGATCAGGCTGCCGCCTTCGAGGCGCTTTTCAATTTTTTGCCCGCCAATGAGCTTTTGCCGCAGAAAGTAATCGGCCGCCGGCGGCGCGACTTCCAGCACCACTTCGGACTTTTGCAGGTTCAGCCAGATGCTGTCTTCTTCCAGCACTTTTTTGGCGACATCGGCGTCGGGCGTGAAGGTCTCGGGCGCCACCAGCAGGCGGCTGATTTTGGTGATGGCGTAGGACTTGAGCCGGCCGGCGTCGGTGGCGGCCAGGTACCAAATGCCGTCTTGCAGCACCAGGCCATAGGGTTGCGCCGCTTCGACCAGCTTGGCGCCGTCGGCTTTTTGGTAGGCAAAGCTGACCACGTGGTGCTCTTGGGTGGCGTGCTTGAGCTGCTCAAACAGCGGCTGGCTGTCGCCCAGGTTTTCGTAATGGACGCCGCGAATCAGCAGTACGCGCTGCAGGCGGCTGTCCAGAATGTCTTTCAAAAACCCCGAGGACAGGCGCGGGTGCATGCCTTGCAGGCCGGCCAAGTTGGCAAAGCGCTCCACATCGGCCAAGCTCAGCGTGCCCAGGCGGGCGCGATTGACGCTGTAGCGGCCGTCTTTTCTCTCCAGCCCCAAAAAGGCAAAACGCTGGTTCAAATCGCGCTGGATAGTGCGCAGGTTGACTTTGAAGTCCTCCACCAGCGCCAGCGGATCGAGTTTTTCTCCTTCATTCAGGCGGCGCAAAATTTGCGTCAGGCGGTAGGCAATGGTGTCGGCGATAGCTGTCTTGCGGGTCGTACGGGTCATGGCAGATGCTTGGTGGGGTGGAGCGGGCAACAAATCAAAGTGTTGCTGCATGTGAGCGATCGTAAGTGGCGGCCCTGACAGCGCATGTCGTTTCTGCGCGGTGGTGCATTTTTTCAAACCCGCGCGCCCCACCGGACCGAGGCGCCCTTCCTACAATCGTCCCCATGCAATCCCATACCCCCCCCACCCTCCAATACACCCGCGCCGCCGAGCTTCCCGCCATCCTGGCCCAACGCATTGCCATCCTCGATGGCGCCATGGGCACCATGATCCAGCGCTTCAAGCTGGGCGAGGCACAGTACCGGGGCGAGGGCTACAGCGGGCCGGGCGCGGCGGGCGAGCGCTTCCAGGAGTTTCCGCGTGATGTGAAGGGCAACAACGAGCTGCTCAGCATCACCCGGCCCGATGTGATCCGCGACATCCACGAGGGCTATCTGGCCGCTGGCGCTGACCTGATCGAGACCAACACCTTTGGCGCCACCACCGTGGCGCAGGAGGACTACAAGATGGCCGATCTGGCGCGCGAGATGAATCTGCGCTCGGCGCAGTTGGCGCGCGCGGCCTGCGACAAATTTTCAACGCCCGACAAGCCGCGCTTTGTTGCCGGCGCCCTGGGCCCGACACCCAAAACGGCCAGCATCAGCCCTGACGTCAACGACCCCGGTGCGCGCAACATCACCTTTGAGCAGCTGCGCCAGGCCTATTACGAGCAAACCGAGGCGCTGATCGAAGGCGGCGCGGACGTGATTCTGGTGGAGACGATTTTTGACACGCTCAACGCCAAGGCGGCGCTGTTTGCCGTCGAAGAGGTGTTTGAAAACATGAACGTGCGCTTGCCGCTGATCATCAGCGGCACCGTCACCGACGCGTCGGGCCGGATTTTGTCAGGGCAAACGGTGACCGCCTTCTGGCACAGCGTGCGCCACGCGCGGCCGCTGGCGGTCGGCCTGAACTGCGCGCTGGGCGCGGCGCTGATGCGGCCCTACATCCAGGAGCTGGCCAAGGCCGCGCCCGAGACCTTCATCAGCTGCTACCCCAACGCCGGCCTGCCCAACCCGATGAGCGACACCGGTTTTGACGAGACGCCCGAAGTCACCAGCCGGCTGGTGCATGAGTTTGCCGCCGAAGGACTGGTGAACATCGTCGGCGGCTGCTGCGGCACCACGCCCGAGCACATCGGCGCCATTGCCCAGGCCATCGCCCAGACCAAGACGCGGCCCTTGTTCTACCGTGCGGCGGAATAAGAGTCAAAAATGGCTCCAGCCTTTATGCAGCAAGCGCTTATAGCTCTGTTTTTTAAATTTCCATGAGCGTCAACCTCCCCTCTTCCGCTGGCCCATTGCCGCCGATCGCGCAGGTGCTGGCCGAGGCGGCCTTGCAGCGCCAGAGCACGTTGTTGGGCGTCCAAGGGCTGGGAGCGGCGACGCTGGCACCGGCGATCAGTGGCGCGGCCGGAGCGGCCGCGGTGCCATGGCTGACGGCGGCGCCAGCGCCAACGTCCACCGCCCTGCCAATACCGGTGCTGCCGCAGGCCGACCAAACACATATTTCTGCGCAGGCGCGCGAGGCACTGGGAGCAGGTTTTGATCCGCGTGGTGCGGCGCTGTTGTCGGCCGGCGCACGGGCGGGCGGCTTGCCCGGTGGTGCGGGGGTACCGCTGCCAATGGGGGCGGCCGGTGCCGGTGCGGCAGCCGGGTTGTCGGGTGCACTCGCGAGCGCTTCCCTCGCGACTGCCGCCTGGCCGGCGGCGGGGCTGGAGACGCCACTGCGCCAGATGGTGCACAGCTTGGTGCAGCAGCTGACGGCACAGGTCGGGCCGCAGCGCGTGGTGGCGGCGCAGGTCTGGCCGCTGGCGTTGGCGCACGCACTGGAAAGTGGCGCCGAGGGTGGCGAAGCCTCCCCCATGCAAACCTGGCTGGTGCGCCAAGGCACGGTGCAAACCGCCGACGGCCTGCGCGGTCTGGCGCTGACGCTGCGCGTGCCCGCGTCCTGGCTGGCGTCGCAGGCCACCCAAGCCGCAGCACCTGCCACGGCAGCAACCGGGTCGCTGCAGACGGCCTACACCGGCGCGGCGCAAAACTTGCAGTCGGGGGTGTTGGCGCTGGTGCTGCAGGGCATGGAGCCGGCGGCGGCGCGCACCAGTGCCCTGCTGGTGCTGGATTTTCAGCCACTGTTGGCGGCGGCAGGAGCGGCCGTGTATGGCCGCGACATGTTGCAAGCGCGCCATGACCCCTGGGTGCAGCAGGCGCAGTTGCAAGCCAGTGGACAGCTAGCCAAGGAAGAAGAGATCGCCCGCGAGCGCGAGCGCGAAGCCGGTCTGTGCCAAACCGTGGGCTGCCCCTACGCCTTGCGCGCGTCCTGCGCCCAGCCGTTCTGCCTGGAGATGAGCGTGGCCGCACCGGTTGGCGCACCCAGGGCGGTGCGGGAGGCCCTGTCAGGCCGGCCCGCCGAAGACGCCACCGGCTGAAAAAAGCCCCGGGCTCCGTTGGGCGGGCGCCAGAGGCGGTGGGGTTGGCGAAAGTGCCGGCTGCGTTGGCCGGACAGTCCTATCTCAAGGGTACAAACCGCGCATTTCGCGGGCGTGCAGGATGCGGGTGCAGGCAACGATGAAGGTGGCGGTGCGCAGGCTCACCTGGTGCTCTTGCGCCACCTGCCAGATGCCGGCAAAGGCTTCTTTCATGATGCGTACCAGACGGGCGTTGATTTCTTCCTCACTCCAGAAGAAGCTGGAAAAATCCTGTACCCACTCGAAATAGCTCACCGTCACGCCACCGGCGTTGGCGATCACGTCGGGCAGGATCAGCACGCCCTTGTCGTGCAGGATGTCATCGGCCTCGGGGGTGGTCGGGCCGTTGGCACCTTCAATGATCAGGCGCGCCTGGATCTGGTCGGCGTTATCGGCGGTGATCTGGCTCTCCAGCGCGGCCGGAATCAGGATGTCGCACGGCACGCCCCAGAAGGCCTCGTGGGCCAGCACTTCAGCGCCCGCAAAGCCGGCGACGCCGCCGGTCTGCTGCACATGCGCTTGCAGCGCCGGCACGTCCATTCCAGCCTCTTGGTAAAGGGTGCCGGTGTGGTCCTGCACCGCCACCACCCGCGCGCCTGCATCGGCAAACAGCCGCCCGGCGGTGCCACCGACGTTGCCAAAACCTTGCACTGCCACGCGCGCGCCTTCGATCTTCAGACCGAGGTGCTGCGCCGCCTCCACGCCCACCGTGAACACGCCGCGCCCGGTGGCTTCGTTGCGCCCCAGCGAGCCGCCCAGATCGACCGGTTTGCCGGTGACGACACCGGTGGCGGTGGAGCCGGTGTTCATGGAGTAGGTGTCCATCATCCAGGCCATGATCTGGCCGTTGGTGTTGACGTCCGGCGCTGGGATGTCCTTGGTCGGGCCGATGATCAAGCCGATCTCGCTGGTGTAACGGCGCGTCATGCGCTCCAGTTCAGCGCGCGAGAGCTTTTTCGGATCGACGCGGATGCCGCCTTTGGCACCGCCATAGGGCACGTTGACGGCCGCGTTCTTCACCGACATCCAGGCCGACAGCGCCATCACTTCGGACAGCGTCACATCCTGGTGAAAGCGCACCCCGCCCTTGCCCGGGCCACGGCTGAGGTTGTGCTGCACGCGGTAGCCCTCGAAGTGGGCGATGGTGCCGTTGTCCATCTCGATCGGCACATCCACGATCAGGATGCGCTTGGGGCGCTTCAAGGTTTCCACCCAGCGCGACAGGTGGCCCAAGTAGGGCGTGACACGGTCCACCTGCTTGAGGTAGTTGCCCCACGGGCCGAGGTGGTCGGCCTGCAGGTACGAAGGCAAGACGTGCTGGGGCACGGCGGACGTGCTGGGAACGGAAGACATGGCGGAGTCCTTGAGGCAATAAGTCGAGACAGCCAGCTTAGAAGGATGCGGGGCAGTTGTCCAAGGCCAGACACTTTCAAGGTTATGTGCGTACGGCATGAAAGGGCGCCTCTGCAGGAGAGCGTATACGGCAGCGCCAAGAAGGTCTATTCACCTCTGCAGCTGCACGTTGATGCACAAAGCGCTACGCTTCGACAACTATTGAATTCATAGCTTAAAGCGCTTGACTGGTAAGCGAAAAAGCCACTTTTGATGCCTTTCTTCATGTAACGGCGCCGCGCGCGCCCGGTTTCTCTCCCCCCCCCCGCTGCACCTCTCACTCCCTGCGCTTTGCGCCAGGGCCAGGCGCCAGCGTTGCCGTGCCACGCCTGCCCCCGGTCTGAGCACTCCGGGCTGTTCGCTGTCCGGAGTGCCTGCGCAGCGGCGGCGCTGGTGATTTTTTCTTCACGCACTGCTTTTTTCCTATGGCTCTCCCCAAAAAATCTCCACGCCGTCAGGCAACAAAATCGCGTCTGCCTTGGCCGCTGTTGCGGCGCACCAGCGTGTGGCTGGTCACCAGCGGCGTGGTGCTGTTCCAGGCCTCTAGCTGCGGCGTGCTGCCCTCCCTCCCCCTGCCCGGCTTCGAGCGCCCCAGCGCCAGCGCCCCGGCGCATAAGACGGGCGCGGTCAGCAAGTCCACGGCAGCGCTGGTGCCGACCAGCTTCAAGGACTGTCCGCAATTTTTTGCCGGTGGCGTCACACCGCGCACCCCGCCCGCGCCCCGGCTGCGCGAGTTGTGCTACGACGCTTTTGCCGTGCTGCACAGCGGCAACACACGCACACCGGTGTTTGTCGCCGAGCGCTTGAGCCGGGAATCGACCCTGGCGGCGCGCGGCGAAAAGCGCACCGACCGCTTTTTTGCCGACGCCCGCCTGCCGCGCGCCGAGCGCGCCGAACTGAGCGACTACAAAGGCAGCGGCTACGCCCGGGGCCACATGGCGCCGGCGGGCAATATGCCCAGCGCCAGTGCCATGGCGCAGTCGTTCAGCCTGGCCAACATGATTCCGCAGAATCCCAAGCAAAATTCTGGGCCGTGGGCAAAAATTGAAAACGACACGCGCCAGTACGCGCTGCGTGCCCAGGGTGAGGTGTATGTCATCACCGGTCCGGTGTTTGCGCCCGGCAGCCCGGCCATCGGCTCCGGCCAGGTGGCCGTGCCGACGCACTTGTTCAAGCTGGTGTACGACCCGAGCACACACAAGGCTTGGGCGCATTGGCAGGCCAACAGCGCCGACGCGCGCGTCGGTCCGCCCATCAGCTACAGCGAACTGACACAGCGCATCGGCATGGAGTTGCTGCCCAAGGCGGCGCTATAGCGCGCGGCCGATCGGCTCACTTCCAGCGCAACGGCTCCACATGCACGCTGCCCTGCGTGCTGCTGAGGGTGATGGCGCCCTCCTGCACCGTCGCCTGCAATTGCATACTGCGCTGGGCCAATTGCGCCAGTTCTTGCGCGGCCTCGGACGGGATGCGCCAGACCTGCAACTTCTCCAGGCGCGAGAGCTTGGTTTCAATGCCCTTCCACCAGACTTCGGCGGCGTGGTTGAAGGCGTACAGCACCACGGCATCGGCCTTGCTGCAGGCTTTGCTGATCGATTTGTCCTCCGGCTGGCCGACCTCGATCCACAGGCGCTTGCGACCGGTGAAGTCGGTCAACGAGGCATCCGGGTCGTCCGGGTCGGACAAGCCGGCGCCAAACGCCAGCGTGCCGTCGCCGTGGCAGGTGTCCTGCAGTTCGTGCGCGTGCAGCGCCAGGGCGACCAGCCGCACCATCATGCGTTCGTCGGTCTCGCTCGGGTGGCGTGCCAGGGTCAGCGCGTGGTCGGCGTAGTAGCCGTGGTCGATGTCGGCGATTTGCAGGTTCGCCTTGAAGATGGTGGATTTGATGGCCATGGGCAGTCCCAAAGGGGTGGACGGGGGTCCGTAAAAAGCAATGCCCTGGGGGGCCAGGGCATTGAAAATGATAGCTATCAGCGCTTACAGCATAAGCGCTTGAGACCAAAAATACTTAAAATTACGCTACCTTAGACGCGGCGCGCCAGTTCGGTCGCCTTGCCGGTGTAGCTGCCTGGCGTCATGGCCAGCAGGCGCTCTTTTTCAGCGTCGGGAATCTCCAGCGAGCGAATCAGGCCATGCAGATCAGCGGCGGTCACGGTCTGGCCGCGCGTCACTTCTTTCAGCTTTTCATAGGCGCCCTGCACGCCATAGCGGCGCATCACCGTCTGGATCGGTTCGGCCAGCACTTCCCAGGCGGCGTCCAGATCCTCGGCCAGCGCAGCCTCGTTCAGTTCGAGTTTGTTCAGGCCGGTGAGCAGCGAGCTGTAGGCCAGCGCGGCATAGCCCAGCGCCACGCCGATGTTGCGCAGCACGGTGCTGTCGGTCAGGTCGCGCTGCCAACGGCTGATCGGCAGTTTTTCCGACAGGTGCTTGAGCAGCGCATTGGCCAGGCCCAGGTTGCCTTCGGCATTCTCAAAGTCGATCGGATTCACCTTGTGCGGCATGGTGCTGGAACCTATCTCGCCGGCCTTGAGGCGCTGCTTGAAGTAGCCCAGGCTGACATAGCCCCAGATGTCACGCGACAGGTCGATCAGGATGGTGTTGGCCCGCGCCACGGCATCAAACAGCTCGGCCATGTAGTCGTGCGGCTCGATCTGGATGCTGTAGGGCTGGAAGGTCAGGCCCAGGCCCATCGGCTCGGGGGTTTCAACGACGTTTTTGCTGAAAGCTTCCCAATCGAAGTCGGGCCACGCCGCCAAGTGGGCGTTGTAGTTGCCGACCGCGCCGTTCATCTTGGCCATGATCTTCACGCCGGCAATGCGCTCCACCGCTGTTTGGAGGCGCACCACGACGTTGGCCAGCTCTTTACCGACGGTGGTTGGGCTGGCAGTCTGGCCGTGCGTGCGGCTGAGCATGGGCACGCCAGCGTGCAGATGCGCCATCTCGCGCAGCTTGAGGATGATGCGATCCAATGCCGGCAGCACCACCTGGTCACGCCCGGAGCGCAGTTGCAGCGCGTGGCTGGTGTTGTTGATGTCTTCGCTGGTGCAGGCAAAGTGGACAAATTCGGTGGCTTTTTCCAGTTCTGGACGCGCTTCAAACTTGCTCTTGATCCAGTACTCGACCGCCTTGACGTCGTGGTTGGTGGTTTTTTCAAATTCCTTGATGGCGGCGCAGTCGGCCTCCGAGAAATTTTTCACCAAGCCCAACAGGTAGGCGCGGGCGCCAACGGTGAGCGGTTTGAATTCGGCAAAACCGGCATCCGACAGCGCCATGAACCACGCCATCTCCACTTGCACACGGCGGTGCATGTAACCGTGCTCACTCATGATGGGGCGCAGAACAGAAAGCTTGGCGGCGTAGCGGCCATCCAGCGGCGACAGGGCAGTAAGGGTTGTGAGGCTCATAGGGACCCGATTGTAGGGGGCCGAAAGAGCCTGTTCACAAGGCCTGTCTAGCACGCCAGGCCGGAATAAAAATGTTGTGATGCGCCCCGAAGCGAAGAAAGAGAGGGAGGGAGGAGGAGCACTCCAGGGTTTTCAGTCAGGCACACGCCTGAAAGGCATCACAACAGTAAAAGAAGGGGGCCAGACACCAGCCGCATTCCACTATGGTGCCGCAATTTCGGGAAAGTTCCCGTCTCTTTGTGTTGCAAAAAGTGAGGTTCTGCAGCGCTGCGGCGCCAGCGGCGGGCGCTATCTCACACCAGGGCCAGCAGGCGCTCGAGGGAAATACTGACCCGCACGTCACGCTGTGCCACCGCGCCGGTGATCTTCCAGGCGGGCAACGCCGTGTCGCGCGGAATCATCTCGCCGGTGGGCATGTCGTCGCGGTTGAGCAGTACGGCCACGCGCGGCGTGGTGGCGGTGCTGCCGCGCTTGAATACCAGCCCCACCTCCTGGCTGGTCAAGCGCACAAAAGCGCCGGGCGGATACACGCCCAGCGTCTTGACGATGGCCACGCCGGCTTCGTCCACCTGCTGTTCTTCGTCGTAGTAACAGGCCTGCATGGCGGCCGTGACCGGCATGGGGGTACGCGCCGCACGCGGCGCCAAGCGGGCAGCAAAAATGTCGGCGCGCTGCAACAGGCGCGCGACCTGCTGGGTTTCGGTCTTGTTGGCCAGCGAGCCGGGTGCACGGTGGTGGTGGTGGCGCACGGCTTCGAGCACCACCGGGTCGTCAAAGCCCATCTGCTGCAGCAAATCAGCCGAGCGCAGCGCGTGGCTTTCGACGGCGGCGATCTGCCCCGCGTCCAGCGGCTCGGTCTGCAGCGCCAACTGGTCTTGCAACTCGGTCATGGCCAGGTTCATGCCCAGGGCGGCACAGCCGACACGCCGCACCTGCGCTTCGGGCCAGCGCAGCGTGCTGCGCGCCACGATCATGCAGACGCAGGCCACCAACATGCTGTGCGTGGCGCTGTACATGCGGGTTTCCTGCGCCGAGATATGCACCAGTGCCAACAGCGTGGCGTCGGGCACTTGCTGGCTCGATTGCACCAGGTCTTCATGCAGCGCCCAAAATCGTGAACTGAAGTCTGCCGACTGAGGCGAGCGCAGCAGCTGCGTGGCACGCGTTTGCTGGCCCGTCCAGTCCAGCGCAGCGCCCAAGGCGCTGCCACGCGGGCTTTGGCCGGCCGCCGCCAATTTGACAGAAGCAATGTGGCCCAACGACTTATCCGACAGCAACAAACCTTGCAAACGGGCCAAATAGTGGCGATGGCTGTCCCCGGACTCGGTGGTATCGATGCACAGCTCGACGCCGCGCGTAATTAACGAGTCCAACTCTGAGCGCGAGCGGATGACATAACCTCTTCGCGCCAACAAAGCGCCACTGGCGGCGCGCAGCGCAAACGGCAGCGGCTGGCCGAGCTGAATGGACTCGATATTGAGGGCAATGAGTTTCATGGTAATGGGCGAATTATCAGACCGTGTGGCGATACGTCACTGGCAATGCGCCAAGGGAATTCCCTGACACCCGAGCGCAGAAGTTTATGGGCATCGCCATCGGGGGCCTATCGGACGCCCTCAAGCCACAGCGAAAGGAGCGCCAAATACCGCCGTCCACAGCGCCAGCACGGCGCGGCGCTCTGGCTCCAGCGTGGCCGGCTCGACTTCCAGCGACGCCTCATCGAGCCGCGCCTTGTGTTGCACGCTGCGCAGCTGGCGATAGGCAGCGGCAGCGGCATTGCCCACGCCAGCGGGCAGCAGTCCAGTTTCTTCGGCGCGTTGCAACAGGGCGATATTGCCGACGTTGCCGAGCAATTGCGGGTGTGTGCCCGATTGCGACAGCACCAGGTACTGCACGGCAAATTCGGCGTCCACCATGGCACCGGGGCTGTGCTTGACGTCAAATTTGTCACTGTGCACCGGGTGGGCCTGGCGCACGCGCTCGCGCATGGCAACAATTTCTGCGCGCAGCGCCGCTGCATCGCGCGGGGCACTGATGACGGCCTCGCGCACCACATCAAAGCGAGCGCGCAGGGCCTCGCTGCCCAACACAAAGCGCGCGCGCGTCATGGCCTGGTGTTCCCAGGTCCAGGCGGTGTTGCTGCCGCGCTGCTGCTGGTAGTTGGCGTAGGCCTCAAAGCTGGTGACCAGCAGGCCCGAGCTGCCGTTGGGGCGCAGCGCAGTATCGATCTCGAACAGATCGCCCTCACCGGTCTTGACGGCCAGCCAGTTGATCAGCTTGCGCACAAAGGCGGCGTAGACCTCAGGGGCACGCTCGTCGTCATCGTCAAAGACAAACACGATGTCCAGGTCGCTACCGTAGCCGAGCTCTTTGCCCCCCAGCTTGCCGTAGCCAATGATGGCGAATTGCGGCTCGTCGCGGTGGCGGTTTTTCAGGCGGGCCCAGCACCACTGCGCGGTGATGCGCAGCACGCTGTCGGCCAGCGCACTCAGGTCGTCGGCCACCTGTTCGACCGTCAGGCGCCCTTCGACGTCGCGTGCCAAGGTGCGAAAAGTTTCGGCGTGGTGGGCACGGCGCAGCAGATTGAGCAGGGTTTCGGTGTCGTCTTCCTGCGTCGAGCGCACCGAGGCCAGGCGCAGCTGCAAATCGCGCTCAAAGTCGGCGGCGACAAAGCGCTCGGACAGCAGCGAATTGCCCGCCAGTTCGTCAATCACACCAGGGTGCTGCAGCAGGTAGCGCGCCGACCAACGCGCCGCACCCAGCAGGTGCAGCATTTGCTCATGGACGGCCGGACGCTCCAGCAGCAGCGCCAAGTAGCTTTCGCGGCGCAACAGCGGTTCGAGCCAATCGACCAGGCGCACGGCGGCCGCTTCGTTGACCGTACCCTCTTTGACCCATTGTGCGGTGCGCTGTACCACGCGAAACAGGCGCGCGCGCGCTTCGTCGCGCAGCGCCAGCACACGCGCATGGCTGCGCCATTCGGCCACGCGCTCGCGCAGCAACGGCGGCAGCGTATCGAGCAGCGATTGCAGCTCGGGCGGGGCAGCGGAGCCGTTTTTTTGCGCGCCGCAGCCACCGCCCTGGCATGTTTTTTTATCGTTGCCGCCCAGCAAGGTGTCAAATTCTTGCGCCACCAATTCGCGGTGTGCGTCCAACTGGTGCAAAAAGCTGCAACTGTCGGCGCAGCCCAGGGTCTGCGCAATCCAGCCCAAATCGTCGTCGCGTGTCGGCAGGACATGGGTTTGCTGGTCGTCAAGGTACTGGATGCGGTGCTCGACGCGGCGCAAAAAGGTGTAAGCCTCGGCCAGCGCCTGTGCGGTCTGCTGCGGCATCAGCCCGGCCTCGGCCAGGCGCTGCAGGGCTTCCAGCGTCGGACGCCGGCGCAATTCAGGGAACTGGCCGCCGCGCACCACCTGCAGCAACTGCACGGTGAACTCGATCTCGCGGATGCCGCCGCGCGAGAGCTTGACGTCGTTGGCGCGCTCAGGCCGGCCGGCGCTGCGCTTGGCCGCGTGGTCGCGGATTTGCTGGTGCAGCGCACGCAGTGCGTCGAACACGCTGTAGTCTAGGTAACGGCGAAAGACAAACGGCAGCACCACCGCGCGCAGCGCCTGCACCGCCGGACTGGCAATGCTGGCAGCGGGCGCCACGATGCGGCTTTTGAGCCAGGCAAAACGCTCCCATTCGCGCCCCTGCACCTGCAGGTATTCCTCCAGCGCGGCCAGCGACACGGCGGGCGGGCCGGAGTTGCCGTTCGGGCGCAGCGCCAGATCGACGCGAAACACAAAGCCGTGCTCGGTGGTGTCGCCAATCAGGCTGTAGATGGTCTTGACGGCATAGGCAAAGTATTCGTGGTGCGAGATGCGCCCACGCCCATCGGGCCGGCCACGCGTCTCGCCGTCGTGCTCATAGACGTAGATCAGGTCGATGTCGCTAGACACATTGAGTTCACGCGCGCCCAGCTTGCCCATGCCGATCACCCACAACTGCACCTCCTGGCCCTGCGGCCCGCAGGGGGGGCCGTAGCGCTCATCCAGGTCGGCACGCGCCTGCTGGCAGGCCCGGTCCAGCGCCAGCTCGGCCAGATCGGTCATGGCGCGGGTGATGGTCTCTAGCGGGGCTTGCTCGGCGCAATCGAGGCACATCAGCCGCTCCAGCACCAGCTGGCGCAGGATGCGCAGGGCGGTGCCGACGTCGTTGCCGCGGGCCTCTAACGCGGCCAGGGTGCTGGCCATGCGCGAGCGCACCGGCGCGCCGGGCTCCAGAAAGGACAGTTGCGCGCCATAACGGCGGTGCAGGCGCTGAAAAAATCGCGAATAGGCTGCTGCGGGGCAGTGAACTTCGGGGGCGGTGCTGTCAAGGTGAGCTGTCTGCATGGCCTGCGCGGCCAGGGTAAGCCGCATGTAAAACGACCGGGGTCGCATGGAACCCACACTAGGAGCGCGGGTCATAATTCCTGCCTCCCCCAAGCCCGCCATGCATGACCCCTTGCCACCTTCTTCGCACCCCTCACGCCTGCTGAAATCAGCGGCATGGTTGGCGCGGTGGTCTCTGGGATTGATGCTGGTGGTTCTGCTGGTGCTGGCAGCAGCCTGGGGGGCACTTCACGGCTGGATTGTGCCGCGTATCGGCGACTACCGCGTGCAGCTGCAAGAGCAGGCCGGACACGCCTTGGGGATACCGGTGCGCATAGGCACTTTGAGCGCGCGCAGCGACGGCCTGATCCCGGCGGTCGAACTGGGCGACGTGGCGCTGCTGGACGCGCAAGGCCGCGAAGCGCTGCGCCTGCCCCGGGTGGTGGTCGCCCTGTCGCCGCGCTCGCTGTGGCGCCTGGGGTTTGAACAGCTCTACATCGAGCGCCCCGAACTGGACATTCGCCGCACCGCCGACGGGCGCATCTTTATCGCCGGATTGCTGTTTTCCGACACCTCTTCCGGCGACACCCGCGCCGCCGACTGGCTGTTTGGCCAGACCGAAGTGGTGGTGCGCGGCGGCACCTTGCGCTGGACGGACGAACTGCGCGGCGCCCCACCGCTGGCGCTGGACGCGGTGGATATGTTGCTGCGCAACGGCAATTGGCGCCACCGCCTGCGCATCGACGCCACACCGCCAGCCGCCTGGGGTGAGCGCTTTACGTTGATGGGTCGCTTTCGACAGCCCTTGCTGTCCACCCACCGCGGCGATTGGCAGCAATGGAGCGGTCAGCTGTTTGCCGATTTCACGCGCATCGACGCCGCGCAGCTGCGCCATCACTTGAAGCTCGACCCCGGCATCGATCTGGCCCAAGGCCACGGCGCCGTGCGCGCCTGGGTGGACGTGGCGCGTGGCCAAGTCGTCGGCGGCAGTGCCGACATCGCGCTGGCCCAGGTGCGCGCCACGCTGGGCCAGAATTTGCAGCCGCTGGCATTGCCGCAGGTGCAAGGCCGGGTCACCGGGCGCCGGCTGGACGGCGGCTTTGAAGCCTCGACCCAGGGACTGCAGTTTGTGACCGACGACGGCCTGCGCTGGCCGGGCGGCAATCTGCGCCTGCAACACAGCGACGGCGGCGGGCGCGCCGGCCAAGAGCGCAGCGAACTGACCGCCGACCGCCTGGATCTGGCCGCGCTGGCCCGGATTGCACAGGGCCTGCCACTGGGCGACGCCGCCCACAACGCCCTGCGCACCTACGCACCCCAAGGCCAGGTCGAGGCGCTGCAGGCGACATGGCAAGGCCCGTTCAATGCGCAGGGCCGCTACCAAATCAAGGCCCGCGTGCGCGGACTGGCAGTGGCCGACACGCCCGAGGCCGCCAGCGCTGGCGTTATCGGCCTGCGCGGCGCAACGGTCGATGCCGAGATGACACAAGCCGGCGGCAAAGCCACCCTGCGCATGGCCGATGGCGCGCTGCTGCTGCCGGGCATTTTTGAAGACCCGGTGCTGGCGCTGCACCAGCTAGCGTCCGAAGTGCATTGGAAGATCGAAAACCAAGACGGCAAGGACGCTAAAGACGGCCCGCACATCAGCGTGCAAGTGGGCGAGACACGCTTTGCCAACGCCGACGCCCAGGGCCAGTTGCGCGCCACTTGGCGCACCAGTGACCCAGCGCGCTCGGGCAGTGGGTCGCGCTTTCCGGGGGTGCTCGATTTGAACGGCACGCTGACACGCGGCGATGGCACGCGCGTGCACCGCTACCTGCCCCTGGTCATCCCGGCCGATGCGCGCCACTATGTGCGCGACGCGGTACTCGCCGGCAACACCAGCAGCGTGGCCTTTCGCGTCAAGGGCGACCTGCACGACATCCCCTTCAACGACCCGAAACAGGGCGAATTTCGCATTGCTGCGCAGGTGCAAAACGCCACTTACGCCTTTGTGCCGCCCAGCGTGCAACCCAAAGGCGAACGGCCCTGGCCAGCATTGACGCGCTTGAGCGGTCAACTGGTGTTTGAGCGCTCGTCAATGCACGTCATCGGTGCCACCGGCCTATTCACCGGTGCGCGCAATATCCACATCCGCAAGGCACAGACGCAGATTGCCGATCTCGCCCATCCGGTGGTCGAAGTCTCGGCGCAAGCGCGGGGGCCGCTGCCGGAGTTCCTGGACATCGTCAAAAGCTCGCCCATCGACGGCCTGATCCACCATGCCTTGGCGCAAGCCACGGGCAGCGGCAGCGCCGACCTGCAACTGGACTTGCGCCTGCCGATCAGCGACCTGCACCAGTCCACAGTGCGCGGCGGCGTCACGCTGGCCAGCAGCGACGTGCGCATGACACCCGACACGCCGGCGCTGACCCGCGCGCGCGGCGTGGTGCAGTTCACCGACAACGGCTTTACCCTGCAAGGCGTGCAAGCCCAGGCACTGGGCGGCGAAGTGCGACTCGAAGGCGGTATGCAAGTGTTAGCCGCCAACGCCCCACCCAGCGCCAGCGCACTGCAAATGCGCGCGCAGGGTGTGGCCTCCGCCGAAGGCTTGGCCCAAGCCCGCGAGCTGGGCTTTTTATCGCAACTGGCACGCCACGCCAACGGCAGCACGCCCTATACGCTGGCCCTGACGATGCGCCGGGGCGTGCCAGAAATAGTGGTCCACACCAGCCTGCAAGGCCTGGCCCTGTCCTTGCCCGCGCCGCTCAGTAAAGGCGCCGACAGCGCCCTGCCGATGCGCTACACCACCGAGCTGACGCCCGAGTCGCTGGCATCCGACGCTGCGCTGCAAGACCAGCTGACGCTGGACGCCGGCGCGCTGGGCCACGTGCGTTATGTGCGCGACATCAGCGGCGCTGCGTCACGCGTGCTGCGCGGCGCCATCGCCATCGGGCTGGCGCCGGACGAGGCCGCGCCAATGCCGGCGCACGGCGTGGCAGCCAACGTCCATACCGCGCTGGTCGATGTCGATGCCTGGGAGGCGGTGTTGTTGCCAGTCGATAAAAACACCGGCACAGCGACCACGGCGTCCGCCCCCGCCACCGCCCCCAGCACCGACTACCTGCCGACCGTACTGGCGCTGCGCACCCCCGCGCTCACGGTGCAGGGCCGCACCCTGCACAACGTGGTGGCCGGCGGTGCGCACGAGGGCGGGGTGTGGCGCGCCAATCTGGACGCCAGCGAATTGAGTGGCTACCTGGAATACCACCAGGCCGGCGCGCCGCAAGCTGCCAACGGACGCCTGTTGGCCCGCCTGTCGCACCTGACGGTGCCACCCAGCGCCGACACCGAGGTGGAAGCCTTGCTCAACGAACAGCCCGGCACCCTGCCAGCGCTGGACATTGTGGTCAACGACCTGCACCTGCGCGGCCACGCCCTGGGCCGCTTGGAGGTGGAGGCCCACAACCGCGCCGGCGAAGGCGCACAGCGCGAATGGCGCCTGAGCAAATTCAACCTGACCACGCCCGACGCTGCGCTGAGCGCCTCCGGCAACTGGGCGTTACCGAACCCGACCACCCCCGCTACGGCCCAGGGCGCACAGCGGCGTACCGCGCTCAATTTTCAGTTGGACATCCGCGACACGGGCGCGCTACTGCAACGCTTTGGCATGGCCGACGTGGTGCGCCGGGGCAAGGGACAAATGCAGGGACAGGTGGCCTGGCGCGGCGCGCCCCTGAGTCCCGACTACACCTCAATGAACGGGCAGATCCACCTAGACATCGAATCCGGCCAGTTTTTAAAGGCCGACCCCGGCTTGGCCAAACTGCTCAGCGTGCTCAGTTTGCAATCCCTGCCGCGGCGGCTGACGCTGGATTTCCGCGACGTCTTCAGCCAGGGCTTTGCCTTTGACTTTGTGCGCGGCGACGTCACCCTGACCGATGGCGTGGCCAGCACCAACAACCTGCAAATGAAAGGCGTCAACGCCGCCGTACTGATGGAAGGCAGCGCCAACGTGGCCGACGAAACGCAAAACCTGCACGTCGTCGTCGTGCCCGAGATCAACGCCATGACCGCCTCGCTGGTAGCCACCGCCATCAACCCGGTGATTGGCCTGGGCAGCTTTCTGGCACAGATGTTTTTGCGCGGCCCACTGATGCAGGCGGCGACGCAAGAATTTCGCATTGACGGCACCTGGGCCGATCCGCGCGTCGAGCGCATCGCACGCGGCAGCAAGGCCGCCGCCGCAGCCGACAAAGCACCATCACCCATATCACCCATATCACCCACATCACCCACAGCGCCGAGCGCAGAAGGAGTTGCCCCGTGAAAATTGCCGCCATCCAGATGGTCTCGTCCCCTCGCCTGACCGACAACCTGGCGCAAGCGCGCACGCTGCTGGAGCAGGCCGCCGCCCTGGGCGCCGAACTGGCGGTATTGCCCGAATATTTCTCGGTGATGGGGCTGCGCGACAGCGACAAACTGGCGCTGGCCGAGCCCTTCGGCCACGGGCCAGTGCAAGATTTTCTGGCCAGCGCCGCCCGCGAACTGGGCCTGTGGCTGGTCGGCGGCACACTGCCGCTGGCCTGCACGGACAGTGGCGACGCGCAGCGCGTGCGCAACAGCAGTCTGGTGTATGCCCCCACCGGCGAGTGCGTGGCGCGCTACGACAAAATCCACCTATTCCGTTTCGACAATGGCCGCGAGCACTACGACGAAGGCCACACCATCGAGGCCGGCACGGCGCCGGTGCAGTTTCACCTGCCGTCCGGCGACGGCCACCGCTGGTGCATCGGTCTAAGCGTCTGCTATGACCTGCGCTTTCCCGAGCTGTACCGCCAACACGCCCGCGCCGGCGCCGACCTGCTGCTGGTGCCCAGCGCCTTCACCTACACCACCGGCCAGGCGCACTGGGAACTGCTGCTGCGCGCCCGCGCCATTGAAAACCAGGCCTACGTGCTGGCCGCAGCCCAAGGCGGCGTGCACGACAACGGCCGCCACACCTGGGGCCACAGCCTGGCCATCGATCCGTGGGGCGAGGTGCTGGCGCTGCAAGCCCAAGGCACCGGCGTGGTCCTGAGCGAGCTGCACGCCACGCGCGTGCAGCAAGTGCGGATGCAACTGCCAGCGCTACAGCACCGCGTGCTGTGAGACGTGGGCGCCATGCAAAATTGATAGCTACTAGCGCACGTATTTCAATAAACTCAGCGTTTAATAGGCTTGAAACAGCCATTTAACGTGCGGTAGCAGCTATCAAATCAGGATTGCGTTTATCGCGTAGGTCGGGTTAGCGCAGCGTAACCCGACATTTCCGGAGCCGAAAAACCTGTCGGGTTACGCCCTTTGGGCTAACCCGACCTACAACCTGCCGCCATCGCACACCGTGAATTCAATAGTTTGATAACCCACAACAGCAGGTCATGGGGTTGGATCACAATTTTTTGGACGCTTGCAGACAAAAAACTCGTGCTCTATCCCCGTGGGCGGAATACAGAGCCATCGCGCCAATTGAAATCCGACCCCCAATAACACAGCTTTTTTGATCCAAAAACAGCTTTACACCACTGGGAAGACCTGCGTCTGCGCTGCCTGAGATCCTTTGGCAGCCATGCTGCCTCCCTTGCGCCGCACTAGCAGCCAGCCCACCCCCGCAATGACCAAGAAGACGCTGCCCGGTTCAGGTACCGTGAAAGCGCCGCGCGCTTCCCAATTGGTAAGCTCTTCTGCACTCGTGCTGTTTAAGGTGGTACGGAAGACAGTCGCGCCTCCTGGGGTGTTGTAATTAACCTCGATCAGCCCATCCGTCAGCAGCCAACTGTTCACCCGATCCGAGGCTTTCGGGCACCCGCCCCAGCCTCCCGCAGGCGTTGCGCCGGCGGCAACGCGCGGATTAGGCGGATTGCCATCGCAAGCAAAAATGAGAATTTCATTCGGTGCCCCGAGGATGAGAGAGCTCGTTAAATCGAAAGTAACCTCACTGCCTCCCGTATCGTCATGCCACACGCCGTTGGGTGTTTTTAGGTTACCGTTGACGTAGAGTGAGAAGTAATCGTCGGCAGCCACAGAGATGTAGGCATTCTGGATATAAAGCGGAAGACCAAAATCTGCCCTACTGGGCAAGTTAAAAGCGTATCGGAATTCCGCCATGTCGGGAAAAGCATGGGTGCCAGAACAAGTGCCGTTGGGAATTGCAGGGTCGCAGTACCACATGTAGCCGGCAATCCGTCCAGAAATGTCTGGTGGCGGAAGTGCAGAGAAACTGACTGATTGTGCAGGAGCCCAGTCTGTGTAATAAATCGGTGCTGCTTGCGTCAAAAGCGGCGTGCAGGCGAGTGCAAAAGCACCAGCCATGTGCTTCCAAGAAAATGCTTTCATGTGTTACCTCACTAATAGCAAGTAAACCCTTGCAGGCTGCAACTGTGGTTGCACACATGGCTAAAGCATTTTTTATACCAATTAAATTTTCCCTTTTAAATCAATCAATTAAAATAAAATGTGCTGATATTTTTATCGGCAACGTAAAAAATATCGACTTAGGGTGTGCAGCTTTCAAAATACAACGCGCGCCAGCGCAAGTTAGAAAAACAGATTGAACCGTGGTGAGTGCCTCAGTGCGGACGCTTACCGACAAAAATCTCAACGTGGCGGTTTTGTGCGCAGCCCCTGGCAGTGGCATTGGACGCAATCGGCTGGTAGGCGCCTTGGCCATCCACGTGGATACGCATCACGCTGACGCCACGCATCGTCAGGGAGTTGCATGTGCTAACAGCGCATTCAACTGACAGCGGATTGTTGATGGCGCCAACTGAAGTGGGTGGCCTTTGATTCAGAAAACCTGTCGGGTTACGCCTTTGGGGCTAACCCGACCTACGGGCGGCCCGCCCCATCCAGCCGCCCAATGCCACCGCCATCGCGCTCATTGGCATCCAACCCCAACAATTGCAGCTCAGGTATTGCGCTGCTCCACAAAATACTCCTGCGTCAACCGCACCACCACCGGCGACAACAGCAGCAGCGCAATCAAGTTCGGCACCGCCATGAAGGCATTCAAGGTATCCGCCACCAGCCAGACAAAGTCCAGCTGCGTGACCGAGCCCATCAGGACAAACAGCGTCCACAAGATACGGTAGGGCTTTTCCACGGCGCTGCCCAGCAGGTACGCCCAGCATTTCTCACCGTAATAAGACCAGCCCAAAATGGTGGTGAAGGCAAACACCGCCAGCGGGATCGCCAGCAGATACGGCCCGATGCCCGGGAAGGCCAGCGCAAACGCACTGGAACTGAGCGCCGCACCGGTGAGGCCACTGTTCCAGGCGCCGGTGACGATCAGCACCAGGCCGGTCATGGTGCAGACGATGATGGTGTCGATGAAGGTGCCCATCATGCCGACCAAGCCCGATTCGACCGAACTCTTGGTCTGGCCCGCAGCCTGGGCAATGCCGGCCGTGCCGAGGCCGGCTTCGTTGGAGAAAATACCGCGCGCCACGCCATAGCGCATGGCCAGCAGGATGGCGGCGCCAGCGAAACCACCCGTGGCCGCAGTGGGATTGAAAGCACTGTGAAAAATCAGCGCTAACGCCGCCGGGATTTGATCGACATAGAGGCCCAGCACCACCAGCGACACGGCGATGTAGCCGATGCACATGAAAGGCACCAGCTTTTCTGCCGCCGCGCCAATCCGCTTGATGCCACCGAGCAGGACGAAGCCGGTCAGCGCCATCATCACGACACCGGAAACCCAGGGGTTGATGCCGAAATTGGCTTGCAAGACGTGGGCCACGCTGTTGGACTGCACCATGTTGCCAATGCCAAAACCGGCCAAACCGCCAAAGAGTGCAAAGGCGGTGCCAACCCAGCGCCAGTGGCGGCCCAGGCCGTTCTTGATGGCGTACATCGGGCCGCCGACATATTCACCTTGGTCATCCTTTTCGCGGTAGTGGACGGCCAACAGCACTTCGGCGTACTTGGTGGCCATTCCTACCAAGGCGGTCATCCACATCCAGAACAGCGCGCCCGGCCCGCCGATGGCGATGGCCGTGGCCACGCCCGCGATGTTGCCAGTGCCCACCGTGGCCGCCAAAGCGGTCATCAAGGCGGCATAGGGCGTGATTTCGCCAGGGGCATCGGCCGAAGGTTTTCTGCCCCGCCAGATCATCCTGAAGCCGATGGCAATTTTGGTAATCGGCATAAATTTCAGCCGCAATTGCAAAAACAGGCCAGTGCCCAAAATGGCAACCAGCATGGGCGGGCCCCATACGAAATCGTTGATGGCGGTGACGAGTTGGGTCAAGGCTTCCATGGGAGTGTCTCGGTGAAGGTGCGTCGGCTGACGCATTGCGGTGTGCGATGGCGCGAGTCTGGTGATCGGAGTGCAAAAAAGATAGCTGCAACCGCACGCATCTCAATAATTCTAGTAGTAGAAATGCTCCAAAGCGCGATTTAACGTGCGGTTGCAGCTATCAATTCAGGATCTACACGCATCTCGCGGGATCGGGTTATCGCAGCGTAACCCGGCATTTGCAGCATCCCCCACCCCGTCCGGCTGATCTCCATCAAATGGAGACCAAACAATCGCAGCCAAGCGCCCATTCGATCGCTCTGTCTGCGGATTTCAGCGCAGACGCTCGCCGACGAAAATTTCCACGCAGCCGTTTTGCGCATGGCCGGTGGCGGTGGCGTTGGAGGCAATACAAAATTAATAGCTATAACCGCACGCCTATCAATCAATTCAGTAGTGAATATGCTTGAAATGCCGATTTAACCTGCGCTTGCAGCTATTTATTTAGGAGTTCAACCAGCCATGCAGACCGAGAGACACCCCTGGATCACCCCGACCGACCGGCTTGCTTCAGCTTGGACGGCGCCTGCACGATCAGGTCGGGCAGCTCGATAAAGGGAATGACCTGGTCCATGGCGGCGAGCACCTGCATGGGCGTTTTGGCCTGGTTGATAGCGGCACTTTTGCCGCGCACCAGCAGCTCGGCCTCAAACAGCAGGCGCGCACCAAAGGTGGCCGGCACGCTGGCACTGCTGTGCAGCACCATGCCCGCGTAGAGCGGGCCCCAGAGCAGCTGATCGGACTTGCCACTTGCAGTGGTCGGTCCTTTTATTTGTCTTGTAGTTGTCTTGCGCTGAGCGTGTTTACATCTTCTGGTGTTTACGCATCCAAGCCACTTATCGGTGGCAAAGAATGAATTTATGCAACAAAGCATATCAAGAGACATCACCACAACGCGGGGCCAGTACGATCTGCAGCAGCCATCCGCCAAAAACAACGGTATGTGCTACTACCATAATCTAAAACTCCAAGCGCTTGACAAAATGAAGGTATCTCAAGTGACCTCAAACAATAAATATATTTGGATTGATTACATCAGAGTCGTGGCAACCTTCAGCGTTGTTCTTCTGCATTCTGCTGCGCCATTGCTCTACCAGCACAATGAAATACCAGCAGCACACTGGATGACAGGGAATATATATGATTCCATAGTGCGAATGAGCGTTCCTTTATTTCTAATGATTTCAGGCTGTCTTTTACTTGAAAAAATAGAACCATTAAAGATGTTTTTTATAAAGCGAGTCAACAAGGTTCTTATACCTTTAGTCGCTTGGTCAATTATTTACATTTTCTGGAAAAAATACTACGAAGGCATGGGGGAAATATCTTATTATTCTTTTTATAGTCTGGCTTTATCTCCAACCTACTACCATTTGTGGTTTTTATACGTAATTATCGGTATTTATTTATTTTTACCTATTTTGAGAGTGATGGTAGGAAATTCTTATAGCGGCCTCATTCATTATTATCTTGTAGTATGGTTTATTGCCGTAGCAATTATTCCATTTTTAGAGCAAGCCACAGGGATTAAAAGTAGAATTGATTTTTTAGCTATATCAGGATATTCCGGATATTTAGTTCTTGGATTTTTTTTAGGAAAAATAGAAATAATAAAAACAAGAGCGCTGTATGCCGCCTTGCTGTTCTTTACAAGCATTGCTATTACTGCCCTGGGGACCTATTTTCTCACCTTAAGAAACAAGGGGATTTTTAATGATTATTTTTATGGCTATCTGACGCCGAACGTTATCTTGACGTCTGCAGCCACATTTATACTTATAAAATATTCAGTTGGCAAAGTAAAATTTCTCTCTAACGAAAAGCTATTACTTATAATAAATTCATTGTCTTCGGCCAGTTTAGGGATTTATCTAATCCATGTCATTTTTATCTATCTGCTTAAAAAAGGTGACTTGGGATTTACCATAAGTGGATTTAGCGGAAATCCGGCCATTAGCATACCCGCGACCGCGCTTATTACATTTTTATTATCATACGTATTTATTATTATTTTAAGAAAAATTCCTTTTCTTAAAATAATATCGCCCTGACAAAGCAAATACAGCGACTTGGCAAGTCCATCCAACATGCATTTGGAGTTACCCCGTTTCCACGGACACATGTGACTTCTGGATCTCAATCCTTTTCTTGGACTGAATCGGGTAATGATTGTCGGCGTGGGTTGTACCAAGTTTCAATCCCAGTCAACACAGCCCATCTGGCCTCGGTCTTGGTCTTGCAGGTACGCCGCGCAATGCGCTCACATTCCAAGCTGGCAAAGAATCTATCGGCCATGGCGTTGTCATAGGCATCGCCCACCGTGCCATGGAGGGGCGCCCTCCCATCTCCTTGCACCGGTTGCCAAAGGCGATGCGGATGTATTGGGCGGATTCAACCGTTGCGCAGCAGGCGTGCAATGCGTTTGCGACTGGCCGTTATGCCAGCGTCGGCCCGTTCAGCACGGATGCGGCAGGCCGTAGCCTTTGCCCATAGGTCACGCTCCCTTTGCACTTGGCACAGCCAGGGGAGCGATGGTGCCGGATTTGCGCACCCAACTGCAGATGCAGGTGGTGTGGCAGTTGAACTCCTTGGCGAAATTGCGCTGAATATGGTGGCTTGGGATGAGGCCTCTTGGACACCTTCTTGAGAAACAAGAAGGTGTCCGTGAAAGGGAGGCAACTCCAGCCTTGGCTTGAGCCGTTGGGGTGCACACACAAAAAAGCGCGCCACTCAAAAAGTGGCGCGCTGGCTAAAAATCAGCCGGAAAATATTTAACGCTGACGTTCGCCGACAAAAATTTCCACACGGCGGTTTTGTGCGCGGCCGCTGGCCGTGGCGTTGGAAGCAATCGGCTGGTACGAGCCTTGGCCATCGACGTGAATGCGCGAACCGCTGACGCCGCGCATCGTCAGGTAGTTGCGCGTGCTGACAGCACGTTCGACCGACAGCGGGTTGTTGATGGCGTCGCTGCCGGTGTTGTCGGTGTGACCCACGATGCGCAGATCGGTGTTCTGGTTGTCGCGCAGGCCCGCGGCAAAGCGGTCCAGAATCGGGGCAAAGTTGCCCTTGATGTCCGAGCGACCGGTGTCAAACGAGATGTCGCTGGGGATGTCCATCTTCAGCTGGTTGTCAGCTGTCTGCGACACGTTGATGCCGGTGCCCTGGGTAGCCTGTTCCATTTCGCGCTTTTGCTTTTCCATGTTTTGCGACCAGATGTAGGTGCCAAGGCCCCCCACTGCAGCACCGGCCAGAGCGCCGGTGCCAGCGCGGCCACCGGTAGCAGAACTGAGCACCGCGCCGGCCAGCGCGCCCACACCGGCGCCCGTGGCGGTGCGCCGTTGGGTGTCGCTCATGTTCATGTCGGCGCAGCCACTGATGAAGATAGCTGCTGCGGCAGCGCCGAGAATCATTTTTGTACGCATGGGGAGACTCCTGTCGGATATGAAATAGCGGTTCAGGAAGCAAACTGCCCCTGTAGATAACAAAAAATGTAACGCTGCCCGGCCTACCGATCTGTAGGACAGCGGCGCAACCACGGCGCCGCCTCAACGCCGCATCAGTGCGGTGGTGGCGCGGGTGGTGGCGGGGAATCGTCTCGGGGCAGCACCGTCGGCTCGCCGCCTTTGCGGCCGGAAAACATCGTCCACCAGACGATCAGCACCAGAACCAACAGCGCCAGCAGCGCTTCAAGCAAAATCAGAACCATGAAATTTGCACTCCTGCGCCATGTCCTAGCAGCCTTGATTGTAGGAACGCTGGCCGCCTGCTCAACGCCGCCACCGTCTTCGCCCTCAGCACCCCTGTTTCCTGCGGCACCCTCGGTGCCTGCACCGTTGACCACCGGGCGCCTGCCACCCACCATCGGCCAACCCGCCAGCCGCTGGGTGGCGGTGGGCTGGGAGGAGCTCCCAGGGTTCTCCGACGACGCGCTGCACGAAGCCTGGAATGCCTGGGTGCGCAGTTGCGAACGCCCGCCCGCTGCCTTTGCCCGGCTGTGCCCCGAGGTGCGGCGCCTGAGCATTGGCTCGGCCCAGGAACAGCGCGCCTGGATGCTGCAGCGGCTGCAGCCTTACCGGGTCGAAGCCGCCAGCGGCAGTGCCGATGGCCTGCTGACCGGCTATTACGAACCACAACTGGACGCCGCACGCCTGCCCGGCAATGGCTACAACATACCGCTGTACCGCCTGCCGCCTGGACTGATGGCACGCCAGCCTTGGTACACGCGCCAGGAAATCGAGACCCTGCCGCAGGCACAAGTCGCCTTGCAGGGTCGCGCCATTGCCTGGCTGGCCGACCCGGTCGAGGCCATGGTGCTGCACATCCAAGGCTCGGGACGCCTGCGCATCGCTGAGCCCGATGGCAGTGTGCGGCTGGTGCGGGTGGCCTTTGCCGGCACCAACGAGCAGCCCTATAAAAGCATTGGCCGCTGGCTACTCGACCAAAATCTGGTCCGCGACGCCACCTGGCCCGGCATCAGCGCCTGGATCGCCACCAATCCGGATCGCGTCAACGAACTGCTGTGGAGCAACCCGCGCTATGTGTTCTTTCGGGAAGAGCCGCTGACCGGGCTGGACACCCAGTTCGGCCCCAAAGGCGCGCAGGGCGTGGCACTGACGCCCGGGCGCTCGATTGCCGTGGACCGGCAAAGCATTCCCTACGGCACGCCGGTGTGGTTGGCCTCGAGCGGCCCGGCTGGCCAGTTCCAGCGTCTGGTGCTGGCGCAGGACACCGGCAGCGCCATCATCGGCGCCGTGCGCGCCGACTATTTCACCGGCTGGGGGCGAGAAGCCGGTGACATTGCTGGGCGGCTCAAGCAAGGGCTGCGGCTGTGGGCGCTGTGGCCGCGGTAATTTTGCGTCAAATGGGCCTGTAGCCCTTTTGATACCTGCGCTAGCAGCTATCAAAAAAGATGCGCCAGCGGCAGCGCGCCGCCGGCCTTGACTTCACCGAGCGAGAAGCTGGTGTGCATGTCTTTCACGTTCGGCAAGTTCAGCAGCACCTCGCGCGCGAACTGCGAGAAGCTCGCCAAGTCGCGTGCCACTACCTGTAGCTCAAAAGTGCCGGTACCGCTGATGTAGTGACACGACACCACTTCGGGGATTTGGCGGATGGCCTCTTCCATGGCGCGGGTCAGGTTGCCGGTGCTGCGGTCGGCGTCCAGGCGCACAAAGGCCAGCACGCCCAGACCGATCTTGTGGCGGTCGATTTCAGCGCGGTAACCGCGGATGTAGCCGGCCTGCTCCAGCGCACGCACGCGGCGCCAGCAGGGCGCAGCCGACAGGCCGACGCGCTGCGCCAGTTCGGCATTGGTCAGGCGCGCATCCTGCTGTAGCTCGTGCAGGATGGCGATGTCAAATTTGTCAAGACTGTTCATTATTTGGCTATTTTAAGAAAGATTATTGCCAAAACAAGGGTAAACATGGCACGAAAACGCAAGCACTTGTCGCGCCAAGCTGCCTAAACTCCTTGCCTTATCTGCGCCTATTTGCGTGCCCACCACCGACCTACAAGGCCGTTACCCCGCACGCCCCCCCCGGAGACACACCCATGAACGCCCCTTTGCCCGAATCCGTCCGCAAGGCCCTCGAAACCGTCTCGCTCGACGACAAATACGCCCTGCCGCAAGGCCGCGCCTTCATGAGCGGCGTGCAAGCCTTGGTGCGTCTGCCGATGCTGCAGCGCCAGCGCGACGCCGCCGCAGGCCTCAACACCGCCGGCTTCATCAGCGGCTACCGCGGCAGCCCGCTCGGCACCTACGACCAAGCGCTGTGGGCCGCCAAAAAACACCTGGCCGACAACCACATCGTCTTTCAGCCGGGCGTGAATGAAGAACTGGGCGCCACCGCCGTCTGGGGCACGCAGCAGCTCGATCTGTACCCGCAGAGCAAAAAATACGATGGCGTGTTTGGCATCTGGTACGGCAAAGGCCCAGGCGTGGACCGCTGCTCGGACGTGTTCAAGCACGCCAACATGGCCGGCACGGCCAAGCACGGTGGTGTGATTGCCATTGCCGGCGACGACCACATCAGCAAGAGCAGCACGGCGGCGCACCAAAGCGACCATATCTTCAAGGCCTGTGGCACGCCGGTGTTCTTCCCGAGCAATGTGCAAGACATCCTCGACATGGGGCTGCACGCCTTTGCCATGAGCCGTTTTTCCGGCCTGTGGTCGGGCATGAAGACGATTCAGGAGGTGGTGGAGTCGTCCAGCAGCATCCTGGTCGATCCCGACCGGGTCAAGATCGTCCTACCCGAAGACTTCGCCATGCCGCCCGGCGGCCTGCACATCCGCTGGCCGGACGCGCCGCTGGAACAAGAAGCACGGCTGATGGACTACAAGTGGTACGCGGCGCTGGCCTATGTGCGCGCCAACAAACTGAACTACAACGTCATTGAAAGCCCGCAGGATCGCTTCGGCCTCATCGCCAGCGGCAAGGCTTACAACGACACGCGCCAAGCGCTGGTCGATCTGGGGCTGGACGACGCCACCTGCCGCCAGCTGGGCATCCGCCTGCACAAGGTCAACGTGGTCTGGCCGCTCGAAGCCACCATCACGCGTGACTTTGCCCAAGGTCTGCAAGAGATTTTGGTGGTCGAAGAAAAGCGCCAGGTCATCGAATACCAGCTCAAGGAAGAGCTGTACAACTGGCGCGCTGATGTGCGCCCCACGGTGCTGGGCAAGTTTGATGAGCCAGAAGGCGATGCCTCCGGCGGCGAATGGTCGCGCTCAAATCCTAGCGAAAATTGGCTGCTGCGCGCCAAGGCCGATCTGACGCCGGCCATCATTGCGCGCGCCATTGCCAAGCGCCTGCACAAGCTGGGCGTGCCCAGCGACATTGCTGCGCGCATGGACAGCCGTCTGGCTGTCCTGGACGCCAAGGAGCGCGCGCTGATTGAGGTGCAAAGCCAGACCAGCACCGAGCGCGCGCCCTGGTTTTGCAGCGGCTGTCCGCACAACACCAGCACGCGCGTACCCGAAGGCAGCCGCGCCGTGGCCGGCATTGGTTGCCACTACATGACGGTGTGGATGGACAGATCGACCAGCACCTTCACACAAATGGGCGGCGAGGGCGTGACCTGGGTGGGTCAGGCACCGTTCACCAAGGAGGCGCATGTGTTCGCCAATCTGGGCGACGGCACCTACTTCCACAGCGGCCTGCTGGCGATCCGCCAGAGCATTGCCTCCGGCGTCAACATCACCTACAAGATTCTCTATAACGACGCCGTCGCCATGACCGGCGGCCAACAGGTCGGCGAGCGGCCCGAGGGCCATTCGGTGCTGCAGATCATGAACAGCGTGCTGTCCGAGGGCGCCGTAAAACTCCTCATCGTCACCGACGAACCGGAGAAATACGCCGGCGCGCCGCTAGCCACCGGCGTCACGGTGCACCACCGCGATGAGCTGGACCGCCTGCAACGCGAGCTGCGCGAGGTTCAAGGCTGCAGCGTACTGATCTACGACCAGACCTGCGCCACCGAAAAGCGCCGGCGCCGCAAACGCGGCCAGCTCGCCACACCCGACAAGGTGGTGGTCATCAACGAGGCGGTGTGCGAGGGCTGCGGCGACTGCTCGACTAAAAGCAACTGCCTGAGCGTGGAGCCGGTCGAAACCCCACTGAGCCGCAAGCGCCGCATCAACCAAAGCACCTGCAACAAGGACTATTCCTGCGTCAACGGTTTTTGCCCCAGCTTTGTCACCATCGAAGGCGGCCAACTGAAAAAGCCGAAGAAGGAAAAGAAGAGCGACTTGTTATCCAGTCTGCCGGCCATCCCCCTGCCCACGCTGCCCAACGCTGACGCGGCCTGGGGCATCGTCGTCGGCGGTGTCGGCGGCACCGGTGTCATCACCATTGGCTCGCTATTGGGCATGGCGGCGCACTTGGACGGCAAGGGCGTGATCACGCAAGACGCTGGCGGCTTGGCGCAAAAGGGCGGCGCCACCTGGAGCCATATCCAGATCGCCAACACGCCCGAAGCCATCTACACCACCAAGGTCGATACCGCCAAGGCCGACCTGGTGATTGGCTGCGACTCCATCGTCGCCGCCAACAAAGCCACGCTGGCGGTGATGCAACCGGGCCGCACCTATGTGGCGCTGAACACGCATGGCACGCCGACCGCGGCCTTTGTGACCAATCCGGACTGGCAGTTTCCCGGTGGCCAGTGCGAGAGCGCCGTCGCCGCTGCAGTCGGCGCTGAAGGAGTGGGCAGTTTTGATGCCGAGCAGGTAGCAGTACAAGCGCTGGGCGACAGCATTTACACCAACCCGCTGCTGCTCGGCTTTGCCTGGCAAAAGGGCCGTGTTCCGCTGTCGCTCGCCGCGCTGATGCGTGCGATGGAGTTGAACGGCGTGCAGGTCGCCAATAACCAGGCAGCGTTTGAGTGGGGCCGGCGCTGCGCGAACGACTTGGCGGCGGTGCAAAAACTACTGCAACCGACGCAAGTCATCGCGTTCGTCAAAAAACCGACGCTGGCCAGCACCGTGGCGCTGCGCACCGAATTCCTCACCGGCTACCAGAACGCCGCTTATGCGGCCGACTATGTGGCGTTTGTGGCCAAGGTCCAAGCCGCCGAAGCCAAACTCGGCAGCAGCACGCAGTTCAGCGAAGCCGTGGCGCGCTACCTGTTCAAGCTGATGGCCTACAAGGACGAATACGAGGTGGCGCGGCTGCACACCGATCAAGCCTTCACCGACAAGATCGCCGACCTGTTCGAGGGCGATTACAAGATCGTCCACCACCTGGCGCCGCCGCTGACAGCCAAGAGGAACGACCAGGGCGAGCTGGTCAAAAAGTCGTTTGGCCCCTGGGTCCGCAGCGCCTTTGGCGTGCTGACGCGCCTGAAAGGTTTGCGTGGCACGGCACTCGATATCTTCGGCAAAACCGAGGAACGCCAAATGGAGCGTGCGCTGATTGCCGAATACCGCGCCTGTATCGACGAACTGCTGACCGGCCTCACCGCCGAGCGGCTGGCGCTGGCGGCAAGCATTGCGCGCATCCCCGAAGACATTCGCGGCTACGGCCATGTCAAGGAGCGCCATCTGGTCGCCGCACGCGCCAAATGGGTCGGCCTGATGGCACAGTGGCGCCAGCCAACACCCCTGCAGGCTGCAGCCTGAGCGCCAGGAGCAAGCACCACAAGCTATTAAAAAAATAGCTATGAGCGCTTGCTAAATAAGGGATACAAGCCTTTTTGACCTATTTTTCTGTCCCTCCATCCGGTCGCCAGGGGTGCCCGGCGACAGCGTGCAGGGCGCCGCATACAATCTTTCCTTTCCGGCCCGGCCGGCGTTCCCACGCCAGTCGGGTCAGGCGTTTTTCGTTTAGCCCCCTCTGTTGGAGTTCCCCCGTGCTGATTTCTTCTGCTTTTGCCCAAACTGCCCCTGCTGCTGCGGCGGCAGGCGGCGACATGATGTCCACCATCACCGGCATGTTGCCGCTGGTGCTGATGTTTCTGGTGCTGTACTTCGTCATGATCCGGCCCCAGATGAAACGCCAGAAAGAGCACCGCGCCATGATCGATGCGCTGGGCAAGGGCGATGAAGTGGTGGCTGGCGGCGGCATCATGGGCCGGGTTGCGCGCATCACTGACCAATATGTGTATGTCGAAATTGCCAATGGCGTCGAAGTGCAAATGCAGCGCCAGGCCGTGGCCCAAGTGCTGCCCAAAGGCTCCCTCAAATAAAGGGCTGCGCCCTGTTTTTGCGGCGCGCCAGCCGGTACGCTGCGTCCATTGTTCCTGAGGTAGAAGCGCGATCATGAACCGTTACCCGGTCTGGAAGTACGCGATCATTGTGGTCGCGCTGTTGGTGGGGATTTTGTACACCCTGCCCAATTTTTTTGGTGAGGCGCCAGCTGTGCAGGTGTCTTCGGCCAAAGCCACCGTCAAGGTCGATACGGCGGTGCTGCAACGCGTGCAGTCCGCCTTGGACGCCGCCGGCGTCAAGCCCGACCTGATCGGTCTGGAAGGCACCTCGGTGCGGGCGCGTTTTGACACGCCCGACACCCAGCTCAAGGCCAAGGACGCCATTCAGAAGGCACTGGTGCCCGATCCGTCGGACCCGATGTATATCGTCGCGCTCAATCTGGTATCGCGTTCGCCCGCCTGGCTGACCGCCATCCATGCCGCGCCGATGTACCTGGGCCTGGACTTGCGCGGTGGCGTGCATTTCATGCTGCAGGTGGACATGCAGGCGGCGCTGACCAAAAAGGCCGAGTCGTACGCTGGCGATATCCGCAGCGCCTTGCGCGACAAGAATATTCGCCACGGCGGCATCAGCCGCAATGGCCAGACCATTGACATACGGGTGCGCGATGAGGCCACTCAACTGGCCACGCGCAATCTGATCGCCGACCAGTTCCCCGATCTGCAAAGCACCAGCAGCGCCGACGGCAGCGAGTTCCGACTCACCGCCACCATCAAGCCCGAAGCCCTACGCCGTGTGCAGGACCAGGCGCTCAAGCAGAACATCACCACGCTGCACAACCGTATCAACGAGCTAGGCGTGGCCGAGCCGGTGATCCAGCAGCAGGGCCTGGACCGCATCGTGGTGCAGCTGCCCGGCGTGCAGGACACCGCCAAGGCCAAAGACATTCTGGGCCGTACCGCCACGCTGGAAGTGCGCATGGTGGACGAAGGTACCGAGGCACGCGCGGCGGAAATGGGCTCCGGCCCGGTACCGTTTGGCGATGAAAAATACCTCGACCGCAATGGCCAGCCGGTGATCGTCAAGAAGCAGGTGGTGCTGACCGGCGAGAACCTGACCGACGCCCAGCCCGGCTTTGACAGCCAGACCCAGGAAGCCACCGTCAACCTGACGCTGGACGCCAAGGGCTCGCGCATCTTCAAAGACATCACGCGCGAGAACGTCGGCAAACGCATGGCCATCGTGCTGTTTGAAAAGGGCAAGGGCGAAGTGGTGACGGCTCCGGTGATCCGCGCCGAAATTGGCGGTGGCCGTGTACAGATTTCTGGCCGCATGTCCTCGACCGAAGCCAACGACACCTCCTTGCTGCTGCGCGCTGGCTCGCTGGCTGCGCCGATGGAAATCATTGAGGAATACACCATTGGCCCGAGCCTGGGTGCCGACAATATTGAGCGCGGTATCAACAGCGTGGTCTGGGGCTTGTTGGCGGTGGCGACTTTCATGTGCCTGTACTACCTGCTGTTTGGCGTGATCTCCACCCTTGCACTGGGCGTCAACGTGCTGATGCTGCTGTCGGTGCTGTCGATGCTGCAAGCCACGCTGACCCTGCCCGGCATTGCCGCCATGGCGCTGGCGATTGGTGTGGCGATTGACTCGAACGTGCTGATCAACGAGCGCATCCGCGAAGAGCTGCGCGAAGGCGCCTCACCGCAGATGGCCATCCATGCCGGCTACGAGCGCGCTTGGGCCACCATCTTGGACTCGAACGTGACCACACTGATCGTCGGCCTGGCCTTACTGGCCTTTGGCTCCGGCCCGGTGCGCGGCTTTGCCGTGGTGCACTGCATTGGTATTTTGACCAGCATGTTCTCGGCGGTGTTCTTCTCGCGCGGGCTGGTCAACCTCTGGTACGGCGGCAAGAAAAAACTCAAGAGCGTGTCCATCGGTCAGATCTGGAAACCCGACGCCGACACCACGACCACCACGGCCGTGGCCAAGTCTCACTAAAGGAGGAAGACCATGGAATTCTTCCGCATCAAAAAAGATATCCCTTTCATGAAGCACGCGTTGGTTTTCAACGCGATCTCCTTCATTACCTTTGCGCTGGCCGTGTTCTTCCTGTTCTCGCGCGGCCTGCACCTGTCGGTGGAGTTCACCGGCGGCACGGTGCTGGAGGTGGCTTACAGCCAGCCGGCCGACTTGGCCAAGGTGCGCTCGACCGTCTCGGCGCTGGGCTACAACGATGTGCAGGTGCAAAATTTTGGCACTGCGCGCGACGTGATGATTCGCCTGCCGGTGCAAAAGGGCGTGACCTCGGCACAGCAAAGCGAGCAGGTGATTGGCGCGCTGAAGGCAGCGGACGCCGAAGCCACGTTGCGCCGCACCGAGTTTGTCGGCCCGCAGGTGGGCGAAGAACTGGTGCATGGCGGCCTGATGGCACTGGGCATGGTGATCATCGGCATCGTGGTGTATCTGGCAATGCGCTTCGAGTGGAAGTTTGGCGTTGCCGCCATCATTGCCAATCTGCACGACGTGGTCATCATCTTGGGCTTTTTTGCCTTCTTCCAGTGGGAGTTTTCGCTCTCGGTGCTGGCGGCCGTGCTGGCGGTGCTGGGCTATTCGGTGAACGAGTCGGTGGTGATTTTTGACCGGATCCGCGAGGCCTTCCGGCGCTACCGCAAGATGAACACCCACGAGGTGATCGATCACGCCATCACCAGCACCATGAGCCGCACCATCATCACCCACGCCTCGACCGAGGCGATGGTGTTGTCGATGTTCTTCTTTGGTGGCCCGAGCCTGCACTACTTTGCACTGGCGCTGACGGTGGGCATTCTGTTTGGCATCTACTCGTCGGTATTTGTCGCCGCCTCGATTGCCATGTGGCTGGGCGTCAAGCGCGAAGATTTGGTCAAAACGGTACGCAAGGAAGGCGAACCACAAGATCCGGATGACCCGAACGCCGGCGCCACCGTCTGATCGCGGCTCTGGGCGTTTCTGCGTTTATCCTGTCCAGCCATGCACCCACCCGCCCCCTCTCCTTTACAGCGCCGTCTGGCCAGCACCGTGCGCCAGCAGGTGGTGGAGGGGCTGTGCGGCGGCATGGCTGGCGTGGACCAAGCAATTCTGGATTTTTTGACTGAGCTGATGTCGCAAACCGGCACGCAGCGCGACATGCAGGAGCGCCGCGACGCTTGGTCGGCGTACCAGAAGCACCGTGCCAACTGGGTGCAAGGTATGACCAAAGCCTGGCAAGCTTGTTTAGCGCCTGCCATAGACTCACGCCAGAACGCTCCGCCCCCCCTGGACTTTGCGTTGCTCAGCGACGATGTGGTGGAAAACAAGATCATTGCCTCGCGCATCGCTCTGATCGTGATGGAGCATGTCAGCACCACTTTTGACCCCTTGCGCCTGCGCATGCAAGTCCTAGAAGGGGAACTGGTCAGCACCGATATTCTGCGACCCGAGGCCATCTGCCTGACGCTGGTAGAACAATGGATACAGGTGGCGCTGACACGCGCCGAGTTGCAACTGGTGATCGATCCTTTACAGCGCAGCCTGGCAGAGCTGTTGCAGCGCATCTACCAGAAGTGCAACGATTTTCTGGCCGCACAAGGCATCACTCCCCAGCAGGATTTGCGCGTACGGGTGCAGCGTCCAGCGGGGTCCGCAGCAGCGGGCCCGTCAGGCACCGGATTTGGCGGTCTGGTGTCACAGCCACTGGAGCAGTCGCAGGCCGCACGGGCGCCAGCGCACCCCGCGACCATGGCTTCGGGATACGGCCGCCTGTTGCCAGAACACAGCCAACGTCCCACGGGCGGCCAGCTAGGCGCGCCGTACCCGCAGCCCTCGGGCCTGACGCCGCTAGCGCGCGCACGCCAGCGCGCGCAGGGCGTCATGGGCCAGTTGCGCCGTTTTCTGACGCAGCCAGCCACCGGCTATGACATGGTCCATCCGCCGCCTGCATCGAGTGCGCTGGTACATGCCCTGGCTGCGCACCGGGTGCAGGCAGAAACCTACTACAGCACCATGGGTTCGTTCATCGAAGATTACAGCCCGGCGGCCATGGCGCATCTCTCCGGGGTCATGCGCCAGCGCTCGGAAAAATTCAAGCAGACCGCCTCGACCGACAGCGAAAAAGCCATCATCGAGGTGGTGGCGCTCATGTTTCAAAGCATTCTTGCAGAAGACCGCATACCGTCCGCGGTGCGGGTATGGTTTGCTCGCCTGCAGGTGCCGGTGCTGCGGGTTGCGCTGGCCGAGCCCGAGTTTTTCAGCAATCTCAACCACCCGGCACGCCAGCTGATCGACCGCATGGGATCGTGTGTGCTGGGCTTTGATACCACCGCCGTCAGCGGTGGGGCGCTGGAGGCCGAAATCCGCCGCGTGGTGCAGGTCATCGAGCAGTACCCGGAAACCGGGCGACGTGTATTTCAATTGGTACTGGATGAGTTTGAGAAATTTCTGGCGCATTTCCTGACCGAGAAAAAATCCACCTCGCAGCTGGTCAGCGTAGCGCAGCAGATTGAACAGCGCGAAACCCTGGCCATCCAGTACACCATCGAGCTGCGCACCATGCTCAAAGACATGCCGGTGCGCGAGGAGATCCGGGATTTTCTGTTCAAGTTCTGGGCTGAAGTGCTGGCCTTGTCGGCCGTACGCGATGGCGCCCATCACGCCGATACCGTGGTGTTCAAACGCACGGCCGCCGATCTGGTGTGGGCGGCCAGTGCCAAGCCCAGTCGCAGCGATCGGACCCAGGTCATCCAGGGGCTGCCGGGGCTGCTGCAGCGCCTGCGCCAGGGTCTGGCCCTGACAGGTGTCGCCGGAACGGCGCAAGACACCCAGCTCAAGATACTGACCGACACGCTGGCAGAAGCTTTCCTGTCTAAAACAGCGGCGATTCCCCAGGAGCACATCGAAGCCATGGCCAAGCGCCTGGAAAATCTGGAAGACTTCATTGACGACGCCGTGATGGGTGATTTTCCGCTGGACGCCGACAGCATCGAGATGATGCTCGGCATCGACGCCTCTTCCATCCACGTCATCGCTGACAACGATTCCCCGGTCGAAGAGGGCATGGTGCAGTGGGCGTATGAACTACCACTGGGCACCTGGTTCACGCTGGACCACAACGGCGCCAGCGCGCAGGTGCAGTACGCCTGGCACAGCCAACGCAAGCAGTTGCACCTGTTTGCTGCCATGGATGGCAGTACCTACCTGATCCAATTGCACCGCCTGGGTGCCTATCTGCAGACGGGGCTGCTGGTGGCGCAGGAAGAAGAAGGGCTCACGGTGCGTGCCACCCGCGACGCGCTGGCCAAACTCGGCGCCAACCCCGAGCGGCTGCTGGGTTGAATACCCGGTAAACGCCGACGGCAGCGCGCTTCAACCGCGCCCCAGCCTTTGAAACAAGCCGCCCGGCAGGCGTGCTATCTCGCCCGCCAGTTCCAGCTCCAGCAGCTCCACCTGCAATGTGGCCGTGGCCAGGCCGGTGCGTGCCTGCAGGGCATCCAACCCCGCCGGCTCGTAGCCCAACGCTTGCAACAGCGCAGTATCTGGCACCTCCAGGCGCTGCTGGGGCAGTGGCAGCAAGGACGGCAGGGGACGCTTGGAGCGGGCAGTTGCTGGCGCTGCAGCCCGGCTACCGAGGCCGGTCAAACCCACTGGACTGGACAAGTGCAACTCTTCCAGCACGTCCTGGGCCGTTTCGACCAGTTTGGCGCCTTGCCGAATCAGCGCATGGCAACCGCGTGACTGCGGCGCGTGGATGGAGCCGGGAATGGCAAACACCTCACGTCCTTGCTCGGACGCCAGGCGCGCCGTGATCAGCGAGCCCGATGCGGGCGCAGCCTCGACCACCAGCGTGCCTTGCGACAGGCCGGCAATGATGCGGTTGCGCTTGGGGAAATTGCCCGGCAGCGGCGGCGTGCCGAGTGGGTATTCGCTCACCAGCAGGCCATGGGCGGCAATGCGGTGGGCCAGATCGAGGTGGCGGCGTGGATACACCCGGTCCAGGCCGGTGCCGACGATGGCCAGCGTGGCCGGCGTGCTGTCGCTCTCCTGGGCATCGGCCAGCGCGCCCTCATGGGCGGCAGCATCCACCCCCAGCGCCAACCCCGAGACAATCGTCAGGCCGGTGGCGCGCAAGGCGCGGGCAAACTGCCGCGCGTTGTCCTGTCCTTGCGCCGTCGGGTGGCGGCTACCTACGATGGCCAGACAGGTGCCGCGCGGAAATGGCTCGGCGCCCGGGCCGATAAAGCGCGCAGCGCCGAGCAGGTACAGCAGCAGCGGTGGGTCTTCTGTCTCCAGCAGCAAGGACGGGTATTGGACATCGCCCAGCGCCAACAGGGTGCGCGCTGGCCCGCCTGAGGGAGCCGCATGCAACCATTGCCAGGTGGTGTCCAGCAGCGCCGCCAATCCGGCGGGCTCTTGCAACAACGCCTGGGCCTGCACCGCCGTCACGCACTGCTGCAAGGCATGGAAGGACTGCTGAAAAATAGCCTGGGGCAGACCAAAGGCCTGCAGCAGGCGCCGCGCTGCAGCGTTGCCAATGCCGGGCGTGAGCGTCAGGCGCAACCAAGCGCAGAGGTCATCGCGTTCCATGCAACAAACTATTTCAGGCAGCGCAGCCATCGGCAGCAGATCGGCCATTATTGCGGGTTGACGAGCCGGTCGCCCACCCGCACGGTGTTGCGCACATCCAGAATCAAGGCATACGAGACGCGCTCGAAGGTGCGAAACACGATCGCCATGCCGTTGCTCTCGCTGGGCAGTTTAATGACCGGACGCGAAGGATCGGTGGTGTCCTTGATGCGCTCACCCTGGGTAAGCAGGCTCAGCACATGGCCGGTCTGCAGGCCATCCTGCTCGCCCAGATTGATGGCAATCACCTGGTTCTGCGCCGCATTGGCAACGGCGCCGCTGCCATAAATGGAAACCACCCGCGCATCGACCTCGGTTTGCGGGGCGTGCGGCGTGTAATTCATGAAGGCGCGGGGTGGCTCCGGCAGCAGGCGGTCGCCCGCACGAATTTCTTCTTTGGCGGAGAGAATATCGATCGTCGCCGGGACATATTCAGACACCCTGCCGCCCTTGCCATTGGCACTTTCTTCGGTCGATTCACCGCGCACCAGTTCGGCCTTGCCAACATACAGCGCCTCGTAGCCCAGCACCTCCTGGGTGAGCGGATCTTTCAGGGGCACCGCCTGGCGCACGATGCGGTACAGGCGCGGCTGGCCGGGCTCGGCGCGCAGCGGATCGGCCGCTTCGCCGCGTGCGTAGGCACGGTCTCCGGTGGTCATCAGCACGCGGTCATCCACCGTGGCAACAATGCGCGGCGCCTGCTCCAGAACCATCGCCTCCACCACCAGCGGCTCGACCAGGAAGGGCTCGATCAGGTGTGGCTTGAGTGTCGGCAGGGCGGTGTCGCTCAGGCTTGCGCTGCGGGTACGGGGTGAAATGCGCACCGTTTCCAGCGCGCCCGGTGCGCCCTGGGCCCCGTGGGTACCGGTGCGCAGGCGGGCCACGCCGTCCTGGCGCTCCAGGGTAAGCGTCTGCCCAGAGTAGATCAGGTGCGGGTTGGCAATGGCTTGCCGGTTCATGCCCCACAGCTGTGGCCAGTACCAGGGACGGCGCAGGTACAGGCCGGCAATGCCCCACAGCGTGTCGCCGCGCTGGACCACGTAGTGATCGGGTGCATTGGGCGTCAGTTCGGCCAGTGGCAGGCCTTTTTCTGCCACTTGCTGCGCCGTGGCGCGCTCATTGGCCGTGGCGGGCGGTGTGTGTGCCAGCACCGAAGCCGTGCCGCACACGGCGACCAGCAGGGTGAGCGCCCCCAAGGCGGCGCGCGACACAGCGCCAAAATGTGCTTGCGGGTGGTTGGTGTGATGCATTGCTAAATCGCCCCTGGCTAGCGCCGTTGGACGCCTGGGCACCAGGCTATGCGGCTAAATACGTTACAAATCACCGGGGATTTTCAGCCCAAGCCCTTGATTGGGCAATGATTATTGGCTTGACGGGGCGCACCCAGGCAAAAGTGGCGAAAATAGCGACACCTTTTTTTTGTGACCATGGCCATTCTTCCCATTCTTTGTTATCCCGATCCACGCCTGCACACTGTCGCACGACCGGTGCAGGCCGTCGATGAGCGTGTCCGGGCCATCATCACCGACATGCTGGCGACCATGTACGACGCCCATGGCATTGGCTTGGCCGCCACGCAGGTCAACGTGCATGAGCGCATCGTGGTGATTGACGTCTCTGAAGAGCGCAACCAGCCGCTGGTGGTCATCAACCCCGAAATCGTCTGGGCCAGTCCCGAAACCCACGTCGGTGATGAAGGCTGCCTGTCGGTACCCGGCATTTACGATGGCGTCGAACGCGCCATTGCCGTGCATGTGCGCGCGCTCGACGAGCACGGCCAAGTGCGTACCATCAAAGCCGAAGACACGCTGGCAGTGTGTCTGCAGCACGAGATGGACCACCTGCTGGGCAAGGTGTTTGTCGAATACCTCTCCCCCCTCAAGCGCAACCGCATCAAGACCAAGATGGTCAAGATGCAGCGCGAGGCCGCTGAATGAAGGTTGTTTTTGCGGGCACGCCCGAATTTGCCCGTACCGCCCTGCAGCATCTGCTGGACGCCGGTTTTTCGGTGCCGCTGGTGCTGACCCAGCCCGACCGCCCGGCCGGGCGCGGCCTGAAGCTGCAGGCCTCACCCGTCAAGCAATGCGCGCTGGATCACGGCATTGCCGTCGCCCAGCCGCGCAGCCTGCGCTTGGACGGCAAATACCCCGAAGATGCCGCTACTGCGCGCGACGCCCTGCGGCAAGCCGATGCCGAGGTGATGGTGGTCGCCGCCTACGGACTGATCCTGCCGCAATGGGTGCTCGACCTGCCGCGCTACGGCTGCCTGAACATCCACGCCAGCCTGCTACCGCGCTGGCGCGGCGCCGCACCCATCCACCGCGCGATTGAAGCTGGCGACGCCACCACCGGCGTCACCATCATGCAAATGGACGCCGGCCTGGACACCGGCGCCATGTTGTTGACCCGCAGTCTGGCCATTGCCGACACCGACACCACCGCCAGCCTGCACGACCGATTGGCGGCTTTGGGCGGGCCGATGGTGCTCGAAGCGCTGCAGCAAGCGGGCCAAGGCACGCGGCAACCCGTGGTGCAGCCAGCAGAAGGCATCACCTACGCACACAAGATCGAGAAAGCTGAAAGCAACATCGATTGGTCGCTGCCCGCCACCACCATTGGCCAGCGCATCCGCGCTTTTGACCCGTTCCCCGGTGCCAGTACTACGTTCGGCGCTGACGTTATCAAACTATGGAGTTATGAAATTGATAGCTACCAGCACACGGATCTAAAGGGCTGCGGGCACATTTTGTCTATAAATGACGCTGGAATCACCGTGGCCTGCGGTGATAACACCGCTTTGCGGCTGACAGTGCTGCAACGCGCCGGCGGCAAGCGCTTGGCCGCTGCCGACTTTCTGCGCGGCTTTGATCTGCCGCCGGGCAGCGTGCTGGGCGCCTGAGCCGCACCGCCTGCGCCATGACGACGCTGCGCGCCACCCTGCGCAACCCGCACTTTCGCCTCGGTGTCTCCGACATGTTCAGTGTCGGCGTGGGCGTCGGTGCCTGGGGACTGGTGACCGGCGTGGCCATGGTCAAGAGCGGCATGTCGGTGCCACTGGCGCTGATCATGTCGCTGCTGGTGTACGCCGGCAGCGCCCAATTGGCCGTCATTCCCTTGCTGGCCGTCGGCGGCCCGCTGTGGGTAGTGTGGCTGACAGCAGCCTGCGTCAATTTGCGTTTTGTGATTTTCAGCAGTATGTGGCGCAGCTATTTTCAGCACCTGCCACGGCGCCAGCGCGTGACGCTGGGCTACTTCAGCGGCGACGTCATCTTTGTCGCCTTCATGAAGCGCTACCCCAAACCAGTGCCTGAGCCGAACCAGGTGCCCTATTTCTGGGGCGCGGCCAGCGTCAACTGGCTGGCGTGGCAAGTGCCGTCGGTGGCCGGTATCTTGCTGGCCCACGTGATCCCGCTATCCTGGGGGCTGGGCTTTGCCGGGGTGCTGGCCTTGCTCGGCGTGCTGCTCTCGCTGGTCTTTGACCGCGCTACCTGGCTGGCCATGGGTGTGGCCGCCAGCGTCGCCATTGCCGCCTTTGCCTTGCCGCTGAAACTCAACATCTTGGTGGCAATTGCTGCTGCCGTGGTGACCGGTCTTCTGGTCGAAAGCATCGAACGGCGCCGTACGCCAAAACACACACCGAGACCACCCGAAGAGAGTCCGCCATGACCGGGGACTGGCTGATGCCCCTGGTGGCGATTGCCGGACTGGCGCTGATCACCCTCATCACGCGCGCCTTCTTCATGTTGCCCGAGCGCGAGATTCCCATGCCCGATTGGCTGCGGCGCGGCCTCAAATACGCCCCCCTGGCCGCACTGACCGCCGTCATTGCGCCAGAAATCGCCATGGTGCAGGGCCAGCTCATCCATACCCTGCAAGATGCCCGCCTGCCCGGCGTACTGTGCGCAAGTGCTTACTATTTCTGGCGCCGCGGCATTCTGGGCACCATCGTGGTCGGCATGACCGTTTATTTACCGCTGCACATCGCTCTGGGTTGGTAAGTTTCGCGTGCAGGGGCCTGCCTACAATGGCGGCCCTGCTCTCCCCCTGATTTGCCGGACTCTTTTGCCATGACTATTCTTCGCTTTTCTGATCTGTGTGCCCAGGGCCAGCCCCGTGGCCAACGCGTCTTTATCCGTGCCGACCTGAACGTGCCGCTCGACGCACAAGGCCACATCACCGAAGACACGCGTATTCGCGCCTCGCTGGCGTGCATCCGCATGGCATTGGACGCTGGCGCCGCCGTGATGGTCACCAGCCACCTCGGACGCCCCACAGAAGGCGCGTTCAAACCCGAAGACTCGCTCGCCGTTGTGGCCGCGCGCCTGTCCGAGTTGCTGGGTTGCGAGGTGCCGCTGCGCTCCAACTGGCTCGGCGGTGTTGATGTCCAGCCCGGCCAGGTGGTGCTGCTGGAGAACTGCCGCGTCAACATTGGCGAGAAGAAAAACACCGAAGCGCTGGCACGCCAACTGGCCGCGCTGTGCGATATTTTTGTCAACGATGCTTTCGGCACCGCACACCGCGCCGAAGGCACGACCTATGGCATTGCGCAATACGCGCCCATCGCCTGCGCCGGCCCGCTGCTGTCGGCTGAGATCGATGCCATCACCCAGGCGCTGGCGCACCCGAAGCGCCCGCTGACCGCCATCGTTGCCGGCTCCAAGGTATCGACCAAGCTGACCATCCTCAAAAGCCTGGCCGACAAGGTCGATCGACTGATTGTGGGCGGCGGCATTGCCAACACCTTCATGCTGGCCGCCGGCCTGCCGATTGGCAAAAGCCTGTGCGAGCCTGATTTGGTGCCAGAAGCCCGCGCCGTGATCGACGCCATGAAGGCGCGCGGCGCGGAGGTGCCGATTCCCACCGACGTGGTCACCGCCAAAATTTTTTCTGCCGATGCACCGGCCACCGTAAAGGCCGCCAACGCAGTCGAAGACGACGACCTGATTCTGGATATTGGCCCCGATACCGCACGCGCCTTGGCGCAGCAATTGGCATCGGCCGGCACTATTGTCTGGAATGGCCCCGTGGGGGTATTTGAATTTCCGGCCTTTGAAAATGGCACACGCACCATTGCCCACGCCATTGCCGAATCCAGCGCCTTCAGTATTGCCGGCGGCGGCGACACGCTGGCCGCCATTGCCAAATACGGTATTGAAAAACAGATCGGCTATATCTCCACCGGCGGCGGTGCCTTTTTGGAAATGCTGGAAGGAAAGGTTTTACCGGCTGTCGAAATCCTGCAGAAACGCGCTGCGGCAAGCGCACCATAAACCAGCACCAGCACTGTGATAAAAACCACAAAACAGCTGTTTATGTAACTTTTTCGCCGCTTTTTTTCTTGTTTTTGTGCAAAATCCCACTGAAAGTCATTTTCAGTTTTGTACAGGGTGGCGATTTTTCTGCACACCATGTCTGTTCGTAGGGAAGGAATCACCGTGTTTTCAAAAACCATCCGCCTGGCCATATGGGCCAGCGCAGTCGCTGTTCTGGCCGGCTGCGCCAGCAAAGCGCCTATTCCGCTGGCAGAGAACTTTGAGCTCACCGTCCAGCCCAAAGTGCGCTCCGCCGGCCATTGGGACCTGCTGGCGCGCGATGTCGTGGCGCAAACCCTGGGCACACTGGAAAAATCAGGTATCGACCCGAACACGCAGCTGCATGTGGCCTTGCCGCCCAGTCCAAGCGAGTTTGACCTGGCATTCCGTGAGTTTCTGATCACCAAGCTGGTACAAACCGGCGCTGGCGTGCGGCAAATGCCCAACCAAGCCTTGCTGGAGGTGACCTACCACACCCAGGTGGTGCGGCACACCAGTGATCGGCCCCACTTCATTCCCGGCCAGTTCACCATGCTGGCCAGCGGCCTGATGGCTGCCTATGGCCTGCGCAACCAGCACCTCGATATGCAATTGCTGGCCGGCCTGGGCGTGACTGCAGCCATGGACTACGCCGCCAGTACCCATACCGGTGGACCGACCAACACCGAGATGATTCTGACCACCACCGTCACACGCGATGGCCAATACATCGCCCGCAAAACCGACGTGTATTACCTCGAAAACGTCGATGCACCGCTGTTCATGCGCTCCTCTTATCGCAACGTCAACATGAAGGTGGTGACGCAATGAAGACACCCGTTCTTGTCACTGCTGTAGCGGCCGCCCTGCTGGCGGGCTGCACAGCCAGCGCCCCGCCGGTGCGCACCGAGCCCACCTACCAGGAGGCGGCCTCCAGCCCGTTCATTCAAAGCAGCCGCGACGCCATCGCCACCTTGACCGCCGGCTTTGAAATGGCCACTTTGGGCACCGGCCCGGTACTGGTGGCTACCGTGGTCAACGTCAACGACATGAGCCGCTCGGCACCGCTGGGGCGCACGCTGTCCGAGCAATACGCCTCGCATATGGCGGCCCTGGGCTTCAACGTGAAGGAACTCAAGCTGCGCGGCGACGTGTTCGTCAAGGAAGGCGCTGGCGAATTGCTGCTGTCGCGTGAAATCAAGGACATTGCGCGCAACCACAACGCGGCCATGGTGCTGGTCGGCACCTACTCTGCCGCCGCCAACTACACCTACGTCAGCCTCAAGCTGGTGCGCACCGAAGACAGCCGCATCGTGCGCGGCCACGACTACGCCCTGCCCAACGACCGTGACGTGCAGCGCCTGCTGCAAGTGCAGCGCTGAAATCACCCAGCGCTTCGTCCCTGACTCCAGGACCGTCGATGGACGGTCTTTTTTTTGCCTACTTGAGGGGGCGATATCTCTGGCAATAAGGGCGCTCAGGACACCCCTTCCATGTAAAAATTGAAACTTGATTACCTAAGGAGCTTTCCATGACGCTGCGCCGTGCCACCAAGATCGTTGCCACCCTGGGCCCCGCCTCCAGCGACCCGGCGTTGCTGGAGCAAATGATTTTGGCCGGAGTGAATGTGGTTCGACTCAATTTCAGCCACGGCAGCGCACAAGACCACATCGACCGCGCGGCCAGCGTGCGCGCCGCCTCCCAGCGCGCCGGGCGTGAGGTCGCCATCATGGCCGACCTGCAGGGACCCAAGATCCGCGTGGGTCGGTTTGAGCAGGGAAAAATTCAGCTGCTGCAAGGCCACTCTTTTATCCTTGATGCCTCGCGCACGGAGCTGGGTGATCTGGCCGGCGTGGGCCTGGATTACAAGGAATTGCCGCGCGATGTGAAGGCTGGCGACATCTTGCTGCTCAACGATGGCCTGATCGTGCTCAGGGTTGAGGCGGTGCGCGGCGAAGAAGTGCACACCACAGTACGTATTGGTGGCGAGCTGTCCAACAACAAGGGCATCAACAAACAGGGCGGTGGTCTGACGGCGCCGGCACTGACGGCCAAGGACATGGACGACATCCGCACCGCCATGGATTTCCAGGCCGACTATGTCGCCGTGAGCTTTCCCAAAAACGCCACCGACATGGAAATGGCGCGCCAACTGTGCAACGTTGCCGCCGCACAGTACCGGCACAAGCCCGGCCTAATTGCCAAAATCGAACGCGCCGAAGCCATTCCACACCTCGAAGCCATTTTGCGCGTGAGCGACGGCATCATGGTGGCACGTGGCGATCTGGCCGTGGAAGTGGGCAATGCCGCCGTGCCGGCACTGCAGAAAAAGATGATCCGCATGGCGCGTGCCATGGACAAAGTCGTCATTACTGCGACGCAGATGATGGAAAGCATGATCACCAATCCGGTGCCGACCCGCGCCGAAGTCAGCGACGTGGCCAACGCGGTGCTCGATGGTACCGATGCCGTAATGCTCAGCGCCGAGACCGCTGCAGGCAAATATCCGCTGGAAACGGTGGAAGAAGTCGCCAAAATCTGCGCGGCGGCCGAGGCCGCCGAAGACAGCCAGCAGGACGCCACTTTTGCGGGCAGGACGTTTGGCCGCATTGACCAGTCGATTGCCATGGGCGCGCTGTTCACCGCGCACCACCTGGGCGCCAAAGCCATCGTCGCCATGACCGACAGTGGGGCCACCGCTTTGTGGATGAGCCGGCACCGCATCCACATTCCGATCTACGCCCTCACACCCAAGGTGGCGACGCAGCGCAAGATGGCCATGTACCGCAATGTACGACCGCTGCTGATGGACACCAGCGCCGACCGCGACACCGCCCTGGAGCAGGCCGAAGGCCACCTCAAGAGCCGCAACATTGTGCAGACCGGCGACGTGTATGCCATCACCTGCGGCGAGCCCATGGGAGCCCCTGGTGGTACCAACATGCTGAAAATCAGCCGCGTCAGCTAAGACCGCGGTGGGGGGTGGCAAGGCGCTGGCGCAGTACGCCAGCCATTTGATTGGCTCCCCAGCCACTGATCCAGCACAGCCAGCCGGTCCAGAGCGTATGGCTCATGAAATGGGCGCCACGCACCTGCTGGGCAACACCCAAAATCAGACCCGCCACCAGCGCGCCAGCCAGACACCAGCGCGCGGCGTGCGGCTGGCGCCGGCGCAGGGCAAAGTAACCGCCCAAAAAAGCGAAACCGGCCGAGGCATGGCCCGCCGGAAAGCAGCGCCCGCCACCACCATCCAACACACCCAAAGCCCAGTGCGAGGCATAGCGCGCCACACCGCCAAACTCCGCCAGATCCCAGGGACAACTGGTGCTGCTGAGGTTTTTCAGCACACTCACCACCCCCAAGGCCAACAAAGCACTCAAAGCCCATTGCAGACGCTCCCCCAGGTCAATGCGCCGCAATATCCCTGTTGGCCACCACACCCCCAGGGCCAGAAACAGCACCAGCAGCCAGGCCAGGCGGCGGGGACCCTCGTGCAATACCTGCACAAAAAACCATTGATGGCGCATCGGAAAACCGCTGTCATTGCCAAAAACATGGGCCAGCGCACGATCCAGGCCGAGGGCATCCCAAGCCAGCAGGCACAACAAACTGGCTACCGTCCAAGCCAGATCAGAGGAAAGCGTGAAACGGTGAAGACGGGCGGGTAAGAGGTTCGAGCGCTGCATGGAGCGCACGATAGGCAGGCGGGCTTAACCGCGTCTTAATACCGCCACGCTGGTACGGCGAGATGGCGACAATGCCGAAATGCGAATTCTTGTAGTCGAAGACGATCCCGGCATTGCCAGCGGGCTGTGCAGCAACCTGCGCCAACGCGGTTATGCGGCCGATGTGTGCGATAGCGTGGCCAGCGCCTGGAGCGCCTTGCGCGCCGAATATTTTGATGCCGTACTGCTTGATCTGGGGTTGGCGGATGGCGATGGCAGCGAGTTGCTCCGCCGCCTGCGCCTGAGTGCGCCGACCAGCGGCACGGCGACGGCAATAGCGCCACTGCCCGATCCGTCAACCCCAGTGCTCATCGTGACAGCGCGTGACCAAGTCCATCAGCGCATTGCCGGGCTGGACCAGGGCGCCGACGATTACCTGACCAAGCCATTTGATGTGGATGAACTCGACGCCCGCTTGCGCGCCTTGCTGCGCCGAGCGGCAGGTCGGGCATCGCCGACGATTCGCTACGGCGAGATCGAAGCCGATCCGGCGGCGCGGACGGTGCGCCTGAGCGGAAAACTGATCGACATGTCACCGCGCGAATTTTCTGTCTTGCTGGTGCTGCTGGAGGCACGCGGACGGGTGCTATCGCGCCAGCAGATCGAGGAGCGCTTATACAACTGGCAGTCGTCGATTGACAGCAATGCGATTGAAGTACATATCCACCACCTGCGCCGCAAACTGGGCAGCAGTTGCATCCTGACCATGCGCGGGGTGGGTTATTTCATGCCCTGGGAGAACCCCGCATGAGCCATGCCCGCGATGAGGCGACCGGGCGGCCCTCGCTGACCCGGCGCCTGCTGCTGTGGTCGCTGGGCGCGCTGGGGCTGGTGTGGCTCAGCTTTGTTGTGCTGGGTTACCAGACTGGCATCGAAGAAGCCGACGAACTCACCGACGGACACCTGGCCAGTGTCACCGCCTTACTGCTCAATGTGGGTACCACGCAAGAAATGGAGGCAGCGCAGACCACCCCGCGCCGCGACCTGCCGGGGCTGAAAAAGCACGACTACCAGCAATCGCTGAGCGTGGTGGAATGGGATGCGCAAGGGCGCTTGCTGCTGCACACCGGCGCCGCCCCGCTGCCGCTGTTCAGCGCAGCAGAAGGTTTTGCCGATCTGCCACTGGGCACGAATGCCACCACCTGGCGCAGCTTCTCGCAGTGGGATACGGCGCACAGCCGCAAGATCATGGTGTTGCTCGATCTGAACGAACGCGACGACTTGGCACACGACATTGCCGGACAGATGATCGAACCCGGCCTGTGGTTGCTGCCGGTGGTGGCGCTGGCGCTGGGTTTGGCCCTGCGCCGGGGCTTGCAGCCGCTTTATGCACTATCGCACGACGTCACCGCGCTCGACGCCAGCAGCGGGCAGCGCCTGGCATCACGCCACGCTTGGAGCGAATTCGAACCGGTGGTGGCCTCCATCAACACCCTGCTAGATCGCCAACGTGATGCGCTGGCGCGGGAGCGCCGCCTGGCACATGAAGTGGCACATGAACTGCGTACACCGTTGTCCTCGATCTCGCTGCAGGCCAGCGCTTTGCGCGGTGGTCTGCAGGGCGACGCCCAGACCCAGGCACTGGCACGCATCGGGCAAGACGCCTTGCGCGCCGGCCATGTCCTAAACCAGTTACTCGCACTAGCCCACACCAGCCGGGCGCAAATGCATGAGACGGCTGCCCCGGTGGATCTGGCGGCAGTGGCACGCACGGTGTGCGCCGACCATGCGCAAGCCGCCTGGAAACGCGGCGACCAGATCGCAGTCATCGGGCCCACGCAGTTGATGGTGCAGGGACACGCTCTGCTGCTCGACATGGCGCTACGCAATTTGCTGGAAAACGCCCTCAAGCACACCCCAGCGCACACCTGCATTGAATTGCAGCTGGGCCGGAACGCCGAGGATGCCGCCTGGGTGCAGGTGTGTGACGACGGCGCACGCGCCTGCCATGGGCCGGACGGAGATCAATCCGCTGCCGTGTCCAAGGCGCAAACCGCCGCCGCAGACAGCCTGCACCTGGGGCATGAAATCATCAAGCGGGTAGCCCTGGCCCATGGCGCGCAGTTTGGCTCGGTGCCGGCGCCAGCGCCTTTCACTACCTGTTACCGCATCGCATTTACCCCCTTGGAGCCAAGCACGGCCGGGTAAACTCGCCAGACACCAAGCGGTTACCAAGCGGTTACCAAGTACCCGTCCGACCCCCCTCTGAAAGGATCCACCCATGTCTCTCGTCTCAATGCGCGAACTGCTCGACCATGCTGCTGAAAATGGCTATGGCATTCCAGCGTTCAACGTCAACAATCTGGAGCAAGTGCAGGCCGTCATGGCGGCGGCCGACGAAACAGGGTCTCCAGTCATCTTGCAGGCCAGTGCAGGCGCACGCAAGTACGCCGGCGAATCCTTCATCAAGCACCTGATTCTGGCCGCAGTCGAAGCCTATCCGCACATCCCGCTGGTGATGCACCAGGACCATGGACAAAGTCCCGCCATCTGCCAGGGCGCGATTGATCTGGGTTTCTCCTCGGTGATGATGGACGGCTCGCTCGAAGCCGACGGCAAGACCATTGCCAGCTACGAGTACAACGTTGAAGTGACGCGCAAAGTAGTCGCTATGGCGCACCAAGTCGGCGTCACGGTCGAGGGCGAACTGGGCTGTCTGGGCTCACTGGAAACCATGCAGGGCGATAAAGAAGACGGCCACGGCACCGACGCCGTGATGACGCGCGAGCAACTGCTGACCGATCCCGAACAGGCCGCCGATTTCGTCAAGCGCACCCAACTCGACGCCCTGGCGATTGCCATCGGCACCAGCCACGGCGCCTACAAATTCTCGCGCAAGCCCACCGGCGATATTCTGGCCATCGATCGCGTGCGCGCCATCCATGAGCGCATTCCCAACACCCACTTGGTAATGCATGGTTCCTCGTCGGTGCCCCAAGACTTGCTGGCCATCATCAACCAGTACGGCGGCCAAATGAAAGAGACCTACGGCGTACCGGTGGAAGAAATCCAAAAGGCCATCCAGTTTGGCGTGCGCAAAATCAACATCGACACCGATATCCGCCTGGCCATGACCGGCGCCGTACGCAAATTCCTAGCAGAAAATCCGGACAAATTTGACGCGCGTGAATGGCTCAAGCCAGCCCGCGAAGCCGCCAAGGCCATCTGCAAGCAGCGCTACCTCGAATTCGGCTGCGAAGGCCAAGCCAGCAAAATCAAAGGCTACAGCCTGAAAGATATCGCGGCGCAATACGCGTCCGGAGCGCTGGCACAAGTGGCGCGCTGACGTTGTCCTCGGCGCTGATCACAGCGCTGGCGCACTCTGCTCAGAACCCGGTAGCCATACAGCTATCGGGTTTTTTTGTGGGGATCAAAAAAATAGAGGCAGAGTTCCCTCACCAGTCAGCAAATTTTCAAGCCTCAAAATTTCTTCATGTAAGCTCAGGGTCAGTAAGCGATACCCCTGACATTTCAAAAAACGAGGAGACAACATGTTGATAGGTGTGCCTGCCGAGACCATGCCGGGAGAGACGCGGGTGGCCGCGACCCCGGAGACGGTCAAGAAACTCAAGGCCCAGGGCCATACCTTGCGCGTGCAGGCAGGCGCGGGCATTGCTGCCAGCGTCACCGATGCCGCCTACGCTGCGGCTGGCGCAGACATCGTGTCGCAAGCCGAGGCTTGGGCGACAGATTTGCTGCTCAAAGTGCGCTGCCCGACGCCCGCCGAGGCGCCCCAGTTGCGTGCCGGCAGCACAGTGGTCGGCATGCTCAACCCGTTTGATGCCGCCGGCCTGCAACTGCTGGCCACAGCCGGCGTCACCGCCTACGCGCTGGAAGCCGCACCGCGCACCACCCGCGCGCAAAGCATGGACGTGCTGTCCTCGCAGGCCAACATCGCCGGTTACAAGGCGGTAATGATGGCCGCCGACCGCTACCAGCGTTTTTTCCCGATGCTGATGACCGCCGCTGGCACCGTCAAGGCGGCGCGCGTGGTCATTCTGGGCGTCGGCGTAGCCGGTCTGCAGGCCATTGCCACCGCCAAACGCCTGGGCGCGGTGATCGAAGCCTCGGACGTGCGCCCCAGCGTCAAAGAGCAGGTCGAATCGCTCGGCGGCAAATTCATTGACGTACCCTACGAAACCCAGGAAGAAAAAGACGCTGCTGAAGGTGTCGGCGGCTACGCCCGTCCGATGCCGCAAAGCTGGCTGGACCGACAAAAGGCCGAAGTCGCCAAGCGCGTAGCGCTGGCCGACATCGTCATCACCACCGCGCTGATCCCCGGCCGCGCCGCGCCGGTGCTGGTGACCGAAGACATGGTCAAGTCGATGAAGGCGGGCTCGGTGATCATTGACCTTGCCGCCCCGCAAGGCGGCAACTGCCCCCTGACCGAAGCCGGACAGACAGTCATCAAACACGGCGTGACGCTGGTGGGTGAAACCAATCTGCCCGCGCTGGTGGCGGCCGATGCCTCGGCGCTGTATGCGCGCAACGTACTCGACTTCCTCAAGCTGGTGCTCAACCAGGAAGGCGCCTTGCACATGGACTTGGAAGACGACATCGTCGTCGCCTGCCTGATGGCGCACGAAGGCACGGTGCGGCGCAAATGAGGCGCGTGCCGGGTTTGACTTCTGCCGGCAGCATCTGCGTATGGGCTGCCATGGGTGCACTCACCGCCTGTGCGCCATTACAGACTACGCCCGCACCCGTCCCCGTAGGCCGTGCCCAACTGGTGCTGCCGCCCGGCGAGTGGGTAGATCTGGGGGCCTCTGATCAGGCCTTGACCTTGCTGCCGGAAGTCGGTGCCACCCTGCCTTTGCAAACCCGGACCGTCGGGCTGCGCGGGCCGGACAGCGCCTGGCTGGCGGTGCTGCAAGTACAAACCAACCACACCAACTACCCGCACCCGGAGATCCGCTGGACAGACACCTGCCCGGCGCAGCAAGGGGTATGGGTCGAAGATGCCACTGCCGTGACTACCGCCAAAGGCACCCTCACCAGCCACGTACGCATCGACTGCCTGCGCTTCAAACGCCTCGCCAATTACGAGGGCTGGATGGAGAAAAACCAGCCGGTACTGGCGCAGTGGTTGAGCAGTCACAGCGCGGCGCCCAACCTGCCGTATGCGCACCTGCACTACCGCTACGCCACGCAAGGCGGCGCCTATGTCGATATCCAAGCCGTGGTGGACCAGCGCCTGCTGCGCCCGCCCACCAGCAACAACCAGGAATTCCTAGCGGCCGGTCGTCCGGGCCAGGCCTGGAGTCACGCCCTCGCCCTCGCCGGACGCCAAAGCACGGCCTTGCTGGACGGCATGCTGGCCGTTCCTCCTTTCCCCATCGCTCTATCCCATTAAGACAACAAGAGGTACATCGCCATGGATCTGGTTTCCCCCACCCTCATGAATCTCATCATCTTCGTGCTGGCCATTTACGTTGGCTACCACGTCGTCTGGACCGTCACCCCGGCGCTGCACACGCCGCTGATGGCCGTCACCAATGCCATCTCGGCCATCGTCATCGTCGGCGCTATGTTGGCCGCCGCCTTGACTGAAACCACGCTGGGTAAAAGCATGGGTGTGCTGGCGGTCGCGCTGGCGGCCGTCAACGTCTTTGGCGGGTTTTTAGTCACGCGTCGCATGTTGGAAATGTTCCGCAAGAAAGAAAAGAAAGTCGCCCCCGCAGCGACAGCAGTGGCTGAAGGAGGCCAAGCATGAGCATGAACCTTGTCACGCTGCTGTATCTCATCGCCAGCGTCTGCTTCATTCAAGCGCTCAAGGGGCTGTCGCACCCGACCAGTTCGATCCGCGGCAACCTGTTCGGCATGATCGGCATGGCGATTGCTGCGCTGACCACCGTCGGGCTGATCTACAGCCAGGCGCAACTGCTGAACATTCCCTTTGGCACCGGTATGGCCTACGTGCTGGGCGCGCTGGTGGTCGGTGGCGGTGCGGGTGCCTACATGGCACGCAGCGTCGAGATGACCAAGATGCCCGAGCTGGTGGCGTTCATGCACAGCATGATCGGCTTGGCTGCGGTGTTCATCGCCGTGGCGGCGGTGGCCGAGCCTTGGGCGTTCCACATCGTCGCCAAGGGCAATCCGATTCCTGCCGGCAACCGGCTGGAGTTGTTCCTGGGTGCCGCGATTGGCGCCATCACCTTCAGCGGCTCGGTGATTGCCTTCGGCAAGCTGTCCGGTAAATACAAGTTCCGTCTGTTCCAGGGCGCGCCGGTGCAGTTTGGCGGCCAGCACATGATCAACTTGGTGCTGGGCTTGGCCACCGTCGGCTTCGGTTTGGTGTTCATGCTGACCGAAAACTGGACCGCCTTCTTCGTCATGCTGACCCTGAGCTTTGTGCTCGGCGTGCTGATCATCATCCCGATTGGCGGCGCGGATATGCCAGTGGTGGTATCGATGCTCAACAGCTACTCCGGCTGGGCGGCAGCGGGGATTGGCTTCAGCCTGAACAACTCCATGCTGATCATTGCTGGCTCGCTGGTCGGTAGCTCGGGCGCGATCCTGAGTTACATCATGTGCAAGGCCATGAACCGCTCGTTCTTCAACGTCATCTTGGGCGGCTTTGGTGGCGAGGCCAACGCCGCCGTGGCGGGCGCGGCCAAAGACCAGCGCCCGGTCAAGACCGGCAGCGCCGACGACGCCGCCTTCGTGCTGGGCAATGCCGAAACCGTGATCATCGTGCCCGGCTACGGTCTGGCCGTGGCGCGCGCGCAGCACGCCGTGAAAGAGTTGGCAGCCAAGCTGACCGAGAAGGGCATCACCGTCAAATACGCCATCCACCCGGTGGCAGGACGTATGCCCGGCCACATGAACGTGCTGCTGGCCGAGGCCGAAGTGCCGTATGACCAAGTGTTCGAGATGGAAGACATCAACGGCGAATTCGGTCAGGCCGACGTCGCCATCATCTTGGGTGCCAACGACGTGGTGAACCCGGCCGCGCACACCAAAGGCAGCCCGATCTACGGCATGCCCATTTTGGAGGCGTACAAGGCCAAGACCATCATCGTCAACAAGCGCTCAATGGCCTCAGGCTATGCCGGCCTGGACAACGAACTGTTCTATATGGACAAAACCATGATGGTGTTCGGCGATGCCAAGAAGGTCGTCGAAGACATGGTCAAGGCCATTGAGTAACTAGCGCGACGGCGCACCCGCAAGCACTGGGCGCGCTGCTCTGGGAACCAGACAAACGGAGATTTCAAGGATGAACGACATGACTGAGCGCCCCTGGCTCGCGGCCTATCCGCAGGGGGTGCCCGCTGACGTTGACACCACGCAATACCCCTCTCTCGTGGCGCTGATGAATGAGGCGTTTCGTCAATACAGCACGCGCGTCGCCTACAGCTTCATGGGCAAGGATGTGACGTTTGCTGAAACCGATGTCCTCAGCCGTGCCATGGCAGCGTATTTGCAAAGCGTTGGCCTGGTCAAGGGCGACCGCGTGGCGCTGATGATGCCCAACATGCCGCAATATCCGGTGGCCGTGGCTGCCGTGCTGCGCGCCGGTTTGGTGGTGGTCAACGTCAACCCGCTCTACACACCGCGCGAACTGGAGCACCAGCTCAAGGACTCCGGCGCCAAAGCCATCATCCTGATTGAAAATTTTGCCAGCACGCTACAGCAGTGCCTGGCCAACACCCCCATCAAACACGTCGTGCTGTGCGCCCTGGGCGACCAGCTGGGCTCGATCAAGGGGGCGCTGATCAACTACGTGGTGCGCAACGTCAAGCGCATGGTGCCGGCCTACCACCTGCCCACAGCCGTGCGCTTCAACCAGGCCATCGTCCAGGGCGAGCGCGGCAACTTCAAGCCGCCCGACCTCAAACCCGATGACATTGCCCTGCTGCAATACACCGGCGGGACCACCGGCGTCAGCAAAGGCGCGGTTTTATTGCACCGCAACATCCTGGCCAACGTGCTGCAAGCCGAAGCCTGGAATGCTCCCGTGATGCAAAGCGTCCCCGCCGATCAGCAGCCGACCAGCATCTGCGCGCTGCCGCTGTATCACATCTTTGCCTTCACGGTGAACATGATGCTGAGCATGCGCACCGGCGGCAAAACCATCCTCATTCCCAACCCGCGCGACCTGCCGGCGGTGCTCAAAGAGTTGTCGCGCCACACCTTCCACAGTTTCCCGGCCGTCAACACCTTGTTCAACGGCTTGGCCAACCACCCTGATTTCTCTAGCGTCAACTGGAAGAACCTGAAGGTCTCGGTGGGCGGCGGCATGGCGGTACAAGGCGCCGTGGCCAAGTTGTGGCTAGAGAAAACCGGCTGCGCCATCTGCGAAGGCTATGGCCTGTCAGAAACCAGCCCGACGGCCAGTTGCAACCCGGTCACCAGCAAAGAATTCACCGGCACCATCGGCCTGCCCTTGCCCAATACTTTCTTCAAGCTGCTCGACGACGAAGGCCGCACCGTCACCGCCTTGGGCCAGCCCGGCGAAATCGCCATCAAAGGCCCGCAAGTCATGGCCGGCTACTGGCAGCGCCCCGATGAAACCGCCAAGGTCATGACCGAAGACGGCTACTTCAAAACCGGCGATATCGGCACCATGGACGAGCGCGGCTTCTTCAAGATCGTCGATCGCAAAAAAGACATGGTGCTGGTCAGCGGCTTCAACGTCTACCCCAATGAGATCGAAGAAGTCGTGGCCCAATGTCCCGGCGTAATGGAATGCGCCGCCGTCGGCGTGCCGGACGAAAAATCCGGTGAAGCGGTGAAACTGGTGATCGTGAAAAAATCACCCGACCTGACCGAAGCCGACGTACGCACCTTCTGCAAAGCCCGTCTGACCGGCTACAAACAGCCCAAAACCATCGAGTTCCGTACTGAATTACCCAAAACCCCGGTGGGCAAAATTCTGCGCCGCGAGTTGCGCGACAAAAAATGACCACTGCCCTCCTCAGCGCCTTACCACAAGAGCAGTCGGGCCTGTTCGCCGCCTTGCAGCAACCGGTGCGCGTGCAGCACGCCGGGCGCCACTTCACCAGCGGCGTACTGCACGGCCAGCCGGTGGTGCTGGCACTGTCAGGCATTGGCAAAGTGGCGGCCGCCACCACGGCGACCGCACTGATCGAGCGCTTTGGCGCCAGGCGCATCGTTTTCACCGGAGTGGCTGGTGGTGTCGGCGACGGCGTCAACGTGGGCGATGTGGTGGTGGCACACAGCTATGTGCAGCACGACATGGACGTTTCACCGTTGTTTGAGCGCTGGCTGGTACCCGGCTACGCCAGCGCCTGCCTGCCTTGCGACCGCGACCTTTCCGCTCTTCTTTCAGGAGCTGTCAGCGCATATCTGCAAAGGCTTGGACGCCCATTTGACTCCAAAAATGACTCGCCGCGCTTGCACCAAGGGCTGATGGCCAGTGGCGACCGCTTCGTCAACTGCCCCGAGGTATCGCAAGCCCTGCGCACCCCGCTGCTGGCGGCGGGCCACGACGTGCTGGCGGTAGAAATGGAAGGCGCTGCCGTAGCCCAGGTGTGCGTGGACTATGGCCTGCCATTTGCCGCCATGCGCACCATCTCCGACCGCGCCGACGCCACCGCGCATGTGGACTTTGCCGAATTCATCGACACCGTGGCCAGCCACTATGCCGACCACATCGTGCGCCACCTGCTGCAATCACTCCCTCATTGATAGCTATCACCGCACACCACACAAAGGCTTGCAGCCGATTTAAGCCTCAACGGCCCGTTCGGCATAGCGGTTAAAGCGCCAAGCGGTGCCCTGCTGAGTAATGCGCTGCCAGGTGGCGCGCTTGGCGACGGCGTCCATGGCCGGCCAGTGCTGCACCTCGGTAAAACTGCGCCCGCAGCCCTTGCACCAGTCGTCTCCCTGGCTGGTCGAGCACATCGCAATGCACGGCGTATCGGGCGTGCTGTCGTACCAAGCGTCCCAAGCAGCGCGCGCAGCGGCAGACAGGCTGGCCGCATCCACCTGCTCTTGGTGCGCGTAAACCAAGCGGGCATAGACCTCGGCCAGTGCGCGCAGGGGCGCGGCCAGCGCTACGCCATCGGGCGACGGCATCCGCGCGCGCCAGTAGTTGATGGCGGCTTCGATGTCGGTGATGTGGATGGCAGCCATGGATTTTTTCTGCCCTGATGCACCGCTACGCCGTACCGTAATGCTGTTCGGCCTGGACCACCGACAGTGCCCAATTGCGGTGCGTCGTCGGCTCGCACATGGCGTTGTCGAACTGGAACACCCCGGCAGCGTCGGGGTCGAGGATGCGCCGAGCAGCAGCCAAATCGCTGTGGCGCGCGCTGTAATAGCGCTCAATGCGCGGCACCTGATCGGGGTGGATGGCGGTCTTGCCAGTCAGGCCGTGCAACAAATCCTGGCGCACCTCGCGCTCCAGCGTGGCGTCGTCGTCCAAATATTCAAACACCGGCGCGGACAGCCGAAACCCATACGGCTTGAAAGTCGTGACCAAGCGGGCGATGACCGCACCCACCGGGGTTTCGTACAGCGTATGGCCGCGTTGGCGGCGCAAGCCCAGCAGGCTCAGCAGGTCGTTGCCGCCAATGCGCAGCACCAAAATACGTGCGCGCCAAGCGGGCTGCTGCAACACCAGCCGCAGGCGCAGCAGCTCGTGGTCATCAAACACCTCGACGCTCTCCAAGGTCGGCATCAGGCTGTGCTGGGTGGCGCTGAGCAGGTGCATGTACTGCGGCATGTTCAGCGCCGTCGCCTTGGGTAGCACAAAACCGTCGATGTGCTGGATACCGGGCAGGGCGAGCACCTGCTGCAGCACCTCGGGCGAGCGCACGCGGATAAAGCGCTGGCGCTGCGCTTCAGGGCGCAGCGCCAGCAGCGCTACGGCCAGGTTGGCCAGCGCCCCCGGCAGGTCGCGCGGGTGGACGGCGTCTTCGGTGCAAAAAATCACCGAGCGCACCTGTTCCAGCTTTTCGCCGGCAGCAATGGCCGTCAGTTGGGGATGGGTGGCGGGCACATACAAACTAGCGCCCAAGTTGTCCGCGTTAGGCATCCTGCACACTCCGAATGACAGACACAGCGTGGTAGGGCAGGTCAGCGCGCACCTGCACCGCCACCGATTTTTCGTGGGCCAGCACCAGCAGGTGCTGCACATCTTCGGCCTGGGCGTCCCGCACCAGCAATTGGCGCGGCAAGCGCCGCAACAACACGCGGGTGGCTTCACCAATACCGGGCTTGATCAAGTTGGCGTCTTGCACACCTTGGCGCACCAATTCGCTGGCCATAAAGGCCTGCGATTGCGCAGCGAGGGCTGCGCGGTCGGCCGGTGCCGGCTCGGGCATGCCCTCCGCCGCAAAGATCGCCATTGCGGCCGCGACGATGTCATCGACAAACCAGCAGGACAGATCGGCCTCAGCAAACTCGCTGAACCACACGCAACCATGAAAATCGTTCGGGCCGATGGCGCTGTTGAGAATCGAGCGGCTGACCAGCCCTGAAATGGTGGCGTTGAGGATGGAGGAAGGGATCAGGTAGTCGTCGCCCGAAGCAGCACACAATGCGCTCCCGGCCAAGTCAGACAGCACGTACAGGCCGCTCTCGATCTGCACTTGGCGGCGGTGGTTGTAGGCCTGTATGAAACGCTCCAGCTCGCGACTGATGACGCCCTTACCAGTCCAGCCATCGACAAAAGCCAGCGCACTGGGCGCATGGCCGTGCGCCAGAATGTGGTCGAGGGCGTTGGTATCAATGCCCCGGTCGCGCACGATAGACACCGAGTAATGCGCCACTGGCGCGCCGGTGCAGGCACGCAGCAGCTGCGCCACGATGGCGCCCACCGGCGTACCGGCCCGGGCCAGCGACACCAGCACCGGTGCCGGCCCGTGGCGGCGCGCAATCAGGCTGGCCAACACCAGGCAATCGCGCGCCATGCGCTCGCGGTTCAGGGCGTGGGCCCGCGCAAACAGGGCGCGGTAGGCCGGCGAGGGCAGCGTCTCCGGCGTGAGCATCTCGCTGTAGTGGCGCGCACCGCTTTGAATCAGGCTTTCTTTGTCGGCCACGGTCTCGGTCTGGGCTTGCGACAAGGCCAAAGGCTTGAGCAAAAATTCGACGTCCTGCGGACGGTAGCTGCCGTGAAAGCTCATAGCGCGGCCATGCGGGCGTGCGCAATTTGACTGGCGCTGGGCACAATCATGTATTGGCATTCGTTCATGAAGGCCAAGTCCACCAAGCTGTCGCCCATGCCAAAAGTGACCAGATCCGGATGGCGCTGCGCCAGGGACTGTTTGACCCAGGCCACGGCATGGCTCTTGTCCAGCCAAGGCGGCAGCAAGGCCACGTTATTGCCGTTGCGGTGCAGCCGAAACCCCGCAAACTCCTCGCAGAGGGTGGCGCAGTACGCCGCTACGGCCTCAATGTCCTGCAGCTGGTTGGTAGGCGATTTGATGACGATATAAAACGCCACACCGTGGTCGCTGATGGTGCGCACCGACAGCGCCAGTGCCGCGCTGCGGCAGTGCTCCAGCAGGCGCTGCTCCAGCGCAGACAAGGCCGCCAAGGAGCCCGCCGACGCGCGTTGGCTACGCTCTAGCCACACGGCATCGATCTGCCCTTGGGCATCCAGCACCGTGCCGCCGTAATTCAAAATGGCCGCGCTGCGAAAGTCGATCCGCACCCGGCTAAAGGCATTGAGATTGCGCGCCGTCACTGGCACCACCTCCATCTCTTGCTGCAACATGTGCAGCACCGACTGCTGCGCCGCACTGGCGTAAGAGATGGGCTGACCATCTTTCAAGAACGCCAGCGGCACACAACGCGGCGTCGGCGCGTGCTTGCGGTCGCTGTGGAACAAGGTGTCGTCCAGGTCAACAAAAAGCACTTTGTGCAAGGTGGTCTTCCGATATGAAGTGAACAAGGCGCGCACGCCAGCGCTGCGCCAGCGCCTGCAGCGCTGCCGATGGCGGTGCTTCGTGGCACAGCAACACATGGTCGTAGTCGCTGCGCGTGAAGTTGTAAAGGTAATTGGCAATGCCTTCGCCATATGGGTCGTCAAAGCACTCGGCGTGCGTGATCGGCCCCCAAGGCAGGATCGGCGAGCGCGTGGTGGACTGCAGCCGCACCTGGGCGCCGGTCTGCTCGGCCAGGGCGCGCCCGAGCACAAAAGCCGGATGCATGAATTCCCCGGTGCCCAGCACCAAGACCCGCTCGCCCGCTGTGATGCCCGCAGCCAGCGGGGCCAGCGCAGCCGGCGTCAGGCGCAGCGGCCCACTGCGTCCCAACCGACCGAAGCCCCTGTCGTGCAACGAGGGCTCCTGGCCCAGCGCGGCTTGCGCCAGCGGTGCCTCGGCTGCGCCAGCAGCGCTGCTGGCGGGCGTGAAAGACCACGCGCCTTCGAGCAGCGCGCCGGTGGTGACCGGGCGCCCGATGCGTGCGCTCAGGCTGGCACGCGCCGGCCCGGAAAAATCGGTGATGCAGGCAATGTGTACCTGCTCAATGCCCGGCGCCTGTTCAAAGCAGGTGTGCGCCAAGTTGACAAAGGTGTTGCCGGTACTGATTTCGTCGTCCACCAACACCAGCGCGCGCGCGCCGACAAACTGCGCGTGCAATAGCGGATCGGTGGGCACGTGCAAGAACACCTGCGGCGCGTGGCTGTGGCTTTCTTCAAAGGCTAGCGCTTGCGCGCCGACAGCGCGGTAACGGCTGGTGTGCAGGTACAACGCCGGGGTGCCGGGGTGCTGGCGCTGCCAAGCCTCAAACACGCCTTGGCCCAGCCCGGTCGCCGTCTCGGCCATGCCGATGAACAGCACTGGCCCCGACTGCGCAGCCGTATCAATATCAATGCGCTGGGCGATGCGTTCGTGGCAGTCCTGCACCACCGACGGGGCGACTGGCAGGTGCTTGGCCAACACACGGCTGAGAAACAGAAAGGCGCGGCGCGGGTTGTTGCGTGCGCCCAGCCAGAATAATTCCTCGGCGGGCAGATCGCTGCGTTCAATCGCCAGGTGCAGCGTCCCGGCGGGCAGAGAGTGCGAGACAGGGGCAGCCGCAGGCACCGCGCTCATGGCAGCACCGTGGCCTGGTTCACTTCACCGACGCGCAAGCCCTCGGCAATCGTCCCGATCTCCAGCCCCTCGTAGCCCTGCGCAAAGCCCTGTAAACCCAGCCACGGCAAATTGGGACCGGCCAAACAGGCCATGGCAATGCCACCCGACATGCGCGCATTGACTTCCAGCAAGCCCGGCCCTTGCTCGCCATCGCGAAACTGGATATTGAGATAGCCGCTCAGCCCAAACTGCGCCACGATGCGCGCGCACGCCTCTTGCAAGTCCGCGCGCATATCGATGCACTGGCCCTGGCCCGGCGCGGTGCCCTTGCGCCGCGCCACCGCGCAGCGCAGCACACCGGCATCGGCCACACAGTCCACGCTGTACTCGGCCCCGGGCAGGTATTCCATCACCAACAGCGGCGCCCAAGTGGGCACTTGACCGAGCATGAAGCGCAGCGTCGGCAGGTCAATCTGGTAGTCCATGCCGCGCAGCAGCACATCCATGGCCGAGACATCGGTCCGGATGCGCCGAAACCCAATGCCATACACGCCCACCGCTGGCTTGATACACACCTGCGCATGGCGCGCTGCCAACATGGCAAACGCCGCATCAAACTCCGCCAACGTGTGCACGGTCAAAGACTCGGGCGCTGGCGCGGACGGGCAGTCCACCGCCGCATAAAAACGTGCTTTGTCGTCCAGCAACGCCAGCGTGGCTGCATCAGCGGCGGCCAGCAGGCGCGTGCCTTGGGCGGCAAAGCGCGCGCGCTGGGCCACCAGGGCCTGCACGGCTTTGCTGGGCACCAAAATGTCGATGGCGTGCTGGCGGCACATGTCCAGACACCAATCCACATAATCTGCGGTCGCCAAGCCAGCGGGCTCGGTCCAATAATGGTCGGCCACCAGCGCCACCAACGCTTGCGGGTGGGCGCCACTGGCCCACAGCGTCACGGTCTGCGCGTGCTTATCTGCCCCCTGGCGAATCAAACGCAGCGCCGTGTGCAGCGACGAAAATCCTTTATTGAACCAAACACGCATCGTTGCCTTACAGGTGCGGGGTGATCTGGGGCATCAGATTTTCAAAGGTGCGGCCCTGGCCGTTTTCACCAATCGCGTGCATCTTCCACTCGTCGTTGTGGCGATACAGCTTGGCCATGATCTGCGCGTTGTGGCTGCCCTGCACCGACAGGTCGTAGCGCGCCACTTCTTGCTGGCTGCGGCCGTCCAGAATGCGGCAAAAAGCATTGGCTACTTGGCTAAAGTCTTGGCCAGTAAAGCAGTTGACGGTGAACACCAGTGACTTGACCTGTGCCGGCACGCGGTCCAGCGCCACCTTGATCTGCTCATCGTCGCCGTCGCCGGCACCAGTGCGGTTATCGCCGGTGTGCTCAATGCTGCCGTCCTTGCTGCGCAATTGGCGAAACCAGACGGCATCGACCAAGGCCCCTACGGCATCGAACATCAGGCACGAGGCATCCAGATCAATCTCCTGGCTGCCACCGCCAAAGCCCAAAAAGCCCTTCTTTTTGGCGGCATCCCAGCCCAAGCCCATCACGACCTGGGTCAGCGCGCTGCCCGCTTCTTTGTTGAGCGATATTTTTTGGCCTTTTTGCAAATTCACTGCCATGGTGCTACTCCTGTTGCGTGGTGAAAAATTCAGTCAAAAACTCAAAGAACCGTGGCGCTGTCAAGCCCCAAAGTCTGGCAAATTTTGTCCATGGTTTTGCGCTCGGCCGCATCAAACTGGCCATCGGCGTTGGCAATCGCCAAACACACGCGCGCAATCAGCTGCGCCTCGGGTTTATTCTTGAAGGCGGCCAATTTTTGCAGCACTTCGCCAGTGGCAATCGTCGCGTCAAAGTCAAAACGCCCCACGTACTGATTGAACGCCTCGATGACTTTGTCGGTCTCGAACACCGACATCTGCTCCGAGTTGCGCATATAGCCCAAGAGCTTTTGCTTCTCCGCCGCCGTGACTTCGCCATCCGCATAAGCCATCAACGTGGCGCTGGCCACAATCGCCTGCATCAGGTCTTTGGAGCGGTATTTTTTCAGCTCGGTGTTCATCGACTGGGCCGCACCGGTGAGGGACTGTTTCAGAGAATCAAAGAAAGACATGCCGAAGACTCCAGGGAGTAGATAAAAAATTCAGGCCACCAAGGGCCCGGTCGATCAGGAAGACCTTGTCGGAATTTTGCTGGCCAGCCACGCCAGAAAACTGTCCTTATTGCGCGAGCACACCAGCACCTGGCCTTGCCCGGAAAACTTCAGCACCATCCCCTCGCCCGAGGTCATGCTGCCGACCAAATTGCCCAGCAAGCCACGCTTGGAGTTGGTGGAGGCGCTCAAACCGTATTGCAGCGTCGCGTCCCAAGCCACGACATGACCATTGTCAATCGTGATGTCTTTGCCCGGCTGCACATCCAGCCGAAACAGGGAACCAAAGCCATTGACCGCCAACTGGCCACTGCCACTGGACTGGCCGACAAAAAATCCCCCGGTGCCGCCAAACAGCGCATTGCCCAGGCCCTGGCTGCGCGCTGTCACCTGCACGCCCGCAGTCGCCGCCACGTAAGCGCCGTCGCTGAGCAGGTACTGGCGCGCGCCCACTTCCAGCACCTCGACGCCGCCCGGCATGGTGGGCGACAGCAGGCAGTCGCCCGCCCCGCGGGTCGCCTCAATGCGCTGCTGAAAGAACGACTCGCCATTGGCAAAACGGCGCATGGCGGCCTGCAAAATGCCGCCCTGCACCGTACCCGAGAGATCCAGATTGGACTCCATCATCACCATCGCGTCGGATTCACAAAAAATGGTTTCGCCCTGGTTCAACGCCACATGCAGAAATGGATCGACATCACCGGTCACAGTAAAAACTGGCATACAACCTCTTCTCCTCCAAAGGGGCGCTGGCGATCAATCGCCACACCCGGTGGCCCTGCATTCTGCAAAAAAAAGAGCCAGGAGCACGCGCAGTGCAGCCTGGCCCAGACACCAACGTCAGCGCCCCCAGGCGCCTGACTTAGACGTTGACGCCGAAGTTTTTCGCCATCGGGCCCAAACCGCCCTTGAAGCCCTGGCCCATGGCCTTGAACTTCCACTCGCCGTTGTGGCGGTAAATTTCACCAAAAATCATGGCGGTCTCGACCGAAGCGTCTTCAGACAGGTCATAACGCGCCACTTCTACGTTGCTGACGGCATCGACACAACGCACATACGCGCTGGCCACCATGCCAAAGTTCTGGCGTTTGGCTTCAGCGTCATGGATCGTCACGCACACCGCAATTTTTTCGACATCGGCCGGAATTTTGTCCAGCTCCATAGTGATCGATTCATCGTCACCCTCGCCTTCACCGGTGCGGTTGTCGCCCGAATGCACCACGCTGCCGTCGCTCGACTTGGCCTGGTTGTAAAACACAAAATCAGCATCCGAGCGCACCTTGCCGCCAGCGCCCAGCAAAAATACACTGCCATCCAAGTCGAATGCGGCGCCGTCCGTGGCACGCAGATTCCAGCCCAGACCGACCAGCATTTTTTTCATGCCAGGGGCTTCTTTGGACAAGTTGACGTTGCCGCCTTTTTGCAGACTGATTGCCATCAATGGACTCCTTCAGGTTGAGAAAATAAGGTGCAGAAACTTATACGCGATATTAGGTATTGAATACACAGTACCTCAAGCCCTATCTCTGGCCCATGGAGTGAAATTCCACCCCATAAGTGTGCCAAATATATGACAAGCCCATGCGCTGATTTTTCTAGCAGGCCAATGGCCAAGTGGGCAAGCGATTTTTAATTCTAGTGTATGTTTCGACCTGCTCTGCTTTGCGGCGGCACGTCTTATCAAAGCAGTCCAGCCAGGATCTTTGCTTCCTTTTTCTATCCATATACAGCCGGGAGGCTGAAAAACTCAATGAAAGAATTCAGAATTTCCTTCTTGGTGACCGCACTGTGCTTAGGCGTTGCCGGCTGGTGGGGCACCCAACACAGCATGGGACTGTGGACCGCGCTGTGGCTGGTCACGGTGCTGGCTGTCCTGGAAGTCAGCCTGTCATTTGACAACGCCGTGGTCAATGCCGGCGTGCTCAAGGACATGTCCGAATTCTGGCGCCAAGCCTTCCTCACGGTGGGTATCTTGGTGGCGGTTTTTGGTATGCGGCTGGTTTTCCCCATCGTCATCGTCAGCTTCTCGGGTGGCATCAGCACCGTCGAAACGATGAATATGGCGCTGAATAATCCTAGCCAATACTCCCAGGTACTGACCGAGGCCTACCCCGTCATTTCCGCCTTTGGCGGCATGTTTCTGCTGCTGGTGTTCCTGAACTTTCTGTTCGATACCAACAAGGAAACCCATTGGCTGGGTGCGCTGGAAGAGCGCCTGACGAAACTCGCCAAGTTCAGCGAAATCAGCGTCTTTATCGCCTTATGCGCCATTTTTTCGACCCGCTGGTGGGTGCCTGAAGCAGAACAGTCGCGCGTATTTGTCGCCGGCGTGCTGGGCGTGCTGCTGTACTTGGCCGTCGATGCGGTGGGCGCGCTGTTTGAAAATGAAGAAGAAGGCGATGCGGCCGTCAAAACTATCCACCGCTCGGGTTTTGCCAGCTTTTTATACCTTGAAGTGCTCGATGCTTCGTTCTCTTTTGACGGCGTGATCGGCGCTTTTGCCATCACCAAAGACGTCGTGATCATCATGCTGGGCCTGGCGATTGGCGCCATGTTCGTGCGCTCCATGACGGTGTATCTGGTCAACCGCGGCACCTTGAACGAATACATCTATCTGGAGCACGGCGCGCATTACGCTATTGGCGCGCTGGCCTTGATCATGCTGCTGGGCACCACGCTGCATGTCTCTGAAGTCATCACCGGCCTGATCGGCGTCGGTTTCATTGGCGCCTCGGTGTGGTCGTCCCTGCGCCACCGCAAAAAATACCCAGAACACTACGCGGCATAAAACGCCAGCACCACAACCCCTGTTTACCCCCATTGGCCGGCGCGATCTTGATTGTGCTCGGCCTATTTTTTTGATGGAGCACCGCATGTCCCAGCCCCTTTCTCTCCTGCGCGGCCAGCGCACCCCACTGAGCGATCTAGGCTTGTCCCAGGGCAGCTTCACACTGGAGCTGGCACTGGCGCCCACCAGTCTGGCGCTCGATAGCGCCTGCTTTGGCCTCGATACCAACCGGCGGCTGGCGGACGAACGCTACATGACGTTCTTTAACCAGCCGCAAAGCCCTTGCGGCGGCGTCCAGCAACGCGGCACGCACACTTTTGAGATGGATCTGGCACGCTTGCCCGCCTCGATTGATGCCCTGGTGGTGACGCTGGCCACCGAATCGGCCGACGGCCTGCGCGCCCTGGGCGCCAGCCACGCGCGCTTGCGCCGGGCGGACGGCAGCACAGCGGCGGAATTTGCCCTCGATGGCAGCCTCTTTCAAAACGAGCGAGCGGTGATGCTGATCGAGTTCTACCGCAAAGACGGCCAGTGGCGCACCAGCCCGGTGGCACAAGGCTTCAACGGTGGTCTGGCGGCACTGGTGCAGCACTTTGGCGGCAGCGTGGCAGAACCCGCACCAGCGCCGACACCTGTACCCACGCCCACCCCAAACCCCCCCCCAGCTCCAACGCCGACACCGGCACCCGCCCCGGCCAAAGTCTCCCTGGGCAAGATCACCCTGGACAAGCGCGGCGACAAAATTTCGCTGGAAAAACGCGGCACGGGTGTCGGTCACGGGCGCATCGTCTGCAACCTCCAGTGGACCGCCGGCGGCACCCGCAACACGGCGGCGCCGCGCAAGAGCGGCTTTCTGGCGGGTTTGCTGGGCGGTGGCGCAGCGGCAGCCGGTGGCGCCATCGACCTTGACCTGGGTTGCCTGTTTGAGTTGAGTGACGGCCAGCGCTCCGTCGTGCAAGCGCTGGGCAACACCTTTGGCGCCTACGAGCAACCGCCTTACATCCACATGGCCGGCGACGACCGCAGCGGCACCAGCGCCGACGGGGAGTTTCTCTACATCAACGGCGACCAACTCCCGCAGATCAAACGCATCTGCATCTATGCCTTTATCTACGAAGGCGTCGCCCATTGGGCGCAGGCCGACGGTGTGGTCACCGTGTCGGTCCCTGGACATCCACCGATTGAGGTGCGGCTGGACGGCCACGAAGAGCGCAAGAACCTGTGCGCCATTGCCATGCTCGAAAACGTGGACGGCCAATTGCGCGTGACCAAGTTGGCCGAATACTTCTCCGGGCACGTCCAACTCGACGAGCACTATGGCTGGGGCTTGCGCTGGCAAAAAGGCAGCAAATGAAACTCCTCACCCAATGGCTGCTCAGCGCCGCCGCGCTGCTGCTGGTGGCCTACCTCTACAGCGGCGTCGAAGTCCGCAGCTTCAGCGCCGCTTTGATCGCCGCCTTTGTGATTGGCCTGTTCAACGCGGTACTGCGTCCGGTGTTGGTGGTGCTAACTTTGCCGGTCACTATCGTTACCGTCGGGCTGTTTCTGTTCGTCATCAACGCGCTGATGTTCTGGGCCGCTGCGGGCGTCCTCGACGGCTTTTATGTGCGCGGCTTTGGCGCGGCGCTGCTGGGCTCGCTGCTGTATTCCGCCCTTGGCCTGGTGATCGAATCAGCGCTCGGCGGTCTGTTCACGAAGCAGTGATTGCAGCGCGCGCAGGCGCGTATCGATGATCGAGGCTTCGACAAAATCACCAGGCGCGCGGCTATGGCGCGCCAGCTCCTGTCCGGCCCGAAAACGGTCCACCGCCGCCGCGTAGTCATAGTGCACCGCCTGGGCCTCGGCCTCAGCGCGCACCGCCCGCAGCGCCTGGCCCTGGGCCTGCCACAGGCTGGCCAGCAGCTGCCACGCACCGGCATCCTGCGGGTGCGTCGCCACCCGGGTCTGCAAGCGCCCGGTGACCTGCGCCACCTCTGCATCCATGCCCACGCGGGCACGCGGCGTGTGCAGCAACGCCTGCGCCCGCAGCAGCAACTCGGGCCGCCCGCTGCCCTCCGGCACGGCGCGCAGTGCGGCCTCGGCTTCCCCCGCAGCCAGTTCGACCTCGGCGGCCAACAACTGCGCCTGGCGCCGCGCCGGTGCATCACCGCTGACCAGCGCCAACAAACGCGGCAGCAGCGGGCGCGCCGCCACCGGTTCGCGCAACTGGCTGGCCACCAGCACGGCGGCATACAGCACCGCGCTCTGGCGCACCGGCGCCAGCGCGGCAAAGCCACTGCCTTGCGGCTCGGCCAGCCACTGGCGCCACACATCGATACCCGGGTTGGACAGCACCCGCGCCCGCGCCGCCAGCATCGCGTCCTCAAAATGGGGCTGCGGCAACGCGGCGCTGCTGCCCGGCGGCTGGCGCGACTGCATATCGGCCACGCGCTGCGAGGTCAGCGGGTGGCTGCGCAGATACGGCCAAGAGCCGTTGTCGTTCAAGCGATTGGCCTGCTGCAACTTGTCGAACATGCCGACAAAGCCCTGCGGCGCAAACCCCGCCGGCGCCATCAGGCCGTAGCCAATGCGGTCCGCCTCACGCTCCATGTCGCGTGAAAAATTCAACTGGTTTTGCGCCAGCAGCGCTTGGCCGCCGACCATCATCGCCTGCGCCGCCGCCGGGTTTTTGCTCGCGGCCAGCGCGCCCAGGACCATCGCTCCGAGCATCAGCGGCGTCTGGCGTCCCTGGCGGGTCATCAGGCGCGAGATATGGCGCTGCGTGACATGGCTCAGCTCGTGCGCCAGCACCGAGGCCAGCTCATCGCGGCTGCCCACCACGCCGATCAATCCCAGATGCACGCCCAAGTAACCGCCCGGCAGCGCAAACGCATTTACTGTGCGGTCGCGCCCCAGCAGCACCTCCCAAGCAAAGCGCTCGTCCAGCTCGGGCGACAACTCGCCACGCGCGCGTGCTGCCACCAGCAACGCCTGCCACACGCCCTGCACATACTCGTCCAGCACCGCGTCATCAATGTAGTCCGGGTCGCGGTACAGCTGGCGAATGATGCGGTCGCCCAGCCGGCGCTCGTCGCCCACTGTCAGATCACTGCCATCGCCCAAAGTCGGCAAGCCCGACTGTGCGGCGGCTGGCAGCATGGCGCAGGCGGCATATGCTACTAATACAGAAGCTAGAAGCGCACGCATAGATTGGGCTACAGGCCATTTTGGCTCTAAAAATTGGCGCGCCAGCCGACGGATAATTGCGGAGCGCGGCAACGTGCAAAGGGGATAAAGCATGGCCGTATGATGCCCCCGTCCTTTGAATGTTTCCCACTGTTTCACACGCTCACCACCATGTCTGCACTCACCCACTTTGACGCCCAGGGCCAGGCCCACATGGTTGACGTCGCCGCCAAAGCCGCCACGCACCGCATAGCGGTCGCCGGCGGGCGCATTGAAATGCGGCCCAGCACCCTGGCGCTGATCGACGCCGGCACCGCCAAAAAAGGTGACGTGCTCGGCATCGCCCGCATCGCCGGCATCCAAGGCGCCAAAAAAACCAGCGACCTGATTCCCTTGTGCCACCCGCTGGCGCTGACCCGTATTGCTATCGAATTCAAAGCTGCCAGTGCATACCAGCCGGGCGCTTGCGGCATCTATTGCACCGCAACGGTAGAAACCGTTGGCCCCACCGGCGTCGAAATGGAAGCCCTGACCGCGGTGCAGGTGGCCCTGCTCACCATCTACGACATGTGCAAAGCGGCCGACCGCGGCATGTCCATTCACGACGTGCGCGTGCTGGAAAAGCATGGTGGCAAATCCGGTAGTTTTGTGGCGTCATCTGGGGCGGTCTGAGCCTGCCATGTCACCGCATCCCGATACCTCAGCCACCACCCACCGCCGCCAAACGCACCTGATCGCGCTGTGTGGCGCAATGGTGATCCTGCTGGCGCTGATTTTTGGCGCGCTCAGTCTGCTGCGTTTTCAGGCGGTAGAAACGGCTTGGGAAGAGCACAACGCACGCGCCACAGCCATTGGTGAGGCTCAGACCGAAATCACCCGGCACATCGGCTACGGCGGCTTTATCCACAATTTCAAAAACCTGGTGCTACGGGGTGACCTGCCGCGTTACCAAGCAAAAATTGAGGCCGATATCGCCGGCTTTCGCGTGCAGTTCGCTCACTTGGAGAACTTGCTGCGCGTGCCCGAGGACAAGTTGGCGCTGGCCCAGGTGCGGGCCACGCTGGAAGACTACGCCGCCAAATACCAAAGGGTGGCGCCGATGGTGGCTGCCGGCGCCAGCTCGGCAGAGATTGATGCCGTGGTCAAGATCGATGACGCCCCTGCGCTCAAGGCCTTGGCCCAATTGAACGGCCGGGCTGTGGTGCGAGCGCAGCTCACACTGGAAACAGCCAAAGCTATCCATGCCGAGGCGGTGCGCTTTTCGCAGATCGGCGGCGCGTTGGTGATCGCCGCGATGATCTTTGCCACCCTGGCCTTGCTGCGCTTTCTGAACAACCTGGTGGTGGCCCATGCCACCATCCGCCACACCCGCCAGCGACTCGACCTGCTGCTCGATACCGCCCCCGATGCCATGCTGTCGGTAGCGCCCAATGGCCGTATCGTGCGCGTCAACCACATGGCCGAGAAATTTTTTGGCTACAGCAGCAGCGAACTGCTCGGTCTGACCGTGGAACAACTGATCCCGCCCAACTACCGTGAAGTGCACAGCGTACAGCGTGCCAACTACTTCACCCAGGCACGCCACCGGCCGATGGGCGGCGGCCTGGCCTTGAGTGCGTTGAAGCGCGACGGCAGCCAGGCCTTGGTTGAAATCAGTTTGTCGCACAGCGGCGAAGCCGCCGAAAGACTGGCCACCGTCACCCTGCGCGATGTGACCGAGCGGGAGCAGACACGGCAGGACTTGGTAGCGGCCAAGCAGCAGGCCGAACGCGCCCTGGCCCAGCAACAACAGATGCAGGACGAACTGGTACAGGTAGAAAAACTCGCCGCCCTGGGTGGCCTGGTGGCCGGCGTGGCGCACGAGGTCAACACGCCGATTGGTGTCACGCTGTCCGCCGCGACCCATCTCGACGCCGAAACACAAAAAACCGACCGCGCCTACCAGGCCGGTGACCTCAGCGAAGAAGGCCTGAGCGACTACTTCGCCACCGCCCGCCAAGCCACCCAGTTGATGACACTGAACAGCCAGCGCGCGGCCGACCTGATCCAGAGCTTCAAACAGGTGGCCGTGGACCAGACCGGCGGCGAGCGCCGCTCCTTCGCCGTGGCCAGCTACATCGACGAAGTGCTGCTCAGCCTGCGCCCACACCTGAAAAAATCGCACATCGAGATCCGTGTCAACTGCCCGCCGGCGCTGACCCTGGACAGCCTGCCAGGGGCGTTTTCACAAGTGCTGACCAATCTGGTGATGAATGCCCTGTTCCACGCCTTCACGCCCGAGCAGACCGGGCATATCGACATCACTGTGGTGGCCGTGGCGGCTGTCGATGGCGCGCAGCTGCGCCTGATCTTCCGGGACGACGGCAAAGGCATTCCGCCCGAACTGCACGTGCGCGTGTTCGAGCCCTTCTTCACCACCCGCCGCTCCAGCGGCGGCAGCGGCCTGGGCCTGCACATCGTGCACAGCATCGTCACCCAAGCGCTCAAAGGCACGCTGGCGCTGGACAGCCGCCCAGGACAAGGGACAACCTTTACCCTGCATTTGCCACGCAGTTTGGCCGACACCTCATCGCCAACCACCCCTTCGACACCCTCTTCGGAACCCCGCGTATGAATGCCACGCCCCTCAAGCTCAAGCCTGCCAGCCCGCAGGCCAGCGTCACACCGCTGTTGCGCGACTGGCGCGTCTTGATCGTCGATGACGATGTCGAAGTCCACGCCGTCACCCGGTTGATTCTGGGCAAGATGCGCTACAAGGGCCGGGGCATCGAACTGCTCTCGGCCCACTCCGCCGCCGAGGCACGCGCCCTGCTGGAGAGCGAGCGCGACATTGCCGTGGTGCTGCTCGACGTGGTGATGGAAACCGACGATGCCGGCCTGCGCTTGGTGTCGGTGATCCGCACAGAATTGGGCAACATCGCCACGCGCATCATCCTGCGCACCGGCCAGCCAGGGCAAGCGCCCGAAGAACAAGTCATCGTCGATTACGACATCAACGACTACAAAGCCAAGAGCGAACTGACGGCGCAAAAACTGTTCACCACCGTGGTGGCAGCCTTGCGCTCTTACGAAACCATCGTCGCACTGGACAAGACCCGCAAGGGGCTGGAAAAGATACTCGACAGCACCAGCACGCTGTTCCAGGTGCACTCCTTGCAGCAGTTTGCGGCTGGCGTACTGACCCAGTTGTCGGCCTTTCTGGGCTGCCAGCCCAACGGCATCATCTGCGTGCAATACGATCCCGACAAGCTGCACGACAACCCACCGGACGACAACGGCATCCGCGTTCTGGCCAGCACCGGCGAATGCTGCGGCTGCAACATGCACGAGGATGCGGACGGCAATTGCTGCGACCCGGCCATGCTCGAGGTGGTGCGCCAAGCGCTGCAACAGCAAAAAAGCCAACTGACCGGGGAATACACCGTGCTCTATCTGGACACCGGCGACACCAGGGCAACGGCGGCGCTACTGCACGGCGGCCTGGGCTTGGCCGATGAAAGCGACCGCAAGCTGCTGGAAGTGTTCGCCGCCAAAATCTCCATCGCCCTGGCCAACGCCCTGACCTACCAGAAGATGGTCAGCGCCGAACAGGCCGCGACCACCGACTTTCTCACCGGGCTCGACAACCGCCGCCAACTGCTGCGCTTGGGTGTGCCCCTGGTCGCCGGCGCCCGGCGCCACGGCACGCCGCTGGCAGTGGCCATGCTCGATATCGACCACTTCAAGCGCATCAACGACACCTGGGGCCACGACGCCGGCGACGAAGTGCTGGCGCGCGTCGGTCAGTTGCTGAAAGCGCGTTTCCGCACCAGTGACGTGGTGTCGCGCTTTGGCGGCGAAGAGTTCTGCATCATCGCGCCCAACCTGCCGCCCCAGGAGGCGCTCGCGCTGTTCGACGCTTTCCGCCAGCAGCTGGCGGCAGAGCGCTTCGAATTCGACGGCAAGCAGGTCTCCATCACCATCAGCATCGGCGTCTCCACCGTGGTCATCGACAACATCGACGCCATGATTGCCGCCGCCGACGCCCAGCTGTACCGCGCAAAACTGCAAGGAAGAAACCAAGTGCAGGCGGGGTGAGGTCGTCCCACCCACATTCCAGCATTTATTGACTTTTATCCGGCAAACGATAAATTATCAGTTTTTTGATAATTCAGGATAAAAGCCATGATTCACTTTCCCCGCCGCGCACTGGCACAAGACTTGGTCACCGCCTTGCAGGGCAAGGGCTTGTTGGGCGATGCGCACAACGGCCTGTTCTTGGCGGCACCCCGGCGCACCGGTAAATCCACCTTCTTACAAGCCGACCTGCAACCCGCATTGGAGCAAGACGGCGCGGTGGTGGTGTATGTCGATCTGTGGGCCGACCAGCGGCGCGATCCGGGCGACCTGATCGCCGAAGCGATTGGCCGGACGCTGATCCAGCAGTTAGGGCCTGTGGCCAAGGCGGCGCGCGCATCGGGACTGGAGAACGTGACGATTGCCGGCGTACTCAAGATCGACACCAGCAAGATCGGGAAGATGGACGGCGCAACGCTGACCGAAGCACTGCGCGCATTGCACCAATCGGCCAAGGCCCCGGTGGCGCTGATCATCGACGAGGCCCAGCACGCACTGACCAGCGAGGCCGGCGAAGCAGCCATGACCGCCCTCAAGTCAGCCCGCGATCAGCTCAACCGCCCCGGTGACATCCACCTGATGCTGATCATGTCGGGCTCGGATCGCGACAAACTGCTGCGTCTGGTCAACACCAATGGGGCGCCCTTCTACGGCTCGCAAATTCAGCGCATGCCAGAACTGGGCCCCGACTTCATTGCGCATGTGGTGCAGCTGATTGAACAACAGCACCCCGACTTGCAGCCGGTGGACAGCGCCGCTCTGGCCACGGCATTTGCCAGCTTTGGCCATCGTCCGCAGTTTTTTATGGCGGCGGTCGGTCAAGCACTCAACCCCTTGGCCGACCTGCAAACGCGGTTTGAGCCCGCCGTGCTGGAGGCAGCGCACCAGCGCCAGGCCCAAGACGAAGCGCAAATGGAATCGGAATACCTGGGGCTTAAACCGCTGGAGCAGGCGGTGCTGTGGCGCTTGCTGGAACAAGGCCAAAGGTTTCGCCCTTACGACGCCGAGGCGCTGCGCTTTTATGCTGACAAAACCGGCCAACCCGTGACGCCGCCCAAAGCACAAAACGCGCTGGAGTCACTGCGCCAGCGCACACCGGCCTTGGTGTGGAAGTCAGCCCGCAGCGAATACGCCGTAGACGACGCCGCCATGCACCGCTGGTTTGCCCTGCGCACCCAACACGGCACGTGGCCACCCGAGGAGCCGCAGCACCCGCTGCCGTTTGACCCGGGTCAGTTCTAAAGCCCACGGACGTTGCCCACCCGCCAAGTCAGCCCCGCCTCAGCCCCGTGGGCTATAAGTCGATACAAATAGACACAAATGAAGGCGAGCGAAGACATGGCGACCTTGATACCCGCGCTGGCCAGCTGCCGCGCGCGCATGACCGGCGGTGAGCTGCGGCTGGCTGAACGGCTGGAGCAAAAACTCGAAGACGACTACCTGCTGTGGTACGACGTGCCCGTCGGCCCGCAGCAATTGCATCCTGACTTCATCGTGCTGCACCCGAGCCGGGGGCTGCTGATTCTGGAAGTCAAAGACTATCGCCTCAGCACCATCGTGCAGGCCGACAAAAACGAGTGGACGATTCTGGACAGCACCAGCGGCGAACCCATCACTGTCCAGTCCCCCTTCGGCCAAGCGCGCCACTACGCCCACGCCGTGTGCGACGCCCTGAGTGCCGACAAGCGCTTGGTGCACCCGGACGGGCGCTACCAAGGCAAATTGGTGTTTGCTTGGAGCTACGGCGTGGTGCTGCCCAACATCACACGCAAGCAGTTCACCGACGCGCAACTGGACGGCGCCCTTGCCGCGCACCGCGTCATTTGCAGCGACGAAATGGCTCCCAGCGTGGAGGCCGAAGCCTTCCAAAGTCGGCTGTGGGAAATGTTCCCCTACGGCATTTACCATACGCTCACGCTGCCGCAGATCGACCGCGTGCGCTGGATTTTGTTTCCGCAGGTGCGCATTGGCGAACAAGCCAGCTTGTTTGACGAAGCCGGCAGCGAAGACGAAGTACCCGACATGCTGCGCGTGATGGACTTGCAGCAAGAGCAACTGGCGCGCAGCTTGGGCGACGGCCACCGCGTGATCCACGGCGTGGCCGGCTCGGGCAAAACCATGATTTTGGGTTACCGCGCTGAATATTTGGCCAGCGCCAATGCCACTGGCAAACCGATTCTGGTGCTCTGCTACAACGAGCCGCTGGCCGTGATGCTGGCCGCCAGCATGGCTGCCAAAGGACTGCAGGAACGTGTGCATTGCATTCACTTCCACAAATGGGCACGCGCACAACTGGTGGCTTACGGGCAAAACCTGCCAGCCAACAACCTGGCGCAAGACGCCTTCTTTGCCGACATGGTGCAGCGCGTCATCGACGGCGTGACACGCCGCCATATTCCCACCGGTCAATACCTGGCGGTACTGATCGACGAAGGCCACGACTTTGCGCCCGAGTGGTTGAAACTGGTCACGCAAATGGTCGATCCGACGACCAACAGCCTGTTGCTGCTGTATGACGATGCCCAGCGCATTTATGGCGACAAGCGGCTGAAGTTCACGCTCAAAAGCGTCGGCATCCAAGCCGTAGGCCGAGGGCACTCGACCATCCTGCGCATCAACTACCGCAACACCCGGCAAATTCTGCGCACCGCCAGCGCCATCGCTGGCGACCTGCTGACGGCAGACGAAAAAGACGACGACGGCATCCCGCTGATCAAACCCATCAGCTGCGGCCGCGAAGGCCCCGAGCCCATCGTTATTAATTTGCCCACCCTGCCCGAACAAGCCGCCAAAGTCGCCGACCTGCTGCAAGGCGCCCACGCTGATGGTTTTGCGTGGGGCGACATGGCCGTCCTCTGCCACAACGCCAAAACCCGCGACCTGTGCGCCAGCACTTTGGCCAAACGCAAAATCCCCGTACAAAACCGTTTGGGTGCGGGCGATTACCACCCGCTGGAGAACAGCATCAAGGTGATGACGATGAAAGTCAGTAAGGGGCTGGAGTTTCCGGTGGTGGCGGTGGTGGGTGGGGAAGAGTTGAAAGCCGGCAGTGATGCCGCATTGGCTGACACCGCAGCACGCAAAGATACGGCGCGGGTTTTGTATGTGGCAGCTACGCGGGCAACGCAGCGGTTGATCTTGGGAACGGCATAAAAAACCACGGTGCTTGGTGCCTATGCTGCGGCATCACCCCCTCAAAAAAATCAACACAACATGAGCTCACTTATTCTTTACCGCAGCGAAGACGGGCAGGCCGAAATCAATCTGCGCGCATTGGATGGCAGCGTGTGGCTGACCCAATTGGAAATGGCCGAGCTGTTTGCCACCACCAAGCAAAACACCAGCCTGCACATTGCCAACATCCTCAAAGAGGGTGAGCTGGACGCCGTTTCAGTTGTCAAGGAATCCTTGACAACTGCCGCCGATGGCAAGAATTACCGCACCAAACTGTTCAGCCTGCCGCTGATTCTGGCCGTGGGCTACCGCGTGCGCTCCGCGCGCGGCACCCAGTTTCGCCAATGGGCCACCCGCCATCTGGCTGAATATTTGGTCAAGGGCTTCGTCATGGACGATGCACGCTTGAAAAACCCGAGCGGCTGGGATCACTTTGACGAGCTGCTGGCGCGCATCCGCGAGATACGCGCCTCAGAAAAGCGCTTCTACCAAAAGGTGCGCGACCTCTTTGCCCTGAGCGTGGACTATGCCGAGCACGAAAAGCAGGCGCCCTTCTTCTTTGCCGAAGTGCAAAACAAGCTGCTCTACGCCGTCACCCACCAAACCGCCGCCGAACTGGTGGTGGCCCGCGCCGACCCCAGCCAGCCGCACATGGCGCTCAACACCTGGGAAGGCAGCCGCGTGCGCAAGGCCGACGTCATCGTGGCCAAAAATTACCTCAGCACCGACGAAATTGATTCACTCAACCGGCTGGTGGTGATTTTTCTGGAGCAAGCCGAGCTGCGCGTCAAAGACCGCCAACAGCTCACCCTGGATTACTGGCGCAGTAATGTGGATCGCCTGCTGGCCTTCAACGACCGCCCAATATTGCAAGGCACGGGCAGCGTGGGCCACGCCGCCATGAAAACCATCGTGCATGAGCGTTATGAAGCTTTTGAGGCCCAGCGACGCGCAGATGAGGCACGCGCAGCAGATGCACAAGATTTGAGGGAGTTGGAAGCCGTGGAGAAGGCACTGGCGAATGCAGGCAAACGTGATCCACAAGCTCCAGATGGGAAATTGAATAAGTAGCGGTGCTGCATTTGGGTGCAACAGCTCAGGTCAGTTCAATCTACTGGAGAACACCATCAAGGTGATGACCATCAAGTCAGCAAAGGACTGGCGTTTCCGGTGGTGGCGGTGGTGGGCGGAGAAGGGCTGAACGCTGGCATCGAGACCGCGTTGGCGGAGGACGGCGCCGGCGTGGACGTCGAAGCGCGCAGGGATGCGGCACGGGTGCTGTATGTGGCGGCTACGCGGGCGTCACAGCAGTTGATCTTGAGCGTAAGAAACTGATAATGCGGTTTACGCCTATGTAAAAAAATAGAAAGATTTCATCAATAATAGCTTTTGAAAAATCCCCCATTGTCTGGCAGGCTGCGATCTATTCAGACAGCGAGCAAGGCTTTGCAGACCATCCATAATCATATTATTTATGAGCATCGCATAACAAATCCATCTTTAAATTAATAAATTTATGAAAACAAAAAAACTTTATTATTTCGCAATAATAGCTTCATTAATTTTTTCAGTCAGTGGCTGCAGCTCAATTAAAAAAGAATATGCACAAATATCAATTCCATCACCTGGAGATATCGCTACTAAAAATATTGGCGAGGAGCTTATTTCGCAGAAGCTAAGAACATATGCACTGGGACTAACCATTCCTGAAAATTATAAAATCGGAAAGTACACACTTCTCAAAGGAACATATCAATTAGAAAAAGAAAATGAAAAAGGTCAATGGTTTGAAGTCAGCGTAAACCACAAAGATTCTGAAAATGTCCTCGTAAAAAAAGATGATGGAAGTTTATGTGTTGACAAAATTTGTCAACAACTTCAATATTCAATTGAAAAATCTCCATTTGAGAAAAAAGACATAAAAAACTCATTCCAAAAGACAATTTTATACAATGGGAAAATTGGAAACAAAGTAACGGTTAGCTATAGAGAGTTTTCTGATGGTCTCGCTAGATCAGCATTTACCAACGAAGTAAGTTATGACCTTAGTGAGTCAAAAATAATTGGCTATAAAGGTGCAAGACTCGAAGTAATAAAAGCCACAAATACAGATATAACTTTCAAAGTTATTTCTGGATTTGACTGAAAAATAAAACACACCCACTTATTTTCCAGCCAGCGCGCCACACCACATTGGCGCAATTCACCCAAATCGCGCCATCGGCAGCTCCATTGCGCGCCACCGATCTGCTGCAAAGCATTCACGACACGCCTGCCGGCTTGACCTTGGCGGAACTGCTGGCGCTGCATCCGGGCGTGTTGGCGCGCTACGGCCTGCGGCCCCAGAGTTCGCCGCTTGGAAAGTGCGAACCTAGGGCTGACCGATCCAGAAGAAAAGTTATTTTTTGATAGCTTCTTTCGCTTGGTGGGTAAGCGTTTGCGGCTGATTTGACTCAAAACGCCGTGCCTTCAGCGCCTGTGGTTGGGGTGAACAGGGCTGCCGCTGTGCGGTCTTCATCCCTACAGGTCTGAAGCTGCTGCGCGCAGCAGCTGGGTTCGCACAGGTGCGGGTTACAGTGCCTCTTGGCCTTTGGCTCGCTGGGCACGGCGAAATTGTGCCGTGCTCCTCCCTCCCCATTCACCGGAACACCTCATGACCAGCCCTATGTACACCCACTCCGTTCCCGTCTTCAAGCAGATGCTGACGGCTTTGAAAACCATTCTGGCGCAGGCCAGCGAACACGCGGCAGCCAAGTCGATCGAGCCCGACGCCCTGCTGCAAGCACGGCTGGCGCCCGACATGTTTCCGCTGCTCAAGCAGGTACAGATTGCCGCCGATTTTTCACGCGGCATCTCGGCGCGGCTGGCAGGGGTGGAGGTGCCGACCTTTGAAGGCAAAGAGAAGAGCTTTGCCGATCTGGATGCGCTCTTGGTGCAGACCCTGGCCTTTCTGGACAGCGTGAACGCAGCGCAGTTTGAAGGCAAAGAAAGCAGTGAAATCATCTTGCGCGCTGGCACGCCCAAAGAGAAAAAGCTCAGCGGACAGGCCTACCTGACCAGCTACGGTCTACCGCAGTTTTTCTTTCATGTGACGACGGCCTACGACATCCTGCGCCACAACGGCTTGCCCATTGGCAAGCGCGATTTCATGGGCGCGTATTGAGCTGAGGCTGGCGAATCCGCGCATAAGCAAGGCGCTGGTTTCAGTACTGTATTGATAGCTGCTAGCGCACGCACCTAAAGGGCTAGAGGCCGATTTGACCTAAAAATCGTAGGCAAATCCCTCTGCGACGTACCATCTGACCCCATGAAAGCTCCTCCCCGACTCCAGTCCCTGATCGAAGAAGGTCTCATCGACACCGTGGTGCGCCAGCTCATGAGCGGCAAAGAGGCGATGGTGTTTGTCGTCCGCATTGGCGACCAGACGCGCTGCGCCAAGATTTACAAAGAAGCCAACAACCGGAGCTTCCGCCAAGCGGTGGACTACACCGAAAACCGCAAGGTCAAGAACTCGCGATCGGCCCGGGCGATGGCCAAGGGCAGCAAGTTTGGCCGGCAAGAGCAAGAGGCAGCCTGGCAAAGCGCCGAGGTGGACGCGCTCTACCGCCTCGCCGCAGCCGGCGTTCGCGTGCCGCAGCCGTTCAATTTTCACGACGGCGTGCTGCTGATGGAGCTGGTCACCGACGCCCATGGCGATGCGGCTCCGCGCCTGAACGATGTGTCCTTCACCCCCGAGCAGGCACTGCAGCACCACGCCACGCTGATTGCCGAGGTGGTGCGCATGTTGTGCGCCGGCGTGGTGCATGGGGATTTGTCGGAGTTCAACATCCTGCTGGCCCACGGTGCGGTGGAAGGTGAAGGCGAGAGCGTGGACTTCCCGGTGATCATCGACCTGCCCCAAGCCGTGGACGCAGCCGGCAACAACCACGCACAGCGCATGTTGCTGCGCGATGTCGGCAACCTGCGCAACTTCTTTGGCCAGTTTGCCCCGGCGCTGCTGGCGACCGAGTACGGCGCCGAAATCTGGAGCCTGTACCAAGCCGGCTTGCTCAGCAACGAGACGCCGCTAACCGGCCGCTATGAGCGCAGCCATGCCGATGTGGATATGCAAGCGGTGCTGCGCGAGATCGACGACGCCCGGGACGAAGAAGCGGCGCGCCAGCTGCGCATGGCGACGGCGGCCGGCGCCTAAGTCGCGCGGTTAGAGCGACTCTTTGATCACCCGGCCATTGAGCGGCTGCACGGGGCGGGCATTGGCGTTGAACAGGCGCCGAAACGCCTTGATTTGGCCGCTGCCCAGCGCGATAGGCCGCTTCAGCACCATCCAATTGACCGATTCGGAGCACGGCGGTGTGGTTAAGGAGCCGTCAAAGCTGTAGTAGCCCTTGTCTGCGGGCAGCATCGCAGCCAGATCAAGCTCCATGCCTTCTACAGTGATTTTTTCGTTCGGGCGCGGCAAATGGTCAAAGATCGGGGCATACGCCTCGTTTCTGGGCATGGGGCCGGGCTGCATCAGCACCGCCACCACCCCGAGTTGTCCGGCCGCATTTTTGTGGACAAAGTGCCCCACCATGGCGGTGTGTTTGCCGCCGATGGTTTCTTCGCTGGGAGTATGAAAGTGGAACTGCAATAGCCCGTAAGTTTGGTCGCCCACCTTGAATTGGCTGCCTGCAGGCACATTGACCTGCACGGTGTGGCCGTTATTCACAATGCTGGCTTCGGTTTTGCGGTAGTCAAAATTAAGGCTTGGCAAATCCGTCTTGACGGTGCTGCTGATGTCGATCGGGCTTTGGCTGCCGCCTTTGGCACAGGTTTCAAAGGTCGGGTCTAACTCGGCCCAATTGGCAGGCCCCTCGTGTGCGCCTTGGTAATCCCAATGGGCGTGTACGGTGCCGCTGGCATGGGCGGCACAGCCCAAAAATGCGGCGAAGGCCAAAGCCAAGGTTTTAGTCGGTGGGGTAATGCCAAGCATCGAAATTTCTTTCTTTAAAAAAAGCAATTATTACACATTGATTCAACTTGGCGTAATCTGGTTTTCCCGAATAAGCCCCTGTTTGATTCCCGGCAAGAGGGATGGTATTGCCATCGCTCCTCCATGCCAGAGGCTGCAATATATTGCAATGCCACGAAATAAAACGGCATAAAATAAAATTGGGACGTGATATTAATATTCAATAAATATTAATAATTAATATTGGATAATAAATAATCAGCCGCAGCGGCGGTGCGGCCAAGGCGTTTTATTTTTGCTCTGCACTACATATTTCATAGCTGCTTACGCTTTATTCATCAGCGCTTGATGTTTATTTGATGGATATTTTCAATGCACCACCGGCCCTGGGTCGATGCCGTGGGTCCGACGCACAAAGCGGCAAAAGCCCTGGCCGGTTTGCATCACGCCATCCGCACCGCGCTGTGAACTGCACTGAACGCCAGAGAAGTCAGCGCCGGCATCCAAGGCCCTGCGCGCCTTCTGGCAGGTGGGGAGGCGCTTGGCGAATCACGCCCCGCTTAATTTTTACGCCCTCCTGATAGGCAAAAACATAAAAACACCAAAAACTGATAAATATTAATTATTTTTATGCGCAGCTAGATTCGCCAATAATTTCAACATTTTACAAACAAAACAACAAATAACCCGTAGCAACTTCATTTACTTTATAGAAATAAATAGAAGCATTTTAAATATTAGAAATTTTTTTGTTCCTACGATAATTCTAAGAGGCGCTTAGAAAAAATATTCCATTTACAAATTGGCGCAGCCGTTAATTTGTTAAAAATTTATTTTTTGGTATTTTGATGCTGATTTTTCACCCCTTTTTTGAAGGTTTCACGATGAATTCTTTGGCTCTTGATTACCCAAGCGTTCTGTTGCGCAACGAGGAGGCGCCTTGCCTGTCGCTGTACCAGCCGACCCACCGGCAGCACCCTGACAACGTGCAAGATCCGATCCGCTTTCGCAATCTGATGAAAGAAATGGAAGCGTCGCTGCGCCAGCAATACCCCCAGCGCGAGGTGGGGCCGCTGCTGGCGCCGTTTGAGGCACTGGCCAATGACGATGCGTTCTGGAACCACACCAGCGAGGGTCTGGCGGTGCTGAGTGCACCGGGAGTGTTCCGCGTCTACCAGTTGCCGCGCCCGGTGACCGAGTTGGTGGTGGTGGCCGACAGCTTTCACACCAAGCCGCTGCTGCGCATCACGCAGTCGGCCGACCACTACCAGGTTCTGGGCCTGAGCCGCAACAGCTTCAAGCTGTTTGAGGGCAACCGCGATAGCCTGCGGCAAGTGCAGCTCCCCGCCGACACAGCGCAGACAGCAGAGGCCATGCTCGGCAACGACACCGCCCGGCACGGTACCGATGTCCAGCAGGCGGCCAGCGCCCACGCTACCAAGCAGTTTTTCCGCGCGGTCGATCAGGCGGTGATGCAGCACTATGGCCCGTCGGGCGGGATGGGCCTGATCCTGGCGGCACTGCCCGAGCACCACCACCTGTTCCGCTCGATCAGCAAAAACCCGCAGCTGCGCAAAGAGGCTCTGGACGTGCACCCCGATGCCATGCCGCTGGAGGCGCTGCGGGAGTGTGCCTGGCAACTGGTGCAGGCAGATTACCTAGAGCGCCTGGCGGGCTTGATCACTGCCTATGGCGCTGCTGCCGCTAAGGCCCAGGGGTCGGACGCACTGGGCGATATTGCCAAAGCCGCCGTGGCCGGGCGTGTGGCGACGCTGCTGATCGAGGCCGACCGGCTGATTCCCGGCCACCTCCAAACCACCACCGGCAAGGTAACCGCGCGCAGGCTGGACGACCCGCAGGTCGATGACCTGCTGGACGACCTGGGCGAGTTGGTGCTCAAGGCCGGGGGTGACGTGGTGGTGGTGCCTGTCCAACGTATGCCCACCAGCACCGGCGCGGCAGCGATCTACCGCTTTTGACCGGCTGCCGCCTTATCCACCCGCCCAAAACTGTCATCGAACCAGCGCTGCAGGCCCCAGGCGCTGCGCCGCTACCATGCGCCAGCGCCGGCATGTCGCTGGCGCATGGCCTGTTGAGAAGGAAAAGCAATGTTCAGTCATGTGATGGTGGGTGTGAACGATCTGGAGAAGTCGAAGCAGTTTTACGACGCGGTATTGGGTGCGCTGGGCGTGGCGCCGGGGGTGGCCAACAAGCAGCGCTATTTCTACCGCAGCCCCACCGGCACGTTTGCCATCAGCACCCCCATCAATGGCCAGGCGGCGTGCCACGGCAATGGCAGCACCGTGGGCTTTCATATCGATTCGCCTGAGCAGGGCGCCGCCTTCCATGCGGCCGGCTTGGCGCACGGCGGCACCCCCTGCGAAGACGCGCCCGGCTGGCGCGACGGCCCGACCGGCAAGCTGTACTTGGCGTATCTGCGCGACCCGGACGGCAACAAGCTCTGCGTACTGCACCGCCCGGCAGCGGCTTAACACCCCTTGGCGCACGCGCCCGCGCCTGTTGTGGCGGGGCCGTGCGCCATACTTGCGCCCCTTTGACGGCCCGGCGGGCCGTCTTTTTTACGAGGGTCTGAGGCGTGCAATCTGCAAGTGACGGTTGGTTTGACGAGGCGTATTACCAGCGCTTTTATTTCGACAAAAAAACCAGCGTGGTCGATCCCGGCCACGTCGAGCGGCTGGGGGCGTTTGTCTGCAGCTACCTGCACTACCTGCGCGTGCCGGTGGCGCGGGTGCTGGATGTCGGCTGCGGCATTGGGCTGTGGCGCGAGGTGATGGCGCGGCACTTTCCGCTGGCGACGTTTCAGGGCGTGGAATACAGCCCCTACCTGTGCGAGCGCTTTGGCTGGGAGCGCGGCTCGGTGGTCAATTACCGCGCCAGCGCACCGTTTGACCTGGTGATCTGCCAGGGCGTGCTGCCGTATCTGAGCGCCGACGATGCCAAAGCGGCGATGGCCAATCTGGGCACCCTGTGCCAAGGCGCGTTGTACGTCGAAGCCGTGACGCGCGAGGACTGGGAGCTGGGCATCCTGGACGAAGAGATTACCGATGGCCGCATGTTTCGCCATCGCGCGCAGCTGTACCGGCGCGGCCTGGGCAGCCATTTTGCGGAAGTGGGCGGTGGCGTCTGGCTCAGTGAGCGCGCTGAGCTGCCGCTGTTTGCGCTGGAAAGCGTGGGGCGGCGGTGATGTCTGCTGTAGCGCCGCACGCGGTTTCGCGCCTGCGCACTGCTCGGCTGGCGCGCAGTGCCAAGCCGTTTCTGGCGCGCGGCGGTTCGCGCATCGAGCGCTGTGCTGGCTGCCGTCTGCCGGCCAGCCATTGCCTGTGCGCCTTGCGTCCGGCGGTGGCGGCGCGCGCTGGGGTGTGTTTGCTGATGGCCGACATCGAGCCGCTGAAACCCAGCAACACCGGTTGGCTGATTGCCGATGTAGTGACCGACACCTTTGCTTTTGGCTGGACGCGCACCGAGATCGATCCAGCTTTGCTGGCGCTGCTGGCCGATCCGCAGTGGCAGCCATATGTGGTGTTTCCGGGCGAATATGTGGCGCCCGGGCGGCTGGTGACGCAGCTGCTGGCAGCGCCAGCAACAACATCGGATGCCAGCACCAAACGCCCGCTGTTTCTGCTGCTCGACGCCACTTGGCCCGAGGCGCGCAAGATGTTTCGCAAAAGTCCGTACCTCGACAACTTGCCGGTGCTCAGTCTGCAGCCGCAGCAGCTGTCGCGCTACCGCCTGCGCCGCTCGCGTTGCGAAGCACATGTCTGCACCTCGGAAGTGGCGGCGCTGTGCTTGGAACTGGCCGGCGACCACGCAGCGGCGCAAATGCTGGAGGCGTATCTGGACGTGTTCACGCACCACTATGTGCAAGCCAGAAACCAGCAACCGGCCGCCTGGGAGGACGCAGCGCACCTGCATTTGCGCCGCTTGTGCGCTGCGCAGCAAGATCGACAGGACGTTTGATTGACTCTATTTTTAAGAGCTGCCAGCGCTTTACAGACAAGCGCCAGAGGCACTTTTGACTCGTATTTTTTACTTCTCAGATCAGGGGGTCCATTCCAGCCCACCGGCTTGTTGCTTGCGGATAGGTTGCCAGGCACCAGCGCAGTGCCTGTGGGGTCAAGTCGCTCGACCTGTAGGGCCGGCGTAGCGTGGGGCGGGGTGGGGCAGCCGCTTCGCTCCCCCCTCACCGGCCAGCACGCTCTTGATGCCCTTGAGCTTGAACGCTGTGTCCTCCTTTGCCCTGCCGTTGAAGGTTTGTCCATCTTCTGGGCATCAGGTCAATCCCGGGGCCCTTCAGCGTGGTGCGCGTGCAAAAATGGAAGGGCCTGGTTCCGATCACCACCAGCAAATGTCACCTTAAAAGTTAGGCCCAATGCCGAGCACACCTGATGTTTTGTTCATTTTTGAACTGACCCCTGATATCACCCTGAAGGCCATCAAAGGGCAACCGCACCAGCTGCTGGGCTATACCGCAGAGCAATTGCTGCAGGGCCATCCGGAACTGGACGAACTGATTCACCCCGGCGATCAAGATCTGGCTGCCAAGCTGTTTTTGCCAGACACAGTGCCCGACTCAGCCAGTATCAACCTGCGTCTTCGCCACGCCGATGGCCGTATTCGGTGTGTTGCCGGCCACTTCACCCACAGCGTGCAACCAGGAGGGGCAACGCAACTAGCGTTGCAATTGAGGGAAGCCAAACGCATGGCGCCTTCTCTGGAATACAACTCGCTCATGGCCAATTTTCAGGCCATGATGGAGAGCACGGGCGACTTCATTTACTTCAAAAATCGGCACCACGTCTTTGTGGGTGCCAGTCCGGCTTTGGTGTCAATGGGGCAGCAGACGAGCCTGATCGACCAGACAAATTACGACCTGTTCCCCGAGAGCTATGCCGACAAGTATTACGCGTTGGACCAGCAGGTATTGGCCGGTGCGGCGGTAACCCACGCCGTGCAATCCATGCCCAGACAGGACGGTAAGCTGGGGTGGTTCGACAACCGCAAATACCCGCTGCGCGATGGGGACGGTCACCTCATTGGCCTCTTTGGCATTGTTCGTGACATCTCTGATCTCAAAAAAGCGGAACTGGCGCTGGCCCAGAACGAGAAACGTCTGGCCACGATCTTCAATCAAGTTCCATCCATCGCGGTGCAAGGCTATGACCGCCAGCGGCGGGTAATCTACTGGAACCAGGCCAGCGAAGCACTCTACGGCTACACGCATACGCAAGCGTTAGGTCGGCAGCTGGAAGACTTGATCATTCCACCGTCCATGCGTGCGTCGATGATTCAACTGGTGGATGCTTGGTGCCAGGGCGGCGCGGCCATTGAAGCAGCTGAGTTGACCATGCAACGTGCGGATGGCTCCGCCGTCGAGGTTTTTTCCAGCCACGTGATGCAAATCGATTCCGATGGCGAGCCGGAAATGTATTGCCTCGACATTGACATTTCAGGCCGCAAGGCGGCTGAGCGCGCGCTGCGGGCCAGCGAGTTGTTCTTGCGCACCGTTGTTGACGAAATTCCAGACCCGGTGATGCTCAAAGATCACGAAGGAAATTTTTTATTGGGCAATCGCACGGTGGCAACGCTCTACGGCACCACCCCTCAGCAGATGGTTGGCAAACACGACGGCGACTTTGGCGTTCCGCAGGAAATGGCCGAATTTTTCCGCCACAACGTGCTGAGCATCATGGCCAAGGGCGAGACACAAGTCGTCTTTGAGAACAGCCGCGATAACAATACCGGTGTCATTCGGCACTACCGCTCCATTAAAAAGCCGCTTCTTGGCGTGGACGGTCAGAACCAGATCCTGGTGATTGCACAGGACATCACTGACATAATCCATGCGCAGCAGAAGGTCACCGAGAGCGAGCAACGCTTGCAGCAGGTGATGGAGATTGTCCGCGAAGGCATATGGGACTGGCATCTGCCCACCGGTCGGGTCATTCACAACCCACAGTGGTACAAAAACCTGCAATTTGATGCCAGCGAAATTCCCGAGACGGTGGATTTCTTTATCAGCCTGATTCACCCGCAAGACCGGCAAATCGTACAACAACGGCTTGACCAGATGGTGGTGCATGGAGCTATGGACTACCACTCCGAGCATCGACTGCTGCGCAAAGACGGTGCAGTCATCTGGGTACAGGACCGTGGTCGGGTGGTGGAGCGCGACAGCCAGGGACAGGTGCTGCGCATTGTGGGCAGTTTTTCGGACATCAGCTCCCAGCGTGCCCATAAAAATCACCTGGAGTACATGGCGAATTACGACACCCTTACCGGTCTACCCAACCGGGTGCTTCTAAGTGATCGGATGCAACACGCCATTGCGCAAAGCAAACGGCGAGGGTTGCAGTTGGCCGTGGTCTACCTCGATCTGGACGGCTTCAAAGCCGTCAACGACCACCATGGACATGCCTTGGGCGACCGGCTCTTGACGGCACTGTCGGGGCAATTCAAGGCATCCATGCGTGAAGGTGACACGATTGCAAGGCTGGGCCGGGACGAGTTTGTGGCCATCCTGGTGGACTTACCTGGCATTCAGTCGGCCGTGCCCATGATTCAGCGTCTGCTGGACATTGCGGCCAGTCCGATCGAGCTTGACGGCCACAGCCTGCGTGTCTCTGCCAGTGTGGGTGTCACCATTTATCCGCAAATCGAGGAAGCCGATGGGGATCAGTTGCTGCGCCAAGCCGACCAGGCCATGTACAGCGCAAAAATGGCGGGCAAAAATCGCTACCACCTGTTTGACACCGCACACGACCGGACCTTGCGTTTGCGCAACGCGTCGGTGCTACGCATTCAGCAAGCGCTGCGCAATGGTGAGTTGGTGCTTTATTACCAACCCAAGGTGAACCTGCGCACGGGTGATGTGGTGGGGGCCGAGGCACTGATCCGTTGGTGGCATCCACAGCGTGGGTTATTGGCTCCCGGCCTGTTTTTGCCCGAAATTCAGAACCATGCCATTGGCATTGAGCTGGGTGAATGGGTGATGGATACGGCACTGCGGCAGATCGAGTGGTGGCGCAGTGCCGGGATAGAACTGCCGGTCAGCATCAACCTCACCGGGCACCATTTGCAACAGCCCCAATTCACAGAGTCCTTGAAAGCGGCCTTGGCGCGCCATCCACAGGTCAAGCCCGGTCAGCTGGAGTTGGAGGTGTTGGAGACCAGTGCACTGGAAGACATCAGCCTGGTGGCCCATGTCATCACGGAGTGCGCCACATGGGGTGTGAGTTTTGCACTGGATGATTTCGGCACGGGCTTTTCGACGCTGACCCACCTCAAACGCCTGCCGGCTCAGACCCTCAAGATCGATCAAAGCTTTATTCGTGACATGTTGGTCGATCCAGAAGATCTGGCCATTGTCAAGGGTGTGCTGGGTTTGGCCACCGCCTTCAAGCGACAAGTCATTGCCGAGGGCGTTGAGACGCCAGCGCACTGCCGTATGTTGTTGGACATTGGCTGTGACCTAGCACAGGGCTACGGCATTGCGCATCCTATGCCAGCCCAAGAGATACCGGCCTGGATCGCCCAGTGGCATTTGAAAGCCGATTGGCTGGGTTGACTTGGGATGTTGATGACGGGCAGGGGTTCACCGCAGAATTTTCGGCTCTTTCGCCTTCCGCGCAGCAAATGCCAACGCGCGCAAAGCAACATCAAAGTTGAAGAAAGCGTGGTGGCCCCACCGCGGCTTCAACTGCGGCGTGGCGCGGCAAAGGCGCGGCTCAGAAACCGGGAGCCGCGCTCGCCAAAGCGCCACGGTACCTCGACCGCTTTGGAGATGCCGATGCGCGGGCCGGTGACGATCTCGATGGGGATGGGTGGCTGACTGGGCGCGGGTTGCCACAGCGTAAACGGCGGCGCCTGCAGGGACAGGCCGTTGCAGCGCGCATCCACCCCCAGCGCTTGCGTCAACCGCCCCGGCCCGGCGCACAGCAGGCGCTGGTTGTCCAGCCCCCGGCGCACGCGCATTTGCACCAAGCCGTGGGTCGGCTCCAGCGCGCGCAGCAGCACCCCGGCACCGTGGCCGACCTCGCGGCAGACGGCATTCAGGCACCAGTGCAGGCCATACGAGCGGTACACATAGGCACAGCCGGGCGGCCCAAACATCGCTGCGCAGCGTGGCGTCGGGCCGGCAAAGGTGTGCGATGCCGGATCGCTTTGGTCATAGGCCTCGACTTCGACAATGCGCCCGCCGACACCCTCCACCAGCAGCGTGAGGCCGATCAACTGGCGCGCCACGAGGGCCGCCTCGGCAGCAAAATCGATCTCGGCCGGCACCAGGGACAGCGGGGATGGCGAAGGCGCTTGAGAGAGGGCATGGTTTTTCATGTCAGCAAGGCATATCACAGCGGTGGGTCAATAGGACGAAAATAAGCCCGGCAAGCTCCTTTTCGGGAGCCTTTGTTTTTATATCCCTTCTGCAAAGTCACCCCCCATGTCCTGGAATCAGTTCAAGCAGCACTACTTGGTGCGCTTTTGGTCACCCGTCCCCGCCGTCATTGCGGCGGGGGTGCTGTCGGCCTATTACTTTGGCCTGACCGGCACCTTCTGGGCCGTCACCGGCGAGTTCACGCGCTGGGGCGGACATGCGCTGCAGTTTGCTGGCGTGGACTTGTCCCACTGGGGCTATTTCAAGCTCATTGGACTGCAGGGCACACCGCTGACCCGCATCGATGGCGTGATGATCATCGGCATGTTCGTCGGCTGCTTTTCTGCGGCGCTGTGGGCCAATAACGTCAAGCTGCGTTACCCGACGCACCGCATCCGTGTGTTCCAGGCGCTGGCCGGCGGCATCATTGCCGGCTTTGGCGCACGTTTGGCGATGGGCTGCAATCTGGCGGCGTTCTTCACCGGTATTCCGCAGTTCTCGCTGCACGCTTGGTTCTTTGCCATCGCCACGGCGATTGGCTCGCTGGCCGGCGCCAAGGTCAGCCTGCTGCCGGTATTTCGCATCCCGGTGAAGCTGCAAAAGGTCTCGGCGCCGCAGCCGTTGTCAGCGCACGCGGCGCAGGCCAAAACGCGTTTTCGCCTCGGGATGTTCCTGTTTCTGGCCTTCATCGTCTGGGCCGTGGCCAAGATGTTCGATGCGCCCAAGCTCGGGCTGGCAGCGCTGTTTGGCCTGGCGTTTGGCCTGATCATCGAGCGCGCCCAGGTCTGCTTTACCTCGGCCTTTCGCGACCTGTGGATCACCGGGCGCACGCAGATGGCCAAGGCCATCCTTGCCGGCATGGCGGTCAGCACGATTGGCGTGTACAGCTATGTGCAGCTGGGGCTGGATCCGAAAATCTTCTGGGCCGGCCCGAATGCGGTGATTGGCGGCCTGTTGTTTGGCTTTGGCATCGTGCTGGCCGGTGGCTGCGAAACCGGCTGGATGTACCGCGCCGTCGAAGGTCAGGTGCACTACTGGTGGGTCGGCCTGGGCAACGTCATCGGCTCAACACTTTTGGCGCTGGTGTGGGACGATCTGGCGCCCACGATTGCCGTCAATTACGACAAGGTCAACCTGCTCAAGACACTCGGCCCACAGGGCGGCCTGCTGGCGACTTACCTGATGCTCGGCCTGTCGCTGGCACTGGTCATCTGGTGGGAAAAGCACTTTTTTGCCAAGAAGGCCCGCCAGAACGCTACCGCCGCGGCCCTGCTGCAAACCGCACTCTGAAAGACCCCCATGACAGTCACCTCCCCATCCACCAGCCCCTACCTTCCCGACTTTCGCCTCGACATGGTCGGCGAGCCCTGCCCGTACCCAGCGGTGGCCACCCTCGAAGCCATGCCGCAACTGGCGCCCGGCCAGATTCTGGAAGTGGTGTCGGACTGCCCGCAGTCGATCAACAACATTCCGCTGGACGCCAAAAACCACGGCTACGAAGTGCTGGAAATCCAGCAGGACGGGCCGACGATCCGCTACCTGATCCGCCGTTAAACAGCACCATCCCAAGGAGTCCCTGATGCAAAAAATCCTGATCATCATCCATGCTGCCCCCTATGGCAGCGAGCGCTGCCTGTCTGGCCTGCGCGTGGCTACCGCTCTGGCAGCGCACCCCACGGAAGAAGTGCAACTGCGCGTTTTCTTGATGTCCGACGCCTCGTTTGTCGGCCTGCCCAACCAGCAGGATGGCAACGGCAGCGGCCTGCAAGCCCTGGTCGAGCAACTGGTGGACTGCGGCGTCACCATCCGCCTGTGCCGCACCTGCGCCTTGGCGCGCGGTCTGGCCGATCTGCCACTGATCAAGGGACTAGAAATTGGCACCCTGGCCGAACTGGCCCAGTGGACGCTGGACGCCGACAAGGTGCTGACGTTCTGAGGCCACCGTTGTAGGACGGCACGGCCGCACCGGCGCGGCCGTGGCCGACAGCCCGCAGAGCGGCGCCATGCTGTGATGTTCCTTTTGTCCAAAGGAACTCTGCCATGTCTGAAAAAACTGCAAGCATCCACTGGGAAGGCGCCGGCAAAACCGGTCAAGGCCAGATCAGCACCGAAACCGGCGCGCTGAAGGCCTATCCTTACGGCTTCAAGAGCCGCTTTGAAGACGACCGCAAGGGTACCAACCCGGAAGAAATTGTCGGCGCAGCGCACGCCGCCTGCTTCACGATGGCGTTTGCCTTTGCCGCCGAGAAGGCTGGTCACCCCACTGAAGCACTGGACACCACGGCCAGCGTCCGTTTGGTCAAGGACGGCGAAGGCTTCACCATTGACCGCATCGCCCTGACGCTCAACGCCAAGGTGCCGGGCCTGGACGACGCGGCCTTCCAGCAACTGGCCACCGAAGCCAAAAACAACTGCCCGCTGTCCAAGGCACTGGCTGGCGTGCCCCACATCACGCTCAGCGCCACGCTGGTGCAGTAAGCGGCCCCTGGCTCTGTAGCCCCTTTCACTCCAAGCTACGGCTGACCAACGCTGCAGGCGCAAACAGCTTGCACCGGGCGGCGGCCGTGATGGCGGCGACGGCGGGATGCGAAATGCGCCGCTCCACCGAGATGGCGTAGAACTCTTCCCACAAATCCTCCGGGTGGCCCAGCAGGGTCACCTGGTATTGCTGCACGATTTCCTGTGCCAGCACGGCGGGCGCGGCAAACACGCCCTGGCCTTCGCGGCCAAACGCTTTGAGCAAAGCGCTGTCGTCAAACTCTGCCGCCACTGTCGGTGCCAGCGCCTGCTGGCGCAGCCAAGCGTCTAGCCGCGCGCGCAGGGCTGAAGCGCGGGTCGGCAGCAGCAGCGGCAGCTGCGCCAAGCACGCCGGAAAGCTCGCTTGCGCGCGCCGCGCCGTCAGGCCGGCGGCCTTGAGCAGCTGCGGCGCAGCAAAAAAGGCCATGCCGGTGCGCCCCAGCAGGTGGGTATAGACCTTGACACTCAGGCGCGCGGGCGCTGGCACGTCCGACAAAACCAGATCGAGCCGGTGCACCGCCAGCTCGCCCAGCAGCGACGTCAGGCCACCCTCGTGGCAGACCAGCTGCGGCGGCTCGGGCAGCGCCATGGCGGGTTCCAGCACATGAAAAGCGATCGCTTTGGGCAGGGCGTCGGCAATGCCCACGCGCAGCACCGTGGCGCGGCGCAGGTCGCGCCCGCTGTCCAGCGCCTCCTGCAATGCCGCGCCGAGCGAAAAAATCTCATCGGCATAGCGCATCACCAGGCGGCCGGCATCGGTCGGCTCGACGCCGCGCCCAACTTTGCGCAGCAGCGGCTGGCCCAGGCGCTGCTCCAGCAGCTTGATTTGCCCGCTGAGGGTTTGCGGCGTCAGGTGTAGCTGCTCACTAGCGCGCACGACGCCGCCGGCGCGCAGCACCGTCCAGAAATAGTGCAGGTGCTTGTAATTCATGGTTTGCTTCTTTCAAGACGCTTCGTATTATTCGAAGCGATGGTGACAATTTTCTGATTTTCCTGAAGTCTTGTGGCTCTTAGAGTCGCTCCATTGCCACTTTTATTTCAGGAGATCACCATGCATTGCCCCCATTGCCCCGCCAGCACCTTGGTCATCAGCGAACGCAGCGGTATCGAGATCGATTACTGCCCGCAGTGCCGTGGCGTCTGGCTCGATCGCGGCGAACTGGACAAGCTGATCGAGCGCTCGCTGCCTGCGCAGCCCCCGGCTGCTGGCGTTCGCCCATCCGGTCGCAGCGACCGGGATGACCGTTACGACCACGATCGTCGCCCTGGACAGCACAGCAGCAACCAGCGGCCACGCAAGTCGTGGTTGAGCGAAATTTTTGACTGATTTTTCTTCCGTTGCACTTTCACCGAAAGACCACCATGCGTACCTATCCCTCCAACAGCCCCGAAGCCGCCGCCCGCATCGTGGCGCTGGCCATGCTGGCCGACGGCCATGTCTGTCACAGTGAGATGCAGGCGCTGGACGCGCTGCACGCTGGTGCGCGTTTGCAGCTGACGCCACAGCAGCTGCGCGCAGTGCTGCGCGGCCTGTCAGAGGACCTGCTGACCAGCGCCTACCCACAGTGGGGCAGCACCTGCCAGATGGACGGGCACGCGCTGGGCACGCTGTTGGACGAAGTGAGTGACCCGGCGCTGCGCGCCACCACGCTGGCGCTGTGCCGGCAACTGGCGCAAGCCGACGCGCACTGGGCACCGGCCGAAGATCGCCTGATGGCGCGGCTGGCGCAGCATTGGCAACTGCCGGAGGCCGCTCCCGACCCCAGCGGCCGTGCGGTCTGAGCTACCAACACCCCACCGAGGACCCGGCCATGACCGAATTTTTATACGCTCCTTTTTTGGGCCAGGCCACCTGGCTGTGGCTGGTGTTTGTCGGCGTGGTGGTGGCGCTGCTGGCCTTTGACCTGGGCGTGCTGCACCGCGACGACCATGCCATCGGTATCCGCGAGAGCCTGTGGCTGTCGGGCGGTTACATCAGCGCGGCCACGCTGTTTGGCGGCTGGCTGTGGTGGCAGCTGGGCGCGCAAAGCGGCATCGACTACTTCACCGGCTTCCTGATTGAAAAGTCGCTGTCGATGGACAACGTGTTCGTGATTGCGATGATCTTTTCGTTCTTCGCCATTCCGCGCCAGTACCAGCACCGGGTGCTGTTCTGGGGCATTTTGGGCGCCATCGTGCTGCGTGCGCTGATGATTGGCTTGGGCGCCGCGCTGGTGACGCAATTCAGCTGGGTGCTGTATATTTTTGGCGCATTCTTGGTCATCACCGGCATCAAGATGCTGTCGATGTCCGCCGACGACGCGCCGGACTTGGCCAGCAACCCGGTGGTGCGCTGGCTGCAGCGCCACCTGCGCGTCACGCCGACGCTGCACGGTAATGCGTTCTTTGTGCGCGCACCGCACCCAGCCGAGGACGACAAAAAGGGCGCCGTGGTCTGGGCCACGCCGCTGTTTCTGGCGCTGTGCATGGTGGAGATGGCCGACCTGATTTTTGCCGTGGACTCGGTGCCGGCCATCTTTGCCATCACCACCGACCCGTTCATCGTCTACACCAGCAACATCTTCGCCATCCTGGGGCTGCGTGCGCTGTACTTCGCGCTGGCTGCGATGGTGCACCGCTTCGTCTATCTGAAATACGCCCTGGCGCTGGTGCTGGTGTTCATTGGCGGCAAGATTTTTCTGGTCAACCTAGTGGGCAAGATTCCCTCGGTGGTCAGCCTGAGCGTGACGGCGGGATTGATCGCTGGTGGCGTGCTGGTGTCGCTGTGGAAGACACGCGGGCAGAACACGGCGGCAGCGGCGGTGGACCAAAAGGCGCAGGGCTGATAGCCCCTTGCAGCGCAAGCTGCGCTCCATGACACATCGGTAATGTGCGTGCAATCGTTTTGTCGGGAAGGTTTTTTTAACATACAAAGCACTGGATAACGCAGCCGAGGACATACCTCCTACCACTGCCAACCTCCTGAAAACCGGCAGCGTTATCGCCCGCCTTCCTGTCATGTTACGAAAGACCACCATGCAACGCATTTCCCTTCGCTCCTTCTCCCTGGCCCTGGTCGCCCTCTCGGCCAGCGCAGCTTTCGCCGCCACGCCTGCCGAGCCCCTGACCCGCGCACAAGTGCGCGCTGAACTGCAGCAAGCCCAGCGCACAGGCCACGTGCTGGCCCCCGGTGAAAGCGGTTTGACACGCAACCAACTCTTCCCCAGCCAATACCCGCAACAGACCAGCGGCGCCGAAAACACCCGTGCACAGGTAAAAGCGGATTTGCAGCAGGCACGGCGCTCCGGCGACCTGCTGGCCCCGGGCGAAAGCGGTCTGCAGCTCAATGCGCTCTACCCACAGCGTTACAACGGCGTGCACTAATTCACTGCGGCTGACAGCTGTCGGCTGACAAACGCCGCAAACCACTGGTTTGCGGCGTTTTTTCTGCGCGCAGGCCGCGTGCCCTGCTTTATCGGTGGTCAGGCTCGACCGGCCCCGGTGTGCCGGGCTGGGCCGGCTCGGTGGGCACCACCGGCTTACCGATGTTGTGTGCCTCCAGCGCGGCATCGGTGTCCACCAAGCCGCGTTTGACATCGCGGTGCGCCTGTTGCATCTCGGCACTGGGGATGCCGTCGGTCATATCGACCGACTGGTCACGTTCGTGCGGCAGTTTGGGCAGGGTTTTATCGTCCGTGTGCGTGCCATCGGCGGGTGGCGTGTTCGGGTCAGGCTCTTTTTTGCGCGTGCTCACGCTGCGCTGCTCCGTCACCGCCACAGCAGGTGCTGCGGGCGCCTCAGAGAGTGTCGGCTTGGCAGGGGGTTGGGTGGCGGTCATGGCGGCGGCTCCTGTAGGGAATGGGGGCGTGGTGACCCCATCGTAAGAGACCCCTACCCCGCCGCTTGTAGGCCAGCAAGCCATGCCCGTGCCACACTCCCGCCCCTATGTCTTCTTCTGAGTGGGCCCAGGCGGCCCTGCAAGCATTCGATCAGGTGGTGCAAGCCACCGACGGTTTTCGCGGCCGCGCCGGCCAGCGCAGCATGGCCGAACAGGTGGCGCAGACCTTCAGCATGGCGCAATTGGGCAAGTCCGAGGACGACAGCGTGGCGCCGGTGCGCGCCATTGCCGTCATCCAGGCAGGCACCGGCGTCGGCAAGTCGCTGGCTTATTGCGCGCCGGCGCTGGCACTGGCGCTGGCACGCAACACGCGGGTGTTGATTTCCACCGCCACCGTGGCGCTGCAAGAGCAATTGGTCAACAAGGACTTGCCGGCGCTGGCGGCGCAAATGGCCGAGCCGTTCAAATTTGCGCTGGCCAAGGGGCGCGGACGCTATGTTTGCAAGCTGAAATTGGAGCGCCTGGCCGGCACTGGTGAAGCGCACGACGAGGACGAGGGCGACCTGTTCCCCGAAGAAGCCGCCGCCGCCCGCCCGCAGCACGAGACCGAAGCACGCGTGCAGTTTTACGCCAGCATGGCGCAGACGCTGGCGACCGGCGCCTGGGATGGCGACCGCGACAGCCTGGACCACCCGCCCGAGCCTGAGGTATGGAGCCCTGTCGCCGCTGAGGGCGCCACCTGCACCGGCAAGCACTGCCCGGCGTTTGCCCAGTGCACCTACTACGACAAGCGCAAGGAACTGGTCGGCGCGCAGGTCATTGTGGCCAACCACGACCTGCTGCTGTCGTCGATTGGCGCGCGCATCCTGCCGGATCTCGACAACTGCCTGCTGGTGCTGGACGAAGCGCACCACCTGCCCGCCACCGCGCTGGACCAGTTTGCCTGCAGCATGGATTTGAGCCGGCTCAATTGGATTGACCGCCTGGCCAGCCGCAGCCTGCGCATCGGCCAACTGGTGCAGGTGAGCGACATTGCCGACATCCCGCGCCACGCCAGCCAGCTGCGCCAGCACCTGCAAGATTTGGCGCGGCTGGTGATGGACGTGTATGGCAACGAGCTGCGCCAGCCCGCACCGCGCTGGGGCGGCCCGAACAGCAAACCGCCGCCGACGCGCGTGCGTGTGCCGCGCGGCGAACTGCCCGAGGCGCTGCGGGAGCCGCTGGCCCAGCTGTCACACCACGCCGATGGCTTTTTGGAATGCCTGCGTGCCATCTCCAAAGCCTTGCGCGCCGAAATGCGCGACAAACCGGACGAAGCGCGCCGTCTGTCGCAGTTGTACGCGCAGATTGGCATGTTGGCACCCCGGCTGGAGCAGGCCCACGCCACGGCGCAATTGCTGTTGCAGCACGCACCGGACGATGCCCCATCCAGCTATGTGCCGCCGGCCAAGTGGTTCACGCTCGAAATCGACGGCGACTTTATCGTCGTCAAAGCGCACGCCAGCCCGATCCTGCCCGGCGCCACGCTGCGCCGCCATCTGTGGAGCAGCGTGCGCGGCGCGGTGCTGACCTCGGCGACGCTGACCAGCTGCGGGCAGTTTGACTTTTTTATGCACGAATCAGGCCTGCACGGCGACGACGCGGCCACCACGCTGGAAGTGGCCAGCCCGTTCAACTACGCCGCGCAAGGCACCTTGATTGCTGCCGAAACCCACGCCGAACCGAAAAACGCCGCCGCCTTCACCGCCGAAATGGTCGAAGCGCTGTTGCACGATTTGGCGCGGGTCGAAGCGGGCGCGCTGGTGCTGTTCACCTCGCGCGAGCAAATGCGCAAAGCCGTCGATGCTTTGCCAACCGCGCTGCGCGCCGCCGTACTGGTGCAAACCGCCCTGCCGCGCACGCAGCTGCTGGCACGCCACCGCGAGCGCGTGGCGGGCGGCCTGGTGTCGATCATTTTTGGTATGCAGTCGTTTGGCGAAGGACTGGATTTGCCCGGGCGCCTGTGCGAGTCGGTGTTCATCACCAAACTGCCGTTTGCCCCGCCCGACGACCCGGTGGGCGAGGCGCGTGCCGAATGGCTGCGCGCCGTCGGGCGCGATCCGTTCAGCGAGCTGGTAGTGCCGGCCACCGCCATGCGCTTGGCGCAGTGGGCCGGCCGCGCCATCCGCACCGAAGACGATCAAGCCCATGTCTATTGCTACGACAAGCGCCTGACGCGCACCAGCTACGGCCAGCGCCTGCTGAATGGCCTGCCCGCCTTCACGCTGGTGCGCCGCCCCGCTATTTAAAAAGTGAGCTAGTAGCGCAGGCGTCTAAAGGCTTTCAGACTGTTTATATTGCGCATCTGTTTAAATACCTGCGCTAACAGCTATCATTTTTAATAGAACATTTGAAGGAATCCAATGTCCAATACCGTCCCCGCCTGCCCGCAATGCGGCCTAGAGAACACCTATCCAGATGGCGACAACTACGTCTGCCCCGACTGCGCGCACGAGTGGCCGCAGGTCGCCGGTATTGACAGCGACGAAGCCGCCAGTGATGGCGTAGTGCGCGATGCCAACGGCAATCCGCTGCAAGACGGCGACTCGGTGATTTTGGTAAAAGACCTGAAGGTCAAAGGCTCGTCGTCCACGCTGAAGAAGGGCACCAAAATCAAGAGCATCCGCTTGGTCGATGGCGCTGATGGCCACAACGTGGACTGCAAGACCGATCTGGGCAGCCTGTTTCTCAAGTCGGAATTTTTGAAGAAGGCCTGAAGCAACACCCTGTCCCTAGTGCGCCCGCACTGTGGGACAGACCCCACAGGGGTACGCGCAGCGCACCGACGCCTGCGGCCTTGGCGGCCGCCTACAGTCAATCGCCTATTCACTGTTCCTTTTTCTGGAGGCCGCCATGGACAAAAAGACCCCTGCACACGAAACCCTGTGGGAACTCATCAAGGACATTCGCATTGGCATGGTCACGCACCACGGCGCTAACGGCCAGATGCACGCACACCCGCTGACCACCCAAAATAAGGTAATGGACGATCGCGGCGAGCTGTATTACTTCATCTCCAACCAGAGTGAGCTGCACGACCGCCTGCAAGCCGACAACGAGGTCAGCGTAGCCTATGCCGACCCCAGCGCCGACCGCTATGTGGCAATTTCTGGCCAAGCCAGCTTCAATGACGATCTGGCCAAAAAAGAGGCCCTCTGGAGCCCCATGGCCAAGGCCTGGTTTCCCGAGGGCGCCATCGACCCGAATCTGGCCCTGTTGGTGGTGAACGTGAAACACGCCGAATACTGGAACGTCGACGAAAGCAAGATGGTGCAGCTGCTCAAGATGACCAAGGCCGCCATCACCGGCACGCCGCCGAAAAACCTGGGCGAGCACAAAGAGCTCGATCTCTGAACGCTGCAGGGCAACGGCCAGCACCTGGGCACCTCCTTGGCAGGTGGTCGTGGCCAACAGGGTTTCTCTTGTTGACAGAAAGCTGTGGAGTGCAACAAGTTGTGAACGCAAAATTCTGGCTTATGCCAAAATCGATCGCTCCATCTTGATAGATAAGCTCTATAAGCTATTTTTAGAGAGCAAACCAGCTTCCGTGCTGACAAGCAGCCTGTAGGTTCTTTTTTTCGCTGAAAATTTTTAAAACATCCACGCACCCTCCACACGGATGCCACAAGGACTTTTTCATGGGCCTTCTCCATTCCCTTTATCAGCACTCACAAAGCGCTGTTGTCAAGGTCGCGCCGGTCAGCTGCACCGCCTGACCTGCCGCAGAGCGCTATCACGTTCTCACACTCCCACAAGGACTTTCCATGGACTGGAACACCCAATTCGCCCACATGATGGGTGAGGCTACCGAGATGATGTACGGCAGCCATTTTCTGGATGCTACCGAAGCCATGCAGCGCGCATTCATCGGCGCGCCCGCAGCGGCAGCTGTCGCCTCTGTCATCCACAGCAGCGCCCAGGTGCCCGACGCCTTGCTGCCTGATCCCCAAGCCGCTGGCAGCGCCACCAGCCCGCCTGAGCGGGAAGCACCAGATAGCTTTCAGCGCATCGCCGTCCTGCTCAACGGCGCACTGCACCACTACTGGCTGTATGTGCCCCCAGACGCCGCAGCAGGCACGCCGATGCCGCTGGTGATGATGCTGCACGGCTGCTCGCAAGAAGCCAAAGAATTTGCCATCGCCACCGACATGAATCCCGCTGCGGCGCAGGCCCACACGCTGGTGCTGTACCCCGAACAAGCGCGCGGCGCCAATCCGGGCGGCTGCTGGAATTGGTTTGAGCCAGACAACCAGCGCCGCGGCCAGGGCGAGCTGGGCTTGATGGTGGCCATGCTGCACGACGTGATGGCGCGCCACCCGGTGGATGCGCAGCGCGTGTACGCCGCAGGCATCTCAGCCGGCGGCGCCATGGCCGCTTTGCTGGCACGCGAATACCCCGAGCTGTTTGCCGCCATCGGCGTGCATTCGGGCCTGCAAGCGGGTGCCGCCGACAACATGATGGCGGCGCTATCGGCCATGAACAATGGCGCCAAACTGGGCCCCCAAGCCCAGCCCACTGCACACCCCAGCGGCGCGGAACAGCCGGCGCTGATCGTGTTCCATGGCGATGCCGACACCACCGTGCACGTCAAAAATGGCCAGCAACTGGTCGAGGCGGCTTTGCAAGCGGCACTGGGCGAGCAGGGCACCGTACAGCACGAAACGCTGCACGGCCAGTCCAGCGCCGGCCAGGGCTTCACGCGCACGATGTACCGTGCAGCCCCCCCGGCTGACGCGCCTGCAGACAGCCCGCAGGGCGCAGACGTGCTGGCCGAGCACTGGGTGTTGCACAGCGCTGGTCACGCTTGGTCGGGCGGCAATGCCCGGGTCAGCCAAACCGACGCCCGTGGCGTCAGCGCCACGCAGGAGATGCTGCGGTTTTTTCTGGAACACGCACGCACGTCGTGAATTCACACGGTGCAGCACCAGCGGCTTTAGTGGCGCAATTTTTCTGGCGAAAGGTTTTGCATGTCTCCCATCGCCGTCATCGACTTTGAAACCACCGGCCTGTCGCCCGCCCACGGCGCGCGCGCTACCGAGGTGGCCATCGTGCTGCTGCAAGGGGGTCAGGTGGTGGACCGCTTCGATAGCCTGATGCAGACCGGCGCCTGGATTCCCGCCTTCATCACCCAGCTCACCGGCATCACCAACGCCATGGTGGCCACCGCGCCCGAGGCGGCGGTCGTCATGCACGACGCTGCACGCTTTGTCGGTAATGCGCCGATGGTGGCGCACAACGCCGCCTTTGACCGCAAGTTCTGGCAGGCCGAGCTGGCACGGGCCGATCTGCCCGCGCCGCAGCCCTTTGCCTGTACCGTGCTGCTGTCGCGCCGACTGCACCCGCAAGCGCCCAACCACCAACTGGGCGGGTTGATGGACTTTCACGGTCTGCCGCGCACCGGCACCGCCCACCGCGCCCTGGCCGATGCCGAAATGGCCGCCGCCCTACTCGCGCACCAGCAACGCGAACTGCGCCAACGCTGGGGCATCACTGAGCCAAATCACGCGCTGCTGATGGCATTGCAGCGCTGCACTAAATCGGCCATCGGCCCGCTGTTGGCGCGTTGGACCGAGCAGGCGCCATAAGCCATGTCTCTGCTATTTTTCGGATAACCCAGCCAACTCCACCTGCCGAAAAATCTTTGGGCTTTTTTTGGTCCGATAAAGCTTGAAAACATCCAAATGGATTCCATATACCATCCATATGGATTCCAAAAGGAGTATTTCATGGGAAGCATCCACCCAATGACCAGTCCCCGCAGTAAAGTGCCGGAGTCTGAAAAAGTCACTATCAACCTCGGTTACGTGGACTTGGGGCACGTTGATTTGCTCGTGGCGGAGGGCTTTTATGCCAACCGCACCGACTTCATCCGCACCGCTATTCGCAACCAGCTCGCCCTCCAAGCGGAGGCCGTGCGCCAAGTGGTGGCGCGCAAGATGCTGGTGCTGGGCTTGCAGCGCTTTAGCCGCACCGATTTGGAAGCCTGCCAAGCGGCAGGCGAGACGCTGGACATCCGCGTCCTGGGGCTGGCCAGCATTGACGACGACGTCTCTGCCGCGCTGGCGCAGGCGACGATTGCTAGCGTCACCGTGCTGGGCGCTTTTCAGGCCAGCGCCGCCGTCAAGGCCGCCTTGGCCGGGCGCATCGGATGAACTCCATGCACACCCTCAAGAACCTTTTCACGCTCCCAAACCACCAAGGAATCCCCATGGACTGGAACCCTCATTTCACCGACATGCTGGGCGAAGCCACCGAGCTGATGCACAGCGGCAACCTGATGGAAGCGACCGCCGCCATTCAACGCGCGCTGAACAACCAAGCTCCCCTGGCCCGCGCAGCCCGCGCTACCCCTACTCCCCCTGCTAGCCCTAGCGCTGCAACGTGCGCCAAGCCTGCCGCTGGCCCGTGGCCCGCTGCGCGGTCTGCTGCCGCCAGCAACCTGCGTTCCAAGCTCAAAGCCACCGTCGAGGATGCCGTGGTGCGCGAAATGCGCACGCCCAGCGCTTGGGCACGCCCCACAGCAGCCCCTGAGCAGCCCATGGGCGAGTCGGTGGGCAAGTCAGTGCGCGAGGCGCCCGACAGCTTTGAGCGCGTCACGTTGATGCACCAAGGCATACGCCACCAATACCGCTTGTACGTCCCCCCGGGCGCGGCAAACGGTGTGGCCATGCCATTGGTGTTAATGCTGCACGGCTGCACCCAAAACGCCGACGACTTTGCGCTGGGCACCGGCATGAACCAAGCCGCCGCACCCGCCAACGCCATGGTGCTGTACCCAGCGCAGGCGCGCAGTGCCAACCCCAACGGTTGCTGGAATTGGTTTGAACCCGGCCACCAGCACCGCGGCCAAGGCGAACCCGAGTTGCTGGTGGCCATGGTGCGCGACGTGATGGCGCGCCACCCCGTGGACGCCCAGCGCGTGTACGCCGCGGGCCTGTCCGCCGGTGGCGCGATGGCGGCCGTGCTAGGGCGCGAATACCCCGACGTATTTGCCGCCGTCGGCGTGCATTCGGGCCTGCAAGCCGGTGCGGCGAACAACATGATGGCGGCGCTGTCGGCCATGAACAATGGCGCCAAGCTGTCCACGAAGAGACGGCCCGCAGCCCACCCCAGCGGCGCACCACACCCGGCACTGATCGTCTTTCACGGCGATACGGACAGCACCGTACACGCCAAAAATGGCGAGCAACTGGTCGAGGCGGCTTTGCAAGCGGCGCTGGGCGAGCAGGGCACCGTGCGGCATGAAGCACTGAACGGCCAGTCGGATGGTGGCCAACGCTTTACACGCACCGTATACCGCGCGGCTGGCGCCAAAGGCGCGGACGTGCTGGCCGAGCACTGGGTGCTGCACGGCGCCGGTCACGCATGGTCGGGCGGCAACGCCCAGGGCAGCTACACCGATGCCCGCGGCATCAGCGCCACCCAAGAGATGCTGCGCTTCTTTTTGGAACACCCGCGCTCGCCTACCACCGCCACCGCGGCCGCTACGGACCTCAGCGAATGACGGCCACCTGTCTCGGCCACGTTGGCGCCGTACTGCGCGGGCCCGCCGTGCCGTTCACCCGGCCGGGCTCGCATAGCGCCATTGCCAAATTTCCCGTCACCGACCCGGTGGCCGTGGGCACGCTGGGCCTGGAAGGCGACGAGCAGGGTGACCCGCGCGTCCACGGTGGCCCCGACAAAGCCGTACACCAGTACGCCCAAGAGCACTACGCCCCCTGGCGCACTGAACTGGGATCGCTGCCGGTGCTCGCCACCCCCGGCGCGTTTGGCGAAAACCTGGCCAGCAGCGGCGTGACCGAACAACAGATTTGCCTGGGCGACCAGGTGCGCGTTGGCAGCGTACTGCTGGAAGTCTCCCAAAGCCGCCAACCCTGCTGGAAGCTCAACGACCGCTTTGGCGTGCCGGACATGGCGCGGCGCGTGCAGCAGACCGGCCGCACCGGCTGGTATTACCGCGTGCTCGAACCCGGCACACTGCAGGCGGGCGACCCGCTCACGCTGGTCGCCCGCCCCTGGCCGCAGTGGCCGCTGGTGCGCATCATCGACGTGCTCTACCACCAGCCCTTTGATGCCGCCGTGCTGAGCGCATTGGCGACACTGCCCCTGCCGCCGCCATGGCGCCGGCTGGTTGAAGGCCGGCTGGCACACGGCGTGGTAGAAAACTGGAGCACGCGCCTAGAAGGCCCCACTCTGGCGCCAGCCGCCTTGCCCTGACCAGGGCGAGCCTCCTTTACCCTTGCGGGATGCGTTTACCCCACTGCCTGGCTCTGGCTGCGGCGCTGCTGCTGGTCGGCGGCTGCAGCACAGCCCCCTCCTCCTCCTCCCGGTCATCCCCCTCTTCGCGCGGCGCAGTCGCGCCGCGCAGCGCCCCCCTGTCCGACGAACAGGCGCACGACATCACCATCCACGCCCTGGGCTTGGTCGGCACGCCCTACCGCTACGGCGGCAACACCCCGGACAGCGGCTTTGACTGCAGCGGCCTGATCGGCTACGTCTACCAAAGCCGCGCCGGCCGCTCGCCGCCGCGCACTGTGGCACAACTCGACCAGTGGGGTTTGCCGATTGCCGCACAGGAGTTGCGCAGCGGCGACCTGGTGGTCTTTGGCCGCGGCCGCACCCCCAACCATGCCGGCATCTATGTCGGCGAAGGGCGCTTCGTCCACGCCCCCTCCAGCGGCGGCACAGTGCGGCTCGACCGGCTGGACGCCAAGCACTGGGCCGGGCAAAAACCGGCGTTTCGCCGGCCTTGAGCCCGTAGGTGCTGGTCAGACCCGCGTAACCAAGCACCGGCGCTGGCGCGCGACAATTCGCGCATGACCACACTCCATACCCACACCGCGCCCCAGGCCCTCTCGACCCACGACACCACGCGCATTGACGACACACGCATCAAGGCGGTGCGCCCGCTGATCACGCCAGCGCTGCTGCAGGAGTGGCTGCCGACGCCCGATGCCGCACAGGCGCTGGTCGAATCCAGCCGCATCGCCATCTCGCGCGTGCTGCAAGGCCAGGACGACCGGCTGATCGTGGTGGTCGGGCCGTGCTCCATCCACGACCACGGCCAGGCGATGGCGTACGCACGCCAGCTCAAAGTGCAGGCGGATGCGCTGCAGGGCGAATTGCTGCTGGTGATGCGCGTGTATTTTGAAAAACCGCGCACCACCGTGGGCTGGAAGGGCTACATCAACGACCCGCACATGGACGGCAGCTTTGCGATCAACGAAGGGTTGGAAATGGCGCGTGCGCTGCTGCTGGACGTGCTGGCGCTGGGCCTGCCGGTGGGCACGGAATTTTTGGATCTGCTCAGCCCGCAATTCATCAGCGACCTGGTGAGCTGGGGCGCCATCGGCGCGCGCACCACCGAGAGCCAGAGCCACCGCCAGCTGGCCAGCGGCTTGTCGTGCCCGGTGGGCTTCAAGAACGGCACCGACGGCGGCGTCAAAGTAGCCAGCGACGCCATCCAGGCCGCGCAGGCCGCGCACGCCTTTATGGGGATGACCAAGATGGGGCAGTCGGCGATTTTTGAAACACGCGGCAACAACGATTGCCATGTAATTCTGCGCGGTGGCAAACAGACCAATTACGGCGCCGCCGACGTGAATGCGACCTGCGCGCTGCTGCGCCAAGCCGGTCTGCGTCCGCAGGTGATGATTGACGTGTCGCACGCCAACAGCAGCAAGCAACACCAGCGGCAAATCGATGTCGCCGCCGACGTGGCGACGCAGGTGGCAGCGGGCGATGCGCGCATTACCGGACTGATGATCGAGAGCCACCTGCAAGAAGGGCGCCAGGACATCATCGAAGGCCAGCCGCTGCAGGTGGGCGTGTCGGTGACGGATGCCTGCATCAGCATGGCGCAGACCGTGCCGGTGCTGCAGCACCTGGCCGCTGCGGTACGTGCACGTCGCGCTTGGGCTGCAGCCAAGAACAATTAAAACTAATAGCTGCAGGCGCTTGATAGACGGGGGCTTACAGCCTATTTGGCTTAAAAACCAGGGGATAGCCTCCCAAAGGGAGGTACGCCAGAGTGGACGGCACCCTGGCGCACCGGACACGGGCACCTTCCTGCACCCGCCATCGGCGAGCGAGGCCGGTACACAGAGCAAATCTGTCACCTAAACAAGCGGTGTAGCATCAAGAAAAAATGGCACAGCCCGGCCCATGTTTGCACACAACATGTACCGAACCGTCTCACCCATCGGAGCCCATTTGCCTATGACCATGCTCTCGCATCCCTTGTCCTTGCTGGGACACCTCCTTACGAGCGCAGTGGCGCACTAGGCCATGCAGCCCCTGTCCACAGCCTGCGCCGCCGCCGTGTCTGATCTTTCTCAGCAGGACGCCCAGCGAGAGCTTGAACGACTCGCCCAGCTGTCGCAGCACTTGGGCGCCACACCCATGGCGCTGGTCAGCGTCTGGGGCCATGCGTCTGCACATTTAACGGCCAGCGTCGGCCTGGCGCCAGCGCAGATCGAGCCGGCCCTGGCCTGGTGCGACGAGGGACAACACCAGGGCCGTGAAGCCTGGATCGTGGCCGACACGCTGCAAGCGCCGCAGTGGAGCCAACACCCCCTGGTGCTGGGCGAGCCCCACGTTCGCTTTCTGGCCTGCTTTCCACTGGTACACCCGGAAGAGGGGGTGTTGGGCACGCTGGTGATCCTGGACACCCAGGCGCGCACCCTGCTGCCCGAAACGCTCGATGCCTTGCACCTCCTGGCCCTGCATGCGGCGCTGCAACTGCAATGGCGCCGTATGCAGCAGCGCTTGGCGCAGCAATATGCCGCTCTGCAGGCAGCACTGCAGACGGCACTGCCGGCAGCCACTGAGGACGAGGGCGCAGGCAAGGCATTACACAAAAAGGGGGAAATCATCGACATCAACACCCACAAAAAGACCCCATTGGCCGCTCAAAAGGACACCATCACCCATACCGATTTGGTGCAGGTGCAGCAACAAATATCCTCCATGGAGCTGAGCCTGCACGAGGTGCTGGAGCTGGTAGCCACGGCCGCCTTGCGCGCCAGCGGCGCCCGCGGTGCCATGGTGGAACTGCACGAAGGCGATCACTTGGTGATGCATGCCTGCGCCGGACCGCTGGGTGCCATGCTGCCGCTGCAAAACCACACCGCTTGGGCACAATTGAAAGAAGGCCGCACGGTGCTGTGCAACAACACCCAGGCCGAAGGCTGGAACCAGGCTTGGGCCGATAACGCTCAGACCATCCGCTCGGTGCTGGCAGTGCCTTTGCGAGCCAACCAGACGGTGCTCGGAGCACTCAACGCGGTGTCTGACGAAACCGATGCATTTGACCAAGGCGACGTGGAACATCTGCAGGTGCTGATGGAGTCACTGGTGCAACTGCGCCGCATGTCAGCGCAATTGCAAACCTCCGAACAGCAATACCGGCGGCTGTTCCAAGCCCATCCACAGCCAATGTGGGTGTACGCACACGACGACGGCTTGCCCCTGCTGGCGGTGAACGATGCGATGGTGGCCACCTATGGCTACAGCGAAGCTGAACTGCTGGGCATGGCGGTGACTGATTTGTGGCCGCTCCAGACCCCGGCCTACACCGTGGTGCCAGGGCAATGCCTGAAGCACCTGCCGACACGCCACCGGCGCAAGGATGGCAGTGTGCTCGAGATCGAGGCGTCGGCACGCTGCATTGACTTCAACGGCCACAAAGGGTGCCAGGTCATGGTCAGTGACGTGACCGAACGCCGGCGCATCGAACACGACCTCGAGCGCGTCGGGCGCGCCCGGCATTTGCTCAGCGCCTGCAACGAGATGCTGATGCGCGCCATCTCCGAGAGCGCATTGCTACACGCCATCTGCCGCATCATGGTCGAGGTTGGCGGCTACCGCATGGCCTGGGTCGGTCTGGCCCACGACGATGCGTACAAAACCATCGAACCGGTGGCCCATGCCGGGCCTGACGACCATTTCCTCGACACGCTGCAGCTGTCGTGGTCTGACAACGTGCCACAGGGCCTCGGTATGGGAGGCGCCACAGTGCGCACCGGCGAGCTCACTCTGGTGCCCGATCTGCTGACCGACCCAACCTACGAAAATTATGCCGAGCGCCTCCGCGCACACGGTTTTCAGGGCGGCATCTGTCTGCCGCTGCGCCACGGCGACCATACCTTTGGCGTGCTCTGCCTGTATGTCTCCAAGGTGCTACAGCCGGGCACCGAAGAAACCTATCTGCTGCAGGAGCTGGCCAACGACCTGGCGTTTGGCGTGATGAACCTGCGCACGCGCCAGGAGCAGCAACGCCTGCAGACCGTGGTGATCAAGGTCGCAGCGGCCGTTTCCGCCACCACCGGCACCGAATTTTTTGTTCAACTGGCAAGCAACATGGCTGACGCCATGGGCGCCCAGGTCGCCTGCGTGGCGCGTCTGATGCCCGCATCCGAAGGCCAGGCCGACGGGCCCCCCCCGCGCATGACCTCACTGGCGCTGGTCATCAATGGCCAACTGCAGGCCAACGCTGAATACTCGCTGGAACACCTGCCCTGCCTGTCCCTGCTGACGAAGCACCAGCACGTGGTCGCGGACCGGCTCTACCAGCAGTACCCACAGGTGGAGGCAATGTACCCCCTGGGGGCACAAAGCTATGCCGGACAACAGCTGTACGACAGCCAGAAAAAGCCTTTGGGCATGATTTTCGTCTTGTTCCATCAGCCCCTGAAGAACATTCAATTCGTCACGTCAACGCTGCAGATTTTTGCGGCGCGCGCTGCCGCCGAAATAGAGCGGCAGGTAGCCGACGCACGCATTCGCCGCCAGGCCACGCTGCTAGACAAGGCCCAGGACGCCATCGTCGCCTACGACCTGCAATACCGCATCCTGTTCTGGAACCAGGGTGCCGAGCGCATGTATGGCTGGCCCCAGGCACAGGCGCAGCAGCAATCGGTGGTGGAGCTGCTTTATGAAGATCCGATCCCCTTTCATCAAGCCATCGAGATGGTGCTGGCGCACGGCGAATGGGTTGGTGAACGGACGCAAAAACACCGCAGTGGCGAACTGATGGAAACGGAAGTGCGCTTGACCCTGGTATGCAGCGAAGACGGCAAACCCGAATCCATCCTGTCCATCAACACCGACATCAGCCAGCGCAAGGCCACTGAGCGCCAGATCCAGCACCTGGCGTTCTACGACGCCCTGACCGGCCTGCCCAATCGCATGTTGCTGACCGAACGGATGCACCACGCCCTGGCCGCATCGCAACGCAACCAGCAAGGCGGGGCACTGCTGTTTATCGACATGGACAACTTCAAGACCCTGAACGACACCCTGGGCCACGACATGGGCGACCTGCTGCTGAAACAGGTGGCCCAGCGCCTGAACGGCTGCGTGCGCAGCGTTGACACGGTGGCGCGCCTGGGTGGCGACGAATTTGTGGTGGTACTGGAAGCGCTTAGCGCCGACCTCGATGAACTGACACTGGCCGCCAAGGACATCGGTGAAAAAATTCTGGCTTCACTGGCCGTGCCCTACAAACTGGCCCACTACCAGTACCGCAGCACCCCCAGCATTGGTATCGCGCCCTTTCTGGGCGATCAGCACAGCGTGGGCGACCTGCTGCGCCACGCCGATCTGGCCATGTACCAGTCCAAGGCCGCCGGGCGCAATACCCTGCACTTTTTTGATCCGCAGATGCAGGCCGTGGTGCTGGCCCGTGCCGAGCTGGAAGCGGCCCTGCGCACCGCGCTGGCAGAAAGCCAGTTTCTGCTGCACTACCAGCCGCAAGTCAACCACCAGGACCAATTCATCGGCGTCGAAGCCTTGGTGCGCTGGCAACACCCCGAGCGCGGCCTGGTGCTGCCAGCCGACTTCATTGCGCTGGCCGAAGAAACCGGCCTGATCCTGCCACTGGGCCGTTGGGTGTTGCACGTGGCCTGCAGCCGGCTGGCACGCTGGCGCAGCAGTCCCCAGTTGCGCCACCTGACGATGTCGGTCAACGTCAGCCCACGACAGTTTCGCCACGCCAGTTTTGTCACCGACGTGGCGCGCATTCTGGCCATCACCGGGGCGCCGGCACATTTGCTCAAACTGGAGCTGACCGAAAGCCTGCTGGTCGAGAACATGGAAACCACCATTGCCACCATGACCACGCTGAGCGAATACCACGTCGGCTTTTCACTGGACGACTTTGGCACGGGGTATTCCAGTCTGAGCTACCTCAAGCGGATGCCGCTGGAACAAATCAAGATCGATCAAAGCTTTGTGCGCGATTTGCTCACCGATATCAACGACTCCGCCATCGTCAACACCATCATTGGCCTGGGTAAAGGTCTGGATTTGGCTGTGATCGCCGAAGGAGTAGAGACGCTAGCGCAACGCGATGCCCTGCTGCAGGCCGGTTGCCGTCTATTTCAAGGCAACCTTTTCAGTGAACCCGTGCCACACGAACAACTGGAATGGCTGCTGCGCAACCCCCTGAACCTCGTCCCGCCACGGCCCTGAAACGGCGCAGCTCCTGCTGCCTGGCCGCCTAGCCGGGATAGCCCCTTTCCGCTAAAAACGGCCTTGGACCCTGCCAAGGCAGCCTCCACCCCCTCCCCAAGCCCCCTGATGCCCCGCCAAGAGCCGTTCTTGTAGCGGGGCAGGGGTGGGGACACAGCACAGGCATGGAGCGCCCCATCGACGCTCACAGAGCCTTGCGAAGGGCATGGCTGCGATCTTCTCTTTTGAAACTGTATGCATAAACAGTCCCTGTATCTGCAGGAGACTGATTTTTGGCACTGTTTTCAGGAGTTATCTTTTATAGATTCTATGAATACATAGTAGTCATAGTAGGGTTTGCCATTTTTTGTGGATAACCTATTTTTTTCTTTTTGATTCAAGCACTTACCATCGCAGCAAGTGTGTGCGCCAGTCCCTGCCGCCGGTGTCGCGCAAGCGGGGATAACCTGTCGCCGGGTCTTTTTTCTGTGGATAACTAGACGTTTATGCCAGAACTGTCCACAGCTTTGTTCAGGCTGTCAGGCGGAGCTATTTTTTTAGATGAAAACAGCCTCTGACGCCCCTATCCAAAGCGCTACAAGCTATTAAAAAGATAGTAATTAAGACGGGCCGCCTCGATGGCAGCGCTGGCGCTGCGCCGATCCGAACGGCTTCAAGCCGCCGGTGGGCCCGTTGTTTTTGCGCACCAGGCCATTGCCCGCCTCTTTTCGCCGATTGGACAAACACACCGTCGCGGAATTTCCCCTCCCCATCTGTGGACGTTGATCCAGCCTGGTGGTGCGCGTTTGGTTGTTCTACTAAGACTTCTATCTTTAAATAGTAGTAGTAATAGGGTTTGCCCTGTTCTGTGGATAAGTTGATTTATTCGTGTCAGGACAATAGCTTGCCAACTTTGCAAGTATGTGGGTGGCTACTCTGTATGGTGGCAGCGCAATGCGAACAACTTTGGCCGGGTTGATTTTTCTGTGGATAAGTCGGTAGTTGTGCGGATTTTGCCCCCATGGTTATACACAGGTGAATTTGCTTATTTTGTAGGCACTCAAGATAAACAGGGCGAAAAAAAACCCCGGTGCAGAACACACCGAGGCTGGTCAGAAAAAAGTACCGCCCGATGGGACGGCACTGGACGGGTAGGAATTACTGGGGCGTGGTGGGCGCCTGGTTCTGTGGGCGCTGATCCCAACGGTGCTCGCCGTAGTTTTTACCCATGCCGCGTTCGCCATAATTTTTACCCATGCCACGTTCGCCGCGCATTTGGTTGTTGCCGCCCAGGTGGTGCTGATAGCGCGCGGTTTGTGCATCAAAGGTTTTTTGCTGTGCCGGGTTCAGTTCGGCATAAAAAGCCAGAACGGCATCGGTTCGTTTGTCTGCCTCCGCCTGGCGCTGGTTGCGCTGTGCGCGCATCCGCTCAATGCGCTCGGGGGTGGTGAGCTTTTGCATTTCTTCGCGGCTCAAGTGGCCCAGACGGGCCGAGCGCTCGCCGGCGGGATGCATGGTGGCGATGAAGGTGTTCCAGGCCGGCTCCTGGGCGGCGCTGAGTTCCAATTTTTGCTTTAGCTGCGCTTGGTGCTGCGCCATGCGTTCCTGCATTTTTGCCCGGTGGGGCATATGCCGCATCGAGCGTTCGCCGGACTTTGCCGCTGTGGCCGAGGGGGCCGAGGGGGCTGTCTGGGTCGCCGGGGTGGTGGCGGCCGCCGGCGCTGCCGTCTGGGCCAGCGCCGGCAAGGTCAAAGCGGCCAAAACAGCCGTGGCAACAAAGGTGCGAGAAAAGAAGGTCATGTGAAATCCTTTTGGTGAGTCGGTAGCAAGGGACCGCTGGTACGACCGTGTCAGCGGTTTGGAGGTAGTGTGCTCTGCCTGTGTGTCGCCGCCATGAGGACGACGTGAGGCTGTGTAAAGTTGTGTCGTACCTCGCTGCGCAGACAATGGCCACATGCCCCCGGGTGCGGCTTTGCGCTGGCCTGTGGTCCCCTCTGTAGAGATGAATAAGGGTTTTCCATGTTCAAAAACATGATCATTTACCGCATTGCGCCGCACTGGAAGATTGACCTGACTGAAGTTGAAGCCGCCTTGAGCCAACGGCCTTTCATGGAGTGCGGCGCCACGCAAGAGCGCTCCTGGGGCTGGGCACCGCCGCGCGGCCAGGAGCATGGCCTGATGGCCGAATCGGTCGGTGGACAATGGCTGTTGCGCTTCATGGTCGAGTCGAAAGTGCTGCCTGGTTCGGTGCTGGCGCGCCGCGTGCAAGACAAGGCCGCCCGCATCGAACAGGAAACCGGCCGCAAGCCTGGCAAGAAAGAAAGCAAGGAGCTGAAAGAAGAAGCCAAGCTGGACTTGCTGCCGATGGCGTTTACCAAACAAGGCGCCATGTGGGTGTGGATCGATACCGAAGCACGCTTTTTAGTGCTCGATACCAGCAGTCAGGGCCGTGCCGATGAAGTCGCCAGTGCGCTGACTGAAGCGCTGCCCGGCCTGTCGCTGGCGCTGCTGGACACCCAAACCAGCGCCCAAGCGGCGATGGCCCACTGGCTGAGCACGCAAGAGGCGCCACCTGGTTTCAGCATCGACCGCGAATGCGAACTCAAAAGCGCCGATGAAGAAAAAGCTGTGGTGCGTTACGCCCGCCACGCGCTGGACATCGAAGAAATCCAGGCGCACATTGCCGCCGGCAAACTGCCGACCAAACTGGCGCTGAGCTGGGACGATCGCCTCTCGTTTTTGCTGACCGAAGGCCTGCAGATCAAGAAACTGACCTTTCTGGAAGCGGCGACGGCGAGCCATGCCGGCGACGATGGGGGCTTTGATGCCGATGTGGCACTGGCCACCGGTGAATTGCGCCAATTCATCCCCGAGCTGATAGAAGCGCTGGGCGGCGAGAGCGAGCGCGGCATCGGTGCCGCCGCCGCAGCCCCAGTGTCCACGCCGGGCACCGTCACCGGCCCGGCCGCCGCGCCGCTCGATACCGATCCCGGCAGCGCGCCGTTCTGATCCATTTCCGCCGTGTTCTGGCGGCCCCTGCCCTGGCCTTTTCTTGCCCTGCCTCAAGCTTCCATGGCCTATGGGAAAGGGCCTGGGTGCTTTGCCGGACAATAAGCCCCATGACCTGCAGGGTGCGGGGTGTGTGCCGTTGGCCCTGGGGCGATGGATGGCCTGGCACCCTTGCCCGCGCCGACCCCTATTTTTTCACTCTCCCTGCCACCACACCATGAGCGCATTTCTTGAAGAACGCGTGCTGACGATCCACCACTGGACCGATCGGCTTTTCAGCTTCACCACTACCCGCGACCCGGCGCTGCGGTTCTCCAACGGCCACTTCACCATGATCGGCCTGCGCGTCGATGGCAAGCCGTTGCTGCGCGCTTACAGCATCGTCAGCGCCAACTATGAAGAGCACCTGGAGTTCTTGAGCATCAAGGTGCCCGACGGCCCACTGACTTCGCGCCTGCAGCACATCCAGGTGGGCGACAGCATCGTCGTCGGCAAAAAGCCCACCGGCACGCTGCTGATTGATTACCTCTTGCCCGCCAAGCGCCTGTACATGCTGTCCACCGGCACCGGTCTGGCACCGTTTCTGAGCGTCATCCGCGACCCGGAAACCTATGAGAAATTTGAAGAAGTGGTGCTGGTCCACGGCGTACGCGAAGTCAAGGAACTGGCATACCACGACTACTTGACGCAAGAATTGCCAAATCACGACATCCTGGGCGAAATGGTCAGTGCGCAGCTCAAGTACTACCCCACCGTGACGCGCGAGCCGTTCCGCAACCAGGGACGCATCACCGATCTGATCAAGAACGGCAAGCTGTTCACCGACCTGGGCCTGCCGGCGCTGAACCCGCTGGAAGACCGCGTCATGCTGTGCGGCAGCCCGGAAATGCTCACCGACCTGAAGCACCTGCTGGAGCAGACCGGCTTTGACGAGGGCAATACCACGCGCCCCGGTGACTTCGTGATTGAGCGCGCTTTCGTTGAGAAGTAAGCGTTAATAATCCCTGTCGGGTTACGCCCTGCGGGCTAACCCGACATTTCCGGCCTCTCCGCTACAACGCCTCAGCCCGCTCTTGCAGCGCTCGCGCGCAACCCGCCGACAGCAACAGCACGGCGCACGAGAAGTAAATCCACACCAGCAGCGCCACCAGCGAGCCGGCGGCGCCATAGGCCGATACCACGGCGGCGCCTGACAAATACGCCGCCAGACCATGGCGCCCGATGCTGAACAGCGCGGCGCCAATCAGTGCGCCCTGCGTCAGGTAGCGCAGGCGTGGTTTGGGATCGACACTGATGCGCATCAGGCCCAAAAAAAGCCCGGTGGCAAACAGAAACGACACCCCTTCGCTCATGGCCAGCAGCAACACGCGATACGGAAAATGCGTCCCCAGCCAGCTGGTGGCCACCGCCAGCGCGGCCGATATCAACAGCGACACCAGCAGCAAAAAAGCCAGCCCGGCCACATAGGCCAGCCCGCGCAGGCGCATCGTTGCCGTGGTCCGCCATGAGGAACGCGACGATACCTCGGGCTTTTCTTCCTGCCACAGGCGTGCCAGCGCCGCCTGCAGCTCAGCAAACACACCCGTTGCGCCCCACAGCAGCAACACCAGCGCAATCGCCGAGGCCACCAGACCCTGCGACGGCGCCTGGGCGCTGGCCAGCGCTTGCTCCACCACTTGCGCGATGCGTTCGCTGGTCAGGGCGCGGATCTGCGCCAGCAGGTTGTTTTCAATCAGCGCCCGGTCCACCCACCAGCCCAGGGCCGCCACCACCACCACCAGCAGCGGTGCCAGACTGAGCATGCCGTAAAACGACATGGCCGCGCTCATGCGCAACCCATCGGCGCCCAGCCACAGCTGCACCGCGCGCACAGGCCACCACGGGGGGGCTGGTGGCGTCAGGGGGGCCGGATTATCTGTGGGAGGGGGGGCAAGGGGCAAAGACATGCCAGAACTTTAACGCCGCGCTACAGCTATTAAAAAAGAAGCTATAAGCGCAGGTATCTAAAAGGTTTCAGACAGTAAACCATCTGCAATCCAACCCATACATGCGCTAGTAGCTATTATTTTTGATGGCTTATAAATTCGGCCCCAGCAAACGGCGCAGTTCCGCCTCGTCGAGGCCGCGCCGCTCAGCCATGTCGCGCACTTGGTCGTCGGCAATGCGGCCGACGCTGAAATACACGCTGTCCGGGTGGCCCATGTAAAAACCGCTGACGCTGGCCGCTGGCGACATGGCCAGACTCTCGGTCAGCGACATGCCCATCTCCTCGCAGCGCAGCAGCGCAAACAAGTCGCGTTTGGCGCTGTGGTCGGGGCAGGCCGGGTAGCCGGGCGCGGGGCGGATGCCGTGGTATTTCTCGGCGATCAGCGCGCTGCTGTCGAGTTGTTCGTCCGCTGCGTAGCCCCACAAATCGGTGCGCACGCGCTGGTGCAGGCATTCGGCAAAGGCCTCGGCCAGCCGGTCGGCCAGGCTCTTGAACAGGATGGCGGAGTAGTCGTCCAGCGCGTCGATAAACGCCTTTTCCTTCTTCTCGATGCCCAGTCCGGCGGTGACGGCGAACATCCCGGCGTAGTCGGCCACGCCGCTGTCCTTGGGTGCGACAAAGTCGGCCAGGCAGCGGCTGGGGCGCGTCACGCCGTCCACGGTGTGCTTTTCGGTCTGCTGGCGCAGGCCATACCAGGTCATGGCGACTGTGCTGCGCGTCTCATCGGTATAAAACTCGATGTCATCGCCGACGCTGTTGGCCGGGTACAGCCCCATCACGCCGCTGGCGCTGAGCCAGCGCCCGTCGATGATTTTCTTCAGCATGGCCTGGCCGTCGGCAAACACGCGTGTCGCCTCCACGCCGACGATTTCGTCGGTGAGGATGGCCGGGTACGGTCCGGCCAGATCCCAGGTCTGAAAGAACGGCCCCCAGTCCATGAAGGGCACCAGTTCGGCCAAGTCAAAATTCTTGAACACGCGCCGGCCCAGCGCGCGCGGCGTGTGGGGTTGGTAGGCGCTCCAGTCCAGCGGCGTCTTGTTGGCGCGGATTTTGGCCAGCGGCCACAGCGGGGTCTGCTTCTTGTTGGCGTGCTGGGTGCGCACCTTGTCGTAGTCGGCGTTGACCTCTTGCATGTAGGCCTCGACGTTGTCGCCCAGCAGGCTTTGCGCCACGCCGACGCTGCGCGAGGCATCAGGCACATACACCACTGGGCCGTCGTAATGCGGCGCAATTTTCACCGCGGTGTGCACGCGCGAGCAAGTCGCTCCGCCAATCAGCAGCGGGATTTTTTTCACGCGGAAATGGTCGTCCTTGTGCATCTCGGCAGCGACGTACTGCATCTCCTCCAGGCTCGGCGTGATCAGCCCCGACAGGCCGACGATGTCGGCGCCCTCGGCCTTGGCGCGTGCCAAAATTTCATGGCAGGGCACCATCACCCCCATATTGATGACTTCGAAGTTGTTGCACTGCAAGACTACGGTGACGATGTTTTTACCAATGTCGTGCACGTCGCCCTTGACGGTGGCAATGACGATCTTGCCTTTGGTGCGCACGTCGCGTCCGGCCAGCTCGTCCTGGCGCTTTTCTTCTTCGATGTACGGAATCAGATGCGCCACCGCCAGTTTCATCACGCGGGCGCTTTTCACCACCTGCGGCAAGAACATCTTGCCCTGGCCAAACAAGTCGCCGACCACGCTCATGCCGGCCATCAGCGGGCCTTCGATCACGTGCAGCGGGCGCCCGCCCTGGGCCAGAATTTGTTGGTACACCTCTTCAGTGTCTTGGCTGATGAAGTCGGTGAAGCCGTGCACCAGCGCGTGCGACAGGCGCTCTTCGACGGTTTTCGGCGCCTCGGGTGTGCCGCGCCATTCGAGTTTTTTGCTCTCGTCTTTGGCGCCGCTTTTGGCGGTCTCGGCCACCTCTAGCAGCCTTTCCGCCGCGTCCTCGCGGCGGTTCAAGATCACGTCCTCGACACGCTCGCGCAGGATCGGCTCCAAATCGTCATAGACGCCCACCATGCCGGCGTTGACGATGCCCATGTCCATACCGGCTTGGATGGCGTGGTACAGAAACACGGTGTGAATCGCTTCCCGCACCGGGTCGTTGCCGCGGAAAGAAAAGCTGACGTTGGACACGCCGCCGGAGACCTTGGCGCCGGGCAAATGGGCCTTGATCCAGCGCGTCGCCTCGATGAACTCAACGGCGTAGTTGGCGTGCTCTTCAATGCCGGTGGCGACGGCAAAAATGTTCGGGTCGAAGATGATGTCCTCGGGCGGAAAGCCGACCTCATCGACCAGGATGCGGTAGGCGCGCGCGCAGATATCGATCTTGCGCTGGTAGGTGTCGGCCTGGCCTTTTTCGTCAAACGCCATCACCACCGCAGCGGCGCCATAGCGGCGCACCAATTTGGCATGGTGCTTGAAGGCGTCCACACCCTCTTTCATCGAAATCGAATTGACGATCGGCTTGCCCTGAATACAGCGCAGGCCGGCCTCGATCACCTCCCACTTGGAGCTGTCCACCATGATCGGCAGGCGCGCAATGTCGGGCTCGGAGGCAATCAAATTCAAGAAACGCACCATGGCCGCCTTGCTGTCGAGCATGGCCTCGTCCATGTTGATGTCGATGATTTGCGCGCCGTTTTCGACCTGCTGGCGCGCCACGGCCAGCGCTTCTTCAAACTGGTCGTTCAAAATCATGCGCGCAAAGGCTTTGGAGCCAGTGACGTTGGTGCGCTCGCCCACGTTGACAAACAGCGTGCCGGGGCCAATGGTGACGGGCTCCAGGCCCGACAGTTTCAGGGGGGGTGGGAAAATTTCAGACATGGGGCTCACCTGGGCAAAAAACCGTGAACAGGTGAGCGTCGTTGCGGTTCAAGGCATATCACCCAAGCCTGACGGCGCCATGGTCGCTGTGTGCGCTTTGGCTGGCCGGTGCAACGCTCCTTGGGCAGGCAACGATTTTACGGGCGATTGGAGCGCGCTGCCAAAGCCCCCTGCTGCTCCTATGCACAAACCCATTCATCAGGGACAATGTATGGCTATTTGTAATTAAAGTTACCAAATGGGCTGCAATGATGGCCCACCTCAAGGTCCCGTTCATGGCGACTTTGCCAAGGCACTGGAGGCACCCACCCGTGTCCGGTTTTTTCTCCGTCCTACCGAGTTTTTGTCATGCCGCTTGACGATCGCAGCCCCGCCAGCACGCCCACCGACACCACGGCCCGCTCGGACAACTACCTGTGGCTGCGCCTGCGCCGTCTGCTCGGCTTGCTGACCTTTGTCGATCTGCCGATCAAGCAAAAATTCTTGCTGTTGACCGTGGGTACGCTGTTCTGGTTTGGCTCCATGGCGGTGGTCACCGTACTGGCCCTGACCGCCATCCAGTACAAATACCACCAAGTGTCCGAGCAGATCATGCCGCACCAGCAGGCGGCGCACGAAGTGCTGCGCCACCTGCAAAACATCGACCGCGACCTGCAGTTTCTGGGCCAGATCGACACCGGCCTGGACTTGCTGGCAGTGCAGTCGCTGCGCGAGCATGTCAAGGCGATTCGCGCCGTCAATGCCCGGCTGAGTCTGCACCAGAGCGTCCCCTCCGGCACTTTTATTGAAACCGTGGTGCGCTCCCTGGCCACACCACCGGCGGCCAACTTGCAATACCTGCAAAACATGGTCGTGCTGACCGACCGCCTGGACCAGTCGCTGGACACCTACATCACCACCAAGCGCAAAATGCCGCGTCCGGCCGATACCATCACTGTCGCCAGCAGCTTTGACGACACCCGCGCGCGGGTGGCCGAGGGCACGGCCCTGGTCAACCAGCACGCCAGCCGCATGGCCGGCGCCTACGGCCACATCAACACCGCCATCTATCAAATCATCGGTGACTCGGTCAATGCCATCCTGATCGTGCTGCTCATCGCTTCAACGCTGCTGATGTTTTTTGTGCGCTGGATCATCGTCGCTTTCCAGCGCCCCATTGCCACCATCATTCGGCAGATCGACTCGCTCAGCACGGGCGACATCACCCTGGCCAAGAAAGTCGCCGTCAAGTCGCAAGACGAAATCGGCACCCTGTCGAGCAAGTTCAACATCTTGATCGACAGCGTGTACGGCATGACCATCTACAAAAAAGTGATTGAAGAAGATGCCGATCTGGACGACGTCTACCACCGCTTGGGCGACGTGTTCCAGCACGAGCTGGGCATAGCGCACTACACCATCTATGACATCAACACGCAGAAAAATGAAATGCGGGTGGTGCACCCGGCGCTGATCGGCGATGTCCAGCTGCACTGCGACCCCGAGGTACTGAGCAACTGCCAGCAGTGCCGTGCCGTCAATACCGGGCACACCGTCTCCTCGTTTGAATTCCACGGCGTGTGTCGGCGCTTTGTTCCCCAGCCCGGTGTCGGACACATCTGTATTCCGCTGGTGGCCGGTGGTCACACCGGGGGGGTAGTGCAGCTGCGTTTTGCCACCGATAAGCGCCATGGGCTGCTCGACAGCAGCACGCCGCAAAAGATCTTTGAAGCCGAAACCTATATCAACCAATCGCTGTCCGTCATCGAAGCCAAGCGCCTGATGCAGACCCTGCGTGAGTCCGCCATGGTGGATCCACTCACCGGCCTGTACAACCGGCGTTTTCTGCAGGAACACACCGCACAAATCATCAGCGGCGTGCTGCGGCGCAAGACGCAAATTGGCTTACTGGTGTGCGATCTGGACTATTTCAAACAGGTCAACGATGCGCACGGCCACGACGCCGGCGACCAGGTGCTGCGCGAAACTTCCATCGTCATGAAAAAAACGGTGCGCGATTCGGACATCGTCATCCGTTTTGGCGGCGAAGAATTCCTCATCCTGCTGATGGACGTGCAACCGGGCGATGCACTGGTGGTAGCAGAAAAAATCCGCAAGTCCATCGAAGCCTTGAAGGTCAGCGTGGGCGACAAAATCCTGCAAAAGACCATCTCCATCGGCGTCGCCGAGTTCCCCGGGGACACCGACGGCTTCTGGCAAGCCATCAAATACGCCGACGTCGCCCTGTACCGTGCCAAAGACCTGGGCCGCAACCAATGTGTGCGCTTTGACAAAGAAATGTGGCAACACGGCGGCGATTTTTAACGTGCCCCTGGTAACGCGCGCCTGTCTTCAGGCCGGAGGCTGCAGACTTGCAAACGCTTCTTGAACCAGCCCATGCAGGACTGGCAGATCGCCTTGAATAGTTCGCCAGACGATCTCGAGATCAATTTCTTCGTAGCCGTGCGAAACCCGATTTCGCATCGTGTACATGATTTTCCAAGGAATATCAGCGTGCGCGGCAGCAAAATCGGCAGCCACGCGCAGAATATTGTTGGCTGCTTCACCGATGATTTTGATGTTGCGAATGACCGCGTCCTGCACCAGTTCACTGTTTAAAAAACCGACTTCATCCATCTTTGCGGTATAGCGACCAATGCGTTCGATGGCTTGCTAGATGTGGCCCAGGTAGTCAGCCACACGCAGAGCCTTGCTCATATCGGCCTCGCCTCGGCAAGGACGATGTGGCGGAATTTCTCGGGTAAAGCCTTGGGGGTCAGTACATCGACAGACACGCCCAACCGCTGCTCCAGTTCGACCTGTATCGCCGCGACCTCCATCAAGGTAGTTTTGGGTGTCGGATCAATGAGGATGTCCAAGTCGCTCTGCTCGGTGTCGCGTCCCTGCAGAACAGAGCCGAACACCCGTGCATGGCAAGCACGATGTGCCTCTACCACGCTGCGAATGGCCGCACTGTGTGACCGAAGGGCGTCAGATGGTTTCATGGTCTCGCCAGCATTTGAGTCCAGTTTCATTGTATGTAGCGAGGCTTTGGCCCAAAACTGACCATTTTTAACCTGCCCTTGGGGGCGTGACCCTGTTTTCAGACCGGAACTTGCGCCGACGCCGGCAGGCCAAAAATGCGGTCAAACACCCAGTTGAAAACGAAGGTGTAGCAAAGAAAAAACACGATCAGGCCGAAGTCCATCACCAGCGCCTGCCACAGCGTGATGTGAAACCACCAGGCCATCAATGGCACCAGCGCCAGCACCAGTCCCCCTTCAAACCCCACCGCGTGCGCCAAACGCCGCGCTAAGGTGCGCCCGCGCACTAGCTGGCGCGACTCCCAGCGCTCGAACAGGGCGTTGAACACCACATTCCAGGCGACTGCAATTGCCGACGCCGCTACCGCCACCGCGCCCGAATGCGCCACGCCCTGGCCCGACAGCGCCGCCAATCCCGCCGTCGCCGCCCCGATGGCGATCAGTTCGTACAGCGCCACATACAACAGCCGCCGTCTGGGACCTTGCAGGCCGGTAGCAGGAGGGGGCGGGGCAAAGGGCGCAGAGGAAGAAGAAGTCTCAGTCATAGGCGCATGAATGTAGGGGCAAACCTGCACCAGCACCAAGCACCGTCCTGATTCAGTCGAAATACTGCACCAGTTCGTCCAGCTCGCGGGCAGTTTGCTGCAGTTGCTGGGAGGCGGCCCAGGCCCCTTGGACGTCTTCGCTGTTTTGCACAATCAGCCGGGCCACTTGCTGGAGTTGGCCAGACATTTCTTTTATCCCCAGGGCTTGGCTGCGTGCGGCGTTGGCAGTGGTTTGCAATTGTTGCCGCAGCGCGGTGGGTGCGGGCTGGGATGCGAACGCTGTTGTGGTGAAAGCTTCAGGCAGCGCGGCGGCCGCGGGGGATGGGGGCTGGGATAGGCTATCGCCAAACACCGCCAACAATTCAGCCGGCATCAGTTCAAACGTCGGTGCGAACGCTGGGGACGCCTGACTCTGTAGCGCCGGGGGAGGCACCGGCGCCAGCGCGTCATCGTCGTCGGCGTGAACGGTGTCCAGCAGAGCGTCCATGTGGCTGCTGATAGTGGCCATGGCGGCGCGCGAGGCGTTGACGGCATCGACGGTCTGGTGGATGCGGTCTTGCTGCTCGTCCGAGTGTTCGGCCAAGTTCATCATCACCTGGTTGAGGTTGTGGCACTGCTGATGGATGGAGTCTGACGATTGCCGGATTTCGTGCAGCATCACTTTGAGGTGCATCTGCGTGACCATGACCGCGTTCATGACGCGCCCTGGCTCGCCATAGCCTGAAGGCTCGATGTGGTCGGACAAGTTGCCCTCGGCAATGTCTTCCAGCGCCAGCACGGCTTTTTCGAGGGGGCGGGCGGTGATGCGAAAGAAAAAGAAGCCTGCTACGACCAGCACCAGGCAACTGAGGCTGATTCCGGCCACTGCCAAGCGGAAAATCAGATCACCTCGGGCCGTGGTGTCCACCAGCTTGGCGTTGCCACGCTCAAACAGGTAGTTCAGCAAAGTGGAGGCGCGGGTATTGGCGGTGTCGTACAGGGGATTGAGACGGGTGAAAAACACCCGCTGGGCTTGCAGGTAATCTTCGGCCTCAATCGCCTCGCTGGCGGGTAGTAGCCCTTCGTTGACATAACGCATCCGGGCCTCGATGTAGTTGTCGGCGAGTTGCTTTTCTTTCGGGTCTTTGACTTTGCCAATGTAATTGGCCCAGATCTGGTTCAGTTCGTTCTTGTTCTGGGCAATGTGCTGAACGTAATTGTTGCTGGAGGCGTCGCTCAGCACCGCATCCGAGTGGATGCCAAATTTGAAATTCAGCGCCAGCGCCACCTGTGCACGGTTGTCGGCCATCAGAAAATTCATGCGCTGAATAGCTTGTACCGGCACCATCTCCTCGTGGTACATCGCCTGGATATCTGCTTTGGACATATTCAGGCCGGTAATACCCAGAATGCCACCGCCAATCATCAGCAGGGTGACAAATAAAATCCACAGTGGAATACCGTTTTTAATCGAAAGGTGCTTTTTCCAGTTTGCATCAATTTTTTCCTTGATGATTTCTGGGCGGGCCAGCGCGCTTTTGTACGTCGCTTCTGCGGCGGCCACATCCTCGCGCGCAGGGCATGAGCGCACCGACATATAGCCGGTAATTTCACCATTTTTCTTGATCGGCACAATGCGGGCATCGACCCAATAGTGGTCACCATTTTTACAACGGTTTTTAACGATGCCGTGCCATGGAAAACCGCGCTTCAAGGTTTTCCACATGATTTCAAAAGCAATCGGCGGCATGTCTGGATGCCGAATCAGATTATGATTTTTTCCGATCAGTTCTTCTTCCGCGAAGCCACTGATCTCAACAAAATCTTTATTGGCAAAAGTAATGATGCCCTTGGTATTGGTCTTGGTGACCATGTTCTTTTCGGCAGGAAAGCGTTGTTCCTGCCCGGTCACCGGGAGATTAATTTTCATGGCAATGCACTTGGCTTCAATAGCTGAAATGTTGGCTGGCCCATGCTTTTTGGCTGGGGCGATGGGGTTGTTTTATTCAGCCCAGACCTGTCGAATGGACACGGCGGCATTCTGGTAATGAGATAAAGGCGCAAGGCCCACGATTTCATTTCCCGGTTGCGAGGTGTCGCGGCGGGTAGGCGGAGACAAAATCATGCCGGCTTTGCCGTAGATGCTGTACACAATGGCAGCGTCCGATTTCACGGTGGGGCTTCTAACCACGGCAACCTCTCCCGACTTGAGTTTGACCACTGTGCCTGGCGATAGCAGTCCCACCTTGGAGATCAGAATGCGCGCAATTTCTTCATCAATTTCCGTGTCCTTTTTGAGGTAAATCTCTTTCAGCGCATTTTGTGGAAAGTAAGCTTCAGCGCGATAAGGCCGAATTTTGATCATCGCGCTGTAGCGGTCAGATATGCACAGAATTTTGGCGCCCAAGGGAATTTCATCGCCTTTGAGTCTTTCCGGATAGCCCGTTCCGTCCAGGTATTCGTGGTGGTTGCGCACGGCGCTCAGCCAGAGTGGGTCGGTGACACCGGCTTTTTCAAGCAGCTCGACGCTGTGCTGCGGGTGCTGGCGCATCTGCGCGAGCAGGTCATGGGGCAGGTAGCCCGGATGTTTGTCCAGTTCGGGCTGCAGCTTTATTTGCCCCAAATCGCGGGTCAAGGCCGCACACATCAGTGACAGCCGTTGCCCGGCATCCAGCCCCTTGCCCTGCCCAATCAGCTCGGTCAAGACGGCGCCCATCATCTGATGCACCACGATGTATGAGATTTGGGTCTCTACCGAAGGGGCCGCCAGCGCGCAGTCAACACTCTTATGGCAGACTTTTTGCACCGACTCTGCAATTTTTTTGATGCGAGCGGTGACGTCTATTTGCTCAGGGCTTTTGAGTGTGGTAGCCAGTACGTGCTTGAGGTTGAGTAGCAATCCTCCCATATGCTCAAACGGCGGTGGATCTTCTAGAACCGGCGGCGGACGGGGATTGCTGGTGGTGTAAACGGTGGGGTCGGTTTCAATTTCGTCGTATTGGGCGCCACGTATCAGCAAGCGCGACACCTGGTCCGGCATGTGGATGACCGAACCACGGCGAAAAAGTAAGGAACCATCTTCGTTGTAGATGGAGAACTCAATAGGTTTGCCAAGAACAATATCGCTATGCACTAACTTCTTCACCGCTGCGCCTTTTCTTGCTCGCTGAATTCAGCCTTACTGTGGCAAAAATCGCCGGCGCTAGTGCGGCGGCGATTAACAAGTTACAGGATGCATCAAAAAGTTACTGATAGATTTTTACTTTGATCTATTTTTGATGTCTGTCAATATTTTGACCATTTTTCATTTATGGGTTTGAGCGGCTAAGGCTAGATTAATCAAAAATCATAGCTAAAAACCAACATGTCTAAAGCCCTACAAGGCTTTTTGATTAAAAATTGGAGTCTGACCCTCATGGCACAGTCACGCACAGATTTTTGCGGCACCACGACTGGTGCGAGCCTTTTTGTCGCTGCATTTCAAAGCCGTTGGCCTTGAGAATTTCAATGACGCGGCTGTAAAAGCCGTTCATGCGTAGCGCAGATCTCCACTCCAGGCGGCTAGGGGCTTGTGCTTGAGCGGCTGGTGGAGTTGATCTTCCAGCAACAGATCGACGCAATCGTAGACCGCACCGATCAGTTCATCCTTGGTCTTGGCTTCGGCTACTAGGCCACGCAGATCGGGGCTGGTGGCGACATAGACGCCTGCTTCTTGGTCAAAGAGTACATCCACGCGCACGATCAGCGGCATACCGAGCTTGGCCAAAAAGCGCCAAAACGGACTACCTACTCTGTACATGCTTCACTCCTTTGTGTGCTAGCTGTGCCCAATGCCGGGATGGCACCTTCTTCAGATTGCTGTTTTTAGCGCTCAATACATCTACCAGCGTATTTGACCATCATCCATCAGCTTGCCAATCGCCCCGGCGCACGGCTTCGAGCAGCACTTGGTTGACGCGGGTTTGCCAGCCGGAGCCGCTGGCTTTGATGGCTGCGAGCACGTCGGCATCCACACGCATGGTGACGGGCACTTTAGGCTGGGCTGACGGTGGCCGCCCCAAACGGCGCAGTGGCTTTAGGTGGGCCATGTCTGCTTCGGTCAGTTCTCGCGTGTCGGGGTCAGCGGCAATGGCGGCGTTGATGCGGGCATCTTCCTCGGGCGTAGGTGCGATAAGTGCCATGTTATGGGCGTGTTTTTTCATAAATTTTCACCTCGCGCGCATTGGCTTTGCGCAGGCTGATGATGCGCATTTCATCGCCGAAGCCCGCCGTCCGCCGCCCCGTAGGTTGGGTTGTACCCAACCCAACAGGTTTACTAAAAACTCAATGGCTGTGCAGCTTCTCTTGCAGCCAGACCTTGATCAGCGACTGATAAGGCACATCGCGGGCGTTGGCGGCTACTTTGATGGAGTCGAGCAAATGCTGGGGCAGGCGCAGCGAAATCGTCTTAGTCGTCGGCTTCAGGTTCGGCAGGGCGACTTTTTGGGCTTGTGACCAGTCCAGATGCTCGCTGGAGTCGTGCGACTCCCAATACGCACGCTCTGCGGCTTCGGTGGCGAAAGTGGGTAAGGGTTTAGGGCGCTTGTTCATAAATCGCTCGCTCCTTTCGGTGCATGTCTCTGGCTGAAATAACGCGGATCAGCACACCCGCTTGGTGCAAGGTGAAGGTGATGTGCAGCGCGCGGCCCTCGGTCGTTTTGCCCAACGCGTGCAGGCGCGGCTCGTGCTGGCTGTGGGCGGCGTCTTGCAGCATCAACAACGGCGCATTGAAAAACACCTGCTCGGCTTCGGCCATAGACACGCCATGCTTTTCATTCTTACGGGCGTTGCCATCGTCCCAGTTGAAGCCGCTAATCTGGTGCAGATCGATCATTTTTGTATATTACTATCATGTACGCTTTGCCAGCAAGGTGTCGGGTTACGCTGCGCCGCGCAAAGCCAACGCCAGAGAGGTAATAACAGGTAAAGCGTTATGTCGCAGCAGTTTCTTAAAACCACATCCGGGCGCACGTTGGTGTTGCCCAGCGCGCAAGACGATGCCGCCATGGCCGCTTTCAAGGCCACCGGCGCCGGCTGGCAAACGCGCATCGATGCCGCGCTGAAAGACTAGCTTAAAAATCAATCGTTGGTTTGAGTTGTCAAAAACCATATCTGCTAGCGCACGTATTTATTGGGCTATCGGCTGTTTTGATGCTCTATCCCGGTAGATCGGGTTAGCCTGAAGGGCGTAACCCGGCCTACGTGACTTAAAACTTATTCGCTTTGTGTGTTTCCACGTAAGAGCGCAACACCGCATGCATGCGGGACTGATAGCTCTTGCCTGTGTGCTTGAAAAAATCCAGCACTTCAGCATCGATGCGCAGCGTGATTTGCTGCTTGGTGTGAGGCAGCTGGGCGCGTCGGTGTAGTCGATCTGCTCATCCGGCATGGCTGCCACAGCCTCTAGCCGCGCCTTTTGCTCGGCACTCAAAAGCGGCGGCTTTTTCAGGTCAAGAGTTCGCTTCACGGTATTGCTTTTTTTCGTTGGCATTGGCTTTCCTTGCAGAGATAAGGAGGATGCTCTCCTCGTGTCGGAGCGTGTAGACCTGTCGCGCTTGATTTTCTACTTCTTGGCCTTACGGCTGTTTTGACCATAAATTACCGCCGCCGTCCGCTATTTTTTCGCTATTACAATAAAAGAAAATGCGCTACACCCACGATCCTCAAAAGTTGGCCGTCAATGTAGCCAAGCACCAAGTTTGGTTTCATGAGGCCGACGGGTTTGAGTGGGAAACGGCCATCGTCAAAGTCGATAGCCGCCATCAATATGGCGAGGCGCGGCTGGAGGCCATGGGGCTGATAGATGCGCGTTTGTATGTGTTGGTCTTCACGTTGCGTGAAACGGCGGTGCGCATCATCAGCTTGCGCAAAGCCAACTCCAGAGAGGTAAAGCGTTATGTCGCAGCAGTTTCTTAAAACCACATCCGGGCGCACGTTGGTGCTGCCCAGCGCGCAAGAAAATGCCGCCATCGATGCCGCCATTGCCGCCGACCCCGATGCCCGTGAGTGGCTGGCCGCAGATTTTGCCGAGGCCCAGCCGGCCAAGGCGTTTTTTGATCCGGCGACTTATGCGCAGCTCACCCGCCTCAAGCGCAAGCCCGGCGAGCGCGGGCCGCAGCAAGCGCCGACCAAGGTGGCCACCACCATTCGGCTCTCGCCCGAGGTGATGGCTGCCTTCAAGGCTACGGGCGCCGGTTGGCAAACGCGCATCGATGCCGCGCTGAAAGACTGGCTTAAAAATCACTCGCCGGTTTGATATTTTGAGAAAAACCATAGCTGTTAGCGCACGTATCTATTGGGCTGGCGGTTGTTTTGACCTTTAATTGGAGTCTGACCCCGATTTCTGAAAAATAATAGCTGCTAGCACACGTATACATTGGGCTATCTGCTGTTTTGACCATTAATTCAATGTCTGTGCAGCTTCTCCTGCAGCCAGACCTTGATCAGCGACTGATAAGGCACATCGCGGGCGTTGGCGGCTACTTTGATGGAGTCGAGCAAATGCTGCGGCAGGCGCAGCGAAATCGTTTTAGTCGTCGGCTTTAGGTTCGGCAGGGCGACTTTTTGGGCTTGTGACCAGTCCAGATGCTCGCTGGAGTCGTGTGACTCCCAATACGCACGTTCTTGTGCTTCGGTGGCGAAAGTGGGTAGGGGTTTAAGGCGCTTGTTCATAAATCGCTCGCTCCTTTCGGTGCATGTCTCTGGCTGAAATAACGCGGATCAGCGCACCCGCTTGGCGCAAGGTGAAGGTGATGTGCAAGGCGCGACCCTCGGTCGTTTTGCCCAAAGCGTGCAGGCGCGGTTCGTGCTGACTGTGGCCGGTGTCTTGCAGCATCAACAGCGGCGCATTGAAAAACACCTGCTCGGCTTCAGCCATAGACACGCCATGCTTTTCATTCTTGCGGGCGTTGCCTTCGTCCCAGTTGAAGCCGGTAATCTGGTGGAAATCGATCATTTTTGTATATTACTATCATGTACGTTTTATGCCAATGGGTTGGCTAACGGGTGATGCAGTACCAGCAGCCCTGCGAGACTGGTTTGGACCCCGCGCGGCGCGGCACGCCGAGTTATCAGCATGAGGAAAGCCAATGACCGAGAGCAAAAACACTTCGGCGTCTTGGGTTGACCCGGACGACGCACCTGACTTGAGCCAAGCCGATCTGAGTCAAGCCGTGTGGCACGTGGCTGGGCGTGAAGTCAGCCCCGAAGTGGGTCAGCAAGCCATGCGCAGGGCGGCGCGCGGGCGTCCGGTGGGTAGCGTCAAAGCAGATACCAAGCAGGCGGTGACGGTGCGCTACAGCCCCGACGTGTTGGCCGCCTTTCGGGCGATGGGCAGCGGCTGGCAGGCCAAGATGGACGATGCCCTGCGGGAATGGCTGCGCACACACAACGCAATTTGATTAAAAACCATAGCTGCTAGCGCACGTATCCATTGGTCTAGCGGCTGTTTTAACCTTTAATTGGAGTCTGACCCCAATTTTTGGTTGGGCCGCAGGGCGTAACCCGACGGGCTGCTAATGCACTGCGCGGTGTCGGCTTACGCTGCGTTAATCCGATCTACCAACCTATGATTGAGACTTTCCTCGGCAACAGAACAGGACTTTCTATGCAGATTGTGGTTAACGTTCCGCGCCATTATTTGGACGCCATGCACCAAGCGCCCGAGGACTTTGTCCAAGAGGCCAAGCTGGCGATGGCGGCCAAGTTGTTTGAGATGAAGCGCCTGTCTTCTGGCATGGCGGCCCAGCTTATTGGGCTGGATCGGGTGACATTCTTGGCGCAGTTGCAGCGTTTTGGTGTCCCACTTATCGATTTGGACGAAGACGAGCTGGCGGGTGATATTCACAATGCCTGAGCGCAGTGAGGTGTTGGTCACCAACACCACGCCACTGATTTCGCTGGCTGCTGCTATGGGCAATTTGGATGTTTTGCGCTTTCTTTATCGTCGGGTAGTAGTGCCCTACGAGGTTGCACAAGAGGTGTGCGCTGGGGGGGCGCATGCCTTTGGGGTGGATGCTTTCCAAGGGGCTGATTGGTTGGACATTCAGCCGGCCCCAGTGCCTTTATTGGCGTTTTTGCAAAACTCTTTGGATCAGGGCGAAGCTTCGGTTATTCAAACTGCGATGAACCTTGGATTGCCCTTGGTCTGTATCGACGAGACAGCCGGGCGGCGTGTTGCCCGGCTATGTGATTTGACGTTGACCGGCTCGATTGGCGTTTTGCTGAAAGCCAAGCATTTGGGTTACGCCATTTCTATGCCCGATGCCATCGCAAAAATGCGCCACCAAGGCATTTGGCTCAGCGAGCGTGTCGTGCAGTTCGCGCTAACCCATTGATTGGCCCAGCCCCGTAGGCGCGTAACCCGACAGGTTGTCCTAAATCTCTGTAGGTCGTGTTAGCCCGTAGGGCGTAACCCGACGGGCGGCTGATGCGCTGCGCGGTGTCGGGTTACGCTGCGCTAACCCGACCTACGTGGCTGCGCACCGTGCCGGCTGCGGAGATTAGGGCGGTGCTACCAAGGGTGGTGGGCCGCCAGCACAATCTCTCACCCAAATACCTTGCGCGCAGCCCGCATGCCGTGCAAAAACCGTGTTTGCCGGCGCGCGCACAGTTGCGCCATCTGCGCCGGCGTCCCCACGGCTGAGCCAAACTCCTGCAGAAACGTCGATGCCATGGCAATGAACACGTCCGCTTCAACTCCCAGGCGCGCCAGCAGCGCTGGGCTGCCCTGCGCCATGCAGCCCTTTTTGTTCGGGTGCACCTGGCGGCCCGTCCAGTCGACCAGCTCGGCATAGTCGTGCCAGCCAAAAGGCACCGCCCAGGGCGTGCGACCGGTGGCGTCAAAGGGCATCAGTGGTGCCTGCGGCAAGGGCGCTGTGGCGGTGGGTGATTCTGCCGCCGCATCCACCGGCGCCTGCAGATCGGGCGCCAAGGGTTGCGCCAGCGGTTCGGGTGCACAGCCCAGCCGCTCCTGGATCGAGGTGTAATCCGACGCCTCGGGTGACTCGGCCATGCCGGCGCGCACCGGGTTCAAGTCCACATACGCCATCGCCGCCAAAAGCGCCTGCTCGTCCAGCAGCGCCTGGCTCTTAAAACGCCCCTCCCAAAACCGCCCCGTGCAATCGTCCTCGGCATTGGCCTGCCGGGCCAAAGACTCGTTCAGCACGCGCATGTACCAGGACAGGTCAAACAGCCGCGTGCGGTAGGTCTCGGCCATTTCGTGCACTTTCTCCAGCTCGCTTTGCCCCATGGCCGCGCGCGCACCCGACAGATAGCGCTGCACCAGCAGCGGGCCGGTAAACAGCTGCGTCCAGCGCTGCAGCACCTGCTCGGTGCTCCACTGCTGCGCCCGCGCGCTGTCGATGTGCAGCACCACGTGGTAGTGGTTGCTCATCACCGCATAGGCCGCCACGTCAATGGCAAAGATGTGCGCCAGCTCTTTGATGCGGGTGGCAATCCAGCCGCGCCGGTGCTCAAAGTTCTGGCCGCTGTGGTGGTCGTGCCCGCACAGAAAGGCGCGGCGCACGCAGCGCGAGACGCAGTGGTACCAGGCGGTATCGGGCAGGCTGACGAGGGCGGAGCGAGGGCGGGTCATGGTGTGGGAGCTTAAAAGGCGGTTGGGCGGGTGTCAACTAAGTGGGTGTCCTTTAGTTTGCAAGTTTCCGTTCTATTAGGCTTGCGGCTGTTTTGACTTCTAATTGGAAGCTGATCCCAATTTCTGTTGTTCATGGCCTGATAACGCAAGCGTTCTTGAGTTTTGCCATATCGAAATCCACCCAACGACCATTGGCATAGACCTTCCTAGGTAGCGTGCTTCTATTTCGCAGGAGACTTGCTGTTGCAACTCCAGCGACTTCGATATGTGCCAAATCAAGCAGCGTTTGCGGAACGATTCTGGCTGTATGCGGTTGTCCTGCAACCGATGTCAACGCATTTATGTCCGCTTGCATTGCTAGCGCTGCTTGATCGCTGAACCATACGAATGCGGGAACCTCGAAAGAACGACTGGAGAGTCTTTCATTAGAACCGTTTTCACATCCAGGTTCATCAATATCTTCGCCGTGATCGGATATGTATAGCAATACTGCTCGGCGCTTTGTTTTAGAAAGAGACTCGATGAGTTCTGAGAGAATATAGTCGGTATAGAAAATAGTATTGTCGTAGGTATTATTGGCAGCTACTTTATCTGTGATTAATTTCTTTGGGAAATACTTGATGCCGTCGAATGCAGGTTCAAAGCGCTTATAATTATCCGGATACCTGAAGGCGTAGTTAAAATGGCTGCCCATGGTGTGCACAACAATCATCTGCTTATAATTCGGCGAATCATTGATTATTTTTTGGAATAGTGGAAGCAGCGCTTCATCATATGCACCTTTAGCCAGATAACTCCCCGGATTTGTATAAATAACCCGATTCGAGTCTTTTGCATAGAAGGAAATTGGGCTATCATAAAAGCCGGATGCAGACTGATTAGATAACCATGCTGTTTTGTATCCACTTGCTTGAAATGCCTTAACTACCGAAGGCTCAGTCATCTGGGGCGTTTGATTGTCTGGTGCGTAGACTGGATAGCGTGCTAATACTGGCGGAATCGCCGATCGAGTCGCAACTGTAAGCGAAATAACATCAGATAGTTTGACTAAATTTTGAAGAGCATCGAGTCGCGGAGTCGTCGGACGACTATAACCAAAAAGACTCCAACGATCGCGCCGAGAAGATTCTCCGATGACTAGAATGACTAATTCGGCTCCCGATTGATCGAGAGCACGAGGCATGAAGTTAAAATTCTCGAAAGTGCCTCTTAATTTATCCACTCGCGCGTTATCTTTTAGATTGATAAAAAGCGATAGTGGAAGATCAATCGGATAAACACGTGACCATATATCTATTAAATAAGATTGATGTGCTTCGAGGAATGGATCAGCATCTTTATCAAGCGTGATGTCTTGCACCACCGTCTGCATCTGCGCCAATCCAGCCGCAATGCAGACTGTCGGGAACGCAATGAGAATCCACGTACGTGATGGATGAATCCATTCGATTTTTGCTCTTTGAAGCTGGACGGCAATCCATAGATAAAGCCCCAGAGAGGTTATAGAGCCCGCGACTAAGCCCGTAAATGCTGCTGCAAAGCTGACCAACTCCGTAACACTCGTGTCGAGTACCATCCCCACGAAAACCGGTGAAATTGGTGTTCCATAGGCAAGCCGGACATAAAGAGATGCGAACCACCAAAAGACGAAAGGTATTGCAAAAAAAAGTGCCGTCGCGACATTTTTAAACAGCGCAAACCAGATCGCCCAGAAGCTGAAACTGTAGACCGCAGTCTGAAGAAATGCTGAGAAGCTTATCGTGCTCTCTTCGGGGAGAGCGATAAAATTAGGGAGTATAAGGGTGAAAATCACCCCTATCAGAAAAATTAAATCGCGTTTTTGCATTGAGGCCGTTGACTAATTTTGGCATCCCCTCATACCATTTTATTTATAAAAAAAAGGGCATAAAGCCCTTTTTCTTAGTAATTTTCAATTAATTCATTAAATTGATAATTATTTAATGATTATGTAGCAGCGAGGCGGCACTCGGAAGGACGATATTTAAGCGCCAAGGTACCGCCAGTACACGACCAAGAAATACGGTCTGCGGGAATTGCGTCTGCTACTAGGGCTGCGGCGCCAGCGGTCGGAACGAAAATCACGGTGCCGCCACCAGCTTTGGCGGTAGTAGTGACTGTGATTTGGCCACTATCAGCGGCTATGGCAACGCTCGTTACGTTGCTGCTGGCCGTGGGAGGCACATACCCGGCGCCCAAGTTTGCGGAACCGGAAGCTGCGTTTTCCGCCACTGCCACCTTGGCAGCCGAAGCTGCAACCATGCCCTCTGCTACCCTAGCCCGAACCGTGTAATCCTGATAAGCCGGCAAAGCCACAGCCGCCAAAATACCAATAATCGCCACAACGATCATCAACTCGATCAACGTAAAACCCTTCTGGGCCATTTGCATAGAACGCTTCATAAATCTCTCCTCGGAGTTATTAAAAAAACCTGCAGAAGAATTCTTCAGGTCTGCAGGGGTATCAGCAGGTTCTGTGCCAAGTCGGTTTTTGCAACATCTACTTGCATACGGATACATGGCCGGCTGTTTCAGCCTGTTTCCGTAACATCTGTACAGCACAAAATGTCAATGTGACGTTTTTGTTCTGTCATGAATGTCATTAGCCAACGTAAGGTCTTACAAATGCTGGCGTATGCCCACAATGGCCGTGGAGGGCTGGATTTTGGGTTAAATCAGCCTCTAGCCCTTTAGATACGGGCGCTATCAGCTATGATTTTTAATAGTCACATTGCCAGTCGGCGCGCGACAGCCAAACGATACGCGGCCATGTCTTCGCGCTTGTCGATGGCGAGCACCAGCACCACCAGCGCGCCGTCTTCGACGCTGTAAACCAAGCGATAGCCTTGCTGGCGTAGCTTAATTTTGTAGCAATGTTGCAGGCTGCCGTGCAGCTCAGAGCCGGTATGGGGTGGCGCTGGGCGCAGCTTGCGGCTCAGAGGGTGTCAATGTCCACCTCGATGGCGCTGTCCTTGAGTGCCAAGCGTTGGCGTGCTAGAGCCAGCAAGTCACGATCGGCCATGTCCTCAATGAGTGCCTCAAACAGCTTGGGCGTGACCATATAAAAGGCCGGGCGGTTGTGGCTGAGGAAAATTGGGGTCAGACTCTAATTTTAGGTTAAATCAGTCTCTAGCCCTTTAGATACGTGCGCTAGCAGCTATGGTTTTTGTATTGCATTCGCTCAAGCAGAGGTTAATTCAATGCGCAGCTGCTTGCCCAGAGCGGTGGCGGCGCTGCTGAGCGTGGTCAGCGTCAGGCTGGTGTCCTGTGCATCGAGCAGGCGATTGAGGGCGGCGCGGCTGGTTTGCATTTTGGCGGCCAAGGCGGTTTTGGTGATGCGCTGGGCTTTCATCTCGTGCGCAATTTGCCACGCCACCACCCGCTTGATAGCGATGGCCGAGGCTTCTTCAAGGATGCCCTCGTCTGCCAAAAAATCATCAAAGTTGCTGCCGATATGTGGGTTCATTGCGTGCTCCTTAATTGTTTTAAACGGGACTTGGCGGTCTCCAAGTCGTTGGCCGGCGTGGCTTGCGCCTTTTTGATAAAGCCATGCAGCAAGACCATGACACCGCCCACCACGGTGAACAGCACGCGGGCAATGCGTCCGATCAGTTGAATGCGCACTTCCCAGAGGTCTTTGTCCATTTTGCGTACCAGCGGCATACCCAAGGGCCAGCCAAACTGCACAGTTTTGATGTCCTCGCCAATCGAGCGCCGCTCTGTGGCCGGCAAGTCCTTGAGCCAATCGCGTACCGGCTCCGTACCGGCGCCCGTCGCAAAGAAGCGCACTTCTAATATGGGGATGATCATGCCAAATCGTACCGAAAAAGATACGTTTTGTATGGGAGTAGCCGCGAGTTTTGTGGCTTTGTACCGGCTACAGGGGCTAGTTTAGCAATCAAATCAGTCGCTAACCCAATGAATACGTGCGCTGGCAGCTATCAATTTTTCTTGAGCAGAGGTCGGGGGCCTGTTGGGTTGGGTACAACCCAACCTACGAATACAAAGACAAAGCCGCCAAAGCGGCCTCGGGCTGCGCTTGCCCCCCTGCCTGCACGACAATGCCTATTCACTCTGGAGCGCACGCCATGTCCCAACCCGCACCGCAATGCCGCTTCGACGCCTCGGCCTATCTGGACTGGGAGGCGCAGCAAACGGACAAGCACGAATACTTGGACGGTGAGGTGTTCGCCATGGCGGGCGCGTCTGATGCGCACGTGACGCTGGCACTGAATCTGGCGGTGGCGTTGCGCGCCCACCTGCGCGGCGGGCCGTGCAGCGTGTTCATCTCCGACATGAAGCTGCGGGTGGCGGCGGACAACGCTTACTTCTACCCCGACGTGTTTGTCACCTGCGCCGACGCCGACCGCGCCCAGGCGCTGCACAAGAGCGCGCCCACGCTGGTGGCCGAGGTGCTCTCGCCTTCCACGTCGGCCTACGACCGAGGCGCCAAGTTTGCCGCCTACCGCAAACTGCCCAGCCTGCGCGAGTACCTGCTGATCGACCCCGAGCGCACCAGCGTAGACCTGTTCCGTCGCAACGAAGAAGGCCGGTGGGTGCTGTTCCCGCACGAGGCCGGAGGCGACATGCTGGAGCTGGCCAGCGTGGGTCTGCGCCTGCCGCTGGCGCAGTTGTATGAGGATGTGGAGTTTCAAGCCAAATCGGCCTCTAGCCCGCATCCAGAAAGCGCTGGCCGCTAATGGGGCTTAGCTGATAGGGGGTCAAGTCCCGTTGCAATCCTGGCCTTGGCGGCGGATTACTTGTCGCTCAGGCGTGCACGTCCAGCAGCGTGCCGAGCATCTGGTCGGCGGTGCGCAGGGTCTGCAGGTTGGCTTTGAAGCTGTAGGTGGCCGACATTTGCGCGACCACGTCTTGTTCCAAGCGCGGGCCGGTTGGGCCCGTACTGCCCACACTGGCAGTGACGCCGCCGCTATTGCGCGCTTCTTGGGCCACGCTTTGGCGCTGGAATTGCGGCGTTTGCAGGTTGGCAATGTTGTGCGCCGCGGCGCCTGAGCGCACTTGTGCGGCTTGCAGGCCGGAGGAGGCGATGGCGGTGAGTGCAGTCATGGCTGGATTCTCGCCGCTGCGTGCCGAACAGGCAAAGGGGCGCAGCCTACAATCGCACCTCTTTACCAAGCCGATGGCCGCCCGCCTGGAGCACCCCGTCGCGCGGCCTGGCAATTACCGAAGCTGGAGCCCCTGGATGCCCGAGAACACGACAGCGATCAACACTCCCGAAAAACGCGCTGAGCTGCGCCGCGCTGCACTGGAATACCACGAGTTTCCCAAGCCCGGCAAGATCGCTATCGCCGCGACCAAGCAGATGGTCAACCAGCACGACCTGGCGCTGGCCTATTCCCCCGGTGTGGCCTCGCCGTGCGAGGAGATCGTCAAAGACCCGCAAGCCGCCTTCAAGTACACCAGCCGCGGCAATCTGGTCGGCGTGGTGACCAACGGTACCGCAGTGTTGGGCTTGGGTGATATTGGCGCGCTGGCCAGCAAGCCGGTCATGGAGGGCAAAGCGGTGCTGTTCAAGAAGTTCTCGGGTATCGATGTGTTCGATATCGAGATCAACGAGAAAGACCCGGAAAAACTGGTCGAAATCATTGCCGCGCTCGAACCCACTTTCGGCGGTATCAACCTGGAAGATATCAAGGCGCCCGACTGCTTTTACGTCGAGCGCAAGCTGCGCGAGCGCATGAAGATTCCGGTGTTCCATGACGATCAGCACGGCACGGCGATTGTCGTCGGCGCGGCCATTCTGAACGGGCTGAAGGTCGCCGGCAAAGACCTGAAAGCGGTCAAGCTGGTGACTTCGGGTGCGGGCGCGGCGGCGCTGGCGTGTCTCGGGCTGTTGGTCAAGCTGGGTATTCCGCGCGAGAACATCTGGGTAACGGACATTGTCGGCCTGGTCTATGCCGGGCGCACCGAGCTGATGGACGAAGACAAGGTGCAATTTGCCCAAGTCACCGACCAGCGCACGCTGAGCGAAGCGATTGAAGGCGCGGACGTATTTTTGGGCTTGTCTGCCGGCGGTGTACTGAAGCAGGACATGGTGCGCAAGATGGCGCCGACGCCGTTGATTTTTGCGCTGGCCAACCCGAATCCGGAAATCCAGCCCGAGGACGTCAAGGCGGTGCGCAGCGACGCCATCATTGCCACCGGCCGCACCGATTATCCGAACCAAGTCAACAACGTCCTGTGTTTTCCGTACATCTTTCGCGGTGCGCTCGATTGCGGTGCCACCACCATCACCATGGAGATGGAGATTGCCGCGGTGCACGCCATTGCCGACTTGGCGCAGGCCGAGCAAAGCGAGGTGGTGGCAGCGGCGTATGTCGGCGAGGCGCTGGCGTTTGGGCCGGAATATCTGATTCCCAAGCCGTTTGATCCGCGCCTAATGATGAAGATTGCACCGGCCGTCGCCCAAGCCGCCGCCGACAGTGGCGTGGCGCAGCGCCCGATTGCCGATATGGCAGCCTACAGCGACCATTTACAGACCTTTGTCTATGCTTCTGGCACCACCATGAAGCCGATTTTCATGATCGCCAAGCAGGCCGCCAAGAAGCGCGTGGCCTATGCCGAGGGCGAAGAAGAGCGCGTGCTGCGCGCGGCGCAGATCGTGGTGGACGAGCGCTTGGCGCGCCCGACGCTGATTGGCCGCCCGGAGGTGATCGCTCAGCGCATTGAAAAGTTCGGTCTGCGCCTGGAGCAGGGGCGCGACTATGACGTGGTGAACGTCGAGAACGACCACCGCTACCGGGATTTTTGGCAGACCTACCACGGCATGATGGAGCGCAAGGGCATCACGGTGCCGGTGGCCAAGATCGAGATGCGCCGGCGCCTGACCCTGATTGGCAGTATGTTGTTGCACAAGGGCGAGGTGGATGGCCTGATTGCCGGCACCTGGGGCACGCCGACGATGCACCTGAGCTACGTCGATCAGGTGATTGGCCGGCGCGAGGGCGTGAGTGTGTATGCCTGCATGAATGGCCTGTTGTTGCCCGATCGCCAGGTGTTCTTGGTCGATACCCATGTCAATTACGACCCGACGGCTGAGCAGCTGGCTGAAATTACCATCCTGGCGGCCGAAGAAATGAAGCGTTTTGGCTTCAAGCCCAAGGTGGCGCTGCTGTCGCACTCCAACTTTGGTAGCAGCAACCAGCCTAGCGCGGTCAAGATGCGCCGGGCGCTGGAGTTGCTGCAGGCGCAGGCGCCGTGGCTGGATGTCGATGGCGAGATGCACGGTGATGTGGCGCTGGACAGCAAGGCGCGCGCTGCGCTGATGCCGCGCAGCACCTTGGTGGGCGATGCCAATTTGCTGGTGCTGCCGAACATGGATGCGGCCAACATCTCGTACAACCTGCTCAAAACCGCAGCCGGTGGCAATATTTCGATTGGCCCGGTGCTGCTGGGTGCAGCGCAGCCGGTGCATATTCTGACGGCCAGCGCCACGGTGCGACGCATCGTCAACATGACGGCCCTGACCGTCGCTGACGCCAACGTGCAGCGCTGAGCTGCGGCAGCGCCGGTGGCGTGCTACGCCCGCCACGCTGTTTTGCCATTTGTCATTTGCCTGCCCAAGAATTGGGCAGGCGCTTGCGTTTTCGGGGGCTTTCCGTCACACTAGCGTCTTGAAATTTCGGGTTAACCCGTAGTTTCTGAAAGGTTTATTTGATGCTGAAGGCCCCTACCGCCAGCGCGTGCAAGGCGGGTTTTGCGTGTATTTTGAGCGTCGCATTCGTGTTCGCTCCTGCCTTGGCAGATGCAAAGTCACCCCCGTTATTCCCGGCATTGCCAGTATTGGACCGCCCGGCACCGATGGCGCTCGCGCAATTGCCGCCCCAAGGTCGTGCCACCTATGCCTTGATTTACCGCGGGGGGCCGTTCCCGCACGACAAGGATGGCACGGTCTTTGGCAACCGTGAACGCCTGCTGCCAGCGCAAACGCGCGGCTATTACCGTGAGTACACCGTAGGAACCCCCGGCGCACGCAATCGAGGTGCGCGCCGCATTGTCTGTGGCGGAAAACCCATCGCCCCGAGCGTCTGTTATTACACCGCTGACCACTACAACAGCTTTCGCGAAATTGCCCCATGACCTTAGCCGCAAAAATCCAGCATCCTCTTGTTTCACGGTGGTTGATGCCGCCGTTGCATGTTCCCCCCCAGGCGCAGCCGATGGCGCCAGTGTTGGGTGACCCCAATTTTTGGACTTTAAAAGAAAGAGACGCGGAGATGGACACACCACTTCGTAAAGACCACGATTCCCCGCTGCGCGGCGTGCGCGCCAACATTGTGCAATCCATCCGCGCCCACCGCGTGCAGGACTTGCAGGATGCGGCCGCTGTGCTGGGGCACCATTTTCTTTACGCCAACCTCGCCCATGCACTGACCAAACAGGACGTGCTGGATCTGATTGCCCAGCAATTCATGTTTCCTGCGCACTTTGGCAAGAATTTTGATGCGCTGGCCGACTGCATGACCGACCCGTTGCACAAGTCTGGCCCACAGCCGGGCTTTGTCGTGGTGCTGGAGCAGATTCCTGCCACCGCCAAGTTTGACAAGGAAGCGCGCGAGCAATTGCTCGACGTGTTTCGCGACGCGGCCGAATACTGGGGCGATCGCAAAATTGCCTTCCGCTGCTTTTATTCTTTTCTGTAGCCCGTTCTGCATCCCACCGCCTGGCAGAACGGGCGAACGAGGCTTTGCTGGCCAAGGAGCCGGCCGCCTTGCTGGGCCTTCAGATCAGCACCTCTGTCGCCGAAAAATTGCCGACCGACAAGCTGCTCGATATCTCGGCGCTGGCGCTGCGCATGAGCAGCCCGTTCAATGCCAGCTACTGGCTGGCAGCCGCCTGAGCTGGCGCCGCTGAGGCGCTGCACAACCCCTTGAAACCCGTCCTTGTGACGGGTTTTGTGTTTTAGAGAGCGTTTGCTCCCATGTCCAAAGATAAAAACCACTACGTCTGCTCCGAATGCGGTGGCACCAGTCCCAAATGGCTAGGCAAATGCCCGCAGTGCAACGCCTGGAATACCCTGATCGAATCGGTGGCGCAGGAGGCGGGCAGCAAGCACCGCTACAGCGCAGCGCAATTCACCGGACTGGCGATGGCGCAGGCCGTGACGCCGCTGTGCGCCATCGAGGCCACCGATATTGCGCGCACGCCCAGCGGCATTGATGAGCTAGACCGCGTGCTCGGCGGCGGCATTGTCGAAGGCAGCGTGGTGCTGATCGGCGGCGACCCCGGCATCGGCAAATCGACGCTGCTGCTGCAGGCGCTGGATGCCTTGCAGCGCACGGGCCTGCCAACGCTGTATGTGACGGGCGAAGAAAGCGGCGCGCAGGTGGCGCTGCGCTCGCACCGCCTGGGGCTGATGGGCAGCCAGGTGAATGTGCTGGCCGAAATTCAGCTGGAGAAAATCCTCGCCACCGTCGAGTCCACACAACCGGCGGTGGCGGTGATCGACTCGATCCAGACGGTGTATTCGGATCAGCTCACGTCGGCGCCGGGCTCGGTGGCGCAGGTGCGCGAGTGCGCAGCGCACCTGACGCGCATGGCCAAGCGCTCGGGCGTGGCGATTGTGCTGGTCGGCCATGTGACCAAAGAGGGCGCGCTGGCTGGGCCACGCGTGCTGGAGCACATGGTGGACACGGTGCTGTACTTTGAGGGCGACACGCACAGCCAGTTTCGGCTGGTGCGCGCCATCAAGAACCGCTTTGGTGCCGTCAACGAGATTGGTGTGTTCGCCATGACCGAAAAAGGCCTCAAGGGCGTGACCAACCCGAGCGCCATCTTTCTCAGCCAGCACAGCGAGCCAGTGCCCGGCAGTTGCGTGCTGGTGACGCTGGAGGGCACGCGCCCGCTGCTGGTTGAAATCCAGGCGCTGGTCGATGGCGGCGGGCCCAATCCGCGCCGCCTGTCGGTGGGCCTCGACCGTGACCGTCTGGCGATGCTGTTGGCGGTGCTGCACCGCCATGCCGGCGTGGCCTGCGCCGACCAGGACGTGTTTGTCAACGCGGTCGGCGGTGTGCGCATCAGCGAGCCGGCCGCCGACCTGGCGGTGATGTTAGCCATCACGTCGAGCCTGCGTGGGCGGGCGCTGCCCAAGGGCTTTCTGGCTTTTGGCGAAGTCGGGCTAGCCGGCGAAGTGCGCCCGGCGCCGCGCGGCCAGGAGCGCCTGAAAGAAGCTGCCAAGCTGGGCTTTACCGTGGCGGTAGTGCCCAAGGCCAACGCGCCGAAAAAGCCGATTGAAGGGCTGACCATCCATGCCGTCGAGCGCATCGAACAGGCCATGGATGCGGTGCGCAGTCTGGAGTGAGGGGTTTGAGCAGGCATCGGTGCAGCACTGCCGATCTGGGCGCTGAGCGGCGCCTTAAAATCTTCTGTTTTGCGACTGTTGAACCCAAAGGAATCCCATGAGCCCCGTAGTTCCCTCGATGGCCGATCGTGACGGCAAGATCTGGATGGACGGCCAGATGGTCGATTGGCGCGATGCCAAGATCCACGTGCTGAGCCACACCCTGCACTATGGCTGCGGCGCTTTTGAAGGCGTGCGCGCCTACAACACGGCGGACGGCACGGCCATCTTCCGCCTGGAAGAGCACACTGAGCGCCTGTTCAACAGCGCCAAAATTTTGCGCATGAAGATTCCGTTCACCAAAGAAGAAGTGAACGAAGCGCAAAAAGCCGTGATCCGCGAAAACAAGCTCGAATCGGGCTACCTGCGCCCACTGACCTGGATCGGCTCGCAAAAGCTGGGCGTCTCGCCCAAGGGCAACACCATTCACCTGATGGTGGCAGCCTGGGCCTGGGGCGCCTATTTGGGCGAAGAGGGCATGGCGCGCGGCATTCGCGTCAAGACCAGCAGCTATACGCGCCACCATGTCAACATCACCATGACCCAGGCCAAGGCGGTGAGCAACTACACCAACTCCATTCTGGCCAACATGGAAGCCATCGACGACGGCTACGACGAAGCCTTGTTGCTGGATGCATCTGGTTTTGTCTCTGAAGGCGCCGGCGAGAACATCTTTGTGATCAAGAACGGCGTGGTTTACACCCCCGACTTGTCGGCGGGTGCACTGAACGGCATCACGCGCAACACCGTGTTCCATATCTGCAAGGACTTGGGGCTGGAAGTGGTGCAAAAGCGCATCACGCGCGACGAGGTCTATATTGCCGACGAAGCCTTCTTCACCGGCACCGCCGCCGAAGTGACGCCCATCCGCGAACTCGACCGCATCGAGCTGGGCTGCGGTAGCCGGGGCCCGATCACCGAAAAAATCCAGAGCGCGTTCTTTGACATCGTCAACGGCCGCAATCCGAAATACGCCCATTGGCTCACCAAGGTCTGAATCATGTCCCAAGCTGTTGTTGAATTGCTCACCAAAGACCTGAACGATCAGGGCGGTGTGTTTTGTCCCAGTCCCAAGGCCGACATGAAGCTGTGGAACAGCCACCCCAAGGTGTACCTGGATGTGGCGCACACGGGCGCGGCCAAGTGCCCGTATTGCGGCACGGTGTATCGCTTGAAGGCGGGAGAAGTCGTTCAGAGCGCGCATTGATCGCACCGCAAGCTGTGGGCTGTGGTGGTCAGCTTTTGACGCACATCCAGTGAGTCGTACCGCTCAAATGGCAGGGGCGCAGCCAGTCGGGCGCCCGCTGAAAGTGCTGCATTTCGTCACCGGAGGGTTTTCCGGCGCTACGCAGGTGGCAGTGGATTTGTGCTTGGCCGCCCAGGGTGACCCGCGCCTGCAGACGTTGCTGGTGTTGCGGCGCAAGCGCCACACTTCGGCCGCGCGCGTGGAGGCCCTGCGTGCCCAGGGCCTGCAGGTGCGGGTGGTCTCCAACTGGCTGCACGCACTCACCGTCTGGGAGACGCGCCAGATCATCCGTCGTTGGCAACCCGATGTGGTTTTTGCGCATGGCTTCAGCGATCACATCTGGGGTCGGCAAGCGGCGATAGCGGAAGGCGTACCGCGCATCTTCCATGTCGAGCACAACGCGCGCGAGCGCTACACCCCACGGCGCCTGCGCCAGGCGCTGGCGCTGGCGGCGCATACCGAGGCCAGTATCGGCGTGTCTGAAGGCGTGCGCACCAGCCTGATCGAGCGCGGTTTTGCGCCGCAGCAATGTCTGGCCATTCCTAACGGGATTGCGCTGGAACGCTTTCCGGACAGCCTGCTGCCTGCACGCTGGCAGGACCGAACCAGCGCCATCCTCATGGCCTCACGTTTTGCCCGGCAAAAGGACCAGGCCACGCTGATCCACGCGTTAGCGCAATTGCGCGCGCGTGGCTTGGCGCCCGCGCTGCACTTGGCCGGCGTAGGCAGCGAGCGGCTGCAACGGCAGGCGCAGGCGTTGGTGCGTCGCCTGGGTCTGCAGCAGCAGGTGCACTTCCTGGGCAACGTGACCGACCTGCCCCGGCGCTTGGCGGACACGCAGGTGTTTGTACTGTCCACCCGCTGGGAGGGTATGCCGCTGGCGCTGGTGGAAGCCATGGCCGCTGGCTGCGCCTGCATCGGCACCGATGTGGTGGGGGTGCGTGAGGTTATCGAGCAGGGCAGCACGGGTTTGCTGGTGCCTCCTGGCGATGCCACGGCACTCGCCGACGCATTGCAGCGGCTGCTCCAGCAGCCGGCCTTGGCGCAGCAGCTCGGCCACGCTGCGCGCCAGCGCGCCTTCTCCGCGCATGGGCGCGACCGCATGTGGCAGCGCTACCGCGAGCTGTTGGGTGGGGAGACGCAGAAGGCAGGTGAGCCATGAAGCCGACGGTAACAACGGCAGTCGGGTCCACCGCCCCGTTTCACATAACCACGCTGGCCGCTTTTCTGCTGCCGGCGCTGGCGTTGTGGGTGCCCTCGGGCTACTCCTACGGCGCGCTGGTACTGTTGTTAGGGGCGCTGTGGTTTGCCCCGACGTGGCTGCGGCGCAGGCCCGAGGGGCTGACGCTGGGGCTGGCTGTGCTGTTGCTGGGCATGGGCGGCATGTGGTTCCTGCTGTCGCTGGACACGGGCTCTGGGCACTGGGACAAGGGCCTCAAATGGATGCTGGGGGCGTTGTGCCTGCTCTTTACAGCGACTTATCCGCCGCGCCCGCAGGCTTTCATCATCGGTTTGCCCATTGGTTGCCTCGGTATGGGGGTGCTGGCGCTGTGGCAGACCCTGGGCCTGGGCATGGAACGCGCGACGGGCTACACCAATGCCATCCAGTGGGGCAACTTGGCCCTGCTGTTGGCCTGTCTGACCGGTGTGCCGCTGGTGGTCTACTGGCGCGGGTTACGCACGCTCTGGCGCGTGCTGATGGCACTGGCTCTCGCGCTTGGCGTGGCGGCCTCGTTGCTGTCGCAATCGCGCGGCGGCTGGTTGGCACTGGTGGGCGTGCTGGCGCTGGGGTTGCTGTTGGTCTGGCGCATTCGCCGCCGAACGTTCGTGCCGCTGCTGGCCGGCGCAGCCGGGCTGCTGCTGGTGCTGACGTTGGTGCTGGGCTTCACGCCGCGCTTCAAGGAGCGCATTGGTCTGGCAACCACCGAAATTACCGGGTATCTGCACACCGGCCAAGAGAACACCTCGCTGGGGGTGCGTCTTGCGCAATACAAATTGATCGCCCAGCTGATTCCGCAAAAACCCTGGCTGGGCTGGGGTGCGCACGGCTTTGTTGACGAGATGCAGCGGCGCGTGGACGCCGGTGAATATGGGCCGGAGATGATGCATTACCCGCAGATCCACAACGACTTTCTGGATGTGTGGGTCAAGGTGGGCATCCTGGGCGTATTGCTGCAGGCGACGCTGTTTGCCTGGGTGCTGGCCATGTTCTGGCCTAACCGCGCCCGCCTGGCCCGCTACGCTGAGGACTCGCCCGTGTGGCGCGATGCGCTGGCGCTGCGCGCCATGGGCTGCGTGGTGCCCGTGGCCTACTTGGTGTTTGGCATGTCGCAGCCCTTTTTTAACCACAACAGCGGCATCATGTTTTTTGTGTTCTATGTGGCTGTGCTGTGGTCCGCGCTGCAGGGCGTAGAGCGGGGCCTGTGGCCGCAGCGCACCGCGTGGGCGGCTGGCGTGCGGAGCCGCTGATGGTCTGGCTCAGCATCCTGGTGCCGGTGTACAACGTGCAGCCCTACCTGTACGAGTGCCTGGCCTCTGTCGTCGAGCAGGTTGGCGAAGACGAGGGCGTGCAGATTCTGGTGCTGGACGATGGCTCCAGCGACGGCTGCGGGGCACTTTTACAAGAACTCAGCCAGCGCTGGCCCGGCCGCTTGCAACTGCTGCAGCACCCGCGCAACGGCGGTCTGAGCGCGGCGCGCAACACCCTGATCGACGCGGCGCAGGGAGACTACCTGTGGTTCCTTGATTCGGATGACAAGCTGTTGCCGGGGGCCATCCAGGGCCTGGGCGCCATCGTGCAGGCGCACGCGCCCGACGTGGTGCTGTGCGACTTTTGCGTCTGGCGCGCCCGTCCGCAACTCAAGCACCGGCTGCGCGGCGAACGGCACCGGCGCAGCTTTGAGGGTCCGGCGAGACAACTGGTACAGGATCGCTGCGCGCTGCTGGCGGGCATGCTGACCACAGGGGAGTTGCATGCCTGGTCCAAGATTTCGCGGCGCGCGCTGTGGGGCGAAGACCTGCGTTTTCCGCAGGGACGCTACTTTGAAGACATGACAACCATGCCGCTCATGGCCCTGCGCGCGCAGAGCTTTTATTACGAGCCCCGGCCCTGGGTGGCCTATCGCCAGCGTGGCAACAGTATTTTGTCCAGCATGAGTCTGCCCAAGGCGCTGGACCAGTCGGCCGCGCTGCTGCCGCTGGCGCAGGCACTGCGGCTGACGCCATGCCACGCCCATGCCGGTGTGCAGCTGGCGCTGGCGCAGCAGGCCGCGCGCAGCCTGATCGGCGCGATGCGCTACGTTTGCCAATCCCAAGGCAGCATTGATGCCAGCGAAGCGCCCTCGAGCGTGGCTGAACACATACGCCGAAATTTCTGCGAGATTTCACCACTGGCGCCTGAAGCCCTGGCGCGCGCCTACCTGCTGTGCGGCTGGTGGCTGCGGCGTCAGCGATTTCTGCGCTGGTACGGAGCGCAGCCACTCCCATGAACTTCTGCCCGGCCAAGGGCCCAGTCCACACCACACCATGAAGCGCCGCAAGAATTCGTTCGAGAAATGGTTTTCTTTCAGCCGCCACAGGCGCCGCTTAGGGGCCGGTGCGCTGGGTGCCGTGCTGGAGCAGGCGGACCTGCAAGCACTCAAAACACAGTTGGTGTTGGCCGCAGATGGGCAGGAGCGGGTCTATGCGCACGGTTCGGCGCCGGATCTGGCCGAGCACCTGCTGCGCTTGCGGGGTGAGTTCGTTGGCCAGCCAGAATTGCTGTACCGCCACGCGCAACTGATCGTGCTGATCCGCCGCGAGGTCGATATCCCGGCCCACTACGAGCGCTTTGAGCAATTGTGGCTGGCCGAGGTGTCCTATCTGCGCACGCAGCTGGACTTGCGCTGGCTGGTGGCGGCTTGCGACACTTTCATTGACCACGCCAAGGACCCGGTGCTGCGCGCGGTGGCCTTGAGCGCGGTGGTGCTGGTCAACACCGTCAAGCTCCAGGAGACCGAGCGCTTTTTGCTGGGCGCTGCAGCGACCAGCGCGCCCGAGCAGGAGGAGGCCCTGCAGGCGCTGCGTACGCGCCGCGTCAACCTGTTTGATGGCCTGTCGGCCTTCATTCCCGGCACCGACGACACGCTGCGCAATATGCGCTGGCGGCTGGATGACGTGTGTGCGCTGCATCCGCTGGGCGCGGTAGTGCTGGAGATCTTCGAGCGCCTGCAGGGCGAGAGCCATGACAACGTCTACCTGCGTTTCAAGCAGCGCCACACGCGTGACAAGACCCGTTGGTGGCAATCGTGATTTCAATAGCCCCCACCCCACGTCCCGACTGGATGGGGGCAGAGGGTGCCAGCGCATTGGCTGCTGTTTATGGGTGTGCTGACAGCGCTGCGCTGGCGGCGCGCCATTCGGCTGCCAATTGCGCCACCAGCGCCGCTGCCGGCAGCGGCCGGGCTGCAGCCACGCCCTGGCCCGCCCACATCGACAGGTAGTCGGCTTGACCGGCTTGGGCTGCGGCGCGGCGCAGTGGGCCAGTCAGCGCGTTTTGCACCGGATAGGCGGGTATCTCGTCTTCAAACGGCCGCAGCTGCTCCACCATGCGGTTGACGATGGCCCGCGCCGGGCGGCCAGAAAAAATGCGCGTGGTGCGCGTGTCGGTGGCGGTAGCGCCGGCCAGCGCCTGGCGGTAGGCGCTGCCAATGGCGGCTTCGGGGCAGACCAAAAACGCCGTGCCCATCTGCACCGCCTCGGCACCCAGCGCTTGCGCGGCGGCAATGCCACGCCCGTCCATGATGCCGCCGGCAGCGATCACCGCCACGCCGCGCGGGCGCAGCGCATCGACACACGCCGGTACCAGCGCCAGCGTGCCGATCATCGAGGCGGCAAAGTCACCCAGAAAACTGCCGCGGTGGCCGCCAGCTTCCATGCCTGAGGCGCAGACCGCATCCGCGCCCACATCGGCCCAGGCCAGCGCTTCGGCCACCGTGGTGGCGGTGCCAATCACATAACAGCCGGCCGCCTTCAGACGTGCCATGTCGGCGCTGCCGAGAATGCCAAAGGTGAAGCTGGTCACGGCCGGCCGCGCGGCCAGCAAGGCCTCGAACTGCGCACGGAAATCTTCGCACCAGCGTGCGGGCACCGCCGGTTGCAGGCCGAATTCGGCGTACAGCGGCGCCAGGCGCTCCAGTGCGCGCGCCACGGCGGCGGCGTCGGGGTGGGCGTGTCCTGCACAAATAGGTTGATGCCAAACGGCTGGTCGGTGCTGCGGCGCACTTGCGCCGCAGCGTCGGCTATCGCAGCGGGCGAATAGCTGCCGGCACCGATCATCCCCAGACCGCCGGCGCCCGAAACGGCAGCGGTCAGCGCCGGGCTGTCCGAGCCGGTCATCGGGCCTTGGACGATAGGCAGGCGCAGGGGGAGGGGGCGCAGAAAAGAGGTCGGCATAGGAGGTTTCCTTGGAGAGCAATATAAAAACAATAGCTGTTAGCGCTTGATAGATAAGGATTTCAAGATTAAAACCGCTTGAAATCCAATAAATAAGTGCGCTATATGCTCACTTTATTGACAAGCAACGTCTGCTGCAGCGCATCCAGCGCCGCCGAGCGGTAGCCGCTGCGCCGCACCAGCAGCGTGTCTACCGATTGCAGCGGGTGCAAATGCAGCGCCGGCGGTGTGCGCGCCAAATCGAGCACCGAGCGCGGCACCACGCCAGCGCAGTTGCCCGCCGCCACGCAGGCCAAGATGGCGTGGTACGAGCCCAGCTCTAACAACTGCAGCGGCTGCGCGCGCCCGGCCAACCATTGCTGGGCGATACGGCGGTAGGTGCAACCCGATTCAAACACTGCCAACGTGCGCGGCTGCACGTCCTGCGACCCGGTGATCGGCGGATGGTCGGCGGGCAGCGCCAGCAGCAGTTCTTCGCAAAACACCGGCACGGCATCGAGCGCTGGGTCGCTGGGTTGGCCCGGCGGCCAGGCGATCAGCACCGCGTCCAGCGTATGGGCGCGCAGGCGATCGAGTAAATCTTGTGAGGCGCCGGTGGACAGCTCCAGCGCCACCGCTGGCCACTGCCCATGAAAGCGCGCCAGCGGCCCGGGCAGGCGGCTGGCGGCGGTGCTCTCCATCGCGCCCAGGCGCAATCGGCCCTGCGGTTGTGTCGGCTGCAGCGCTTGGCGCGCTTCTTCGGCCAGCGCCAACAGCCGCTGGGCATAGCCTAAAAAAATCTGGCCTTCGGGTGTCAGCGCCATGCGTTTGTTTTCACGCAAGAACAGCGCGCTGCCCAATTCGTCCTCCAATTGGCGCACACGCGTGGTGACGTTTGACTGCACGCGTTGCAGCCGCTCCGCCGCCCGCGTCACGCTGCCTTCGGCGGCCACCGCGCAAAAAATTTCCAACGCCACAAAGTCCATCTGCTGCCTTGTTTATCTTGATTTAAGATAGTTAAATAAATTACGTTCTTTTATCGAGATGATAAAGGGCGCTTTCTTGGCTGGCAATTTTCCCTACTTCCCATGGACTCTTCTTCCTCTTCATGCGCTGCTGATCCCGCCAACCTACAGGCCACGCAGGCTTTGCACATTGCTTGGGCGGGCATGGTGGCGCTGGCCGTCGCCATGGGCATTGGCCGTTTTGCCTTTACCCCCCTGCTGCCGATGATGTTGCACGACGGCGTGGTCGATATCGCCGCCGGCAGCTGGCTGGCCACGGCCAATTACTTTGGTTACCTCGTCGGTGCGCTGCTGTTCATGTCCTTGCCCTGGCTGGGACGGCGCCTAGGCCCGATGCCCGGCCATGCGCTGCTGGTGCGCGGCGGGCTGGTGGCCACGGTGTTGCTGACAGCCGGTTTGGTGCTGCCCTGGCCGCTGTTGTGGCCGACGCTGCGCTTTGGCGCGGGTGTGGCCAGTGCTCTGGTATTTTTGGGCACCACCAACTGGTGCATGGGGCGTTTGATGGAATTGGGCCAGCCGGCGTTGGGCGGCTTGATTTTTTGCGGGCCAGGCGTGGGCATTGTGCTAACGGGTCTGTCGGCCAGCGCCATGGTGGCCGCGGGCTGGACAGCCGCGGCGGGGTGGGCGGTGTTTGCCGTGCTGGCCGTGGGCATGAGTGCCGTGGTCTGGGCGACGTTTCAGCGCCGCGCTGGTGCCGCCGCGCCGCAAACGGCGACTGCGCAGGCCGTGGTGACACCGGGCCCCATGGCGCAGCGCAGCTTGCTGGCACTGGCGTATGGGCTGGCGGGCTTTGGCTACATCATCACCGCGACTTTCTTGCCGGTGATTGCGCGCGCGGCACTGCCGCAAGGCTCCCTCTGGCCCGACCTGTTCTGGCCGCTGTTTGGTGCCGGCGTGGCGCTGGGGGCGTGGCTGTCGACGCGCATTTCCGGTGCGCGTGATCGGCGTGTGTTGCTGGGGCTGGCCTATTTGGTGCAGGCCAGCGCCATCGTGCTGGGCCTGGTCTGGCCGGGGCGCAGCGGTTTTGCCCTGGGCAGTTTGCTGCTGGGGTTGCCATTCACCGCCATCACTTTTTTTGCGCTGTACGAGGCGCGCCGCCAATGGCCGGCAGCGGGCGCCAGTTTTACGGGCCTGCTGACCGCGCTGTATGGCCTTGGCCAGATCGCCGGTCCACCGCTGGTGGCCTGGTTGCTGACGCAGGCGGCCTCACCGGCGCAGGGCTTTAACTGGGCGCTGGGCCTGGCCGCTCTCGGGTTGGTGGTGGGGGCCAGTTTGTATGGCGTGATGCGCTGGCGCTGGGCGGACTATTGAGGCGTTGGTGGAGGCGGCTGCAGCGGCAGTTCCAGCACAAAGCAGGCACCGCTGCCTCCGTGGTGCCGATCTTCACAAGACACGTGGCCGCCGTGGCGCGCGGCGATAGAGCGCACCAGCGCCAGCCCCAAACCGACGCCGCCGGCGCGTTCGCTGGCGCCAGGGAGACGGTAGAACGGCTCGAAGATGCGCTCGCGCAGTGCTTCGGGCACGCCGGGGCCGTGGTCGCAGACGCGCACTTCAGCCATGTGGGGCCGGTGGGTGCTGCGCCGCAGGCTGACGGTGATCTCGCCCTGGCTGTAGCGGCGCGCGTTCTCCAGCAGGTTGCGCACCGCGCGGCGCAAGAGTTTGGCGACGCCATTCACCTCCAGCGTGTCGGTGCCGGCGTCTAGGTCGGCATCGACGCGCACGCACTCTTCGGCGGCCAAGCCCACCAGATCGACCAGTTCGATGGTGCCGACGTCGGCCTCATGGGCATCCAGGCGGCTGGCCAGCAAAATTTCATCGACCAGTTGATCGAGTTCGGCAATGTTGCGCAGTATTTCGTCGCGGAAGGCGGGCGAGGGCTGGCTGCTGCCGCCCATCAGTTCCAACCCCATGCGGATGCGTGTCAGTGGGGAGCGCAGTTCGTGCGAGGCGTTGGCCAGCAGCGATTTGTGCGACTGCACCAGCGTCTGGATGCGCGCGGCGGCGGCATTGAACTGGCGTGACAGGTCCGCCACCTCGTCGTGGCCGTGCACCGGCACGCGCGCGGCCAGATCGCCCTCGCCAAAGCGCTGCACGCTGTGCTGCAGCACGTCCAGGCGCCCCAGCAGGCGCCGGATGATGGGGAACACGCCGACGGCCACGGCCAGGCCGACCAGGCCCAGCATCCACAAAAATCCAAATGGCGGGCGTGTCCAGAACGCCGCTTCGGGCCCGCCGCGGGGGCCGCGCTCCGCGCGCTCACTGCGGTGGTTTCGCGGTGCCATGTACAGGCTGTATTGCTGGCCGTTGTCGCTTTCGATGCGCAGCTCCAGCCCCTCGTCGGGCGGCCCGGGCACACGCGTCGCCAGACCCGCTACCAAGGGGGTGCCGGCGCTGTTGCGCAGCACCATTTCTCTGCCCTGCGACACCAGGGGCTGGGCGTTCTGTTCCGCGGCGACACGCCAGGCCCAGCCGACCAGCAGCGTCAGCACCGCCACGCCGCCGACCACGGCGAGCCAGATGCGCAGGTACAGCCGGCGGGAAAAGAGATGGATCAGCGACATGGCGGGGTCCGGCTCAGAGCATCCACCTGCATTTAGTCTTGCTGCTTGGCAAACACATAGCCGACGCCGCGTACGGTGAGGATGCGGTGCGGATTTTTGGCATCCGCCTCGATGGCGGCACGGATGCGGCCCATGTGGACGTCGATCGAGCGGTCAAAGGCTTCGAGTTCGCGCCCGCGCACGGCTTCCATGATCTGGTCGCGCGTCAGCACGCGCCCGGCGCGCTCGGCCAGCGCCACCAGCAGGTCGAATTGGTAAGAGGTCAGTTCACAGACTTGCCCCGCCACAGTGACGCTGCGCGCATCGCGGTCGATCTCCAGAGTGCCAAAGCGCAGCAACTGGGTGCTGGGCGCCGGCCCGCCCTCGCGCCGGCGCAGGATGGCGCGGATGCGCGCCAGCAGTTCGCGCGGCTCGAACGGCTTGGGCAAGTAGTCGTCAGCGCCCAGTTCTAGGCCAATGATGCGATCCATCGGATCGCCCTTGGCGGTGAGCATCAAGATCGGCACCTGTGCCACCGCACCCGGCAAGGTGCGGATGCGCCGGCACACGTCCAGGCCGTCCATGTCGGGCAGCATCAAATCCAGAATCACCAAGTCGGGCAGCGCGGCGCCCTCGTGCCCCTGCAAGCGCGCCAGTCCGCTGCCGCCGTCAACGCAGTGCGTGACCTGCATACCCGACTGGCCCAGGTACTCACTCACCATCTGCGCCAGGCGGGTGTCGTCTTCAATCATCAGCAGGTGTGCGTTCATGGCGGTGTGGCGATCCAGGTGAATGCAGCCATGGTCGCTGGCGCGCGTCGCGCGGTGTTGAAGCGGCCGTAAAGCTGGGGTAAATGGCGGCAGGGTGACAGGCGATCCAGACTATTGAAATAGTAGCTATGAGCGCAATTCCATCAAGCGTTTGAGGCTATTTTCATCCGAGAAACCAGGGCGACCAGGATCAGCACCGGCAAGCCCAGCAGGGCGGTGCCAATGAAAAATTCGGTGTAGCCATTGGCATCGACAAAACGGCCGGAAAATCCGGCAATCCACTTCGGCGCCAGCAGCATCATCGAACTGAACAGCGCGTATTGCGTCGCCGAATACTGCACATTGGTCAGGCTCGACAGGTAGGCAATGAACGCCGCCGAGGCAATGCCGCCGGCCAGGTTGTCGGCCGAGATGACGAAGATTAGCCCGGTCAGATCGTGCCCGCGCGTGCCCAGCCAGGCAAACAGCAGGTTGCTGGCGGCGCTGAGCACGGCGCCCAGCATCAGCACGCGCATCACGCCCAGGCGCATCGACAGCACGCCGCCGACAAAGGCGCCCAGCAGCGTCATCACCACGCCAAACACCTTGGTGACGGCGGCGACCTCGTCCTTGGTGTAGCCCATATCGACATAAAACGGATTGGCCATGATGCCCATCACCACGTCGCTGATGCGGTAGACGGAGATCAGCGCCAGGATCAGCACCGCCTGCCAGCGGTAGCGCGACAGGAAGTCGGCAAATGGCTCGACCAGCGCGCCGCGCAGCCAATCCAGCGCGTTTTTGGCCGGCGGAAAGGTGCGCGGCACCGGCTCGCGCGACAGCAGCACCGTCAGCGTGCCGACCAGCATCGACGCCGCCATCACCAGATAGGCCAGCTTCCAGGCGCCGTGTTGGTAGCCGCTGGTGCCCGCCACCTCGGCGCGCGCCGCCAGCCACAGCACCCCGGCGCCGGCCCAGATCATCGCCAGGCGGTAGCCGGTCTGGTAGGTGGCGGCGAGGGCCGCTTGGCGCTCGGTATCGGCCGATTCGATGCGAAAGGCGTCCAGCGCAATGTCCTGCGTGGCCGAGCCAAAGGCCACCGCCAGCGCGCACCACACCACCGGCGCCAGCGCCAGTTGCGGGTCGTTGAAGGCCATGCCCACTAATCCCGCTATTACCAGACCCTGCGACAGCAGCAGCCAGCTGCGCCGCCGCCCCAGCCAGCGCGTCAGCAGCGGCAGCGGCAGCCGGTCCACCAGCGGCGACCAGACCCACTTGAAGGCGTAAGCCAGCCCGACCCAGCTGAGGTAGCCGATGGTGGTGCGGTCCAGCCCGGCCTCGCGCAGCCAGAACGACAGCGTGCCCAGCACCAGCAGCAGCGGCAGGCCGGCAGAAAACCCCAGCGTCAGCATCCGCAGACTGGCCGGCTCCAAGTACACCCGCAGCGTCTGGCGCCAGGGCGGGCGCTGCGGGGGGGGAGGCGCTGGGTTGGAGGTGACGGGGGTGACCGCAGTGGGCGCGGACGCCGTGGAAGCCGAAGGGGAGGAAGACATGGTCAATCGTGCGGGAGAGGGGGCGGCAGGGTCGAAAGAGAAGGGGCGGTGACAGTGCCGCGCGGTTTCTCTATTATTCCCCGATGTGTCTTTTCTGCCCCTCTCCTTCGTTGGCGTCGTCCTCCCGTCTCTGGCCTGGGCGGCGCGGTTTTTTGCTGGCCACGGGCGCGGCGCTGGTGCTGCCGCTATCGGTGCCAGCGCTGGCGCAGGTCGATGTCGGCGACGCCTCCGGCCTGCGCAAGCTGGTACCGGCCGACACGCTGGAAGGCGCTGCCACGCAGCAATACAGCCAGCTGCTGGCGCAGGCGCGCGCCAAAAAAGCCCTGGCGCCGGACAACCATCCGCAGTTGCAGCGCCTGCGCGCCATTGGGCGCCGCCTGGTGCCGTTTGCCGCGCAGTGGAACCCGCGGGCGCGCGATTGGCGTTGGGAGGTCAACTTGATTGGCAGCCCACAGATCAATGCCTTTTGTATGCCCGGCGGCAAGATCGCCTTCTATACCGGCATCCTCGAACAGCTCCAACTCACCGACGACGAGGCGGCCATGGTCATGGGCCACGAAATGGCGCACGCCCTGCGCGAACATGCCCGCGCCCAGATGGCCAAAAGCCAGGCCACCAACCTGGGCCTGCGCCTGGGGGCGCAGCTGCTCGGCCTGGGCGATCTGGGCAGCTTGGCGGCCAACTTGGGCGGGCAGTTGCTCAGCCTCAAATTCAGCCGGGGTGATGAAAGCGACGCCGATCTGGTCGGCCTGGAGATGGCGGCGCGCGCCGGCTACAACCCTCAGTCTGCCGTCACCCTGTGGCGCAAGATGGGCCAAGCCAGCGGTGGCCAGGGTGGGCCCTCCTTCCTCTCGACCCACCCCAGCGGTCCGCAGCGCATCCGCGAACTGGAGCAGAACGTGCCCAAGGTGCAGGCCTTGTATGCGGCGGCGCGCCGAGGCGGTTGATGCAGACTTGCCCGCGCCGCCTGTAGGCGCACAGGCCGACTTGGCGCCTGCCTTGCGTCAAGTGCGTGCAGCCTCATTACCATGGCTGCATCACGTTTTACCAAGGAATCTGTCATGAAAAAATTGTCTATCCGCACTTTGGTAGTGGCTACGGTAGTGGGCGTTGCAGGGATGACCATGGTGGGTTGCACCACGACCAAAGAGAGCGCGCAAGGTTCACAGCGTTCGGATCGGGTGTCGCTGGATGCCCAGGTCGATGCCACCTTGTCACGCCTCTATCAGGCCGCTCCTGGCTCTCGCGAATTGATTGCGCGCGCCAAGGGCGTGCTGGTGTTTCCGGCCGTGATTGGCGGCAGTTTTGTGATCGGTGTTGAACATGGTGAAGGCCAGTTGCGCGTCGGCAACAAGGCGCACAGCCGCTACACCACCAGCGGCGCCTCCATCGGCTGGCAGGCTGGCGGCCAGTCCAAGGCGGTGATCTATGTGTTTAGTACCCAGGACTCGCTCGACAAGTTTGTCAATGGCAATGGCTGGTCGGGTGGTGTGGACGCCACCGTGGCGGCAGGCCATGTCGGTGCCAATGGCAGTATCGACACCCAGACCATCCAGGCGCCGGTGAGCAGCTACGTACTGACCAACACCGGTTTGGAAGCTGGCGTGTCGTTGCAGGGCTCGAAGATCACGCGCGTCACGCGATAAGCGATTTATCAAAAACCATAGCTTCAAGCGCTTGCCAAGTGGGCGCTTGAAGCCTAAAACACTCTATATTTTCCTGTAGAGGTGGGTCTTACCAGACACGGAACAAATCCAGCGTGCGTATCCACAGCAACGCTGGTACGGCGCCAGCGGCGGCCAGCAGCGCGATGGCCCCCACCGTCCGCACACCCGATACCCCGGCACGGCGCAATTGCGCCAGCGCCAGCACCATACCGCTGCCCCAGGCCAGCGCCAGCAGTGCCAGCTGCGCCTCAGGTAACCAGGTAAAAATAATGCCCTCGCTGCGCAGCTGTGTCAGCGTGAGCATCGACAGACCCAAAAACAGATTTGCTGCGGCCATCGGCACCAGGCACAGGGCCAGCACCTTCCAGTCGGTGCGCGCCAGGCGGGCAGCGGCGGCGGTGGCCAGATGCGCCAGGCCACCGACCAGCAGCGCCGTGCCGCTGAGCCAGACGACGATGCCGGCACCATCAAGCCAACTGAACACATCGGATACCTGCGGGTAATGCGTCAGTACCCACCAGGGTGCGTTGTCGGCCAGCGGCCAGAAGATGTCGCGCTCGACCAGCCAGGTGGCCATCCATTGCTTGGCTTGGACAAAGCCCGGCGCCATCGTCCATTGAAACGCGCCCAGCGCAAACCCCAACATGCCGTACAGCAGCAGCAGCGCCTCGTAGCGGCCCACGTCGCCGGGCTGGCTGTGGACGATCTCGCTGCCCGGCCAGCGCCCGCGCAGTGCCACCGCGCCCCTGTGACCGCTGCAACGTCCGCATGAATGGCACTGCGCTGCGCTGGAGAGCGTGCTGACGTTGAGCAACGGCGGGCAATCGACCGCCGGGATGTGGGCCGGTTGTGCCTGCCAAGCGGCGCGGTCTACCTGAAAGTGCAGCGGTGCCAGCCGTGCCAGCAGGGCAAACACGCCGGTGACCGGGCACAGGTAGCGGCACCACACGCGCTTGCCCCGGCCATAGACGATGCCCACGGCAATGGCGGCCACGGTCGAGCCGCCCAGAATCACCAGCACCGGGCCGGGATATTCGTAAACGCTGATCAGCTGGCCATACAGCGTGGTGCCCAGAAACCCCACCAGCGGCCAGCCGGGCCAGCGCATCCAGCGCGGAATGGCTCGTCCTTTGCCGGGCCGGCCGACAAATTCGGTCAGCGCACCTTCCGGACACATCACGCCGCACCAGAAGCGCCCGACCAGCAACATCGAGGCGATGACAAACGGCCACCAGATGCCCCAGAAGGCAAACTGCGCCACACGCGTGAAGTTGTTGGCCATGCGCGCATCTTCCGGCGGCAGCGGCAAAAAGGCCGGTACGGCGACCAGCACGAAATACAGCACGACGATGGCCCACTGCAGGCGCGCAATGGCGCTGCGGTGGCGCGCCATCCAGTCGCCCAGCCGCGCCAGCCGCGTGCGCGGTCGCTGGCGTGGCATGAAATGCAGGGGCTGTGTAGTCATTCAGCGTGCAAGGGGATGGCGGACTTGGGCACCGCGCGCGCCGGCCACCCGTGCTGCACCGCCATCAGCAGCCAAAAGCCAAAGAACACCACCACGTTGGCCGTGGCCGGGCGGGCACGGTAGCCAAACAGGTCGGCCAGCCACTTGCCGGCGCCGGCGCCATCGTCCAGCCAGGCGCTGGTGTCCCACAGTGGATCGGGGCCGGGCGGCAGCCATTTCAGGCTGATCAGGCGGTCACTGCCCAGCACCAACATGCCAGCGGCAAACAACAGCAACAAATTGGCACTGGCGCGCAACACCTGGTGCTGCGGCAGCAGGCGCAGACCGCGCGCGGCGGCCCAGGCGGTCACGCCGGCCAGCGCAAAACCAGCCAGCGCCGACGGCAGCAACGCGCCCCAGCCGGCGCCCGAGGCCATGCCTTGTAGGAAGATGACGGTTTCTGCGCCTTCGCGTGCCACGGCCAGCGCGGCCACGGCGGCAATGCCCCAAGCGCCTTGGCGTGCGGCGGCGTTGTCCAGCGCGCTCTCCATCTCGCGGCGCAGGCCACGGGCGTGGCGGCGCATCCACAGCACCATGTGCGTCATCAGCAAGGCGGCAAACACGATCAGCAGCGTCTGAAAAATCTCCTGTCCCTCGTCGGGCAGGATGCCCAGCGTGCCTTGCATCAAGGCCGCCAGTGCCACGGCCAGCGCCAGGCCGGCCAGCACGCCGCTCCACAAGGCGGTGCGTGCGCCACCACCGCCGCGCCCGTTGACCCAGGCTGACAGGATGCCGATGACCAGCATGGCTTCCAGGCTTTCGCGCCAGACGATGACAAAGGCGTTGACCATGGGGATTCCTGTTACGGGTTAGCGGGAAACGATGCGGCCTTGCGCCGTGTCTGGGTGGAATTCACCAAAAAAGCGGTAGCTGCCCGGCTTGAGCGGGGCAAACACCACAAAGCTGGTGGCGCCAGGCGCTAGCACTTTTTCCTTCTTCAGCTCCAGGCTCTCGAACTCTTCGGCGTCGGTGCCGGCGTTGTGCAGTACCAGCTTGAAGCGGGTGTTGGCCGGCACAACCACCTCGGTCGGGTCAAAGTGGCCGTTCTTCATTTCTAGTCGGAAGGTGGGCAACTCTTGTGCTGCTACCGCGCCCGCCGCCAGGGTCAGAGCCGCGCAGGCCAGCAGTTGGCGTGCGTACCGTGCCATCAAAAGCCCACCCGGGCACGCAGCCCGACCACGGCAATGCCCTTGGCGTCCGGATCGGCAGCGGGGCGTGCCATGTATTGCAGGCTGGGCGTGATTTCGACGTGCTTGTTCAGGTGGATGCGGTAGTACAGCTCGCCAAGGCGCTCCGCGCCGCGCGCGGCGTGGCCGTAGGTATCTATTTCTGCCACCGACGCGGCGGCAAAACGGCCGCTGGTGCGTAACAGGCCCAAGGCCATGCCCAGGCCATCGGCGCCGCGACCCCAAGCCGAGCCGTCCAGCTCACCGCCCACGGTCAGGGCGCGGTTGAAACGCGCGCTGCCTGAAGTCTGCTGTCCGTAGCGGCCAAACAGCGTCAGGGTGTCGGTGACGCGCTGATCCGCCGAGAGGCCAAAGCCGCTGTGGCGCGCGGCGCTGTCGTCAAAGTTGCTGGCGCGGGCGTTGCTCCAGACGTAGGCGCGGTAGGTGCCGGGCAGCATATTGATGCGCGGCGATACCCATGCCTGGGCAATGACCAGCGGCTTGCCGCTGCTGGCGCTGAAATTGGCGCCGTTGCCGGCACCAAACACGCCGATCGATGCGCCCCAGGGTAGGGCCTTGTCGCGGGCGTCTTCGTAGGCGGCAATGGCGCCGGGCGAGAAGCCGTAACGGTCAGCGCCCAGGTCGCCACCCGAGTCGAGCAGCGGGTTATGCACAAAAACGTTGTTGGCAAAGTGCCGGGTCTCATCGTCGGCAATGCTGTTCTGGTCAAAGAACATGAACGGGTCGATCTTGCCCAGCGTGAAGCTGGCTTTGCGCCCGTTGCTGGCGTTGCCGATCGGCATGTCCAGCTGGTACCAGGCCTGCGCCAGGGTGAATTGCGTGTCGTCCAGGTCGCTGCCGCCAAAGGTGGTGCTGTTGGCCGTGCCGGTGTAGGTCGGGCGCAGCGCCAGGCCTTCGCCTTGGCCAAAGCGGGCGTGCACAAAAATCTTCCCGGTGTTCTTGCCAAATGTGCCGCCGGGGAGGGTCGCGGCGACATCGCCCCGGTAGTTGGCGCGGCTGTGGCCGGCGCTGGGGTCGTCCAGGTCGCCGCGCCGTGCCTGCTGCACCATGCCGGTCAAGCTGCCTTCGACGCTGATGCCCTCCAGTGCTTTGATCAATTTGCTGGCCGGCGATTGCAGCGCCTGCTGCTGCGCTTCCACGGCTTTGATGCGCGTCGCCAGCTCGGGCTCGTTCTCGCTGAGGCGGTCACTCTCTAGCGCGCTGCGCAGTTGTGTGTTTTGTGCTTCCAGGCGCTCGACGCGCTCGACCAGTGCCTGGAGTTGCGCCAGCATCGCATCGGTGTGGGTCGCGGCCACTGCGCTCAAAGGCAGCGCGCCGGTACACAGCGCCGCGGCTAAAGCCAGGGCGGTGCGTTGACGTAAAAAGGGGTGCATTTCAATATCCGCCTTTTTTACCGATACCGGCGTAGGTGAAGTCCCACTCCAGCGTCACCGGCTTGAACCAGGGGCGCACGCCGGTGGCGCGGTCGGTGTGGCGGCCGTAGTGCAGGCCCATGGTGTTTTCTGGTGCATTGGGGGCGTACACGGTGTACTTGACGTGGTATTTGCCGGGGCCGGCGAGCTTGACGTTGTCGCCGTAGTGCGGGCCGTCGCTGGCCACCATCGGCATCATGTCGCCCTGGATGACTTCGCCCGAACCTTGCTTGGTCAGCTGGTACTTGACCAGCAGAAACGGAATCCAGCTGCCCTCGGCATAGCCGTTGACGTTGTTGCCCAGGGCGTGGATGTCGGCTTCCAGGTGGATGTCGGACTCGGCCACTTTGCGCATGTGGCCGTCGGGCTCCATTTCCACGGGTTGCAGGTACACCGCCCCCACTTCCATGCCGGCGACGTTGTGCGGTGCGCCAATTGGGTATTCCAGTGCCAGGGCGGGCAGACTGAGGGCGAGGGCGCTGGCGAGAAGCAGGGAACGAAGCGACATGGGACAAACCTTTCTGGTGGCTGAATGAGATCAGTGCCAGATTTTGCCTCGCGTATTGAGAATTTTTCTCGTTATCGTTTCTATTTTGGATGTTGTTTGCGCAAAATCAACCGCTGCGCCGCCACCCTCCAACGGGAATCAGGAGATAGAAATAAGGTTAAAACAGCCTCTAGGCCTTGATGGGTAAGCGCCTTAAGCTATTTTTATAGGAGTAACGTGGCATGTGGTCAAAGCACGGGCACGCTGGCTCCGCGCCCGTGAGCGCCCGCCGGTTTCAGGTGCCCTGGACGTACGGGTTGCTGCTGCGCTCGCGGCCGAGCGTGCTTTCGGGGCCGTGGCCAGGGATGAAGACGGTCTGATCGCCCATCGGCCACAGGCGCTGGACGATGCTGTCGATCAGCTGCTGGTGGTTGCCCTGGGGAAAGTCGGTGCGCCCGATGCTGCCGGCAAACAGCACGTCACCGACAAACACGCGGTCGATTTGCGGGGCGTGGAACACCACGTGGCCGGGGGTGTGGCCGGGGCAGTGGCGCACATTGAGCGTCTCGTTGCCAATCTGCACTGTGTCGCCGTCGTGCAGCCAGCGCGTGGGCGTGAAGGGCTGCGCTGGAGGAAAGCCGAACATGGCGCTTTGCTGTACCAGGCCGTCGATCCAGAACTGGTCGCTGGGGTGCGGGCCGATAACGGGCAGCGCGTAGGTGTCGGCCAGTTCGCCGACACCGCCAGCGTGGTCAATGTGCGCATGCGTGACCCACAGCGCCTTGAGCGTCAGGCCCCGTTGCGCTATGTGGGCCAGCAGCACGGGGATGTCGCCCCCGGCATCAATCAGGGCCGCCTCTTGCGTGGCATCGCACCAGACGATGGAGCAATTTTGCTGGAACGGAGTGACGGGAACGGTGAGGTACTGGAGCATGGAACAGGGAACGCTAATTGGTTGGCAAAACCAATCATTTTGCCAAAAATGCGCAAAGACCTTTCATTGGCCTTACAACTCTCGCGTTCATGTGCCTCCGGGCAGTACCAGTCGCCCATCGCGCAGCGCCTGCAGGAGCAGGTGTGGCGTAGCGCAGATGTGTGCTTCCAGCGCCAGCGCAGCCCGCGCCTCGCGCCCGGCTAATGCGAGTTCAAAAATTTCGGTGTGTTCGGCGTGCACGTCGCGCACTAGACCGGGCAGGACGATGGCGCAGCAGCGGTAGCGCTCGCTGTGGCGTGCCAGTACGCGCAGCACCTTGTGCGTCCAGGGCGAAGCTTGGCCGGCCAGCAGCGCGTCGTGAAAACGCACGTTCAGCGCCTCCCACTGGCGCCGATAGGCGGCGGTAATCGGCTGCTCCAGGGCAGAAATAGCCTCGTAGCTGGCGCGCAACTGGCTGCGCCAGACGTCGCCACCGTGGCGGATGGATTGGCGCAGCGCCTCGATTTCGATGTGCACGCGCAGCCGCGTGATGTCTTCCAGGTCGCTGATGGCAATCGGCGTGACGCGAAAGCCGCGCTGTCCTTCGGCGCTGACCAGGGCGTCGCTGACCAGCCGCGTCAGGGCTTCGCGCAGCGTGCCGGCGCCGACGCCGTATTGCGTGCGCAGGTGCTCGATGCGCAGCTTGCTGCCGGGCTCCAGGCGCCCTTCGATGATGTCGTCGCGCAACTGGTTGTAGGTTTGCTCGGTGAGCGTGCGCGAGGTGTCGATCACGGCGCTCTGTGCGCTGTCGTCGGCAGTCGCAGCAGGGAGAAAAGGACGTTTGGCCATGGTAGGGAAAAATGCTGAATGGGCGGAGGATGACAGGGCAGGCCAGGGCGGCGCAGGATCAGCGGGCACGCTCTTGCAGGCGCGCCAGGCGATAACTTAACTGGGGCCGCGTCAGGCCCAGGGCGCGGGCGGCGGCGGCCAGGTTGCCACTGGCACGCTGCACGGCTTCACGGATCAGCGTGTCTTCCAGCACTTCCAATGACAGGCCGCTGCGCTGCAGGGTGTCGTACAGGGCGCTGGCCTGCGCCGGGTCGGCAGGCGCTGCGGATTCCAGCGCGCCAGCGGCGTTGACGGTGGTGCTGGCGGCGCTGGTGTGATGGTGCTGCTGCGGAAACAGCATCGGCGCATCAATCAGTGCCCCCGGTGGGGTCAGGATGAGCCCGCGCTCGATCAGATTCTCCAGCTCGCGCACATTGCCCGGCCAGTCGTGTTCGCGCAGGGCGCTCAATGCCCGTTCGGTGAAGCCCTGCGCACGTTTGCCGTGCGTGGCGGCGTATTGCGCCAACAGGTGGCGCGCCAGCGGCTCGATGTCGTCCACGCGCTCGCGCAGCGGCGGAATGCGGATCGGGTAGACGTTCAGGCGGTACAGCAGGTCGCGGCGAAAACGCCCTTCGGCCACGGCCTGTTCTAGGTCGATATTGGTGGCGGCGATGACGCGTACATCCACCTTGCGCGTTTGCGCGCTGCCCAAGCGCTCGATCTCGCCCTCTTGCAGCACGCGCAGCAGCTTGGCCTGTGCCGCCAGCGGCAGCTCGCCCAGCTCGTCGAGCAGCAGCGTGCCGCCGTGGGCGCGCTCAAAACGCCCGGGCCGCGCGCTGGTGGCGCCGGTGAAAGCCCCTTTCTCGGCACCAAACAATTCGCTCTCGATCAGTTCGGCCGGCAGCGCGGCGCAGTTGACGGCGATAAACGGCTTGTCCGCGCGCGTACTCAGGGCGTGCAGCGCGCGCGCCACGCGCTCTTTGCCGACGCCGGTTTCTCCCGTCAGCAGCACCGTCACATTGGTCGGCGCCGCCATGCGCAGTAAATCCAGGGTCTGATTGAAGGCGGGTGAATTGCCGATCAGTGTGGTGCTGGCGGCGCTGGGCTGCAATTGCGTACGCAGCGCTTGCACCTGTGAATTCAGCTCGTCCAGGCGTACCAGCATCGAGTCGGGATCGTAGTCGCGCGCCATGGCATCACCGTCGGGCCATTCTTCGGCAAAGCGGCCCTCAATCAGGCAGTGGCTGGGCCCGGCGCCAGCGCACTGCGTTTCCTTGTACAGCGTCGGGCGACCAAAAAAGGCGCTGGTGTAGCCCGAGGCATAACCCAACAGCATCCAGCACACCGGCTCGGATTGCACGCCAAAGTCGCGCGTATGCACTTCGGCTTCCCAGCTGTGATCCCAGCGAAAGACACCGCGAAAGTGTCCCGCCGCCTCATCCACCTCAAACACCTGCGGCGTGACCTGTACTGCGCCTTCAAGCATGTGCAGCTGCGGGCCGACGGCAAACACATCAAACAGCGAGGCATGAGGACGCACTTGGCGCGCCAGCAGCGCATCGCCCTCGCCCGAGGCGTACCCGGCGCGCAGCAACAGGCAGCGCGTGTTTTGTGGCCCCAGCGTGGCCATCAACTCGCGCCGCAGCGCCTGCAGCGCGGCGGCGTGTACCAGCAACATGCGCTGCCCGGACAGCCAGATGCGGCCGTCGCCGCTGGAAAAGTGCACCAGTCGACGCAAGTCGGCATCAGATGGCAGGGCAGGGAGCGAGGGAGGCGTCATGGTGCAACTATCGATAAAAAATGAAATTGGCGCCATACGCAATCACCCCTAAAACCAAAAATTTCATCAAATGCGCACTTTTCTGTAGCGGTAGGTGATGAATTCATCATGCTGCATTGCACCAATGTAAATACAAGTGTCAGGGTTTCTGCGGAGGACATGTCGCTTGGGCACGCGGTCACGTTCTGGCGGGGCGATTCGAGATGAAAAAAGAGCGGCATTTTTAGGGACTAACCCTAGTTTTATCGATATTAAGCCTTTTTTGGTGTGGACTGGCACGCTCCCTGCAAGCACTTCAGCGTACCAAGCCATGCCAGGAGCCCCTATGCAGACTGCCGCCCACATTGATTTTGAAACCCTGCCTGAATGTGATGTGTCACGCCGGTTTGTGCGTGTGCTGAATCGGCGCAGCAATGGTTTTATCGAGTTCGAGTTTTCCATCGGCTGGCCCGAGTTGTCGGTCGAACTGATGCTGCACGAACGTGACTTTGAGGAATTTTGCGTCGCCCAGAAGGCGCTCCGGTTGCACGACTAAAGCCATCAATACCTCTATCGCCAGCGTGCCGCTTTCCATCCACCCCGAGGAGACAAACCCCCATGAACGTTGATTTGCAAGCGCGGACTATCCAGCCCCTGCGCAACACTTTTAAGCGCGTCGCTGCGTATACCGGTGACAAGGTGGCCTCGCGTTACCAAGAGGCGACGCTGGGCGTGCAGCCGACTGCCAACTTCCAGTACCGCCCGACCTGGGAGCCAGAGTTTGAGTTGTTTGACACCGGTCGCACCGCCGTCAAGATGGCCGACTGGTATGCACTGCGCGATCCGCGCCAGTTCTATTACGCCAACTGGACGATGGCGCGCGCCCGACAGCAAGAGGCGATGGAGTCGAACTACCAGTTCGTCGAATCGCGCGGCCTGATCGCCAAGATGCCCGACGCCTTGCGCGCCAAGGCGTGCGAAGTGCTGCTGCCGCTACGCCATGTGGCTTGGGCCGGCAACATGAACAACTGCCAGGTGTGCTCACGCGGCTACGGCACGGCGTTCACTGCGCCGGCCATGTTCCATGCCATGGACCAATTGGGCGTGGCGCAATACCTGACGCGCCTGGGGTTGGCGCTGGAAGAGCCGGGCGCACTCGACGCCGGCAAAAAGGACTGGCTGGAAGACCCGCGCTGGCAGGTGCTGCGCCGCTACGCCGAAGACACGCTGGTGGTGCTCGATCCGTTCGAGCTGTTTGTGGCGCACAACCTGGCGCTCGACGGCTTGCTGTTCCCGCTGATCTACAACCACTTTGTCGATGACCAACTGGCCACGCAGGGCGGCACAGCGGTGTCGATGTTGACGGCCTTCATGCCCGAGTGGCACACCGAAACCACGCGCTGGATTGACGCGGTCATCAAGGTAGCTGCCGCCGAGTCGGACGACAACTGCAGCCTGATTACCGGCTGGTACCAGTCTTATGTGCAGCAGGCCCAAAAGGCCTTGGCGCCCGTGGCCGACATGGCACTGGGCGAGCGCGGCGCTGCTGTGTTGCAGGACGTACGCGAAGCCCTTGACGCCCGTGCCCGCAAAGCCGGCTTGGCTGTTTGAGCCCGCAGGAATTTAGGAATAGCCATGACCACACCCGTGATTTCCAAAGTTTTTATTGCCTTCCAGGACAACGAAGAGTCCCGTCCGGTGATCGAGGCCATCCTGGCCGACAACCCTGAAGCCGTGGCGGTGCAGTCGCCCGGTCTGGTGAAGATCGACGCCCCCGGCCGTCTGGTGGTGCGCCGCGAGACGATCGAAGAGATCGTGGGCCGCCCGTTCGATTTGCAGCAAATTCAGGTCAATTTGGTCACGCTCTCGGGCCGCGTCGATGAAGACGACGACGAGTTCTCCCTGAGCTGGTTGAACTGACCGCACCCGCGCACCGTACCCCCGAAAAATACACAAGGAGACCATGATGGACGCCCCTGTTAGCAAAAAGAAATTGGGTCTGAAAGACCGCTACACCGCCATGACGCGCGGCCTGGGTTGGGACACCACCTACCAGCCGATGGACAAAGTGTTCCCCTACGATAAATACGAAGGCATCAAGATCCACGACTGGGACAAGTGGGAAGACCCGTTCCGCCTGACGATGGAGTCCTACTGGAAGTACCAGGGCGAAAAAGAGAAAAAACTCTACGCCGTGATCGAGGCCTTTGCGCAAAACAATGGCCAGTTGGGGGTGTCAGATGCGCGCTACATCAACGCGCTGAAACTGTTCATCCAAGGCGTGGTGCCGCTGGAGTACTACGCCCACCGTGGCTTTGCCCATGCCGGTCGCCACTTCACCGGCCCCGGCGCACGCGTTGCGGCGCAGATGCAGTCGGTAGATGAGCTGCGCCACTTCCAGACCGAAACCCACGCCCTGTCGCACTACAACAAGTACTTCAACGGCATGCACAACGGCAGCCATTGGTTTGACCGCGTGTGGTTCCTGTCGGTGCCCAAGTCGTTCTTTGAAGACGCGCTGACCGCTGGCCCGTTCGAGTTTCTGACCGCCGTCAGCTTCTCGTTTGAATACGTGCTGACCAACTTGCTGTTTGTGCCCTTCATGTCGGGCGCGGCGCACAACGGCGACCTGTCCACCGTCACCTTTGGCTTCTCGGCACAGTCGGACGAGTCGCGCCACATGACGCTGGGCATTGAGTGCATCAAGTTCATGCTGGAGCAAGACCCGGGCAACGTACCGATCGTGCAAGGCTGGATCGACAAGTGGTTCTGGCGCGGCTACCGCGTGCTGACGCTGGTGGCGATGATGCAGGACTACATGCTGCCCAAGCGCGTGATGAGCTGGAAAGAGGCGTGGGAGATGTATGCCGAAGAAAACGGCGGTGCGCTGTTCCGGGACTTGGCGCGCTACGGCATCCGCGAGCCACTGGGCTGGAAGATGGCGTGCGAAGGCAAGGATCACATCAGCCACCAGGCGTGGAATATTTTCTATAACTACACCGCTGCGGCGCCCTTTCACACCTGGGTGCCCAAGGAAGAAGAAATGCAGTGGCTGTCGGAAAAATACCCCGACACCTTCGACAAGCACTACCGTCCCCGCCTGGAGCACTACCGCAAAGAGCACGAAGAAGGCCGGCGTTTCTATAACAACACGCTGCCGATGCTGTGCACCACCTGCCAGATCCCGATGGGCTTTACCGAGCCGGGCGATGCGACCAAGATTTGCTACCGCGAAAGCGAGTTTGAGGGCGAGAAGTACCACTTCTGCAGTGACGGCTGCAAGGGTATCTTTGACCACGAGCCCGAAAAATACATCCAGGCCTGGCTGCCGGTGCAGCAGATTTACCAGGGCAACTGCTTCAAGCCTGGTGTTGATCCGACCGCTGAAGGGTTTGACCCGCTGATGGCCGTGCTCGATTGGTACGAGATGGAAGTGGGCCGCGACAACTTCGACTTTGAAGGCTCGGAAGACCAGAAAAACTTTGCCGCTTGGCGCGGTGAAGAGCTGCCACCGATCCCTGGCGCCGCTGCTGCTGCCGCCGCAACCGCTACGGAGAAAGCAGGAGACAAGCCATGAGCGTCAAAGCCCTCAAGCCCTACAAATTTCCGGCCAAGGACGTGCGTGCCAATTTTCCGGCACCGCTGCTGTTCATTGGCTGGGAAGACCATCTGATGTTCTGCTCGCCGGTGGCCCTGCCGCTGCCGGCCGATACGCCCTTTGGTGCCCTGACCGCAGCCGTTTTGCCCGGCGTGTATGGCGCGCACCCGGACTTTGCGCGCATCGACTGGGATGCGGTGGAGTGGTTCAAGTCCGGCCAGCCCTGGACGCCCGACCCGGCCAAAACCCTGGAAGGCAACGGCCTGATCCACAAGGATGCGATCCGCTTTCGCACCCCAGGCCTGACTGGCATCGAAGGTTCTTTCAGCTAATCCGCGAACTCGTTAACCCGTTCAAGCAAGGCATCCCCCGGGCGCAGCCATCAGGCAGCGCCCGGGCCAGACACTCCATGAGCTATCAACTGACCCTTGAACCCCTGGGCGCCACCATTGAAGTGGCAGACGGCCAGACTCTGCTGGACGCCGCGCTGCGCCAGGGTATTTACATTCCGCACGCCTGCGGCCACGGCCTGTGCGGCACCTGCAAGGTGCAGGTCACCGACGGTGAATTCGACCACGGCCCGGCGAATCCGTTTGCGCTGATGGAGATGGAGCGCGACGACGGCATGGCGCTGGCCTGCTGCGCCACGCTGCTGTCCGACGCCACCATCGAGGCCGACCTGGAAGACGAGCCTGATGCGCAGGTGATTGCCGTGCGCGACTTTGTCGCCACCGTAGCGCGCATCGAGCAGCTGACGCCGACCATCAAGGCGCTGCACCTGACGCTGGACACCCCCATCCACTACCAGGCTGGGCAATACGTGCAGGTGCAGATTCCGGGTGTCGAAGGGGGGCGGGCGTTCTCGATTGCCAACGCGCCTGGCCCCGACGGCACCAGCAGCGAGATTGAACTGAATGTGCGTTTGGTGACCGGCGGCGCCGGAACGACGTGGCTGCACGAGCAACTCCAGGAAGGTGACCGGGTGGCGCTGACCGGGCCGTACGGGCGATTTTTCGTGCGCCGTTCGGCAGCGGTGCCGATGGTCTTCATGGCCGGCGGCTCAGGCCTGTCCAGCCCGCGCGCCATGATTTTGGAGTTGTTGGCCAGTGGCTGCACGCAGCCGATCACGCTGGTCTACGGCCAACGCTGCGCCAGCGAGTTGTACTACGACGCCGAGTTTCGCGCGCTGGCGGTGCAGCACCCGAACTTCACCTACTTGCCGGCCCTGTCGGAGGTGACGGAGGTGTCGGAAGGCGCTGCAGGTGAGGGTTGGAGCTGCGCCAAGGGCTACGTACACGAGGCCGCGCAGGCGCACTTTGGCAGCAGCTTTGCCGGCCACAAAGCCTACCTGTGCGGGCCGCCTTTGATGATTGAAGCCTGCATCCGCACGCTGATGCAGGGGCGCCTGTTTGAGCGCGACATCTACACCGAAAAATTCCTGTCGGCGGCCGACGTGCAAGACGCGCGCAGTCCGCTGTTTCGGCGCGTCTGAGGAGCGACTGGCGATGTCACCCTCGGCTTTGGCCCCGGAACGCGTGCAAGTCACGATTGCACAAACCGGCGACACCTACGCCTGCACCACCGACGAGAGCTTGCTGGAAGGCATGTTGCGCCTGGGGCGCAAAGGCATTCCGGTCGGCTGCGTCAACGGCGGCTGCGGTGTCTGCAAAGTGCGCGTGCTGTCCGGCCAAGTGCGCCTGCTCGGGCCGGTCAGCAGCGCCCATGTCAGTGCGCAAGAACGCGCCAACGGATACACCCTGGCCTGCCGGGTGGCGCCCACCGAAGCGGTGCGGCTCGAAGTGGCAGGCAGGCTGAACAAGCCTTTTTCACTGGGTTGGGGCAAGCCCACGGCGCCCCCAGCCACCCCCGCGATACAACAACTGAAGGAGACATGAAATGGGTGTACTAAGAATGGGCCACGCAAGCATTCGGGTCATGGACATCGATGCTGCCGTCAACCACTACGAGAACGTTCTGGGTCTGAAAACCGTGATGAAAGACAACGCCGGTAATGTCTACCTGAAGTGCTGGGACGAGTGGGACAAATACTCGCTCATCCTGACCCCGAGCGACCGTGCTGGCTTGAACCACGTCGCCTACAAAGTCGAAAAAGACGAAGACCTCGACGCCCTGCAAACGCGCATCGAGGCCTGGGGCGTCAAGACGACGATGCTGGCCGAAGGCGCGCTGCCCTCGACGGGCCGCATGTTGCAGTTCAACCTGCCCAGCGGCCACGAAATGCGCCTGTACGCCATGAAGGAATACGTCGGCACCGACGTCGGCACCCTCAACCCCGACCCGTGGCCCGACGGTATCCGTGGCGCCGGTGCGCACTGGATTGACCACTGCCTGCTGATGTGCGAGATGAACCCCGAAGCCGGCATCAACACGGTGGAAGACAACACCCGCTTCATGCGAGAGTGCCTGGATTTCTTCTTGACCGAGCAGATTTTGGTTGGCCCCGAAGGCAAGATGCAGGCCGCCACCTGGCTGGCCCGCACCAGCACACCGCACGACATCGCCTTTGTCGGCGGCCCGACCAGCGGCCTGCACCACATCGCCTTCTTCCTTGACTCATGGCACGACGTGCTCAAGGCGGCCGACATCATGGCCAAGAACAAGGTCAAGATTGATGTCGCCCCGACACGCCACGGCATTACGCGCGGCGAGACCATTTACTTCTTTGACCCGAGCGGCAACCGCAACGAAACCTTTGCCGGTCTGGGTTACCTGGCGCAGCCGGATCGCCCGGTCACTACCTGGAGCGAAGACCGCTTGGGCAGCGGAATTTTCTACCACACGGGTGAGCTGGTGTCCTCGTTCACCGACGTCTACACATGATCGCCTGAGCACCTCCGCCCGCTTTTTTTGACGCATCGCATGAAAGAAAAAACTATGCAACGACATTTTGCTGCCGCCGCCGTGCTGGCGCTGCTCGGGGGGCTGGCCCCCCTGGCGGCGCAGGCTGAGGGCCACTATGTGCCCGGCGTGGAAGGCATTCAAGGCTCCAGCGTGCCACCGCCCGGTTTTTATTACCTGGGCTACCTGGTGCACTACGACATCAACCATTTTCGCGCCCCTGGCTCCAGCAGCAATCTGCCTGGCTCCAACACCGGCAGCGTGACGGCGCTGGCCAACCGCTTTGTCTGGATGACCGGACAAAAACTGTTGGGCGCCGACTACGGCGTTGAAGCCATCGTGCCAGTGCTGCGCACCTCGCTGGACATTGGTGCCGCGGCTATTACTGACCGCCACACCGGCGTGGGCGATGTCTATCTAGGCCCGCTGGTACTCGGTTGGCACGGCACGCAGTGGGACGCCGTGGCCGCTGCTGGTGTGTGGCTGGACAACGGCAGCACCAGTCGCCCGGCATCCCCCGGCAAGGGCTTCAAAAGCACCATGCTGACGGGGGGCATGACCTACTACTTTGACAGCGCGAAAAGCATTTCCGGCTCGGCCCTGATGCGCTTTGAGCGCAACGGCAAGATGGACAACGGTTTTCGCCATGGCAACCAGGCCACCATCGAATGGGGCTTGGGAAAAACCTTTGGCCCGGTGCAGGCCGGCATCGTCGGTTACAGCCAATGGCAAACCAGCAACGACAGCGGCCCTTTCGCCAGCACCAACAAGTCCTCACGCCACGCGCTGGGTGCTGAAGTGGCGTACCCGCTCGCTCCCGGCACGGTGCTCAAGGGCGCCCTCTACAAAGAGCTGCGCGCTGAAGCCGGCACCGGGCCACAGCCCAAAGGCACGCTGCTGCGCATGACGCTGCTCAAAGCGTTTTAAGCCGGAGCACGTCCATGTCTGATTCGACTTCCTCCGTTTCCGCCCTATCCGCCACTTTTGTGCACAGCCAGGTGCAGCGCGTCATTGCGGCGGCCCCCGCGTTGCAAGCGGCAGCGGCAGCGGTGCAGGCAGCCAGCGACTTGGGCATGCCCGTCAACATTGCGTTGGTGGACGCGGCGGGTGTGCTGGCGGCCTTTGTGCGTATGCCTGGCGCACCGCTGCACTCCATCGACATTGCCATCGACAAGGCCTACACGGCGGCCAGCTTTGGCCTGCCGACCGGGCAATGGCCCGAGGTGCTGGCGACGCACTCGGCGGCGGTGCGCGAAGGCATCGTGCTGCGCCCGCGCTTTGTCGCCTTTGGTGGCGGCTTGCCGATAGTTGAAGGCGGTGTGCGCATTGGCGGCATCGGCGTCTCGGGCGGCAGTGAAGCCCAAGATGAAATCATTGCCCGCGCTGGCTTGCGCGTTCTGGGGCTTGACCTCTGACTTCTGCGAACCCCGCGCCCTCTCTACTGAACCTTGACTATGAAAAACATCCTGAACTTCATCAACGGCGAATACGTCGCCAGCGAGCGCCAATTTGACAAAAAATCGCCGCTGACAGGCGCGGCCATTGCCACGGTGCACGAGGCCGACAAGGCGCAAGTCGATGCCGCCGTCAGCGCCGCCCGCGCCGCGTTGGATGGCCCTTGGGGCCAGATGAGCGTGGCCGAGCGTGTTGAGCGCCTGCACGCCGTGGCCGATGGCATTAACCAGCGCTTTGATGAATTTCTGGCGGCCGAATGCGCCGACACCGGCAAGCCAATGAGCTTGGCGCGCCACATCGACATCCCCCGCGGCGCGGCCAACTTCAAGGTGTTTGCCGACATCGTTAAAAACGTCCCCACTGAGTTTTTTGAGACCGCCACGCCCGATGGCCGGGGTGCCATCAACTACGGCTACCGCGCACCCATCGGCGTGGTCGGCGTGATCTGCCCGTGGAACCTGCCGCTGCTGCTGATGACGTGGAAAGTCGGCCCGGCGCTGGCCTGCGGCAACACCGTGGTCGTCAAGCCGTCGGAAGAAACCCCGCAAACCGCCGCCCTGTTGGGCGAGGTGATGAACGCCGCCGGCATTCCGCCCGGTGTGTACAACGTGGTGCACGGCTTTGGCCCTGGCTCGGCCGGTGAGTTCGTCACCACCCATCCTGGCGTCGATGCCATCACCTTCACCGGCGAAACGCGCACCGGCGAGGCCATCATGAAGGCCGCCGCCCACGGCGCGCGCCCGGTGAGCTTGGAAATGGGCGGCAAAAACGCCGCCATCGTGTTTGCCGATTGCGACTTTGACGCCGCCATTGAAGGCACGTTGCGCTCGGCCTTCGTCAACTGCGGCCAAGTGTGTTTGGGCACCGAGCGCGTGTATGTTGAGCGCCCGATTTTCGATAAATTCGTCGCCGCTTTGAAGCTGGGCGCTGAAGGCATGAAAGTCGGTCTGCCGGACGATGCTGCCACCAGCATGGGCCCGCTGATCAGCAAAGAGCACCAAGAAAAAGTGCTGTCGTATTACCAACTGGCGGTCGAAGAAGGCGCCACCGTCATCACTGGCGGCGGTGTGCCGGATATGGGTGCGGACTACGCCGGCGGTGCTTGGGTGCAGCCGACCATTTGGACGGGATTGTCCGAAAGCGCCCGCGTCGTCAAAGAAGAAATCTTTGGCCCCTGCTGCCATATCTCGCCGTTCGACAGCGAAGAAGAAGTGCTGGCCAAGGCCAACGACAACGTCTACGGCTTGGCGACTGCCATCTGGACACGCGATTTGGCCCGCGCCCACCGCACGGCGCAGCGCATGAAGGTCGGTCTGGCGTGGGTCAACAGCTGGTTCCTGCGCGACTTGCGTACGCCGTTTGGCGGCTCCAAGCAGTCCGGCATTGGCCGTGAAGGGGGCGTGCACTCGCTGGAGTTCTATACCGACATGAAAAACGTCTGTATCAAGCTCTAAACAAGCCCGATGGACAGTTTATTTTGAATAAAAATAGGCTCTAGCCCTTTAAATACGTGCGCTAGTAGCTATCAAATTAATAGTAATTAAACGCTTATCAATATGACCCCTGAACTCCATTCCACCCTGGGCGATGAGCTGTACGACGCCCTCACCGGCTGCCGCACCGTCACGCCCCTGAGCACGCGCCACCCCGACATCACCATCGAAGACGCCTACGCCATCCAGCAGCGTTTGATTGCCCGGCGCGTTGGCGCGGGCGAGCGTGTGGTTGGTAAAAAAATTGGTGTCACCAGCCAAGCGGTGATGAACATGCTGGGCGTGTTCCAGCCCGACTTTGGCATCTTGCTCGACGGCATGGTCTACAACGAAGGCCAGCCGATTGAAGCCAAAACCCTGATCCAGCCCAAGGCCGAGGGCGAAATCGCTTTTGTGCTGAAGCGCGATTTGATGGGCCCGGGCGTCAGCGCTGCCGATGTGATTGCGGCGACCGAAGGCGTGATGGCCTGCTTTGAAATCGTCGATTCACGCATCGAAAACTGGAAAATCAAAATCCAGGACACCGTCGCCGATAACGCCTCGTGCGGCGTATTTGTGCTGGGCGACCGCTTGGTCGATCCGCGCGATGTGGACTTGGGCACCTGCGGCATGGTGCTAGAGAAAAACGGCGAAATCGTCGCCACCGGCGCGGGCGCTGCGGCGCTCGGCCACCCGGCCAACGCCGTGGCGTGGCTGGCCAACACGCTAGGCCGCTTGGGCATGGGCCTGAAGGCGGGCGAAGTGGTGCTGTCCGGCTCGCTGGGCATCATGGTTCCAGTGCAGGCCGGCGACAGTTTGCGCGTCAGCATCGGCGGCATCGGTGGCTGCTCAGTGCGCTTTATTTGACATTCGTAAGACAAAGAAAGCTTCCCCATGACCACCAAAAAAATCAAATGCGCCCTCATCGGCCCCGGCAACATCGGCACCGATTTGCTGGCCAAACTGCAACGCAGCGCGGTGCTGGAGCCGGTCTGGATGGTTGGCATCGACCCCGAATCGGACGGCTTGAAGCGTGCGCGCGAGATGGGTATCAAGACCACCGCCGACGGTGTGGATGGCCTCATTCCGCACATGAAAGCCGACGGCGTACAGATCGTTTTTGACGCCACCAGCGCCTACGTCCATGCCGAAAACTCACGCAAAGTGAACGAGCAGGGCGCGATGATGATCGACCTGACACCCGCTGCGATTGGCCCGTTCTGCGTGCCGCCGGTCAACTTGAAGCAACACGTCGGCCAGCGTGAGATGAACGTCAACATGGTCACTTGTGGTGGTCAGGCGACGATTCCGATGGTGTTCGCCATCAGCCGCATCCAGCCGGTGGCCTACGGCGAAATCGTCGCCACGGTGTCGTCCAAATCCGCTGGCCCCGGCACGCGCAAGAACATTGACGAATTCACCCGCACCACCGCCGGTGCCGTTGAAAAAGTCGGCGGCGCCAAAAAAGGCAAGGCCATCATCATCATCAACCCGGCCGAGCCGCCGATGATGATGCGCGACACGGTGCACTGCCTGACCGAGACCGAGCCCGACCAAGCCGCCATCACCCAGTCGATCCACGACATGATCCAAGAGGTACAAAAATATGTGCCCGGCTACCGCCTGGTCAACGGCCCGGTGTTTGACGGCAACCGCGTCAGCGTCTTCATGGAAGTTGAAGGCCTGGGCGACTACCTGCCCAAATACGCTGGCAACTTGGACATCATGACGGCGGCGGCGGCCCGCACCGCCGAGATGTTTGCCGAAGAAATCTTGAGCGGCGCTTTGACGCTCGTTCCCGTCATCGTCCCCGTGGCCGTAGCCGCTTAAAGACAAGGAAACACACCATGACACTCAAAGGCAAAAAAATCACCGTCCACGACATGACGTTGCGCGACGGCATGCACCCCAAGCGCCACCTGATGACGCTGGAGCAAATGAAGTCCATCGCCTGCGGCCTGGACGCCGCTGGCATTCCGCTGATCGAAGTCACGCACGGTGACGGCTTGGGCGGCAGTTCGGTCAACTATGGTTTCCCGGCGCACACCGACGAGGAATACCTCGGCGCTGTGATTCCGCTGATGAAGCAGGCCAAAGTCTCTGCCCTGCTGTTGCCTGGTATCGGGACTGTCGATCATCTGAAGATGGCACACGGCTTGGGCGTCACCACCATCCGCGTGGCGACCCACTGCACCGAGGCCGACGTCTCTGAGCAGCACATCACCATGGCCCGCAAGATGGACATGGACACGGTGGGCTTTTTGATGATGGCGCACATGAACAGCCCCGAAGGCCTGGTCAAGCAAGCCAAGCTGATGGAAGGCTACGGTGCCAACTGCATCTACGTCACCGACTCCGCCGGCCACCTGCTGCCCGAGACCGTCAAGAGCCGCCTGGGCGCGGTGCGCGCTGCCCTCAAACCCGAGACCGAGCTGGGCTTTCACGGCCACCATAACTTGGCGATGGGCGTGGCCAACAGCCTGGCGGCGATTGAAGTCGGCGCCAATCGCATCGATGCCGCTGCGGCTGGCCTCGGCGCTGGTGCGGGCAACACGCCGATGGAAGTCTTTATCGCTGTCTGCGACCTGATGGGTATCGAGACCGGCGTGGACGTCTTCAAGATCCAAGACGTGGCTGAAGACTTGGTGGTGCCGATCATGGACTTTCCGATCCGCATCGACCGCGACGCGCTCACCTTGGGTTATGCCGGCGTGTACGGCAGTTTCTTGCTGTTTGCCAAGCGCGCCCAGAAAAAATACGGCGTGCCCGCGCGCGACATCCTGGTCGAGATGGGGCGCCGGGGCATGGTCGGCGGCCAGGAAGACATGATTGAAGACACCGCCATGACCATGGCGCGCGCACGCGGTCTGCTGGCGGCCTAAGGCGAAAACTGCACATGGGCGCCCTGCTCAGTTCGACCTTGGTGCTGTCTTTGGCGGCACTGGCATGGCCCGCGTGGTCTGTCCCTTGGGACGGGTTGCACGAGGCAGCTCTTTTGTGCCTGACCCTGATGGCTCTGGCCGGGGTGGTCGGCAGCGCCCGCAGCGGGCGCCGGTGGTGGGGTGGCAGCGCAGACGCTGGCGCCTTGGGGCGGCTGGACAAACACGCCCTGGATGTCACCGTGAACAACGCCAGCATGATGTCGTCGTTTACCCGGGTGGTCAGCGCCTCGCGCGAGCAGTCGTCTGTTCTGGGGCAGTTGCTTGAGGGTGTGGGCGCGCTGGATGCCAGCGTTGCGTCGATGGTGCAGTCGGCTGCCATCACCCGCAACGAGGTTCATTCGATGCACGAACTGGCGGTGCATGGCGATGGCCTGCTGAACCAGACCATGGAGCGCATTGCCGCGCTGGAGCCATCGGCACAAGGTTTGGAAGAGCGCTTTCGCGAGGTCATGCGCCACAAAGACGAGATTGAGAACATCGTTGACCTGATCCAGAAAGTCGCCATGCAGACCAATCTGCTGTCGCTCAACGCCGCCATCGAGGCTGCGCGTGCCGGGGAGCAGGGCCGCGGCTTTACCGTGGTGGCCCAAGAGGTGCGCAAGCTGTCCACGCGCACCAATGACGCCACGGTGCAAATCCGCCAGATGATTTCTGGCATCACCACCAGCACCGTGGCTGCCGACAGCTATTTGCAGCAGGTGCTGCAAGACATACACGGCGGCATTGAGCGCACACGCGAAACCGGTGCGGCGCTGGCGGACATCCGCGCGCGCTCGGGCCGCACGCTCAACGCTGCCAACGACCTGGCCGTGGCCGCGCAAACCCAAGGAGGCTTGAGTCAGCGCCTGGTGCAAAACGCCCAAGCCCTGTCGGCGGCGGCGCAGCAATCGGTGGAATGGCTGGGCACCAGCAACGGGCAGTTGCGCACCGTGCAAGGCCTGATAGGCCAACTCAAGCGCGAAACCTCGCAGTTGCTGCCCGGGCGTGCCGAGGTCGATGTGCTGGCGGACTGCATCGAAGAGCTGCGCGCCTGCAACATCCTCGTCATGAATGCCGATGCCTACCGCGACATCGTGACGGTGGTCGAGCGCATTGGCCAACTCGACACCTTGATAGACAGCACTTGGGCGCGCTACCTGCGCAGCCCGCGTGGTCACGCACCCGCGGCGCCGGCGCAGCAATTTGCTGCGGCATTGAAAGCCTATCGCGGCGTACGCGGCGAAGTGTTGGCGTTGGCCAAAGCCGAGCGCTTTGACCAGGTGCGCGCCAAAGTGCCCCTGCAAGTGCGCCCGGCCTACGACCTGGTCAAAAACACCCTGTCGCACTTGAGTACCCCAGACCCATCGGCGGCCTCCTCCGGGGGCTGGCGCCAGAGCATGGGCAAGTTATTTCAAAGCCATTGAATGGCCGCACTGGCAGCCATGGCGACATCGGCCGCCCCTCTTTTTTTCCTTTTCAAGACCAGGACTTCCCCATGAACCTCTCCGCCGCCACCATCGCCCAACTCGCCGAGCACCTGGACAACTGCCAGCGCAACGCCCAAGACACGCCCAAAATTACCGACCAGTATCCCGACATGGATTGGGATGACGCCTACGCCATCCAAGACGCCATTTTGGCGCGGCACTTGGGGCGCGGCGCCCGCGTCATTGGTCTCAAGGCGGGGCTGACCTCGCACGCGAAGATGAAGCAAATGGGCGTGGAAACGCCGGTGTTTGGCTTTTTGGTGGACGAGTACAGCGTCTCGGAAGGCGGCGAAGTCAAGGTCAGCGAACTGATTCATCCCAAGGTCGAGCCAGAAATTGCCTTTGTGCTGAAACACGCGCTGCGCGGCCCCGGCTGCCACATTGGCGCGGTGCTGGCCGCGACCGACTTTGTCATGCCCGGCATCGAAGTCATCGACAGCCGCTACCGCGACTTCAAGTTCGACCTGAAAAGCGTGGTCGCCGACAACACCTCGGCCTCACGTTTTGTCGTTGGGGGCCAGCCGCTGCGCCCGAATCAACTCGACCTGCGCACCGTCGGCATCGTGCTGGAGAAAAACGGTGAACCGGTGGCGCTGGGTGCTGGTGCGGCGGTGCTGGGCCACCCGGCGGCGGCGATTGCCATGCTGGCCAACCACTTGGGCGCACGCGGCCAAGAGATTCCAGCGGGCAGTGTGATTCTGTCCGGCGGCATCACCGAAGCCGTGGCCGTGGCGGCGGGCGACAACGTCTGCCTCCGCGTGCAGGGTATGGGCAGCGTGTCGCTGCGCTTTGTCTGAGCGTCCACCATTGCGCTCGCCCCCTCACTGCCTATTACCGTAAGGAAACCACCATGCCATTTGCCCAGATTTACATGATCGAAGGCCGCACCGTCGAGCAAAAAAGAGCTGTGATTGAAAAAGTCACCCAGGCCCTGCACGAGGCTACCGGCGCGCCGCTGGAAGCGGTGCGTGTCTGGATCCAGGACGTGCCCAAAGAGAACTGGGGCATTGCCGGGGTCAGCGCTAAAGACCTGGGGCGCTGAAGAAGCACTTCTTTTTTTATAGCTATCTGCGCTTGTCTGGTATGCCTTTGAAGGTCATTTGATCAAAAATCGGCGCGTGCTGGCTGGTGCGCTGATGGGTGCGCCTACAAGGCAAAGTCGTAATCCACCGTGATCGGCGCGTGGTCAGAGAACTTCTCCGCCTTGTAGATGTGCTCGCTGCGCGCCAGCGCCGCCAGTGCGGGTGTTGCCAGGTGGTAATCGAGCCGCCAGCCGACGTTGTTGGCATAGGCCTGCCCGCGGTTACTCCACCAGGTGTAGGCAGCGTCGGTGGTCTCTGGTTGCAGGTGGCGGTACACATCCACTAGGCCGCCGCTGGCCTCGGTGGGGTGCAGCAGTTGCGTCATCCAGGCGCGTTCTTCGGGCGTGAAACCGCTGTTTTTTTGGTTGCTGCGCCAGTTTTTCAGGTCGATTTGCTGGTGCGCGATATTGATGTCGCCACACAAAATGAATTCGCGCTCGCTTTTGGCGCGCATCAGGTGCGGGTGGAAGCCGGCCAGAAAGCGGAACTTGGCCAGTTGACGCTCTTCGCCCGAGGAGCCGCTGGGGAAGTAGGCGCTAATGATGGACAGCTTGCGCGCCGGCGTGTCAAAGCGCAGCTCCAGCGTGCGCCCTTCGGCGTCGAACTCGGGCGAGCCGTAGCCGACGATGACATCGCTGGGCGCGTGGCGCGTGTAGATGCCGACGCCCGAGTAGCCCTTTTTCTGCGCAAAATGAAAATATCCCTGCAAACCAGCCAGTTGCTCAAACTGGCCCTGCACGTCGGGCGCCTGCGCCTTGACCTCCTGTACGCAAATACAATCCGGCTGCGTGGCGGCCATCCATTGTTCGACCCCTTTGCGGGTGGCCGAGCGAATGCCGTTAAGGTTGAGGCTGGTTAACTTGAACAAGGAATTTCCCATGGTGGTTGGTAGCGCGCAAGCACCGCACAGCAGCGGTCTGGCAGAAGAATTTGTAGGTTTTGCCGTCGCTTCAGGGGTGCTGCGCTTTGGTGAATTCAAGACCAAAGCGGGGCGCCTGAGCCCGTATTTTTTCAATGCAGGGCTGTTTGATGACGGCGCGAAGATGGATCGGCTGGCGCAATTTTATGCACAGGCCCTGATCGACAGCGGCATCGAGTTCGACATGGTGTTCGGCCCCGCCTATAAGGGCATTCCGCTGGCCGCCACCGTGGCTGTCGAGCTGGCGCGGCGCGGCCGCAACGTGCCGTTTGCCTACAACCGCAAGGAAGCCAAGGACCACGGCGAGGGCGGCACGCTGGTCGGCGCACCGCTGCAGGGCCGGGTGCTGATCATTGACGACGTAATGTCCGCCGGCACCGCTGCACGCGAGTCGATCGCACTGATCCAGGCCGCAGGCGCCACGCCGCACGCCGTCGCCATTGCGCTGGATCGCCAGGAAATGGCCACCGAGAACGGCCACGACGTGGCGCACAGTGCGGTGCAGTATGTGCGCCACCAGTTGGGTTTGCAGGTGTGCGCCATTGCCACCCTGGCCGACTTGTTGCGGTATCTTTCGCACACGGCGGGCGCCGATATGGTCGCCCACCATGAGCGGGTGCTGGCCTATGGCCAGCGCTACGGTGTTGAAGAAAGGTAAATCTCTTGAACAACAGGCTGGTACAGACCATGGTCGCGGGGGGGCTCCTAGCGGGGCTGTGGAGTGGCGCTTGCGCGCAGAGTGCCAGCAATGCCAATGGCGGCACCCACAGCATTTACACCTGCGTTGACAAACAGGGCCGCAAGCTCACCTCTGACCGCCCCATTGCCGAATGCATCGACCGCGAGCAGCGCGAGCTGGGGCCTTCGGGCACGGTACGCCGCATCCTGGGTCCCAGCCTGACCGACGATGAACGCATCGCGCAAGAGGTGCGGCGGCGCAAAGACCAGGAAGAGCGTCTGCGCCAGGTCGAAGAGCGCCGGCGCGAACGGGTGTTGACCACGCGTTACCCTGACAAAGCCACCCACGACATCGAGCGCACCGCTGCCATTGATCTGGTCGATGAAGTCAGCAATGCCGCCACCAAGCACATCTTGCTGCTGCGCGAGCAGCGCAAGGGGCTGGAAGTGGAGATGGAGTTCTATCGCAAGAACCCCAGCAAAGCCCCGATGGCACTGCGCCGCCAGTTGGCAGAAAACGACGAAAGCGTGCAGGAGCAGCAGCGTTTTCTGGGCAGTCAGGCGCAAGAAAAACGCCGCATCCATCAGCGCTTTGATACCGAACTGGAGCAATTGCAGCGCCTCTGGGCAGCGCAGCAGACTGCCCCCGCTCCCGCGCCTGCAGACGTGCCGGTGGTGGTAGCGCCGGGGCGCTGACAAATTAAGTGAAGCAGCGTTTGCTGGTGGCCTCCCGGTCGGCGTAGCGCCTGCCCTGCTGCGGTGTGGGATAGTGCGCAGCCACCGCTCTCCTTTCCTACCATGGATACCCTTTCTGCCCTGCAAGCCCTCGGACTGGAACTGCCCAGTCCGGCCTATATCGTCGGCGCCATTGTGTTTGGTCTTATTGGCATGGCCGCGTATTGGCATGGCAAAAAGGCCCACCAGCGCAGCACGCGCTGGTGGGGCGTAGCGCTGATGTTTTATCCCTACGCCCTTTCGTCCACCGGCCTGCTGTACGCCGTGGGCGCGGCCTTGTGCCTGGGCCTGTGGGTGGATCTGCGGCGCGGGTGATGGCTCGCGTAGTGCCAGCGCACTCTCCCGACCGATCCGGCTGCCCACCAGCAGCCCCAGGGCGCAGAGCACACACCGAAATGCGCCGGCAACAGCCGTTCAACGCAGGGTGACAGTCGCGACACCGAAGACGCTGGCCAGCAGGGCAATGTCGATGGAGTGCGCGGCGGGGCGGGAGGCGTGCTGGGCGGGGTGCTGAGGTTCATGCCAGCACCGCATCCAACTGCTGCGCTACGTCTTTGCCGTTCTGCTCCATGGTCAGCCAGCCAAACACGGCGCGGCCGGAGCTGGCCTGTGCCCACAGTGCACCAACTTGGCTCTTTTCGATTTCATATGCGTCGCTCACCAAATGCGCGCCTTTGAATTCCAGCACGGCTACCCGGCCATCGACCAGTTCGGCGACGAAGTCAGCAAAAAAGCGACCGCGTGAGGTGGGCAGCGCAAAGCCGCAGGGCGCAGTGGCGAGGTTGCGCACCCAGTGGCGCACTTGGGGATGCGCGTCGATGCGCTGCGCGCACTGGAACTCCTGCCCGTTCTCTTTCAGGTCGGCCAGCACCGGAAAGTAGTGCTTGGGAAACTGGTAGCGCCCGCTGTAGCGCGAGGCCACAGGCGCTGGGTAGCGGCTCAGTTCAAACACATGGGGCCGTGCCCAGTCCGGCTCGACCAGCCAAGCGCCAGCATCGCCCGGTTGCAACACGCGCTGGCGAAACTGCTGCTGCGCTGCGGCATCGCGCAACGCGCCTACGTGTGATTCGATGCTGCGCGCCATTTGAAAGCGCGCCTGCGCCAGCGCCACCAGCGGCACACCGCAGGCGTGCAGTTGGTGATTGACCACGGCGGCCAGATAGGCGCGGCGCTGGCTTTGCGTCAGGTAGTGCAGCGGTTTGAACAGCAGCTGATCGAGCCAGCGCACCAAGTCTGGCGCGGTGATGCTGCTGTGGCCGTACTCCATCGGCATTTGTTCGGCACCGGTGCGGCGCAGTGTCACGCGGGCATCTTTCATGCCGATTTCAAACACGTCTGACTCTTGCGCCACATGAAAACCCGGCAGCTGCACCGCGTGCGGACTGAGCAAGTCGAGTTCAACGGCTTCTAGCACCGCGCTGCGCTCCAGCGGCCACAGCGGCGCTTGTGCGTCAGTGCGGTAGCCCAGTGTCGGCAGCGGCGCAAACGGCACGCCGCGCGACGCGGGTGCTTGTTGCGCGGCCACCAAGGCGTTGTGCTGTGCCACCTGTTCGCGCACCTGCTGCTGCTTTTTGGCACCGCGTACTTGGGTCAGCAGCTGCGTTTCAGTGGCGAAGGGGATGTGCCCGGTCACCACCACTTGCTCAGTGCCGGCAATGGTTTGCAGCTGCACGCCGGGCAGCGCCAGCAGTGCCGGGCTGGCGGTAACTGCTTCAAAATTAGTAGCTATTACCGCTGGTGGAATAAGGGCTAGAGGCTGATTTGACTCAAAATCATCGCCAAACAGCGGGTAAGCCGCCGGCGCGGTAATCATCGAGGCGACATCCAGCGCCTCAAACCCCATGTGGCCTATCAGCCGGTCGGCCAGTGCATGGGCGGCGCTCGAAAATTCTGCCGCGCACACATGGGCATAAGCGCGGTTCAGTGCCTCGCGGCCGCGCCGGCTGGCGTAGGGCATCCGCAGCACGCGCCCCAGCAGTTGCTCCACCGCCGTGGCGCTGGTGAGCTTTTGCAGGCTGCACAGCACATAGGCAAACGGGCAGTCCCAGCCCTCGCGCAGCGCTTGCACGGTGATGACATAACGCACCGGGCAGTGGCGCGCTGCCAAGTCGATGTCTTCCAAGCCGCGCGTGGTGCCAGTGGCCACGGCGATTTGGTTCTCAGGCAGTTGGAGTTCGTCGATGAGGTAGCCGCGCAGCGCTTCGGGCGGCATCTCGTCGCCCACGTTCTGCGCCTGAAACAGCACGATGGGGCGCACGTAGCCGTGGCCTTCGGCCTCGTCTTTCAGTGCTTCGGCCTCTAGCCGGCGCTGGGTTTGAACGGCGCCGAACACCGCTTGCGGCCAGCCCTCGGGGTGCTCGGCCAGCACGATGGGCAGTTTGATCATGTTCTCGGCGGCCAGCTCTTGCGCGCTGACGTGGTAGAGCACATTGGTCTGGTGCGCTATCGGCGTGGCGGTCAGCTCCAAGATGAACGCTGGGTTCAGCCGTTGCAAGGCGGTGAAGCTTTTGTCGGTCTTGGTGTTGTGCGCCTCGTCCACGATGACGATGGGCCGGTGCAACGCCAGCCAGTTGGCCAAACTCCAGCGCGGCTGGCCGACAAAGCCTTGCAGCACGCCGGTGCTGTCGCGGGCGGCGTCTGCTGCTGTCACCACCGCGTCGGGCAGGCCGTGCAAGTCGTGCAGCCTTTGCAGACTGCGCCCGCCGTCCTGCGCCTGTGCGCCTTTGAAGTGCGGCTCAAAGCTTTCGGAGAAGCTGTAGACATTGCGCTGGCTTGCGTCCTCAATGCGAAAACTCTGGATAGTCGCCACCACCACGATGGCGCTGCGGCCCCAGTCGGGCGGGGCGATTTGCGCCACGTCGTCCAGTACGCACACTTGCAGCGTTTCGCCATAGGCGGCGGTGAGCGCTGTGCGGTAGGGGTGACCGGGTGTTTGCAATGCCTTGAGCGTTTGCTGGCGAATCGCGTCGCTGGGCACCAGCCACACCGCCACCGGCGCATCCACACTGCACCACTCGCGCGCCAGTAGGGGTACGGCGTGCGCCGCCATCACCGTTTTGCCGCCGCCCGTGGGAATGCGCAGGCACACGCACGGCACCTGCGCACCAAACGCATCGGCGTTGTAGGCGCGACCCGCCAGCGCGCCAAAAGCCAGCGCCGGGCCTTGGGTCTGCGCGGTGCGGGCAAAGGCGCTCAGGGTGTCGAGGGCGGCTTGTTGGTAGGACTTGAGGGTGAGGGAGGTCATGCGGATCAGGGATAAAAAGAGCGATGCTTCGGATAATTTTTTTGCTTTTATCTGAAGTAAGTTATTGATATGTATGTTTTTATTTTTATTTTTCGGTTGGTTGTTCGGATAAATACGAAGAATTTTCGTCCTGCTATCCGAAGGACTATCGCTCCCTACCGAATCTCCCAGCGTGCATTTTTCCCAGAGCTGGTGACGCCAATCTTGGTGCCCTCTAAACCGTTTGAACGCAGGGCTGCCAGCAGATTTTTGATCTTCACCAGCTTTTGCTGCGGTGTCAGTGAGTCGGGCAGCTTGTCGAGCAGCAGGGCGCGCAACTCTGCCGCTGAGGCCGACCGAAATTTCTGGATGTGCTGCAAGATCAGCGTCTTGTAGTAATGGTCGCTCAGTCCCTTGTTGCGCGTGTATTGCGTGCGGGTGTTGGTGGCATCGGCCACGTGGGCAGAAACAAAGAAGTTGGGTTTGCGCCCCTCGATCAGCTTGGCCCGGCGCAGCGTGGCAGCTTGGTCGTCGGCAATGCGGTGTTTTTTCTGCACCCGATCCAGCCAGACGACTTGTTCCAAAGGCAGGTCGGATCGCTCCATCAGCAATTGGCTGTAGTTTTTGTCGATGGTTTGGCCGTAGATGTTGAACACCGTCTGATTGGCGCTGCTGCCTTCATAGTCTGGCAGCGGCAGATAGCGTTTGCGCTGGGTGGCCACCATGTCACGGATGCCAAAGCCTCCCCGATCGATCATCCCGATCAGGCGCATGGCTTCCAACAGCCGGTAATTGCGGTATTTCTCCGGCGAGCGTCGACCATCAAAATAGTCTTCAGGACGCCCATCAACAAAGCCGCCGGGATTGGTCAGGCGCAAGTAGCCCTGCCACTCCTCTACCACCACGCGGCCTGCCTGCTCGTAGTCCTGGTGGGCAATGCAGTTGTGCAACCCTTCCAAGATCACCTGCGCGTCGTAGCGTGGCAACTCCACCGCCAGCAACTCTGTTTCAGGAAAGAGCTTGAAGTTGGGGTTGCGTATGCGTTGGCCGACTTCGGTCGTCGTGAGTACGAATGGCGGGCCAAAAGGCAGCGCAATACGATCTGCGGGCACCTTCCAGAGTATTTCTGCAGGCTGGGGTGACAGCCAATCAACACATTCAGCCCGGCCCAACAGTAACAAGGCCGCGCGATTGAGCTGGCCATGCGTTGTCATCTTGGCCTTGGCCAAAAACTGCTCCACGCTCCAGTCCGCTATCTCGCTGGCCCAGCGCTCGTTCTGGTGCTTCTCGGTGTATTTGGCGCGCCCCTTGGCAATGGCTGCCGCGTCCAGATCGGTCAAAGTGGCTCCTGCCACGATGTGCGCACTCCAGTCTTGGTCTGCAATTAACTCGGTCAGGATGGCGCGTCGCCGGTCTTCGCGCAGCTCCGTCAGGCTTTCGCCCACACGCTGCCATGCCTTGCTATGTGCCAGCACCGGCTGGCGCAGTGCATGTTTGGGAATGCGTATGAGCCACACGCGCGCATGGGTATCGGATGCTATGCACTCCTCTATCTCTAGTTTTTCTGCCTGTAGATTGACGCAATGCTGCGTCAAGCGGAACTTCAATTTGTCCGCTGTCAGGTCATGAACATCCATGTCCACCAGTTGTAAAGACCCATCGGCAACCCCGAGAACCAGCGTGCCGCCCTCCATGTTGGCTAATGCTGAGACGTAGGAGATAACGTCTTCTCCTACCCGGCCATTGATGTGGTGCTTCAGGCTGCGCCATCCCTTCCACTCAACGCGCTCATCTTCTTTGGGAAATTGCGTGCGCAGCTAAACTTGCAGTTCTTTGGCAGTAGCGAATGTATTCATGCTTTAGCGCGCCTTCACGTCATACGGGATGTGTTTGAACGTCACCCGCGCCAGTGCCAAGCGCGCGTCGCCCAAGCGGTTGGCTTCGCCGTAGACCACCAGCGGCGCGTCGGGGTGGGGCGTGGTGGCGTGCAGCGCCAGCAGTGCATCGAGTACGGCGGAGGTCAGCACATTGCCGCTGGCCGGGCGCTTGTCGCCCAAGATGCCGTTGAACAGCAAGTAATAAGCGGTGCGGCTGCGCAGGATGGGTTCCAGCACGGGCGCAGGCTCTGCGGTGTCAATTTCAGGTGAAATAGGCTCCAAGTCCTTATGGGGCGTGCGGTAGCAGCTATCAAAAACAGAGTGTGTTCCCAAGTGCGGCGTGTTGGGCGTGGCGTGCGCCGGGTCGAAGGCGGTGTGGGTTTCTTGCTGCCAGATGAAGGCGGCCAGCGTGGCAAAGCGCACGTCGGGGTGGATGCAGCCGTCGGCATCAAAAATCGGCGCGCCCAGCGTGCAGTAGCGAAAGCCGCCGCCGCCCTGCCAGCCGACGGCCGCGCTGATGCCGCCTTGTTCGCCGTCCATCACTTTTTGCAGGCGTGGCAAGCAGTGGGTGGTGGCGTGCTCGCCCATTTCGATGCCAATCCAGCGCCGGCCCATCTTGTGGGCCACGGCGGCGGTGGTGCCCGATCCGAGGAAGCTGTCCAAAACGAGGTCGCCGGGATTGGTGGCGATATCGAAAACACGCTCTAACAATTGTTCTGGTTTGACGGTGTCGAACTGTTCTGCATCGGGTAACAACTCTTTTTGATGCGCCTTTGCCTGTCTGCTAGTTTTGACATCAAGAAGAATCGTTGGGTGCGGTCGAATCGGGATATCTGGTGCGAACTCACGCATGTATGGAATCCAAATTACCTTTCCAGCTTTTTCTCGCTGCTTCCAGATCAAGCGGCCTTCTGCTTGTGCCGCGTCGATGCCTAGTTGGCTGTGAGACCAGCGCGCTTCTCGGCCATCGTCATGGATAGGCCAAACGGGCGTGTTGTCTGGTGCATCAAGCTTAAAGAACATGGAAGGGCGATCAACGCGCAGACTATTCTTGCCATTTTTTTTGAGAAGCCGGTCTCTACAGCGCCGGCCACTCTCATCAACCATTCCATAGGCATCTAAAAGCGACTCAGCCCTTTTTTTATGAAATTTGGCTGCGGCTGAATTACGTGCGTAGCTCAGTAGAAATTCGTGATCTGGAGCGATAGCAGGTTTATTGTCATTTGGGCTATCAACCTTTTGCCAAACAAAAGTCGCTACAAAATTCCGCCGCCCAAACACCTCGTCCATCAACACCTTGAGGTAATGCCCCTCGTTGTCGTCAATCGTCACCCAGATGGAGCCGTCCTCACTGAGTAGGTCGCGCAGCAATTGCAGGCGCGGCAGCATCATCGACAGCCACTGCGAGTGCTCCAAGTTGTCGTCGTAATGCTCGAACGCGCTTTTGGTGTTGTAGGGCGGGTCAATAAAAATGCACTTCACCTGTCCCCGATAAAACGGCAGCAGCGCCTTGAGCGCTTCCAAGTTATCGCCTTGGATCAGCAGATTGCCAGCGGCCGATTGCAGATCGCCGTGGGTGGAAACGTTGTCCAACAAGCGGTACGGTACCTGCGCGGCGGTGGTGAAAGATGGGGCGCGGTTAAGCCAGTCGAGAGTGGGCATGGATAGAAAAAAGCAGGTGTGGCCAGCGCGGTGGCGCAGGCAGGCCGGCGTATTGTCTCGCCTGCGTCCTGAGGGCTGCGGCTGTGGGTGGTGTTGCGCCAGCCAGCCCGTCACTCCAGGCTGAATTTTTCTATCTCTTGGGCGCGATTGGCCGTGCTGGTCAGCATGCACTGATTGGCGCTGACCCGGGCCATGCTGCCGCCGTCGGGGTCGTTGTAAAAATCGCAGTTGGCATCGCGAAATTTGATCCAGGCGCGCTGGGCGGTTTGCAGCTGTTTTCTGCGCTCGGGCGACTGCGCCGCCATGGCCGTCTTGTAGGCCCGGTTCAGGCGTGCGTCCTGGCGGCTGGTTTCAGCAGTGGTGCAGTCGATCATGCCCACGGTGACGCCGCCGGATTGGTCCATGCACGTCGCGTACTGCGGGCTGAGCGCGGCGTCCTGTGCGCTGGCGGTCAACGAGGCGCAGGCGAGTACCACGGCAGTGCAATAGGTGGTAATGGCATTCATGCGGTTGTTTCCTGAGCGGGTGGGACTTCCCCGGCCACCTGCCGCAGCGCGCGCTCGAACACTTGCACTGGCTGGCCGCCAGAAATCAGATGCTGGCGGTTGAGGATGATGGCGGGCACCGAATGGATACCGGCGTCCAGAAATTCCTGCTCGCGCGCGTGCGTGGCGTCGGCATAGGTGTCGCTGGCCAGAATCTCGCGGGCCCGGTCGGTGCTCAGGCCCGCCGCGCCGGCCAGCTGCACCAGCAGCACAGGGTCGGACGGGTTTTTGCCATCGGTCAGGTACGCTTTGAGCAGCGCCTGCTTCAAAGCCAGTTGCTGCGCTGGCCCTTCCAGTTCGGCCCAGTGCAGCAGGCGGTGGGCGTCAAAGGTGTTCCAGACACGGCTGCGGCGTTCGGGATCGTAGGTGAAGCCGACGGCGGCGCCGCGTTGGCGAATGGTTTCGCCGTTGGCGCGGGCTTGCTCGGCGGAGATGCCATATTTTTGCGTCAGGTGCTCGATGGTGTCCTGACCTTCGGCGCTCATGTGGGGGTTCAGCTCGAACGGCTGAAAGTGCAGTTCGGCAGTGATGCCTGGCGCTACGTTAGCCAGCGCCGCCTGCAATGCGCCCAGGCCGACGGCGCACCACGGGCAGGAGACGTCGGAGACGAAGTCGACGCGCAGGGTGGGAGGAATGTGGGGTGTAGTCATGGCGCCATTGTTCACCGTTCAGCCACTCCTTACCTACCACCGTGAATAGCTGCTGATGCCCAGGGCCAGCGGGCGCCCCTACACTTGCTGCCCATGTCTTGGCACGCCCACCTCCAACTTGATTACCGCCTGGAAAGCGCCCGCACCGTGGTGCGCCACCAGCACAACGGCCCGTTGCGCGTCCTGAAAAGCCTGTACCCCGAAGGCGACGCGGTCTGTCACAACGTGCTGGTGCACCCGCCCAGCGGCTTGGTCGGCGGCGACACGCTGGACATCCACGCCCAGGTGGCCAGCGGCGCGCACGCCCTGGTCACCACGCCGGGGGCCACGCGCTTTTACCGCTCCACGGGCGAACTGGCGCTGCAACGCACCCACGCCGTGCTGGACGCAGGCGCCCGGCTGGAATGGCTGCCGCTGGAAGCGATTGCCTACAGCGACTGCGAGGCCGAAAACCGCCTGACGCTGGAGCTGGCGCCGGGCGCCGAATTCCTGGGCTGGGACGCCACCGCCCTGGGCCTGCCGCACGCCGACCAGCCCTTTGCGGCGGGCCGCTTTGTGCAGCACATCGAAGTGCCTGGCGTGTGGCTAGAGCGCGGCAGCATCGACGCCGCCGACCACCTGCTGCTGAACAGCCCGCTGGGACTGGCCGGGCAGCGCTGCATGGCGTCGATCTTTTTCATCACCGGATCGACGCTGGAGCGCACCCGGCGCGACACCGCCCTGGACTTGGCCCGCGCCGTGATCGACGCCCACCCGCTGGCAGCCACCGCAGGCGCCACCAGCCCGAACCCGCAAGTGGTGGTGGTGCGCGCCCTGGCCCCGATGGTGGAGCCCGCTATGGCCCTGCTGCAACAGGTCTGGGCCGCGTGGCGGGCGCATTTCTGGCAGTTGGAAGCGCAGAGGTTGCGGATTTGGGCGATGTGATTGGTGGGCTGGTTTCGACCCGTTGCAGTCAGTCGCATCGCGCAAATCAATGACTGCTATGCAGCGACAGCCGCCGGTGGGTGCTGCCAGGCATGCTCTCGCTGACTACCTTGAAGCGGCCGTTGGGCAAGGTGGCCGGCGCGGGTCTGTATGGCGCCTGTACGAGGTACAGCGGTCTTCGGGCTTCTGCGGCCCGACTAGCTCCGCGCCAATGACCGCTTCGCCGGCACCTGGACTAGCGGTATCTACCCATTGCAGCCACACAGGCTCTCGGCGTGGATGCCTGAAAGCCGTCGCTGGGCCCCTCAGGGTCGAGCTCGCCATCTGCGCAGGCCAGTCCCAAGTGCTTTGCGCGGTCCAGTGAAGACCTCGTCCCGCAAGCGGTGCAAACCGATACCGATCTGTCGAAAGCTCAGCCAACGTGCGTAGCCAATGGCGCCTTCTCGTACGCGCCCGCGGCGTAGGTCAGCTCATAGCTGTGGCTGTAAATCTCCAGGATGTTGCCGAACGGGTCTTCCATGTAGACCATGCGGTAGGGCTTCTCGCCGGGGAAGTATTCGCGCACTGGCATGCGTTGCTTGCCGCCGGCCGCCACGATCTTCGCCGCCAATCCTTCGACATCGGGGTCCTGCACACAGAAATGGAAGATCCCTGTCTTCCAGTATTCGAAGTTGTTCTGCGGTTTTTCGGCGTTGCGAAACTGGAAAATTTCTACGCCGATACGGTCACCGGTGGAGAGATGGGCGATGCGGAAAGAGCCCCAGCCCGCCCCGAACACGTCGGTGCACATCACACCGATGGCCGAGTCGTCTTCGCTGATGGTGGTCGGCGGCATGATCAGGTACCAGCCCATGACGTCGGTGTAAAACTTCACGGCGGCGTCGAGATCAGTGACCGACAGGCCGATGTGAGAAAAGCTGCGGGGGTAGACGTTAGGTATCAATTGAAATTCCTTGTGTGGGTGGATGAGACCGAGTCTAAGAATGCTCATCCATAAACACAATGACGTCTGAGTGATCGTATCGATAAGATATCGTGATGTTGAATCCCCAATGGCTGCGAAGCTTTGCCAATCTAGCCGAGCTCGGCAGCTTCACCCGCTGCGCCGAGCGCCTGGATATCACGCAGGCCGCTGTCAGCCAACATGTGCAGCGCCTCGAAGAACGCTTGGGGTCCCTGCTGATCCGGCGTCCGCGCCAGCTCGAGCTGACCCCGGCGGGCCATGCACTGCTCGCTTATTGCGCCGAAGTCGCGGCAGCCGACCATCGCTTGCAACAGCAACTGACCGCAGGCGAAGCAGAGCAAGGTGAAGTCAGCCTGATCACGCCCGGCAGCATCGGCCTGGCGCTCTACCCGGATCTGCTAGACCTTCAGCATGCACACCCTGGCCTGAGCATCCGCCACCGCTTCGCCCCCGACAGCGAGGTACTGGCGGCCGTGCTGGAGAACCAGTTCGAGCTGGGCCTGGTGACCCTCCGGCCGGAGGACCCACGCTTGCAAGTCAGCCGATTCGCCGAAGAACCCCTGGAGCTGGTGGCGCCGGCCGGCGAGTCCGTCAAAGGATGGATCGACCTTGAGCGCCTCGGATTCATTGACCACCCTGACGGTCTGGCCATGGCTGGGCGCCTGCTAAGCCGCCGATTCCCCGGCAAGCCCAGCGTGCGAAGCCTGCCGTGCCACGGGTTCATCAACCAGATCAGTCTGATCCTCGAGCCGGTTGCCCGCGGTTTGGGCTTCAGTGTGTTGCCACAGTTTGCCCGACTAGGCTTCTCACGACCCGAAGATATCCAGGTCGTAGACGGGGCCCCGCAGGTCGTCGATACGTTGTGGCTGCTGCACCGTGCGGAGTGGCCGCTATCGGCCCGAGCCCAGCTGGTTCTGGAGAGGCTGCGGCTGCGCTACTCGCTGGCAGAGCATCCAAAAAAGGGACCTCGATGACCGTCCCCGAAACGGTCGCGCAAATTGGATAGCAATCGCGCTCCCTGCAGCAGTTTCTGCAGGTAATACGTTTGCCAACGGTCGCGAATACTGCCTCTAATCTAGGTAGACGCATCAGCTCAAAGTCAAAAAATGTCAGAAATAAATCCGACAAAAATCGAGCGTGAAGCCCTTCAGCAGCAGTCGTTGGCTGATCACTGCTCCTGGCCGAATCCAGCCATTCCGTAACGCTCCAACATCGCATACCCCCGACGGCACTCCCCCGCCCCGCCAAAACCCACCCACCCCAGTGCGATACCCCCTCGCTGCTACGATCGCGCCCCTATGCCTTCCCAGCCCTCCATGCACTTCCAGCCAAGCCCCTTGCGCGGCGGCCTGATCGTGGGCTGGGGCGGGGTGGCGCGTGAGATCTGGCCCTACAAGCCGGTCGCACATTCCTCCGCCCGGCGATAACCCTTCCTCCCCCCTCTGCGCAGAACATCCATCGCCGGGCACCCGCCCAGCGCGATGGCGGCCGGCTGATGTGCTCTTCCATGCACCAGCCTGGGCCGCTCCCTTCGGAGATGTCCCATGCACCCAGATTTTGTTGGTGGGCCTACGCCCATCTGTTCGTACCCTGTCCATCCACCGCCCGCATTAGCGCGGCCATGCCAGGGGTGATGGCCATGGAATTCACCAAAAAATTCTTGCGCGCCAAGAACCCCTGCGCGGACGGTTTTCGTTGGTTCAGCCGCCATGTCGAGGACGGCAGCGGCTACCAAGAGGCGCTGGACACCCTGGTCAACGCCGGGCGCGTGGGCGATGCGTGCTGGTTGCTGTCGCAGTTTGGCCCGACCAATGAGGTGCTGACGCTAGACCAGCTGGAGGCCGATGCCATCGTCTTTGCCGGCACGCTGGTGGTGCGCGGCAATGTCGAGGTGTCGGGCGTGTTGCAGACGGGCCGCTCCATCCGGGCGGGTGGTGGTTTGCGGGCCGGAGAGTCGATCGTGGTGGGCGAGGACCTGCGTGTCGCGGGTGCCGTCGTCAGCCGGGGTTTGTTGCAAGTGGGCGGTGATGTGCGCGCCGACTGGGGCGTGGAGGCCCAGGGCGATATCCGCTGCGGTGGCGATCTGCGCGCCGGCTGGGATGTGGTGTGCCACGGCAAGCTGGCGCTGAAGGGCGGCGCGTTTGTCGGGCAAGACCTGATCGCCCACGCCAGCGTGGCGTGCGACAAGGGCGTGCGCGTCGGCGGGCACCTGACGGGTGCCGAGAGCCTGCGCGTCGGGCAGGGCATTTGGGTCGGCGGCGCCATCACCGGCGTGCAGCACCTGGAAGCGGGTTGGGGCATCAAGGCGGGTGAGCGCATCCATGTCAACGGCTCGATCAAGGCCGGCGAGAGCCTGTCTGCTGGCGAGGATATTTGCGCCGGCGCGGGCTACGGCGTGTTTGCCGGGCTGCATGTGCAGGTGGACACCTGGGACGCCAGCGCCCAGGTGTGGGCGCAGCAAGCGCCCGAGCGCCTGCGCAGCGGCGTGTGGCTGGGGCCGTGCGTGGTGTAAGGCGTGTAAGGCGGGCTGCGCGCTGCCTCAAATCGCCACCAGCCGCTGAATCCCTTTCTCCTGCATCTCGTTGCCCGGCCCGTGGGCGATGACTTCGCCGCGCTCCATCACCAGGTACTCGTCGGCCAGCTCTTCGGCAAAGTCGTAGTACTGCTCGCACAGCAGCACCGCCACCGGGTGGCCGTCCAGGCCGTGGTCGGCCAGCTGGCGGATGACGCGGCCAATGTCTTTGATGATGCTGGGCTGGATGCCCTCGGTGGGCTCGTCCAGGATCAGCAGGCGGGGGCTGGGCGCCAGCGCGCGGGCAATCGCCAGCTGCTGCTGCTGCCCGCCCGAGAGGTCGCCGCCGCGCCGTTTCAGCATCTGCTTGAGCACCGGGAACAGCGTGTACAGGTGCTCGGGGATGGGGGTGGAGCCGCTTTTGTAGGCCAGGCCCATGCGCAGGTTGTCTTCGACGGTGAGGCGGCCAAAGATTTCGCGGCCTTGGGGCACAAAGCCGATGCCGCTGCGGGCGCGCTCGTAGGGCGTTTGGTGCTGTATGGGCTGGCCATTCCAGGTGATGCTGCCGCTGCGGATGGGCACCAAACCCATCAGGCTTTTGAGCAGTGTGGTCTTGCCCACGCCGTTGCGACCCAGCAGCACGGTGACTTTGCCGGGGGTGGCGCTCAGGCCCACGTTGCGCAGGATGTGGGAGCCGCCGTAGTACTGGTGGAGGTTCTGAACGGTGAGCATGGAGTTTTAAGTGTTTTTGGCCTCTAGCCCTTTATCTGTAAGCGCTAGCAGCTATTGGGTTAATAGCAAAATTCAGCGCCCCAGGTAGACTTCGATCACCCGCTCGTCGGCCTGCACCTGATCCAGCGTGCCCTCGGCCAGCACCGCGCCATCGCACAGCACGGTGACTTTCTCGCTGATGGTGCGGATGAACGACATGTCGTGCTCCACCACCATCAGCGAGTGCTGGCCCTTCAGGGTCAAAAACAGCTCGGCGGTGCGCGCGGTTTCGTCGTCGGTCATGCCGGCCACGGGCTCGTCCAGCAGCAGCAACTGGGGCTCTTGCATCAGCAACATGCCAATCTCCAGCCACTGCTTTTGCCCGTGGCTCAGGTTGCCCGCCATGCGCGCCACGCTGCCCGCCAGGTGGATGGTGTGCAGGATGTCGGCCAGCCGGTCGGACTGCGCTGAGTCGAGCTGGAAAAACATGCTGGACGCCACGCCCTTGTGGGTTTTGAGCGCCAGCTCCAGGTTTTCAAACACCGTGAGCTGCTCGAACACGGTGGGTTTCTGGAACTTGCGGCCAATGCCGAGACTGGCAATCTCGGGCTCGTTGTGGCGCAGCAGGTCGATGGTGCTGCCAAAGAACACGCTGCCGCTGTCAGGCCGGGTCTTGCCGGTGATGATGTCCATCAGGGTGGTCTTGCCGGCGCCGTTGGGGCCGATGATGCAGCGCAGCTCGCCGGGTGCAATGTCCAGGTGCAGGCCGTTGATGGCCTTGAAGCCGTCAAAGCTGACGTGCACGTCTTCCAGGTACAGGATGCGGCCGTGGGTCACGTCCACTTCGCCGGGTGTGGCGATGCGCGAAAAGCCTGCGGTGCGGCCGCCGGATGCGGTCTGGCCGGTGGCCACGGCTGCCCGCGTCTTCTGCCATCGCCGGGCGCCTTCCTCCATCAGATCGGGGGTCATTGCGCGTCTCCTTGGCTGGTTTTGTTCTGGAGTTTTTTCACTAGGCCGACCACGCCGTGGGGCAAAAACAGCGTCACGGCGATGAACAGCGCGCCCAGAAAGTACAGCCAGAACTCGGGCGCCGTGACGGTGAGCCAGCTTTTGGCACCGTTGACGATGAAGGCGCCGACGATGGGCCCGATCAGCGTGGCGCGCCCGCCCACGGCCGCCCAGACGGCGATTTCGATGGAGTTGGCGGCGCTCATCTCGCCGGGGTTGATGATGCCGACCTGGGGCACATACAGCGCTCCGGCCACGCCGCACATCATGGCGCTGATGGTCCAGATGGTCAGCTTGTAGGGCAGCGGCGCATAGCCCGAGAACATCACCCGTGTTTCAGCGTCGCGCACCGCCTGCAGTACGCGGCCAAACTTGCTGCGCACTAGCCAGCGCGCCAGCAAAAAGAAGCCCAGCAGCGCCAGCCCGGTCAGCACAAACAGCGTCATGCGCATGTTTTGCGTGGCCAGCGGCAGTCCCAGGATGCGCTTGAAATCGGTAAAGCCGTTGTTGCCGCCAAAGCCGGTCTCGTTGCGAAAAAACAGCAGCATGGCGGCATACGTCAGCGCCTGCGTGATGATGGAAAAGTACACGCCCTTGATGCGCGAGCGAAAGGCAAAGTAGCCAAACACAAAGGCGATCACGCCCGGCACGGCCAGCACCAGAATCAGCGTGGCAACGAAGCTGTCGGACAGCGCCCAGTGCCAGGGCAGCTCCTTCCAGTCCAGGAACACCATGAAGTCGGGCAGGTCGCTGTGGTAGTTGCCGTCGCGGCCAATCTGGCGCATCAGGTACATGCCCATCACGTAGCCGCCCAGGGCAAAGAACAGGCCGTGGCCCAGGCTGAGGATGCCGGTGTAGCCCCAGATCAAATCCATAGCCAGCGCGCAGATGGCGTAGCACATGATTTTGCCCAGCAGCGCCACGGCGTAGTCGCTCAGGTGCAGCGGGCTGCCTGCGGGCACCCACAGATTGAGCAGCGGCGCCACTGCGCACACCACCACCAGCGCCAGGATAAAAGCCGACCAGCCGGCGCGCGTCAGCAGCGGCGCCGGGGTGGGGAGCTGCAATGCCGGTGCGCCAGCGGCAAGAGAGGGAGAGGAGGAGGGGGTCATGCTCAGGCTTCCGCGCTGCGGCCTTTCATGGCAAAGATGCCTTGGGGGCGCTTTTGGATGAAGATGATGATGAAGACCAGCACGGCGATCTTGGCCAGCACGGCGCCCGTCCAGCCTTCAAGAAATTTGTTCAGCACGCCCAGTCCCAGCGCTGCGTACACCGTGCCCGCCAACTGGCCGACACCGCCCAGCACCACCACCATGAACGCATCGACGATGTAGCTTTGGCCCAAATCGGGGCCCACGTTGCCGACCTGGCTCAAGGCGCAACCGGCCAGACCAGCAATGCCCGAGCCCAGCGCGAAGGCGTAGGTGTCGATGCGCGCGGTGTTGACGCCCATGCACGCGGCCATCGGCCGGTTTTGCGTCACGCCGCGTACAAACAGGCCCAGCCGCGTCTGGCCGATGAGAAAGGCCACGCCCGCCAGCACGGCGAAGGCGAAGGCGACGATGAGCACGCGGTTCCAGGGCAGTTGCAGGTTGTCCATGAGCTGCACACCGCCGCTCATCCAGGCGGGGTTTTCTACGCCGACGTTCTGCGCGCCGAACACGCTGCGCACCAGTTGTTGCAGCACCAGGCTGATGCCCCAGGTGGCCAGCAGCGTTTCCAGCGGTCGGCCATACAGGAAGCGGATCACGCTGCGCTCCAGCACCGCGCCCATCAGCGCGGATGCGCCAAACGCTACCGGCAGGGCCGCCACCAAGTACCAGTCAAAGGCGCCGGGCAGGTATTGCTGGAACAGGCCCTGCACCACGTAGGTGGCGTAGGCACCAATCATCATCAGCTCGCCGTGCGCCATGTTGATGACGCCCATCAGCCCGTAGGTAATGGCCAGGCCCAGCGCCACCAGCAGCAAGATGCTGCCTAGGCTGAGGCCCGAGAACAGCGCGGCTAGTTTTTCGCCCCACTGCAGTCGTTCTTCCACCGCGCGCAAGGCCGACTGGATGGCGGCCTTGACCTGCGGGTCTGGCTCATGGCGCAGTTGCTCCAGCAGCACGGTGCGCGTGGCCGGGTTGCCGCTGTGGGCCAAATACTGCGCGGCTTCCAGGCGGCGGCTGGCGTCGCTGCTGGCCAGCAGGATGCGGGCGCGAATGGCTTGGAGCTGGCCTTGCAGGCCGGCGTCTTTTTCTTGGGCCAATGCCTTTTCGACCAGCGGCAAACGCGCCTCGTCGGTGTCTTCTTTCAGCGCCTCGATGGCGGCGCGGCGCTGGGCCGTGTCGGGCGAGCGCAATTGCAACGCGGCCAGCGCGGCATCAAACTCGCCGCGCATCCGGTTGTTGTTGACGATGTCTGCTGCATCGTCGGGCACGGGCACTTCGGCGCCGGTCACCGGGTCGCGGCCTTTGCCATCCTGCATCACGATGGCGCGCGCGCCCACCACCTTGACGGCGTCGTCGGCCATGGCGCGGATGAAGGCCAGCGTGGCCTCGTCGGGCGTGGCCGTGGCTTGTTGCAGCGCGGCGATGCGCGCGTCGGTATCGCCTGTGGCCATGGCGTGCGCCGCCTCGGGCGTGAGGGCCTGTGCCGGCACGGCTGCGCACCAGAGCAGCAGGCAGACGAGCCAGCGATAAAGAAGGGTGGAAGGCATGGGGCGGGGGCGCAGTGCGCGGTAGGTGTCATGCGGGCCCCGGCCCCCGCTGCAACGCGGGGCACCGGGGCCGGGGCTATCACAGCGCGGATTTGCCTTGCGGCTCGTCCTTCTTCTTGTCGTTGCCCTGGATGTACGGGCTCCAAGGCTTGGCCTTGACCGGGCCGGGCGTCTTCCAGACCACATTGAACTGGCCGTCGGCCTTGATCTCGCCAATGAACACGCTCTTGTGTAGATGGTGGTTCTTCTCGTCCATCTTGCTGACGATGCCGCTGGGCGCGGTGAAGGTCTGGCCGGCCATGGCGGCAATCACTTTGTCCACGTCGGTGCTCTGGGCTTTTTCTACTGCCTGCTTCCACATGTGGATGCCGATGTAGGTGGCTTCCATCGGGTCGTTGGTGAGCGGCTTGTCCTTGTGGCCGGCAAGGTTCTTGGCCTTGGCGTAATCGCTCCACTGCTGGATGAAGGCGGTGTTGGTCGGGTTCTTGATCGACATGAAGTAGTTCCATGCCGCCAGGTGGCCGACCAGCGGCTTGGTGTCCACACCGCGCAGCTCTTCTTCGCCCACGCTGAAGGCCACCACCGGCACGTCTTTGGCCTTCAGGCCGGCATTGCCCAGCTCTTTGTAGAACGGCACATTGGAGTCGCCGTTGATAGTGGACACCACCGCTGTCTTGCCGCCCTGGCTGAACTTCTTGATGTCAGCGACGATGGTCTGGTAGTCCGAGTGGCCAAACGGCGTGTACTTCTCGTCGATGTCGCTGTCCTTCACGCCTTTGTTTTTCAGGTAGGCGCGCAGGATTTTGTTGGTGGTGCGCGGGTAGACGTAGTCGGTGCCCAGCAGCACCCAGCGCTTGGCACCGCCGCCGTCCTTGCCCATCAGGTAATCCACCGCCGGGATGGCTTGCTGGTTGGGCGCGGCGCCGGTGTAGAAGACGTTTTTCGACAGCTCTTCGCCTTCGTATTGCACCGGGTAGAACAGCAGGCCGTTCATTTCTTCCACCACCGGCAGCACGGATTTGCGGCTGACCGACGTCCAGCAGCCAAAGATCACCGCGACCTTGTCCTGTCCCAGCAGTTGCTTGGTTTTTTCAGCGAACAGCGGCCAGTTGGAGGCGGGGTCTACCACCACGGGTTCGAGCTTTTTGCCGAGCACACCGCCCTTGGCATTGATTTCGTCAATCGCCATCAGCACCGTGTCTTTGAGCACGGTTTCCGAAATGGCCATGGTGCCCGACAGGCTGTGCAGCACGCCCACCTTGATGGTGTCGGCGGCGTGGGCGGAGAAGGAGGCCAGGCCCGCCAGGGCCAGGGCGGCAGTCAGTGCCTTGAGGGTGGATCGACGGTGCATGAGCGGCTCCAGGAAGTGAAAGGGTAGGGGTCGCTGTGTCTGCCGCGCTGTGCTGGCGGCAGTCTTATCAGCGATGCACCGATTCTGGAGACACCCTGGTGTCCGGCCAATACGCTAGGTGGCGTACACCGCGCTGGCGCGGCCCGGCACCACGTCGGTTAGCGAAACCAGTCTTCGTCGGGCAGCTTGGCAAAGGCGCGCCGCAGCCCATCGCCCCATCCCCGACTGAGCTTGTTGAAATAAGGGTCATCGGCGCCAATGCGGTGGGGCTCGACCTTGGCAAAGGAGTCGGTGCGGTAGAGCAGCATGTCGATCGGCAAACCCACCGACAGGTTGCTGCGAATCGTCGAGTCAAACGAAATCAGCGTGCACTTGGCGGCTTCTTTCAGCGAGGTCTGGTAGCGCACCACGCGGTCGATGATGGGCTTGCCGTATTTGGACTCACCAATCTGGAAATACGGCGTGTCTTGCCCGGCTTCAATGAAATTGCCCTGGGCATAGACGTGAAACAGCCGGGGTTCTTCGCCGCGAATCTGCCCGCCCACCAGAAAATTGCCGCCAAAATCCACCCCTTGCCCCAGGCTTTGGGCATTGGCATCGCGGGCCACCGTTTCCTTGATGGTGCGCCCTACCAGCTCGGCCACGTCGTACATGGAAGGGCGATTGAGCAAGTGCTCCCTTTCAGTCCCCCCAGGGTGTGCCAGCCGCTGGCGCAGCAAACTGACCACGCTTTGGGTGGTCGCCAGATTACCGGCGCTCAGCAGCGTAATCAGGCGTTCACCGGGCACTTCAAACACACTCATCTTGCGGAAGGTGGCGATGTGATCGACCCCGGCATTGGTGCGCGAGTCCGAGGCAAACAGCAAGCCGGCATCCAGCCGCATGGCAACACAGTAGGTCATGGTGTGAGAGAAAAAAGGAGCGGGCGCGTTGAATCGGCGGGATTATCCCTTGCCCGGCTCACTGTTCAGACTCTTTGGCGCCGTGGCTGACCTGCACGGCCGTTTGCAGGTGCTCTACCCCCCCGCCCAGACGCATACCGCGTACCGGACAGGCGTCGGCATAGTCGGCGCCGATAGCCAAGCGCACGTAGCGTCCGTCGGCCAGACATTGGTTGGACACGTCAAAGCCCAGCCAGCCTTGGGGCAGGCGCACTTCGGCCCAGGCGTGGCTGGCCACATGCTCGGTATCGGCTGCCAGATAGCCGCTGACGTAACGCGCGGGCAGGCGCAGCAGCCGCGCACAGGTGGCAAAAACCTGTGCGTGGTCCTGGCAAACGCCGTTTCTGTTGGCAAAGGCTTCGGCCGCCGGGGTGGCCGCGTCGGTGGTGCCGGGCGTGTAGGGCATGACCACCACCAGCGCCTGCATCATTTGCAACAACCCCGCCAGCGGGTCGGAGGCCACCTGCGCCGCGTGCCCGTGGGCAAACTGGCGCAGCGCAGCGTCGGCGCGCGTCAGCGGGGAATCGCGCAGGAACAGCTGTGCGGGCAATGCGTCTTCGGGGTCGGGCGTGGGCCGGCTGTCGTCGGTCTCGACCTCGCCCCGGGCCATCAGGTGGATTTCACTGGTGGGCTGGTCCAGCGTCAGCACATGCATGATGTTGCCGTAGGCGTCGAGGCAGCGCGATGCTGGTGCCGGCAGGGTGAGCTGCCAGGACAGCACCTTCAAGCCGTGGCCGGGGCGCGGTGTGAGGCGCAGGTACTGCGTGCTGCGCTGGAGCAGTCGGTCGTAGCGGTAAACGGTTTCGTGGGCGATGAGCAGGTGCATATCGTTTCCTTGTGGGTAACTAAAACAGACTCAGTTGGCTTCGAGGTAGGCCTTGCCAATGGCTTCGCCCAAATGGGCCGACTGGGCCAGAAACTCGGTCAACCAGCGGTGCACGCCGGCGTCCAGGATGTCATCGACCACGCCATATTCCAGCTTCAGCGCCAGCTTTCCCGCCAGCATCTTGACCTCGCGGCCCGCGTCCAGAGAGCCTGGCAGGGCCTGGATTTCCGGCAGGATGGCGCGTATTTCGTCGCAGCAAGCGCGCAGGCTGCGCGGCACGTCAGGGCGCAAGACCAGTAGTTCTGTGACCCGGCGACCATCCAGCGCATCGCGGTACACCTCGTGGTAGGCCTCAAAGGCCGACAGCGAGCGCAGCAGGGCGCTCCAGGCATAGAACTCGGAGGCACTTTCTTGCGGCAGATTCACCGGGGCCAAACCAGCGACGGCCGGCTCGATCAGTTGGGACTTGACATCCAGCAAGCGGGCCGTGTTGTCCGCGCGTTCGATGAAAGTGCCTAAACGGATAAAGCAGTAGGCATCGTTGCGTTGCAAGGTGCCGAAGGTGGCGCCGCGAAACAGGTGGGAGCGCTCTTTGATCCAGTCAAAAAATCCCGACACATCGGTGATGCCGAGCTTGGGCATCTCGCGCGCTTCGAGCCAACTGGCGTTGATCGCTTCCCACATTTCGGTGGTGATTTTGCCGCGCACGGCGTGGGCGTTTTCGCGTGCCAACTTCAGGCAGGACAGCACCGAGGCCGGATTTTCCAAATCCAGCGCCATGTAGTGAAACAGCGCGTCGCCTTCGAGCTTGCGGTTTTGCGCCATGTACGGATCCAGCGTGCCGGTGACGGCCAGCGGTGCGGCAAACTCGGTCATGGCGCCGCGCGATTGCGGCAGCAACGACAGCGAGTGCGTCACATCCAGCATACGCACCAGGTTTTCCGCACGCTCAAGGTAGCGGCTCATCCAAAAAAGTTGGGCAGCGGTACGTGACAGCATCTCAGGCCTCCAGAATCCAGGTGTCCTTGGTGCCACCACCTTGGGACGAGTTCACCACCAGCGAGTTTTGTTTCAAGGCCACGCGCGTCAGGCCGCCCGCGACCATCGAGACCTCGCGGCCACTGAGCACAAACGGGCGCAGGTCGATGTGGCGCGGCGCAATGCCGCTCTCGACAAACGTCGGGCAGCTCGACAGGCACAGCGTGGGCTGGGCGATGTAGTTGCTGGGGTTGTCGCGCACCCGCTCTTTGAAGTCGGCCACTTCTGCCGCCGTGGAGGCCGGCCCGACCAACATGCCGTAGCCGCCGGCCCCATGTACTTCCTTGACCACCAGCTCGGCCATGTGTTCCAGCACATGGGCCAGGTCGCCCGGCTTGCGGCACTGCCAAGTCGGTACGTTGTGCAGGATCGGCTCCTCGCCCAGGTAGAAGCGGATCATGTCGGGCACGTAGGGGTAAATCGACTTGTCGTCGGCCACGCCGGTGCCAATGGCGTTGGCCAAAATCAGGTGGCCCTGTTTGTAGACCGACAGCAGACCGGGCACCCCCAGCATGGAGTCGGCGTTGAAGGCCAGCGGGTCAAGAAAGGCGTCCTCAATGCGCCGGTAGATCACATCGACCCGTTGGGCACCGACGGTGGTGCGCATATACAGGTAGTCGTCTTTGACAAACAGGTCTTGTCCTTCGACCAGTTCGACGCCCATTTGCTGGGCCAGAAAAGCGTGCTCAAAATAGGCCGAATTGCACGGCCCCGGTGTCAGCACCACCACGGTGGGGTTTTGCGCTTCGCTGGAGTGGCGCAGGGTCTCCAGCAGCAAGGTCGGGTAATGCGCCACCGGCGCAATGGGGTAGTGGGCAAACAACTCGGGAAACAGCCGCATCATCATCTTGCGGTTTTCCAGCATGTAGCTCACGCCCGAGGGCACGCGCAGGTTGTCTTCCAGCACGTAGTAGCCGCCATCCGAATGGCGAATCAGATCGACCCCGGTGATATGGGCGTAAATGCCGTGCGGCAAGTCCAGGCCCTGCATGGCCGGCTGGTATTGGGCGTTGGCGAACACCTGTTCGGCGGGGATCAGCCCAGCTTTGATAATGTGGTGGTCGTGGTAGATGTCCCACAAGAAACGGTTGAGCGCCGTTACCCGCTGGCGCAGGCCCGCCTCCAGCATCTTCCACTCATTCGAGGACACGATGCGCGGCACCGTGTCAAACGGAATCAGCCGCTCGGCACCGGCCTCGTCGCCATGCACGGCAAAGGTGATGCCGACCCGGTGAAACAACAAATTGGCTTCGGTGCGCTTTTTGGCCAGCGCTTGGGGCGTTTGCGCCTGCAGCCAGTTGGCAAAGGATTGGTAATGCGGCCGGATGGCGCCACTGGGCAGCAACATCTCGTCGTAATGATCCGCAGCGGGTAAGGTCAATGCGTGCATGGAAACTCCGTGGGCTAGAGTTTTGTGTTAAGCAAAAACTGTGCCACGTTGCCGGTCTTGGCCTTCGGTAGGGATAAGCCCTAGCCCTCGAACTGCGGGTGTGACTGCCGAATGCGGGCCATCGCCATGCCGGCGGCAGCGGTACGTGTTTCCACGCCCAGCTTGACGTAGACCCGCTCCAGGTGTTTTTTGACCGTGGCCGGGCTGCTGCCCAGAATCTCGCCGATGTCGCGGTTGGTCTTGCCCTTGACCAGCCAGTACAGCACCTCGGCCTCGCGTGCTGTAAGCCGAAAACCCAAGCCCAGGGAGGCCATCACGGCGGCGTCAGACACCTCGTGCATCACGATCAGCCAGTCGCCGCTGCCCTCGCCGTCACCGGTCTGGCGGTGCAGCCGAAAACCCAGGCAGCGTGCGCCCTGCTGCACGCTCAGGCGCGGCGGCTCCAGCTGCTGCTGCGCCAGCCGCTCCAGCTCGGGCAGGTGCTGGCGCAGCCAGTCCAGCACCACGGTGGGCGCATAGGGCGCGCTGCTGCCAAAGTAGTCGAGCAGCAGGTCGCGCGCCAACGGCGTCTGCCACATCAGCCGGCCATCGCTGACGCGCACCGTGATGCTGGCGTAGCCAAAGGCATCCAGTGCATTGCGTGCCTGCCCGGCCTGGCGCACTTCTTGGCGGGCGCGGCGTGCGCCTTGCAGGTGCACGTTCATGCGCGCCAGCACTTCTTTGGGCTTGATCGGCTTGGTCACGTAGTCCACGCCGCCGGCCTCCAGCGCCGCCACCAAGTGCTCGGTTTCGGTCAGCCCGGTCATGAAGATGATCGGGATGTGTGCCGTCTGCGCCATCGCCTTGAGGCGCCGCGCCACCTCAAAGCCGTCCATGCCCGGCATCAAGGCGTCCAGCAGCACGATGTCGGGCAGTGCCTGTGCGGCGCGTTGCAGCGCTGCCGCGCCGCGCGTGGCCACCAGCACGGTGTAGCCCGATTCTTCGAGCGCATCGTGTAGCACGGCCAGGTTGTCGGGCACGTCATCGACGATCAGCACCACGTCGCTGTGCGCGCGGTCCAGGATCGAGGGCGCCAACGCGGGCTCACAAGGGAGGGGAAGGGGGGAGTGCATGGGGTACCTGTTGAAGAATCTGCTCCATGGCCTCGAACTGGAACTGTGCTGCCAGCGCGCGCATGGCCTGCACAAAGGCCGCGTGCTCGGGCTGGTCGCGCTCGATCTCGTCCAGCGCATTCAGGATGCCCCGGTAATAGCCTAGCGCTACGCTCTGCTGCAGCGTCACCAACGCCGTGCCGCCCGGAAACGACAAAGCCGCTGCCAGGGCAGCCGGGGCGAGAGGCGGCACGGTGGCTGGCGGCGCCGTATCGAGCCACACCAGCCCCAGCGCGCGCTCCAGCCAGTCGAGCAGTTCGCTGTGGCGGATCGGCTTGACGATGAAATCCTCGGGGCGGATGCCCAGTGCGTTCTCCAACCCCTTGTCAAAGGCATTGGCCGAGACGATGGCGCAGCGCAGACCGTGCAGCGGCATCTGGCGTACGCGCCGCAAGGTCTCCCAGCCGTCGATGCCCGGCATGGCCAGGTCCAGCAGCAGGGCGTCGGGCCGGTAGCCCGTGGCCAGCAGGTCCAGCGCATCGTGCCCGCTGCAGGCTTGGCGCAACTCAAAGCCCCGGGGAGCCAGCAGTTGCACCAACAGTTCGCGGTCGGTCTCTTCGTTGTCCACCACCAGAATGCGCCGGCGTGCGCCGGCGTAGGCGCGGCGTGGCCGTGCCATGTGCCCTGTGGCCGGGGCGTTGCCCCCGGCGTCGGCATGGACCTCGGGCAGGAACAGCTTGACGTGAAAGGCCGAGCCCACACCCGGCTGGCTGGTCAGCGTGAGGTCGCCGCCCATCAGCACGGTGAGCATCCGCGCAATGGTCAGCCCCAGGCCCGCGCCCGGCGCCGCCGGCGCGGTGCTGGCGCCCGCCAGCGCGCTGCCGCCACGCGCGAACGGCTCAAATATTTGGTCGATTTCGGCCGCCGTCAGGCCCGGCCCGGTGTCTTCGACCGTGATGCGCGCCATCTCGCGGGCGTAGCGCACCCGCAGCGTGACGCTGCCTTGCGCCGTGAACTTGATGGCGTTGCCCAGCAGGTTGATGAGGATCTGGCGCAAGCGTTTTTCGTCGGCGCGCACCACCTCGGGCACCACGCCCTGCACGTCGAATACAAACGCCAGCCCCTTGGCTGCGGCCTGCAGCTCGAACAGCTCGGCCATGTCGTGCAGGCCGTCGGCCAAGCGCAGGGGGCGCACGTCCAGCGTGAGCTTGCCGGACTCGATGCGCGCAATGTCGAGCGTGCCCTCAATCAGCGACAGCAGGTGCTCACCACCCCGGCGGATCACGTTCACCGCCTGCTGGCGGTGCGGCGGCACGCTGGCGTCGTCGCCCATCAGCTGGGCATAGCCCAGGATGCTGTTGAGCGGCGTGCGCAGTTCGTGGCTGATGGCGCTGATGTAGCGGCTCTTGGCCTGGTTGGCCACGTCGGCCACGCGCCGCGCCTCCTGCAAGGCCTGGTCGGTCTGGCGGTGCAGGGCGATTTCACGCTGCAGCAAATGCGTTTGGCGGTTGGATTCTTGCTGCGCCACCTGGCGGCTTTGGTGCGCCAGCACCAGCCACCAGGCCACGATGCCGGAAATCAGCAGCAGCGCCAGGTAGGCCTTGAGCAGGCCCGATTGCAAGGCCGTGACCGGCGCCTGCTGCGCCGTGCCCTCGGCCGGGGCCAGCGCCAGCGTCTGCAACTCTTGGTGATAAAGCAGCCCCAGCACCGCTGCCAGCAACGGCGCGATGACCAGCATCAGCAGCAAAAAATGCCCCAGTCCCTTGTCCAGCGACTGCCATACACGCCGTGGCAACAGCCAATGCAAGGCGGCCGACCACTGCACCGCTAGGCTGGCGTGGAGCTTGCACATGTCGCCGCAGCGCGCATCCAGCGTGCAGCACAGCGAGCAGATGGCGCCGCGGTAGGCGGGGCAATGCGCCATGTCGGGCGCTTCGTAGCTGCGCTCGCACACCACGCAGCGCTGCTCGCTGGCCGGCTGCGCGGCGCAGGCCGATGTCCGGGCGAGGTAGTAGCGGCCCTGGGTGGCCCAGGCGATCAGCGGCGCCGCTACAAAGGCCGTGACCATGGCGATCACCGCCGAAAACGCCTGCGCCAGTGCCCCCAGCAGGCCCAGGTGCGCCGCGATCGACAGCAGCGAGGCCAATGCCATGGCGCCCACGCCCACCGGGTTGATGTCGTACAGGTGTGCGCGCTTGAACTCGATGCCCTTGGGCGACAGGCCCAGCGGTTTGTTGATGACCAGGTCGGCCACCACGGCCATGATCCAGGCAATCGCCAGATTGGAGTACAGGCCCAGCACCTCGCCCAGCGCCTGAAAGACGTTCATCTCCATCAGCATGAAGGCGATCAGCGTGTTGAACACCACCCACACCACGCGCCCCGGATGGCTGTGCGTGAGGCGCGAGAAGAAGTTGCTCCACGCCAGCGAACCGGCATAGGCGTTGGTGACGTTGATCTTGAGCTGCGATACCACCACAAACAGCGCCGTCGCCGCCACCGCCCAGCCGTAGTGCGGAAACACGTATTCGTAGGCCGCCAGGTACATCTGGTTCGGGTCCACCGCACGCTCCACCGGCACCATGTGGCTGATGGCCAAGTAGCCCAGCAGCACGCCGCCCAGCATCTTGCACACGCCCAGCACCACCCAGCCCGGTCCGCCCGCCAGCACACCCAGCCACCAGCGCCAGCGATGGGCCGGCGTGTGCACGGGCATAAAGCGCAGGTAGTCGGCCTGCTCGCCCATCTGGGTGATCAGCGCAATGCCCACGGTGAGGGCTGCACCAAACAGGGGCAGACTGAACGCCGTGGCCAGACCCGATTCACCGCCGTAGTGCGTGACACCGGCAAACGCACCAGGATCGCGCACCAGCACAAACACGAACGGCACCACCAGCATCACCAGCCACAGCGGTTGCGTCCATATCTGCAGCCGGCTGATGGTGGACACGCCATGCGCCACCAGCGGAATCACCACCAGCGCGCACAGCAGGTAGCCCCAGCGCGGCGGCACGTCCAGCGCCAGCTCCAGCGCGTAGGCCATCACCGCAGCCTCCAACGCAAAGAAGATGAAGGTGAAGGTGGCGTAGAGCAGCGACGTGACCGTCGAGCCGATGTAGCCAAAGCCCGCGCCGCGCGTCAGCAAGTCCATGTCCACGCCATAGCGGGCGGCGTACACGCTGATCGGCAGTCCCGCCAAAAAGATGATCAGCCCCGTGGCCAGGATGGCCCAGAAGGCGTTGACAAAGCCGTACTGCACCAGCAGCGTGGCGCCCACCGCCTCCAGCACCAGGAACGAGGCCGCGCCAAAGGCGGTATTGGCCACGCGCCATTCAGACCACTGGCGAAAGCGCTGCGGCGTGTAGCGCAGCGCGTAGTCCTCCATGGTTTCGGTCGCCACCCAGCGGTTGTAGTCGCGGCGCACCTTCACCACCTGTTGCGGCGGTGCACCCGAGGGCGGGGCGCTTGGGTGGAGGGGTGGGGGGGTGGGCAGCGGTAGGGGCACAGACTTGTCCGGTGCAGTTTTCATGCCATGCCCCGGTGGCACCCGTGTCGGCACGAAGTTTGCTGATAGATCTGCACATCCCGCACAACGGAGCCTCCATGGAACTCACGCCCCGCGAAAAAGACAAGCTGCTGCTCTTCACCGCCGCGCTGCTGGCCGAGCGCCGCCGCGCGCGCGGCCTGCAGCTCAATTACCCCGAAGCCGTGGCGCTGATCAGCGCCGCCGTGATGGAAGGCGCGCGCGACGGCCAGACCGTGGCCCAGCTGATGAGCGCGGGCCGCAACGTACTCACCCGCGCTGACGTGATGGACGGCATCGCCGAGATGATTCCCGACATCCAGGTTGAAGCCACTTTTCCCGATGGCACCAAGCTGGTCACCGTGCACCAGCCGATTGTCTGAATTTCAAGCCTTTTAGGCCTCTAGCCCTTTACCTGCCTACGCTAACAGCTATGAAAAATAAAGCAAATTCGATGGCCTTGGCCGCCCTGTTCCTGCTGCCCGCACTCGCCAGCGCCCATACCGACGACGCCGCCCACGGCCACAGCGGCCTGCTGGCGGGCCTGCTGCATCCGTTCACCGGCCTCGACCATCTGGCGGCCATGCTGGCTGTGGGCGTGTGGAGCGCGTTGGCGGTGCGCCCGGTGTGGCTGGCGCCAGCGGCCTTTGTGGCGCTGCTGGCCGTGGGTGCGGTGGCGGGATTTGTGGGTGTGGCGGTGCCGGGCGTGGAGCCGATGATCGCTGCTTCGCTGCTGGTGCTGGGCCTGTTGCTGGCGCAGCGCCGCCCGCTGCCCTTGGCGCTGACCACCATGCTGGTCGGCGGCTTTGCCTTCTTCCATGGCGCGGCGCACGGCAGCGAGCTGGGTGGTGCGGGCCAATGGCTGGCGCTGGCGGGCATGGTGTGCAGCACGGCGCTGTTGCACGGCACGGGCATCGTCCTGGGCCACGCGGTGGTGGCGCGCCACCGCTGGTGGGCCGCAGTGGCGGGCATGTCCACCGCGCTGTTGGGCGCGGTGCTGCTGGTGCGCATGGCGTGAGGCCGACCATGATCCCCGGCGAACTCTTGATCGACGACGGCGAGCACCTGCTCAACACCGGCCGGCGCACGCTCACCCTGGTGGTGCGCAATACCGGCGACCGGCCCATCCAGGTCGGCTCGCACTACCACTTTGCCGAAACCAACGCCGCGCTCGGCTTTGACCGTGTGGCCGCGCGCGGTATGCGGCTGAACATCACCAGCGGCACAGCGGTACGCTTTGAACCCGGCCAGCAGCGCACCGTCGCGCTGGTGGACTACGCCGGCGAACGCGCCGTGTTCGGCTTTCGCGCCCTCATCCAAGGAAAGCTCTGACCATGGCCACTATCGAACGGCGCGCTTACGCCCAAATTTTCGGCCCCACCGTGGGCGACCGCGTGCGCTTGGCCGACACTGACCTGATCGCCGAGGTCGAACAAGACTTCACTTTGCAAGCCGGCAGCTACGGTGAAGAAGTCAAGTTTGGCGGCGGCAAAACCATCCGCGACGGCATGGCGCAAAGCCAGCGCTCCAGAGCGCAAGGCGCCATGGACACGGTGCTGACCAATGCGCTGATCTTTGACCACTGGGGCATCGTCAAAGCCGATATTGGCCTGCAGGGCGGGCGCATCGCAGCCATCGGCAAAGCCGGCAACCCCGACACCCAGCCGGGCGTGGACATCGTCATCGGCCCGGGCACGGAAATCATCAGCTGCGAGGGCCACATCGTCAACGCAGGCGGCGTGGACACGCACATCCACTTCATTGCGCCGCAGCAGATCGAAGAAGCGCTGACCAGCGGCGTGACCACCATGATCGGCGGCGGCACCGGCCCGGCCACCGGCACCCTGGCCACCACCTGCACGCCCGGCCCGTGGAATCTGGAGCGCATGTTGCAGGCCGCCGACGCTTTTCCGATGAACCTGGGGTTGCTGGGCAAGGGCAACGCCAGCCTGCCTGCGGCGCTGCACGAGCAGATCAGTGCCGGTGCCATCGGCCTGAAACTGCACGAAGACTGGGGCAGCACCCCCGCCGCCATCGACAACTGCCTGAACGTGGCCGAAGCAACCGACACCCAGGTGGCCATCCACACCGACACGCTGAACGAATCGGGTTTTGTCGAAGACACCGTGGCGGCGTTCAAGGGCCGCACCATCCACACCTTCCACACCGAGGGCGCGGGCGGCGGCCATGCGCCCGACATTTTGAAAGTGGTGGGCGAGGCCAACGTGCTGCCCAGCTCCACCAACCCGACGCGCCCCTACACCATCAACACGCTGGACGAGCATGTGGACATGCTCATGGTGTGCCACCACCTCAGTCCGGCGATTGCCGAAGACTTGGCCTTTGCCGAGAGCCGCATCCGCAAGGAAACCATTGCCGCTGAAGACATCCTGCACGACCTGGGCGCCATCAGCATGATGAGCAGCGACAGCCAAGCCATGGGCCGCGTCGGCGAGGTCATCATCCGCACTTGGCAGACGGCGCACAAGATGAAGCAGCAGCGCGGCGCACTGCCCGGCGACAGTGCGCGCAACGACAACTTCCGCATCAAACGCTACATCGCCAAATACACCATCAACCCGGCCATTGCGCACGGCATCGGCCACGAGGTGGGCAGCATCGAAGTCGGCAAATGGGCCGATCTGGTGGTTTGGAAACCAGCGTTTTTTGGCGTCAAGCCGTCGCTGATTTTGAAAGGCGGCTTTATCGCCATGGCCGCCATGGGCGACCCCAACGGCTCCATTCCCACGCCGCAGCCGGTGCACTATCGGCCCATGTTTGGCGCCTTTGGCGGGGCCATCGCTAAGACCTCGCTGACCTTTGTCTCGCAGGCTGGGCTGGCGGCGGGGATTGGCGGGCGCTTTGGCCTGCACAAAACGCTGAGTGCCGTCAAAGGCATTCGCGGCCTGGGCAAGCGGCATATGGTGCACAACGACTACGCGCCGCGCATGGAAGTGGACGCGCAAACCTACGTGGTGCGCGCCGACGGCCAACTGTTGACCTGCGAACCCGCCACCAGCCTGCCGATGGCGCAGCGCTACTTTTTGTTTTGAACCCTGGGCCCCGAACCACCATGCTCCAAGTCTCCAAACTACTGCCCCGTGGCCAGCGCTTGGCGCCGGTGCTGCTTGAGCGCGCCGCCGAGGTCGTGCTGGACTGGGACACGCGCCAGAAAAGCCGCTTCCAGGCCACCGACAGCCAGGGCCGCACGCTGGGCGTGTTTTTGCCGCGCGGCAGCGTGGTGCGCGGCGGCGACGTGCTGGTGGCCGAGGACGGCGCGCTGGTGTGCGTGCGCGCTGCGGCGCAGGCGGTGCTGCGCATCACGCCCTGCGCGCAGCACGGCACGCCATTCGACCTGACCCGCGCCGCTTACCACCTGGGCAACCGCCATGTGCCCATCGAGCTGACCCCCGCCTATTTGCAGATCGAGCCCGACCATGTGCTGGCCGACATGCTGCGCGCCATGCACCTGACGGTGCAGGAGCAGCAGGCGGCGTTCGAGCCCGAAAGCGGCGCCTACGGCGACCACGCTGTCAGCCATGGGCATGGCCATCCCCACGCGCATGGCCATTGATGACCACCGCCCCCGCACCCCTGCCCGCCGCCAGCCTGCTGCAACTGATCTGGCTGGCCTCGCCGGCGTTGCCGGTGGGCGGGTTTTCTTACTCCGAAGGGCTGGAAGTGGCCGTGGAGCGTGCGGGAGTAGCTACAGAAAGTGCAGCATCCGACTGGCTCATCGACCAACTGCGGCTGACCCAGGCGCGCGCCGATCTGGCCGTGCTGGCCCAGGCCCTGGCCGCCTGGCGCCGCAGTGACCACGCCACCGTGCGCGCGCTGAACGACTGGGTGCTGCACACGCGCGAGAGCAGCGAAATGCGCCTGCAGACCGAGCAAATGGGCCGCTCCCTGGCCGACTGGCTGCGCAACCAGCACGCCGATGCGCCTGAGCGCCTGCACGACGTGGCCGTGCTGGCAGCACTGCCGCCGACCTACCCGGTGTCCTTCGCCCTGGCCGCTGCCAGCACCGAAGCGGATGCGCGCGACGTGCTGCTGGCCTACGCCTTTGGCTGGGCCGAGAACCTGGTGCAAGCCGCCCTCAAGGCGGTGCCGCTGGGCCAGAGCGCCGGCCAGCGCATCTTGGCGCGCCTGGCCGCCGCCATTCCCGCCGCCGCCGACCATGCGCTGGCGCTGACAGACGACCAGCGCCAGTCTTTTTCGCCCATGCTGGCCATCCTGTCGGCCCAGCATGAAACCCAATACTCCCGACTGTTTCGCTCATGACCACCGCCCTGCACCACATCCCAAACCGCACCAAACCCCTGCCACCGCTGCGCGTGGGCATCGGTGGCCCCGTCGGCTCGGGCAAGACCACGCTGCTGGAAATGCTCTGCAAAGCGCTGCGCCAGCAGTACGACCTGATCGCCATCACCAACGACATCTACACCAAGGAAGACCAGCGCCTGCTCACGGTGAGCGGCGCGCTGCCTGCCGAGCGCATCCTGGGGGTGGAAACCGGCGGCTGTCCGCACACCGCCATCCGCGAGGACGCGTCCATCAACCTCGAAGCGATTGACCGCATGTTGGTGCAGTTTCCCAATGCCGACATCGTCTTTATTGAGAGCGGCGGCGACAACCTGGCGGCCACTTTCAGCCCCGAGTTGAGCGACCTGACGATTTACGTCATCGACGTGGCGGCGGGCGAAAAAATCCCGCGCAAGGGCGGCCCCGGCATCACCAAAAGCGATTTGTTCGTCATCAACAAGACCGATCTGGCGCCGCACGTGGGCGCCGACTTGGCCGTGATGGACGCCGACACCCGGCGCATGCGCACCAACGCCCACGGGCTCAAGCCGTTTGTCATGACCAACCTCAAAACCTTAGATGGTTTGGCGCAGGTGGTGGATTTCATCATCGACCGGGGCATGTTGGAGCCGGGCAGCACAGCCGGCTGTTGACCAGCCTAGGCGCTGCCGCGGTGGCGGTTTTTAGCCGCCCAAGCGCGCGCGCAGCAAGTCGGTGGCCTGCTGCGGATTGGCCTTGCCTTGGCTGGCTTTCATGATTTGACCGACCAGCGCGTTAAAGGCTTTGTCTTTGCCGGCCTTGACCTGCTCGACGTTGCCGGGGTTAGCGGCAATCACCTCATCGACGATTTTCTCCAGCGCGCCGGTATCTTGAATTTGCTTCAAGCCCTTGGCCTCGATGACGGCATCGACATCGGTGGCTTCGCCGCTCCACAGCGCTTCAAACACTTGGCGTGCTGCGGCGTTGCTGATGGTGCCGTCGGCAATGCGCGCCACCATGTGCGCCAGTTGTGCCGCGCTGACCGGGGCGGTCTCAATGCCCGCTTCTTGCGTATTCAAGCGGCGCGAGATTTCGCCCATCACCCAGTTGCTGACCAGCTTGGCTTGGCCGCTGGTTTTTGCGGCGGTTTCAAAGTAGGCCGCCATCGCCTTGCTTTGCGTCAGCAACGTGGCGTCGTACTCGGGCAGGCCGTAGCTCTGCACAAAGCGCGCGGCCATCACGCGCGGCAGTTCGGCCATTTCGGCGCGCACGCGCTCAACCCACTCCGCGGCCACCACCAGCGGCGGCAAATCCGGGTCGGGAAAGTAGCGGTAATCGGCGGCGTCTTCTTTGGTGCGCATGGCGCGGGTTTCGCCGGTGTCGGGGTTGAACAGCACCGTGGCCTGCTGGATGCTGCGGCCATCTTCAATCTCTTCAATCTGCCAGCGGATTTCGTAGTCGATTGCCTGCTGCATGTTCTTGAAGCTGTTCAGGTTCTTGATCTCGCGGCGGGTGCCCAGTTCGGCGCCGGGCTTGCGTACCGAGACGTTGGCATCGCAGCGAAACGACCCCTCTTGCATATTGCCGTCACAAATGCCAATCCATGTCACCAGCTTGTGCAGCTCGCGCGCGTAGGCCACCGCTTCTTCGGACGAGCGCATATCGGGCTCGGTGACGATTTCTAGCAGCGGCGTGCCAGCGCGGTTCAGATCGATGCCCGACTGGCCGATGAAGTCCTCATGCAGCGATTTACCCGCGTCTTCTTCGAGATGCGCGCGCACCAAGCGCACGGTTTTCTTTTCTTCACCCAGCAAGAAAGACAGCTCGCCGCCCTGCACCACCGGAATCTCAAACTGGCTGATCTGGTAGCCCTTGGGCAAGTCGGGGTAGAAGTAGTTTTTGCGGGCAAAAACGCTCTCGGGCGCAATGGTGGAGCCCAGCGCCAGTCCCAATTTGATAGCGCAGGTGACGGCCTCGCGGTTCATCACCGGCAGCGTGCCGGGCAGCGCCAAATCGACGGCGCAGGCCTGCGTGTTGGGCTCGGCACCAAAGGCGGTCGAGGCGCGGCTGAAAATCTTGCTTTTCGTCGCCAGCTGGGTGTGGGTTTCAAAGCCGATGACGACTTCGTAGCCGTGGATGAGTTTGGCGGTCATGGCTTAGATGCCCTGTGGCTTTTGTAGGTGGAAATCAGTGGCTTGCTGCAAGCGGTGCGCGGCGTTGAGCAGGCGCGCTTCTTGGAAGTAGTTGCCGATCAGTTGCAAGCCCACGGGCATACCGCCGTCGCCAAAGCCTGCGGGCACGCTCATGCCGGGCAGACCGGCCAGCGAGGCCGGCAGGGTGTAGATGTCGGCCAGGTAGTCCGACAGTGGGTCGCTGGCGTTCTCGCCCAGCTGGCGCGCCACGCTGGGGGCCACCGGGCCGGCAATCAGGTCGCAGTCCTGGAAGGCGCGCTGGAAGTCGTCGGCAATCATGCGGCGGATTTTTTGCGCTTGCAGGTAATAGGCGTCGTAGTAGCCGTGCGATAGCACGTAGGCGCCGGTCATGATGCGGCGCTTGACCTCGGGGCCGAAACCTTCGGCGCGGGTCTTTTTGTACATGTCTTCTAGGTCGGTGAAATTGTGGGCACGGTGGCCAAATTTCACGCCGTCAAAGCGGCTCAGATTCGAGCTGGCTTCGGCCGGGGCAATGATGTAGTAGACCGGAATCGACAGCTCGGTGCGCGGCAGGCTGATCGGCACCAGCTTGGCGCCGAGCTTTTCGTACTCGCTCAGGGCAGCATCGACCGCGGCGCGCACGTCGGGCGCCAGGCCGTCGCCAAAAAATTCTTGGGGGATGCCGATGCGCAGGCCGTCCAGCGAATCGTTCAGCGAACGGCTGAAGTCTTCCGCGGGCATGTCCAGCGAGGTCGAGTCGCGGTCGAGGTCGGGGCCGCACATGGCGGAGAGCAGCAGTGCGCAGTCTTCGGCGCTGCGGGCCATCGGGCCGGCTTGGTCCAAGCTCGACGCAAACGCCACCATGCCGTAGCGCGAGGCGCGGCCATAGGTCGGCTTGATGCCGGTGATGCCGCAAAAGCTGGCCGGCTGGCGAATCGAGCCGCCGGTGTCGGTGCCGGTGGCGGCGGGTACCAGGCGCGCGGCGACGGCGACGGCGCTGCCGCCGGACGAGCCGCCGGGCACATGGTCGCGGTTCCACGGGTTGCGCACCGGGGCCGGGGCATCAAAGCCGATGGGGGCGACGGCGGAATTCTCGTTGGCCGAGCCCATGGCGAATTCGTCGCAGTTGAGCTTGCCCAGTGTCACCGCACCGGCCGCAGCCAGCTGCGTGACCACGGTGGCGTCAAACGGCGACTGGTAGCCGAGCAACATGCGCGAGCCGGCGGTGGTGGGAAAGTCGCGCGTGACGAAGATGTCTTTGTGCGCCAGCGGCACGCCTTCGAGGGTGCCGGCGCTGCCCGCCGCCAAACGGGCGTCGGCGGCCGCGGCTTGGGCCAGCGTCGCGGTTTCGTTCAGTGCGACGTAGGCACCGAGATCAGTGTGGCGGTGCGCGCGGGCGAGAAAATACTGCGCGGTTTCGGTGGCGCTGATATCGCGCTGGCGCAAGGCGCTGACCAGTGCGGCCAGACTGAGGTCGTGCAAGGGGGTGGTGGAGAGCGTCATGCGGGCGGCCTTGCTTATTCGATCACTTTGGGAACCAGGAACAGGCCGCGCTCGACGGCCGGAGCGCTGCGCTGGTTGGCTTCGCGCTGGTTGGGTTCGCTGGCGATGTCTTCGCGCAGGCGCAATGCCATGCTTTGGATCGCGGCGATCGGGTGGGGCAGCGGCGCGATACCTTGGGTGTCGATGCTGCGCATGTGTTCGACGGTGGCAAAGAAGCCATTGAGGTGCTGCAGCATGTGTGCGCTCTCGTCGGGGCTGAGTTCAAGCCGCGCCAAATGGGCGATGCGGCCGATGTCCTGGGAGGTCAGTGCCATAGGAAGAAAGCTTTGGAAACGAGATGTAAAGCCGTGATCTGGCGCAAGCTGCGCAGAGTTATTCACAGGGGATGCGGTATTATCCCGCCTTTGCCGCAACACCCTCGACGACCCTCGTCAATGTGCGAAAAAGAGCCCGTTTGGCCCAATAAACCCGGCGATGGTAGGCCGAAGCGCATGCCGTGCCCGAGAGGATTTTTGAATGTTCGGAGTTTTCCGTCGGTATTTCTCCACCGATTTGGCCATTGACCTTGGCACCGCTAATACCCTGATTTACGCCCGCGACAAGGGCATCGTACTGGACGAACCTTCGGTGGTCGCTATTCGCCACGAAGGTGGCCCGCATGGCAAAAAAGTGATCCAAGCCGTCGGCCGTGAAGCCAAAGCCATGCTGGGCAAAGTGCCCGGCAATATCGAAGCCATTCGCCCGATGAAAGACGGCGTGATCGCCGATTTCGTCATCACCGAGCAGATGATCAAGCAGTTCATCCGCATGGTGCACCCGCGCAATCTGTTCACGCCCAGCCCGCGCATCATCATTTGCGTACCTTGCGGCTCGACCCAGGTCGAGCGCCGCGCCATCAAGGACGCGGCCGAAGCGGCTGGCGCCACCGCGGTGTACCTGATTGAAGAGCCCATGGCCGCCGGCATTGGCGCTGGCTTGCCGGTGTCTGAGGCCTCGGGCTCGATGGTAGTGGACATTGGTGGCGGCACCACCGAGGTCGGCGTGATCTCGCTCGGCGGCATGGTCTACAAAGGCAGCGTGCGCGTCGGCGGCGACAAATTCGACGAAGCCATCATCAGCTACATCCGCCGCAATTACGGCATGTTGATTGGCGAGCCTACCGCCGAGTCGATCAAGAAGAAAATCGGTTCGGCCTTCCCCGGCTCCGAAGTGAAAGAGATGGAGGTGCGTGGCCGCAACCTGAGCGAAGGCGTGCCGCGCAGCTTCACCATTTCTTCCAACGAAGTGCTGGAAGCCCTGACCGAGCCACTGAACCAGATCGTCTCCGCCGTGAAAAACGCGCTGGAGCAAACCCCGCCGGAGCTGGGCGCCGACATTGCCGAGCGCGGCATGATGCTGACCGGTGGTGGTGCGCTGCTGCGTGATCTGGATCGTCTGCTGTCGGAAGAAACCGGCCTGCCGGTGCTGGTGGCCGAAGACCCGCTGACCTGCGTGGTGCGCGGCTGCGGGATTGCGCTGGACAGCTTGGACCGCGCTATTGGCATTTTCACCAGCGAGTGATCCGATCGGTTCGTTGGCCAAGCTGTGCGGGCGAACCGTATGACGATCTTCTTACCTGAGCGCTTGAACCATGCCCCCGGCTGGAACGCTTGACCGGCGCACGCCCTCGTTTTTGCGACAGGGGCCTTCGGCGGTATCGAAAATCGTCTTGTACAGCGCAATGGCGCTGTTTTTGATGCTGGCTGATGCACGTTTCAAGGTCACCGATCCGCTGCGCCAGGTGGTGGCGCTGGTGCTCTATCCGGTGCAGTGGCTGATGCTCAAGCCGGTCGAATTCACGAGTTTTGGCGCAGGCTATCTGCAGGCGCTGGAAAAAGCCCAGGAAGAAGTGGCCGGCGCACGCCAGGCGCTGGTGCTGATGTCACAGCGCGCCAGCCAAGCCGAACAACTGATGCAGGAAAACGACCGCTTGCGCAAGCTGCTCGATTTGCGCGAGCGGCTGGTCACGTCAGCCCAGGCGGCGCAAATTCTGTATGACACCGCCGATCCCTATAGCCGCCGCGTGGTGGTGGACCAGGGCGAGAGCAACGGCGTCGAACTGGGCTCGCCGGTGATGGATGAGTCCGGCATTTTGGGCCAAGTGACGCACGTCTATCCGTACTTGAGCGAAGTCACGCTGCTGATCGACCGTGAACAGGCGATTCCGGTGCTCAATGTGCGCACTGGCGCACGCGGCGTGGCTTATGGCGACCCGGTGGCCAGCCATGGCGGTGGCATGGAGCTGCGTTTTGTTTCTGCCAACGCGGATGTGAAAGAAGGCGATCTGCTCACCACCAGCGGCATGGATGGGGTCTATCCGCCCGGCTTTCCGGTGGCACGGGTGCTGCATGTCGAGCGCCGCGCCGACTCGGCGTTTGCGCGCATTTACTGCCGCCCCATGGCCCAGATCGAGGGCACGCGCCACGTCATGCTGCTCAAAGCCATGACGGGACAACTGCCGGCGCGTCCGCAGCCCGATTCGGTGGTGCCGGCCAAAAAGGGGGCGCGCAAATGATCATGCCGCGTGGACAACCGCTGCTGATGCCGGTCAATCCGGTGTTCATCGTTGCCAGTCTGGTGGCCGGGTTGGCGCTCAACATGCTGCCTTTGGGGCGCGTGCCGTGGATGCCGGACCTGCTGATGGTGTTGCTGGCGTTTTGGGGCATGCACCAGCCGTCGCGCGTTGGCATGGGCGTGGCTTTTGTGCTGGGCTTGTGCATGGATGTCAGCCAGTCGGCGCTGCTGGGGCAGCATGCGCTGGCCTACTCGGCGCTGCTGTTTGGCGTGCAGGAAGTGCGCCGGCGTCTGCTGTGGTTTGGGTCCTGGGTGCAGGCGCTGCAGATGATCGGCCTGTTTGCCGCCGTCCATGCGCTGCAGGTACTGGTGCGGCTGTTGTCGGGCGGGTTGTTTCCGGGCTGGCACGTGTTGTACGCGCCGCTGCTGGAGGCGATGCTGTGGCCGCTGGTAGGCTGGGTGCTGCTGGCGCCGCAGCGGCGCCCACCGGACAAAGATAAAAATCGGCCGCTATGAGTTCTGAACGCTTCCCGCGCTGTCGGCCCGGACCATGACCGAACTGCGCAGTATCGAGGTCGATGCCGCACGCTTTCGCCAGCGCGCCATTGTGGTCGGCATCGTGGTGTTCCTGGCCTTTAGCCTGGTGGTGGCACGGCTGGTTTTTTTGCAGGTGGTGCGCTATGACGCCCTGTCCGAGCGGGCGGAAAGCAACCGCACCGCGATCATTCCGGTCGTGCCCAACCGGGGGCTGATCCTCGACCGCAACGGCGTCGTGCTGGCCACCAACTACGCCGCCTATACGCTGGAGATCACGCCCTCCAAGGTGGACAACGTGAACGAGACCATCGACGCGCTGGCCGAGGTGGTCGATATCCACCAGCGCGACCGGCGCCGCTTCAAACGCCTGATGGAAGAGTCGCGCAACTTTGACTCGCTGCCGATTCGCACGCGCCTGACCGATGAAGAGGTGGCGCGCCTGAGCGCACAGCGCTACCGTTTTCCGGGCGTCGATGTCAAGGCACGGCTGTTTCGCAGCTACCCGCTGGGCGAAGTGGCCAGCCACGCCATTGGTTACATCGGGCGTATCAACCAGTCTGAAAAGACGCAGATCCAGGACACCGACAACGAGGCCAATTACCGCGGCACCGAATACATCGGCAAGCTGGGCATCGAGCAAAGCTACGAGGCGCAGCTGCACGGCCAGACCGGCGTGGAGCAAATGGAGACTTCGGCTGGGGGGCGTGCGGTGCGCCGCCTGAGCGGTTTTTCTGCCACGCCGGGCAGTACGGTGATGCTGTCGCTGGACATTGGCCTGCAGAAAATGGTCGAAGACCTGTTTGGTGATCGCCGCGGCGCATTGGTGGCGATCAACCCGAAAAATGGCGAGATACTGGCCTTTGTCAGCAAACCGACGTTTGACCCGAACCTGTTTGTCGATGGCATTGACCAGGAGAGCTGGCAGGCGCTGAACACCTCGCTGGAACGCCCGCTGATCAATCGTGCGCTGCGCGGCACCTATCCGCCGGGCTCGACCTACAAGCCCTTCATGGCGCTGGGAGCGCTGGAGACGGGCAAGCGCTCGCCCAGCGCCATCATCCAGGACGGCGGTACCTGGACCTTTGGCGGCCACACCTTTCGCAGCCACGGTAGCGCGCTGGGGCCGGTGGATATGCACCGTGCCATCGTCAAATCCAGCAACGTCTACTTTTATTCGCTGGCCAATGAAATGGGCGTGGACGCCATGCACGATTTCATGGCGCCGCTGGGCTTTGGTCAGATCACCGGTATTGACGTGAACGGTGAAGTGCGCGGCGTGCTGCCTAGCCAGGAATGGAAGCGCAAGGCCTACCGCCGCCCCGAGCAGAAAAAATGGTTTGCCGGTGAAACCATTTCGCTCGGTATCGGCCAGGGCTACAACACCTTCACCATGCTGCAACTGGCGCAGGCCACGGCGGTGCTGGCCAACAACGGGGTCAAGCACCAGCCGCACCTGATGATTGGCACGCAAGATGCCGTGACCCGCGTGATGACGCCGGTGCCGAGCGATCCGGCCGTCAACCTGGGCTACAAGCCCGAGAACATGGCCATAGTGCGCAAGGCCATGGTGGGCGTGACGCAAGAGGGCACTTCGACGCGGGTATTTGCCGGTGCGCCGTATCTCTCGGGCGGCAAGACCGGCACGGCGCAAGCGGTGACGATTGGCCAAAAAGACAAGTACAACAGCGCCAAGCTGCAGGAGCATCAGCGCGACCACGCCGTCTATATCGCCTTTGCCCCGGCCAACGATCCGCAGATTGCGTTGGCGGTGATCGTCGAAAACGCCGGCTGGGGCGCTGGGGTGGCCGCCCCCATTGCGCGGCGCGTATTTGACTACCTGCTGCAGGGGCAATACCCTAGCGAAGAAGACATGATCGCCGTGCGCAAAGGCCTGGCCTCTTCGCCGGTCGGCACACCGCGCCGGGTGGTCGATATGCAAATACAAGCCCCGGTGCCGTGAAGCAAAGAGCCTGGAAGTCATTCAAAAATAGTAGCTGAAAGCGCTAGTATTTATTGGTTTTCAGGTATTAAAGAGTATGAAACCCACTGTATACGTGCGGTATAAGCTCATTTATTAATAGCGCTGCCTGCGACGCACGCTGGCTCCATCTGGCTGAAGGTCTGTGCCCGCGCCACTGGCTGCGGCTAGCTCAGCGCAGACAGGCAGCCCCTCACTGCAGCAGTTAAAAAGAAGGCGGCGTCATCCAGCCCCGAATTCAACCGAGGGCAGCTTAAACTGGTGAAGAAGTGTGTCGGCTTTGGGATCCGCTTTATTACCAGGAAAATTTGTGAACACTGTCAAATACAAAATTTGGATTCAGCTTCTGGGCACGATTGGCGCCGCGCTGGTGGTGGTTTGGACCTGCGTGATCCTCTGGCAAGGCCACGTCACGCGGCAGGCGGCGCTGGAGCAGGCGAGCGATTTTTCCAGCACCATGCACGATGTCACGATGGCCGGCCTCACCGGCATGATGGTGACCGGCACCGTCGGCCAGCGTGATGTGTTTCTGGACCAGATCAAAAGTTTGGGCTCGATTCGGGATGTGCGTGTCTTGCGCGGTGAAGCCGTCATCCAAGCCTTTGGGGCCGGCACCGAAAAAGACGACGCCAAACCGGATGCATTAGAGCAACAGGTGTTGCAATCGGGCAAGGCGATCTCGCTGGTCGAATCCAACCAGGACGGTGAGTACCTGCGCTCGGTGCGGCCGGCGCTGGCCTCCAAGAATTCGCTGGGTAAAGATTGCACCACCTGCCACCAGGTGCCTGAGGGCTCGGTGCTGGGCGTGGTCAGCATGAAGGTGTCGTTGGACAAGGTCAATGCCAGTCTGGCCGACCAGCGCATGAAGTCCATCTTGATGGCCCTCGTCACCTGCATTCCGGTACTGATGCTGATTTATCCGTTCATCCGCCGGGTGGTGACGCAGCCGCTGGAGTACTGCATTACCGTCGCCAAAGGCATCGCTGCCGGCGATCTGACCCAACAGGTCCAAGTGACTTCACACAACGAGATGGGCCAGTTGCAGCAGGCCATCAAAGAGATGAACGGCAGTTTGGAGAAAGTGGTGCGGCAAGTCCGGGTCGGTACCGACACCATCTTCAGCGCCTCCAGTGACATTGCCAGTGGCAATCTGGACTTGTCCAGCCGCACCGAAGAGCAGGCCAGCACGCTGGAAAACACGGCGATCTCGATGGCCGAGGTCACGGCCGCCGTCAACCAAAACGCCGACCACGCGCGCCGCGCTAACCAGCTGGCACAGTCGGCCTCGGACGTAGCGGTGCGCGGCGGCACGGTGGTGGCAGGGGTGATTGACACCATGGCCTCCATCAATGCCTCCAGCAAGCGCATTGTGGACATCATTTCGGTGATTGACGGCATTGCCTTCCAGACCAATATTCTGGCGCTGAACGCGGCGGTAGAGGCCGCCCGGGCCGGCGAGCAGGGCCGTGGCTTTGCCGTGGTGGCCGCCGAAGTGCGCAACTTGGCCAAGCGCTCGGCCGATGCCGCACACGAGATCAAGGGCCTGATCAGCGACTCGGTGAATAAAGTGGACGCTGGCAGCAGTCTGGTGCAGCAGGCCGGCAGCACCATGAACGACATCGTTGACAGTATTGGCCACGTGACGGACACCATGGCCGAAATCTTGGCGGCGAGTGCCGCTCAGAGCAGCGGCATTGCGCGTGTGGGCAATGCCATCGACAACATGAACCAGGTCACCCAGCAAAACGCAGCCTTGGTGGAGCAAGCCGCGGCAGCGGCGCAATCCCTGCAACAGCAGGCCGAGAACCTAGAGCATGTGGTGCGGGCGTTCAAGGTCAACGAGCGCGGTAGCAACAGCTAGCCATTTAAAAATGATAGCTGTCAGCGCACGCGGTTAAACGACTTCAGTAGTTAAACAATCTGAATTCCAATAGATACGTGCGCTAAACGCTCATATATCTATAGCGCCGGTCGCTGCAGATGGTGGCTCCATCTGGCTGAACACCAGCGCTGCCACCACCAGTGCAGCGCCGGCTACGGCGATCCCGCCCATGCGTTCGCCCAGCATTACCCAGGCGGTCAGGGCGGCAAACACCGGTTCTAGGCCAAAGACGATGGCGCTGCGCATCGCGTCTACGCGCTGCTGTCCCCAGGCTTGCAGGGTGACGACCAGTACGCTGGCCAGCAGTCCCAAGTAGATCAGCGCCGTCCACGCCGGCGTGCCCAACTCTGCCAATTTCGCCATCCAGTCCATGCCGCCGGGCCGCAGTAGCAGCAGCACGCTGGCGGCGGCGAACATCACGCTGGCCTGCACTGCCGCCATGCGCGTGGCGCGCAGCGGGCGCGCTTGGGTGCGCTGCGCGCATTGCTCCAGCGTCAAGATGTAGAGGGCATAAAACAGCGTGCTGGACAGCGTCAGTGTGTCGCCGGTGTTCCACGGTTCGTCCTCGTGGAACATCATCACCATGCCGCCCAGCGCCATGGCGCAGGCCATCCACAGGCGCCAGCCGTAGCGTCGGCCCAGCACCAGCATGGCCAGCAGGGGCACTACCAGCACGTTCAGCCCGGTGACAAAAGCGTTGCGGTTGCTGCTGGTGCGCGCCAGTCCTTCAATTTGCAGCCAAAACGCCAGAAACAGCAGCGCGCCCAGCAGGCCGCCCCACAGACGTTCGTCGCGCCGCATTCCCCACCACAGTGGGCCCAGCACCAGCAGGGCGATGGCAAAGCGCAGCCAGATGATTTGCACGGCATCGAGCTGGCCCGAGAGCAGCTTCATTGCCGGAAAGGTGGTGCCCCAGACCATGGTGACCAGGAGCAGGGCCAACAGGCCAAGACGTTCAGGGCGCATAACAAACCAACCCACAGACAAAAGAGATAAACCACAAAAAAAGAGGCCCGGCGCTGCAAAAGCGTCGGGCCCGCAGGCGTTCAACGAGGTGACGGTTAAGCGCCGAGCTTGCCGATAAAGGCGCGGATGCGGTCGTTGCCGGGGTTGTTGAAGAAGTCCGCCGGCGCGGCGTCGTGGGCGATACGGCCTTGGTCGAAGAACAGCACGCGGTCGCCGACCTCGCGGGCAAAGCCCATTTCATGCGTCACGACAATCATCGTCATGCCACCGCGTGCCAGCTCGCGCATCACGTCCAGCACCTCTTGCACCATTTCGGGGTCGAGGGCGCTGGTCGGCTCGTCAAACAGCATCACCTTGGGCGCCATGGCCAGCGCACGGGCAATCGCCACGCGCTGCTGCTGGCCGCCCGAGAGCTGCCACGGGTGCTTGTGCGCGTGCGCTTCCATACCCACGCGGCGCAGCAGCACCATCGCCTGCTCGTTGGCCTGCGCGCGCCCGGTGCGGCGAATGCGCCGGGGCGCTAGCGTGATGTTGTCGAGCACGCTCAGGTGGCCAAACAGATTGAACTGCTGGAACACCATGCCGACCTCGCAGCGCTGCTGTTGCAGCGTCTGCGGGTCATCGGTGACTTCGACGCCATCGATACGGATGCTGCCGCTGTCGTGCGGCTCCAGCCGGTTGATGGCGCGCAGCAAAGTGCTCTTGCCCGAGCCGGAGGCGCCAATGATGACGGTGACCTCGCCGGCATTGAAGTGCGTGGAGACGTCGCGCAGCACCTGGTGCGTGCCAAAGGATTTGCAGACCTTCTCTGCCACGATGTACGGGGTCGAGACGGCGGGGATCGGATGGATGACGCTCATTGGCCGCGCCCTTCGACGTCAAAGCGGTATTCCACGGCGTTGGAAATTTGCGTCACCAGCGTGGTCAGCAGCAGGTAGGTGACGGCCACGGTGGACAGCGTGGCAATCGGCTGGAAGGTGGCCGACTGGATGCGGTAGCCGACGTTGGTCAGTTCGACCACGCCAATGGTGTAGGCCAGTGACGAGTCTTTCAGCAGCGCGACAAAGTTGCTGACCAGCGGCGGCAGCGAGATCTTGAAGGCTTGCGGAAACACCACGTCCATAAACACATGCATCCGTCCCAGTCCCAGCGCGCGTGCCGCTTCGGTCTGGCCGCGCGGTACCGCCAGCAGGCCGGCGCGCACGGCTTCGGCGTTGTAGGCGCCGACGTTCAGGCCCAACGCCAGCACGGCGGCGGCAAAGTCGGGCAGGTTCAGCCCTGGCACCAGCACCGGCAGGGCAAAGTAAACGAACAGGATCTGCACCAGCAGCGGCGTGCCGCGGATCAGCCAGATGTAAAACCGCGCCAACCAGCGCAGCACGCGCCAGCGCGAGGTGCGCCCCAGCGCAGCGCTGGTGCCCAGCACCAAGCCGACGCTGCCGCTGACCAGCGTCAGCCACAGCGTGACGCGCGCGCCTTCGGAGAACGCCTGGGCGTTGGAGCCAATCGGCTCGGGCAGAAACGACAGAAGCTGGCCTAAACAGGCCAGCGCAAGCACCATCAACAGGAGGGCGGCGACCAGCGTGGCGTTACTGCGTTGCTGGCGGCTCCAGTGGTGCGGCCAAAGTGCGATGAGCATGAAAAAAGGTCAGGTGTCCCTGCTCAATGGCAGCGCACGTCTTCGTTGAAGTACTTGGTCGAGATGGCGGTGTAGCTGCCATCGGCCATGGTCGCGGCCAGGGCTTTGTTCCAGGCGTCGGCCAGGCCGGTGTTGCCCTTGTTCACGGCCGCAGCGATCTGTTCGATGAACACCATCTCGCCCAGCTTGAAGCCGGCGTCGGGGTTTTTGGCAGCCACTTCTTTGGCGACGAAGCGATCCGTCACCCAGGCATCGACGCGCTTGGACACCAAGGCGCTGCGGGCATCGACGTCGGTCGGGAAATTCTTCATTTCCTTGATGGTGGCGACCTTTTGCACGTTCTCCAGGTAGCTGGTGCCGGTCTGCACAGCGACGATTTTGCCGCCCAAGTCTTTCGCGCTGCGAATTGCCGGGTCCATGGCGATCACCATGCCGCCCGAGCAGTAGTGCGGTGCGGTGAAGGTGACAGCCTTGGCGCGCTCTTCGGTGATGCCGTGCGAGGCAATCACCAGATCCCAGCGGTCTTGCTTCAGGCCGGTGAGCAGGGCATCAAAACCGATGGTTTTCCACTTGACTTTCAGGCCCATTTTTTTGACCACCAGCTCGGCCACTTCGACTTCAAAGCCGGTCAGCGTGCTGCCCTTGAAGTAGTTGAACGGGGCAAACTGGCCCTCGGTGGCCAGCAGGATGGTGCCGTCCTTCTGGATGGCCTCGATCGGGCGGGCCTGGACGGAGAAGGCAGCGCACAGGGCGGCGGCAGTGGCGAGGGCTTTGAAGAACTTCATGGGGCTTGTCTGTGGGATGGTCAGGGACAAAAAAACCGGCTTGTGGATCAACGAAGCCGGAACGGGCGCCAAAAGAGCGGCTGGGACACACCCGAGGTAGCGGGTGTAGGGAATGTCAAAAAAGCAGGCGATTATAAATTGCCGCTCTGTGCCGGTACCTATGGTGACAACCCTGCAAACGTGCGGATCATCGGCCCGCTGGCCTGCGCATCAGGGTGGTCTTGCCAAACAGGCTCTCCATTAAATCCACCACCAGTTCGGCGGTCTGGTTGCGCACATCGTGCGCCGGGTTGAGTTCCATCACATCGATCGAGCCCAACTGCCTGGAGTCGGCCAGCATCTCCATGAACAGCTGGGCTTCGCGGTACGTCAGGCCGCCGCGCACGGCGGTGCTGACGCCGGGGGCAATGTCCGGGTCCAGGCTGTCGATGTCAAAGCTCAGGTGCAGGTGGGTATCGTGGCCGATGCCGTGCAGTGCTTGTTCGAGCACGCTGCGCATACCGACTTCGTCGATGTAGCGCATGTCATAGACCTGCACACCCAAGGCGTGGACAAAACGCTTTTCTGCGGCATCGACACTGCGTATGCCGATCAGCTGGAGGTGCTCGGGTTGCAGGGCGATGACGCCGCCCAGTTCGGTCAGGCTGGTCGGACCGTGGCCCATCAGGCAGGCCACGGGCATGCCGTGCAGGTTGCCACTCGGGGTGGTGTCGGGGGTGTTGGCGTCGGCATGGGCATCGAGCCACAGCACCTTCAGGCGCTTGCCCTGCAGGCGGCAGTGCTGCGCCACGGCGCTGATGGAACCGATGGCCAGGCAGTGGTCACCGCCCAGCAGCAGCGGCAGGCGCCCGGCAGCCAGGGTGTCGCTGACGGCGGCAAACACGGTCTGGCTCCAGGCTGTCGCTTCGATCAGGTGGCGAAAGCCGTCCTGCACGCCCTGTTGCGGGTTGGCCGGGCCACCCAGGTTGCCCCGGTCGATGACGTCCAGGCCGCGTGCCCGCAGTGCCATGACGATGCCGGCAATGCGCAGTGCGTCGGGCCCCATGCTGGTGCCCAGCACGCTGGCGCCGATGTCGGTGGGGGCGCCAATCAGAGTGATGGATGGATGGGTCAAGGAGTCCTCCTTTGGGGTGCGGCTTCAGCGCAAAAAGCCATCGTAGCCCGTCTTCAGAATCAGCACACTGACCACCGTGATGAAAATGCCGCGGACAAACCCGGTGCCGTGCTTCAAAGCCATGTGCGTGCCCAGCACGCTGCCCAGCACATTGGCCACCGCCAGCGGCACAGCAAAGTGCCACCAGATGTGGCCTTTGAGCGAGAACAAAATCAGCGCTGCAATGTTGGTCGAGACATTCAGCAGCTTGGCCGAGGCCGAGGCGTTTAAGAAGTCGTAGCCGAGTAGGCGGACGAACAAAAACACAAAAAAACTGCCGGTGCCGGGGCCAAAGAAACCGTCGTAAAAACCAATGGTGACGCCGATCAGGCTGGCGGCGACCCATTCGGTGCGGCCCGCATAACGCGGCGTGTGGTGCCGCCCCAGCTCCTTTTTGGCCAGCGTGTAGCCCAGCACGCACACCAGCACCAGCGGCAGCAGTTTGCGCAAAAAATCGGGTGACAGGGCGGTGACGGCCCAGGCGCCGGCAAAGGCGCCGGCAAACCCAGCCCCTGCCGCCGGCAACATGGCGTGCCAGCGAATCTGCACGCGCCGGCTGTATTGCCAGGTGGCCATGGCCGTGCCCCAGACCGAGCCGGCCTTGTTGGTGCCCAGCAGCGTCGCCGGCGGCGCGCCGGGGAAGGTGGCAAACAGGGCTGGCAACAAAATCAGCCCACCGCCGCCGACGATGGCATCCACAAAGCCGGCCAGCAGCGAGGCCAGCGTGATAACAATCCATTCCATGGGCGTGATTGTGGCATTGCTGCGCTATTTTTTTAAGAGCTTGAAGCGCTTGTCCCTATTGGGCTAGCAGCTGTTTTGAACAAAAAATGGGCAAAAAAAAGCGCCAACACGAGGGTGGCGCCTGGGAGAGATCAACATCTCATATCGGATGCTTTGAAAAGTGGTTGTGGCTTTTGGTTGTCTCCTCGGCCCCCCGTTCTGCACACCGCAGTGCGCTTTCGAGTGGGCGTACTGTAAGGGCAGATACCAACGGTCCGTATAGGGGTTTTCCTGTGGTTACGTTTTATTTTGTGGCGCATCGGCGGTGTTTGCGCACTTATGGCGTGTATTGCGCACAGATCCAGCCAGCGGCTTTTTCGGCCAGCATCAGCGTCGGCGCGTTGGTGTTGCCGCTGGTGATGCTGGGCATGGCGCCGGCATCCACCACGCGCAAACCTGCTATCACGCCGCCCTGGCCGTCGCGCACGCGCAGCTGTGCATCCAGCACCGCCATCGGGTCGCCGTCCCGCCCCATCTTGGTAGTGCCGACCGGGTGAAAGATGGTGGTGGCGATGTCACCGGCCAGCCTTGCCAGTTCTTCGTCGCTTTGAAACTGCACACCAGGCTTGTATTCCTCGGGGTGGTAGGGTGCTAGCGCCGGTTGCGCCACGATGCGCCGCGTCAGGCGCAGGCTGTCGGCCGCCACCTGCCGGTCTTCCGGCGTGCTCAGGTAGTGCGGTGCAATCGCCGGTGCGTCTTCAAAGCGGCCGCTTTTGATCTGCACGCTGCCACGGCTGGTCGGGTTGAGGTTGCAGACGCTGGCGGTGAACGCCGGGAAACGGTGCAGCGGCTCGCCAAAGGCATCAAGCGACAGCGGCTGTACGTGGTATTCGAGGTTCGGGTGCGCATAAGCGGCGCTGCTGCGCGTGAACGCGCCCAGTTGCGACGGCGCCATGCTCATCGGCCCGGTGCGCTTGGTGGCGTATTCCAGCCCGATGCGCGCCTTGCCCCACAGCGAGCCGGCCAGGACGTTGAGCGTGGGCACGCCCTGCACCTTGAACACGGCGCGGATCTGCAAATGGTCCTGCAGGTTGGCGCCGACGCCGGGGGTGTCCTGCAGTAGCGCAATGCCGTGCTGCTGCAGCAGCGCGCCTGGGCCAATGCCCGAAAGCTGCAGCAGCTGCGGCGAGTTGATGGCGCCAGCGCTCAGCAGTACCTCATGGCGCGCGTGCACGGTGACCATCTCCTGGCCCCGGCGCACCTGCACGCCGGTGCAGCGGCGGCGGCCATCGGCTTGCGTCTCCAGTACCAGTTGCGTCGCCTGGGCCCCGGTCCACAGCGTGAAGTTGGCGCGCTGGTCGCAGACCGGGCGCAGAAAAGCCTTGGCGGTGTTCCAGCGCCAGCCCGATTTTTGGTTCACTTCAAAGTAGCCTACGCCCTCGTTGTTGCCGCCATTGAAATCGTCTGTGGCCGGGATGCCGGCCTGCTGCGCCGCTTGGGCAAAGGCGTCGAGCACGTCCCAACGCAGGCGCTGTTTTTCGACACGCCACTCGCCCGAGCCGCCGTTGCGCGGGTGGCCGTGCAGGCGCGCAAACTCGGCGCTGGCCTGAGCAGGCGTGTCCAAGCGCCAGTGGTTTTCGTGCTGGCGAAAGGCCGGCAGCACGTTGTCCCAGCGCCAAGTGTCATCGCCCGTGAGCTGCGCCCATTGGTCGTAATCGCGCGCTTGGCCACGCATGTAAATCATGCCGTTGATGCTGCTGCAACCGCCCAGCGTCTTGCCACGCGGATAGCGCAGGCGCCGGCCATTCAGCCCCGCGTCCGGCTCGGTCTGATACAGCCAGTCGGTGCGCGGGTTGCCGATGCAATACAGGTAGCCGACGGGAATGTGGATCCAGTGGTAGTTATCCGGCGTACCGGCTTCTATCAGCAGGACGCGGTGGCGCGGATCGGCGCTGAGGCGATTGGCCAGCAGCGCGCCGGCCGTGCCGCCGCCGATGATGACGAAATCAAAGGCCGTGGTGGGTGGCTTAGAGGGGGTGGATGAGGCCATGGTGTCTCCGGTGTGGCGGCCGTCTGCTGCGGCTTGGGTGCGGTGATTGTGCGGTGTGGCCGCTGTGAAGCCGCTACCATGGCCTCTTTTTGCCGCCACGGGCTGATAGTGCGCTTGCTTTACCCATTCACCCATGCCAGACCACGCTCCCCGCCTCCTGCGCGTTGACACCCCCGAGGGGCCGTGTGCGCAGTTGCATGGGCGCTGGGGTGCGGCCGACATGGGCCAGCGGGCGCAGTGGCGTTCTCTGAAGCGTCAACTGGCGGCGCTGCCCGCCCGTGGCGAGTTGGGCTGGGACTTGCGCGAGCTGGAGTGGCTGGACCATGTCGGCGCGCAGTTGCTCTGGAACCACTGGGGCCGTGCTTGGCCGCAGCGGCTGGCGTTGCAGGACAGTCAGCGCGACCTGCTGGAGCGCGCCGAGCGCTTCAGCCGCGATCCGCCGCCGCCCGCGCCCTGGCAGATGGGCGATGAGGTGGACCGCCTGGGGGTGCTGGTGCTGCACGGCCTGACCCATGCGCGCCAGATCGTGCAGCTGGTGGGCCAGTTGGCGCTGGATGTGCTGCGCCTGCTGCGTGCGCCGCGCCGCGCGCCCTGGCGCGACATCTCGGGCCACCTCTACAGCATGGGCGCGACGGCGTTGCCGATCACGGCGCTGGTGGGATTCTTGATTGGCGTGGTACTGGCTTATCTGATGAGCCTGCAGCTGCGCCAGTTTGGTGCCGAGTCGTTCATCGTCAACATCCTGGGTATCTCACTGATCCGCGAGTTGGGGCCGATGCTGGCGGCGATTCTGGTCGCCGGACGCTCGGGCTCGGCCATCACGGCGCAAATTGGCGTGATGCGCGTTACCGAAGAGCTCGATGCCATGAGCGTCATGGGTATCCCGCACGGTTTTCGTCTGGTGCTGCCGCGCGCACTGGGGCTGGCCATCGCCATGCCGTTGATTGCGGTGTGGACCACGCTGGCGGCGCTGGCCGGCGGCATGTTGGCGGCGGACATCGCCATGGACGTCTCGCCGGCCTACTTTGCCCAGGCGCTGCCGCGCGCCGTCGATACCGCCAACCTGACGCTGGCACTGTCCAAGTCGGTGGTGTTTGGCCTGTTGATTGCGCTGGTCGGCTGCCACTGGGGGCTGCGTGTCAAACCGAACACGCAAAGCCTGGGCGCCGGCACGACCGCCTCGGTGGTGACGTCGATCACCATGGTCATCGTCGTCGATGCGCTGTTTGCCATCGTCTTCAAGAACGTCGGTATCTGACATGGCTGAACTTACAACTGACACGGCTGCCGTGATCGACATCGAGGGCCTGTGGACGGTATTTGGCAAAGGCGCGCAGGCCACCACCGTGCACCAGGATTTGAATCTGCGCGTGGAGCGCGGCGAAATGCTGTCGTTGGTGGGCGGCTCGGGCACTGGCAAAACCGTGTTGCTGCGGCAAATTCTGGGGCTGATGCGGCCGACGCGCGGGCGCGTCACCTCGCTCGGGCGCCCGGCGGCCGAGATGTGCGGGCCCGGCGCGGCCAGCCGGGTCGGCATGTTGTTCCAGCATGGCGCGCTGTTTTCCGCCTTCAACGTGCTCGACAACATTGCCTTTGCGCTGCGCGAGCAGGGCACGCTGCCCCAGGACCTGGTCTGCGACGCGGCGCTGGTCAAGTTGCAAATGGTCGGCCTCCAACCCGAGCACGCCATGCGCATGCCAGCCGATCTGTCCGGCGGCATGATCAAGCGCGTGGCGCTGGCGCGGGCATTGATCATGGACCCGCCGCTGCTGTTGCTGGACGAACCGACCGCCGGGCTCGATCCGCATGGTTCGGACGAATTTTGCGCATTACTGCACGAGCTGCACGACGCCCTCGGCCTGACCATGGTGATGGTGACGCACGATCTGGATACGCTGTTTGCGCTGTCCTCGCGCGTCGCCGTACTGGCTGATAAAAAGGTCATCGTCACTGGCACGCCGCAAGCGGTAGCCGATTTTGACCACCCTTTCGTCGAACAATTTTTTCAGGGAGAACGTGGCCGCCGGGCCATGGCTCCGGTCACCGCCGTCAAGGAACGCTGATGGAAAACAAATCACACGCCCTCGTGGCCGGTCTCTTTGTCGTTCTGATGGCCGCCCTGGCTGCCGGTCTGGCCATGTGGCTGACACGCGACAACGGCAGCTACCACTCCTACGAACTGACCAGCCGTGAAGGTGTCAGCGGCCTGCAACCGCAAGCGGCGGTGCGCTACAAGGGCGTGGCCGTGGGCAAGGTGACGCACATCGGCTTTGACCCGCAGGTGCGCGGCAATGTGCTGATCCGCATTGCCGTGGAAGATGGCACGCCGATCACGCCGACCACCTTTGCCGTGCTGGGTTACCAGGGCGTGACCGGGCTGGCCTATGTGCTGCTGAACGACGCTGGCGAGCCCCAGGCCGCTGTGCCGCCCGGTGCCAGTGGCATCCCGCGCCTGCCGCTGCGCTCCTCGCCGTTTAGCCAGCTGGCCGACCAGGGCCCCGAAATACTGGCCCAGGTGCAAACCGCCATGCGCCACCTCAACGATTTGCTGAGCGACCAAAACCAACAGCTGTTCACCCAGGCATTGACGCAAATGGGCCAAGCCGCAGGCAGCGTCAACAGCCTGAGCCAGAGCCTGCAAGCCACCGTTACGCAGCGCCTGGATCCGGCGTTGGCGGCGTTCCCGGCGCTGGCGCGCAATGCCGACAAGGCGCTGGAGTCGATGCAGTCAGCGGGCGCGAATGTCTCGGTCATGGCGCGTGAAATGGGCCGCACGGCCGAGCGCCTCAATGCCCCCGACGGCGCACTGGAGCAGGCCCGGGTGGGCGCCCAGACGCTGGTCCGCGCCGCCGACCGGCTGAACACCAGCACCCTGCCGCGCATCGAGCGCGCCAGCGACGCCACCGCGCGCGCGGCGCGCCAGTTTGGCCGTGTCGCCGAAGGGGTGAGCGACAACCCGCAGTCGCTCATTTATGGCAGTGGCCACGCCTTTCCCGGTCCCGGTGAAAGCGGTTTTGTCGCCCCCACAGCGCCCTCTGCCGGGCCAGGAAAGACCCCATGAATACTTTTAATTCAATAGCTATAAGCGCACGCCACATAAGCATTACAGCCGTTTTTACTGCTATTTTTGTGGCAGGCTGCTCGTCCCTGCCCGCGCCGCCACCGCGCCCGGTGCTGTACGACTTTGGTCCCGGCGCGCTGGGCGCTGTGGCAGTGTCGTCGAGGGTCCCCCCTGTCTCCAACACGTCTGCCACGTCCTCTGCGCCACTGCCTGCCATCGCCCTGGCCGAGGTCGAGGGTGCCGGCAATGTCGATGCCAGCACGGCTGTGCTGTACCGCTTGGCCTATGCCGATGCACGCCAACTGCGCCCCTACCAGCTGGCGCGCTGGAGCTTGCCGCCGGCGCAACTGGTGGCGCAGGACTTGCGCGCCCAGCTGGGCCAGCGCCGTGCCGTGCTGCGCATCGAAGACGGACTGGCGGCAGCGCGCGAAGGCAGCGCCAACGGCATGGGCGGCAGCCTGCCCGATGTGCTGCGTGTGCGGCTGGAAGAGTTCAGCCAGGTCTTCACCAGCGCACACGACAGCGTGGGCTTGGTGCGCCTGCGTGCCACGCTGCTGGAGCCCACGGCGGAGGGCGAAAAACTGCGTGGCCAGCGCCTGTTCGTGGTGCAGCAGCCGGCCCGCAGTGCCGACGCTGCGGGCGGTACGCGCGCCTTGGCCGAGGCCAGCACCCAGGCTGCGCAGCAACTGTCGCAGTGGCTGGAGCAGCTGGGGCGCTGAACCAGTAGCCCCCAGCGCTTTTGTCTGACCATGCGAGTAGGTCTGCACTGACGCGCTGCACCGGGCTTGCGCCCTACAGTGAATTCATCGCACCAAGCAGTTGGTTCCACACATAACGGGTGGAGGGCTGGCGCGAATATTTACAAGGGAACAACACCATGAATGAAGATCGTATCAAGGGCAACTGGAAGCAATTCACCGGCAAGATGAAAGAGCAATGGGGCAAGTTGACCGACGACGACTTTGATGTCATTGCAGGCAAGCGGGACCAGTTCCTGGGCAAACTGCAAGAGCGTCAGGGTCTGGCCCGCGACGTGGCAGAAACCCAGTTGAGCGACTGGCAAAAGCGCCATCCCGAGTTCAATTTCGACGATTGATGAATGGATGGCTGGGCGCGCGGCAGCCCGCTGCCACGCGTTTTTTTCTCATCGATTTGTCCCCCTTTCCCATTTAGGAGAAAAGCCCATGCATTTCAATCGCAATCTGATGGCCTTGTTGGTCACTGGCCTGTTTGCCACCGCCTCAATGGCCATGACAGCGGCCGAACACAGCGCCGCCAAGCAACGCATCAGCGCCGAATACAAAGCCAGCAAGAACCAGTGCGACGCCATGAGCGGCAACGCCAAGGATGTCTGCGTCAAGCAAGCCAAGGGCGTTGAAGACGTCGCCAAGGCCGAACTGGCAGCCCAGTACAAGCCCACTGACAAGGCGCACTACAAGGCACGCAAGGCCCAGGCCGATGCCGACTACGCTGTGGCCAAGGAAAAGTGCGACGACCACAGCGGCAATGACAAGGATGTCTGCAACAAGGACGCCAAGGCGGCCCATGTGACAGCCGTAGAAAACGCCAAGGTGGCCAAGGCCCAGGCCAAGCCAGCCGACAACATGGCAGAAAAGAAGGCCGACGTTGCCAAAGTCAAGAAGGACGCCGCTGAGGAAAAACGCGAAGCCAACTACAAGGCGGCCAAGGAGCGTTGCGACGCCCTGTCGGGTGACACCCAGTCCAAGTGCGTAGACGACGCCAAGCGCAAGTACGCGCAGTAAAAACAAGTGCCGTGCGGTCAGCCGCAACAGCCAGACCCCGCAGCGCGGGGTTTTTTACGTCCGTAGGCGGCGCACGACATCAGCCCCGCAGGCTTTATCCGCGCATCAGCGCCTCGATCTCGTCGGGTGCTACGGGTACGCCAGCGCTGATCAGTTCGCAACCGGTGGTTGTGAGGATGGCGTCGTCCTCGATGCGGATGCCGATGTGGTGAAACTGCTCTGGCACGCCGGGCGCGGGGCGCACGTACAGACCGGGCTCGATGGTCAGCACCATGCCGGCGCGCAGGATGCGGCTGGGGCGATCGACGAGGGTGTCGCCCGACAGCGGATCCGTGCGCTGACTGATTTGGCCGACCTCGGAGGGCTCGACGTAGCTGCCGCAGTCGTGCACGTCCATGCCCAGCCAGTGGCCGGTGCGGTGCATGTAGAACTGGAAGTAGGCGCGGCTGGCGATCACCTCCTGCGCACTGCCGTGCTTATTTTTGTCGAGCAGGCCCAGGTCGAGCAGGCCCTGTGCCAGCACGGCCACGGCGGCGTTGTGCGGGTCGTTGAAGCGGTTGCCAGGGCGCGTGGCAGCGACCGCGGCCCCATGGCTGGCCAGCACCAGTTCGTACAACGCGCGCTGTGGCCCGGTGAATTGGCCGTTGGCCGGAAAGGTGCGTGTGATGTCGCTGGCATAGCCGTCCAGCTCGCAGCCGGCGTCGATCAGCACCAGTTCGCCCGAACGGATCGGTGCAGCGTCGGCGCGGTAGTGCAGCACGCAGGCATTGGCGCCGGCGGCGACGATGGAACCATAGGCTGGATATTGCGAGCCGTGCTGGCGAAATTCGTGTAGCAGCTCGGCATCCAGATGGTATTCGTGCACCTCTTGGCCGGCGCGCAGCATGGCGGCGCAGCGCTGCATGGCGCGGATGTGGGCGCCAGCGCTGATCTGTGCGGCGCGGCGCATGGTGTCCTGTTCCTGCGCGTCCTTGATCAGGCGCATCTCATCCAGCGGCACGCACAGATCGTTTTGCTGCGTCGGGCACAGCGCGCCCAAACGCACGCGCGCGCGCACTGGTGCCAGCCAGCTTTCCACGCGTGCGGCCAAGCCGCTGTGCGTGGCGAACGGGTACCAGACGCTGGCATGGTTCTCCAGCAGGCGCGGCAGACGTGTGTCCAGCTCGCCCAGCGACCAAGCACTGTCCACGCCCAAGGCGGCAATCGCCGCTTGTGGACCCAGGCGAAAACCATCCCAGATTTCGCGCTCAACGTCCTTGGGCTGGCAAAACAGCGTGCTGTGGCCGTCGCCGGTCAGCACCAGCCACGCCTGTGGTTCGGTGAAGCCGGTGAGGTAATAAAAGTAGCTGTCGTGGCGGTAGAGAAAATCGCTGTCGCGGTTGCGTTGGCGCTCGGGAGCGGTGGGAATGATGGCAATGGCGCCAGGGCCAAGGTGCTGCGCCAAAGCGGCGCGGCGTTGAGCATAGACAGAGTTCATGCGTGCATCGTACTGCCGCCAGCAGGTATTGGCAGCGCCTGTACTGACAGGTACAGGGCGTCTGCAGCACGTTTTTACACGGCGCCCTGGGTGCCGTTGGGTGTTTGGGTCAGCACGCGAAACGGTGCACGTTCGCTGCGCTGGCTCTCCACCATGGGCGTGGGCGGCAGCGGCGTTTTTTCGCTCTGTTTCACTTCGCTGTGCCGGCCTTCCAGTCGGGCGACGCGTTCGGCATACATCCGTGCCAGCGCTTGGTGGTGCTCGGCGGCGGCCTCATGTTCGAGTTGGGCAAAACGGGCTTCGCGCAGCATGATTTCCGCGCGCCGGTAGTAGGCCTTGGTGCCCAGGCTGAAAAATTCAAACATGTGGACCTCCTCGTCAAAGCAGGCGCAGCCATCAGCGCCCATCTGCCGATTGTGATTTTTTGCTCGGTTCGCTGTGTCGGATGACTGCGCATGGACGTGTAGTCCGGGGCTGTGTCGCCGCGCAGGGCGCCCGGTGGGCGCTCATTCAGGGTGTGTTCAGTGCCTGCAGACGCTCGGGCGTGCCGACGTCGGTCCAGCGCCCGGTGTAGAGGGAGGCGCTGACGCGGCCAGCGTCCATGGCGCGGCGCAGCAGCGGTGCCAGCGGCGCAGCCACGCCCTGCGGGTTGCCCGGCGCAATATCGCACCAGGGCGGCGCAAACAACTGCGTGCGCAGCAGGGCGATGGTGCTGTAGGTGTAGCGCGGCGCCGGATCGTCTTGCGCCAGGTTCAGCGCCAGGCCGCCGGGCGAGAGGCCGAAGTCGCCGCGCGGATGGTGCGCCGGATTGGGCACCAGCCACAGGTGGGCCAGCTGGTCGCTGGCGGCAAAGGCCTGCACTGCCTCGGGGGCAAAGACGAAATCGGGCGCAAATACGTCGCCCGCTGCCAGCCAGAACAGCTCACCCAGCAGCGGCAGCGCGCGCGCAATGCCGCCGGCGGTCTCCAGTGCTGCGCCAAAGTCCTGGCCTTCGTGCGAGTATGCGATTGATAGCTGTTGGCGCCATTCCAGCAAGGGCTGGGGGCTGAAAACACTGCCAAAGTAATCGCTGATCTGTGTGCCCAGCCAAGCGGTGTTGATGGTCACTTGCGTCACCCCGGCACGGGCCAAGGCCTGCAAATGCCATTGCAGCAGCGGCTGCCCTTGCACCTGCAATAAAGGCTTGGGCGTGGTGTCAGTCAAGGGGCGCATCCGCTCGCCCCGCCCTGCGGCCAACAGTAACGCGGGGAGAGTGGCCGGGACAATAGTGGTGGGCGCTGGCGCGTCGTGCAAAGGGGGGGCGGTGGGCGGGTGATGCATGGGCGGCACTGTAGTGCACCGGATGGACATCGCGTTGATCGCAGGGGCGGTTGAGGGCGCGCTGGGCTGCGCTGGTGACGGCGCCGTTAAAATCTGCGGTTTTCTCTCTTCTTTCTCACCGGACCTGCCCTGATGGCCAACTCACAACAAATGGCGAATGCGATCCGCGCACTCGCAATGGACGCTGTTCAACAAGCCAATTCCGGCCATCCCGGCGCCCCGATGGGCATGGCCGATATGGCGGTGGCGCTGTGGGGTCAAAACCTCAAGCACAACCCCGTCAACCCGCAGTGGTTTGACCGCGACCGTTTTGTGCTCTCCAACGGCCACAGCTCAATGCTGTTGTACGCGGTGCTGCACCTGAGCGGTTACGACCTGCCGATGCAAGAGCTGAAGAATTTCCGCCAACTGCACAGCAAGACCGCTGGTCACCCCGAGTTCGGCATCACGCCGGGCGTGGAAACCACCACCGGCCCGCTCGGTCAAGGTCTCACCAACGCCGTCGGTTTTGCGCTGGCCGAAAAACTGCTGGCCAAAGAATTCAACCGCCCGCGCCACAATGTGGTCGATCACCACACCTACACCTTCCTGGGCGACGGCTGCCTGATGGAAGGCATCAGCCAAGAGGCGATCAGTCTGGCTGGCGCGTGGAAGCTGGGCAAGCTGATTGCGCTGTACGACGACAACGGCATCAGCATTGACGGCCAGGTCGCGCCCTGGTTCATCGACAACACACCGCAGCGCTTTGCCGCCTGCGGCTGGAACGTCATCGACGCCGTCGATGGCCACGACGCCGGCGCCATTGCCGCCGCACTGACACAGGCCAAGACGCAGTCCGAGCGCCCGACGCTGATCGTCTGCAAAACGGCTATCGGCAAGGGTTCACCCAACCGCGCTGGCACCTCCAAGGCGCACGGCGAGCCGCTGGGCGCGGAAGAAATCGGCCTGACGCGCGCTGCGCTGGGCTGGACGCATGTCCCGTTCGAAATTCCTGCCGACGTCTACCGCGACTGGGATGCCAAAACTGCTGGCGCCAAGGCCGAAGCCGCCTGGGACAAGCGCTTTGCCGCCTACAGCAAAGCCTTCCCCGCATTGGCCGCTGAATTCACGCGCCGCATGAACGGTGACCTGCCGGCGGCATTTGCCCAGACGGCGGTCGATACCGTGGTGCACGCGCACACCGAAGGCGCCACCGTCGCCAGCCGCAAGGCCAGCCAGCTGTCGCTGGAAGCCTTCACCGCCGCGCTGCCCGAGCTGTTGGGCGGCAGCGCCGACCTGACCGGGTCGAACCTGACCAACACCAAAAGCACCCCCGCGCTGCGTTTTGACCCAACGGGTGACGTGGTGCAAACCGATGTCAACGGCCAGATGGTCGGCGGCCGCCACATCAACTACGGCGTGCGCGAGTTTGGCATGGCGGCGATCATGAATGGCGTGGCGCTGCACGGCGGCTTCATCCCCTACGGCGGCACCTTCCTGACCTTCAGCGACTACAGCCGCAACGCCATCCGCATGGCCGCGCTGATGAAGCTGCGCGTGATCCACGTTTTCACGCACGACTCGATTGGCCTGGGCGAAGACGGCCCGACCCACCAGTCGATTGAGCACGCTGCCAGCCTGCGCTTGATTCCGGGCTTGGACGTGTGGCGCCCGGCGGACACGGCAGAAACCGCCGTCGCCTGGTCGGTAGCGCTGACCAACCGCAATAAGCCCACCGCCATGTTGCTGAGCCGCCAGAACCTGCCCTACGCCCCCAAGCGCGACCTGGGTGACATCAGCCGTGGCGCCTATGTGCTGTCCGAGCCGAGCGACGTTGGCCTCAAGGGCAAGGCCCAGGCCGTCCTCATTGCCACCGGCTCTGAAGTGCAACTGGCGCTGAAGGCACAGCGCCTGCTGGCCGCTAAAAAGATAGCTGTTCGCGTAGTTTCCATGCCGAGTACCACCACTTTTGACCGTGAAGACGTCAAATACAAAAAAGCCGTCTTGCCCGCCGGCATTCCGCGTGTGGCCGTGGAAATGGGTGTGACCGACGGCTGGTGGAAATACGGCTGCGCTGCCGTCATCGGCATCGACACCTTTGGCGAGTCGGCGCCGGCGCCGGTGCTGTTTGAGCACTTTGGCTTCACCGCAGAAAACGTCGCTGCCACCGTGCAGGCAGCGCTCAAGCGCAAATAAGTGCAAGTGAGTTTTTGGTAATCAACTTTGGAGAGACTTCAGTTATGACGATCAAGATTGGTATCAACGGCTTCGGCCGCATTGGCCGCATGGTGTTTCGCGCTGCGGTGCAAAACTTCAGCGACATCGAAGTCGTGGGCATCAACGACCTGCTGGAACCCGATTATTTGGCGTACATGCTGCAGTACGACTCGGTGCATGGCCGCTTCAAGGGCACCGTGTCGGTCGAGGGCAACATGCTCATCGTCAACGGCAAGAAGATCCGCCTGACGCAAGAGCGCGACCCCGCCGCGCTGAAGTGGAACGAGGTCGGTGCGGATGTCGTCATCGAGGCCACGGGCCTGTTCCTGACCAAAGAAACCGCGCAAAAGCACATTGATGCCGGCGCCAAGAAGGTCATCATGTCGGCTCCGTCCAAGGACGATACGCCGATGTTTGTGCATGGCGTCAACTGCAAAACCTACGCTGGTCAAGCCATCATCAGCAATGCCAGCTGCACTACCAACTGCCTAGCGCCCGTCGCCAAGGTGCTGAATGACAAGTGGGGCATCAAGCGCGGTCTGATGACCACGGTGCACGCCGCGACTGCCACGCAAAAGACCGTGGACAGCCCGAGCAACAAGGACTGGCGCGGTGGTCGTGGCATTCTGGAAAACATCATTCCGTCCAGCACCGGCGCTGCCAAGGCCGTCGGCGTGGTGATTCCGGCGCTGAACAAGAAGTTGACCGGTATGTCGTTCCGCGTGCCCACCTCCGACGTGTCGGTGGTGGACTTGACCGTCGAACTGGACAAGCCCGCGACCTACGCCGAAATCTGTGCCGAAATGAAGGCCCAGTCGCAAGGCGCGCTGAAGGGCATCTTGGGCTACACCGAAGACAAAGTGGTGGCCACCGACTTCCGTGGTGAGACGTGCACCAGCGTGTTTGACGCCGACGCCGGCCTTGCCCTGGACGACACCTTCCTGAAGGTCATCGCCTGGTATGACAACGAGTGGGGCTACTCGAACAAGTGCCTCGACATGGTGCGCGTGGTATCTGCCAAGTAAGAGCAAGAGCGTGTTGACGCTCTGAGCTTCGCCTCTGTCCCAGCCGCCTGCCCTGCGCAGGCGGCTTTTTTTTGCCTGCCCGAAAGGAGCTTTTGGCCTACACGCGATGGCGCACGCAGCGCATGGGCCGGTGCGGCCAGGATGGGCACAGTGGAAGTGTCTTTTTTAGCGGCCTCTTTCAATTATTTCACTATGCGTTTCCAACACCTGTTTGAGCTCTGCAAAAAAGCGGTGCTGGCCTGGATGGATGATTTTGCACCGAGCATGGGTGCAGCCATTTCCTACTACACCGTGTTTTCACTGGCGCCGTTGCTGGTGATCGTGATTGCCGTGGCTGGTGCCGTGTTTGGCCATGAAGCCGTGCAGGGCGAGATCGTCGGCCAGCTGCAGGGCTTGATTGGCCGCGATGGTGCACTGGCCGTGCAAGGATTGATCAAGAGTGCCAGTGAGCCCGCCAAAGGGCTGTGGGCGGGCGGGATCAGTATCGGCGTACTGCTGATCGGCGCCACCACGGTGTTTGCTGAATTGCAAAGCGCTTTGGACCGTATCTGGCATGTGCCCGAGAAGGCCAAGCCCAGTGGCCTGTGGGCCGTGCTGCGCGCCCGCGTGTTGTCGTTCGGACTGATCATGGGGGTGGCATTTTTGCTGATGGTGTCGCTGTCGGTCAGTGCCGGCATCTCGGCCATGGGCACTTGGGCTAGCGGCCTGCTGCCGGGTTGGGAGGTGCTGCTGCAGGGCATCAACATGGCGCTGTCACTGGCGATCACCACGGTGCTGTTTGCCATGATTTTTCGTTTCATGCCCTCGGTACCGATTGCGTGGCGTGATGTCTGGGTGGGTGCTGCCGTTACCGCCGTGTTGTTTGAACTGGGCAAATTTTTAATTGGCCTGTACCTGGGCAAAAGCGGTGTCAACGAATCGTTTGCTGCCGCTGGCTCGTTGGTCGTGCTGCTGGCCTGGGTGTATTACGCGGCGCAGATCTTTCTACTGGGGGCCGAGTTCACCAAAGTCTATGCCGATGACCGCGGCTCCAAGTGCGGTGTGGAGGCCGTCGCTGCCACGCACCACAGCGCACAGGTAGCGGCTGATGGCACCGACGTTACGGCCTCGCACCCGGACGCTGCCGTGTTGGCGCCTACCTGCCCCGGCCCCAACCCTGCACTGGCGGCGTCGTCTGTGCTGGGGCAGGCTGTGATGGTGCTGTCACTGGTGGTCTTGGTGCAGGCCATGTTGATGGGCTGGCGCCGGTCACGGCCCACGCCCCAGCGGCGACCGTAAGACAAGGCCCACGCGCATGCGTCGGTAAAGCCTACGCCCGTGGTGCGGTGCGCTATCCACAATGAAAGCGATTGTTACTACCTGCATGTGCTCTGCTTTTTGGAGCCATGTACTCCAGAAAGAACCCCCTGTCATGCAAACCATTTCTCTGATCCGTACCTGCCTTGCCATGCTGACAGCCGCCGCCCTGGCTGCCTGTTCATCCACACCGCCGCCGACAGAGGAAATGGCGGTCGGGCGCAGTACCCTGCAACGGATTTCGGCGGCGCCCAATGTGGCCGCAGACGCCCCAGTCGAACTGCAGCGGGCGCGCGACAAGTGGGTGCAGGCAGAAAAAGCCATGACCGACAAGGACTATGTGCAGGCACGCCGCTTGGCCACCGAAGCCGCCGCCGATGCGCGCTTGGCTGAATCGAAGACCGATGCCGCCACCAGCGCCGCATCGCTCAAGCAGGTGCAGGACGGCATCCGCGCACTGGACGAAGAAATCAAACGCCGCGCGCCCCGCTAAGCCGCTCTCTCTATTTTTTCAAGGAATTTGCACCATGCACCCGACCTTTCGTCGCACCACCCTTTTGGCCACTGCCCTGCTCGCTGCCGGCTTGATGGCCGCCTGTGCCAGTCGCGGCCCGCTGCCCGCACTCGAGGAGGCCCGCAGCACCGTTGAACGCACCAGCAGCGACCCAGCCGTGGGCCAGTATGCACAGATCGAATTGAAAGACGCCCGTGACACGCTGGCACGCGCTGACCATGTCTGGGCTTATGAAAAGGACGAGTCCGAGGTCAATCACTTGGCCTATTTGGCGCAGCAGCGGGCAGAAATTGCCAGCAACACCGCGCGAGCCCGCCAGATCGATGCACAAATCCAGCAATCGGGCAGCGAGACTGACCGCTTGCGCCTGCAGGCGCGCACTCAAGAAGCCGACCAGGCCACCCAGCGCGCCGACCAGGCCACCCAGCGCGCCGACCAGGCCACGCAGCGCGCCCAGATGGCACAGCAGCAGGCCATGAGCGCCGAGCAGCGCGCCGCGCAGCAGCAGGCGGCAGCGCGCAGTGCGCAAGAGCGCGTGGGCGTTCTGGAAGCCCAGCTGCGGGAAATGGAAGCCCAGCAAACCGAGCGCGGTCTGCTGGTCACCCTGGGCGATGTGCTGTTTGCCTTTGACAAGGCCGAGCTGTCGGCCCAGGCAGCGCCGCGCCTGGACAAGCTGGCGCGCTTTTTGACGCAGTTTCCAGAGCGCAAGATGCTGATCGAGGGCTATACCGACAGCGTTGGCAATGAGGCCTACAACCTGAGTCTGTCCGAGCGCCGTGCGCAAGCCGTGCGTGATGCCCTGGTGCAGCGTGGTGTGGACAGCGCACGCATCTCGGCACGCGGCTTTGGCAAGGCCCATCCAGTAGCCGATAACGGCTCAGCGGATGGCCGCGCCATGAACCGCCGCGTCGAGATCGTGATTGCCGACGACCAAGGCAACCTGCGTGGCCGCTGACCGCCATTGCGCAAGGGCTGGGCCTGGGGCACTACACCTGGGTCAATAATGCGGCGGCAGTTCGTCGCGCAGGTTGCGCGGCGTGCCGCCGCTGCTGTAGGACTGTTGTTGGCGCATCTGTTTCAACTCTTGCAGCAGCGCGTCGATTTGCAGCTGCTGGCGGTAGAGGGCCATGTTCAGTTGCTCCAGCAAGTCTTCGCTGTAGCTGGCCTTGATTTCCAGTTCGGTAAGGCGCTGGTCGGTGTCAGAGGTGGATTCCATGGCGCCATTGGACAGGAGTTTGTGGTGCTCCCGGCTTTGCCTACATAAAACACCCATAAAAAAGCTGCCAGGGCTTATGAGATAAGTGCTGGCAGCTCTTGAAATGTGAGTGAGAAGCGGGGGTGCCGGTGTCGTGCCCACCGGCACCGCTGGGCTTTACTCTTCGGTCTGTTCCTGCGTGCGGATGGTTTCGCGGGCGTGGCGATCCTTGAGGCGACCGAGGTCAGCGTCGAGAGCGCGCATCAGTTTTTCTAGTGCGCCAGTGAAGGCGTCGGCCACTTTGTCGGCGTCTGCCGTCACGGTCACGGGTTGGCGCCCGGCAGGACGTGCTTCGACGCGGCAACGTTTGTCGTTCACGCTGGCTTTACCGGCTGCGGTGTCGGTCAAAAACACTTCAATGCGGGTGAGGTGCTCGCGAAAACGTCCCAGGCGCGCAGTGGCTTCTTCCTGAATCCATTGGGCCAGGGATTCGCCGCCCTGGATGTTGTCGTCGGTGTGTACTTGAACTTGCATGGATTCTCCTTTGGCATGGGCCGGCACAGAGGCCGGAATGAAAATGGATACGGCACTGGCATACATCATGCCGCAACGGGAGTCCGGCATAGGCTTCGCAGGCCTTTTTCTGCTGATAATAGTACGCATCAGCCCCGCGGCAAGGCGCAAGAAGCCCCAGACGACAAGAAAGAAACCCTCCTACAGACGCCGTGCGCCAAGGGTGTTACAAACAAACGATGCCTGCCAACTCTCGCCTCAAAATTGGTTTGTCGGCCTGTTTTCAACACGCTGACCCCGACCGTTCTCTTTTTACCGGCAAAACCTTGCAGTACGTCGAACAATCGGTGGCGCACTGGATCATGTCGGCTGGTGCCATGGTCGTCATGGTGCCATGTCCCACCGGTGCCACCGCGCGTGGCGATGTCACGCTGGCGCATTACGCGCAGTGGCTCGACGGCGTGGTGATGCACGGCGGCGCCGATGTCTGGCCGGGCAACTATGGCGAGACGCCGCTGCGCGAGGCTTGGCTGGGCGATCAGGTGCGCGACCTGTACGACTTGGCGGTGGTCGAGGCGTTTTCGCAGGCTGGCAAGCCGATTTTTGGCATTTGCCGGGGCTTGCAGCTGATCAACGTAGCCTTTGGTGGCTCGCTCTACCAGGACATTGAAACCCAGCGTCCTGGCACGCTGCAGCACCGCAATGCCACCACCTATGATCAGAATTTCCATGAGATCGAGTTTGTCTCTGGCACCCATCTGGCGCAGATGTACCCGGGGCGGCGGCGGGCGCGTGTCAACAGCATCCACCACCAGGGCATCAAACGCCTGGCACCAAATTTTGAAATCGAGGCTTTCAGCCATCCCGACGTGGTGCCCGAAGCCATTCGTCGCCGCGCCAGCCCGGGGCGCAGCTATATTGCGGCCACCCAGTGGCATCCGGAGTTCCATACGCCGGGTTCCAACACGCTGGACGACACGCCCATCCTGAACGACTTTCTGGCCGCTTGCACTGCAGGGCGCGCCGTGGTGCCGGCGCCGGGCCACAGCCCGTTGCACATCCGTGACCGCGCCGCCCGCCTATTGCGCCAGGCCTTGCTGCGCAGCCATTGAGGCTGCGCAGCAAGGCCTCAAGGCATCCATACCTCAATGCTGGTGGCCATGCTCGCCGTGGACGTGGCGGTGCGTGACTTCTTCGGCTGAGGCAGCGCGCACGCCGGTTACTTTGCAGTTGAAGCGCAGCGCCTGTCCGGCCAGCGGGTGGTTGCCGTCCAGATGCACTTCAGGGCCTTTGATTTTGACGACGTTGAACACCTGTGGCTGGCCGTCGCTGCCGACGCTCTGAATGCGACCGCCGACCTTCACGCCCGGTGGAAACTCAGCTTTTGGAATAGTGCGCACCAGCGCCGGATCGTGCTCGCCAAAGGCATCGGCGGCGCTCAGGTCGAGCGTGGTGGCAAAGCCCACGGCTTGGCCTTCCAGTGCAGCTTCGACCTTGGGGAAGATGTTTTCGTAGCCACCGTGGAGGTACGACAAATCGCCTTTGTCCACCGGCTTGCCTTGCGGGCTGGTGACTTGGTAGGACAGAGTGACGGCGGTATCTTGGGTGATGTTCATGGTGGGTTCGGGCCGTAAAAAAGGTGGGCACTATTGTCACCCAAGCGCCGGGCGGTGCTGACGTTGTCAGCTAGGCACCTCGTCCTGCGTCTGGCCGGGGTAGCGGGCAAAGCGCCGAGCCACGCTCCCATGCACCGGATCGTCCTGCGGCCAGGGCCAGCCGCCAAAGCCGGTGCGACGGTAATCCTGTAGCGCCTGCGCGATCTCGGCCTGGCTGTTCATGACAAACGGACCGTATCGCGCCACCGGTTCAGCGATCGGCTGGCCTTGCAGCAGCAGGCATTCGGCCACCGTGCGGCCCGTGTTGGTCAGCAACCAGTCTTGCCCGGCGACCAATTCCAGCGCCGCGTGCGCATGCACCTCGTATGTGTCGATGCGCAGTCCGTCGCCAACAAAAAAATACAACATGCGCCGTGTGTCTGCGCCCTGTGCAGCGGGCAACTGCCACTGCGCGCCCGGCTCCAGGCGCAGCGTCCAGATCGCCACGTCGGCCTGCGGCTGCGCCGCCCAGGACTCGGGCGGTGGCGGAAGCGGCGCCAGTTCTGGCGTGGTCCCCGGTAGGGCGCCGGCAATGACCGTCACGGTGGTGGTGCGGTTGTGCGCGTCGTGGTGCTGCAGGCGCGGGATGCGCTCGTTCCATAGCATCGTGAAGTGCGGCTCGACCATTTTTTGCCGCGCTGGCAGGTTCAACCAGATCTGGAACAGCTCCAATGGGTTGGGCGTGCTAGCGTTCAGCAGCGGAAACATTTCCGAGTGCACGATGCCTTTGCCAGCGGTGACCCACTGGACGTCACCGCCGCCAAAGCGCGCCATCGCTCCCAGCGAGTCGGCGTGGTCGATCAGCCCGCGCCGCACCAGCGTAACCGTTTCAAAGCCACGGTGCGGGTGGCCCGGAAAGCCTGGCACGGTGTCGCCGTGGTACATGCTCCAGCCATCCTTACGGCTGAAGTCGCTGCCGATTTGGCGCTCTTGCAGGGCCATGGCCGGGCCCAGGGCGTCATTGCCGGCCGGATAGGCATCGTCGTGGTGGGCACAAAACAAAAATGGGTCGAGCGTGGGCCACTGAGGGCCCAGCGGTTGGGTGTGCAAGACGGGGTCGGTCATGGCGGGCTCCTGAAGAGTAGGGCGACATGCCGGCAAGGGCCGGGCACGCGCAAGGGTGGGCGAATAGCGTCCCGCTGAGGTGCGTCCGAGAGGCGCTGGCAGAAGTGCCAGCGCTGCAACAGTGTGTTGCGCAGCAGGCGCCGCGCCCGTCAGGTGCTGGCGTTGGCTACAGCCATGGTCGGCTGTAGGGGCGGCGTATCCATGCCGCGCAGGCTGACCCCGCCCGACTGGCGCATATTGCGGTCGCCCAGCACTGGTTTGTTGTAAGCCGTGCCCAGCGTGACGCGCCAAGGTTCGATTTTGGCGGTCAGTTCGGCAGCGTTGCTGATGTCGCCTTGGTAGCGCTGCAGCACGCGCCACGCGGTTTCAATCACTTTGGCGTTTAGACTGGCCAGTCCTTGGGTGAACAGTGTTTCGACCGCTTTGCCCGGGTCGCCGTTGCGGCTGGGCGAGAGGGCCTGTTCCAGCAGCTGCAGCACATGGGTGTTACTTTCGCCCAGCAATTCGCAAAAACGTGGGTCTTTGCGTGCTGCGCCCATCAGCAGTTCTGACATCGCCATCGAGGTGGCAAAGCGCATACCCAGCTTGTGGACGATGTGCTCAGCGTCAGGCACGGTGACGTTGCGGGTGGGCAGCAGCGCCAGCACTGAGAGCAGGTTGCAGGCGGCTTCAAAATCAAAGTCCGGTTCCAAGATCGCCTTGGTCAGCACCGCCAGCGCTTCGAGCGTCGGAGCTTGGGTCTCGGCTTGGAGCTCAGCTTCTGTTTTATCGTCACCTTTGTTCTTGTCTTGGCTCTTGGCCTTGTCTTTACCCATGCTTATGCAGGCATCCAGCACTTGCAGCGTTTGCACCATGCGGCGCAGGCGCACCGACTCGGGGTTGCGCTCGGACATGCGCTGCTGGTCGAGCAGAAATTGGCGCAGCTGCTTGGGTTCGTCAATGTCAAAGCGGGCAATGCCCAGCAGCGTCAGCGTCTGGCCGTCAAACATCTTTGATCCCAGGCCCAGGCGCACCGCGCCTTCCAGTAAGCCGATAGCCTTTTCTTTGTCGCCCAGATAGAAGGCCAACATGCCGTGGCGCTGCAGCCGTGCGATGGAGGAGGGCGTCAGTTCGGTAGACATCTGGTAGGCATGGAGGGCCTCGTCAAACTGGCCCAGCTCCATCAGCGTGCGTGCCAAGTTGTCGTAGGCATCGGCATAAATGTTCTCATCTAGCAGCAGCGCTTCCAGCAGTGGCTTGGCCTTGTGTGGCTGGCCCATTTCCAACTGCACCCGCGCCAGACCCAGGCGCGCCCAGGGGGCTTTTTCAGTCGCCAAGACCGATTCGTACAGCTTTTGCACCATGTCAAAGCGCCCCAGGCGCAGCAGCAGCTCGGCGCCGACGCGCGCGGCGTACGTCCAATAGGCGCCGCGCTCATTCAGGCGCATCAGGCATAGGCGGGCGGCTTGCGTAAATTCTTGGTCTTCAATCGCTTGGTGGATGTCCTGTAGCGCCACTTTGCGCTGGCGTGCCTGCGAGATACGATCTTGCAGGCGGGCGGCAGTGAAGGGCTTGAGCAGGTAAGAGTCGAGCATCGACTCAGCGGCTTCAGACACCTTGCTGTATGAGGCCTCGGGCGTGACCATGATGAAAATGGTCGCCAGCGGCAACATGCCGCCGCGGCGCAAGTCGTCCAGCAATTCCTGCCCGGTGACGGACTCTTGCGGAAAATTTTGCTCGCACAGCACGATGTCGAAGGTTTGCGCCTCCAGGTGCCGGCGCGCATCGCTGGCGCGCGAGGCTTGCCGAATGGAGCGCACACCCAGCGCGCGCAATTGCGACAACATGACGCTGCGGGTAGCGTTATTGGCATCCGCAACCAAGGCCGTAGCGTCGGTTAAATCGTTGGTAATGGTTCGGTTCCAGCTCATGGGTCGATTTTGCCCCGAGATGGTGAAGCGTTCAGTCGGATTCGGCGGCGGGTATGGTCAATCCGCGCTGCACGGCCGGGCGCATCTCCCATGCGGCCAGCACACGGCACACGTTGCCAAAGCGGTCAAAGTCCACCAGATGGCCGGCGTCGTAAGAACCCACTAGGTTGCGCACCCAGGGCAGGGTGGCAATGTCGGCCACGCTGTAGTCGTCGCCCATGATCCAGCGGCGCCCTTGCAGGCGCGCCTCAAGCACCGTCAGCAGGCGCTTGCATTCGGCGGCGTAGCGATCGCGCGGACGCTTGTCGTCATAGTTTTTTCCGGCAAATTTGTGGAAGAAACCCAACTGTCCAAACATGGGACCGACGCCGCCCACCTGCCACATCAGCCACTGGATGGTTTCGTAGCGCGCCGCGCCGGCCTTGGGCAACAGCTGGCCGGTCTTGTCTGCCAGGTACAGCAGGATGGCACCCGATTCGAACAAGGGCAGTGGCACGCCGTCCGGCCCGTGGGGGTCGATGATGGCGGGGATCTTGTTGTTCGGGTTGAGCGACAGGAACGCGGATGAAAACTGCTCTTGGTGCTCAAAGCTGACCCGGTGCGGCTCGTAGGGCAGGCCAATTTCTTCGAGCATGATCGACGCCTTCACGCCGTTGGGCGTGGGCAGCGCATACAACTGCAACCGATCCGGGTGCCGGGCCGGCCATTGGCGTGTGATGGGAAAGCGGGACAGGTCAGTCATGGTTCGTGTTCCTTGGTGAAAGGTGAAACCCCGCGCAGCCAGGGGCTGCGCGCAGCAACGCAGGCCATGGTATGCGCGCCGCGTCCGCCGCGCCAGACCCTGCGCTGGCAAGCCTGTTTGCCAGGGTTATCGACCGACCACGGACCAACCGGCGTGCAGATTGGTCTTGTCGTTTTCGTATTCCCAGGCTGTGCCGCAGTGGTCGCAGACATAGCGGGTGACGGTCACCAGGCCGTGCTCACGCTCTTCTTTGCGGTTGCCGCGTTGCACCAATTCAGGGTGGCCGGGGGCGCGGCGCCAATTGCGCTGGATACCGGCGCAGCCGTCGCACAGTTCCATCTTTTTCAGTTCGCTCTGTCGAGCCAGGTCTTTGGTCATGGGGGCGCCGTAATGGGGAAGTGGGGGAGGTGGGGGGATTAAAGGAGCGGGGCGGCTACTTTAACGAAATTGCACCGGGGTTACCAGAATGCATCCAAAAACAGTTATAACGCACGCCAGATATGCGCTATTAGCTATTAAATCAGGAGTACATGTGCTGTAATGATGGAATTCTTGAATATCTATTCAATATATAATATATTTATTGGTTAAGCCATTGAATTTGCTAAAAATTTACATATAAAAACCCATTCAAAAATAGCCACCATGTCCTCCGTAGACCTCTCCAGCAAAGCCCTGCAAGCCCTGCGCCGCCAGGGCGGCGTACTCAGCAGTGCTGAGCTGCAAGATCTGCTCGGTGTGAGCCAACCCAGCGTGTCGCGGGCGCTGGCGCCGCTGCTGGCTGCGGGGCAGGTGCGCAAGGTCGGCGCGGCGCGCACGCAGCGCTATGTGCTGGTGCGCCAAGTGGCGGGGGTCGGCTCTGAGATTGCCCTGGCACGTGTTGATGCCCACGGCCAGCCAGCGCCGTTTGGCCGCATGCTGGCGCTGGCCGGCGGCGGTTTTTGGGTGGACGAGGTGGACGGCGTCAGCGAGCAGCACGACGGCCTGCCCTGGTTTCTGGACGACATGCGTCCGCAAGGTTTCATTGGCCGCACCTTTGCGCACAGCCACCCCACGCTGCAATTGGGCAGCGACCCGCGCCAATGGAGTGAGGACGACGTGCTGCGCGCCCTGACGTTGTGCGGCGAAGACCAGCCCGGCAACTTGGTGGTCGGCGAGACCTCGTTTGAGCGCTTTCACAGCGTGTCCGAACGTACACTGCGCGCTGCCTCGGCAGCCGACTACCCTGCGCTGGCACAGCGCGCCATGCAGGGCACGCACGCCGGTTCGTCTGCCGGCGGTGAGCAGCCCAAGTTCTGTTGCAGCACCGCCGGGCGCAGCGTCATCGTCAAGTTCTCGCCGGCGGGCGATTCGCCCGCAGAGCAGCGCATTCGCGATTTGCTGGTGTGCGAACACCTAGCGCTGACCACCTTGGCAGAAGCCGGCGTGCCCGCCGCGCGCACGGCGTTGTTCATCGACGCCGGCCGGGTCTTTCTGGAGTCCGAACGCTTTGACCGCACCGTGGACTTGAACGACAACGGTGTGCCAGGGCGCATCGGCATGGTGTCGCTGCAGGTTTACAACGCGCAGTACATCGGCGACATCGACAACTGGGCCGCCACCGCCCAGCGCCTGGAAGCGCGCGGCCTGATCACCGCTACTGATGCGCGCCATTTGTGCCTGCTCGAAGCCTACGGCCAGCTGATTGCCAACACCGACCGGCACTACGGCAACATTTCGTTTGTGTTGCAGGACGACGATTGGGCGCTGTCCCCCACCTACGACATGCTGCCCATGCTCTATATGCCGATCCACAGCGAAATCGTCCCGCGCGACTTTGCCGCCGCGCCGCTCCAGCCCAGCGCCGCCACCCTCGCGGTGTGGCCGCTGGCGCAGCAACTGGCGGGGAATTTTTGGCGCAGCGCGGCGCAGGATGCGCGTATCTCGGCTGGATTCAGGGCGATTGCGGTGGGGAATGCCGGATGAATGTCCGGTGTGGCCAGGAATCAACGCGTGTCAGGAGCCGAGGCCGCCGTTCAACGAAACACCCGCTGCAATGCAGCCACCAGCATCCCCATCCCACCCAGCAGCGCCACCAGGCTGAAGTGGTCAATGGTGGCGAGTAGCGTGGCCTGTTGTGCCACCAGTTGCGCTGCCTGTGCCAGCGCCAACTGAGTGGCCTCAGGCGCGGGTAGAGCGCCGCTCATGGTCTGCTGCAGGTGCTGCACCAGCGCGGTGAACTGGGGCGTGTACAGGTTCACCTGCGCGGCCAACACCTCGTAGTGCACGGCGCTGCGCCATTGCTGGCCGACCGTCGCCAGTGCGATGCCCATGGCAATGCCGGCTTGCGCCATCATGTTTTTGAGTTGCTGCGCATGGGAGAACACCGATTCTTCGTGCTCGACACCGCGAAACGTCTGCATGGCCGATACCGGTAACACGGTCAGTAGAAAGACGCTTTGAAGTGCCAGTGCTGGCAGCACATGGCGCCACAGATCTACTCCGGTGTGGATGCGCGTGAGCAGCGTGCCAGAGAGCGCCAGCGCGCAGAAGCCGGTCACCAGAAATTTGCGCGGGGAGGGGTGGCGCGGCAGCAGGCGAGACATCACCAGCCAAGTCAGCAAGGCGGCGCTCAGACTAAGCGCCTCGATCAGACCCAAGGTCTGCCAGCCAAAGCCCAGCGCGCGTTCCAGTAGGACCGGCACGGCGTAGTTGTTGGCACCCAGCATCACGTAGGCAAAGCCAAACAGCCCCAGCCCGGTCAGGTAGCGCGTGCTCCACATCTCGCGCACACGCAGCAGCGGGTCGGCTTGGTAGTGCTGCTGGTGCAGGTACAACGCCAGCCCGGCGAGCGCGCCGAGCAGTGTCAGCAGCACCGCGAGCGTGTGGGCATAGAAGTCGTAGTACAGACGCTGCAGCCCGTACAGCAGGCCAAAGCTGGCACCCACCAGCAACAGTTGCTGCCAGGGCTGCACGGCCGAGCGGCGCTGCGGTACGTCACGCGGGCCACCGTTCAGTGCCAGTGTTGCCAGCACGAACACCAGTAATCCCAGCGCTGCCAGCAACCAGTACATCGCCGACCAATGGCCTTCGGCTACCGCTGCTGCCGCCAGCCACGGTGCGGCAGCGATGCCGATAGCCAAGCCGAAGGCGAGGCAGCGGATGCCCACAAAGCGCTGGGGGCCCGCCAGCCGGTGCTGGAGAACCATGCGACTGGCGGTGAAGAACGCGCCGCCGCCCAGCGCCATGACGGTGCGGCCCAGCAAAAATCCGTTGAAATCGTGGCTGGTGGCGCACAGCAGCGAACCGGCTACCGACACCACCGCCGATAGCTGAATGAAGTGCTGCCCGCCCAGGCGCTCGACCCACCAGCGTTGCAGCGAGATGGCGAGGATGGCTAAGCTCGCGTACACCGATGCAATCAGGCTGAATTCCTCCGGCCCCAGGCTTAGGTTGCCCATCAGGGGCGCCGCAGCGAAGGCCGTCATGCCGGCTTGGAGAAACTCGGTCAGCGACAACACGAAAATCGTGACGTACAGCAGCCGGTTCGACACGGGTGGGTGCATGGTGGCGCTCGGTGTGGTGCGATGCGGGGAAGAGGGCGGATGCTCAGACGGGCATTTTTCGGAACGCGAGAGCGAAGCGATTCCAGGTGTTGATGGTGGTCACCAGCAGGGTCAGATCCACCAGCGCCTCGGGCGTGAAATGCGGACGGATGCCTTCCCACACCGCGTCGGGCACATGCGTGTCGGCTACCAGCGTGACGGCTTCGGTCCACGCCAGCGCAGCGCGTTCGCGGTCGCTGAAGAACGGTGTCTCGCGCCAGGCCGACAGGGTGGCTAGGCGACGTGTCTGCTCGCCGCCTTTCACCGCATCAGTGAAATGCATGTCGAGGCAAAAGGCGCAGCCATTGATCTGCGAGGTGCGCAGCCGCACCAGATCTACCAGCGGCTTGTCGAGGCCGGACTTGGCGATGCGCTGCTCCAGCGCGCCGAGGACTTTCATCACGTCAGGGTTGGCGGTATAGAAGTTGAGGCGGGGTTCCATGGGGGCTCCTTGAAGGAATGAAGAATGACTGCAAAGATATCGGCGATGCCAATCGCTGATAAGTCGGCAAAATGACAAAGATTTGTCCTAAAAATGAGACGTCTGTATGGATTTGAACGACCTGCGTTACTTCGCCCTCATCGTTGAGCACGGCGGCTTCAGCGCCGCTGAACGGGCGACGCATGTCACCAAGTCCAAACTCAGCCGGCGCATCGCGCTGCTGGAAGATCGTCTGGGCGTGCGCCTAATCCAGCGCAGCACGCGTCGCTTGTCACTCACCGAGGACGGGCGCGCCTTCTATGCGCATTGCGCCGCCATGCTGGTAGAGGCCGAGGCCGCCCAGCAGGCGGTCGAGCAACTGAGTACGGCTCCGTCGGGTACCGTGCGGCTGACCTGCCCGGTGGCGATGGCGCAGTTCTACGTCGCGCGCATCGTCGCCGGCTTCATGCGCCAATACCCCAAGGTGCGGGTCGAGATTGAATCCACCGACCGCATCGTTAACCTCATCGACGAGCGCATCGACGTCGCCTTGCGCGTGCGCGACAGCGGTCTGGAAGTCCCGGGTCTGGTGGCACGGCGCATTGCCTCCGGGCACATGGTGCTGGTCGCCAGCGCCGCGTACCTCGCAGGCTGCTCGCCAGTGATCGATGTGGCGCAGATCGCCGTGCTCGATACTATCGGCGGCCAGCACGAGGGGTCTGCTCAGAGCTGGTCGTTGATGGCTGCAGGCGGGCGAAGCGTGCGCATCACGCACTGCCCGCGCTTGCTATGCTCGGACTACACCGTGCAGTTTGAAGGGGCTGTGGGCGGCGTGGGCATTGCCTTGCTGCCGCTGCGCATCGTCTGGCGCGCACTGGAGGCCGGGACGCTGGTGCGTGTGGCGGGAGACTGGAGTACGCCCGAGCAGGACATCTATCTCGTCTTCCCCAGCCGCCGTGGCTTGCTGCCGGCGGTGCGGGCACTGATCGACCATTTGGTGCTGCAGATACCGGATGCGCTGGGGCGCTAAGGCCAGGCTTGGCGTACTACTGCAGACAGCACGCCTGAGGTTGCGTTAAAAACGACGTTTTCTGTCACTCAGCGCCAAGCGTTAGTCCCATTGCCCGCCAGAAATGAAAACGCCCAGCAAAGCTGGGCATTGGCAGGAGTTCTCGCAGTGCGGACGTCAGATTTTTTTACCGATTTTTTGTGGTTTTCATTTTTGTTGAAAAATGAAAAATGTCTCAAATATCAATATTCCCCGCCCGCAGCGCGTTGGCTTCAATGAATTCGCGCCGCGGCTCAACCTCATCGCCCATCAGCATGGTGAAGACGCGGTCGGCTTCGATGGCGTCGTCGATCTGCACGCGCAGCAGGCGGCGCACGGTCGGATCCATGGTGGTTTCCCACAGTTGCGCCGGGTTCATTTCGCCCAGACCCTTGTAGCGCTGGCGCGCGGTGGTGCGCTCGGCTTCCGAGATCAGCCAAGCCATGGCTTGGCGGAAGTCGGCCACTTTCTCTTCTTTCTGACGCTCGCCTTCGCCGCGCAGCGCCTTGGCGCCGGCGCCCAGCAGACCACGGAAGGTGTCGGAGGCCTCGTGCAGGGCGGCGTAATCGGCTCCGCGCACAAAGTCTTGCGTGATGACGCTGCTTTTGACGTTGCCGTGGTGGTGGCGGCTGATGCGCAGCAGCGGTTTGTCGGTGCGCACGTCAAATTCGCCGGCCACTTCAGCCGGGGTGCCGGTGATGTTCAGCTCACGCAGCTTGGCTTCGAGCACCACGGCGCTAGCCTCAGCGTCTTGCAAGGTGTCTAAATTCAGCGAAATGCCATCGGCCACGGCGCGCAGGGCTTCAAAGTCCATGAAGCCGGACAGGCGGGCAATTACCCTCTCGGCCACTTGGTGTTTTTGTGCCAAGTCGGCCAGTGCTTGACCGGTCAGCACGTTGGCATCGGCCTCGGTGCTGGTGACGATGCTGGCGTCTTTCAGCGCGATGCGCAGCAAAAAGCCGTCGAGTGCTGAAGCGTCTTTCAGGTACAGCTCTTCTTTGCCGGCCTTGACTTTGTAGAGCGGCGGCTGGGCGATGTAGATGTGGCCGCGCTCGACCAGCTCGGGCATTTGGCGGTAGAAGAAGGTCAGCAGCAGGGTGCGGATGTGCGCGCCATCGACGTCAGCGTCGGTCATGATGATGATGCGGTGGTAGCGCAACTTGGCGACGTCAAAGTCGTCGTTGCCAGTGCTGCCGCCGGCTTTGCCAATGCCGGTGCCTAAAGCGGTGATTAGCACCAAAATTTCGTTACTGGTCAGCAGTTTTTCGTAGCGGGCTTTTTCGACGTTCAAGATCTTGCCGCGCAGCGGCAGGATGGCCTGGAACTTGCGGTCGCGCCCTTGCTTGGCTGAGCCGCCGGCGGAGTCACCCTCGACAATGTAAATCTCGCACAGCGCCGGGTCTTTTTCCTGGCAGTCGGCCAGTTTGCCGGGCAGGCCCATGCCGTCGAGCACGCCTTTGCGGCGTGTCATTTCGCGCGCTTTGCGGGCAGCTTCACGGGCGCGGGCGGCTTCAACAATCTTGCCGCAGATGATTTTGGCGTCGGCCGGGCGCTCTTGTAGGTAGTCGCTGAGCAGCTTGCCGACGATGTCTTCGACGGGCGCACGCACTTCGCTCGACACCAGTTTGTCTTTGGTCTGGCTGCTGAATTTGGGCTCGGGCACTTTGACGCTCAGCACGCAGCACAGGCCTTCGCGCATGTCGTCCCCGGTCACTTCGACCTTGGCCTTTTTGGCGAACTCGTGTTCTTCGATGTACTTGTTGATGACGCGCGTCATGGCGGCGCGCAGACCGGTCAGGTGGGTGCCACCGTCACGCTGCGGAATGTTGTTGGTGAAACACAGCACTTGCTCGTTGTAGCCGCTGTTCCATTGCATGGCCACTTCGACACCGATGTGTGTGCCGGGGATGCCGCCGTAGGTTTCAGCCGGACGCTCGCCCGAGGCGTAAAACGAGTTGGGGTGCAACACGGTCTTGCCCTTGTTGATGAACTCGACAAAGCCGCGCACGCCGCCCGCACCCGAGAAATCGTCTTCCTTGCCGGTGCGCTCGTCTTTGAGGCGGATACGCACGCCGTTGTTCAGAAACGAGAGTTCGCGCAGGCGCTTGGCCAGGATTTCGTAGTGGAAATCGTTGTTCTCTTTGAAGATGTCGGTGTCGGGCAGAAAGTGGACTTCGGTGCCGCGCTTTTCGGTGGCACCGGCCACTTTCATCGGCGAGACTTCCACGCCATCGACGACTTCGATGAGGCGGTTTTGCACAAAGCCCCGGCTGAATTCCAGCACGTGCATCTTGCCGTCGCGGCGCACTGTCAGGCGCAGCATTTTTGACAGCGCATTGACGCAGGACACGCCCACGCCGTGCAGGCCGCCCGAGACTTTGTAGCTGTTTTGGTTGAACTTGCCGCCGGCGTGCAGTTCGGTCAGCGCGATTTCGGACGCGGAGCGCTTGGGCTCGTGCTTGTCGTCCATCTTCACGCCGGTCGGAATGCCGCGGCCGTTGTCGGTGACGGAAATCGAGTTGTCAAAGTGGATGGTGACGACGATGTCGTCGCAGTGGCCGGCCAGCGCTTCGTCGATGGAATTGTCCACCACTTCAAACACTAGGTGGTGCAGGCCGGTGCCATCCGAGGTATCGCCGATGTACATGCCGGGGCGTTTGCGCACCGCTTCCAGGCCTTCCAGGATCGTGATGGCACCTTCGCCATAGCCTTCGCTCGCGCCGACCTGGTGGGCGTCGATCTTGGGTTGGGCGGAGGTATTGCTGCCAGTTTCTTCGGGCTCGGGCAGTTGAATTTCAGCGGTCATGGTCGGCCTTGGCAAGACAGGGAAGCGGGAGCTTCGCAGGTTTTATGAGTCAAAAGTGCCGCAAGCCCAATGAATACAAGCGCTTGCAGCTATATAAATAATAGTAATTGCCGCTTAAATGCGCATCGGCATGACGACGTACTTGAAGCTGTCGTTGCCCGGAATCGTCATCAACGCTGAGCTGTTGCCATCGGCCAAGTCGATTTTCACCATGTCTTGCGCCATGCTGGCCAGGGCGTCGATCAGGTAGGTGACGTTGAAGCCGATCTCAATGGCGTCACCGCTGTAGTCGATGTCGAGCTCGTCCACGGCTTCTTCTTGCTCGGCGTTGTTACTGGCCACGCGCAAGGTGCCGGGTTCGAGGTTTAGGCGCACGCCCTTGAACTTGTCGCTGGTCATGATGGCGGTGCGTTGCAGGCTGGCCAGCAGCGGCGCGCGGCCCAGCGTGATGCTGTTGTGGTGGTTCTTGGGGATCACGCGGTTGTAGTCGGGGAACTTGCCCTCGACCAGTTTAGTGACGAATTCCATCGCGCCAAAACTGAACTTGGCTTGGTTGTTGGCAAAGCACATTTCGATCGCGCCATCGGCATCACTGAGCAGGCGCTGCAGCTCAATCACCGTCTTGCGCGGCAGGATGACTTCCTGCTTGGGCACTTCGACGTCCAGCGTGGCGCTGGCAAAGGCCAGGCGGTGGCCGTCGGTGGCGACCAGGCTGAGTTGCTGGCCTTCAGCGACAAACAAAATACCGTTCAGGTAGTAGCGAATGTCCTGCACCGCCATGGCAAACGCCACTTGGCCGAGCAGGCTTTTCAGCGTCTTTTGTGGCACGCTGAACGTCGGACCAAAGCTGGCGGCTTCTTGCACCAGCGGAAAGTCTTCAGCGGCCAGTGTCTGCAGCGTGAAACGGCTTTTGCCGCCTTTGAGCAGCAGCTTGTCCTGGCTCGATTCCAGACTCACGGTCTGATCCGACGGCATAGAGCGCAGGATGTCGATCAGCTTGCGCGTATTCACTGTGGTAGTGAAGTCGCCGGTGTCGCCACCGAGTTCGGCGGTGGTGCGGATCTGGATTTCCAGGTCGCTGGTGGTGAACTGCAAGGCGTTGCCGGTCTTGCGCAGCATGACGTTGGCCAGGATGGGCAGGGTGTGGCGGCGCTCGACGATGCCGGCCACCGATTGCAAAACCGCGAGAACTTTGTCTTGGGGTGCCTTCAAAACGATCATGTCAGCCTCTTGTCTATTTTTGTGTCAGTAGGGTGGGGCGGCAGTGGCCAAGGCGGGTTGCCTGGGCGCCGCCCGGCCCGATATTTTGCCCGCTGAGCCGCTCGCTGGGAGTGGCGCGGGCATGCGATAACAGGTTCTTTACCCTTTGAGGGTTTGCTCCAGCACGTGCAGTTGCTGGTTCAGCTCGGTCAGCTGCAGACGTTCGGCAGAAATCTTGCGGACGGCGTGCAGCACGGTGGTGTGATCGCGCCCGCCAAACAGCTCGCCGATCTCGGGCAGGCTTTTTTGCGTCAGCTCTTTGGCCAAGTACATGGCAATCTGGCGCGGCCGGGCAATGCTGGCCGGGCGTTTCTTGCTGTACATGTCGGCGACCTTGATCTTGTAGTAATCGGCCACCGTTTTCTGGATGTTTTCCACCGAGATTTGCCGGTTCTGGATGGAGAGCAGATCACGCAGCGCTTCGCGGGCCAGCTGGATGGAGATTTCCTTCTGGTTGAAACGCGAATAAGCCAGGATTTTGCGCAACGCACCTTCGAGCTCACGCACGTTGGAGCGCACGTTTTTGGCGACGAAAAACGCTACTTCTTCGGGCATATCGACGTTCTCGGCACGCGCCTTGTTGATCAGGATGGCGACGCGCATCTCTAACTCAGGCGGTTCGATGGCGACTGTCAGACCCGAGTCAAAGCGCGAAACCAGGCGTTCGTGGATGTCGGCCAAGCCCTTGGGGTAGGTATCGCTGGTCATGACGATGTGGCTCTTCTTGGCCAGCAGCGCTTCGAAGGCGTTAAAAAACTCTTCTTGCGTGCGATCTTTGTTGGCAAAAAACTGCACGTCGTCAATTAACAGCAAATCGAGCGAGTGGTAGCGCTCTTTAAATTCGTCAAAAGTTTTGCGCTGGTAAGCCTTAACCACATCCGAAACAAATTGCTCGGCATGGATGTAGAGAACTTTGGCATCGGGCCGGTCTTGCAATAGCTTATTGCCCACCGCGTGCACCAAATGTGTCTTGCCCAAACCGACGCCGCCATAGATGAACAGCGGGTTGTACAGGTGGCCCGGCATACTGGCGACGTGCATGGCGGCAGCACGTGCCATGCGGTTGGCTGTGCCCTCGACCAGCGTGTCAAAAGTGAGCGCAGCATTGAGCCGATTGCGCAGCGTGCCCCGGCTGCCGTCGTCGACGGCCTGCACCGACTCAGCAGGTGGAGGCGTAGCCGCATGGCTGGAGGGGATGTGTGTGCGCGCGGGGCTTGTGCGCTGAGCGAGGGCTAACTCCAACACCAACGATTGGCCGTACAGCGACTCCAGCAGCGCAGCAATGCGGCCCGCATATTGGGCGCGGATCCAGTCCAACGTGAAGCGGTTGGGAACGTACAGAGTGATGCGTGAAAAATCTTCAGTGACCTGTGCCACCAAGGGCTTGATCCAGGTGGTGAACTGTTGTGCGGGCAGGTCCTGGGCCAGTTGTTCAAGGCAGGCCTGCCACAGTGCCTGGCCTGCATCGGCGCCAAGCGGAGTGCTGCGGGAGAGTTCCTCTGTCATGCGGTGTTTTTTCTTGTGGATAAAGGAACGTTCGAGGCCAGAAATTGTAGCTTGTCAAGGGGTTATCCACAAGCTGTTCGCAGTGTTTTGCACTGCTTTTTAGGCAATTGTCTTGCGTAGATCATTGCCTTGATGGCTTGAACCTGCAATAATCTTCGGTTTCCCTGAATGTGTTCAGGGTGATTTGACCCGGGCCGCGCTTTAGCGCGGCAGAACTGAACTCCTCAAGGACCCCAAATGAAACGTACTTACCAACCTTCCAAGACGCGCCGCGCCCGTACCCATGGCTTTCTGGTGCGCATGAAGACCCGTGGCGGCCGTGCCGTCATCAACGCGCGCCGCGCCAAGGGCCGTAAGCGCCTGGCCGTCTAAGGCCACCGGACTTGGGCTCGCTCCCCGGTTTGCACCGGAAAACTCCCGAAGGAGCGCCCTGATGCAGCGGCTAAAAACCCGCGCGCAGTTCCAGGCCACGATGGCCGGTGGAACGGTGGCCCGTACAGCCCATTTTGCGTTGCACCGTTTGGCATTCGATGCCGAAAGTGCAGCGCATTTGTCGTTGTCTGGTGCCAAAAAGTCTGAACTGCCAGTGGCCGATATCGCCTCGCACACTGCCAAGCCTTTGTTCCATGGGCCGGAGGTGTGGCTGGGCGCCATGGCACCCAAGCGCTGGGCGCGCCGCGCGGTGACGCGCAACGCCATCAAGCGGCAAATCTACAGCGTGGCGACGGCGCTGGAGCCACAACTGCTGGTTGCGGCCCATGTGGTGCGTTTGCGTGCCACGTTTGACCGTAAACACTTTGTCAGCGCCAGTTCGGACGCCCTCAAAGAGGCGGTGCGCGCCGAGTTGCTGCAACTTTTTGCCCGCGCAGCCCCGCGCAGTGCACCCCCAGTGGGTGCGCAGTCATGATGCGCCGGTGGTTGATCGGCCTGGTCAAGGGCTACCGCTTGCTGCTCAGCCCCTGGCTGGGCTCGGCGTGCCGTTTTGAGCCCACCTGCTCGGTCTACTCCATTCAGGCGCTGGAGCAGCATGGCGCTGGCGCTGGCACTTGGCTGACACTGGCGCGCTTGGCGCGTTGCCAGCCCTGGTGCTCGGGTGGTCATGATCCGGTGCCGGCCGAAGCACCGCGCGCGTCCCGTCTGTTTTCACGGCTTTTGCATCCAGCCGCTCCCTCCTCCTCACCAAAGAAGTCTCCATGAACGACATCCGCCGCACTATTTTGTGGGTGATATTTGGCTTTGCCATGGTCCTGTTATGGGACAAATGGCAGGTGCACAACGGTAAGCAAGCCACCTTCTTCCCTTCTCCCGCGACGGCGACGGCAACAACAGCACCGCCGGCTGCCACGGCGCAGCCCGTGGGTGCGGCTTCTGTGCCAGCGCCTGTGGCTTCGGCCTCGACCTCTGCTGTGCCCACGCAACAAGGCGAGCGCGCACCCGTGGCGCGCGAGCAGGTGGTGGTGACGACCGACGTGCTGCGCCTGACATTTGACAGCGAAGGCGGCTCGCTGACGCATGCCGAACTGCTCAAATACGCTGACATGGCCGACAAGTCGCAGAACTTTGTACTGTTTGATGAGAGCGCCCAGCGTTTTTATGTGGCGCAGACCGGCCTGATTGGCGGCAACTTCCCCAATCACAAGACGGTGATGACCGTGGTGCCTGGGCCGCGTGCATTCAAGGACGGCGAAGACACCCTCACCGTGCGCTTTGAGTCGCCCGAGATGGACGGCGTCAAGCTGGTCAAGACCTGGACTATTCAGCGCGGCGCCTATGCGGTGGCGGTGCAGCATGAGGTGATCAACACCGGCAGCGCCAGCGCCTCGCCGCAGCTGTACCTGCAATTGGTGCGCGACGGCAACAAGCCACCGGGCGAATCGTCGATTTACTCGACCTTCACCGGGCCGGCGGTCTACACCAGCGACAAGAAATACCAGAAGGTCGAATTCAAGAAAATTGGCGAAGGCAAGGTTGATATCGAGAAGTCTGCGACCGATGGCTATGTGGCCATGGTGCAGCACTACTTTGCCTCGGCCTGGTTGCTCGGCGACGGCGTCGAGCGTGACCTGTTCATGCGCAAGGTCGATGCCAACCTGTATTCGGTCGGCATGATCACGCCCGTCGGCACTTTGGCGCCCGGTGCCAGCAAGACGTTGGACGCACGCCTGTTCGCCGGTCCGCAGATTGAAAAAACCCTGGAGTCGCTGACGCCCGGTTTGGAGCTGGTCAAAGACTACGGCTGGTTGACCATTCTGGCCAAGCCTTTGTACTGGCTGCTCGACAAAATCCACAGCTTCCTGGGCAACTGGGGCTGGGCCATTGTGGGTCTGGTGTTGCTGCTGAAAATCCTGTTCTATTGGCTTAACGCCAAGGCCTACGCCAGCATGGCCAAGATGAAGGCCATCAATCCGAAGATCACTGAGATGCGCGAGCGCCTCAAGGACAAGCCCCAACTCATGCAGCAGGAGATGATGCGTATCTACCGTGAGGAGAAGGTCAACCCGATGGGCGGTTGCTTCCCGATCGTGATCCAGATTCCGGTGTTCATTGCGCTGTACTGGGTGCTGCTGTCGAGCGTGGAAATGCGCAACGCACCCTGGATCGGCTGGATCCATGACCTGTCCTCGCCCGATCCGTTCTTCATCCTGCCGGTGCTGATGACGCTCAGCTCGCTGCTGCAAACGGCCCTGAACCCCGCACCGCCAGACCCGATGCAGGCCAAAATGATGTGGTTCATGCCGCTGATTTTCAGTGTGATGTTCTTCTTCTTCCCGGCCGGTCTGGTGATGTACTGGCTGACCAACAACATCTTGTCGATTGCGCAGCAGTGGGTCATCAACACCCGCATGGGCGTGCCGCCGCAGTTCAATCTGCCTAAGTTTAAGTAAAGCGCTATTGAAATAAGAGCTGCTAGCGCAGTTTTCTAGGGGCATTCAGATAGAAAACTATTTGAATGCCCCTATTTACGTGCGCTAGCAGCTACTGATAAAGGAGCTACCCAGCCATGCTGTCCCGCCATTCCGATCCGATTGCCGCCATTGCCACTGCGCCCGGGCGCGGCGGCGTGGGCATTGTGCGCATCTCTGGCAAGGCGCTGGGGCCGCTGGTGGCGCTGCTGTGTGGTCGCGCACTGAAACCGCGCGAAGCCACTTATTTGCCGTTTCGCGATGCCGACGGCCAGCCGATTGACCAAGGATTGGCCTTGCACTTTCCGGCGCCGCATTCCTATACCGGCGAAGACGTGCTGGAGCTGCAAGCCCACGGCGGGCCGGTGGTGTTGCAGTTGCTGTTGGCACGCTGCTTAGAAGCCGGCGCGCAAGTGCTGCCCGGCCTGCGCGTCGCCGAGCCGGGCGAGTTCACCCAGCGGGCGTTTCTCAACGACAAAATCGACTTGGCCCAGGCCGAGGCGATTGCCGATTTGATCGACGCTTCTACCGCCGCCGCCGCGCGCAGTGCCAGCCGCTCGCTGGCAGGGGAGTTTTCTGGGCAGATTCACCTGTTGCGCGATGCGCTGATTCATTTGCGCATGTTGGTCGAGGCGACACTGGATTTTCCAGAAGAAGAAATCGATTTCTTGCGCAAGGCCGACGCGCACGGGCAGTTAGCCCATTTGCAGCAAACGCTGGCGCAGGTGATGCAGCGGGCGCAACAGGGCGCGCTGCTGCGCGAGGGCATCAAGGTGGTGATTGCTGGCCAGCCCAATGCCGGCAAAAGCTCGCTGCTCAACGCTTTGGCCGGGGCCGAGCTGGCCATCGTCACCCCCATTGCCGGCACCACGCGCGACAAGGTGCAGCAGACGATCCAGATCGAGGGAGTGCCGCTGCATGTGATCGACACTGCCGGCTTGCGCGACAGCCAGGACGAGGTCGAGCGCATCGGCATTGCGCGCGCCTGGGATGAGATCACCGGGGCCGATGCCGTGCTGTTTCTGCATGACTTGAGTCGTTGGGATGCTATTGAATATAGAGCTGCTGACGCAAGCATAGCAAGCGCTATGGCCGAAAAGATCTCAAAAAAAATACCGATCATCGATGTCTGGAATAAAAGCGACTGCGTGCCGGCGGAGCGTACTGTGCAGCCAACTGCAAACGACACCGTGGACCGCAGCGTGCGTTTATCAGCGCGTACCGGCGAAGGACTGGATGCCCTGCGCCGCAATCTGCTGCAAGTGGCTGGCTGGCAGTCAGCGCCCGAAGGTGTGTTCATTGCCCGCGCCCGCCATGTGCAGGCACTGCAGGCGGTGGATGCGCACCTGATGGAGGCGGCCGGGCAGTTGCATGGGGCTGGCCCGGCCCTGGATTTACTGGCCGAAGAATTGCGTCTGGCGCAAAACGCCCTCAACACCATCACCGGCGAATTTTCATCCGATGACCTGTTGGGCGTGATTTTTTCCAGTTTTTGCATCGGCAAATAGGCGGCCTTGGTATCGCTGCTTTGTAAGTAGCAGTAAGGTGTACTTGTGCGGCGCACGCAACCCCGTTAGCTTTGGCCACCTATGAATGCAGTTCCCTCTTTCGCCACCCAGGCAACCCTTGAAGGTCTGATCAGCACCTTGGCCCAGGCCGGTGCCGAAGACCGCATGAGCGATCCGTTCTCGCCCGCGCAATGGAGTGTCTTGTTTCCTTATCTGCAGTTGTGTCCGCTGGCGGCGGGGCAAGTGCTTTTTACCCGGGGTGCCAGTGACCGCACGCTCTATCTGATCGAAAGTGGCAGCCTTAGCGTCCACTATGAAGACGACAAAGGGCGCTTGCGCCTGGCCATCGTCGGCAGTGGTTCGGTGGTCGGTGAAGGGGCGTTTTTTTCGCACCGCCCGCGCAGTGCCTCGGTGCAGGCGGCAGCAGCGAGCAAATTGTGGGGTTTGACGACGTTGCGCTTTACCGAGTTGAGTAATCGCCAGCCGGCGCTGGCCCTCGGACTGGCGATGGCGGCCGGATCGGTGTTGGCCCGGCGGCTGAGCAATCGTCGCCGCCGCGTTGCGGCGACCTGACACTTGCGGTGGGCTGCACGCGTTGGCGCTGTGGTCGAAGGGGGCGGCGGGGGGAGCACACGGTACACTCTTTTCGGATTTACATTGTGTTGTCCGCAGAAAGAAAGCCATGTCATTTTTCAGCTGGTTCATGCGCAAACCCTCCGTTAAGCGGCGGTCGCCCCAGCCTTCAGCTCCATTGAATGCCGGTGCGCCCGTCTCCCAGCCGGGTCGCACCCACAAGCCGTCGCCCGTGTCCCCGGTGCCCGAACAGGCTGCAGCCACCAAAAACGAACGCATGGAGCGGCGGGAACTGCTCTACATCGTCGTACGCGATGCCATGGTGTGCGCGGGAGTGTTGTCGGCTAGTTATAAATTCAAGGTGCTGTCGCTGGATCCGCGCGGCCTGCAGTTTTTGGTGATGATGGATCTGGCGCGCGAATTTGGTGGCGAGACCGTGCGTTTGAGCGAGATCGAGACCTTGATCGCCCAGACAGCCAAAGCGCGTTACAACATTGCTGTCACGGCCGTGTACTGGCGCATCAACGAGTTGGTGGGGGCCGGTGTTGCGCAAAAAGTCACCGCTTTGCCCGCTGCCCATGCGCACCATTCCCCGGCGACCGGCGCGCGCGTGCCAGATGTGGCACGCCCTGCTCCCAGTTCTGTTGCGGTGCGCCCTTCGATGCCTGCGCCCCTGGATCGCCCCAGTGCAGCAGCCGCACCGGTGCGTTTGGTGGCGCCACGTTTTGACCCCATCGAAGCGGATGAAGTGGCTGCATTCAAACAGGCCCTGGCCGCCGCTGCAGCCGCCCGCACGCCGGCGGCTCCTACGCCCGGTGTGCCGCAGCGCTCGGGTCCGCGTCGTCCTGCGCCCAGCAGCGATTTCGCCGATACGGTGATGCCGGAACAGGACAGCCGGGCGCAAAGTCTCAGCAATACCCAGTACGGCGAGTTGTAAAGCGCACGGGCGTCGCATTCCCTTAATGGCCGGCGAAATCCACCAGCGTGAACAGCGGCAAGCCACTGTCTTTCAGACGCTCTGATCCCCCCAGTTCGGGTAGATCGACAATGGCGGCGCCTTCCATGACGGTGGCGCCCAGCCTTTCCAGCAGTTTGCGTCCGGCCATCATGGTGCCGCCGGTGGCAATCAGGTCGTCAATCAGCAACACCCGGTCGCCGGGTTTGACCGCGTCGGCGTGCAGCTCGACGGTGGCGCTGCCGTATTCCAGTTCGTAAGTTTCCGCTACGGTGGTGAAGGGCAGTTTGCCTTTCTTGCGGATCGGCACAAAACCGATATTGAGCTCGTAGGCCACCACCGCGCCCAAAATGAAGCCGCGTGCATCCAGCCCGGCGACCACGTCCGGGCGCAATGCGCTGTCCATGTAGCGGTGCACAAAGGCATCGATCAGCACCCGGAACACTTTGGGGTTCTGCAGCAGCGGCGTGATGTCGCGAAACTGCACGCCCGGAACGGGCCAGTCGGGTACGGTGCGGATGTGCTGGCGAAGGTAGTCGTTGATACGGAGGTTTTGCATGGCGGCGTGCGGAGGAAAGCGCCAGTGTAAACAGGCGCTGACAAGCGGCGGCAGTCTGCGTTCAACCCCGCAATAGCTTGTCTTGCGCTACTGCCAGTGCGGTGGGATAGCCCGACAGTACCAAGGTATCGCCCTCAGCCAGCACCATGTCGTCGCTGGGTGTGGCCATGCGGCCATTGCCATGGCGCAGATTCACCACTTCCACGCCCATGGCGTGCAAGGCCAGCTCACCCAGGGGCTGACCCAGGGTGTGCGCCCCCGGGGGCAGCGTGACGCTGGACAGGCGGGCCTGATCGCGTTCGTTGACGGTATCGTCATCGGCACCATGAAAATACCCGCGCAGCAGTTTGTAGCGCGCTTCACGCTGGTCCTGCAGCAGCCGGATCACGCGGCGCATCGGCACGCCGACCAGTGCCAGCGCATGGCCCGCCAGCATCAATGAGCCCTCGATGGCTTCAGGCACCACTTCGGTGGCGCCAGCAGCCTGCAGGCGGTCGAGGTAGGTGTCGTCCTGGGTGCGCACCACCACCGGCACATGGGGCGCGTGGGAGCTGATATTGGCCAGCACCTTGAGGGAGGCGGGAACATCCCGGTAGGTCAAGGCCACTGCGCTGGCCCGCACCAGACCGGCGGCCACCAGCGCCTGCAGCCGCGTGGCGTCGCCGTAGACGACGGAATCGCCCGCCGCAGCGGCTTGGCGCACACGGTCGGGGTCCAGGTCGAGCGCCATGTACGGAATGCCTTCGGCCTCCAGCATACGGGCCAAATTTTGTCCGCAGCGGCCATAGCCGCAGATGATCACATGCTTGCTGCTGTCAATCGATTTGCGCGCAATGGTGGTCATCTGCAGCGACTGGTGTAGCCAGTCGCTGGCCACCAGCTTCATCACAATCTGGTTGCTATACAGGATCAAAAACGGCGTGGCCAGCATCGACAGCACCATCGCTGCCAAAATCGGATTCATCAGGGCTGGGCGTACCAAGCCGTTGTCCTGGGTCAGCGACAGCAGCACAAAACCAAATTCGCCGGCCTGCGCCAGATACAGGCCGGTGCGCATCGCTACTCCGGTGGTGGCGCCCATCATCCGTGCCAGCAGCAAAATGATGCCGGTCTTGAGCACCAGCGGTACCAGCAGCAGGCTCAGCACCAGTGCCCATTGCTCCAGCAGGATGTGCCAGTCCAGCATCATGCCGATGGTGATGAAAAACAGCCCCAGCAGCACATCGTGAAAGGGCCGGATATCGGTACCCACCTGATGGCGATATTCGGTTTCTGACACCAGCACGCCGGCAATGAAGGCGCCCAGTGCCAAGCTCAGACCTGCCAGATCGGTCAGCCAGGCCAGCCCTAGTGTGATCAGCAGCAGGTTCAGCATGAACAGCTCTTCGCTCTTGCGCCGCGCCACCAAGGTGAGCCACCAGCGCATCACGCCCTGTCCGCCAGTCAGCAGTACCGCCACCAGGATTGCGGCTTTGAACAGCGCCATGCCCAGCGCCGCCAGCAACTGATCGGGCGATGAACCCAATGCGGGAATCAGCACCAGCAGCGGCACCACGGCCAAGTCCTGGAACAGCAAGATGCCCAAAATACGCCGGCCATGATCGGTTTCCAGCTCGGCCCGCTCGGCCATCAGTTTGACCACAATGGCGGTACTGCTCATGGACAGGGTGCCTGACAGCGCCAACGCCGTCTGCCAACTCACATCCCAGACGCCACCAAAAAATGCCGCGAGCAACAAAGTGCCGCCAAAGCCCAAGCCCATGGTCAGGGCTACCTGAAACAAGCCCAGGCCAAACACATTGCGCCGCATGGCGCGCAATTTGGGGAGGCTGAACTCCAGGCCAATGGCAAACATCAGGAAGACCACGCCAAATTCGCCTAGGTGGCGTACGCTTTCGGAGTTTTGTGCCAGTGCCAGCGCGTGGGGTCCGATCATTACGCCCGCAGCCAGATAGCCCAGCATGGGGGGGAGTTTGAGGCTGCGGCAGACAACGACACCCAGCACTGCAGCTAGCAGATAAAGCAGGGTCAGGGCAAGTGAGGACATCCCTGAATGCTAGCGGAGCTCTGGGCCTGCGCCGATAGAATCAGCGCATGACTCCTGCCGCCGGCGTTTTGCCCCCTTTTGACGCCGACCAGGCCCTGCGCTTGGCGCGCGAAACTTTTGCCATTGAAGCCGCTGCGCTGCTCAGACTGGGCCAGTGTCTGGACGCGCGCTTTGCCCAGGCGGTAGAAAAAATACTGCAGATACCGGGTCGTGTGGTGGTCATGGGCATGGGCAAAAGCGGCCATGTCGGGCGCAAGATTGCGGCCACGCTGGCCTCCACCGGTACGCCGGCCATGTTTGTCCACCCGGCTGAGGCCAGCCATGGCGACCTGGGCATGGTCACGGCGCAAGACGTGGTGCTGGCGATATCCAACAGCGGCGAAAGTGCCGAATTGACCGCCATCCTGCCGGTGCTCAAGCGCCTGGGGGCGCCGCTGATCGCCATTACTGGAAACGCGCAATCGACGCTGGCACGCCACGCCGATGTGGCACTGGACTGCAGTGTTGAGCGCGAAGCCTGCCCGCTCAACCTGGCGCCCACCGCCAGCACCACCGCGCAACTGGCGTTGGGCGACGCACTGGCCGTCGCCTTGCTCGATGCACGCGGCTTTCGGGCCGAGGATTTTGCCCGTTCGCACCCTGGTGGTGCGCTCGGGCGCAAGCTGCTCACCCATGTCAGCGACATCATGCGGGCCGGTGATCAAGTGCCGCGCGTACTGGCACAGGCCAGCTTCAGCGAGTTGATGCGCGAAATGAGTGCCAAAGGCCTGGGCGCTGCCGCCGTGGTAGATGCGCAGGAGCGGGTTTTGGGCATCTTCACCGATGGTGATTTGCGTCGCCGCATCGAAGCCGGTGCCGATTTGCGCGGCGTCACCGCCGTCCAGGTCATGCATCCACATCCGCGCACCATTGCCTGTGATGCGTTGGCCGCTGACGCTGCGGCCCTGATGGAAGCGCACGGCATTACCGGGGTGTTGGTGCTCGACGCCGATGCGTACCTGGTCGGCATGGTGCATATCGGCGACCTGATGCGCGCCAAAGTCATCTGAAAATCACCCCATGATCCCAGTTCTGCAATTTGAGCCTGAGTTGTTGTTGCGTGCGCAAGAGGTGCGCGTGGCCTTTTTTGATGTCGATGGCGTGCTGACCGATGGCGGCATCTATTTCAGTGAAAGCGGCGAAACCCTCAAGCGTTTCAACACGTTGGACGGCCATGGCCTCAAATTGCTGCAAAAGGCTGGCATCACGCCGGCGGTGATCACCGGGCGCGACTCGGCTCCGTTGCGCTTGCGCCTGCGTGCGCTGGGGGTGGAGCACGCGGTGTTCGGTACCGAAGACAAGCGCCCCGCTGCCGAACAAATTCTGACCACGCTGGGCTTGCAATGGTCGCAGGCCGCTGCCATGGGCGATGACTGGCCCGACCTGCCCATGATGCGCCGCAGTGCTCTGGCCTGCGCGCCGGCCAACGCCCAGCAGGAGGTGCTGGCCGTGGCGCACTACATCACTGCGGCACGCGGTGGCGAGGGTGCCGTACGCCAGCTGTGTGATCTGCTGCTGGTCGCCAGCGGCCAGTACGCCACGCTGCTGGCGCCGTACTGCACATGACCAGCCTGGCGCGCCGGGGCTGGGAAGGGGTGACCCTGTATCTGCCCGTCATTCTGATGGGACTGTTGGCGCTGGGCACATGGTGGCTGGTGCGCAACGCCCCACAAGCTGCGGCGCCCACGGTGGTGGCTGCGCCCCGCCATGAAGCCGACTATTTCATGACTGATTTTTCAGTCAAAAATTTTGATGCTAGCGGACGCCTGCAAAGTGAAGTGCAGGGCGATCTGGCGCGCCATTTTCCGGACACGGACACGCTTGACATTGACCAGGCGCGGATGCGCTCGCTGGCCCCCAACGGACGCCTGACCCACGCCACCGCCAACCGTGCGCTAACCAATGCCGATGGCTCTGAAGTGCAGCTGTTTGGCAACGCCGTGGTGACGCGCGATGCCATGGTGCCCGCCGGCGGGCGAGCGCTGCCGCGTTTAGAGTTTCGGAGTGAATTCCTGTATATCTGGCCGAAAACCGAGCGGGTCAGCTCCAACCAGCCGGTCGTCATCACACGCGGGCGTGACCAGTTCACTGCCGATACCATGGCTTATGACAACCTGGAACAGGTGCTGCAGTTGCGCGGAAAGGTGCGCGGTATGCTGATGCCCGGGCGTTGACGAAAGCGATGTGCACTTTGCCCCGTAAGGGCACGTTGCTGGTGCGCTCAAAAACAAGAAAATGCCTTCAAGCCTTTGCAATATAAGCGTATATAGCTATTAAATATATAGCAAAAATGGCTGGCTGGAATTTTTTTGGAGAGGCTTCAGGCGTTCAGTAGCGGTTGCCGCCATCGTAGCCACCACCACCACCACCACCACCACCACCACCACCACCACCACCACCACCACCACCACCACCACTGCGACTGCGACTGCCACCGCCGCGTTGGCCATTGCTGTAGGGGCTGCGAAAACCGCCTTCATTGCGACCCCCGCTGTAGCCACCCCCTGGGCTGGCTTCGCTGCCGCGACCGCCGCCATAGCCACCTTCGCCGCGTCCAGCGCCGTAGCCGACACCACCATTAGCACCACCGTAGCCGCCACCAAAGCCGGCTCCACTGCGTGGTGGACGTGCTTCCATGGGCCGCGCTTCATTGACGACAACGTTGCGGCCACCCATGGATTGGCCATTCATGCCCCGGATGGCATTTTGTGCCTCGGTACCACTGCCCATTTCGACAAAACCGAAGCCTTTGGATCGACCGGTATCGTGCTCTACCATCACCTTGACGCTGTTGACTTGGCCAAATTGACCAAATGCCTGTTGCAGATCCAGATCGCGCACCCCATAGGGCAAGTTGCCAACATACAGTTTGTTGCCCATGAAGGGACTCCTCAAAATATTTGATTCAACGATGGAGTTCGACTGGCGCAGTCAGTGCATCTAAAGGACCATCGCCCATACAAGCGATGTTCTCCATGACTGTGGGCCGCAAATCAGTGCGGTCGTGAACGGTGGCAGCATGGTGCTTTTGTCCCTCTTGATTTGCACCGCACACACCTGCGCCGAGTGATGCAGAACACCTTGGCAAAATCACGCTGCTAGTCCGCATGTTTCCTCTGGGCCGGGGAAAAAGCAAGGACTTTCACCTTCTGTGACTGGTGTAGAAAAGCGTGTCGAAAGAGGGGCGTTGATAGCGGGAAAGTGCCCGCGTTATTCAGAGTGGCAGGCAAAAAAAAAGGAACCCGAAGGTTCCTTTTTGTGTGAATGCAGACGTCAAGCCTGCAGGCACGGAGCTGGTTTAGTAGCTGCTACGGCCACCGCCGTAACCACCACCACCGCCGCCACCGCTACGGCCGCCACCGCCGCCGCCGTAACCGCCGCCGCCGCCACCACCACCGTAGCCGCCACCGCCACCACCAGCGCCGCCGCCGTAGCCGCCGGTGCGGGGAGCACGTGGCTCCATCGGACGGGCTTCGTTGACCACGAGGTCACGGCCGCCAAAGTTTTGGCCATGCACGCCTTGGATAGCGGCTTGTGCTTCGGCATCGCTGCCCATTTCGACAAAGCCGAAACCCTTAGAGCGGCCGGTATCGCGCTCCATCATGACCTTGGCGCTGGAAACCGAGCCGTACTGGCTGAAAGTTTGCTCGAGGTCGCTGTCGCGGAAGGTGTAGGGCAGGTTGCCCACGTAAAGTTTGTTGCCCATGAAGGACTCCTGAAAAAACATGAAAACGCGATGGGAGTGTCCGACGCAATCAACAAACCTGTGACGACTTCAAAGACGCGAAACTGACCAATCACCGCTAACTGAACTGCTTCTCTACAAAAGTAGAAAAGCGTGGTCATTATGAGTCAATTTAGTAGCCGTTTTACATTTATTTTGCAACTACCTGCAGGAAAGTGAATCCGTAAGTCAGCTCTGGAAGGCCGGGCTGCAGCTGGTATTCGGGGAAACCCTGCTCCGGTATGATGGCGCCGTCTTTGGGGAGTAGCCGACCCGTGCGCCAGCGCAGGGGGCAGCCTGTCAACACACTTGGAGCCCCATGCTCCATGGCAACTGCAGTCTTTGGACTGGCGAGACCATTGACCGCACACCGTCCACTGGCCGGCGTCGGGGTGCGGTCAATGCGTTCATACCTCTGTCCGGCCGGATAGAAAAAAGCCCCATGGAAGCCTTCCTCGTCTCTACGTTTATTGTTGCCCTCGCCGAAATGGGCGACAAGACCCAGCTGCTGGCCTTGGTTCTGGCTGCGCGTTTTCGCAAGCCCTGGCCAATTGTTCTGGGCATTTTTGTTGCTACGGTGCTGAACCATGCGCTGGCCGGGGCCGCTGGCGCCTGGGTGACAACTTGGCTCGGACCCCAGGTGTTGCGCTGGGTGCTGGGGGTGTCGTTCCTTGCCATGGCGCTGTGGATGCTGATCCCTGACAAGCTGGACGATGAAGAGGCGGGACAGGCGCCGCGCTGGGGCGTGTTTGGCACCACGGTGGTGGCGTTTTTTCTGGCCGAGATGGGCGACAAGACGCAAATCACCACCGTCATGCTGGCGGCGCAATACAGCGCTTGGGCGTGGGTGGTCGTGGGCACCACGCTGGGCATGATGCTGGCCAATGCGCCGGTGGTCTGGCTGGGCGAGCGCATCACGCGGCGCGTGCCGTTGCGCACGGTGCACGCGGTATCGGCGCTGATTTTTCTGGTGCTGGGCGTATTGGCGCTGACCGTTTCGGTCTGAACGTGTGGGTTTGCGCACTTTTGCTATAGTCACCGACGCGCCGATTTGCCACAGCTTGCGGGCGCTTTATAAATCCTGCTAAAGACCGCCTGACAGAATCGCCCGGCCCCGTTTTTAGCGTTGCCGGGTTTTTTTATGTCTTTCATTGCCACCCCCCAATTCCTGCATTTCCCTGAGCCGCTGGCGCTGCAAAGCGGCGCGTCCATCCGCGACTACACGCTGGCCTTTGAAACCTACGGCACGCTGAATGCCGACCGCTCCAACGCTGTGCTGGTGTGCCATGCGCTCAACGCCTCGCACCATGTGGCCGGCGTGTATGCGGGCCAGGATAAAAGCGAAGGCTGGTGGGACAACATGATTGGCCCGGGCAAGCCACTCGACACCCATCGTTTCTTCGTCATTGGCGTGAACAATCTGGGCTCGTGTTTTGGTTCCACCGGGCCGATGCACCAGCACCCGGACACTGGCCAGGTCTATGGCGCTGACTTTCCTGTCGTTACGGTGGAAGACTGGGTCAATGCGCAGGCGCTGCTGCTCGACGCGCTGGGCATCACCCAACTCGCCGCCGTGTTGGGGGGCAGCTTGGGCGGCATGCAGGCGCTGTCGTGGACGCTGCAGTACCCGGATCGCGTGCGCCACGCCGTTGTCGTCGCCAGTGCGCCCAACCTGACGGCTGAGAACATCGCCTTCAACGAAGTCGCCCGCCGCGCCATCGTCACCGACCCGGACTTTCATGCTGGCCACTTCTACCAGCACGGCGTGGTGCCCAAGCGCGGTCTGCGCATTGCCCGCATGATTGGCCACATCACGTATTTGAGCGATGACGTGATGAACGAGAAATTTGGCCGCAGCCTCAAACCGCGGACGCCGCTCCAAGGTGCCGGCGCAGATGTGGCAGCGGCTGCGCCAGAACTGCGCGACTATCTCTACAGCACGCAGGAAACCGAATTCCAGATCGAGAGCTATCTGCGCTACCAGGGCGACAAGTTCAGTGAATACTTTGACGCCAACACCTATCTGCTGATCACGCGCGCGCTGGACTACTTTGACCCGGCGCGCCGCTATGGCGGCAACCTGACGCAGGCACTGGCCCGGGCCACGGCCAAATTCATGCTGGTCAGCTTCAGTACCGACTGGCGCTTCAGCCCGAAACGCAGCCGCGAGATCGTCAAGGCGCTGCTGGACAATAAGCGTGATGTCAGCTACGCCGAGATCGACGCCCCGCACGGACACGATGCCTTTTTGCTTGATGATGCCCGCTACATCAGCGTCATAAGCTCATATTTCAATAGCATTGCCCAGGAGCTGGCATGACCGAAAAAACCACCATGCAAGCGATTGCTGCGCTGGTGCCCGAAGGCGCGCGCGTGCTCGACCTGGGCTGTGGCGATGGTGCCTTGCTGGACTACCTGCAGCGCGAACGGGCCTGCAGCGGCTACGGCGTGGAAATTTCCGACGCCAATGTGCTGGCCTGCGTGCGCCGTGGCGTCAACGTGGTGCAGCTCAATCTGGACGAAGGGCTGGCGCTATTTGAGGACGACTCGTTTGACGTGGTGCTGCAGATCGACACGCTGCCGCACCTGCGCAACGCCGAAGTGATGCTGCGCGAGACGGCCCGGGTTGGCCGCACCGGCATCGTCGCTTTTCCCAACTTTGCCCATTGGCCCAACCGCCTGTCGGTGCTGCGCGGCCGGATGCCGGTGACACGGCGCCTGCCGTACCAGTGGTACGACACGCCGAATATCCGCGTCGGCACCTACAAAGACTTTGAAGTGTTGGCGCACAAAAACCAGCTGCGTATTCTGGATTCTTTTGGTTTGCAGGATGGCCGCGCCGTGCGTTTTCTGCCCAATGCACGCGCTGGTACGGCGGTGTTCCATTTCGAGCGCGGCGGCGCCTGACAAAGCCGCTCCACGGTCCCTCTAAAATCGCCGGCATGACCTTTCTTGACATGCTGCACACCGCCAGCACGCGCAACAGCTCCCTGCTGTGCGTCGGGCTGGACCCCGAGCCGACGCGATTTCCTGCCCAGATGCAGGGCAATCCGCGCAAAATTTACGACTTCTGCGCCGCCATCGTCGATGCTACCGCCGACCTGGTGTGCGCTTTCAAGCCGCAAATTGCCTACTTTGCCGCGCACGGCGCCGAAGACCAACTGGAGCGCCTGATGCAACACCTGCGCGCCAACGCGCCCGAGGTGCCGGTGATTCTGGACGCCAAGCGCGGCGACATCGGCTCGACGGCCGAGCAGTACGCCAAAGAAGCCTTCGAGCGCTACGGCGCCGATGCCGTCACGCTGTCGCCGTTCATGGGGTTTGACTCGGTCGAGCCGTATCTGCAGTACCCCGGCAAGGGCGCTTTTTTGCTGTGCCGCACCTCCAACCCCGGCGGTGACGATCTGCAGAACCAGCGCCTGGCCAGCGTGGACGGCCAGCCGCTGCTGTACGAACACATCGCCCGCTTGGCGCAAGGGCCGTGGAATAAAAATGGCCAGCTCGGGCTGGTGGTCGGTGCGACGTATCCGGCGGAGATTGAGCGCGTGCGCGCCTTGGCGCCTACCGTGCCGCTGCTCATTCCGGGGGTCGGCGCGCAGGGGGGGGATGCCGCCGCCACCGTGAAAGCCGGCTGGCGCCCGGACGGCCCGATCATCGTCAACTCCTCGCGCGCCATTTTGTACGCCAGCAACGGCACCGATTTCGCTGCCGCCGCACGCCGCGAAGCGCTCAAAACACGTGACATGCTGCAAGCAGCACGGCCGCTCTGAGTGCGTTGATTCATTTAAAAAGATAGCTACATCCGCTGTACCGTCTTGCATCTCCGATGGTTTTAATTGTGAAAACCAATCAATGCAAGCGGTTCAAGCTATTGTTTTTGATCTCGGTGCGGCTTGTCGGTACCGATCACTGTGCGGCCCGGGCAGCGGTGATGAGATTTTTTACCCGCTGGGCCAGCGCCACGTCGCCGGGAGTTTCCGGCCACCAGGTATCTACCGGGGTCGGGCGCGCGTTGGCATCGACCGCCACATACACCGCCACGCAGTGCGTCACCAGGCGCTGCTGCTGGCTGCTCAGGTCGTTGGCGTGTACTTCAATCGCCAGCGCCATGCTGGTGGTACCGGTGTAGGCCAGGCGCGCTTGCACCTCGACCAACTGGCCGGCGTGTACCGCATGGGCAAAGGTGGCGCTGCTGACAAAGGCCGTCACACACGGGCCATGCGCCCAGGCGCAAGCGCAGGCAAAACCGGCCTCGTCCATCCAGCGCAACAAGGTGCCGCCGTTGATCTTGCCGTGCAAGAGCGAGTCGGCTTGGTGGGCAAGAAAGCGCAAAGTGATGGAGGACATGGCAGGGCAGACAAAGGTTGGCAAGGGGTGCTGGTGCATTATTACGAGCACCTGCACAGGGGTCATGGCGGATATCAGGCTTGACGCTCATCAAGATTAACGGGAGACCGGCCCCTTACAGTGGCATGATTTATACCCTGCTACTCGGAGCGCCTGCCGTGCAGTACGGGCTCAGCCACCGGCTGGCGCTTTCGCACCTTGCGTGTCCCTCTTTGTCATTCCTGCCCCATGTCCCCTCTTCATCGCCTCAGCCTGCTGCAAAAATTCCTCATCCTGGGCGTTATCGGATTGTTAATGAGCCTGTTGCCGACTTGGCTGTACGTCAACAGTGCACTGGGGGATGTCGCCAAGGCGCGCCAGCAAGCGCAGGGCGCGGCGCCGCTGCTGGCGTTGAACAAAGTGGTGCAGCTGATGCAGGTGCACCGCGGCATTTCGGTCGGCATGTTGCGCGGCGACGCTGCTCTCACGGCCGCGCGCCCGCCGGTGCGTGATGCGCTGGGCCGGGCGATCCAAGAAGTCGATGCCCAGTTGGCGGCTGTTCCGGCCACCCCCTCTGCCCAGTTGGCCACCTGGTCGCAGGCCCGCCAGACTTGGGCCGCGCTGGAGCAATCGGTGGCGGCACGCCAACTGCAGCCACCGCAAAGCATTGCGCAGCACACGCAACTGATCGCCAGCATCATGCAGTTGAACGGCGCCCTGCTCAGCGCCTATGGCCTGCAAACCGACCCCTACGACGACACCCACGCCCTCATCATGGCGTCGTTGGTACACGCGCCCATGTTGGGAGAAAAACTCGGCGTCATGCGCGCCCAGGGTGTGGGATTTTTGAGTGCGGGCGAACTGCCGCCCTTGGGCAAAGGGGTGATGCAGTCGCTGCAGCAGCGCGTGGCCGAGTTGCAGGGCGAGGCGTTTCGCAGTTTCGATTACGCGCAAAAGAACAATGCGGCGTTTCGCGGTGCGCTGGCCAGTCCGCAGCAAGCGCTGCAGGGCCAGATCGCCGAGACGCTGCAACTGGCCGAGCGCGAGATCATGTCGGCGACCGAGTTCAAGCTGCCGCCGAAAGAATATTTCGACGCCTTCACGCGCACCATTGATGCGTTGTATGCGTTCAACGGCCAGGCCATGACCAGCCTCGACCAGGCCTTGCAAGGCCGCGTCAGCCAGTTGCAAAGCGAGTTGCTGTGGGTGGCGCTGGCGCTGCTGGCCACGCTGTTGCTGACCTCGGTAACAGCGATGATTTTTGTCCGTTCCATCACCCAACCGCTGGCGCAAGCGGTAGAGCTGTCGCACACGGTGGCGCGGGGCGACCTGACCGGCGCGCCGCTGAAGCATGGCACCAACGAAGTCGGCCAGTTGCTGGCCGGGTTGCAAGATATGCGCGAGCACCTGACCCAAGTGGTGCGCAACGTGCGCAGCGGCGCCGAGGGCGTGGCCGCGGCCAGCGTGCAGATTGCCCAGGGCAACACTGACCTGTCAGCGCGCACCGAGAGCCAGGCCAGTTCGCTGGAGCAAACCGCGGCCTCGATGGAGCAGCTCAGCGCCGCCGTCAAGCAAAACGCCGACAGCGCCATCCAGGCCAACCAGCTGTCCGAGAACGCCAGTGCCGTGGCGGTGCAGGGCGGCCAAGTGGTGGCGCAGGTGGTGGACACCATGCGCGACATCAACGCCTCGTCCAGCAAGATCGCCGACATCATTAGCGTCATCGACTCCATCGCGTTCCAAACCAATATTTTGGCGCTCAACGCTGCGGTCGAAGCCGCGCGCGCCGGCGAACAAGGGCGCGGCTTTGCCGTGGTGGCTTCGGAAGTGCGCTCGCTGGCCGGCCGTTCGGCCGCCGCCGCGCGCGAAATCAAGCAGCTGATTGACGCCAGTGTCGAGCGCGTCGAGCAAGGCAGTGCGCTGGTGGACCGCGCCGGCACCACCATGACCGACGTGGTCAGCGCCATCCGCCGCGTCACTGACCTCATGGGTGAGATCAGTTCCGCCAGCCGCGAGCAGTCGCAGGGCGTCGGCCAGGTTGGTGAAGCTGTCACGCACTTGGACCAGGTGACGCAGCAGAACGCCTCTCTGGTCGAAGAAATGGCCGCCGCCGCCGGCAGCCTGCAAGGCCGGGCCCAAGACCTGGTGGACGTGGTGGCAGTGTTCAAGCTGGACGGTGGCGGGCTAAGCGCCTGGCGTATGCAGGCATAACAGCCCATAACGTATCGCGCTCATGAGCTGAGTTCGACGCCATGCCCAGCCTGAGCCAGCAACGCACCCACAAATACCTGCACGCCCGCCAGCAGCACCCGGCGTGGCTGCTGCTGGCCTCGCGCCGGGCACCGTTGATGCTCACCTCGATGTCACGCCCAATAAGGAGATGCGCCTGCTGCGCAACCACACCCGCTCTGCCGTGCTGGTACACCGGCGTGGCCGCCAAGCCAGTCTGGCCAACCTGAGTTGGGAAGACATCAGCGATAAATTGGAGCAGATAGCATCAAAAAAGCCGCTAGCCCTTTAAGCGTTGGATGTTGGGTTGTACCCAACCCAACATGAACCCGACCCCGCATAAGCCTCAGATAGATGCGATCCCCCGAACAACTCGCCGAGCCACTGGCGCGAGGCGTACCTGTTGCCCAACCCCGGCGCATGGCCGTTGCTGCTGGACATCGGCGCGCCCAGCAGCCAAAGTTTTCGTGATGCTGGCCCGGCGCTGCGCCAGCACCTGCAAGCGTGGAAAGCCGTCACCGCTGACGGCCCGGGCCGCGTGCAGTGGGCACCGCGCAGCTACCGGCGCGGCGCATCTTGCTGGTCGAAAACGAACGCAGCCTGCACCAGTTGCAGCAGTTGTGTCTGTCCCAGCCGCTGCCGGACACCATGGCCGTTTTAGGCAGTGGCCTGAACCTGTCGTGGCTGGCCGCGCCGTGGTTGCAGCAGTGCGACGTCGCTTATTGGGGTGATGTGGATACGTGGGGCTTGGCGACGCTGGCTACCGCCCGCCGCCACCTGCCGCAGTTGCACGCGCTGCTGATGGATCGGGCCACCTTCGACGCCCACGCCGATTGCGCCGTGGCCGAGCCGGTGCGGGCCAACGAATCATCGCCAGACGGTCTGCAGCCGCCAGAAATCGCGCTGATGCAGCACCTGCGCACGCTGGACAAAGGCCGCTTGGAGCAAAAGTTTTTGCCGGTGGAGGCGGTGGCTACTGCATTCGCCACATGGGCAGGGTAAAAATTAATTTGATAGCTGGTAGCGCACGTATTTAAACGGTTTCAGATATAAATCTGCCTGAATCCATTTAGATGCGTGCGCTAGCAGCTATGGTTTTATTTGCTGGGGATGTTGGGTTGGGTACAACCCAACCTACGAAATCGCGCTCTCTTTTGCCAAATACTGTCTCAAATACCGTCCGGTGTAACTCGCCGGGTTTGCTGCCACTTGCTCCGGTGTGCCGGTGGCCACTACCATGCCGCCGCCCGCGCCGCCTTCGGGGCCCATGTCAATCAGCCAGTCGGCAGTTTTGATGACGTCGAGGTTGTGCTCAATCACCACGATGGTGTTGCCGGCGTCGCGCAGCTGGTGCAACACTTTGAGCAGCAAATCAATGTCGGCAAAGTGCAGGCCGGTGGTCGGCTCGTCCAATATGTAGAGCGTGCGGCCGGTGTCGCGTTTGCTCAGTTCTTGCGCCAGTTTCACGCGCTGCGCTTCACCGCCGGACAGCGTGGTGGCGCTCTGGCCTAAGCGGATATAGCTCAGGCCGACGTCGAGCAGCGTTTGCAATTTTCGGGCAATCGTCGGCACGTCTTGGAAGAAGGCCGCTGCGTCTTCCACCGTCAGATCGAGGATTTGTGCGATGTTCTTGCCCTTCCACAGCACTTCCAGCGTTTCGCGGTTGTAGCGCTGGCCGTGGCAGATGTCGCAGGGCACGTAGACGTCGGGCAGAAAGTGCATTTCCACTTTCACCACGCCGTCGCCCTGGCAGGCTTCGCAGCGCCCTCCGGCGACGTTGAAGCTGAAGCGCCCGGGGCCGTAGCCGCGCTCTTTGGCGGTGTTGACTTCGACCATCAACTCGCGGATCGGCGTGAACAGGCCGGTGTAGGTGGCCGGGTTGCTGCGCGGCGTGCGGCCAATCGGGCTTTGGTCAACATTGATGACTTTGTCGAAATACTCGATGCCGACGATCTCTTCGTGCTCGGCCGGCTCGTCGTGCGCGCGGTACAGCTGGCGCGCCACGGCGGCGTACAGCGTGTCATTCACCAGCGTGCTTTTGCCGGAACCCGACACGCCGGTGACGCAGGTGAACAGCCCCACCGGAAAATCGACGCTGACATCTTGCAGGTTGTGCCCAGTCGCGCCGACGACGCGCAGCGCTTGCAAATCGCCTTGGCGGGCATGGTGTTCGGCTAAGCGTTCGGCGCGCTTTTGGCTGGCTTCGGTGACGGGAAAGCGCGATTTGCCAACGGCTTTGACGGGCGCTCGTGCGGCCAATACCGGCAGCCACGGCGTGCGCCGCTGGGGGACGGCAATGCGGCGCGCACCGGACAAATACTGGCCGGTCGGTGATGCTGGGTTGTCGCGCACTTCATCGTAGGTGCCTTGCGCCATCACCCGCCCGCCGTGCACGCCCGCGCCCGGCCCCATGTCGATCAGGTGGTCGGCGGCGCGCATCATGTCCTCGTCGTGCTCGACCACCAAGACGCTGTTGCCGATGTCGCGCAGGTGTTGCAGCGTGGCAATCAAGCGGTCGTTGTCGCGCTGGTGCAGGCCGATGCTGGGTTCGTCCAGCACGTACATCACCCCGGTCAGGCCCGAGCCGATTTGCGAGGCCAAGCGGATGCGCTGGGCTTCGCCGCCGGACAGCGTTTCGGCGCTGCGGTCCAAGCTCAAATAATTCAGGCCGACGTCGTTCAAAAACTGCAAGCGCGTGGCGATTTCGCGCACCACTTTGTCGGCAATCTCGGCTTTGGCACCGTGCAGTTGCAGGCTGGCAAACCAAGCGTGCGCCTCGCTCAGCGTGGCGTGGCTGATGTCAAAAATCGCTTTGGCTTGCGCGCCTTCGCCGACAAATACATGGCGTGCTTCGCGGCGCAGGCGCGCGCCGTGGCAATCGGGGCAAGGCTGGGTGCTGCGCAGGCGCGCTAAATCGTCGCGCACCACGGTCGAATCGGTCTCGCGGTAGCGCCGCGCCATGTTCGGCAAGATGCCTTCAAACGGGTGCTGTTTGACCACCGCTTTGCCGCCGTCGGCCAAGTAGCTAAAGGCAATGGCTTCGTCGCCTGAACCGCGCAGCACGGCGTTTTTGACCGGCTCTGGCAGCCCCTCAAACGGCGCGTCGATGTCAAAACCATAGTGCTGCGCCAAGCTTTGCAGCAGCGTGAAGTAATAGGCGTTGCGCCGGTCCCAGCCTTTGATGGCGCCCGCAGCCAGACTGAGTGACGGAAAGGCCACCACCCGCGCCGCATCGAAGACATCGCTCTGGCCCAGGCCGTCGCAGGTCGGGCAGGCGCCCAGCGGCGAGTTGAACGAGAACAGGCGCGGCTCCAGCGCCGGCAGGGCGTAGTTGCACCGCGGACAGGCAAATTGGCTGCTGAACAGGTGCTCGGTGCCGCTGTCCATCTCGACGGCCAGCACGCGCCCGCCGGCATCGTGGCCGCCCACCAGCAGGGCGGCTTCAAAGCTCTCGGCTAGGCGCTGCTGTACGTCGGTGCGGACTTTGATGCGGTCCACCACCACATCGATGTTGTGCTTTTCGGTTTTCTTCAGCGACGGCAGGTCTTCGTGCGCATACACCGCACCATCGACCCGAAAGCGCACATAGCCGCGCGCCTGCATCTGCGTAAACAGTTCCGTGAACTCGCCTTTTTTCTCGCGTGCCACGGGGGCCAGAACCATCAGGCGCGTGTCCTCGGGCAGGGCCAGCACGGTGTCCACCATCTGGCTGACGGTTTGCGACTGCAGCGGCAGATGGTGGTCTGGGCAATACGGCGTGCCGGCGCGGGCATACAGCAAGCGCAGGTAGTCGTGGATCTCGGTCACCGTGCCGACGGTCGAGCGCGGGTTGTGGCTGGTGGCCTTTTGCTCGATGGCAATCGCCGGTGACAGGCCTTCGATCCAATCGACATCGGGCTTGTCCAGTCGCCCCAAGAACTGCCGCGCATAAGTGGACAGGCTCTCCACATAGCGCCGCTGGCCTTCGGCGTACAGCGTGTCAAACGCCAGACTCGACTTGCCCGAGCCCGACAGCCCGGTGATGACGACGAGCTGGTTGCGCGGAATGTCGAGGTCGATGTTCTTCAGGTTGTGCGTGCGTGCGCCACGGATGCTGATGCGCTGCTCGCGCAGGGCCTGCGCCAGTGGGCGGCCTTCGGCGGGGCGGGGGTCAAGAGGGGGGTGGGTGTCGGGCATCGGCGCAGCGCGGAAAAAGTCGAACTGACCATGATAGGCCAGCGCTTCGCGGCACCGACATCCCGCGCAATTACCACGCGTGCTGGAGGCTGTACATAGTGCAAATTAATAGTTCACAAAAACTTGCAATTCCACTAATATATTTACGTGTATGCCCTTTTTGGGCCGCGCAAACCCAGTCAGCAAGCGCTGGTTGTTACGGCCCATCGAATAGCAATCCACTCCACCATCCATGTCTGCTTCTTGTCCCGTATTCACCGATCTTGCGCTGCGGCCCCTGCGACCAGGTGATGAGGAGGCATTGCTGGCTATCTTCGCTTCCACGCGCGAGCCAGAGCGCCAGCAATTGGGCTGGAGCGGGCCCGAGTGGGATGCCTTCGTTTGCCAGCAATTCGCTGCGCAGCACGCCCAATACATACGCGGCTATGCCAACCCCACATTCAGCCTCGTGCTGCGCGGCGGTGAAGTCGCTGGGCGTCTGTATGTGGATCGCATTCCGGCGGAAATTCGCATCATCGACATCGCGTTGCTGCCCGCGCACCAGCGCCAGGGGCTGGGTGGGCACCTGCTGCGTGCGCTGGCCGAAGAGTCCGACGCTTGCGGCATCCCCATGGGCCTGCACGTTGAAAAGAACAACCCCATCCTCGGTGCCTACGAGCGCCTGGGCCTACAGGTGCGCGAAGACCGGGGCGTGTACCTGTATATGCAGCGCCCGTCCCAGCCGCCGCGCCTGCCTGGGTCGGATGCCTTCGCCGCCTGCGCGGGCAGCACTTTCGAACTGCACGATCCCGTCCAACTCGGTTGCACCGCACCGCTGGCCACGCTGCGGCTGGAGCGTGCCACGGCCCGGCAGGGCCGGGTTGCGTTTAGCCTGTCGCTCAACTTCACGGGGCCCGACATTGGCTGCCCCGCACATGCCACCTACCTCTTGGCCCACCCTGTGCTGGGCCGGTTCCCGTTGTTCCTCGGCACCGTCATGGGCGGCGCGGCTGGGGCCATCCACTACCAGGCCACTCTCACCCGCCTGGTACCACCCCCTGAGGAGACCACCCCCCATGAGTGACGCATATGTCGGAGAAATCCGCATGTTCGCGGGCGACTACGCCCCGGAGAACTGGGCGCCGTGCGATGGCCGCACGCTGCAAATCAGCGAGTACGAGGTGCTCTACAGCCTGCTGGGCACCACCTACGGCGGTGACGGGAGCACCAACTTCAAGCTGCCCGACCTGCGCGGGCGCCTGGCCATCGGCATGGGCCAAGGCCAGAACCCGGCGCTGACCAACCGCCCGTTGGCCCAACAGACCGGGGTGGAAGCTGTCACCCTGACCGAAACGAACCTTCCTGCCCACAGCCACGCCTTTGCGGTTGGCAGTGCGGCCACCAGCCACAGTCCCTTCGGGGGCATGGTGCCTGGCACCGTCAGCGGCTTCAAGCTTTACGCCGGCACCGCTACCTCGGGTTCCTCGCTCGATTCCAATGTCGTGGAGCCCGCACCGGGCTACTCGCAGGCGCATAACAACGTGATGCCCTCCATGCCCATCAGCTTCATCATCTGCCTGTGGGGCATGTACCCCAACTTTTCGTAAACAGGAGCACACGCCATGGACCCCTTCCTCGGAGAAATCCGTGCCTTTGCCTTTGGTCGCATCCCCAATGGCTGGTTGCCCTGCGACGGGCGCGAGTTGAATGTGCAGCAAAACCAGGCGCTGTACGCGCTGCTGGGCACTCGCTACGGCGGCACGCTCAACCAGAAATTCAACCTGCCCGACCTGCGCGGACGCACCCCCGTGTGCTACGGCCCTGGTATGGCCATGGGGCTCAAGGAGGGCTCAGAGACCGTCGCCCTCAACGCCGCCCAGGTGCCGCCGCACACCCACACGGTGCTGGCCACCAGCGCCGCCGCCAGCACCAGCTCGCCCGCCGGTGGCGCACTGGCCACCCTGCCCACCGGCACCAACGCCTACGCCGCGCCCGGCACTACCACGCTCAACACCGCCGCCGTATCCACCAGCGGCGCCAGTGCCCCGCACCAGAACATGCAGCCCTCGCTGGCCGTGAACTGGTGCATCGCTATCAGTGGCCTGTTCCCCCCGCGCCAGTAACCCCTCAGGAAGACATCATGGCAGACCCCTTTACCGGAGAAATCCGCGCCTTCGCCTTTGACTACGCCCCGCAGGACTGGGCCTTTTGCACCGGGCAGAGCATCACGGTGCAGCAGAACCCAGCGCTGTACGCGGTGATCGGCAACCGCTACGGCGGCACGACCAACCAGAACTTCAAGCTGCCCAACCTGATGGGCCATGCGCCCATGGGCCAGGGCAGTGGCCCCGGTCTGACGCCGCGCACTGTGGGCCAAGCGACAGGCACGGCCACCGTCACCCTGACGACCGCGCAACTGCCGCCGCATAGGCACACCATCGCGGTGCTGGTGGGCAAGGCCACGGCAGATACGCCCACGGACAATTTCCTGGCGGTGGGTAACAAGCCCGCCGGTTTTGGGACGGTGCCTCAACCCACCTACGCGCCCGGGCCGCTGACTGCTCCGCTGGACACCCCGCTGGCACCCACCGCGTTGACGCCTTTTCCGGGCGGTGGCCAACCGCACAGCAACCTGCAGCCCTATCTGGCGCTGAACCTGTGCATTTGCCTGAACGGCGAATTCCCCGTCCGGCCATGAGCCTATTTTCTGCATGAAATCTGCTGCTAGCCCTTATTCAGAAAGCGCTAGCAGCTATTGTTTTTGAAAAGAAAAACCACCATGTCACCAACTATTCCCACGCCTTGGGCGTACCGAGACAGAAGCTGGAGCTTCTTTATGCGCCGCTGGGCTGCTGCACTGTTTCTGGGTTTTCTGGCTAGCCTATTTAGCGTCAACGTGCAGGCCAGTACGGTGGGTGCCACTGTTGCGATTACGGTTGGCGGCTCGCCAGCCTTATCTGCGGTAGCGGTTGGCGCTGGTACAGAGCATGACCTGAGTGGACTCACCGATGCATTATTCGATGTAGATCCGGTAGCCTCAACGGTCACTATGACCTTGAGTGGAGACTTCTCATGGCAACTTTCCCAATTCGAAGCTGTTTTCAGCGGTGGAACGCTTAACCAGATCACGAGCATCACGCGAATTGGTGGAACGGCCAGCAACGCTGCGAGCTACTCGGCAAGCGCCAGCGGCAAGACGATGACTTTCAATGTCCCTAATGGCCAATTGGGCAATGGAACCATCGTTTTCACGTTCAACTCCACGGCCTCGGGAGCCACTCCGACCCTCACTTCGGTCAGTCCCAGCAGCGGCAGCACCGCAGGTGGCACATCGGTCACGCTGACTGGCACCAACCTGACCGGTGCTACCTCTGTCCAGTTTGGCGGCACGGCAGCCACCAACGTCACGGTCAACAGTGCCACCCAAATTACCGCCACCACCCCGGCCCATGCGGCAGGTGCGGTCAATGTGGCCGTCACCACGCCGGGCGGCACCGCCACGTTGACCAACGGCTACACCTATGCGCTGCCCGCGCCCACCGCTGGCGCTGTCAGTGCCACCGTGGCCGCCAACAGCAGCGCCAACTCGATCACGCTGAACCTCAGCGGCGGCGCTGCCACCAGCGTGGCCGTGTCCAGCGCCGCCAGCCATGGCACGGCCACGGCCAGCGGCACCAGCATCACGTACACGCCCACAGCGGGTTACTCCGGTTCGGACAGCTTTACCTACACCGCCACCAACGCCGGCGGTACGTCGGCAGCCGCCACCGTAACGCTCACCGTGAGTGCACCGGTGCTGGCCGTCTCGCCTGCCACATTGGGTGGTGGCACCGTGGGCGTGGCCTACAGCGCCACTGTCAGCGCCAGCGGTGGCGCTGCGCCCTACAGCTACGCCATCACTCCCGGCAGCCTGCCCGCTGGTTTGAGCCTGAACGCCTCCAGCGGCGTTATCAGCGGCACGCCAACGGCTAGCGGCACCAGCAACTTCACCGTGACTGCCACCGATGCCAATAGCGCAACCGGAGCACGGGCCTACTCGGTAGCGATGGCCGTACCGATCACTGCACCCGGCGCACCCACCGGCGTCAGCGCCACAGCGGGCGATACGCAGGCTAGCGTGATTTTCACCTCCCCGGTCAGCAACGGCGGCGCGACCATCACTGGCTACACCGTGACATCCAGCCCCGGCGGCCTCACTGGCACGGGCACCAGTTCTCCCATCACGGTGACCGGCCTGAGCAACGGCACGGCCTACACCTTCACCGTGACGGCTACCAACAGCGCGGGCACGGGTGGGGCATCAGGTGTTTCCAATGCCGTCACGCCCAAGGCCAGCCAAATCATCACTTTTAACAACCCCGGCGCGCAGAACTTTGGTACTACCCCCACGCTGACAGCTACTGCCAGCTCGGGACTGACGCCGACCTTCACGTCTGCCACTACCGGCGTATGCACCATCACCTCCGGCGGCGCGCTGACCTTTGTGAGTGTGGGCAGCTGCACGATTAACGCTGACCAGGTGGGTGATGGCAGCTTTCTGGCCGCTGCGCAGGTCAGCCAGACTTTCGCGGTGAACGCTGTGGTGCCGGGCGCACCCACCATCGGAACGGCCACGGCGGGCAATGGGCAAGCCACGGTGAGCTTCACCGCCCCCGCCAGCCCCGGCGGCGCGACCATCACTGGCTACACCGTGACATCCAGCCCCGGCGGCCTCACTGGCACGGGCACCAGTTCTCCCATCACGGTGACCGGCCTGACCAACGGCACGGCCTACACCTTCACCGTGACGGCTACCAACAGCGTGGGCACGGGTGGGGCATCGGTAGCGTCCAATGCCGTCACCCCCATAGCCGTACCAGTCACTGGTATTTGTGGCAGCGCCCATGGGGTGGCTGTGCTGACTGCACCCAGCATGAATTTGTGCAGCCCGGGCACGGCCAGCAGCGTGACCAGCGCAGCAGCCACCTTCGCTTGGGATTGTGCGGGCAGCAACGGCGGCACTACCGCCCAGTGCAGTGCACTGCGCCAGTACCAGGTGACGGCCAGCGCTGGGGCCAACGGCAGCATTGCCCCGGCAGGGGTGCAGACCGTGGCCTACAACGCTGTACCCAACTTCACCGTCACGCCAGCGGTGCTGTACCGCATTGACAGTGTGAGCGGTTGCGGCGGCACGCTGGTGGGCAGCACCTACACCACCGGGGCGGTGGCCGCCCACTGCACCGTCAGTGCCAGTTTTGCGCTGATTGCCCACGCCATCACCGCCACGGCCCAGCCCAGCGCGGGCGGCACCGTGTCATGCACGCCCAGCAGTGTGGGCGAGGGCAGCAGTGCCGCTTGTACGACGGTGGCCAACGCGGGTTATGTGTTCCAGAAATGGACGGGCGCTTGTGCAGGCCAAGCAGCTGCGTGCAGCCTGACCAACGTGAATGCGCCCCAAACTTCGGCGGCGTTGTTCCAGCAAGAAAAAACCGGATTGACCGTTCCACAGGGGGCGCAGCAGGGCCAAGGATTGGGCTTGGTGCTGGAGCCAAGTGTCAACAACTGGGTAATTCAAAATGCCAGCACCGCCACCGTGGCCAGCACCGGCACCAGCGCCCCCAGTGGCGTGAACTTGCCCCACGGCCTGGTAAATCTGACGCTGGTCACAGGTACTGCGGGTACCAGCGCCAGCGTGGTACTGACCTATCCGCAAGCGCTGCCTGCAGGCACCAAGTACTACAAGTTTGGCAAGACGGCAGCCAACCCGGTCGACCATTGGTATGAGTTCAGCGGTGCGGTCATCAGTGGCAACACCATCACGCTGACCATCGTGGATGGTGGCGAGGGCGACAACGACCTGACAGTCAACAGCGTCATCGATGACCCGGGTGGTCCGGCAGTGGTGGCGGCGCCACCGCCGCCTCCGCCCCCACCCCCGTCGCTAGTGCGGCTGCAAGTGACGGTTAGCGGCACGGGCACGGTGCAGCGCTCGGTGACGGGCAGCGTGGTCGGCGTGCTTGGCAGCAGCACGACGGTGGAATACAGCGAGGACCAGAGCGTCACCCTCACGCCCCAGCCTGAGCCGGGTGCACGCTTTAGCGGCTGGATGGGTGCGTGCTCGGGGCTGTTGCCCTGCACACTCACGCTGCGCAGCAACGAGACCGTGCAGGCCACGTTCAGCACCGTACCAGTGACCACCTGCCGCGCGCGCGCCTTTAGTGCCGATGAGGAGCGCGTGCTGGCTGCGTACCTGGCCTATTACGGCCGCCCGGCGGACGTGGGCGGGCTGGCTTATTGGGTGACTGACTTGACCAACGAGCGTCGATATGTAGGCGGCACCATCGACGCTTTTGGTCGCTCGCAGGAGTTCCAGCAGCGCTTTGGCCAGATGGCGGGGGAGCAATTGATTGCCAATATCTATCAACAGATGTATGGACGCGAGCCTGATGCGGTGGGTACAGTTTTTTACACGGCCAAACTGGCTTCAGGGATCTATTCACTGGCCTCGATTGCCATGAACATCCTTGACGGTACAGAGGGCAGTGATCGTTTGGTGTTGGACAACCGTCAAAAGGTGGCGCGTTATTTTGTGACCCGCGCTGAAGAGTTGGGCCGTGCAGCACCCGATATCCACGATGGGAATGTTTTGGCAGGTCTGGTATCTGATGTGGGCAGCGATGCGACATCGGCCAGCGCCGCATGTGCGCGGGTGGATCGTTTGCTGGATGCGGCTGCTGGCCAATAGAACAGAGGCTAGGGACGTGACCCAGGAAGCGGCGCGAGGCCCAGCGGTATGCCCTTGATTGCTGGCTGTTCAACGCAATGGGTGAAAATCCTTTTTTTACTTTGCCATAGCGCACCACTGTGTCGGACTCTTCCCCCTCTTTCTCAGGCGCGGCAACAGCGCCCTCCTCCGCCACCGCCATGACCCCGCTGGAGCGGCGCTCCAGCTTCTCGCTGGCGTCGATCTTTGCCCTGCGCATGTTGGGCCTGTTCCTGGTGCTGCCGGTATTTGCCCTGGAAGCGCGCAAATACCCCGGTGGCGATGACCCGGCGCTGGTCGGCTTGGCGATGGGCATGTATGGCCTGACGCAAGCCTTCTTGCAATTGCCGCTGGGCATGGCGTCCGACCGCTTTGGCCGCAAGCGCGTCATCGTGCTGGGGCTGCTGGTGTTTGCGGCCGGTAGCTTGGTGGCGGCGCTGGCGGATTCGCTCACTGGCCTGCTGCTGGGCCGTGCGCTGCAAGGCGCGGGCGCGGTGTCTGCCGCTGTCACCGCTTTGCTGGCCGATCAGACGCGCGACGTGGTGCGCACCAAGGCGATGGCGCTAGTGGGCGGCAGCATCGGTTTGATGTTTGCCGTAGCGCTGGTGGCCGCGCCGCTGCTGGTGGCGCATGTCGGTCTGTCGGGACTGTTTACGCTGACTTGCGCGCTGGCGCTGGCGGGCGCGGCAGTGGTGGTTTGGTGGGTGCCCGCCGAGCCGACGCAGCACAAAAATGCGCCGCGCGGGCGCATCGCCGATGTCTGGAAGAACGCTGACCTGATGCGCCTGAACCTGGGCGTGTTCGTACTGCACACCGTGCAGATGGCCATGTGGATGGCCGTGCCAGCGCTGCTGGTGCACGCCGGCCTGGGTAAAGACCTGCACTGGCAGGTGTATCTGCCGGCGGTGCTGGTGTCGTTCATCTTCATGGGCGCGATTTTTTCCTTCGAGCGTCGGGGGCGTTTGCGCGGTGCGCTGCTGCTGTCGATTGCGCTGGTGCTGCTGGTGCAAGTGGGCCTGGGCGGTGTCAGCTGGGCGGCAGCCGGTGGCCCGGCGCCGGGGCTGTGGACATTGGGCCTGTTGCTGTTTGTCTTCTTTTGTGGCTTTAACGCGCTGGAAGCCAGCCAGCCCAGCTTGGTCTCGCGCATGGCGCCGGCGTCTTTGCGCGGCGCGGCGCTGGGCATGTACAACACGCTGCAATCGCTGGGCCTGTTTGCCGGTGGCGCGCTCGGCGGCGCTTTATTGAAATGGGTCGGCGCGCCGGGCTTGTTTGCCGTCACGGCGGCGCTGACGGCGCTGTGGCTGGTCGTCACTTGGCCGCTGCAACCGGTCGGGCGCGCGCCGCATTAAGCTGCGTCAAAGCCGTTTTGAGACCTCGCTAGTGCGCCAGCGCTTGCGGCACAATCAACCGTTTGGCGCACCCAGCGCCACCCTGTTTCAAGGTAAAGCCATGGCATCCATCAATAAAGTCATCATCGTCGGCAACCTGGGCAAAGACCCAGAAATGCGCACTTTCCCCAGCGGCGAGGCGGTGGCCAACGTCACCATTGCCACCACCGACAAGTGGAAAGACAAGCAGACCGGTGACGCCCGCGAAGCCACCGAATGGCACCGCGTGGTGTTCAACGGCCGCTTGGCCGAAATCGTCGGCCAGTACCTGCGCAAAGGCTCGCAGGTGTATGTCGAAGGCAGCCTGCGCACGCGCAAGTGGACCGATCAGGCAGGGGTAGAGAAATACACCACGGAGATTCGCGCGGATCAAATGCAAATGCTCGGCAGCCGCGCAGGTGGTGGCGGTGATCAAATGGGTGGAGGAGGTGGCGACGACCGTTATGGTCAGTCAAGCGGCGGTCAAACGGGTTACGGTCAACAAGGCGGTGGCGGTGGCTACGATGCCCCCCGCCGCGCTGCACCACCCGCCGCTGTGTCTGCGTCCCAGCAGCGCCCGCCAGCGGCGCCTGCTTATGCAGCGCCCGCGCAGCGCGTAGCCCCTGCCCCGATAGCACCGCCAGCACCCGGCGGCTCGGGCTTTGACGATATCGACGACGACATTCCGTTCTAAATCGGAAAAAACACTTTTTTTGGATGGAAATCGGCGCTGTCCTGCGGCGGTCGGCCGATTTGTATCAAAACGGCCTGCAGCGCGCGTGCAGCCTGCGCCTGCAGCTATTCATGCAATAGCGCAGGAGGTTTTGTCTGATGGCCGAATCCAAAGCCGCCGTTTATGGCGCCATCGCCGCCAACGTGGCCATTGCCACCACCAAGTTCGTCGTCGCCGGCATGACGGGCAGCTCGGCCATGCTGTCCGAAGCGGTGCACTCCACGGTGGACACCGGCAACGGCCTGCTGCTGCTGGTCGCCCTGCACCGCAGCAAACAACCGGCATCGCGTGACCACCCGTTCGGGCATGGCAAAGAACTGTATTTCTGGAGTCTGATCGTCGCCGTGCTGGTCTTTGGCCTGGGCGGTGGCATCTCGTTGTACGAGGGCGTGCAGCACATGCGGCACCCCGAACCCCTGACCGACCCGTTCTGGAACTACGCAGTGCTGGGCGCGGCCGCGCTGTTTGAGGGCACCAGCTTCTTCATTGCCCTGCGCCAGTTCAAGAGTGAAGCCGAAGGCCGGCCGTTCTGGCGCTCGCTGCACGCCAGCAAGGACCCGTCCGTCTACACCGTGCTGGCCGAGGACGGTGCCGCGCTGCTGGGCCTGCTGCTGGCTGCGGCGGGCGTGTTCGCCAGCCATGCGCTGGATATGCCGGTGCTGGACGGCGCAGCATCGGTGGCCATTGGCTTGCTGCTGGCCAGTGTGGCGGTGCTGCTGATGCGCGAATCGCACGGCCTGCTGATTGGCGAAGGCATCCGACGTGATACGGCCGACGCCATCGTGGCGCTGGCCCAAGCGCACGCCTCGGTGGCGCGCGCCCAACCGCCGCTGTCGATGTATATCGGTCGGGATGAGGTGTTTTTGGCTATGAAGGTGGAATTTTTTGCTGGCACCTCGGCCGAGACCATCGTGGGAACGATCGAGGCCATCGAGTGTGAAATTGGCGCACGCTACCCGCGCATCAACCGCATCTATATCGAGGCGCGGCGCAGTGAGCAAGGGCCGGGAAGCGCTGCCGCGCCCTGTGCCGATTGAAATGGCCGCCCGCGTTAGCTGCCGCTCGGGGCGCCGAGGCTGGCAATCACGCCACCGCCCAGACACACTTCACCGTCGTACAGCACCGCGCTCTGCCCTGGCGTCACCGCCCATTGGGCGTCGGGGAAGCGCAGCGCAAAGCCATCCGGCGCAGTGGCCAGCGTGCAGGCGGCGTCTTGTTGGCGATAGCGCGTTTTGGCGGCGTACGCGCCCGGCGCGGGTGCGTGGCCGGCGCACCAGCTGGCGTCTTGCGCCACCAAGTGGTGTGACAGCAGCCAAGGGTGGTCATGGCCCTGCACCACGCGCAGCACGTTTTTCTCCAGATCCTTGCGCGCGACAAACCACGGTGCGTGCTCGCCGCCGCCGCGCTGCGCGCCCTTGTCTTTGACGCCGCCAATGCCCAAACCTTGGCGCTGGCCCAGGGTGTAAAAACTCAGGCCCAGGTGCTTGCCGAGCTGGCGCCCGCGCTCGTCCTGGATAGCGCCAGGCGCATGGGCGATGTAGCGGTTCAAAAACTCGCGGAACGGCCGCTCGCCAATGAAGCAGATGCCGGTTGAGTCCTTCTTTTTGGCATTGGGCAGATTGATTTCTGCCGCAATGCGGCGCACCTCGGTTTTATGCAGCTCGCCCACCGGGAACAGCGTCTTGGCCAGCTGTGCCTGGCTCAAGCGGTGCAGAAAGTAGCTCTGGTCTTTGGACGGGTCCAGCCCCTTGAGCAATTCAAACAGCCCGGTAGCGGTGTTCTGGCGCACACGGGCGTAATGGCCGGTGGCAATTTTTTCAGCGCCCAGGCGCATGGCGTGGTCGAGAAAGGCCTTGAATTTGATCTCGGCGTTACAGAGGACATCTGGGTTGGGCGTGCGCCCGGCCTGGTACTCGCGCAGGAATTCAGCAAACACACGGTCGCGGTATTCGCTAGCAAAGTTGACGTGCTCAATTTCGATGCCAATCACATCGGCCACGGCGGCCGCATCAACAAAGTCGATGTTCGACGAGCAATATTCGCTGTCGTCATCGTCTTCCCAGTTTTTCATGAAGATGCCGACCACTTCGTGGCCCTGCTGCTTGAGAAGGTGGGCCGTGACGGCGGAATCGACCCCGCCAGACAGGCCGACCACGATGCGCTGCTTTTTCATAGGGGGCTGATTATCCGCACCCGGCCAGGGGCATGGGTGGGGCGGGGTGTTTAATCCTTCGCCTGCAGCTGAAGCGCGCTGCGATATTTGAAGCTACAGCGCTGAGATAAATAAGCCGCAGTTTACTTTCGCTGCTTGCAAAGGAATTGCGGAAAACGTCAGAACAGCCCAGCTGGCTCCGCCTCCCGATCCCAGTTGTAGATCACAAGCTCACCGCGCTCAACCCGGTTGGCGCCACCGCCTACCGTGTAGTCAATCTTGAGCGCCTCCATGTCGTAGCCAGCGAAGCACTCCCGGATGGCGGGGTGGTCGTTGATGCTGATGACGGCCTTGCCCTTGATCGCGCGCAGCTTGTTGGCCATCAGCTCGTACTGCTCCCAAGGGAAAGGCACGCCGTATCCCTCGGTCTGCCAGTACGGCGGGTCTAAATAGAACAAGGTGTGTGGGCGGTCGTAGCGGTCGATATACGCCGCCCAGTCCAACTGCTCTATATATGTACCGCCAGCCAAGCGCAGGTGTGCAGCACTCAGGTTCTCTTCAATGCGCAGCAAGTTGATGGACGGTGCCGTTGTGGCGGTGCCCCAAGTCTGGCCAGACACGCGGCCACCGAACGACTCCTGTTGCAGGTAGAAGAAGCGGGCCGCGCGCTGCACATCGGTCAGCGTCTCTGAGCGCGTCTCCTGTGCCCATTTGAAGATCTGCCGGCTTGACAATGCCCACTTGAACTGGCGCACGAACTCTTCCAGATGATGGGTCACCACCCGGTAGAGGTTGACCAGATCGCCGTTGACGTCGTTTAGCACCTCGACCTCGGCCGGATGGCGAGCGAAAAATACGGCCGCGCCACCGGCAAAGACCTCGACGTAGCAGCTATGGGGTGGGAAGCGGCTCAGGAGCAGCTCGGCGAGGCGGCGCTTGCCGCCGATCCAAGGAATGATGGGTGCCATGATGGGCTCCAATTGCGTTTGACGCTCCGTGGCGCTCGGGGGTGGGGCTCTGGGCCCTCAGTGAATTCATCACCCCGCAGCGCGGGCATTTGATGGTTAGCTGGGTGTAAACACCCTCGCCGAGCTTGCGGGCACATGCGCCGCATCGTATTTCTTCCATATTTGCAAGCCTGTTTCTCTGTACGAAAATTCTGATAGGCTCACCGCACTCTGTACAGGGTGGCGGGTCTTGCCTGGCTTGCAGCTCATTCCTGCACGTTGGGGGCTTGGCCTGGTGTTACAGCACCTGGCCAAGTCGCCCGTCTTTTTATGGGGGTAACCAGGACGTCATGCTGTTGGAGGCGTTGACAGTTGTCAGGGCTTCTTTAGAAAGCATCTTTTTGGGCAACAAAGGACAGCTTTGCTACTTCGACGCCCGCTGAATACGCAGTGGCCGTGAGCGTCATATCCACCCTCATCCCACCACTGCCTGTCGGATGCAAGATGACCATCACCATGTTGCCCCAGGTGCTGGCACGAGAGCCGTGCAAAGAAACGGCGTAGCGCGCATCTTCTGGGTCGAAATCAAGCTCGTACTCGACCGAATCAAGTCCGTGCTCGGTCAAATCAGGCCCGGCCCAAGGCGTGTTCCACATCAGCTTCCAATGGACATCAGCGAGCGTTGCGCCTTGCAGCACCCCAAAAAACACGGCGCCTGAACCTCGCAAACGATTTTCATAAGTCGAAGCAGTAACCTCGTGGCACACAAAGTCGGCCCCGGGTATAGGCAGTGGGTTGCCCGATGCGTTGGTTGTGCCAGGCGTGCCTTTCCACCGTGCTGATAGCCCAAAATTTTTTTCGTAGTGATAGAGCCAGAAGTCATAGAAAGGCAAGCCTTCCTGCGATGGCTCTAGTGCCCAGTCAACTTCTTCCAGCGGTATGAATGCAAACGCCTGCGGCAGCAGCCATGTGGCGGTAGTTGGCACAGAGACTGGGGCTGACACTGGGGCCAAAGCATTGCGCCGCATCTGCACCTCCACCGCCACCGTCTGACCCGGAACGGTCTGCACTGGTGTCGCTGCAAAAAATCTGCGCCGCTGGGTCATACCACCACCACCGTTTCCATGGGCGGGTAGCCTTGGGCCTCAATCAGCAGCACATGGCGGCCGCGCTGCACCGGGAACGAGACCCGGCCAATGCTGTCGGCAATGCGCGCAGCACCACCGTTGAGCGTGATTTTTGCCCCTGCCAGTGGGCGGCCTTGCTCATCGCGCGCCGTGAAGATGATCTCGCCATTGGCCACCTCCACCGTGATGCCGGGCTGAATCACTGGGTCAAACGCCGTCGATAGCCGAATCGTCTCAATCGCTGGTGGCGGCCCTACCGGCGCTTCTACGGTGCAAGTCAGGCTGGCCGATGACAAATCCAGCTCGGCGCTGACCAGCCGATGGCGGCCCTGCACCGGCGACAGCGGATGTGCCAGCTCCACCCACGCACCGGTGGCCACATCGGCAAACTGCTGCTGCCACGTCACCCGCCAGCGCGGCCGTGCCAGCCAAGCCAACATCCGCTGGCCCAGCTCCTCGGCTTGGCGCGGCGTGCGCAGCCACGGTGCGGGCCACTCCAGCTCCAGCAGGCCGTAGTCTTTGATGGCGTCGCTGGCCTGCAGTTGGATGGCGCGGCGGTAGCGCTGGGCGGCGTGGTCATAGTCATACAGCACGCGCAGCGCCGTGTACAGCCCGGTGGCGCTGGTGCTGGCCTGCACACCTTGAGCCGTCAGCTTGTCCACGCGCAGCGCCGGTGCCGCATCGTCGGGCAGCGGCGGCCACGTGATGGCCACACCCGGCATAGCGGCCGCCCAAGCGCCGCCGCACGATTGCAGCAAGCCATCGACCGCCGCGCGAATGCTGATGCTGTTGTCCGCCAGCAGCCCGCCCAGCACGATGTGGGCTGTCTCGGTGCGGTAGTCATCCAAGTCAGTCCACTGCACTGGCGCACGCGCCAAATGGGCCAACACGTCATGCAAAATTTCTGCGGGGGTTTGCAGCAAATGTCCCAAATTGGGATGAATGCGCCCGCGCAGCGTCACCGCTAACCGCTCGCCCTCAGCTAGCGGCATGGCCAGCTCCACAAAAGCCACCGCGCGCCCGGTGCTGTCCACGCCGTTATAGAAGTGATAAGCGCTGGTCGGAACATCGTCGCGCAGCACCGCATCCACACCTGCAATCGGGTGATCCGCCAAAAAGAACACCCGCTGATCGTCGCTGTACTGGATAGGCTCCAGCGTCACCAGTCCCCACGCCCACGGCAACACCTTCACATCGCGCCAGCCACCCCACACCGCGCTGGTGCGCAGCGGCACGTTGTCCGATAGCGGCCTGTCTGCGCCAGCCTCTAGGCTCAGGCGCAGCTCCGTGCCCGCTTGCAAGCCCACCGCAATGCCATCAAACAGCGTACCCTTGGCTGTCAGCACCCGCACCGCACGGCGCATCGGCGGGCGTTGCCCCCACAACAACGCCAGCGCGCCATTGGCGTTGTCCAGCGTCGCCTCCATGCTGCTCGTTGGTGCAGCGGCAATACCGGGAATCGACAGCGGGCGCTGAATACTCGACAAAGCCGCCAGTACCGGCAGTGTCAGCCCCACCAAATCCGGCGGCATACCGCCCGGCTGCACCAAGTTGACCTGGCAGCCATCGCCGCCGGCATCGATCTCTATCCAAGGCGTCATCATGCGTACACCGGCTCCATCTCCAGCGTCGCCGACAGCAGGCGGTGCGCGCTGTTGTCGGGCTGGTATTCATGCACATCGCTCACATCCAGCGCATCCGCCGCGCAGCGCACCAGCGCCGCATCGGCGGGGTGCAAGTGGTGCGGCACAAACACCAGCGGCTCATCGTGCTGCTGCGCCCAGTCCACCAACTGCACCAGTGCGTCGGCATCGGCATCCAGCAGCACACTCTCCCAGCCCAACTGCCAGCCATCGCCCGCGCCGGCATACAGCGCCGGCGCATTCAACCCGGCGCCGCGCGTGGCCGCCCAACGCCGCCGGCGCTGGCAGGTGCTGGCGTGGTGCTCGGTGGCCAACGGCTCGCCGCACCACAGCCAGCCGATGCTGCCGCCGGGGGCACCGGCCACGCTCAGGCGCAAGAACCTTGCACTCAGCGCAAGCTGGAACAGGCTCACGCACACCGGTCGGCTGACATCTAGCGCCAGTGGCAGGCTCCAAACCGCGCCGTCTTGCGACAGCTCCAGTGCCACATTGGCACTGCTGGGCAGCTGATAGCGCGCCAGCGCCACGCCGCCCAGCGGCTGCGTGCTGCCCAAGTCAATCACCAAAGCGCCGCCATCGCCCGCCCAGCCCCACGCCGTGGCCTGCGCATCCTGCAGATGGCTGACCGCCCACGGCTGGTGCACGTCAAATAGATAGGCATCGCCGGGTACAAACGACGGCGCAGCGCCCGGCTCAAAGTACGCCACCAGCCCATCGGCCAGCAGCGCCTGACCATCGGGCGCGATATCCGCCAGCGCAGACCAAGCGCCGGCACCACTGCGCCAGCGCCACTGTCCGGCCTCCATCGCCAAACTGAACTTGTCGCCCAGCACAAAAGGAATACCGCCCAGCGCCAGTTGCAGCACCACACCGGCCGCCGTGTACACCGGCGCGGCCGTGCCATCGGTGGGCACGACGTAATCGGGCAGCGCGCCCGACACCGCACCCGCCACACGCCACGTCTGCACATCGGTGCCATCGACACCGCCCGCCAGCCACGCCGGGCCAGCGGCCACGGTCTGGATGATGGCCTCGTCGCCCACTTGGTAGGGGCGCTCGGTATCGACTTGGCTGATGCGGATGGTCAGGCTGTCGCCCACCTTCAGCCTGTCGGGGCAAGCCACCACCAAGCCAAAGCCAAACTCCATCGTGGAGTAGGCCTTGCCGGTGTCGGTGTTGCGCCGGGCGCTGATATAGGCCTGATTGGTGAATGCGGGCAAGTAGTAGCCATCGGTATCGACCCACCAATGGTCGTCTCCGTGGTCAATCCAGCAGCCGCCCGCGTCACCGCTGCTGGAATCAGATTTTGGGACGATGCCTGCGATGGTGCGCACGTAGTCCATGCGGGCCGAGACCATGCCCACCACTGCCGAAGTGTCCGACAGCGGGGCAATGTATTGGGCTTTGAGCTCGCCTTCTTTCAGCTCAGTTTCGTCCGTAGAGGACACAGTAAAGCTGTTGCCACGCGAGTTAACCTGCACACTGATCACTGTGTGCGCCTCGCTCGCGCCCGGATCAGTGATTGAATGCACCGTGCGCTCGATGCTCACATCTGCTGCCAAATTGATTTGCACGCTACCAGCAACGCCTTCGAGCGGCGTCATCATGGAGATGACGCCAGCAAGCTCCAAGTCCCACTGGTCACGCGCGGCCTGCACCTCATAAATTTCAGACAGCGCTTGCGCCAGCTCGCTAGTGATGCCGTTGGCTATTTCGACCTCGCGCACATGGCTCTTGATGTAGCCGTAGCGGCCGGCTGACTCGCCCAGATCGCCAAAGGCGGTATTGCTATCAAGAAATATCCGGCGCCATTGGTACATCGCCATCAGGCGCGTTTGATACTCTGGCTCAAGGGCCATATCACCTCCTTCGGGGCCAATGCCCAAACATTTCAGCGACAGCTTTGGCGTCGGCATATCGCTGCATTTGCAATCCGCAGGCGGGCGCTTGCGGTACGTAAAAGTCACCGTGCGCGGCTTGGCGTTGCGGCCCAACTTAAAGGGGCGCACGCACACGCTGGGCACGCCCACGTCGTCAGGGCGCGGCGCGGGTTCATATTTGAATGACCACTCACCGCTACCCACCGTAGCCGGGTCAATCGTCGGCACCGTAAAGCGCGCGGCTGCGCTGTCGTAAGGCACACCCGTAGCGGCCACGGCCAGCGCGCCCGACACATCGCCCGCCACGCTCCAGCGCTCACGCCCCACCACATCGGCATTGATGCAGCGCACCAACACGTTTTGCGTCGGTGCCAGCGGCGGCACAGTGACATCGGCCAACTGCACCTTGCCGCCCAGTGCCATTAACCACGCCTGCGTGCGCAGCGGAACATCTATCGCTGCTTGGCCGCCTACCGTGCGGTCAGCGGCCACCACACCGGCGACAGTCACCAAGCCAGACGACTGCAACGCCACCAATAAATCGTAAAACGCGGTAATGGCAGGCTGACCAGCACCCACATCACCATAGGTTTCGGTGGCCACGCCATCGGTCACCGTGACCAGATAGCCGCCCACCACGGCATACACCGGCGTGCCCTTGGACTGGTTGCGCTCCAGCGCTGGCGAGACGCCAAACTGCCAAGCACCGTCCTTGAACTGGCGCCACGGCCGGTACACCTGCGGGTCAAAACCAAACTGAATGCGCGCACTGGCCGCGTCCAACTCCCCCTTGGCCGACAGCGGCAAGCCGCCAAAGTCCCACTGGCTACCGGTTTGCACCGCCGTGCCGGCAGACCAATCGGCCAGCAAAGCCCAATCGGTCAGCGTGCGGGTGAACTGGGGCAGCACCGTGATGCGGATGGCATTGCCCGCAGCGCCACTGGCGCGGGCCCGAATCTGCACCTCGCGGGCATCCAGCCGCGCGTGCTCGGTGGGCACGCCCAAATCGGCCAGCGTCAGGGTCAGCTCTTGCAGCGCGGCACCCGCCTGCACCGACTGCACCGCCAGCTGGCCATTGCCCACGCCAACAAACTGCGGTACCGAGGCGCGCGGCGTGCCGCCTGCGGCGACGATCTCTACCTCGACCTGCGCCGCCTCGTGGCCGGTGTACTCACCCGCCAGCCGCACCCGGCCACCGCCAGCGCGACGGGCCGCCACGCGCTCAATGGCCGTACTGGCGCGCACGCTGCTGGCAGACAGTGCTGCGCTGCGGGCAAGATTGTTGCGGCCAGAGAAAAAGCGTTGCACGGAAGTCATGATCGCCACTGTGCGCGCCGCCCAGCGCAAGGCCTACGTAAAACGCTTTAAGAACTCAGAACGGCTAGCGCGCCAGCGCGGCAATCTTTTTCAGCTCCGGCTCCATCAGCCGCGCCAGCTTGACCGGGTCGTTGATGCCGTTGGCGTTGAGCGTGATGTTGATGGGCGCAGGCGTGATGGACATGCTGCCGCCACCGCCACCGCCACCGCCACCGCCACC
>NZ_JHYS01000001.1 GCF_000688255.1 Simplicispira psychrophila DSM 11588 | reverse complement strand
TATAACTTTGATAGCCTTTGCTTAAAGAAATTTAAGTGATCTTCAAAGATTGTTATGCCAAAGCTGACGCAGTCAAAATACAAATTCGAAAAAAACTGATTCCAGACTCTATGAATTGGCTGTGCTGATCAATGATCAGCGCGGCAACCCTTTATGCCTGATGACCATAGCAAGTTGGCCCCACTCCTTCCCATCTCGAACAGGACAGTGAAACGACTTCGCGCCGATGATAGTGCGGGTTCCCGTGTGAAAGTAGGTCATCGTCAGGCTCTTACAGCCAGCAAATACCCCCCGCTCAGCAATGTGCGGGGGGTTTTGTCTTTCTGGCAGCTGTTTGAGTATTTGATGAATTGGCTGTTGGAGTTTTTATCTCTTGGAATGTTTGTAGGATGCGTTAGCATTGACGCTAACGTAAGCGTCATTGGATGAGCGCCGTGCAGATGCGATGCAACGACAGCTCTGTGGTTGCTACCTGCCCACGCTCAATCTGAGTTTCAAACAATGGCTACCACCTACACTATCAGCGATCTCGCTAAAGAATTCGATCTTACGACCCGCGCAATGCGGTTTTATGAGGATATGGGACTGCTGCAGCCCGAGCGCACCGGTCCGGGTGGACGCAACCGCACTTACAGTGCCCGTGATCGCACCCGTCTGAAATTGACACTGAGGGCCAAGCGCCTCGGTCTGTCGCTCACTGAAGCCAAAGAAATCATTGATCTTTACGACAGCCCGCGTGATACCGGAGTACAACTACGTAAATTTTTACTGGTACTGGCAGAGCATCGACGCCAGTTGGAAGAACAGCTGGCCGATTTGAAGGCCAATCTGGATGAACTCAGTGAGCATGAACAAGAGGCGCGAGCCTTACTTGTCAAACTGGAGAAAAATGAATCATAATTGACGTTTACGTAAACGTCATATGAAATGGGTGTGACTATGCTGCCATTTGAATTCCGGAATCCGTTCTACGCGCAGCGGGTTCGTGATAGTTTCGCTTTGCAGGGCATCATGCACCATATGGGTGCGCAGCTAGGGTTGGTGGCTCCAGGCACTGTCGATATTGAAATAGGTTGGGCCCAGGAGTTGACCCAGCAGCATGGCTTTTTACATGCAGGCGTGGTGTCGACTGCCCTGGACTCCGCATGTGGTTATGCCGCCTTCACGTTGATGGCGTCCGACGCCGAAGTGCTGACTATTGAATTCAAGATCAACCTCCTGGCACCTGCCCAGGGTGAGCGCTTTCGCATGGAAGGGCGTGTGCTCAAGCCCGGTCGCACCATCACCTTCTGCGAAGGCCGCGCTTATGCACTGCGTGGTGGCGATGAAAAATTGATTGCCACCATGGGGTGCACTCTGATGGCCGTCACCGGACGCACCGATGTGGGTAGCTAATCCCTTTATTTTTTCTCCTTTTCCCACTTTTCTATCCGGAGACTTTGATGAGTATTGCCGTCAATATGCCAGGCCTAAACTTCCAGTTGGGCGAAGAAATCGATGCCTTGCGCGATGCCGTGCGCGATTTTGCTCAAGCTGAAATTGCGCCGCGTGCCGCAGAAATAGACCATTCGGATCAGTTTCCGATGGATCTGTGGCGCAAAATGGGTGATTTGGGCGTGCTCGGCATCACCGTACCGGAAGAGCATGGCGGCGCCAATATGGGCTATTTGGCCCACATGGTGGCGATGGAAGAAATTTCCCGCGCCAGCGCTTCGGTTGGTTTGTCGTATGGCGCGCACAGCAACCTGTGCGTCAATCAGATCAACCGCAACGGCACGGTCGAGCAAAAAGCAAAATACCTCTCCAAGCTGATCAGCGGCGAGCATGTCGGCGCGTTGGCCATGAGCGAGCCGGGTGCAGGCTCCGACGTCATCAGCATGAAGCTCAAGGCCGAAGACAAGGGCGGCTACTACCTGCTCAACGGCAGCAAGATGTGGATTACCAACGGCCCCGACGCCGATACGTTGGTGGTCTACGCCAAGACCGAGCCCGAGCTGGGCGCCCGTGGTGTCACCGCTTTCCTGATCGAAAAAGGTATGAAGGGGTTCTCAGTCGCGCAAAAGCTCGATAAGCTCGGCATGCGCGGTAGCCATACTGGCGAACTGGTTTTCCAGGACGTGGAAGTGCCAGCGCACAACATTCTAGGCGGCCTGAACATGGGCGCCAAGGTGCTGATGAGTGGTCTGGACTACGAGCGCGCCGTGCTGACCGGTGGTCCGCTGGGCATCATGCAGTCGGTGATGGATAACGTGGTGCCCTATATCCACGACCGCAAGCAATTTGGTCAAAGCATTGGCGAATTTCAGCTCATCCAAGGCAAGGTCGCCGACATGTACACCGTGCTGCAGGCCGGTCGCTCGTTTGCCTATACCGTGGCTAAAAATCTCGACATGCTCGGCAGCGAGCATGTGCGCCAAGTGCGCAAGGACTGCGCCAGCGTGATTTTGTGGACAGCAGAAAAAGCCACCTGGATGGCCGGTGAAGGCGTGCAGATTTTTGGCGGCAACGGCTACATCAACGAATACCCACTGGGCCGCCTGTGGCGCGACGCGAAGCTGTATGAAATTGGTGCCGGCACCAGCGAGATCCGCCGCATGTTGATCGGCCGCGAGCTGTTTGCCGAAACCTGCTGATAAGTTTGATATTTTTGCTACCTTAGAAAGCGCGCCCATGACAGCGACGTCGATTGAAGACCTGTTTCATCACAACCGTAAATGGGCGGCGCAGGTGGAGCGCGAGCGACCGGGGTTTTTCACCTCGCTGATGGAGCAGCAAAATCCGCGCTATATGTGGGTGGGCTGCTCCGACAGTCGTGTGCCAGCCAACCAGATCACGGGCTTGGAGCCGGGCGAGGTATTTGTGCACCGCAATATTGCCAATGTGGTGATTCCCACGGACCTCAATTGCCTCTCCACCATCCAGTACGCCGTCGATCAGTTGCACATCGAGCACCTGATGGTCGTAGGCCATTACGGCTGCGGCGGTGTGCTGGCGGCGCTGAACGATATGCGTGTCGGGCTGTCCGACAACTGGATTCGCCACGTGAAGGATGTGCGTGACAAGCACCGCGTGTTGATCGCTGCCACCGCGCCCGAGTGGCGCCACGATGTGCTGTGCGAACTGAACTCCATCGAGCAGGTGCTCAATATTGCGCACACTACCGTTATGCAAGACGCCTGGGCGCGCAGTGAGAAAGTCACCTTGCATGGCTGGTGCTATGGCCTCAAGGACGGGTTGATCAAGAACCTGAATATGTCTGTGGGTAGCAACGACGGGCTTTACTCCATCTACCACGCGGCGGTGGACGGTGTGGCCGCGGCACAGCGCTAAATTCAGACGGTTTCTTGCTGGTTGCCGCCTGATTTTGTAGGTTTTGTCCATGTTTCCGCCGCGCCTCGATGCACCCCAGGCCTACGACATCGCCAAGGCGATGATGGACGGTTTTAACCGCCATTACCGACTTTTTCGTACTGAATCAGCGCGTGCCAAGCACCGTTTTGAAACAGCCGACTGGCATGGCCAGCAGCGTGCGCAGCGTGAGCGCATTGAGTTCTATGACCTGCGGGTCAAGGAGTGCGTGCGCCGCCTAGAGAAAGAATTCAAGGCCGGTAGCCTGTCCATGGACGTGTGGCACCAGATCAAGTTGCATTACATCGGTCTGTTGGTGAATCACCGCCAGCCCGAGCTGGCCGAAACCTTCTTCAACTCGGTCACTACCAAAATCCTGCACCGGACGCACTTTCACAACGACTTTATTTTTGTTCGTCCGGCGGTCAGTACGGAATACATTGAAAATGACGCCACCGAGGGGCGTCCAACCTACTGGGCTTACTACCCCCTTCCCTCACGCGAGAACTTGCGCGAAACGTTGACGCTGATGATGGAGAACTTCCGCTTGCAGCGGACGTTTGCCGACTTGGCGGGTGATATTGAGCAGGTATGGGCGGCGCTGCAAACCCAGCTTAAACCCGGCAAACTGCGCGCCAATTTTCAGATTCAGGTGCTATCGAGTCTGTTTTATCGCAATAAGGGCGCTTATGTGGTCGGCAAAGTCATCAGCGGCTTCAACGAGCTGGCGTTTGCCTTGCCGATTTTGCACAACGGTGCCGGTCAGTTGGTGATTGATGCCGTGCTGTTGGGCGAAGACGACCTGCAGCGGCTGTTCAGCTTTGCACGTGCGTATTTCATGGTGGACATGGAAATCCCGTCTGCCTACGTGCAGTTCCTGCGCAGCCTGATGCCGCGCAAGCCGCGCGCCGAGCTGTATACCGCGCTGGGCTTGGCCAAGCAGGGCAAGACGCTGTTCTACCGCGACTTTCTCTACCACCTCAAGCACTCCAGCGACCAATTTCGCATTGCGCCGGGCATCAAGGGCATGGTCATGTTGGTGTTTGATCTGCCGTCGTTTCCCTACGTGTTCAAGCTGATCAAGGACTATTACCCGGCGCAAAAAGACACCACGCGCGAGCAGATCAAGAACAAATACCTGCTGGTCAAGCAGCATGACCGGGTCGGGCGCATGGCCGACACGCTCGAATACAGCTTGGTGGCCTTTCCGCGCGTGCGCTTTGATGACGCACTGATCGCTGAAATCGAGAAATTTGCCCCCAGCCAACTGGAAATCAGCGACCGCGATGGCGATGGCCAGCAGGAAGTCATCCTCTCGCACCTGTATATCGAGCGGCGCATGATTCCCCTCAACATGTACCTGCAGGAAGCGTTCGATGCCGGCCTGCAGGATGCCGGCGCGCAGCAGCAGATGCAGCGCAGCGTGATCGACTACGGCAACGCCATCAAGGAATTGGTAGCGGCCAACATCTTTCCCGGTGACATGTTGTGGAAGAACTTCGGCGTCACGCGCAACGGCAAGGTGGTGTTTTACGACTATGACGAAATCGAATACCTGACCGATTGCCAATTTCGCCGCGTCCCCGCGCCGCGCAACGAAGAAGAAGAGATGAGCGGCGAGATCTGGTACAGCGTCGGCCGACGCGACGTGTTCCCAGAAACTTTCGCCCCTTTTCTGCTGGGCAACCCGGCTGTGCGCGAGGTGTTCCTGCAGCACCATGCCGATTTGCTGGAGGTGGAGTTCTGGCAATCGCACAAGGAGCGCATTGCGGCTGGCCATGTGTACGACGTTTTTCCTTACGACACCGGGCGCCGGTTTGACCACGCCAGCACCGGATGAAGCTATTTTTACCTTGCCTTTGACTGGAGACACCCATGACCTCGACCTCTTCCGACCCCATCGTCATCGTTGGCGCCGCGCGCACGCCGATGGGCGCTTTCCAGGGCGATTTTTCCACTTTGGCTGCCCACGATCTGGGCGGGGCTGCGATTGCTGCCGCCGTAGCGCGCGCAGCGGTCTCACCCGATGCCGTGGGTGAAGTGCTGTTTGGCAATTGTCTGATGGCGGGCCAGGGCCAGGCGCCAGCGCGCCAAGCGGCGTTCAAGGGCGGTTTGCCGAAAGAGGCCGGTGCCGTGACGCTGTCCAAAATGTGCGGCTCGGGCATGAAGGCCGCCATGATGGCGCACGACATGCTGCTGGCCGGCACGCACGACGTGATGGTGGCTGGGGGCATGGAGAGCATGACCGGCGCACCGTATTTGCTGCAAAAGGGCCGCGGCGGCTACCGCTTGGGCCACGACCGCATCTTTGACCACATGATGCTCGACGGCCTGGAAGATGCCTACGAGCCCGGCCGTTCCATGGGCACCTTCGGTGAAGACTGCGCTGCCAAATACAGCTTCACGCGCGCGCAGCAAGATGCGTTTGCCACTGCCAGCGTCGAGCGTGCCAAGGCTGCCATTGCGTCCGGCGCCTTTACCGCTGAAATCACCCCGGTCACGGTCAAGACGCGCGCTGGCGAAGTAGTGGTGTCGGTGGACGAAGGCCCGGGCAAGGTCAAGCTGGACAAACTCACCACGCTCAAGCCGGCGTTCAAGAAGGACGGCACCATCACCGCCGCGTCCAGCTCGTCGATCAACGACGGCGCCGCCGCACTGGTGCTGATGCGCCAGTCCACGGCGGACAAGCTCGGCTGTAAGCCGCTGGCACGCATCGTCAGCCATGCCACGCACGCGCAAGAGCCCGAGTGGTTTGCCACCGCGCCGCTGGGTGCCACGCAAAAGGCGCTGGCCAAGGCCGGCTGGAGTGCCGGTGATGTGGATCTGTGGGAAATCAACGAAGCTTTTGCTGTGGTGCCGATGGCGCTGATGCACGACCTGAACCTGCCGCACGACCAAGTCAACGTCAACGGCGGTGCCTGCGCACTGGGCCACCCGATTGGCGCCAGCGGCGCGCGCATCCTGGTCACCTTGCTCTACGCACTGCAGGCGCGCGGCCTGAAAAAAGGCCTGGCCACACTGTGCATCGGCGGCGGCGAAGCCACGGCGATGGCGATTGAGCTGGTGTAAGCTATATCATTTACTCCTTAATTGATAGCTTATTGCGCAATGTGCATAAGGGCTACAGGCTGATTTAATTGATAAACACGACTGCGCCGCCCATAGCGGGCGCCGTGCCCCGCCACTTTTTGCAAAGACACCTGCCATGCTGCTGACCCAAGACCAGGAAATGATCCGTGAGGCCGTGCGCGATTTCGCCCAGCAAGAGCTGTGGCCCCATGCTGCGCGCTGGGACAAGGAGCACCACTTTCCCAAAGAAGCACACCAGGGCCTGGCGGCACTCGGTGCCTACGGCATTTGTGTGCCGGAAGAGTTTGGCGGCGCCCAGCTCGACTACCTGTCGCTGGCGCTGGTGTTGGAAGAAATTGCCGCCGGTGACGGCGGTACCAGCACCGCCATCAGCGTGACCAACTGCCCGGTCAACGCCATCCTGATGCGTTACGGCAATGCGCAGCAAAAGCGTGACTGGCTGACGCCGCTGGCGCAAGGCCAGATGCTCGGCGGTTTCTGCCTGACCGAACCCCATGTCGGCTCGGACGCCTCGGCCCTGCGCACCACGGCGGTGAAGGATGGCGACGAATACGTCCTCAACGGCGTCAAGCAGTTCATTACTAGCGGCAAAAACGGCCAAGTGGTGATCGTCATTGCAGTCACTGACCGGGGCGCGGGCAAGCGCGGCATCAGTGCTTTCCTGGTGCCCACCAGCAGTCCCGGTTATGTGGTGGCGCGTCTGGAGGACAAGCTGGGCCAGCACAGCAGTGACACGGCACAAATCAATTTCGACAACTGCCGCATCCCAGCCGAGAACCTGATCGGCATTGAGGGGGAAGGTTACAAGATTGCCCTGGGCGCGCTGGAGGGCGGGCGCATTGGCATCGCGGCACAAAGCGTGGGTATGGCGCGCAGTGCTTTTGAAGCGGCGCTGGCGTATTCCAAAGAGCGCGAGAGCTTTGGCACCACCATCTTCAACCACCAGGCGGTCGGGTTTCGTCTGGCCGACTGCGCCACGCAAATCGAGGCCGCGCGCCAGCTGATCTGGCACGCCGCCGCGCTGCGCGACGCTGGCCAGCCGTGTCTGAAAGAGGCCGCCATGGCCAAGTTGTTTGCCAGCGAGATGGCAGAGAAGGTCTGCAGCGCCGCCATCCAGACGCTGGGTGGCTATGGCGTGGTGAGCGATTTTCCGGTCGAGCGCATCTACCGTGACGTGCGCGTGTGCCAGATTTATGAAGGCACCAGCGATGTGCAAAAAATCATCATCCAGCGTGCACTGGCCTGATTTTGCTATGCATTAAATAGCTATAAGCGCTTGCTAGATAAGCGCTAGAAGCCTGTTTGGCTTGAAATTTTTAGCGCTTCTTCAGTACCACGGTAATCTGACCGTTGGTTTCGATGGTGGCGCGCTCGACCTCGTGGGCGTGCAGGCAGCCGCCCGCGCGTAGAGCGGCGGACAGGTCGGTGGCTGAGAGCAGTTCGTGTTGCATCAGCACTTCGTCCACCTTGCCGTCCTGCACCAGTACCTGGGGGCGGCCATCGACAAAGCGCTCGATGCGGCGAAAACGGTAGGCCAGGTGCGCCAGACCGACGTGACAAACGATGAGTGTGCTGGCCGAGATCAGCCCGCCAATGAGCGAGTTGTCGCCCGCGTTCATCGAGTTCTGTACCGCGTTCGACAGGATCAGCAGCAGCACCAAGTCAAAGGGTGCGTACTGCGCTGTCTGGCGCTTGCCGGTCAGGCGCAGAAAGACCAGCAGAAACACGTACACCACGATGCCGCGCAGCACGAATTCCCACCAGGGAACAGACAAGGTCCACATATATTTTTCCTTTGTGCTCGATAGCCGGGCCAGTCTACGGTACCGGCTGGCATCGGCTGGCGCCGGCCATGCGTCGCAAAAAAGAACCGGGCTACGGTCAGCGCAGGGGCTGGGCGTGTCTTTGCTGCAAGGTGATGCATTTTTACATGGCCTATTTGCAAAAATGTTTTGATCCGCATCAATTGATGTATCTCAATGCGGGTAAACGCTAGGTTTTTATGATGAGTTATCTACTCAGCTTGTGTGATTTTCGGTTTAAAGACCATTCAAGCGCACAGGTATCAAGCACCCCCAGCCAGAGAGCGCCGCCATGCAAAAACTCCTCCTCCCCGATCACCGGCCTGATGACAGGCGTTCCGGCAAGCGCGGTTTTCTACAAAGCCTGCTCGGCATGGCGGTCGCTGCAGCTGCGCTCCCGGCGGCGGCTGTCGCCGCCACTGCCACGCCGGTGCTGGGCATGGGTGCGCAGCCGCCGCGTCGCCCCGGTATGGAGGGCAAGCGCTATGGCATGGTGGTCGATTTGCGCCAGTGTATTGGCTGTCAGGCCTGTACTGTGAGTTGCTCGATGGAGAACTTGCCGCCCATCGGTCAGTTCCGCACCACGGTGTTGCAGTACGAAGTGGACCGGGGCACCGGTGTGCCGCCGGCCATGGTCAGCCTGCCGCGTCTGTGCAACCACTGCGACGAGCCGCCTTGCGTGCCGGTCTGCCCGGTGCAGGCCACCTTCCAGCGCACCGACGGCATCGTGCTGGTGGACAACGAGCGCTGCGTCGGTTGCGGCTACTGCGTGCAGGCTTGCCCGTACGACGCACGCTTCATCAACCACGAGACGCAGACGGCGGATAAATGCACCTTCTGCGAGCACCGCTTGGAAGTCGGCCTGCTGCCGGCCTGTGTGGAAAGCTGCGTCGGCGGTGCGCGCGTGATTGGCGACCTGAATGACGCCGGCAGTAGCGCTGCGCAAAGGCTCAAGGCGCACGCAAAAGACATCAAGGTGCTGAAACCCGGCATGGCCACGTCGCCGCACGTCTTCTACATCGGCCTGCCCGATGAGTTTGTCAACGGTATCGACGGCCAGGCCAGCGTGCGCTTGGTGGCGGGCCACTGAGAGAAAAAAACACCATGCACATCATCGAATTGCTCACCCCCGCCTACGAAGCGGCTTGGCTGCCCTGGGCGGTGCAGTATTTCTTCTTGGTCGGTATCTGTACCGGCGCGGCGCTGACGGCGGCGGCCTGCGCCTTGGGCCGTGTCGGCTCGGTGGGGGCACGCCTGCTGCCCGCCGCTGTGGTGGTGCTGGCCACCAGCGCCGCTGCCGCACCGGTGTCGCTGCTGGCCGACCTGCACCAGCCGGCGCGCTTCTGGCACTTTTATGCGCACTTCACACCTTGGTCTTGGATGTCACTCGGCGCCTACCTGCTGCCGGCCTTTGTCATGCTGGCCTTTGCCTTTTGCGCCGCTTGGTGGTTGGGCTGGCGCAGCTTGCTGCGCGTGCTGGCCGTGCTGCTGGCGTTGGCCGCCATCAATGTCATGGTCTATACCGGCGCCGAAGTCATGGTGGTGCGCGCACGTCCGCTGTGGAATACGCTGTTCCTGCCCGTCAACTTGGCACTGACCGGCTGGCTGGCTGCGCTGGGCGCCATGCTGGTAGTGGCGCGCTGGCTGCCTAGTGGCTTGGCGGCGCTGCCTGCCCCACTGCTACGCACTTTAGCGCTGACCGCCGCTTGGTTGCTGGTAGCGACTGTCGCGCTGTGGGCAGGCGTCGGCCTGGCCAGCGATGCGCCCTCGCTCCTTGCTGCCAAACGTCTGTTCACCGACTTTTCGGTATGGCGCCTGAGTATGTTGGGCTCGGTGTTGGCAGGTGTCGTTGTGCTGCTGTGGTTGCAGCGCCCGGCGCAGGCACTGGTCCAGCCGCTGGCATCTCTGGGTATGGGGCTGACGATGCTGGCTGCCGCCTGGGTATTCCGCTGGGCGCTGTTCATGGGTGTGCAGAGTGTGCCCAAGTTCGGCGCCGGTCTATACGTCTACAACATGCCGCTGGGCGGTGACGGCCTGTTGGGCATGGTGGGGGTCTTTGGCCTGTGCGTGGCCCTGCTGGCGGCTATTACGCTGGCGCTGGAGTACTTCCCGGCCCGCATCGCTCCAGCGCATTCTGGCGCCGCCGCTGTCTAAGACACATAAGGATTCTCCATGACTACGAACGATAAAAGCGACCGACAGGACCAGCCCCAAGACACGGCCCGCCGCAAGTTGCTGCTGCGCGGCGGCGTCACCGCCGGTGGTTTAGCCGCCTTTGCTGCCGGCTACGGCGAAACCGTGTTCAAGGCCGGCAAGGGCCTGGTCACCGGCAGTGCTGGCGTGCCCACGGCGCACGCCACGCGCGGTAACTCGCTCACCCCCGAGTTCCGGATTGACCCGGTGACGGGTGTGCTCAGCACCCAGCCCGGCCAGGTGGTCAGCCCGTCGAGTTGCCTGGGCTGCTGGACGCAGTGCGGTGTGCGCGTGCGCGTCGATACCGCCAGCAACCGCATCGTGCGCATTGCTGGCAACCCGTATCACCCGCTCGCCACCACCCATCCCGCGCCGATGGAAACGCCGGTGCGCGAGGTCTACGCGATGCTCGGTGGTGAGAACGGCCTCGAAGGGCGTGCCACCTCCTGCGCGCGCGGTTCGGCCATGCTGGAGCACCAGATCAGCCCGCACCGCGTGCTGCAACCGTTCAAGCGCGTCGGCAAGCGCGGCGAAGGCCGCTGGCAGACCATTTCGTTCGAGCAACTGGTGCAGGAAGTTTGTGACGGCGGCGACCTGTTTGGTGAAGGCCCTGTGGACGGCCTGCGCGCGGTGCGCGATACGAAAACGCTGCTCGACCCGGCCAACCCCGAGTACGGCCCCAAGAGCAACCAGCTGTTGGTCACCGACTCGGCCAACGAAGGGCGCGCTGCCTTGGTGCGCCGCTTTGCCGGCCCCGCGTTTGGCACCGTCAATGTGTCCAACCATGGCTCCTACTGCGGCCAGAGTTTTCGCGTTGGCGCCGGTGCCGCCATGGGCAGCCTGGCAGAAATGCCGCATGGTAAGCCCGATTGGAAGAACGCCAGCTTTGGCCTGTTCATTGGCGCCGCACCGGCGCAATCGGGCAACCCCTTCCAGCGCCAGGGGCGTGAACTGGCCGAAGCGCGTTCGCGGCCCGAGAACACCTTTCGCTACGTGGTGGTCTCCCCCATCCTGCCGACCTCGTCGAGTCTGGCCTCGGGCAGTGGCAACCGCTGGATCGGCGTTAAGCCGGCCACCGATCTGGCGTTGGCGTTAGGCCTGATCCGCTGGATTCTAGACAACGAGCGTTACGACGCGCAATTTTTGGCCCAGCCCGGCCCCGCCGCCATGGAGGCTGCCGGCGAAGCCGCCTGGAGCAACGCCACCCACCTGCTCATCAACGACCCCCAGCATCCGCGTTTTGGCAGCTTCCTGCGCGGCGCCGACCTGGGCTGGGCGCTGCCGCCGGCGCCTGCCGCCGAAGAGGGCCAGGAGCCGATCGCTCCGGTCGATGTGTACGTGGTGCAACGCGATGACGGCACACTGGCGCCGCACACTGCACCGCTGTCAGCCAAGTTGTTTGTCGAGCGCAGCGTGGACGCCCCGGCACTGGTCGCAGCGCAGGACGGCGCCGGGCCCGCCATTGCGGTGTGCAGCGCGCTATCGAAGATGCGCACCGAAGCCCGTGCCAAGACCCTGGACGAATATGCCGAGTTGTGCGGTATCCCACGCGTGCAGATCGAAGAGTTGGCGCGCGAATTCACCAGCTTTGGCAAGCGTGCCGTGGCCGATGCGCACGGCGGCACCATGGGCGGCGCCGGTTTCTACACTGCCTATGCCATCACCATGCTCAACACGCTGGTCGGCAACCTGAATGTGCGTGGCGGACTGGTGTTGGACGCCGGCCCGTTTGGGCCGTTTGGCCCCGGTCCGCGCTACAACTTTGCCGACTTCGCCGGCAAGGTCAAGCCGCGCGGCGTGGCGTTGTCGCGCACCCGCTTCCCGTACGAAAAGAGCAGTGAGTTTCAACGCAAGAAGGACGCGGGCGCATCGCCGTACCCAGCCAAGGCGCCGTGGTACCCGGCTGTCGGCGGCCTGAGCAGCGAAATGCTGGCCAGCGCACTGGCCGGCTATCCGTATAAGGCCAAGGTGTGGATCAACCACATGAGCAATCCGATGTATTCGATTGTTGGCTTCAAGAACACCGTGGGCGAAGCGCTGAAAGATCCGAAAAATCTGCCGCTGATCGTCTCCATTGACCCCTTCATCAACGAGACCAGTGCGCTGGCCGACTACATCGTGCCGGACACCGTGACGTATGAGAGCTGGGGCATTTCAGCTCCCTGGGCCGATGTGATCGCCAAAAGTTCGACGGTGCGTTGGCCCACCGTGCAGCCTGCCGTGGCGCGTACCGCCAGCGGCGCGCCGGTGAACGTCGAGAGCTTCTTGTTTGCTGTCGCCGAGCGCCTGGAGTTGCCCGGCTTTGGCGATAACGGCATGAGCGACGCCCAGGGCAACCCCTGCGCGCTCAAGAGCGCCGAAGACTTCTTCTTGCGTGGTTTGGCCAACATGGCGTTTGCCGGTGGCAAGGCCGTGCCTCCAGCCAGTGACGACGATATGCTGGTCACCGGTGTGGACCGGTACCAGCCGCTGCTGCAAGCCCAGTTGAAGGAAGACGAGTGGCGCCAAGTGGCGATGCTGATGACGCGCGGTGGGCGCTTTGACAAGATCGACGCTGCCTGGAAGGGCGAGCACATCCGCAAACCCCACCCTCTGCCGCTGCAGCTGTGGATGGAAGACGTTGCCAAGATGCGCCACTCCATGACGGGCGAGCGCCTGAGCGGTTGCCCTACTTATTTCCCCACCCGTCTGGCCGACGGCAGCGCCATGCGCGCGCATTTCCCCGAAGACCAGTGGCCAATGCTGATGACTTCGTACAAATCGAATCTGATGAGTTCGATGTCGATTGGCGTGGCGCGCTTGCGCCAGGTCCATCCGCACAATCCGGTAGCAGTGAACCGCGCAGACGCGGCGCGGCTGGGCATCCGCAACGGCGATACCGTGCGCTTGACCACGCCCGGCAAAAGCATACTGGCCGTGGCACTGGTGCGCGACGGGGTCATGCCCGGCGCTATTGCCATTGAGCACGGCTACGGCCACACCGAGCTCGGCGCGCGCCAGCACACGGTGGACGGCAAGGCGCTGCCCCTCAATCCGCAACACGCCAACGGGGTGAACCTCAACGACCTGGGCTTTGCGGATCCCTCGCGTGGTGACCAGACCAATGTGTGGATCGATGGGGTTTCGGGCGCCGTGGTGCGCCAGGGGCTGCCGGTGCGCCTCGAGCGGGCCTAGTCGATTTCTAGATAAAAAATGGCTGTAACGCTTGCTTGATAAGCGGTTGCAGCTATTTTAATAGGAGCAATATCGGGCTGAAACTGGTGCCAGTGCAGGGTGCTGGTCTCAGCGTGCCAGCGTCACCCAGGCCTGCGTCAGGCGCTGCACCAAGTCTTGCGGGCGTTTGACCAAGGCGTAGCCTTGGCTGCCAAACAGCATCGGCAGGTATTCGTGCGCTTCCTTGTCGATGGTGACGCAAAACGGTATCAAGCCAGCATCGCGTGCTTCCTGGATGGCGTGGCGCGTGTCTTCCAAGCCGTAGCGGCCTTCGTAGATGTCGAGGTCGTTGGGCTTGCCGTCGGTCAGCACCAGCAGCAGGCGCTGGCGTTCGGAACGGGCGCTCAGACGGCGCGTGGCATCGCGCACGGCGGCACCCATACGGGTGTAAAAACCCGGTTTCAGCACGCCGACGCGCGCGCGCACGGTGTCGTTCCAGCCTTCACCAAAGCCCTTGATGTGCTGGATACGTACATGCTGGCGCCGCACTGAGCTAAAACCCAGCATCTCGAACGCATCGCCGGTGCCAGCGAGCGCTTCGCCAAATACATACAGCGCATCGCGGATGACGTCGATGACGCGCGCGCTGTTGGTGGCGTAAGCGTCGGTGGACAGCGACAGGTCGGCCAGCAGCAGCGTCGCCAGGCTGCGCTCGCCGCGCTGGCGCCGGAGGTAGACCGGTGGCGAATCAGTGTGTTGCACGCCGCCCTGCGATTCGGTTTGAAAGCGCACCCAGGCATCGATGTCGAAATCGTCACCGGTGGTCTGGCCGTTTTGCCAGCGGGGTGCGGCGCGCAGCACTTCCAAGCGCCGACGCACGCGCCGTGCGGTGGCGCGCAGCGCTTGTGGTGGCACATAGGGCATGCCGGCGCGCGCGACCGAGCATTGCACGGCGCAGTGATCGGGTTGCATTACGCCGCGGCGCCAGTCCCATTCCGGGGTTTTGCGGCCGGGGCCGAGCGGCAGGTCGTCGGCGGAGGCGCTGGGCAAGTCCAAGTCGAACTTGACGCGTGAGGCGGTGGTCTGCTCGCCGCGCGCCAGCGACAGGGTGTCCATGTCATTGGCGGCGGTGGTGGCATTGGGATCTACTTCGTCGTCAGTGCCGCGGTCGAGGCGCACCAACTCGCTCCAGCTGTTCAAAGCTTCGACTTTGGCGGCCACCAACAGCGGGTTGCGCGCCTCTTTTTGTTCGACCCGTTGCGAGCGGCGGCGTTGCTTGCTTTCAGCGTCAGGGGCACCATCGGGGCGTTCACCGGCGCCGCCGCCGGTGCTGCCCGAGGTGCCGGCGGGCGCATTGCTTTGGCCGGCGGTCAGCCACAGCCAGACCGGGGCAACCTGCTGCGGCTCGACAAACAGAGGACTGTGGTCGTCGCCGCGCAGCGCGGCTTGCACGGCTGCCTCAAACGGTGCAGCGTCGGTGCGCAGACTGGACAGGGCAGGGCGCTGTTCCAGGTGCGCTTGCGTCAGGCGCTGGTGGCGCCCGCGCATGCCGGCAAAGCGCTGCAGGGCCCGCGCAGTGGCGGCGCGGTTGTCAGCAACCCAGTCGCCGCTAGGCTCGAATACAGCGGCCAGTGCGGCCAGCCACAAATACAGTTCTCGGTTGAGTTCGCGCTGTTCGAACACGCTCACTTGCGGGGGCAACGCCAGGGTTTCCCAGTCAAGCACCGGCAGTGGCACGCGGATACCACTGCCCGCCAGGCGTTGTAGCCAGCCGCGCGGTCCGCCGTGGCGGCTGTCGGCTACAGGTGTCACGCGCACGGCCGCGTCGCCGCCACCAGCGCGATATAACAGGGCAATGCTGCGGCGCATTTCATCCAGCGTCACGCGCACGTCGGCACGGTCGGGCTCGGCCACGCGCAGGACGGCACGGTGCCACCATTGGCCAATCCATTCTTCCATCAGCTTTGGTCCTCACGCCGCTGGCGCATCGTTTCACGGACCGCGTCCAGACCGACTTTCCATTCCAGGGTCGGGGTACGGCCTTGCTCGGTTTGGGTGGCGTCGCAGGCGGCCAGGCACTGGCCGCACTGCACGCAGGCAAACATCATGCGTTTGATGTTGCGCGGGTTCAGACGCATCGGGCAGGCGTGGTCGCAGGCGCTGCCGCGCGGGGCGTCGCAGGTTTTGCATTCGCGCGCCCGTTCGCGGGTGAACGAAACCACCATGCCCTTGGGGTTGGCCATCCAAGCCAAGCTTTGGAACAGGCCGACGGCACAGCCGTAGCGACAAAACAAATGCCGTGCCAGCGTAAATTCCAGGGTAAAGACCAGTGTGCCGACGACTAAAAAGCGCGCTTGGTTGGGCGTCAGCGTACCTTGCAGCAGGCCGCCCCAGATCAGGGTGGGGGGTAGCAGGTAGGTCAGCAGCGTGATGGCCCACAGGAAGCCAAACACCAGGCAGGCAGCCAGAAAAACTGGCCACCAGCGCTTGTCGGTGGTGCGGCCGGGGCGCGGCGTGGCGGATTTGTCCCACACACTGAGCTTGCCGGTGGCGCGGTGCAGCAGGTCGTTCAGAGTTTCGACCAGCGAAAAATGCGGGCACAGCCAGCCGCAATACAGGCGACCAAAGTGGTAGGCGACGCTGAGGAAGGCGACCACCAGGGTAAGAACAGGCAAGATGCCGCGCCAGACAATCGACCAGGCCGTTTCCAGGGCGCTGGCTTGGCCATGCAGGAAGGCTTCAATGCCCAGTGACCAGCGAAAACCGAGCACCCAGAGCTGGGTCTCGGTGAGGTCAAAGCGCAGCAAATTGAGTGCTGGAGCGAGGAGAAAAACAGCAAAAAAGGACAACTGAAACCAGCGCCGGCGCCGTTGCAGTGTGGCGCTGGCAGGTTGCGCCACAGCGCCTTTGTCGGGTGTGCCTTTCAGGGCTGGCGCGCTGGAGCAGCCAGAGGCTGAAGCGCAGCTAGAACAGTCAGTCTTCATCACCTACAACCGCGCGCACGACTTCGTCGAGCGCCTGAATGGTTTCAGCGTCGTCGGTCAACGCGTCCACCACAGCGGCGCGGCAGGCGTCGCGCAAGGGCAGGCCGGAGGTCACCAAGCGTGCCGCCATGACAAGCAGGCGGGTGCTGGCGGTTTCTTCGAGGTCGTGGTCGGTCAGGCGGCGCAGTGCTTGCGCCAACTGCACCAAACGTGCCGCCAAGGCGGGACTGGCGTGGCCTTCGCGCTCCAGAATGGCGCGCTCGACGGCTGGGGCCGGGTAGCTCAGCGACAGGGCGGTAAAGCGCTGGCGGGTGCTGGGTTTCAGGCCCTTGAGCAGGTTCTGGTAACCCGGGTTGTAAGAGATGACCAGCATGAACTCGGGCGGCGCCTTGAGCAGCTCACCCGTGCGTTCGATGGGAAGGAGGCGGCGGTCGTCGGCCAGCGGGTGCAACACGACAGTGGTGTCCTTGCGGGCTTCGACGATCTCGTCCAGATACAAAATGGCGCCTTCGCGGACGGCTCGCGTCAGCGGCCCGTCGGTCCAGACGGTGTTGCCCTGGCCAATCAGGTGGCGACCGACGAGGTCGGCCGCGCTGAGATCGTCATGGCAGGACACGGTAATCAGGGCGCGCCCGAGGCGCGCCGCCATGTGTTCGACAAAACGTGTTTTGCCGCAGCCGGTGGGGCCTTTGATCAGCAGCGGTAGTTGCTGCGCAAAGCAATGCTCAAAGAGAGCACATTCGCTGCCTTGGGCAGCGTAAAACGGTGCACCGCCCACAGCAGGGCTTCGGCCCAGCGCGTTAGAAGGGCCGGAGCCCTGTGAGGCCACTGTGTGGACGGTGTGTGCCATGGTCAGGCCTGTTGCAGACGGCTGCCGCTGGCGCTGAAGTTGTTAGCTTCGTCAGCCGATGGGCCGATAAAGAAACTCGACAGGTAGGTCAGCAGACCAATCAGGAACATGACACCGCCGGCCAGACGCGTCCAGTAGAAGAACATCAGTTGGTCTTGCGTCGCCATGAAGGACATGGCGCTACCGTCGGTAGGCATGCGCTGCAGCCAGACTTGCAGGATACCGGCGCCGCTGAGGGCCAATACCATCACCGCCATGCCGATGCTCATGATCCAGAAGCTCCACATTTCGACGCGCTGTGCGTGCTTGGGGTTAGCTTCGCGGCCGCGCAGGATAGGCATGGCGTAGCTGATGATGGCCAGTACGACCAGCACGTAAGCACCGTAGAAGGCCAAGTGGCCGTGGGCCGCGGTGACTTGCGAACCGTGCGTGTAGTAATTGACCCAGCTCAGGGTATGGATGAAGCCCCACACGCCAGCACCCAGGAAGGCGATGACAGCGGTACCGACAGCCCACAGCACGGCGGCTTGGTTGGGGTGCTCACGGCGACGGCGTTGCACCATATTGAAGGCGAACAGCGTCATCATGAAGAACGGAATAGGTTCGAGCGCGGAGAACACGCCGCCCACCCAGTGCCAGTAGCCTGGCAAGCCGATGAAGTAGAAGTGGTGACCCGTGCCCAGAATGCCCGAGATCAGCGCGAAGGCGACGATCATGTACATCCACTTGTCGATCACTTCACGGTCCACACCGGTGGTCTTGATGAGCACAAAAGCCAACAGCGAAGCCATGATCAGTTCCCACGTGCCTTCCACCCACAAGTGCACCACGAACCACCAGTACATCTTGTCGCGCACTAGGTTGCTCGGGTTGACGAAGCTGAACAGGAACATGAGTGCCAGACCCCACAGGCCGAGCAGCAACACCAGGGTAATGGCGGTCTTGCGGCCCTTGAGCACGGTCAGGCTGATGTTGTACAAGAAGCCCAGTGCCACCACCACGATGCCGACTTTGGTGGGCAGGGGTTGCTCCAGGAATTCTCGTCCCATGGTGGCGAGCAGGTCGTTGCCGGTCATTTCGGCCAGCGTGGCGTAGGGTACCAGCAGGTAGCCCAGGATGGTGGCAACGCCTGCGCTGAGGAAGACCCAGAACAGAACTTTAGCCAGCAGCGGGCTGTGCAGTTCGGTTTCGCTCTCTTCGGGCACCATATAGTAGGCGGCGCCCATGAAGCCGAACAACAGCCACACAATCAGCAGATTGGTGTGCACCATGCGGGCGACGTTGAACGGAATGGCCGGGAACATCAGGTCGCCGATGATGTACTGCAGACCAAGGGTCAGTCCAAAGACGATCTGGCCGGTAAACAGTGCCAGTGCCGCAATGAAGTACAGCTTTGAAACTGACTGCGACTGGTATTTAAGGGTTGCGGGTTGCATTTTTTTATCCTGACAAGTGGATGGGAGCCTCAGCGGGTGAGGCACTTATCCTTCAATGTTTGGCGGCCATTTCTCGGTGTTGATGCCGTTGGTCCAGCGCAGGAATTCGACCAGGTCGTCCAGCTGCGGATCGGTTAGGTTGAATTGCGGCATCTGGCGGCGCCCTGGGGTGTGCGTCGGCATGGCCTTGATCCAGCCCTTGATGAAGTCAGGGCCGCGGCGTGCGTACACGTTGCCCAGCTCGGGAGCGAAATATGCACCCTCGCCCAGCAGCGTATGGCAGCCGATGCAGTTGCGCGTCTCCCATATATGCTTGCCGCGCACGACCGATTCAGTGATTTCGCCCGATTTGGAACGCTCGGGAATTTTGGTTTCAGTGTTAAAGATCAGACTGGCAAACACGAGCACGAAGAAAACCGTGCCTCCGTAAAAAATGTTGCGTGCCATCTGGCTCGTAAAGCCTTGACTCATGGTGTACCTCATGCAGTGATGAATTCGCATAGTAACGATTCGTTGATGAAAATCATTGATTAACCTCAATAAGATTCATGTGTTATGAATCTTATTTTGTGCTTGGCAGATTGAAGCGTATAAAAGCGGACGAAGCCGATGCCGGCACACCGGGTGCCATGGGTCTGCGCTAGCGTGATAGTTGTGTTTTTGGGTTAAAAATGTCGTTGTTTTTGCTAATAACGACATTTTTCAGCAGAATTTTGCTATTTCCCTGCCTGATACGGCTGGCGCTCGATTGCATGGATCTGTTCGCAGTGCCATCAAGTCGTCACCTTTTTGCAACGCCCGACTATGAAAAATCAACCTCCTGGCAAAGCTACCGGTCTGTATGGCAGTCAGTCTCTTATTTTGTTGCCTGAGCACAACGAATTGCATTCGCCTGCGCAGGCTGTGCCGGTGGTAAAGCCGGCGGAGCCACGGCTTAGTGGCGACCTGGGGGTATGGCTGGTCATCCTGTTGGAGTTGTTGACTTTTGCCATCCTGTTTATTTCGTTCGCCTTTGCCCGTTTGCGCGAAGTAGAGCTTTTCAATGCGTCGCAGCGCACTTTGAATCTCCAGGCTGGTGCACTCAACACGGTGCTGCTGATTACTGCCAGCTGGTGCGTGGCGTGTGCTGTGCGTGCCGTGCGGCGAGATGCGTCGGCGCAGGGCGCGCGCTGGCTGGTGGGGGCCATAGTGTGTGGCTGTGGCTTTGTCTTGCTCAAGCTGACTGAATATGCCGACAAACTGACCTCCGGGATCGACCTGTCGAGCAATACGTTCTACACGTTCTATTTCATGCTGACCGGGTTCCATTTCCTGCATGTGGTGGTGGGTATCCTGGCGCTGGCCTATCTGTGGTTCAAGACGCGGCGTGGTGACTATGGCAGCCACGACTGCCATGCCCTGGAGACTGGAGGAGCGTTTTGGCACATGGTTGATCTGCTGTGGATCGTGCTGTTTCCGTTGGTTTATGTCATGCGTTAAGGAGTTTTCGGATGCCTGCCATTTCCCTGACCCGCGCCTGGCTGATCCTGCTGGCCGTGACTGCCGTTACTTACTGGATGGGTGAGAGCGGGTTTGCCGGGCACGGCGCTATGGCGCCGATGTTGATTTTGTTTGCCTTGACCTTTGTGAAGGGGGTGGTGGTGAGCCTCGATTTTCTGGAGCTGCGCCATGCGCCGGCGCTGTGGCGCTGGATTGTGGTGGTTTGGTTGGCCTTGGTGCTGGGGGCGATCGTGCTGGCTTACTGGATCAGTCTGTAGGTAGAAGATCACTCGGGGCTTGGGTGTTTGCCTGGGCCTGCCGTCTGCTGCGGTAACACTTTTGAGAGGCTGGTTATTGGCGGCGCTGCTTACATTCATTCGCTATGAATTTAATAATGCGCCCCATGAATGCATAGCTTGCGCACAATTTTTGCGTTTGCGATACCTCAATCACTCCGTCAAAAAGATTGCATTCATCCCTTTTGGCGGTGCAATCGCAAAGGACGGCTACCCATGGACAGCGCAATACTCAGCTTGCTGGGCGCGTTCCTGCTCTCGATCATTGGACTTTTTGTCTTTATCTGGTCCATGCGCAAGGGACTGCTGGTTGAAAACCCCAAGGCGGCTTCAGTCATTTTTGCGCGGGGTGAGTTGGGCCGGGTTGATGACCCGGCATTGCGCAGTGCGGGTGAGGCGCAGTTGCAGGCTGCCGCCGCCGAGCCTGGGGGGATGTTGCATGAGCCTGACCCTTATGAAATGCAAAACCGTGTCGGAGCCGACCGCTCCACTGCCTTTCCAGTGTTCATGTTCATTGCTTTCGCCTGCTTCTGGCTAGTGCTCGGTTCGCTGGCCGGATTGACCTCGTCGCTGAAACTGCATATGCCGGACTGGCTGGTGAGCGAGGCCTGGATGACGTTTGGGCGCATTCGCACCGTGCACCTCACGGCGGTCCTGTATGGCTGGATCACCAATGCGGCCCTGGGCGTCATTATCTGGTTGCTGCCACGCCTGCTACGCACGCCGCTGGTCGGCGCCATGTGGGTCATGCTAGGCGGCGCGCTCATCAATACCGGCATTGCCAGCGCCATCGGTGCCATCGGTTCGGGTTGGACGGACGGCATGGAATACCTCGAAATTCCCTGGCAGATCGGCATTTTCATTGTTGCTGGCTTTCTCTGCATCATCGGCCCGGTGCTGTACACGCTGGTCAACCGCAAGGTCGAGTCGCTGTACGTCAGTGTCTGGTACATGGTGGCCGCGCTGTTGTGGATTGCCCTGCTGTTCATTGTTGGCAAATTGCCCGGTGTGCACACCGGGGTGCAACAGGCGACCACCAACTGGTGGTATGGCCACAATGTGCTGGGTCTGTGGTTCACGCCAGTGAGTGTGGGCTGTATCTATTACTTTCTGCCCAAAATCATTGGGCGACCGGTGCGCTCTTACAACCTGTCGATTCTCGGTTTCTGGACGCTGGCCTTCTTTTACGGCCAAGTGGGCGGTCACCATCTGATTGGGGGGCCGATTCCGGGCTGGCTGACCACGCTGTCCATCGTGCAAAGCATGATGATGATCATTCCGGTAGCCGCCTTCACCATCAACATGGCCGGCACTATGTGGGGGCGCATGCACCTGGTGCTGTATTCGCCCACGCTGCGCTTCATGATGTTTGGTGGCCTGATGTACATGCTGTCATCGCTGCAGGGGTCGTTTGAAGCGCTGCGCAGCATCAATCAGGTGGCGCACTTCACGCACTTCACGGTGGCACACGCCCACCTGGGGGCCTACGCCTTTGTCACCATGGTGCTGTTTGGTGCGATCTATTTCATGATGCCGCGCGTACTGAATTGGGAGTGGCCGTACCCGCGCCTGATCTCGGTGCAGTTCTGGCTGGCCGTGGTCGGCATCAGCATCTACTTTATCGGCTTGAGCATCGGCGGCTGGCTGCAGGGCTTGGCCATGCTGGATGCCACGCGGCCATTCATGGATTCGGTCACGCTGACCATTCCTTACCTGCAATGGCGCAGCGTTGGCGGCTCGCTGATGGTGCTCAGTCACCTGATCTTTGTCAGCCATTTCCTGGCCATGGTGTTGCGTTTTGGTCCTACGCGCACAGGGGCGGCACTGTTTTCGCCGCAAAAGAGCATGGAGCTCGCTCATGGAGAATGAAGTCAAGCTGGCGGCCGGGGCCATGGTTTCCCTGGCTATCGCCACTGCCGCGCTGGTGGTATTGCCCTATATGCAGGTACGTGACGTGGCGCCCCCTGAAGGGCTCAAACCCTATACCAGCGCCGAATTGCGTGGGCGCTCGGTCTACGTGGCCAATGGTTGCGTCTATTGCCATACGCAGCAGCCGCGTGACCGCGACCTGGGCCCAGACAACGAGCGCGGTTGGGGCCGTGTTTCGGTGCCGGGTGACTATTACTACGACAGGCCGCATCTGTTGGGCAGTATGCGTACCGGCCCGGATCTGTTCAATATCGGTGCTCGCCAACCCAGCAAGGATTGGCATCTGGGTCACCTGTACCAGCCCCGTGCCTATGTGCCCGGTTCGATCATGCCGTCTTACCCGTTCCTGTTTGAGGTCAAGGACAAGGCCGATCCAGGCGAAGAGGTGCTGAACCTGCCTCCCGGTGCCGCGCCATATGGACGCGTAGTAGTCGCACGGCCGGAGGCGCTGGACTTGGTCAAGTACCTGCAAGGCATGAACCACACCTACCCCATCTTGCCACCACCGCCCCAGCCTGCCGCCGGCGCTGCCGCCCCGGCCGATGTGGCGCCTGTACCTGTAGCGCCTGGCGCACCTGCGCCTACTGCGCCGCCGACAGGCAGTGCAGCTGCGGCCTCCTGACCGATCCTTGCAAGGCTTCTGCCATGAACTACGAATCAGACCCTCAGCGACCTGCCCAACAGCGGGAAAACACCGATCCGGAAGAGCGGATCCGACCCATCCCGCTGATCGTGGTAGCGCTCACGGCGATCATGGTGGCGTTTGGCGTGCTCTATATCCTGACGTCAGATCCTTTTGGTAACTCGGCCCTGGGTGACCGTCGCACCGTGGCTGATCTGTCCGGACCCGTGCCGGCTGCGGCTGGCGCTACCGTTGATGGCAAGCAGGTTTTCACGGCCAATTGTGTGGCTTGTCACCAGGCGACGGGCAAGGGCTTGCCGGGGGTGTTCCCGCCGCTGGACGGTTCAGAGTGGGTGCATGGCGATGCGCGCACGCTGGCCAATATCCTGCTGCATGGCATCAATGGCGAAATCGAGGTGGTGGGCGCGACCTACAAAGGAGCCATGCCGGCCTTTCAGCAGCTAGGGGATGCTGAGCTGGCCGCCGTGGCAACCTACATTCGCAGCGCCTGGTCGAACAAGAGCGAGGCGCTAGAGCCCGGGCTATTCGAGCAGGAACGCAAGGCCAGCACCCGCACCACGCCGTTTGAAGGCGGTGCCGCACTCAAGGCACTGGCCGCCAAACCGGCCTGAGCGCGGCGCCGCTCCGGCTAGCTCTCCCTCCAACTATGCTGCGTACCGCCTTTGTCAGCCTGCTGCTGGCGTGGGCTGCCTACGCCGCCGCCGCTGGGTTGACGCACGATTTCCAGGTCTGGACCGCCGAAGGCGCACGGCGGCTGGAGGTGGCGCTGCAGCCGGTGGCCGTGCCACCGGTGGTGGCCGAGGGGACCGGCATCAGCACCCAGCCGCTAGTGCAACTCTTGAGCGTACCAAGCGCCATCACCCTGGTCGATTTCATCTACACCCGCTGCCAGACGGTCTGCCTGACGCTGGGCAGCAGTTTCCAGCAAATACAGGCCCACCTGCTGAGGGACCGGGCTGCCGGCCAGGGCACAGGTGTGCGATTACTGTCGATCAGTTTTGACAGCACCCACGACACTCCGGCGGCGCTGCAGGCCTATGCGCAGCAATTGCAGGCCGACCCGACAGTGTGGCGCTTTGCCCGCATACCCGATGCGGCGCAAACGCAGCAACTGCTGCGCCGCTTCCAGGTCGTGGTGGTGCCCGATGGTCGGGGCGACTACGAACACAATGCCGCCTTGCTGGTACTGGACGGTCAAGGCCGGCTGGTGCGCATCTTTGATCTGGTTGAACAGCAGCTGGCACTGGACTACGCGCGCCATCTGGCACGCCAGACTCCTATGGCCAGTGTGGCCGGTGGTAGCGCTTTATGAGGCGGTCTGTCGCCCATTGCCCCATAGCCGTCGCGGCAGCGCTGCTGCTGGCGCTGCTACTTTTGCCAGCGTCGCGCCATGCGTTAGAGAGCAGTATGTGGCGCCACATGCTGGTGCAATTTCCGCTGCTCCTGCTGGCTGGCGCGGGTCTGGTGGGCGCACTGCCTGCGCGCGTTTGCGCCGGGGTGTCGCGCTGGAACGCCCACGGTATCAGCGGTCTGGTCGCAGTGGCGTTGGTGTTGGCGCTGTTGATGGTGCCGCGTGTGCTCGACCTGGCGCTGGTCAGCCTGCCCATCGAGGCCGTCAAATGCAGCGCCTTGGTGCTGGCTGGTACGGCGCTGCGGCTGTCCTGGCAGCCGGCCGGCTGGTTGGTCCAGGGATTTTTTTTGGGTAACGTGCTGCCGATGACCGCCGTGGTGGGACAGCTCTATATCGACTCACCGGTGCGCGTGTGCAACGCTTATTTACTGGATGACCAGACGCGCCTGGGCCAGTGGCTGGTCGGGGTAGCCATTGCCGTGGCACTGGGCTGGCTGGCATTGGTGGCGGCAGCCCTGGTGCGTAAAGAGCGCATCACCGAATCTTCTGCGTCGCGCTCCGACTGAGGGACTGCCTACTTCGTGGAAATTTTCGCTTCTTTATTGATAGCTTTTAGCGCTTGCTGTATATGCGTTACAGCCCTGTTTTTCTTAAAAATTATCAAGGTATTTTTTACCGATTTGCTACGGAAAAAGCGCCTGACCCTGGAGTCATCGCGCACCTTCGAGCTGGTGGTGCGTACCAAACCAGCCGCTGATGTAGAGGCTGCTCACTGCGCCTGTCTTGCCCGCAGCGCATCTGGGGTGATGGCTCCGTCCGTGGTGAGGATGCCGCCTGCGTGGGACTGATTAGGCAGGGAGGTGTACAGCTGGGGGAGAAGTGACTCGGGAGAGGGTATGTCAGTGCCCATTACCTATTGAGTAAGAATGCCGGGCGTCGTTTGAGAACCCCGCCATGGAGGGAGCGGTGCACGCTCCTATTGCCGGGCGAAGGTCTGAATGGCCTGGTAGAGCTGACTGGAGCCGTCCTTGGGGTTGTTTGGACGTAATTCCATGCGATTAACGCCATGCTCAGAAGTGCTCTTGAAGCGCTCCGGGATCAGCGAAAAATAATAGGGACTGATAAAACGTGCGCCACCTCGGTAGTGCGATTGCAGCGCAGCCAAGTGGACACCGGGAGTTTTCCATTGCTGCGGATGAAATTCCGGCACGCCGTAATCGGTGATGCCTTCCTTGGCCAAGTAGCTACGCACCCAGTCGCTGTCGGTGCTGCCGCCGTACATATTGAGACCCTGCTTCCACGGGGTATAGCCGCCGATGGTGCCGTCGGCAGCAAACAGTTGGTGGTTCCAGCTGGAGTTGGCGCGCGGCACGATTTGGTGTGAATAGAGTTTGTCAGCTGGCAAGCCTGCTCGCACGGCGACTTGGTGGAACACTGCCAAGTACTGTTGCACCTGGTAGTTGCGGTAACGGTTCCAATCGCGCGCTAACGGGTTGAAGTACAAATCTTGCCCGGTGCGGGGCAGGTCAAGCCAAGAACGCACGCCTGGCAGGGCCTTGGCATTCTTTAGCGACGGCACAGAAGCAGGCGATCTGCCAGCAGCGCTGCTTTGGTCGCGCGCCACCACGACAAACTCAACCTCGGCCAGCCCATGGCGGCGCACCTTGCTAGTCTCAGCCACGATTTGCGCCTTATGGCGGCCAGGTGGCAAGGTGCTGTAGTCAAAGTCGTAGCGATAACCGACGTTAGGACTCAGGATGGAGGCTTCGGCGCGGTACACATCCAGCCGATTCAAGCCACGCGGCACCGCGCCTACGCGCTGGCCATCAACGTACAAATCCAGCTGCTTAATAGCGCCTTGCGGGTCCCAAAGCCAGCCCGCCAGCGGTAAAGTGCCATCAGCAAAAGCGTCGTAGTGTTCAGCAAATCCTGCCAATTTTTCTTTGCGAATATCTTTCGACGGTGCCGGCACTGCATCAAACGAGACATAAGAGAAGCCCATTTGCGCATTTAAATCAGCAATACCCTTGTATTGCTGCTGCAACCATTGGCGAAACCCCGCCACCGAGGCCGCGCTGTAGTCTGTCACCTGAATGTCTTGGTAGCGGCCCATGCCGTTCTCAAAATCAGGGTACATATGGTGCAACTCGCCTGCCAAGGTGATGGCAGCAATGCGGCTTTGCACTGGTTTGGGGAGCGCCTGGATGCGCTGTGCAAGGTATTGAAGCGCCAGCACGCGGTAGTGGTTGACGGGAATGGCCAGGTCGGTCTGCATCGTCCACGGCATGATGCGGTAGCCAAAATACCCCAGCTCCAGCGGTTTACCATCACGCAACTGCATCAAGTTGGCCGGATCGTGGCGCAACTCTTCCACGATAGGCCCCATCGAGTCGAAGTGATCGGCCGCCAAATACAACACCACCGGACGCGACACCTTGGTGATGAGGTCTAGCAGCGCATCCACCTGTTCCGTATCCATCTGCCAATCTTTACTGGGCTTGCCCGGCTTGCGGTACAAACTGAGCAATTGCACGTTCAGGGTGTAACCCACCTGCACTTGCCCCTGCGGGCCACCCGGCTCCAGTGTGTCGAGTAAACGGGTGAGGGCAGCAGCACCGTTGCTTTTGTGCTGCCGGCACAAAGCGAGAGCGGCATTCATCGACGCAATCTGTAAATCTGCCACCGCCTCATCACAGAGCAGCACACCTTCGACGGTGGGAGCGATCAGAAAAGGCGTGCGCTGTGGCTGCGCTGAAACTGGCACAGTTTGCGCTGCCACTGTCAGGGGACAAAGCAACAGTGTGAACAAATAGGGCAAAAATCGGGAGCGTAGCATGGCGAATATTGGTGTCGAATGCCACCAACGCTAAACGTGCAGCATTCTGTAAAAGGAGCAGGCAGAGACTAATGGACGACTGCCGAGAGGCTTCACGTCAAGAAGGTGCCTCTGGGTTTTCCGCAGCGTGGCGAAAAATAAAATACCTTGCCGCAACAAAATTGAAAGCCAATCCAGCGCAGCTGCCCAAAGCCACCCCGATCGCCGGTGCTGCCGGCAGCACCACCCAAGCGATGACCGTAGCGTATGTCAGGTAGTTCACGCTCCCGCCCAAGGTCATAGAGAGCAAGTAGCGCAGATATTGCCGACCCACCGAGAGGGACGATTGCGCAACGCTGGCCTTAGCGCTGGCAAAGGTGTAGTGCCGATTCAACCACCAAGTCGCTGTAGCGGCCGCCCAAAAGGACAAGACCCGGGCACCGTACCAGCCCAAGCCCGGCGCGGCCACGTAAAGCACCGCCAGATCGACCAATAAGCCGACGATGCCAACCAGACCAAAACGCAGCAAGGCGGGTAGCCAATCAGCTTTCATCAGGGTTGCAGCGCCGGAATGCGCAGATAAGCCAACTGTTTGACCTCACGCCGCCCCATCGTGACCGTATGCAAGATAGCGCCGCACACTAAGCTCAACATAGCGCACAGCATCAGTCCGGTAGCCAACACGGCCGTAGGAAAGCGCGGCACCAAGCCGGTTTGCATATAGGTAATGCCCAGCGGCACCGTGATACCGACAGCCACGAAGGCCAGCAGCCCCGCGAACAACGCAAAAAATGCCAGTGGCCGCTCGCTGACAAATAATTTCAGAATGGTTTTCAGGATGCGCCAACCGTCACGAAAGGTTGACAGCTTGCTGGTAGACCCTTCTGGACGGGAGCGATACAAAACGTCTACCTCCGCGCAAGGCATACGCAATTCCAAGGCGTGGACATTCAATTCAGTTTCGATTTCAAAGCCTTGCGACATAGCCGGGAAAGACTTTACGTAACGACGTGAAAAAACCCGATAGCCAGACAACATATCGGTGAACTGGCCACCAAAAATCGAAGACACCGACCGGGTCAGTGCCAAATTTCCCCAGCGATGGCCGGGTCGGTAGGTCTGCGGATTGAGGCCGTCGTCAACACGGCAACCCACGATCATGTCCAGCCGCTGTGCCAGCAGCAAATCCACATGTGCCTGTAGCTGGGCCGGGTCATAGGTGGCGTCGCCGTCCACCATCACATACACATCAGCCTCGACATCGGCAAACATACGCCGAATCACATTGCCCTTGCCACGCAATGTCACGTTGCTGACGGCTGCACCATGTGCCTGAGCCACCGTGCCGGTGCCATCGGTAGAGTTGTTGTCAAACACATGCAACTGTGCCTGGGGCAGGGCTGTGCGTAATTCATCTAGCGTTTGTCCAATGGCTAAAGCTTCATTCAGACAAGGAAGAATGACGGCAATTTTTGCACCGGACTGGAGATGATAATAATTATTCATTGGAATTTTTTATTTTTAATATCGAATACGCCTTGCTGCCATGACCCTCTGCGATGACAGAGAAGTATTGAAAAAATTCAGGTTTAGTTTCAAGACCAGGAACTGTATTTGCATGAACTAAAAGTGTAGAAAAATCTTGTGATTTAAAATGCCTCCAGAGCTGTGCAGATGTCAAATCGTTCAAATCACGATACCGCCAAGGACCAAAATGATCCCCGTATATTGGTTGTTGTAAATAATAAATATTATTTTCGAGTCCCCATTGATATACCTTTGGAAAGATTTTTCCTCTTATTTTTTCTATCAATGCATATCCTTGGACTTTATGGCGTAATATATTGGCGCCATCCGCTTCGCTAAGAGATACTTCAGCCCACTTGTGTTTTATTTCTTTTTCAACTGGTATTGAAAAAATGATAAAAGCAAAAATTATTATAATAGTATTTAAATACTTAATACGTATGAGAGGTGATTTTAATGCGTCTAATTTTATTATAAAAAATAATTTTTTAACAGAAAAAACCACTACTCCAGCACTTAATATTGCTATTATTGGATAAGCAGGCATCAGATATCTATCATAGTGCGATGTTAATAGCCAAACAACAAACGCATACAGTCCAAAAATAACCATAAATCTAAAATTAAAATCGCTCCAGCGCATTCGCAAAAAAGGCGCTAAAACAGCGGGCCATAAAGTCCAGCGAGGCCAATTGGCAGAGCGTTTTAAGTCGTAAAGTTGGTATTCTAGATCCCCAGCATTCCATTCACTAAATCCAAAAATTTTCCCTCCTAAGGGATTAAATGGATCCCCAGTCGAAATAAAATTTCTGGCATACCAGTAAATACATGGAATGGCTAATGCAATAAGCCATGTAAAAATAATTTTTTTATCTTTTGAAGATAATATAAGATGGATAAAAAATAGAGGTAAAAACCCTAGAGCCTGATATTTTGATCCTATGGCCATTCCCAAAAGAAAGCCTGATAGCAAAAGCCATCCCCGATCTTCTCGGCGGGCAAGCCAGTTTAAATAAGTTACTACTGCCATGCATATAAAAAGACTCACGCCCATGTCTACCAAGGACGAATCGTATTCTTTATGGGTGAGCTGTATCCATATCAAAGCTGAAATGCAGGCGGTAGCTCGGCCAAAATGCAATAAACCTACGCGATACACCGTGAGTGTAACCAGCCAGCCAGCCAATGCATGTAGCAAATGAGTAAATATATCGCCACGAATAATTAAACCTGCAGCGTACAAGATATTTATATTATATGGAGCCCATGGATAACGTAACCACGCATTAACTTGTAGATGGCCTGTCTGTGCCCACTGCTGTGCGTGTGGCAGGTGGTACATCAGTTCATCCCACTTATAGGGTAGATGCAATGCCGCTACTGCCGTAGGAGCTAAGAGAATCAGAGGAGGGAGTGCCCAGAGTCGATCTTGTACAGACAGCTTTGGACCTTGGGGTTTGGGTAATGAACTGAAAAAATATACATATATTTGATAGATTGCCAGTATCAGGCCGATGAAGAAGATCACATTAATATATGAGCGCTGCAATAATCCACCGATGGCCATCCATTGCAGTGCCACACTGAATATTGCCATTCCTATAGCTATGGCGATGGTGCTATTTAGCCAAAAATCCTCGGATATGTGGCGCACTGTATATGTAACAACTGTTTTTCCCAGTCCCCAAAAGACCACAGCAAAAAGTGCTAGAGAAGCATAGTGCTGTAGTGCAAAAGCTGTCTTAACTGACATAAGCCCGCGTTACCCTACCGCCTGCAAAGCCAATCCCGCATGTTCGCGCAGCGGATGGAAGTGGATCTTCGGAAAACGCTCTTGCGCCAGACGCACGTCATACGGCGAGGTACACAGGTAAGCCAGCGTGTTGGCCGCATCGTGTGCCAGGCGCATGGGGTAGGCGTCGGTGAAGGCGCGTAGGTCGACCGGGCTGTCGGCGGTGATCCAGCGGGCGCTGGTGTATTGACAGCCGTCCAGGCGGATATCGGCGTCGTATTCGGTTTTCAGGCGGTGCTGCACTACTTCAAACTGCAGCTGGCCGATGGCGCCCAGCAGCATCGGGCCGCCGACGTCGGGCTTGAAGACCTGGATCGCGCCTTCTTCGCCCAGTTGCGCCAAGCCTTGCTGTAGTTGCTTGGTGCGCAAGGGGTTTTTCAGAATCACCGTCATGAACAGCTCGGGCGCAAAGAACGGCAGGCCGGTGAACTGCAGATTGGTGCCATCGGTGATGGTGTCACCCAGCTGCACGCCGCCGTGCGTGGTGAAGCCGATGATGTCGCCGGCGTAGGCTTCTTCGACCGCTTCGCGGCGCTGGCTCATAAAGGTGACGACCGATGTGGGGCGCAGTTCCTTAGCGGTGCGCTGCACCTTGAGCTTCATGCCGGGTGTGTATTTGCCTGAGGCCACACGCACGAAGGCGATGCGGTCGCGGTGGTTGGCGTCCATATTGGCCTGCACCTTGAACACCACACCCGAAAAACCCCTGTCTTCCGGACGGATGATTTTCTCGACCGGCTGCTTGTTGACCTGCAGCGTGCTCAGGCGCGATCCGGGCGGGGGCGACATATCGACCACCGCATCCAGCACTTCCATCACCCCAAAGTTGTTGACGCCCGAGCCGAAAAATACCGGTGTCAGCTTGCCCGCCAAGAAGTCTTCATGGCTCCACGCCGCCGAGGCACCCATCGCCAACTCCATGCTTTCCAGCGCCTCGTCAAACGAGCGGCCGAAGCGCTTGCGCAGCCGGTCAGACTCGGCCAGTGGCACGATTTCAAAGTCTTTCGGGCCACGGTCGCTGCCGGGGGTGAACACCGTCATGGTCTGCGTGCGCAGATTGATGATGCCGCCAAAACTTTTACCTTGGCCCACTGGCCAAGTGACCGGGCAGCAGGGCATTCCCAGCTCGCGCTCAACTTCGTCGAGGATGTCGAGCGGGTCGCGCACTTCGCGGTCCATCTTGTTGACGAAGGTGATGATGGGCGTGTCGCGCTGGCGGCAGACTTCGATCAGACGGCGCGTTTGCGCCTCGACGCCGTTGGCCGCATCGATCACCATCAGTGCCGAATCGACGGCGGTGAGCACGCGGTAGGTGTCTTCCGAGAAGTCCTTGTGGCCGGGGGTGTCCAGCAGGTTGATGACGTGGTCGCGGTACAGCATCTGCATCACGCTGGACGCCACCGAAATGCCGCGCTGTTTCTCAATCTCCATCCAGTCGGAAGTGGCGTGGCGGCTGGCCTTGCGGCCTTTCACGGCACCGGCGATCTGGATCGCTCCCGAGAACAGCAGCAATTTTTCCGTCAGCGTGGTCTTGCCGGCGTCGGGGTGGGAAATGATGGCAAAGGTGCGGCGGCGCCGGGTTTCTGAAGTGTAGGACAAGGTCAATCCAGCAAACGGGGGAAATGGGAGGAGGCGCAGAGGGTGCCCAGCAGTGGCAGGCCCTGGCGGAACCGGCAATTTTACCGGCTGGCTGTTTTCTGCAGAAAAGGCGTGAGCGTGTCACAGTGGCGCCCATGCAGCAACCTTCTTTAGCGCCGGCCACCCGCACCTGGGTGGAGTCCGGCTCGCCGGCCTATCGGCGCATCAGTCTGGCCCTGTTTCTGGCCGGCTTTGCCACGTTTTCTCTCCTGTACTGCGTGCAGCCGGTGCTGCCGGAGCTAGCCCAGCATTTCGGCCTAGGCGCGGCGGGCAGCTCTTTTGCGCTGTCGGTCAGCACCGGCTGTCTGGCGGCGGCGATTTTCATTGCCGGGGCACTGTCGGAGGGGCGCGACAAGCGCCGCCTGATGTTTGCCTCGATGGCGCTGGCCGCACTGTGCAACCTGGGCGCCGCGCTGGCGCCGACCTGGGGAATGTTGCTGCTGGCGCGGGCGCTGGAAGGAGTGTTGCTGGGCGGCGTGCCCGCAGTGGCCATGGCCTATCTGTCGGACGAAATCCATCCGCGTGGGCTGGGATTTTCCATGGGGCTGTATGTCGGCGGCACGGCTTTTGGCGGTATGGCGGGGCGGGTGGGCATGAGCGCACTGGCCGACCAGTTTGGCTGGCGCGTGGCCATGGGCACTATCAGCGTGCTGGGGTTGCTGGCCGCTGTGGGATTTGTGCTGTTGCTGCCGCGCGGCCAGCGCGCAGTTCCTACCACCACCGCCAGGGCGCCGTCCCTGGGCTTGGCTTACCACATGCGTGCTTGGCGCACACACTTGCACACCCCCGGTCTGCTGCCGTTGTTTTTGTCGGGTTTTGCACTGATGGGCGTATTTGTGTCGCTGTTCAACTACGTGGGCTTTCGGCTGGCCACCGTACCCTATGGGTTGAGCCAGACGCAGATCGGGCTGATTTTTTGCGTCTATTTGTTTGGCATCGTTGCCTCGCCGGCTGCGGGCGCTTTGGCCGACCGCTGGGGGCGGGGGCCGGTGTTGGTCGGTGGCGTGGTGCTGATGTCTGCCGGCGTGGTGCTGACGCTGGCGGCGCCGCTGTGGACGGTGATTGCCGGCATTGCGGTGCTGACGTTTGGCTTTTTTGTCGCCCACGCCGTCGCCAGCGGCTGGGTCGGGCAACTGGCACTGCAGTCCAAGGGCCATGCGTCCTCGTTGTATCTGCTGGCCTATTACCTGGGCTCGAGCGTACTCGGCTCGGCCGGCGGCTGGTTCTGGGAACATGGGCGCTGGCCGACGCTGGTAGCGTTTTCGCTGGTGCTGCTGATGGGGGCGCTGGCACTGGCATTGCGCCTGCGGCGGCTGGCGCCGATATAATCGCCCCTTTCTCCTGAGGAGCGTTGCAGCGTCCCGCTAACACAGCGGACGTGAGGCTCGGGAGGCCGGGCTTGTCCCGCTCTGCAACGACGCTCATCCACTTGGCGTGCGATGGGCTGGGTTTTATGGCTTATGGCGCGCCAAGTGGTGTTTCAACACACTGCTTTTGGAGCTACCCATGAACGTCCGCACTCCCCTGCCCCTGCCCACCGACTGCGCCATCACCGATATTTCCCTGGCCGCTTGGGGCCGCAAGGAAATTCGCATTGCCGAGACCGAAATGCCCGGTCTGATGGCCATCCGCGAAGAATTCGCTGCCGCCCAACCGCTCAAAGGCGCGCGCGTCACCGGCTCGTTGCACATGACGATCCAGACCGCCGTGCTGATCGAGACGCTGGAAGCACTCGGCGCCCAAGTGCGCTGGGCCTCGTGCAACATTTTCAGCACCCAAGACCACGCCGCTGCCGCGATTGCCGCCAACGGCACGCCGGTGTTTGCCATTAAGGGCGAGTCGTTGTCGGACTACTGGGATTACACCCACCGCATTTTTGAGTTTGGCGCTGCCGGCACGCCCGGCGAAGGCCCCAACATGATCTTGGACGACGGCGGCGACGCCACCATGCTGATGCACCTGGGCCAAAAGGCTGAAAAGGATCAGTCGGTGCTGGACAAGCCGAGCAGCGAAGAAGAAACCATTTTGTTTGCCGCCATCCGCGCCAAGCTGGCAGTGGATGCCGCCTGGTACACGCGCAAGTCGGCCGAGATCATCGGTGTGACCGAAGAGACCACCACCGGTGTGCACCGCCTGAACGAGATGAGCGCCAAGGGCACGCTGCTGTTCCGCGCCATCAACGTCAATGACTCGGTGACCAAGAGCAAATTTGACAACCTGTACGGCTGCCGCGAGTCGCTGGTGGACGGCATCAAGCGCGCTACCGACGTGATGATTGCCGGCAAGGTGGCTTGCGTGGCGGGTTACGGCGACGTCGGCAAGGGCTCGGCACAGGCGCTGCGTGCGCTGTCGGCCCAAGTCTGGGTGACTGAAATCGACCCGATCAACGCGCTGCAAGCCGCCATGGAAGGCTACAAAGTCGTCACGATGGAGTACGCCGCCGACAAGGCCGACATTTTCGTCACCACCACCGGCAACAAGGACGTCATTCGCCACGAGCACATGGCCGCCATGAAAGACCAGGCCATCGTCTGCAACATTGGCCACTTTGACAACGAAATCGACGTGGCGTCGATTGAGAAATACCAGTGGGAAGAAATCAAGCCGCAGGTGGACCACATCACCTTCCCTGAAGGTAAAAAAATCATTTTGCTGGCCAAGGGCCGTTTGGTGAACCTGGGCTGCGGCACCGGCCACCCGAGCTTTGTCATGAGCGCCTCGTTTGCCAACCAAACCATTGCGCAAATTGAGCTGTTCACCAAGCCGACCGAGTACCAAGTCGGCAAGGTGTATGTGTTGCCCAAGTCGCTGGACGAAAAAGTCGCACGTTTGCACCTGAAGAAGGTCGGCGCGATGCTGACCGAGCTGACCGACGCACAAGCCGCTTATATCGGCGTGAGCAAGAACGGCCCGTACAAGGCTGAAACCTACCGTTACTGATCACCCGCTGGGGTGATGCTGAGTCGCTAATAGCTATTATTTTAATAGCTATTAGCGCATGTATTTAAAGGGCTGTAGCCCGATTTGACTATAAAACATCGTCTTTTGACGAGGAAATGAGCTATGCGCGCCGACGTTTTTCTGGTGGATTTTGGCCATGCGGCCACGCGCTCGCAGGCGCAGCGGTTGATTGCCGCCGGAGTCGAGTGGCGCCTGTCGGCCAGTTCGCCGTGGCAGAAGGTAGTGAAGAACGGCGATGACATCCCGGCGATTGCCGAAGTGCGCTTGCTGGACGGCGCTGAGGCCAAATATCTGTCGCGCGGCGGCTTGAAGCTGGAAGGCGCGCTGGCGGCAGCCCAACTCAACGTGACCGGGTTGCGCTGCTTGGATGTCGGCCAGAGCACCGGCGGCTTTACCGATTGCCTGCTGCAGCACGGCGCAGCGCAGGTGATTGGCGTCGATGTCGGCCACGGCCAGTTGCACGAGCGCCTGCGCAGTGATGCGCGCGTGGTGTGCGTCGAAGGCGTGAACGCGCGCGCGATCACGCCGGGCGCTTTGCAGCAGGACTGCGAGCTGGTGCTGTCGGAAATCATCGAGGAAGTTGAAGACAACGAAACCCAGCCCGAAGCGCCCTACAGCTGGATGCGCAATGGCGGCTTGGTGGATGAGGAATACGACGACAGCGACGACGCCAAAGACAAGGACATCGAGAATTTTCGGCTGGAGCGCGCCGCCAAGGCCAAGGCACGCGCCGCGGGCACGCTGCCGGTCGAGCGCCGCCGCCGCGCTGAATGTGCCGACATCAACACCACGCCCTTGTTTGACGTGGTAGTGGGCGATTTGTCGTTCATCTCGCTGACGCTGGTGCTGCCAGCGCTGGTGCCGCTGCTGGCGCCTGAAGGCCGGCTGTTGATGCTGGTCAAGCCACAGTTTGAGCTGCAGCCCGGCCAGGTTGGCAAGGGTGGCATCGTGCGCGATGGGGCGCTGTACGCAGTGGTCGAAAAACGCATCCGCGACTGCTGCGCCGAGCAAGGCTTGGAAGTGCTGGCGTGGCTGGACAGCGCCATCAGCGGTGGCGACGGCAACCGGGAGTTTTTTGTTTTTGCCAGGAGAAGTGCATGAGCGCAGTGGGCAGCGCTGGTGGGTCCTGCCCGATCAGCATCGAATTTTTTCCGACCAAGACGCCCGAAGGCGCGGTCAAGCTGCGCGCTGTGCGCCAGCAACTGTATGCCTTGCAACCGCAGTTTTGCTCCGTTACCTATGGCGCGGGCGGCTCGACACAAGAGGGCACTTTTGCCATGGTGGGTGAGATTTTGGCCGAAGGCCAAAGTGCTGCAGCCCACTTCTCGTGCATTGGTGCTACGCGCGCCTCGGTGCGCGCGGAACTGGCCCAGCTCCAAGCCATGGGCGTGACGCGCCTAGTGGCGCTGCGCGGTGACTTGCCCAGCGGCTATGGCCTGGGCGGCGAGTTCCAGTACGCCAGCGACTTGGTGGAGTTCATCCGCACCGAAACCGGCGACCATTTTTATATTGAAGTGGCGGCTTATCCCGAAGTGCATCCACAGGCCCGCTCACCCGAGGCTGATCTGCAGGCCTTTGCGGCCAAGGTGCGCGCCGGTGCCAATTCGGCCATCACCCAGTATTTTTTCAATGCCGACGCGTACTTTCGTTTCATCGATGACACGCAGCGCCTGGGGCTGGACATGCCCGTGGTGCCGGGCATCATGCCAATTCTGGGTGCTACCCAGCTGATGCGTTTTTCGGATGCCTGCGGAGCCGAAATTCCACGCTGGTTGCGCTTGCGCTTGCAGTCTTTGGGCGACGATACGGCGTCGATCCGTGCCTTTGGGCTGGACGTCATCACCCGGCTGTGCGAGCAATTGCGCAGCGGTGGTGCACCAGCGCTGCATTTCTACTCCATGAACCAGAGCGCAGCGACGCTGGAGCTATGCCGCCGGCTGGGCGTGTGCAATACAAATACACCTACATCAAGTGATGTTTTTGTGCCAATCGCCTAACCGTTTTGATACATATCAATTTGTCTAGAAAGCCTTAATCGTTCAATGGTTATCGGGGAATGTTCCCGGTTTTCTTTGGATGAAAAAATGAAAAAACATGCGATTGCTGCCGCTTTGCTGGGCTCCGTTTTGTGCGCTAGCGCTTTTGCCCAACAAACAACCGAAGGCCCCTGGATGGTCCGCGCACGTGCTGTGCACCTGAACAGCTCTAACGGTGACTCCACTGGCCTGGGACTGGGCATCAACAACAAGTGGATGCCTGAAGTGGACATCAGCTACTTTTTCAACAAGAACGTCGCAGTGGAGCTGATTCTGACCGTGCCACAAAAGCAGACCATTTCGTCCAATGGCACTGCTATCGGTTCGCTCAAGCACTTGCCGCCCACGCTGACAGCGCAATACCACTTCACCGAGCTGGGTGGCTTCAAGCCTTATGTCGGCGCCGGCTTGAACTACACGCGTTTTTCCAGCGTACGTTTTGATCCCGCTGTTGTTGCAGCGCTGAACCCTTCGATCGACAAAAATAGCTTTGGTTGGGCATTGCAGGCTGGTGTGGACATTCCCTTGGCCAAGAACCTGTACTTGAACCTGGATGTCAAAAAGGTGCAGATCAAGACCGATGTGATGTCGTTTGGTGCCAAGGCGGGCGAGTTCAAGGTCAATCCCGTGTTGATCGGTGTCGGCCTGGGCTGGCGCTTCTAAGTATTGCGCACTGAGTTTTTTGGCCCTTCTTGAGGTGCCACGATGGATTTGACAATCCCGCCTTGTGCGGGATTTTTTTTGCCGTATCGGTGCCAGAGCGCCTGCGTTAGGATGAAGCACACCAAGGCTTCAAAAATAACCTATTGTTTTTACTTAAAGATATTCTGTGGATGAGCGTGCGTTGCTGCGCCGGCGCAGCGTGCAGCGTCGCTTTGCTGGGCGCTGCGGGGGCGTGGGCCAAAAATCCGGGGCCAGGCAGGGCGCCTATCGCCACTTCTGCGCTCGGTGTCCCGACCCATCCCCGACCAATCATGGAGCGCGGTTTGGCTTCTTGGTATGGCGCACAGTTGCACCAGCGGCGTACGGCCAGCGGCGAGCCCTTTGACATGCACGCCTTGACCGCTGCCCACCCCCGGCTGCCGTTTGGCACGAAGGTGTGCGTGCGCAGCCTCGTCACCGGCAAGGTAGTGGTGGTGCGCATCAACGACCGCGGACCCCACGGCTCCCGCCGCATCATTGACCTCAGCCGCGCAGCAGCAAAAGCACTGGGCCTGCTGGGGCGAGGCACCAAGCCGGTGGTACTGACGTCCTGGGATCGTGCCAGCCAAGCCTGTCCCCCCGCCTGAGATGGCCTCTTCTAGCTCCCGCTTTCCAGCGTGTGCGTGGCGTGCTTATCTTGGCCGAGCAATTCGACCATTTGTGCCAAGGCGTCTTTCAGCTGGGCCTTGAGCGTGTGCGGTGGATTGATCAGAAACATGCCGCTAGCGGGCAGGCCGGGTCGCTTGATCTGGCCCTCGGCGCTCTCGGTGATCTTGCTCGACTTGACCGTCAGGGTGGCGTGCAGCCAGCTTTTGCCCGCTTTTTGTGCCATGGTTTTCAGGCGGCGCGGCAGGTCGTGTGCTTCGGGGCGCGGGATGATCGGATACCAGACGGCATAGGTGCCGGTGGCAAAACGCTTGATCGAGTCGGCCACCATGTCCAGCACGCGTCCGTAATCGCTCTTCATTTCATAGCTGGGATCGCACAGCATCAGTGCCCTGCGGGCAGGTGGTGGCAGAAATTTCTTGGTGCCTTCAAAACCGTCTTCACACAGTACCGCCACTTGGCGGCCGGCTTCGAGTTGGGCCACGTTGCCGACCAACGCGTGCATGTCGGCCGGGTGCAGCTCAAACAGTTTGAGTTTGTCGTGCGGACGCAGCAGGCGCTGAATAAGGAAGGGCGAGCCGGGATAGACCTTGATGCTGGCGCCCTGATTGAAGGAGCGCACCATATCGATATAGTTTTGCAGGGCTGGCGCCAGCGGTGCAGCGCCTACCGTGCCAGCGGCACGCATCGTCAGGCGCAGGATGCCGTCGCCCGCTTCGCCGCTGGTGCGCGCGTAATCGCCGTCAAGCCGGTATAAACCGACGCCTGCATGGGTGTCGAGCACCGTCAGGGCGGCGTCCTTTTCTAAAAGGTATTGCAAAGTGGCAATCAACACGGTGTGCTTGAGCACATCAGCGTGGTTGCCTGCGTGAAAGGCGTGGCGATAACTGAACATGGCGCTATGGTAACCATCGCCGCCGCTGCAGATGGCACGGCATTCGACTTGGTCCTACATGGGCTTGGTTTTGTGTCTGGCGTTGTGCTCAGTCAACCCTCCCTACGATGATAATTAGCATCATTTTTGCAAATTCATGCGCTTTGTCGTTGTCGTTGTTTAGTCATCGTGGATGATGGCAGCGATTTGCGATAGGCACCTTGTTGCGGCCGTTCCTTTTTTCTTCTACCCCGTGCCGCCCGCTCTCTCCATGATCGACATCCCCTGTTCTGCCGCCGTGAAAGAGGCTCCCCATGCTGATGCACTGTCACCTGGCACGCGTCTGGCCGAGTTCGAGATTCTGTCGATCCTGGGGGTGGGCGGGTTTGGGGTGGTATACAAGGCGTTTGATCATTCCTTGCACCGCGCTGTGGCCATCAAAGAGTATTTGCCGCTGGCCCTGGCGGGGCGCGCTGAAGGACTTTCGGTCTCAGTGCGCACTCTCAGCGACCAGCCGGCCTTCCAATCGGGTCTGAAATCATTTGTCGGCGAAGCACGCCTGCTGGCCCAGTTTGACCATCCTTCCCTGGTTAAGGTGTTTCGCTTCTGGGAAGCGCACAACACCGCCTATATGGTCATGCCGCTGTACAACGGTATGACCCTGAAGCAGGCACGAGCGCAGATGCGCACGCCACCGCCCGAGGCTTGGTTGCGCCAAGTCCTGTGGTCGGTGCTGGGCGCCCTGCGCATGCTGCACGAGAGCCAGACGCTGCACCGCGATATTTCTCCGGACAATATTTTTTTGCAGGACATGGGCCCGCCAGTGCTGCTCGATCTGGGTGCAGCGCGCCACGCCATCAATGACCGCGACCACAAACATACCGCCGTCCTGAAGGTCAACTACGCGCCCATCGAGCAATACGCCGATGGTGACGCTGACCTGCCGCAAGGGCCGTGGGGCGATCTCTATTCGCTTGCCGCCGTAGTGCACGGCTGTTTGTGCAACGACACGCCGCTGCCATCCACACTGCGCTCCATTCGCGATCGCATGGTGCCGTTTGCTCGCGTTGCCAAGACGGTGCATGACCAATTTGGCCAGGCTTATTCACCAGCGTTTGTGGCTGCCGTGGGGCAGTCGCTGGCGCTGCGTCCGGAAGACCGCCCTCAGAGCATTGATGCTTTTTTGTACACCCTGGACATGGTGTCACCGCCAGCGGCGCTGGAGCATTTTGATTTTCGTGCCGAATTGGGCGATATCTGGGTCGAGCCCACCGATCAGGCCGGCCCGGGCCTGACGGCCCCTACGGTAGATTTGACCAATGCGCTGCTGGGGCAATTGAGTGGCCGCTTCAGCAGTCGGGAGGGCGGTACGCCTGCTCTGCCGGCGCCAGGGGAGGTGCTGTCGGATGCTGCCGCAGCGACCGAGTCGGCGGTAGCGCCCGTGCTGGCCGCCCCCAGCAGGCCAGATGCTTTGCCAGCGGTGGCGCCCGTGCTTCCGCTGCCCGTCGCCCATGCCAGTGCGCCCGCACCAGTAGATGACACGGACTTTGTGCTGGCGTCTGCGGGGCCTGTGGTAATCGAAGATTCCCATGAGGCTATTTTTCTGGATGCGGGCGACTCTGTTCTTCGCGACGATCTGGAGCACGGCAGCACACCGCCTGCCTCAGCGCCTTTGTGGGCGGCGGCGTCTGCGCCGCCGCAGCCAACACGCAAAAAACCGCTGCGCCGCATCGCCTGGCTGGCGGCTGCAGTGGTGTCTCTGGGCGCGCTTGGGTATGGCTGGATGGGGCATACCCCTGCATCGACCGCTGAAGACACCATGATCACTGAAATGGCGGAGCCAGAGCCTGCGCCTGCCGCACCGACATTGGCCCGCGCGCCGGAGCCGGTGCCGCAGAAGGAGGTGGTGACTGAAAGTGCATCGCCCGCAGTGCCTGCCGGACCTCTGCCCGCGTTTGTCGATGTGTCGTCCAAACACCCGGAGGCCGCATCCGCAGCGCCACAACGGCGCAGCGCCAAGGTCAGCGCTGTGTCAGAGGGCTTACCCGCATCCTCAGCAGCGCCGGTGCCCACTCCGGCGCCTGCAGTGCCAGCGTCCAAGCCGCCTCCCGAGCCTGCCCAGGCGCTGTGCGCCGACACCAATTTCTTCACGCGCAGCGCCTGCGTTTACAGCGAATGCGCCAAACCCGCCAATGCCGCCCTGGCCCTGTGCGCCGAGCACCGCAGCCGCTTGCAAAAACAGGCTAATAGCGTCTCGGGCAATTGATGCGTAACGCGGCGCGCTGTGACAGGGCTGTGGCGTCGCATGGATCCGACATCGCTGGCCTGCCGGGCTATTCACCATAGGCACATTGATCAATGTCTTTGTATAATTGCAGGCTTCGCAGCGCTTGCGCGGCTCCGCGGCGAAGTGTGTGTCACCCGAAAGGTTGATGTGCAATTACCACCTAAGAGGTTTCCATTGAAGAGAAACGCCGACCGTGGAAAAGAGCTCCAAGGATGCTAGCCCCTTCTGGCTGGTCGAACCCTCGAAAGAGAAAACTCATGAAAACTTTCAGCGCCAAACCCGCTGAGGTCGTACACGAGTGGTTTGTGATTGACGCCACCGATAAGGTGCTCGGACGGGTAGCCAGCGAAGTTGCCCTCCGTCTGCGCGGCAAACACAAAGCCATTTATACGCCTCACGTTGATACCGGTGACTTCATCGTCATCATCAATGCTGCGCAACTCAAAGTCACCGGCGCCAAGTCGACCGACAAGATTTACTACCGCCACTCGGGTTACCCCGGCGGTATCACGGCCACCAGCTTCCGTGACATGCAATCCAAGCACCCCGGCCGCGCGCTGGAAAAGGCTGTCAAGGGCATGCTGCCCAAGGGCCCGCTGGGATACGCCATGATCAAGAAGCTCAAGGTGTACGGCGGTGCAGAGCATCCCCACACTGCCCAACAGCCTAAAGTGCTGGAACTCTAAGGAGCCTTGAGATGATTGGTGAATGGAACAACGGCACCGGCCGTCGCAAATCGAGCGTCGCCCGCGTGTTTCTGAAAAAAGGCAGTGGCAAGATCACGATCAACGGTAAGGACATCGAGTCTTACTTTGGCCGCGGTACTTCGATCATGATCGCCAAGCAACCGCTGATGTTGACCAACCACGCCGAAACCTTCGACGTGATGATCAACGTGCACGGCGGTGGTGAGTCCGGCCAGGCGGGTGCAGCCCGCCACGGTATCACCCGTGCCCTGATCGATTACGACGCGACGCTCAAGCCCGCACTGAGCCAAGCCGGCTTCGTGACGCGCGATGCCCGCGAAGTGGAGCGTAAAAAGGTCGGCTTGCACTCGGCTCGCCGCGCCAAGCAGTTCTCCAAGCGTTAATCCGCCGGTATTGTTTGCCAAAAGGCCGCTGCAAGCTTGCTTGCTGCGGCCTTTTTTGTGCCTGTGTGTGAACACGGACAAGCGCCGCAAAAGCCCACACTCAAATTGGCGTCAAGAGCGCAGCAGTTCCGCTCTCTGGATGCTTTGCAGTAGCATCCAAGCCAAAACCCTGAATTGGAGAAGCCCCCATGAGCGCAGTTGCCGAAAACATCCCCACCCAAATGCCCGATCCGATCATCTTTACCGAGAGCGCGGCGGCCAAGGTGGCGGATTTGATCGCCGAGGAGGGCAACCCTGAGCTGAAATTGCGCGTGTTCGTGCAAGGCGGCGGTTGCTCCGGCTTTCAGTACGGATTCACTTTCGATGAAATCACCAATGACGATGACACTGTCATGACCAAAAATGGCGTGTCGCTGCTGATCGATGCCATGAGTTTTCAGTACCTCGTCGGTGCCGAGATTGACTACAAGGAAGACCTGCAGGGCGCGCAATTCGTCATCAAGAACCCCGGCGCCACCTCCACCTGCGGTTGTGGCTCCAGCTTTTCCTGACCGTTTTCTTGACTCACGCGGGGTAGATCGCCCCCAACACACGGGCACCTTGGGCGCCCGTGACGCTTTGCAAGTTGCCGGGGGCGCCACACAGCGTTTGCCGTGCCAGCCAGGCAAAGGCCGCCGCCTCGACCTGTTGCGCGGGTAGGCCATAGGCATCAGACGGTTGTACTGCCACTGTGGGCAGCAAGGCTTGCAGGCGGTGCATCAAATGCTGATTGAAGGCGCCACCGCCGCAGACGGCTAGATTTTTACTCTTTTTTCCATAGCTGCTTACGCTGCTGGCACAAGCGCTAGCGGTCAATTCGGTCAATGTGGCCTGTATGTCTTGCGGCGCCGCATTGCCGTGCGTATCGAGTTGCGCGTGCAGCCAGTGCGGATTGAACAAGTCGCGGCCGGTGCTCTTGGGCGGTGGCTGGTGCAAATAAGGTTCGGCCAGGCACTGCGCCAGCAAGGCCGGCAACAGCGTGCCAGTGGCCGCCCAGGCGCCGTCCCGGTCAAATGGTTGGCCGGTGTGGCGCTGGCACCAGTAGTCCATCAGCGCGTTGCCCGGCCCGCAGTCAAAGCCCAGCACTTGGCCCTGAGCATCGTCTTTAGCGCCTAGCACGCTCAGGTTGGAAATACCGCCGATATTCAGCACCAGCATCGTGGCCTGCGGCTGGGCAAAGACATGTTGGTGAAAGGCGGGCACCAGCGGCGCGCCCTGCCCGCCTGCGGCGACGTCGCGGCTGCGAAAATCGGCCACCACGGTGATGCCAGTCAGTTCTGCCAGCAGCGCCGGGTTGTTCAGCTGCAGGGTGTAGCCGGTGCCATCAAAGGCCTGCGGGCGGTGGCGCACCGTCTGGCCGTGGGCACCGATGGCGCGCACGGCGCTGGCGACCACGCCGCTGTCTGCCAGCAGCGCCTGTACGGTGTCGGCATAGGTGCGCACCAGGGCATTGGCAGCGAGCGCGGCGCGGTGCAACTCATCGGCACCAGCGGTATTCAAGGCCAGCAGCTCCGCTCTTAATTCGGTAGCTAGTGGTGCTGACCAGTGCTGCCTTACAAGGCATTTTGAGTCTGAAAAATCAACCAAAACGCCGTCCACACCGTCGAGCGAAGTGCCCGACATCAGGCCGATGTACAGCTCAGACATGCAGGGCGCAGATGGCTCAGTCGGCGCTGGCTTGCTCGATCAGTTCGGCCGAGGTCAGCTGCATGCGCATGCTGGCGGCCAGGCGGTTGAATGCGGGGCGTGCAGCGGCCGACACCGGCTGGGCGGATTCGCTTTGCTGGGCGATGAGCATCGGGTCCTGCTGTTGGCCGTTGATGCGGAATTCAAAGTGCAGGTGTGGGCCGGTGGCCCAGCCGGTGGCGCCGACGGCGCCAAGGGTCTGGCCCTGGTCCACCGCCTGGTTGGTGCGCACGTCGATGCGGCTCAGGTGGGCATACACGGTGACGTGCTGGTTGCGGTGCTTGACGTACACCACGTTGCCATAGCCGTTCTGCACCCCGGCGAACTCGATCACACCGTCGCCGACGGTGCGCACGGCGGTGCCCGAAGGTGCAGCAAAGTCGGTGCCCAGGTGGGCGCGCCACGTTTGCAGAATGGGGTGAAAGCGCATCTTGAAGCCACTGGAAACGCGCGAGAACTCGACCGGGGAGGTCAGGTAGGCGCGGCGCATGTTCTGGCCCGCGAGCGTGTAGTAGGCGCCTTTGCTCGCGCCCGGCTCCTGGAACCACATGGCCTGGTGCGTCTTGCCGTTGTTGTGGAATTCAGCGCTGAGCACGCGGCCGCTGCGCAGCAGTTCGCCGTCGGCTTCCAGGGTTTCGTAGACCACCGAGAAGCGGTCGCCTTGGCGCAGGGCGCGGTGAAAGTCGATATTGCCCGAAAACAGCTCGGCCATCTGTACGGCCACGGCGTCCGGGATGCTGGCCGCGTCGGTGGCGGCAAACAGCGAACTGCGCACCACGCCGCCGGCCAGACGGCTGGAGGTGGTGAGCGGGGCCGAAGTGATGTGCGAGACAAAGCCGTTGCCTGATTTTTCGATCACCAGGCGCTGGAAGGTGCCGTCGTCGTCGTGCGCCCAGCGTGCCGTGATGCGCACCAAACGGTGGTCGTCCGAGGTTTCGGCCGAGAGGATGCGCCCGGTGCGCCCCAGCAGATTGCGCTGGGCGTTGGCATCGCGGCGTAAAAAAGCGGCGGCGGCCGGATCGGCAATGCCCAGGCGCCGGAGCAGCGATTCAGCGGTATCGCTGGCGCGGACGTGGCCAGAGCGGTAGAGCGAAAACCCGGGCCGGTCGATCAACTCGGCCAGGGATTGACCACTGGCCAGCGATTCCACCGGCTGCTCGATCAGGGTCACCGGCAAATCGACCGGATCGGGGCCAAACGAGGCCACGGCAAACGCGCCGCCGCCGCCGGTCAGTAGAACCGTGGCCAGAGCGGCCGTGATGCGTTTGGGATGCTGCTGAATGCTGCGAGACAACCGGCCAAGCAATGCCTGGCTGGCGGTGGTGAAACCGTATTTCAAAGGTAAATCCCCAGGGTGAGCGTGTGTCCGTGGGGCACCGGGCTGGATCAGCACGAGGGCTTCGGAACGCACAAACTGTCAGGATGCAGCCGTTCGAGCGGGTCGAAATAGCGGGACTACGTAGAATCCGCCACTGCAATGTGGCCCGAATTATAGCCAGGGCGACGCCCGAGCACCCCAGGAAAACCCTTATGAATCAAGATTTTGTTACACCGGTTGCGGTGTCCGAAGATGTAAGACAAGCGCTTGAAGTCTCGCTGCGCGGCGTGCAGGAACTGCTGCCGCAAGACGAGTGGGTAAAGAAGCTGACACGCTCTCAAGCCAGCGGCCAGCCGCTGCGCATCAAGCTCGGCCTGGACCCGACTGCGCCCGACATCCACATCGGCCACACCGTGGTGCTGAACAAAATGCGCCAGCTGCAAGACCTGGGCCACCAGGTGATTTTCTTGATTGGCGACTTCACCAGCCTGATTGGCGACCCGTCCGGGCGCAACAACACGCGCCCGCCGTTGACGCCGGAGCAAATCAAGTTCAACGCCGAAACCTATTACCAGCAAGCCAGTTTGGTGCTCGACCCGGCCAAAACTGAGATTCGCTACAACAGCGAGTGGTGCGAGCCGCTGGGTGCCACCGGCATGATCCAGCTGGCCGCCAAATTTACTGTGGCACGGATGATGGAGCGCAACGACTTTCACGACCGTTTCAAGGCCGGCACGCCGATTGCAGTGCATGAGTTTTTGTACCCGTTGATGCAGGGTTACGACTCGGTGGCGCTCAAGGCCGACCTCGAGCTGGGCGGCACGGATCAAAAATTCAATTTGCTGATGGGTCGCCACTTGCAACAGGAATACGGCCAGGAGCCGCAGTGCGTGCTCACCATGCCACTGCTGGTCGGGCTGGACGGCGTCGAGAAGATGTCCAAGTCGAAAAACAACTACATCGGCATCACCGAAGACGCCAACACCATGTTTGCCAAGGTGCTGAGTATTTCGGACACGCTGATGTGGGACTGGTACACGCTGCTGTCGTTTAAAAGCTTGGCCGAGATTGCCGCGTTCAGGGCCGAGATTGCCGCTGGGCGCAATCCCAAGGACGCCAAAGTGGCGCTGGCGAAAGAAATCACCGCACGCTTTCACAGCGCGGCTGCCGCCGACGCGGCCGAGCAGGACTTCATCAACCGCAGCAAGGGCGGCGTGCCCGACGAGATTGCTGAAGTGGCGCTGTCCGGCGCGCCGCTGGGCATCGGCGCGCTGCTCAAGCAGGCCAACTTGGCCCCCTCGACCAGTGAGGCTAATCGCCTGATCGACGGCGGTGGTGTGCGGGTGGACGGCAGCGTGGTCAGCGAGCGCGGTTTGAAGCTGGACGTGGGCAGCTATGTGGTGCAGGTGGGCAAGCGCAAATTTGCCCGCGTGACACTGGCCTGAGAGAAATACAGCGAATTTGGCTGCAACGCTTGTGCAGCAAGCGCCAGCAGCTAGGGTTTTAGCTGGCAGGCGCTGGCGCCAAAGCGCGTGTTATTTACAGCAGCACGCTCGCACGCAGTGCATGGAATGCCTGCAGCGCCGCCTCGCCGTCGAGCAAAGCCAGCGCCGCCAGCGTGTCGGCATCTTCTGCTGGGCTGAAAGCCAGGCTGAAGTCAGAAAAACGCCGCGCCGTCAGCGGGCCGTGGTGCACCACACTGATCTGCACGTGGCGGGCGTCCTGGCTAATCCGCTCCATGGCGGAGAGCACATTTTTTTGCGTGCCCTCCAGCTGCTGGCAAAAGCCGTTGCCGTCAAACACCAGCAGGCCGGTGATGCCGCGCTGCGCATTGGCGGCACGCGCATGGCCGGCAATCTCCGCGACGGCGCTGACCGGAGCGCCGGGCGCCAGCACGCTGACATACAGCACTTCATAGAGGGTGTTCAGGGACGAGGTCATAGGCGTACCACTGTAAGCAACCCTCCATGTCATTGCAATGTCAAAAGACACACCACACACCACACACCACACGCCAAACGGCAACCCATGTGCCACGGGCCACTGTGGGGCGGCCGGTTGGCCGCCCTTCTAGAATCCGCCCACGATGCACCACGTTCCTCCGCTTGCTGTCAGATTTTGCCCACCCCACTGCAGTGATTGCCGGCTGCGCCAGACGGATGCGTTCACGTCCGTGACGCCGCAGCAGCTGGCGTTTATCGAATCTTTTCGCAGCGGTGTACTGGCAGTGTCGGCCGGCGCGGCGGTGATCCGCGAATACGCCCCCAACGGCAAGTTGTTCACCCTGTACGCCGGCTGGGCGTTTCGCTACAAGACGCTCAGCGACGGGCGCCGGCAGATCCTCAACTTCGTGCTGCCAGGCGATCTGGTGGGCTTGCAGCAGGAGTTTGGCGACAGTGCCGCGCACGGCGTCGAGGCCGTGACCGACTGCGCGCTGTGCGTGTTTACCGGCGACCGCCTGTGGGAGCTGTTTCGCACCGAGCCGCGGCTGGGCTATGACATCACCTGGCTGTCGGCGCGTGGCGAGAGCTTTGTGGACGACAACCTGCTGACCACCGGGCAGCGCAATGCCACCGAGCGTGTGGCGATGCTGCTGATGCACCTCTACCGGCGCTTGGAGCGGCTGGGCCTGGCCGAGGGCGGCAGTGTGCCTTTTCCGCTCAACCAGCAGCACATTGCCGATGCGTTGGGGCTGTCACTGGTACACACCAACAAAACGCTGCGCCGGCTGGCCAAACTGGGGTTGCACGACATCGCGCACGGCCGGCTGCGCCTGCCCAATCCCCATGCGCTGGAACGCCTGGCCGAGTACTACGACCAGCCGGCGCGCTGTGTGCCGCTGTTGTAGTTCCGCTGGCGCCGCACGGCCCCGATAATCGCGCCGGTACGCTGGGCGTGCGCCGCCTGCGAGCGCGCCGCCACCAACCGCACCGGACCACGGAGTTTTTATGACACCACTCGACATCCTCATCATGGCCGCCGGCAAAGGCACGCGCATGAAAAGCCGTTTGCCCAAAGTTTTGCAGCGTCTGGCCGGGCGGCCGCTGCTGCAGCATGTACTGGACCAGGCGGCGCATTTGCAGGCGCGCAGCGCCATCGTCATCACTGGCCATGGTGCTATGGAAGTAGAAGCTGCTACCGCAGGTGCAGCAAGCGTTAGTGCTACTTTTAACCCTGAATTTGAATTGGCATTTGTTCGCCAGGAGCCGCAGTTGGGCACCGGCCACGCCGTGCAGCAGGCGCTGCCGCAGTTGCGTACCGATGGCACGGTGGTGGTGCTGTCGGGCGATGTGCCGCTGACCCAGCCGGACACGCTGCGTGCGCTGATTGCTGCCTCGGAAGGCGTGATCGATGACGTATACGACGGCGCGCTGGCGCTACTGACGGTGACGCTGCCCGACCCGACCGGCTATGGCCGCATCGTGCGCAACGCCGCGGGTGCGGTGCAGGCCATCGTCGAGCACAAGGACGCCAGCGAGGCCCAGCGCGCCATCACCGAGGTCTACAGCGGCATCCTGGCCGTACCGGCGCGCCTGCTGGCGCCGTGGCTGGGCCGCTTGACCAATCACAACGCCCAGGGCGAGTATTACCTGACCGACATCGTCGCCCTGGCCGTGGCGGATGGCGTGCCAGTGCTGGCGCACCGCATCAGTGACGCGTTGCAGGTCGCCGGCGTCAACAGCCCGGTGCAACTGGCCGAGCTGGAGCGTGCCTACCAACTGCGCCAGGCGCATGCGCTGATGGAGCAGGGCGTGCGCTTGGCCGATCCGGCGCGTTTTGACCTGCGCGACGACCCACGAACCGGTGTGCGCGGCGCATTGGTTTGCGGGCAGGACGTGGAAATCGACGTCGGCTGCATTTTCACCGGCCGCGTGGAACTGGGCGAGGGCGTGCAGATTGGCGCGCACTGCTGCATTGCCAATGCGGTGATTGCGGCGGGTGCGGTGATTCACCCCTACACCCACATCGATGGCGAGCAAGCCGGCGTGGCGGTGGGCGAGGGTGCGCTGATCGGGCCGTTCGCCCGCCTGCGCCCCGGCGCGCAGCTGGGCCGCGCGGTACACATCGGCAACTTTGTCGAAGTCAAAAATTCCACCCTGGCCGATGGCGCCAAGGCCAACCACCTGGCCTATCTGGGCGACGCCACGGTGGGCGAGCGCGTCAACTACGGCGCCGGCAGCATCACCGCCAACTACGACGGCGCCAACAAGCACCGTACCGTGATCGAGGCCGATGTGCACATTGGCAGCAACTGCGTGCTGGTGGCGCCGATCACCATTGGCGCTGGTGCGACTGTGGGCGGCGGCTCGACCGTCACCAAAGCCGTGCCAGCGGGCGCGCTGGGCGTGGCGCGCGGCAAACAGGTCCATCTGACGAACTGGACGCGCCCTGCCAAGCTGCCCAAGCCATGAGCGGGATGGCGCCTTGGCTTGACACCGCTGCCGAGCCCGCGTTAGCGCCGCTGCCAGCACCAACGCTGTCACAGGCGCTTGCCCTGTTGGCCGAGCGCGAGCGTGAACTGGCCGCGCTGCGTGCGGCGCAGGAAGAATTTTTGCGCGCCGTCTCACACGACTTGCGCGCGCCGCTGCGCCACATCACCTCCTATGGCCCGTTGGTGGCCGAACTGCTGCAGGACGCTGGCCTGCAGGGGGAAGCGCTGGCGGAGGCGCAGGAATTTCTATCCACCATGGACCAGTCGGCGCGGCGCATGGGGCGCATGCTGGATGGTCTGCTGGCGCTGTCGCGCATCGCCCACGCGCCCCTGCTGCGCCAGCCGGTTGCGCTGACCGCGCTGGCGCACGAAGTGCAGGCTACGCTGGCCGCGCAGGTGCAAGGCCGGGTCGTGCAGTGGCATATCGCTCCCGACCTGCCCAGCGTGCAGGGCGACGCCGCGCTGTTGCGCCAGCTGCTGGCCGAGCTGGTTGGTAACGCGCTCAAATTCACGCGCGGGTGCGATCCGGCGCGCATTGCCGTCGTGGGCGAATGCAGCGCCGACGGCAGCGTCACGCTGCGCGTGCAGGACAACGGCGCCGGCTTCAATCCGGCGCAGGCCGCCGGCCTGTTTGGCATGTTCCAGCGCCTGCACCGTGCGACTGAGTTTGAAGGGGTCGGTACCGGCCTAGCGGCAGTGCGCGCCATTGCCCAGCGCCATGGCGGCGACGCCCAGGCCACGGCGGTGCTGGGTGCCGGTTGTACGGTCAGTGTGCGTTTCTCCGCTTGAATTTATGTCCCTTTGGCCCGATGTCGTGACCACCACTTCTCTTGAGAAAGCCCGCCATGACCGAAGCTCTGCACATCGTCTGCCCGCACTGCCACACCACCAACCGGGTGCAGTCGGCCCAGTTGGCCAGCGCGCCCGACTGCGGTAGCTGCCACCAGCCGCTGTTTATGGCAGCGCCGCTCGAACTGGACGCCACCAGCTTTGCCAAGCAGGTGCAGCGCAACCAGATTCCGATGCTGGTGGATTTCTGGGCGCCGTGGTGCGGCCCGTGCCGGCAGATGGCGCCGGCGTTTGTCCAAGCCGCCGGTCAGCTGGAACCGCACATGCGCTTGGCCAAGCTTGATACCGAGGCACACCCGCAAGTCGCGGCGCCCTACCACATCCGCAGCATCCCGACCCTGGTGTTGTTCAAAAACGGTAAAGAAGCGGCGCGTATCTCGGGCGCACTCAGTGCGGCCGACATCGTGCGCTGGGTGCAGTCGGTGCCGGCCTGAGCTTGTGTGGTCAGGCGGCGGGTGTTGGCGTGGCTGCAGAGGCCAACCAAGCCGCCACCGCCTTGACCCGTGCGGCGTGGATCATTTCACCCACTTTTGGCCCGGTAACGCCCGCTGCTGCTGCGCTAGCCGCTATGGTTGCCGTAGCAACCGCTTGCAGCGCCACCAGCGCTTCCCGCAGCCGCTGGCGCTGGGGGTAGGCGGATGCTTGCCGCCCCAAGCGCCCACGTGCATCGCACTCGCAGGCCAGCAAAATTTCAGCAAAACGCTCGGGCTTGCGGATGCCGTCGCAGCGCTCAATCAGCCGCACCAGCGCGGCCGCGTCCAGTTCGGCGCTGCGGTGGATATTGCCGTGCTCTCGCGCCACCACATCGGCAATTTCGCGGCAGTCCAGCGGCACGCGCAGGCGTGCGGCCAGCCCCTTGAGCAACTGGGCGCTGCGCTCCTCGTGGCCCAAGTGGCGCGGCAGCACATGCGCCGGCGTGGTGGCTTTGCCCAAGTCGTGTACCAGACAAGCAAAGCGCACCGTCAGCGGCGCCTTCAGGTGCGCGGCCATGTCCAGCACCATCATCAGGTGGATGCCGGTATCAATTTCGGGGTGGTGGTCCGCACGCTGCGGCACGCCCCACAGGCGGTTCACCTCGGGCAGCACCACCGCCAGCGCACCGCAAGCGCGCAGCACCTCAAACATCCGCGACGGTTGCTCCTCCATCAGCCCGCGCGCCAGTTCTTGCCAGACGCGTTCAGCCACCAAGTGATCGGCCTCGCCGTGCGCCACCATCTCGCGCATCAGCTGCAGCGTCTCAGGCGCCACGGAAAAATCGGTCAAGCGCGCCGCAAAGCGCGCCACACGCAGGATGCGTACCGGGTCTTCGCGGAAAGCGTCGGTGACATGGCGCAGCACGCGCTTTTCCAGATCGCGCTGGCCGTGATAAGGGTCAAAATAGTCTGCAGCGCTTTTAGGACGTGCATTAGTAGCTATCGAATTGATAGTTAGGTCGCGCCGTGCCAAGTCTTCTTCCAGTGTCACCTCGGGCGAGGTCTGCACCACAAAGCCCCGATAGCCGCGCCCGCTCTTCCTCTCAGTGCGCGCCAGCGCATATTCCTCGCGGGTTTTTGGGTGCAAAAACACCGGAAAATCCCGCCCCACCGGCAGATAGCCCTGCGCCACCATTTGCTCTGGCGTCGCGCCCACCACCACCCAATCGCGGTCACTGACCTCCCGCCCTAACAAGCGGTCACGCACCGCGCCGCCGACCATGTAAATTTTCATGCGCCCGAGTGTAGGGGGCGCGCCCAGCCGTTCTAATCACCCCATGCACACCACCGCTCTCGTTCTTTTCTCTGGCGGGCAGGATTCGACCACCTGCCTGGCCCATGCCTTGGAGCGCTATGAGCGCGTTGAAACCTTGGGATTTGACTACGGTCAGCGCCACAGCGTCGAGATGCTGGCGCGCACCGTCGTGTTAGCGCGGCTGCGCGAGCGCTTTCCGCAATGGGAGCCGTTCTTGGGCCAAGACCATGTGCTCAGTCTCGATGTGCTGCGCCAGATCGGTGGCTCGTCGCTGACCGAGGATGTCGCGTTTGCCATGCAGGCCGATGGTCTGCCCAACACCTTTGTGCCGGGGCGCAATCTGCTGTTTTTGACGCTGGCCGGTGCGCTGGCCTATCGGCGCGGCCTGCAGGTGATCGTGACCGGCGTGTGCGAGACCGATTTTTCGGGTTACCCGGACTGCCGCGATGACACCATGAAGGCGATGCAGCTGGCGCTGAATTTAGGGCTGGCGCAGCGCCTGCGCATCGAAACGCCGCTGATGTGGATCGACAAGGCCGCTACCTGGCGCATGGCCGAATCGCTGGGCGGGCAGGCATTGGTGGACTTGATTGTCGAAGACACCCACACCTGCTACCAAGGCGAGCGCGGCCAGCGCCACGAATGGGGTTATGGCTGTGGCACGTGTCCGGCTTGCACGCTGCGTGCGCGTGGCTGGGATGGTTATCGCGCACAAGAGGGAAGCACTTTATGACCTCCTTTTCTTCCTCCCTGTCCATTGCCCAGCCGAATCCGGATGGCAGCCTGCCGGTGCCTGTTGCTGCGGGCGCTAGCGCTGTTCAAGCTACTGCCGCTCAATGGGAAGAGCGTGCAGAACACCTGCAACAGCAGGTCGATAGCCTGCAAGAAATTCTCGCCAAGCCGTTGAATGAAATCCTCGCCGACCGCGAAAAATCTCAAGAAGCTGCGGCCGCTTGGGACTCGTTTGGCGCCATGTGGATGCTGTCCCAGCGCGCCATGCGCTGTGTGGCGCTGGAGTTGGCGACGGCGCAGGGCGTGAGCGAAACCGAAGTGGTGGCGCGTGCCATGCGCTACGCCAACGAGGTGCTCAATGGCGATGGCGAAAATTTGGGCGGCACTATTGCCGAGGCGCAGATGGCGCACATCGCGCGCCACAAGCCGTTCTTGCGCAAGCAGTTCCGCCAGGGCTGAAAAGCAGGGCGCGCTGTCCTCTCAGCGCTGTAGCCGGTACGGCTCCTCAAAAGCGCGAAAGTCCTGCTCGGCCAGTGCGCCGGCAATCCAGTCCTGCATCGCCGGCAGGGCGCGCACGCGGTCGATGTAGGCGCCAATGTGTGCCGGCACGGGCAGGGCATAGGTCACCAGGCGCATGCATACCGGGGCAAAAAACGCATCGGCAATGCTGAAGTCGCCCAGCAGCATCGGGCCACCGTGCTGCGCTAGCAGCGCGCTCCACATCTCGACCAAGCGGGCGACGTCGGCGCGCACGGCGGGCTGGTCGCGCCAGAGCAGGGCGCCGGTGTCCGGCAGCTGTGCTTCGATGTTTTGCGGGCAGGCGCTGCGCAGCGCGGTAAAGCCGCTGTGCATTTCGGCCACCACGCTGCGCGCCTGGGCGCGGGCGTGCGCGTCCTGCGGCCACAGCTGCTTGTCCGGATATTGTTCGGCCAGGGTTTCGGCAATCGCCAACGTGTCCCACACCACCCGGTCGCCATCGACCAGCACCGGCACTTTGCCGGTCGGGCTGATGCCCTGCAGTGTCCGCTTGAACTGCGAGTCGGCAGCAAAGCTGTCAAAGCGCACCACCACCTCATCAAAGGCAATCCCAGTCTGGCGCATCAGCAGCCAGGGGCGCAGCGACCAGGACGAGTAATTTTTACTGCCGATATACAGCTTGAGCATGGCGGGCCTGCCTTTCAGGGATGGATTGCGCGGAGCCGCCCGGTCACACCGGCCAGACCACACCGTTGTCGTTCAGGATGGCGTCCAGCGGCAGATCGTGCGGCTCGGGCGTGAAATCGTCCAGGTAGCCGTGGGTATAGCCCAGACCGACGGTGAAGGGGTTCGGCTGCAGCGTGGCCAGGGTGCGGTCGTAAAAGCCGCCGCCGTAGCCCAGCCGGTAGCCGCCGGCGGCGTAGCCAACGCAGGGCACAAACAGCAGCGTCGGCACGATCAGTTCGGTGTCTTTGGGTTTGGGGATGCCGTAGGCGTCTTCTTCCATCGGGCAGCCGGGGTACCAGGCGTGGAAGGTCAGCGTCTTGTGCTGTTTATTGACTACTGGCAGGCCAATGCGGCGCAGCTGTGGTTCGTCCAGCAGCTCGCCGTCTTCCTTCCAGCGGTGCAGTGCCGGCAGTGGATCAAACTCGCCTTTGATCGGCCAATAGGCGCCAATCACGGTGTCCGTGCGGTGTACCAGCCAGATACGCAAAATTTGCTGCAACAGGTCGGCGCGTGCCAGGCGATCGGGTAAGTCCAGGCGCTGTTGCACCAGTGTTTTCCGCAGGGCTGCTTTGTCCATCACATAATTCCCCCATGCAATTGCTCAAGATTTTGACACCACTGGCGGCGTGTGCCGTGCTCGCCACCGCCGCTTTTCCCTTGTCCGCCCAGGTTGCTGCGCAGCCTACAGCACCAGCCCAGGGCGATGCCACCCTGGTCGAGATGCAACAGGCGTTTCGCAAGTTGGATCGCAAAAAGCTCAGCTTGCTGCTGCCCGGCGCGCGCGGCCATGCACTGGAACCGTGGGCTGCGTACTGGGAGCTGCGCCTGCGTTTGGGCGAAGCCAGCGACGCCGAAGTATCCGCCTTCTTGCAGCGCTATGCCGGCAGTTACCAGGAAGACCGCCTGCGCAATGACTGGCTGCTGTTGCTTGGCCAGCGGCGCGACTGGGGCCGCTTTGCCGCGCAGCACCCGTATTACCGTATGTCGGATGACCGTGAGGTGCGCTGCTACGCCCTGACCATCGAGAACATGGGCGCCGCCATGCCGGCGGCTGCGGTGGCGCAGGTGCGCGACAACTGGTATGCCCAGCGCGAGGGCGACGATGGCTGCACCTACGCGGCGGGCGAGCTGTTTACTGCGCGCCAGCTGCCAGCGCTGGATGTCTGGCGCAAGGCGCGCCTGGCGGTGGAGGCCAACCGTGTGCGCGCAGCGCGCAACGCCATCACCATCGTGGCGCCCGACATGCTGCCGCAGCTGATTGAGTTGAGCAGCAACCCGCTGAAATTTCTGCACAGCCGCGCCACGGCGCCAACGCGCCAGCGCCAGGAGCTGATGGTGTTGGGGCTGATCCGCCTGGCCAGCAGCGACCCCGACGGCGCGGCCAGTCTGCTGGAGAACAAATGGGGCGGCCAGCTGACGCCCGAAGAACGCAACTGGACCTGGGGCGTGATCGGCAAGCAGGCGGCGTTTCGCCTCTCGCCCACGGCCATGGACTACTTCAAGAAAGTGGCCAAGGACGCGGACCTGAACGACGACCTGCTGGGCTGGAAAGTGCGCGCCGCCCTGCGCGCCGGCGAGTGGAAAACGGTGAGCAAAACCATCAATGCCATGAGCGCCGAAGCACGCCAGGACAGCACCTGGGCGTACTGGAGGGCACATGCCCTGTTGCAGGATCGGCCGGGCGACGAGCAGCGCGCCGAGGCGCAGCTGCTGCTGCAGGGCATTGCCAGCCAGCGCGGCTTTTATGAGCAGCTGGCGCTGGAAGATCTGGGCCAACGCATCACGGTGCCACCGGCGCCCGCGCCGCTCACCACCCAGGAAAAGGCCTTGGTGCGTGCCAACCCGGCGCTGAACCGCGCCTTGTACGCCATTGCCATCGGCCTGCGCAGTGAGGGCGTGCGTGAGTGGAACTACGCCACCAACCTGCACAACCCAGGTGGCATGAGCGAGCGTGAATTGCTGGCTGCCGCCGACTTGGCTTGCCAGCGCGAGGTCTGGGATCGCTGCATCAACACCAGCGAGCGCACCAAAACCGTGTTTGATTACACGCAGCGCTTTCCGATGCCCTACCAAAGCACGGTGGTGGCGCGCAGCCAGACCATTGGCCTGGACCCGGCTTACGTTTACGGCCTGATCCGCCAGGAAAGCCGCTTCATCATGGATGCGCGCTCGGGCGTGGGTGCCTCGGGCCTGATGCAGGTGATGCCGGCGACGGCGCGCTGGACGGCCAAAAAAATCGGCCTGACCAGCTTCACGCCGGCGCAGTTGAACGACCGCGACACCAACATCACCATCGGCACGGCATACCTCAAGCTGGCGCTGGACGACTTTGCCGGTTCCATGCCGATGGCCGCCGCAGCCTACAACGCCGGCCCCGGGCGCCCGCGCAACTGGCGCAACGGCCCGGTGCTGGACGCTGCCATCTGGGCCGAGAACGTGCCGTTTGCTGAAACGCGCGACTACGTCAAGAAGGTGCTGTCCAACACCACCAACTACGCCGCCATCTTGACCGGCCAGCCGCAGTCTTTGAGAAGCCGCCTCGGCCAGATCGGCCCGCGCGATGCCACGACGCCCGATCCAAGCCGCGATTTGCCGTGATTGGTGGTGCTGGTGTGAGGCACTCAGCGCCCTGAGCCCGCCAGCACCAGCGCTATCACGCTGATCACCAGCAGCGCGGTGAAGAAAATCTTGACCCAGCTGTACGGCTGCTCACCGGCGATGGTGCCGGTGTAGCCATTGGCCACTACCTGATAGGTTGTGCGCCCGTAGGTGTAACCGACCAGCCACACCGGCACCAGGATGTGCTTGAAGGTGCGGCCTTGGTACTGGCACTGCACGCGCAGGTTGCGCTGGGTGTCGCCAGGCACTTGGGCCGAGCACAGCTGCTGCACCTGCGCGTCCATGTCTTTTTCGTTGCGCTGGGCGGCGCGGCCCAGGTCGATCTGATAGCGCTCCACCGTCCAGCCGCGCACAAATTCGGGCGTGTACGGCTGTAGGTCGGTGGTGGTCGGGAACGGCTCGATTTGGCGCAGCAGCTTTTCATGCACGCCGACGGTGCCGGGCACTAATTCATCGTCAAAGAAATGTTTTAAATCACCCGACGCCCTCTCCCAGCGCACCTGACGCACTTGGCGGGTTTGCGTATTGCCGTTGCTGTCGCGGTACTGCTCGGTGACGTAGTAGTAATAACCGGCATCGGCCTGCCAGCTGGCATCGACATGGGCGTCAAACGTCCAATAGGGCAGGTAGGCGCCGCGCAGCGTGTCGGTCAGCGCGGCGTTTTTGAGCTTGTTGGGCGCAAACCAGCGCGAGCCATACCACTGGCGGATACGCTCGCGCACCTGGCCGTCGCTGATCTTGAACGGCAGGATGCTTTGTGGCGTGATGGCGTCGTTGCGCTCCTCGTGCGCCACGATGGCCGGCGAGCCGCAAAAGTCGCAGCGCTGCGCCACCCGGCCATCGACAAACACCGAAATCGCCTGGCAGTTTTGGCACTGGACCTCGCGCCGCTCTTGGCCCCAGCCGCGCCCGGCGCTGGGGTTGCGCAGAGCCGCTTGCAGGTCTTGCTCTGCCACTTCGCTGCCCAACTGCTCGCGTTGCTCGTCCGACCACGGCACCAGCGTGCCGCAGTACGGGCATTGCAGCGACTGGCGTGTTGCGCTCCATTCCAGGTTGGCGCCGCACTCCGGGCAGGGGTGCTTTTTGACCATCGCCGGCTGGGCGGGTGGCGGGATGGTGGTGGTGGAGGGTGGCATGTGAGGCGATGACTTGAGCCCGTAGGTCGGGTTAGCCCAAAGGGCGTAACCCGACAGGTGCTCTGGGGTGCTGAGAATGTCGGGTTACGCTGCGCTAACCCGACCTACGAGGTAGCGTAGCTGCGTTTTATCCGCGCAAAAACTCGTCCAGCGCGCTTTGCGCAATGCGCCACTGGCTGCCAATTTGGCGAGCCTTCAGGTTGCCAGCGGTGATCTCGGTCATGACGTCTGCTTCCGATACGCCCAGCGCCTGCGCGGCTTGGGCCGGCGTCAGCACTTGCGGGGCCGCGCTGGCAGGTGCAGCGGCTGGCGCCGGTGCGCTGGCGGCTGGGGGCGCGAATGGGTCGTGCGGCGCCGAACTACCTGCCGCTTGGCCTTGGCCACCGGACTGCATGCTGCGCATCATCTCTTGCGCCATGCCAAAGCCCATAGCCATGGTGGCCGGCAGGGTGGCGGCAGTGCTGGCGTCACCGCCAGCGGTCATGGCCTGGCCCATCTGGTATTTGACGTAATCGTTCAGGTTGCCAATCACGCCCATGCTAGAGCGCTTGTCGATGGCCTGCTCGACCTCGGGTGGCACCGAGACGTTTTCCAGCAGGAAGGTGGTGATCTCCAGGCCGTACTTCTCGCGCATGGCCGGGTTGATCAGCTGCAGCAGCGCCTCACCCATTTCCGAGTAGCGCGTGGCCACGTCCAGCGCCGGGACCTGGGCGCGCGCCAAGGCTTCGGTAAACACGCTGACGATGCGCGAGCGCATGGTGTCGGCAAACTCGTCGAGGCGGAAATTTTGGTCGGTGCCAGCGACTTCTTTCAAGAACTTGGGCGCTTCGACAATGCGGAAATCGTAGGAGCCAAAGGCGCGCAGGCGCACCACGCCAAAGTCCTTGTCGCGCATCATCACCGGGTTGGAGGTGCCCCATTTGTTGCCGGTGAACAGGCGTGTATTGAGGTAATACACGTCGCATTTGAAGGGCGACTGGAAGCCGTATTTCCAGCCGCGCAGGGTGGACAGGAGGGGGATATTTTCGGTGGTCAGGCTGTACTTGCCGGGCTGGAACAGGTCAGCAAACTGGCCGGCAGAGACAAACTGCACCTGCTGCGACTCGCGCACGATGAGTTGTGCGCCGTTTTTGATTTCCTTGTCCTCGTCGGGCCAGCGGTACGACAGCGTATCGCGCGAGTCGTCCGTCCACTCGATGACTTCAATTAGTTGCTTAGTAATGAAATTCATCAGACTCATGCGGTGCTCCGTGGGGTGTGGCTGGGGTGGTGGGCATTTTAGGGATGCGCGGTGCTGCAGGCTTTATTCGTAGGTCGGGTTAGCCCAAAGGGCGTAACCCGACAGAGTGCTCTAGCTATATTAAAAAGTGAGCTACTACCGCACGTATTTAAAGGGTTTTAGATGATTTAGTGATTAAAAGTGTTTAGATGCGTGCGGTGCTAGCTATTAATTTTGATTTGTGGGCGCTGCCCTTGTCCCCAGAATCTCTCGCCGCAGGTGCCCCTTAAAATCTCTTTTTGCGCGCGCTGCGCGCTCCTTTACTGTCCGCCCAGGATTGGCCTGGCGCGTGTCCTGAAAAAGCCATGCTCACATTCCAACAAATCATCCTGAAACTGCAGACCTACTGGGACGCCCAGGGCTGCGCACTTTTGCAGCCTTACGACATGGAAGTCGGCGCCGGCACCTCGCACACCGCGACCTTTTTGCGCGCCATCGGCCCCGAGCCGTGGAAGGCCGCCTACGTCCAGCCCAGCCGCCGTCCCAAGGATGGCCGCTACGGCGAAAACCCCAACCGTTTGCAGCATTACTACCAATACCAAGTGGTGCTGAAACCCGCGCCGGCCAACATCTTGGAGCTGTATTTAGGCAGCCTCGAAGCGCTTGGCTTCGATTTGAAAAAGAACGACATCCGCTTCGTCGAAGACGACTGGGAAAACCCAACGCTGGGCGCGTGGGGCTTGGGCTGGGAGGTTTGGCTGAACGGCATGGAAGTGACACAGTTCACCTATTTCCAGCAGGTCGGCGGCATCGACTGCAAACCGGCGACCGGCGAAATCACCTACGGCCTAGAGCGCTTGGCGATGTACCTGCAAGGCGTGGACAACGTCTACAACCTGGTGTGGACGGAAGGCGCCGATGGCACGAAGCTGACTTACGGCGACGTCTACAAGCAAAACGAGGTCGAGCAATCGACCTACAACTTTGAGCACGCCGATGCCGATTTCTTGTTCACCGCCTTTGCCGCGCACGAAAAGCAAGCGCAGCACCTGATTGCCGAACAACTGGCGTTGCCGGCCTACGAGCAAGTTTTGAAGGCTGCGCACAGCTTCAACCTGCTGGACGCACGCGGTGCGATTTCTGTCACCGAGCGCGCTGCCTACATTGGCCGCATCCGCAACATGGCGCGCGCCGTGGCCAAAAGCTACCTCGACAGCCGCGCACGCTTGGGCTTTCCGATGGCGCCACGCGCCTGGGCCGACGAAGTGCTGGCCGAGCTGGCCAAAGCGCAGTCCGCACAGACCGCCCAGAAAAAAGCCGCCTGAAGCGCAGTAAGAGACACACACATGACCACCCAAAATCTTCTCGTTGAACTGTTTGTTGAAGAACTGCCGCCCAAGGTGTTGCAAAAACTCGGTGAGGCCTTTGCCAACGTGCTGGCCGAGCAACTCCAGGTCCAAGGCTTGGCGACCGCCGCCTCGGTGGTGACGGCCTACGCCACGCCGCGCCGTTTGGCTGCGCACATCACCGCTGTCGCTGCGCGCGCCGCCGACCGCACGGTGCAGCAAAAGCTGATGCCCGTCGCCGTCGGCCTGGACGCCAGCGGCAACGCCAGTCCGGCGCTGCTGAAAAAGCTGGCCGCCCTCGGTGCCGATGTGTCCGACGCTGTCGCGCTGGTCGCGGCGCTGCAACGCGCCCCGGACGGCAAGGCCGAAGCGCTGTTCTACAACAGCGTCCAGCCCGGCGCCAGCCTGCAAGACGGCCTGCAAAAGGCCCTGCTTGAAGCACTGGCCAAGCTGCCGATTCCCAAGGTGATGAACTACCAGCTGCAAAGCAACTGCGAGCAGCCCGGCTGGAGCAGCGTGCACTTTGTGCGCCCGGCACACGGCTTGGTGGCGCTGCACGGCGCTACCGTGGTGCCAGTCAAGGCGCTGGGATTGAGCGCCAGCAACCAAACCCAAGGCCACCGCTTTGAAGCCACGGTGTCGCCGGTGGTGCTGCGCGATGCCGACAGCTACGCCGGTCAGTTGGCCAATGAAGGCGCAGTGATTGCCTCGTTCACCGAGCGCCGCGCTGACATCGTGCGCCAGCTGACCGCCGCCGCCGCCCAGATCGGCAACGGCGTGCGCCCGATTGACGACGCCGCGCTGCTGGACGAAGTGACGGCGCTGGTGGAACGGCCGAATGTGCTGACCTGCGCGTTTGAAAAAGAGTTCTTGGGCGTGCCGCCCGAGTGCCTGATTTTGACGATGAAGGCCAATCAAAAATACTTCCCGCTGCTGGACGCCGACGGCCAGTTGACGCACCAGTTCTTGGTGGTCAGCAACATCACGCCGGATGACGCGAGCCTGGTGATTGGCGGCAACGAGCGCGTGGTGCGCCCGCGCCTGGCCGATGCCAAATTCTTTTTCGACCAAGACCGCAAAAAGACGCTGCACAGCCGCGTTGAACAACTCGATAAAGTCGTTTATCACAACAAATTGGGCACCCAGGGCGAGCGCGTGAAGCGTGTACGCGCCATCGCCCACGCCATTGCGGTGCCTTTGTTCGAGGCGCTGGCCGAGCGCCACCAAGTGGACGGCACGCAGGACGCCGAGATTGTGCAGGACTACCTGCTGACCTGTGTGGACAACGCCGCGCTGCTGGCCAAGACCGATTTGCTCACCGATATGGTGGGCGAGTTCCCGGAGCTGCAAGGCGTGATGGGCGGTTATTACGCCGTCAACGACGGTCTGCCCGACGATGTCGCCTTTGCCATTGAAGACCACTACAAGCCGCGTTTTGCCGGGGACACCCTGCCGCGCCAAAATGTCGGCATGGTGGTGGCGCTGGCCGACAAGCTGGAAACCCTGGTCGGCATGTTCGGCATTGGCAACCTGCCCACCGGCGACCGCGACCCGTTTGCGCTGCGCCGCCACGCGCTGGGCGTGATTCGCATGTTGGTGGAAAAAGACCTGCCACTGGACGTCACGGCCCTGCTGGCCAGCGCCGCGCCCGCGTTTGGCGACAAGATTGAAGACGCGCCCGCTGCGTTAGCGGCACTGGCCGATTTCATCTACGACCGCCTCGCCGGCAGCCTGCGCGAGCAGGGCTACAGCGCGCAAGAGGTCGATGCCGTGCTGGCACTGCGTCCACAACGGCTGTCGCTGGTGCAAAAGCAATTGGCGGCGGTGCGCGCCTTTGCCGCTTTGCCCGAGGCGCCGGCCTTGGCCGCCGCCAACAAGCGCGTTGGCAATATCCTGAAAAAAGCCGGTGCGGTCGATGCCCACGTCAACCCCGACCTGCTGCAAGAGCAGGCCGAGCAAGATCTGTTTGCTGCGCTGCAGCGCTTTGTGCCCGAAGCCAATGCACAGTTTGCAGCCGGCGACTACACCGCCAGCCTGCAAACCCTGGCGGTGCTGCGCGCGCCAGTCGATGCGTTTTTTGACGATGTGATGGTCAACGCCGAGCAGCTCGATTTGCGCCTGAACCGCCAGGGCCTGCTGACGGTGCTGCACAACGCCATGAACCGCGTGGCCGATTTGTCGCGCTTGGCGGCTTAAAACGTCTGTGGTGCAAGAAACTGCTACTTCTCCCGCGCCCAGCGCGCAGCGCACGGCGTGGCTGCTGTTTGCGCCGCCGGCGGCGCTGGTAGGGCTGCGCTGGCTGCTGCAATGGCAAAGCGACCGCCGCTTGCAAACGCCGCTGTTGCCGCTCACGCCGTTCGCGCCGCCGCGCGATGCCCTGACGGTGCTGGCACCGCTGCTGTGGGGCGTAGTGGCGCTGTGCATCGCCCTTCTGGCCACGCGCTGGGCGGGCCGGCGCTGGGGCTGGCGCCCGGTGCAGCGCGCTGGCTTGGCGCTGTGGCTGGTGCTGTGCGTGGCTGGCGCCGGTGCACTGGGGTGGCATCACTTGAATCTGCAAGGCGCGCAATCGCTCCCGCCCGTGGCGGCCGAGGTGCTGGGCAGCCACTTCACACCGCCCAGCGCGCGCACCGCCGGGGGCACGCAACTCATCGTCCAGGTGACGGGCCTGGACGGGCCGCAGCAAGTGTTGATCGATGACCCGCAAGCAGCGCAGTGGCGCCCCGGCCAGGTCTTGCTGTTGCAGTGGGTGCGCGGGCGCAGCAGCGGGCTGTTTGTCACCGGCTGGCAGCTGCTGCCGACTGCATTACCGGCACCGGCTTTTATCCAAGTCGGCGCTTTACCCCAATAATCGCGCCATGAAACTCGTCATCCTCGACCGCGACGGCACCATCAATTCCCTGGCCGATGAAGAGGCCTTCATCTCTAGCGTGGAGGAGTGGGTGCCGGTGCCGGGCGCCCTGCAAGCCATTGCCAGCCTGAACCATGCCGGCTGGCGCGTGGTGCTGGCCACCAACCAGTCTGGTCTGGGGCGCGGTCTGTTTGATGTCACCACGCTCAACGCCATCCATGCATTGATGCACAAGCAGTTGGCGGCTCTGGGCGGACGCCTTGACGCCATTTTTTATTGCCCGCACACCGCCGCCGATGCCTGCAACTGCCGCAAGCCAGCCCCTGGTTTGATGGAGCAGATTTGTGAGCGCTACCGCGTTGACCCGCGCACCGTGCCAGTGATCGGCAGCTGCGCCGCGCACCTGCAGGCGGGCGCGGCCATCGGCGCGCAGCTGCACTTGGTCGATAGCGGCCAAGGCGCCGCTATCGACCCGGCGCTGTCGCTGCCGGCTGGCACGCACCGGCACGCCGATCTGGCCGCTGCCGTCGCCTACCTGCTGGCGTCTGCGGCGGCCTTGCCCGCTGGCGCGGGGTGATGGGGAACTGCGCTCTTGTCCCCGCTGCTGTTGCACGAGTGCCTAGCACCGGTTGAATTTCGCCACCCGCAAGCCAACCGCGAGCTGCTGCTGCCAGGCGCCGTGGTGGCTTATGTGCTGGTACGTGCGCGCCGGCGCAGCATGGGTTTCTTGGTGAGTGCCGACGGGCTGGCGGTGCGCGCCCCCTGGGGCGCCACGTTGGCATCGGTGGAGGCCGCGCTGCGGCTCAAAGCCGACTGGATCGTGCGCAAGCTGGCCCAGGCCCGGGTGCGGCAGCAGCGCCAGGCGCAGGCCCGCATCGACTGGCGCGATGGCGCCGTGCTGCCCTACCTGGGCGCACCGCTGCACATGCGCCTGGATGCCCGTCAGCCGCTGACCGGGACGTTGCAGGACGCTGACGAGGGCAGAGGGGAGCCCGCCACGCTGCGCATCGGCCTGCCGGCCCACGCCAGTGCCGCGCAGCTGCGCGACACCGTGCAAGCCTGGCTGATGCGCCAGGCGCAGGCGCACTTCACCGCCCGGCTGAACCACTTTGCGCCGCTGCTGGACGTGCAGTGGCGCAGCCTGCGCCTGTCCAGCGCCCAAACGCGCTGGGGCAGCGCCAAATCCGATGGGTCGATTCGCCTGAACTGGCGCCTGCTGCACTACCGCCCGGCCATCATTGATTACGTCGTGGCACACGAGTTGTCGCACCTGCGCGAGATGAACCACAGTGCGGACTTCTGGCGCACCGTCGCCACCGTGGTGCCCGACCACGCCATGCTGCGGCGCAGTCTGCGTGACGAACCAGCGCCGTGCTGGGACGATTAAAAATACTCATTTAATAGCTTGAAGCGCAAACGCAGCAAGCGTTTGCGGCTGATTTGACCCTCAGCACCGCTGCAGCACATCGTAGGCGGCCCGGGCGCGTTGCAGGTCGCGTCCCAGGCGGCGTGAGGCGGGCAGGTGGCGCACCCAGTCCAGGCGGGCGATGCTGTCGGTCAGTGTGCTTTGCAGGCCCGGGCTGCACTGCACCCGCCAGTCGGCCAGCACGGTGCGGGCGCCTTCGGTGGCGCCGCTGTCCTGCAAATACAGCGCCGTTGAATGCACATAGCACAGGACATCACGCGCCTGGCAATGCACCAGCGGCAGGGTGCGTGTCGGGTCGTCTTCAAAATCGATATAGCCGACCACGCCATCCGGACAGCGCACCAGATTGCGTGCAAAAGCCTGGCTCAAACTGGTGCCGGTGGCGTGGACATGCTGCAGTGCCTGCAGGCCTTGTGCCCACAGCGCCAGCACCGGTGCGCTGCCGTGCGGCACTGCCGACCTGATCTCTTGCGCCAGCGACGGCGTGGGCTGGCCGGGCACGCCCAGGTGGCGCAGCAGCAATCCTTCGGACTGCAGCGCCAGCACGGCGGGCACGCGCAGGCCGCGCGCGGCCAGGTCGTGCAGGCGCCGCGCCTCGGTGGCAATGGCCTGGGCGCCGCCCCGGTTGGGCACCGGGCGCAGCACCGGCAGACGTGCCAGGCGCGCCAGCGTGCCCAGCAGGTGGTAGCGCCACATGCCATGGCGCGGGCCGGCTTTTTTCAGCCACAGCTGTTCCCCCTTCCATGGATAACTGGCCACGTTGGACGGCTGCTGTGCCAAGTGCTGGCGCAGAAAGGCGGCGTAGTCGGATGCGTAGGCGAACACGGGTGCGGTGGGGGGCATCAGGATCATGGTGCCACTGCGCTAGCGCAGCGTGGGGAATGCGGGACAGGAAAGCAGCGTCGGGAACAATCACAGGGCATGGTGGAAAGCCTCCCAAAGCGCCGGGTCAGGGGGAAAAAGGCCGGGGCAGCAAGGCCTGCGGGGCTACACTTGCACGCCGTTCCCGCCCGCCACAGCCGGTTTGTGCTGTGCGCCGCCCGGGCATCATAAAAGCCTTTGACTGACGACTGGAATCCCCATGACTGACCGCACCTCGGATATCCCCGACAGCGCTGACAGCACCGATAGCACCCCCCTGGCGCCCGCTTTGGGCGCCGACCAGCTGGAAGCGCTGGAAGACATCTTGGAAGACCTGCGCACGCGCAGCGAAGAAGTCCCGCAATGGGAGTTTTGCGATGGCTTCCTGACCGCACTGGTATGTTCGCGCCGCGCCATCGCGCCCGGTGAATACCTGCCCATGCTGCTGGGCGACGGCGAGCCGGCCGAAGTGGCTGAGGGCCAGCCCCTGCCCTTGCTGGCGATGTTTGCCGATGCGGCCCAGCAGGCGCAGTTTTTAGAACTGTGGATGCTGCGCTGGAACGAAGTGGTGCAGGCACTGGATACGCCGGTGGAGCGCCTGGACGACGAGCGCACCTTCGAGCCCGAAGTCATGGACATGCGCGGCGCCATCGCCAGCCTGCCCGAAGCAGAACGCGCCGAGATGGCCGGCCAGGACATCCCCTCGTTTGCCCAAGTCTGGGCCTTGGGCTTTATGTTTGCCGTCGAAAACTGGCCCGAAGACTGGGAGCTGCCACGCGACAAGGAAGTCGCCGGCTGGCTGGACGAGGCGCTGGACGCCATCGTCGCCCTGACCGAAGACGACACCGGCAAGCCCGAAGTCTGCATGTACAGCGAAGACGGCGAACCCAGCACCAGCAACGCCCGCGTCGAAGCCTTTGGCGCCGCCATCTGGGCGGTGTACGACTTGCGCCAGCTGTGGAAAAGCCTCGGCCCGCGCATCGAAAGCGTGCGCAAAGCGCCCGCGCCCGGCCGCAACGACCCGTGCAGCTGCGGCAGTGGCAAAAAATACAAGAAGTGCTGCGGCGCTTGAACGTCGATATTTCTGTTTTGATAGCTATCAGCGCTTGCTGTGCGGGCGTTTGAGGCTGATTTGACCGTTTTTTCTCCACGCGCCTTCGGGCGCGTTGTCGTTTTATGAACTCCCCCTTCTTGACCCGTCTGCGCGCTGAATGGGCATCCAGCATTCCGCGCGAACTGCTGGCCGGTGCCGTCGCCACTTTTGCCCTCATCCCCGAGGTGATCGCCTTCTCCTTCGTCGCCGGTGTCGATCCGTCGGTGGGGCTGTTTGCCTCGTTTGTCATCAGCATCGTGATTGCCTTTGCCGGCGCGCGTCCGGCGATGGTGTCGGCTGCGGCCGGTTCGGTGGCGCTGGTCGCCGCGCCGCTGGTGCAGTCGCACGGCTTGGAATATTTGTTCGCCGCCGGGCTGCTGGCGGGCGCGGTGCAGGTGCTGTTTGGTCTGCTGCGCCTGGGGGTACTGGTGCGCTTTGTCTCCAGTTCGGTGCGCACCGGTTTTGTCAACGCGCTGGCGGTGCTGATTTTTTCCGCGCAGCTGCCGCATCTGCGCGGTGCCAGTACCGCCACTTGGGCGATGTTGGCGCTGGGATTGGTGCTGATTTATGGCCTGCCGCGTCTGGGTGCCTGGCTCGGCTGGCGTGCGCTGACGGCGATTCCGTCGCCGCTGATCTGCGTGCTGGCGCTGAGTGCGCTGTCCTTCGCCCTGGGCTTGGCGCTGCCCACGGTGGCCGACTTGGGTCAGTTGCCCGATACGCTGCCGATGTTCGGCTTGCCCGAGGTGCCGCTATCGCTACAGACCCTGCAAATCATTGCCCTTCCTGCCCTGGCGATTGCCATGGTTGGTCTGCTTGAATCGGTGCTCACCGCCGCGGTGATTGATGAGCTGACCGACACCCCGAGCAACAAGAACCGCGAATGCTCCGGCCTGGGACTGGCCAACCTCGCCGCCAGCTGCTTTGGCGGCATTGCCGGCTGCGGCATGATTGGCCAGGCGGTCGGCAACGTGAAATACGGCGGGCGCGGGCGTCTGTCCACGCTGTTTGCCGGTGTGTTTTTGCTGATCCTGATGGTGGCGCTGAAATCCTGGGTGTCGCAGGTGCCGGTGATTGCGCTGGTCGCCATCATGGTGATGGTGTCGGCGGAAACCTTCGACTGGAAGTCGCTGCGCACCGTGGTGCGCCATCCACGCCTGTCCAGCGCCGCCATGTTGGCCACCGTGGTCGTCACCCTCGCCAGCCACAACCTGGCGGCGGGCGTAGCAGTGGGCGTGCTGCTGAGCGGTGTGTTCTTTGCCGTCAAGGTGTCGCAGATGCTGGAGGTGCGTTGCACCGATGACGATGCTGCCGGTACGCGCACCTGGCTGGTCAGCGGTCAGGTGTTCTTTGCCTCGGCCGACGCTTTTGTGGAAGCTTTTGACGTGCTCGGCGCCGAACACCGCCGTGTCACCATCGACGTCTCGCGCGCCCATTTCTGGGACATCACCGCCGTTGGCGCGCTGGACAAAGTGGTGCAACGCCTGCGCCACCACGGCTGCGCGGTGGAGGTGCTGGGCCTGAACGCCGCCAGCGCGGTGTTGCTGGAGCGGACGGGGGCTGGCGCGGGGTGAGGCTGGCGCGGCCCAAGTTCGACAGCGTCTACCGGCCGTGTTTCGTCTCGGTTGTCCCAGCGCCGGTGCTATGGACGCAGACGCGGTTACGGCCGTCTTTTTTGGCCTGGTACATAGCGGCATCGGCTTGGTCAATGATCTGGTTGGGGACGGTGTCGTTGCCGTCAAACAGCACCAGGCCAATGCTGGCCGAGCACCGGTGCTCTACCGTCGTGGGCGGCTGCTGGTGGGCGGGGGTGATGCTGATCTGGTAGGGCTGTGCCAGGCTGGCGCGTATTTTTTCGGCAATGGCGCCAGCTTGCGTGGCGGCCTCGCTGGCTTCGTTGCTGAGGACGCCCAGCAACACCACAAATTCATCACCGCCAAAACGGGCCACGGTGTCGATGGCGCGCACGCAGGTTTTCAAACGCTGCGCCACTTCGATCAGCAGCAGGTCGCCGGCGCCATGGCCGTGCGCGTCGTTGAGGGATTTGAAGTTGTCCAAATCCAGAAACAGCAGGGCGCCCTGGCTGCGCTGGCGCTGGCAGGACAGCAGGGCTTGGGTGAGATGGTCGATCAGCAGGCGGCGGTTGGCCAGTTGGGTCAGGGGGTCGTAGAACGCCAGGTCATGCACCTGGTCCTGCAGCAATTTGCGCTGCGTCGTTTCTCGGGTGATGCCGTGGTAGCCGATGATGGTGCCTTGTGCGTCGCGGTCCGGCTTGGCTACTACTTCGCCCCATATCAGTCGCCCGTCCTTGCAGCGGTGCTGCACTTCAAATATCGAAGAAAGGGTGGTGGTACCGCTCGCTTCTGCCAGCGCGCGGGCTTGAATTTTTTCCTGGACGATAGCAATGCCCTCGTCGGTAAAAATCTCGAAAATGTGCTTTCCCAGCACCTCTTCGGCCTTGAAGCCGCGCAGACGTTCGTCGGCCGGGCTGATGTAGGTGATGCGCAGTTGGCTGTTGGTTTGCCACAGTACGTCCTCTGCGTCTTCGGTCAGCTGGCGGTACAGGGTTTCTTTTTTCTCCAGCGTCCGGATGTGTTCTTCCAGCAGCCGTTGCAGCGTCTGGTTCTGCTCTTTCAGATGCTCTAGCGTATGGGTCAGGATCTGCGTTGGGGTCTGCGTTGGGGTCTGGGTCGCTGGGGTGCTTTGGCCCCGGGTTTTGGCTGCGGGTGGTTGTTGTACCAGCCACCCGGTCAGCTGCGCCAGCGCGTGGTGCAGCGTGGCGCGCCGCACGGCGGTGCGGTCGCCGGCAAAGTGCAGCACTTGGCTGTGGGTTTGCCCGGCGACGCACCAGCCAAACCACACCGTGCCGACGGGTTTGTCGGCGCTGCCACCCGTGGGGCCAGCGATGCCGGTGACGGCGAGGCTGACCTGGGCGTGGGCGTGGGCCAGCGCGCCTTCGGCCATGGCGCGGACTACCGGCTCGCTGACGGCGCCGTGTGCGTCGATCAGTGCCGCCGGCACCCCCAGCAGCTCGGTCTTGGCGGCGTTGGAGTAGCTGACCCAGCCGCGCTCAAACCATTGGCTGGAGCCGGCCCGTTCGGTGCAGGCCGCGGCGATCAGGCCACCGGTGCAGCTTTCGGCGGTGGTCAGCATCCAGCCGTGCGCCAGCAGCCGCGCTGAAATTTGAGTCAAATCGGCCTCAAGCCCTTGTGGAATAAGCGCTGACAGCTCATTTTTTGAGGGTGAGGGCGGCGTCACCAGAAGAACCTCCAGACAGCGATCACCAGCAAGGCGCAGAAGGCGGCGACAAAGTCATCAAACAAAATGCCCCAACCGCCGCGCCAGCCAAAGCCCTTGAAGACGCCGTCGGCCCAGCCGACCGGGCCGGGCTTGGCGGCGTCAAAAAAGCGGAACAGCGCAAAGGCGATGAGCTGGCCCCAAAAACCCATCGGCATGGCCAGCCACAGCACCAGCCAGAAGGCGACGATTTCGTCCCAGACGATGGGGCCGGGGTCGGAGACGCGCATGTGTTGCGCGGTGACGGTGCAGGCCCACCAGCCGCCCAGGGTGCTCAGGACAATCACCACGCCGATGCGCAGCGGGTCCAGGTGCTGCAGCAGCAACACGTACGACAGCCAGCCCCACAGCGTGCCGACGGTGCCGGGCGCGATGCGGCTCAGGCCACTGCCAAAGCCCAAGGCGATGCAGTGGGCCGGATGCAAGAGTAAAAAGCGCACGCCGGGACGTGTGATGGGCGGTGCGGTTGAGTGCTGCGTGGGCGCGGCGGCAGAGGGGCTGTGCATGGCGCGAATTCTAGGAGGTGCTGGCGCGCGCCGTGTCGTCCCTGGTCGGCTATGGCGTGCTCAGCAGGACGTGGGCGTGGCTGGCGGCCATCCATTCTTCGTTGGTGGGCTCCACCGCCACGGCAACGCGGCTCTCGCTGCGGCTGATCAGCAGGGCGTGGCGGGTGTTGGCATCGGGCTCGAGCGCCACGCCCAAGTAGGCCACATCTTGACAGACACGCGCGCGGATAACGGCGTTGTGTTCGCCAACGCCGGCGGTGAACACCAGCAGGTCAAGCCCGCCCAGCACTGCGACCAGCGCGCCGATCTCGCGCACGATGCGGCGCACGTACAGCGCCAGCGCGGCTTGCACGCGGGCGTTTTGCGCCTCCAGCGGCAGCAGCTCGCGCGGGTCGGACGATACGCCGGAGAGGCCGAGCAGCCCCGACTGGTGGTACAGCAGTTGGCCCACTTTGGCGAGCGAGAGTTTTTCGACTTCCATCAGGTACAGCAGCGCGCCGGGGTCGAGGGCGCCGCAGCGCGTGCCCATCATCAGACCGTCCAGCGCGGAAAACCCCATGGTGGTGGCGACGCTTTTGAGCCTCTCCAGGGCGCACAGGCTGGCACCGCTGCCCAGGTGGGCGACGAGCGTGCGCCCGCGTGCGCCGTTGCCGTAACGCTCGGCCAGCGCCACCGACAGGTATTCGTACGACAGGCCATGAAAGCCGTAGCGGCGCAGGCCGCGCTCCCAGGCATCCCAGGACAGCGGCAGCATTTTTTCGACGTCGGCCAGGGTGTGGTGAAAGGCGGTGTCAAAGCACGCTACCTGCGGTAGTTCGGGATTGCTTTGTAGCAGCGCGGCAATGGCTTCGAGGGCAAACGGCTGGTGCAGCGGCGCCAGGGGGATGTAGGTTTGCAGGTCAGCCAGCACCGCCGCATCGACGCGCACCGGGTCGGCGTATTTGGCGCCGCCGTGCACCACGCGGTGCGCTACGGCGCTGAGGTGGTGTCCCCCCTGCGCCAAGCGCGCCAGCACCCGTGCGCGAATGTGCTGCAGCGCGGCGTGGTAAGGGTGCACCGCGTCCAGCACCACCAGGCCAGGGGGCACGCCGGTTTCGCCAAAGGTCGGGGCAGGGCCAGTGATGCCGTCCACCTTGCCGTTCCACAGCGGCTGGCGCGGCAGCGGCTGCACCCCGGTGTCAAACAGTGCGAACTTGATGCTGGACGAGCCACAGTTGAGAACCAGGATCAGATCGCTCATGGCGGCGAGGCCTGGTCGTGCTGTGCCAGCAGCACCGCCACGGCGCACGAAGGCCCTCTGACCATGCGCACCCGCCCCAGGGGGCGCACAGGGGTTAGCAGGCGCTGCAGACCGTTGTTACCAGGGGGCACGCGCACTTTGGCAGGGTGGCACACGCTGGCGAGGTCGTTGTCCGCCGCGTCGTGGTGCAGGGAAGGGCGTGGTGTCTCGGGCATGGCAACTCCGGTGGGAAGGACAGGGGGTTATGGGGCGTGTACGTAGCTGCCCGGCGCTGCTGCCAGTGGGGGGTAGTCGGGCGCGCCCAGGGCCGGTGGTGCCACCTGTGGCCCCGAGTGCGCCTGTAGCCACGCCGCCCAGGCTGGCCACCAGGAGTCCGGCGTCTGCGGCGCGCTCGCCAGCCATGCTTCGGGCGCAGGGGTGGCGCCGTGCGCGGGGCGGGTCTGCAGTTGGTAGTGGCGGTGCGGGTTGCCGGGCGGGTTGACGACCCCGGCGTTGTGCCCGCCGCTGGTGAGCACGAAGGTGATTTCTGCCGGGCTGAACTGGTGCAGCTGATAGACCGAGTGCCAGGGGGCCACATGGTCGGTGACGGTGCCGACCATGAAGGTGGGCAGCTGCAGATCGCCCAGCGACACGGGTTTGCCGTGGACGTGGTAATGGCCCTGGCTCAGCTCGTTGTGCAAAAACAGCCGGCGCAGGTACTGCGAGTGCATCCGGGCCGGCATGCGCGTGGCGTCGGCGTTCCAGGCCATCAGGTCGTTCATGGTCGGGCGCTCGCCCAGCAGATATTCATTGACCAGGCGCGACCACAGCAGATCATACGAGCGCAGCATCTGAAAGGCGCCCGCCATCTGGCTGGCCTTGAGGTAGCCGGTGTGGTTCATTTGCGCTTCTAGCCAGCGCAGCTGATCGTCATCGATGAACAGGCTCAGTTCCCCCGGCGCGGTGAAGTCGGTCTGTGTGGCCAGCAGCGTCAGCGAGGCCAGGCGCTCGTCGCCGTCGCGCGCCATGGCGGCGGCGGCCATGGCCAGCAGCGTGCCGCCCAGGCAGTAGCCGACAGCATGGGTTTTTTGCTGCGGCACGATGGCATGGACGGCGTCGAGCGCGGCACCCAAACCGTGTTGCAGGTAGTCCTCCATGCCCAGGTGGCGGTCGTGTGCCACGGGGTTTTTCCACGAGATGCAAAACACCGTATGGCCTTGGTCTCGCAGGTAGCGGATCAGCGAGTTGTGCGGCGACAGGTCCAGGATGTAGTACTTCATGATCCATGCCGGCACGATCAGGATCGGCTCGGGATGTACCTGGGCGGTGCTCGGGGCGTACTGGATCAGTTCCATCAGGCGGTTTTTCAGCACCACCTGGCCGGGGGTGATGGCGACGTCCCGCCCGACGCGGTAGTTTTCACTGCCTGCCGGAGGCGTGTGGCTGAGCTGGCGCTGTAGATTGTCCCAGGCGTGCAGGGCGCCGCGCAGCAGATTGGCGCCGCCTTGCTCCAGGGTGCGGTGCAGCACCACCGGGTTGGTCAGCCACTGGTTGCCGGGGGAAAAAACGTCCAAGTATTGCTGCGCGGCAAAGGCCACCAGGTCTTGGTGGTGCTTATCGACCCCCGGCACGCCGTGTGTGGCGGCCTCCCACCACTGGGTGGTCAGCAGAAATGACTGGTGCAGCAGGTTGAACGGCCACTGCTGCCATTCGGGGGCGACAAAACGCCGGTCGTTGATCGGCGGTATCACGCCATGGCGCGCTTGCTTGTTCGGCCCCGCCTCGATCCGCTCCTGGACATAGCGCACCATCTCGCTGACCTGGTGTTGGGCCAGCCAGGTCAGTTCGATGCTTTTGGCCGGTGCCAGCGCTAGGTGCAGTGCCCAGTCGAGGCCGGCTTTCAGGCCGGGCGGTGTCGGCAGGGGCGCGCGTGGATGCGGATGCGGATGCGATGGCGCAGCAGGCGGATGCGGCGCCGGGTGTCGGGGCACCACGGTCAGGTGGGTCGGGCTGCGGGGCTCGTGGGGGCTGGGAGCGTTGGGCATGGTGTCAGTCCTGCGGTGGTGGCGTGAACACGTTCTTGCAGACCATGCTAGTGAGAATGCCGCAGAGAATCTGTTCTTGTTTGTGCGCACGTTCTGCACAGGCGTGCCGGGCGCAGCGGCCCGTGTCAGGCGAAATGGTCGAACGAGGCGTAGCGCTGCGTTACCGCCCGACCCTGCGCATCGATCAGTCGCAGCCCGGGCGCCGCTTCAATGCGGCCGATGCACGTCACGGGCGTGGCGCTGGTCCGTGCGGCAGCGGCCACGGCACTGCGCTGCTGTGGCGCAGCGGTGAAGAGCAGTTCGTAGTCGTCGCCACCGGCCAGCGTGCACTGCTGCAGCAATTCGGTGTCAAATTGGCCTATAGCGCTTATAGGATATGCGCCTGCAGCTATTAAATTAATAGTTTTGGAGGTGTCGATACAGGCCCCCACGCCCGAGGCGCGCAGCAGGTGGCCGAGGTCACCGAGCAGGCCGTCGCTGATATCCATCGCGCTGTGTGCCACGCCGCGCAGCGCCAGGCCCAGGGCGACGCGCGGTGTCGGTGCTTCCAGACGCAGGCGTGCGGCGGCCAGGGTGTCTGGTGCCAGCGTGATGTGCCCTTGCAAGGCTTCCAGCGCCAGGCGCGCATCACCGAGCGTGCCGCTGACATAGAGGTCGTCACCGACGCGCGCGCCACTGCGCAGCAGGGCTTGGCCGGGCGGCACTTCGCCGAACACGGTGATACAGATATTCAGGGGCCCTTGCGTGGTGTCGCCGCCGACCAGCTCGCAGCCGTGCGCATCGGCCAGCGCCAGTAGCCCGCGCGCAAAGGGCTCCAGCCACAGCGCATCGACGTGCGGCAGGGCCAGTGCCAGCGTGAACGCCAGCGGCCGCGCGCCGCAGGCGGCCAGATCGGACAGGTTCACGGCCAGCGCCTTGTGGCCCAGGCGTTCGGCGTCGGTATCGGCAAAAAAATGCCGTCCCTCGACCAGCATGTCGCTCGATACCGCCAGTTGCATTCCAAGCTGAGGTGCCAGCAGCGCGCAGTCGTCGCCCACGCCCAGAGCAGCGCGCTGCACTGGGCGCGTGAAGTAACGTGCAATCAGATCAAATTCACCCATGTGGGCGATTGTGGCCTTTGCCCATGCCGCACTGCGGCGACCCGTTTGAGAAGCGTGCTTTAACGCAGATGAAACTGGCGTAACACTGCTGTACAACGGTATCCATCGCTTCAATTGAAGACCCTGGGCCGGTACATTCCAAGGCGGATGTCCCTCTTTCAATTCGACCCCTGCGCAAAGGAAAGAAATGAGAATTTTTGACAAACTGGCTGTCAGGATCCACAAAAAACTGTTCAACCAGGCGGCACGCCGGGTGTTGCAGACCCCGCCGGTCCAAATGGACAAAAGCTCCGGTTTGGCGGTCTTGAGCCAGACCTACGACGCCGACATCTACCTGTATTTGGTCGCTGCCAAGACATTTGCCAAATACATCCACCCTGAAATATTCATCGTAGTGGATGACAGCCTGTCGGCCAGCAATAAAGAACTGATCGTCAAGCATCTGGTCAATGTGCGGTTCCTGCCACGCAAGCGGGTGCCCAATGCCTATTGCCCATCAGGCGGAACCTGGGAGCGCATCCTGAGCATTGCCGATGCCTCCAAGGACTATTACGTGGTGCAGCTGGACTCGGACACGGTCACGGTGCGCAACCCCGAGATGGTGCTCGAGGCGCTGGCCCGCAACATTTCTTTCACCCTCTCTACCCATATGGGCCGCCATTTCATCTCTGCGGAGCAGGCCCGTACCCAGGCGCTGACCTTTGAAAGCCAGCATGTTCAGGTGCTGGCTGAACGTGCGCTGTACAGCGTGCCCGAGCTGTCCGACAAGCAGTACATCCGGGGCTGCTCCGGTTTCGCCGGGTTTGCGCGCGGCTCCCTGTCACGCGAGGCGGTGGAGCATTTCTCGCGCCTCATGGCGGCACAACTGGGCCAAGCGTGCTGGGCCAGCTGGGGCACAGAACAGTTCACCTCCAATTACTTCGTTGCCAATACAGCCAGTGCACAGCCGCTGCCTTTTGAGCAATATCCTTATTGGGCGCCACAGATGGATTTGGACCAGGCGCGTCTGGTGCACTTCATTGGCGATAACCGCTTCACCAGTTCTCAGTATGCGCAGGTGGCGACTAAAGCCATTCACATGCTTTAACAGCTGATGGCTGCTCGTGGAACGAATGCGCATGTTTTATGACGCCGTCCCACGCTGCGTACTTGGGCAGGGCCAGAGCCGGTGCTATGGCCACGCGTTCAGAAGATAGGGGCGCTTAGAGGCAGCACGCACCGCTCACGTCGGCGTGCCGCGAAAACGCAGCGCGGCTTGGCGGCTGACTTCGGCCAGCAATTGTTCTTCGCGTTGGCGCTCGCGCAGCCAGCGCGCGTCGTTCTGGCCGGCGTGGGCTTCACTGCGCAGCAGGTGCAGCGCGCCCGAGGCGCCGTGCTGCGCCGCGTGTCCGGCAATCTGGTCCATGGTGCGCATGATGTGCTCGCGCAGCGGCATGTGGTTGCCGGTGGCCGGATCGACATAGACCGCTTCCATGCCAAAGCGGCAGGCCTGAAAGCGGTTGTAGGTGTAGACGAGGTAATCGTCTTCTTGCGGCACAAACGGCTGTTCGGCCATGAACCAGGCCCCCAGCGACTGCACAAAGCCGGCCAGCGCGGCGGCGCGTTCGATGGTCAGCGGCGTGTCAAAAACCCGGATTTCGATGGTGCCAAACTCGGGCTTGGGGCGGATGTCCCAGTAAAAATCCTTCATGCTCTTGACCACGCCGGTGTGCGTCATCTTGTCGAAGTACTTTTCAAACTCGGTCCACTTCAGCACGCAGGGCGCGCGCCCGGACAGTGGAAAGGCAAACACCGAATTGAGCCGCGCCGAGTCAAATGCCGTGTCGTGCCCCTGCACATACGGGCTGGACGCTGACAGCGCGATGAAGTGCGGGATGTAGCGCGACATGCGGTGCAGCATCAGCAGCGCCGAGTCGGCATCCGGGCAGCCGATGTGCACGTGCTGGCCAAAAATGGTGAACTGCTTGGACAGGTAGCCGTACAGCTGCGACAGCTCCTGAAAGCGCGGCTTGTCGTAAATGCGCCGCTCGTGCCACTGCTGGAACGGGTGTGTGCCGCCGCCGACCACGGCAATGTTGAGCTTGTCGGCGCTGCGCACCAAGGCATCACGAATGGGGGTGAGTTGCCCCAGCACTTCGCTCGACGAGCGGCAGATGTCCGTCGAGATTTCAATCATGCTGTTGGTCATCTCGGGCACCACGCTGCCGACCAGCGGGTTCTTGAGCATCAGTCGCAGCATGTCTTCGGCGTAGGGCGCCAAGTCGTAGTCGTGGGTGTTGACCAGTTGCAATTCCAACTCAACGCCCAGCGTCAGCGGTTCGGATTTGTTAAAAGATTCAAGACTCACGGCTGTCTCCTGTGCCATTGTTGTGGGTGGTCAGAGGCGCCCAGGGTTTGGAGCTTTCGCCGGCGCGGTAAATGGCCACGGTGGCAATCACCGCGCCCAGCACCTCCATCAGCAAAATCGCCGGCAGTGCGACCCGCGCTATCAGGTGGCCGGTGGACGGCGAGGCGACGACAAACTGCGAGGCCAGCAGCAGCGCAATCGACGACATCGGCGTCATTGCTGCGCCGACCCACAGCGCCTGGCGCCAGCTGGCGCCACTGCCGACATTGCCCAGCCCGACGCCGATCACCTTGGCCAGCAGGCGCACGATGATCAGCGCCAGCACCACGCCGGCCACCGGGCCGCTCCAGTCGGCCTGCGCGGCCACGGTGGACACCAGCACGAACATCAGCATGGTCAGCAGCGAAGACGCCGTGCCCAGCTGGCGCGGCCAGGCCCACGGGCGCGGGTTGAGTTGTTTGAGCAACATGCCGCCGAGCAGCGCCGCCAGCGGCGCCGAGCCGCCCAAGTGCGCGGCCACAGCAGTGCCGGCGGCAATCAGCGCCAGCAGCAGGATGGAAGTGTTCTCGCTGGTCGGGGTCATGAAGCGCAGGGCAAAGCGCAGCGCCATCGACAGCAGCGCCGCCACGACAATCGACACGCCCAGCACCACCATCACCGGGTAGGCGGTATCCAGCAGAGTGAGTGAGGGTCGGTTGATGACTTCGGCCTGCGCGCTGCCCAGCGTCAGCGCGTACAGCGTCGAGAGCGTGGCCAGCACAATGGCGCGCTCGGTCACCGGACCGGCAGCGCGGGTGTCGTTGACCACGCGTGTCAGCACGGCGGGCGAAGCTGCCAGCGCCACCACCGCCAGCGGGCCGGCGGCGCGTTCGGGCACTTGGAGCCAGAGCAGAACCCAGTAGACGGCAAAAAATGTCAGCGCCGACTCGGCCACGCTTTGCACCAGCACCATCGGGTTGTGGCGGAACCAGCGTAGCGGAATGCGTGCCCCGCATTCAAACAGCACCAGCGAGATACCCAGTTCCAGCAGAAACAGGCCAATGCCCTGCAGCGGCCACAGTGCGCCACTGAAGCCGGCCAGACCGGCGACAGTGCCGACCAGCGAATAGCCCACCACCTTGGGCAAGCCGATGTGGCGCTGGCACAAATAACCGGCCATGGTCGCGGCGGCCAGCAGCAGCGACCACTGCACCGTCGGTAGTCCGGCCGAGGGGCGCAGCCACTGCGCCCAGAAGGTCAGGATTTCATTCATGTGATTGCATCCTTGTTATGTCAACGGACCAAAGTCCGCAGGAGAAAAAAAGGCCGCTTGGTGAGCGCTGCCTGTGCCGTGCCCTAGCGCGGCGCGAGGGTTTGAATTTACCGTCTGTTGCATCTACGGTATGTAGGACAGTGGGGTACAGCCCGCATTTTTACGCTCAGGCCACTTGCCGCCCTGGCAGGAAAAACTCCCGTGGTACCGAGCGTAAACGTGCCAGGATGGCCGCGTAAATGCGTGCGCGCTCGACACCCGTGACGTTTTGCGCACGCAGCGCCACCAGAAACGCCAGATAGAAACTCACGCCCACGTTCAGTGCGCCCAGCAGCGGAATGGTTGCCACTGCCCACCAGAAAGCGCTCTGGTGGATCACTTCGCTCCCCAGGCTGGCACCAGCAACCCCCAGCTGGCCGGCAGACAGTGTGACATGTCGCACTTCCAGCCCCAGGCCAAAGAAGGCGGCAAAGGCCGGCACCAGTCCCAACATGAAGCCGAGTGAGATGTTGGCTGCCAGCCCCGACAGGTTGTGGCGTAAGAAGTGGGCCCAGCGCTGCGCCCGTGTGGCACCCAAAAAGGCAGTGATGCGCGGGTTGTAACGCAGCGCCGAATCCAGCCGGTGCAGCACAAACCAGTTTTCCGTCCAGCCGGCAATGATGCTGGAGGCAAACAGCAGCACCCCGGTGAAGGCCGCAAACAGCAGCGAGGGCCCGAGCAGGTGCAGTGAGTCGAGCACCTGCAGGGCATGGGCTTCGTCCAGCACCGGTACCTCGGTGGCCCAGCCCCACAGCCACGCCAGCCCCAGCGCGGCCGGGAACACCACCAGCACATTGCCCAGCACCGCCGCCACCTGCGAGCGCACCAGATAGGTCACCTTGTCGACAAATTCCTCAACACCGGCGACGTTGTCCATTTCTTTCAGCTTGGCGGCCATGGCCGGTGCCGTCATGGCCGGCTGTTTGGTGGCCACGGTGAAGTGCAGCATCTGGACCAGTACAAAGCTGATGGCGTAGTTGATGCCGGCCAGAAAGCCGCCCCAAAACGCCGACAGCGCCAGCGCATACAGGGCAAATTTGATCAGCGTGGTGAACGCCATCACCGCACCGCCGCCGGCGGCGTTGCCGACCATGGCGAAGTATTCACTGCGCGTGCGCGTGATGTAGTGCTCGCCAGTTTCGGCGTTGCGCTCGGCCACCTTGGCGGCCAGCAGCGAGGTGTTGCTCGACAGCAGGGCGCGGATGCTGCGCCGTTCCTGTCCGACTTGCACTAGGTGCGCCAGCAGGCGCGCCGCGCTCAGGTGGGGGGTGGGCGAGAGCACGCAGTCGAGCAGCTCGCGCACCCGCAGGATGCGCGTGCGCAGCTGGCGCAGGCGAAATACCAGGCCGACCGAGATGCCGTTGTCCTCAAAGTGCAAATACACGCTGGCGGCGGCGCTGCGGCAGGCTTCCAGCCGGGTGCGCAGGCGCTGCGCGGTTTCTTCCAGCCGGTCCGTGGTGCGCAGGCTGTGCAGCACTTCAATGCGCAGGCTTTCGACGTCGCGGATCAGTGCATGGAACGGCTGCGCCTCGCGCGCCGCATCGCTCATGCGCAGGCGCAGTTCGGGGGCAAAGCCGGTCGACAAAATCTGCCCGGCGCAGTAGGTGATGGCGTCGAGCAGGGTTTTTTGCCAGCGCGTGCCGTGGGCGTCTTCGGGGGCCAGCACGGCCACCCAGCGGTGGAGCAGGTCTTCGGGCAAGGCGATCAGCCACTGCGCATCAAAAGCGTAGGGCAGCGCCAGCGTGAACAGCTCGGACGCCTCCAGCGTCTCCGGGGTGCTGGGCAGCAGCTTGCGGCGCAGGCGCTCGGTCAGTTCGCTGAACAGGCCGGTGCGCGGCGCAAAACCAAAGTCGGCCAGCAAGGGGGTGATATCTACCGTATTGACCAGTGCCGCCCACCAGTCCTGCAGGCGCTGGCGCGTTTCCGGATCAGCCTCCACTGCTTCGAGCAGCTGTTGCACCCGGGCCACGCTGGCCGGCACGGAGTCGCCGCCACCGCGCACCCAATCGAGCAGCGCAATCAGCCACAAATGGCGTTCGGCCACGCCGGCCTGGGCATCGATCTGGGTCAGCAGATGCGTCAGCTCACTGCCCGCGCGCCTCAATGCAGCACCCTGGGGCCCAGGGGCTGCTCGGGGGCGCTGGGGTCTTGCGCTTCCAGGATGAACAGCGGGATGGTGCTGGTAAAGGGCGTGCCGTCTTCCGCCATGCAGAAATAACTGCCGTGCATGGTGCCGCTGGGCGTGTGCAGCTGGCAGCCGCTGGAATATTGGAAAGATTCGCCCGGTTTGAGCAAGGGCTGCTGCCCGACCACGCCCAGGCCCTTGACTTCTTCGGTATGGCCGTTGGAGTCGCTGATGACCCAATGGCGCGAGATCACCTGGGCCGGCATGTCGCCGGCGTTGGTGATGGTGATGGTGTAGGCAAAGCGGAACACATGGGCCGACACATGCGAGTGTTCCGGCAGGTATTGGGGCTGTACTTCGACGTCAAACTGGTACTTTGGCATGGGCGGATGGTAACTGCGACAATGCCGCCATGAGCCGAACCTACCGAATCGCCCCCTCTATCTTGTCCGCCGATTTCGCCCGTCTGGGCGAAGAAGTGCGCAGTGTCATTGATGCTGGCGCCGACTGGATCCACTTTGACGTGATGGACAACCATTACGTACCCAACCTGACCTTTGGCCCGATGGTCTGCCAGGCCTTGAAGCCACATGCCGTCACCGCGGCTGGCGTGGCGGTACCGATTGACGTGCATTTGATGGTGCAGCCGGTTGATACGCTGGCGGCGGCTTTTGCCCAGGCCGGCGCTGACTACATCAGCTTTCATCCCGATGCCGCGCAGCATGTCCACCGCAGCATCCAGGCGATTGCCGCGCAGGGCGTTAAGCCCGGTCTGGTGTTCAACCCGGCCGCGTCGCTGGATGTGCTGGACTGGGTGATCGACGATATCGACCTGATTTTGATCATGAGCGTCAACCCCGGCTTTGGCGGCCAGAGCTTTATCGACTCGGCCTTGCGCAAGATCGAGGCGGTGCGCAAGCGCATTGACGCCTGCGGCAAAGACATTCGCCTCGAAGTCGATGGCGGCATCAAAGAAAACAATATTCGCCATGCTGCCGATGCCGGCGCCGACACTTTTGTCGCCGGCAGTGCGATTTTTGGCAAACCGTCCTACCAGGGTGTGATCGACACCATGCGCAGCGCGCTGGCTTGATAATTTTTCTTTCTTTTTCCCAGGCCCGATACGGGCCTTTTTTTATGGGCCTTTTTTCATGATTTCTTTGCCCCTTGACTGTACGGCGCTGGACGCCGCCATCATTGACCTCGACGGCACGATGGTGGACACCATGGGCGACTTTGCCCAGGCGCTGAACCACATGCTGGACGACTTGGCCTTGCCGCACATTGCTGCGCCAGCGATTGCACACATGGTCGGCAAAGGCTCAGAACATTTGCTGCATTTAGTGCTCAATCATGCTCTAGCCCAAGCAGGGAAAGCGCTATCAGCTATTGAAATTGAAGCGCTCCATGCCCGCGCCTGGCCCCGCTACCAGCAGCACTATCTGCGCATCAACGGCCAGTTCGCCAGCGTCTATGCCGGTGTGCCCGAAGGCTTGCAGGCGCTGCGCAGTGCTGGCCTGCGCCTGGCGTGCCTGACCAACAAGCCGCTGTCCTTTGCCCTGCCGCTGCTGCGCGCCAAAGGGCTGGATGGGTTTTTTGAGCACATTTTTGGCGGTGACAGTTTCGAGAAGAAAAAGCCCGATCCGTTGCCGCTGCGCAAAACCTGCGCAGCGCTGGGCAGCACGCCAGCGCGCACGCTGATGGTCGGTGACTCCAGCAACGACGCCCAGGCCGCGCGGGCTGCGGGTTGCCCGGTGGTGCTGACCACCTACGGCTATAACCACGGTCAGCCGGTGCGCGCGGTGGATGCCGATGGCTGGGTCGATTCGCTGGCGGATCTGCTGTCCTAAAAAGCGCTAAAAAGGCCTGAAAATGGTTAAAAAAGTAGTCAAAATGGCCGCTAGTCCTTTAGGAGCGTGCGGTTGTAGCTATCAAATTTAACTGCTGCTGCACATGGGCGAGCAGGCCATCACAGGCGTCTTCAATCAACGCCAGCACCTGCTCAAAGCCCTGTGCATTGCTGTAATACGGGTCCGGCACCGCCGCGCTGTGCGGGTGCAGGCAGAACTCGGTCAAGCGGCGCACGCGCTGTTGCAGCGGGGGCGGGCAGCGGCGGCGCAGATGGCTCTCATTGTTCTCGTCCATCGCCAGCAGCAGATCAAACAGCTCAAAGTCGCTGGCGACGACCGGGCGGGAACGCAGGTCGCTCAAGTCGTAACCGTGCTGGCGCGCGCAGGCCTGCGCCCGGGCATCGGCGCGTTCGCCCTTGGTGGCGTGCGTGCCGGCGCTGTCGATGCGCACCTGAGCGGCCAGCCCGGCGCTGGCCACGCGCTGGCGAAACACACCGTGTGCGCTGGGGCTGCGGCACAGGTTGCCCATGCAGACAAAGACGACAGAAAACAGTTTCATGTCTCGCTCCTGGCTGCGCTGTTGCAACTTTGCGTTGACGGTGGAAGGCGAAATCGCCTACAACCGGCGTTACATCTTCTGCCACCCATGGATTGAATCGAGAGTTTCATGCCCTTACCCGTGAAAAACAAGACGATTTTGGTGACTGGTGGTGCTGGCTACATTGGCAGTCATACCTGCGTTGAATTGCTCCAGGCCGGTTACACCGTGGCGGTATTCGACAACTTCAGCAACAGTTCACCCGAAGCGCTGCACCGGGTCGAATCCTTGACCGGGCAGCGACTGCGCGTCTACCGGGGTGACATCCGCGACGCTGCAGCACTCGATCATGCGCTGGCTGACAGCGGCGCCACGGCGGTGGTGCATTTCGCTGGACTCAAAGCGGTGGGCGAATCGGTGGCACAGCCGCTGCGCTACTACGACAACAACGTCGTCGGCACGCTGCGCCTGCTCGAAGCCATGGGCCGTGCGGGCGTGAACTCACTGGTGTTCAGCTCGTCCGCCACGGTGTATGGCGAGCCGCAATCACTACCGTTGACCGAAGACCACCCGCTTTCGGCCACCAATCCCTATGGCCGCACCAAGCTGGTGATCGAGGACATGCTGCGCGAATTGCATGTGGCCGATCCCACCTGGCGCATTGCCATCCTGCGTTATTTCAATCCGGTCGGCGCGCACCCCAGCGGGCGCATTGGCGAAGACCCGGTGGGCGTGCCCAGCAACCTGTTGCCGTATGTGGCTCAGGTGGCAGTAGGGCGGCGCGAGCGCCTGAGCATCTGGGGCAGCGACTACCCGACGCCCGACGGTACCGGCCTGCGCGACTACATCCATGTGGTCGATCTGGCGCTGGGCCACCTCAAGGCGCTGGAGTGTCTGCAAACGCAGGCGCAATGCTTTAGCGTCAACCTGGGCACGGGCACCGGTTACAGCGTGCTGGATATCGTGCGCGCCTTCGAGCAGGCCAGCGGCTGCACCGTGCCTTACTGCATGGCGCCGCGCCGCGCCGGGGATGTGGCCGCCTGCTATGCCGACCCGCTGCAGGCTGCCCAGTTGCTGGGTTGGCGCGCTGAGCGCGACTTGGCCACCATGTGCCGTGATGCCTGGAACTGGCAGGGCCAGAACCCGGAAGGTTTTGCCTCTCCAATGGCTGCAGTGGCCGCCTGAAAAATCGCCCGATGCACATTCTTCTGACCGGCGCCGCCGGCTTCATTGGCAGCCACGTCGCCGAACGCCTGCTGGCACGCGGTGACCAAGTGCTGGGTCTGGACAGTCTCAACGACTACTACGACCCGGCCCTCAAGCGCGCGCGTCTGCAGCGTCTGCAGGGGCAGCCCGGCTTTCGTTTTGTGCAGTGCGACTTGGCCGACCGCGCCGGTATGGCAGACGTTTTTGCCGGGCCGCGTTTTGACCGCGTCATCCATCTGGCCGCCCAGGCCGGTGTGCGCTACAGCATCACCCATCCCCACGCCTATTTGGACGCCAACCTCACCGGTTTTGGCCACATCCTAGAAGGCTGCCGCACCCAGCAGGTCGATCATCTGGTGTATGCCTCCAGCTCCAGCGTCTATGGCGGCAATACCAAGATGCCGTTTGCCGAAACCGACGCCGTGGACCACCCGGTCAGCCTGTATGCCGCCAGCAAGAAAGCCAACGAGTTGATGGCGCACGCTTACAGCCACCTGTATCGCTTTCCGACCACGGGGCTGCGCTTTTTTACCGTCTATGGCCCGTGGGGGCGACCCGACATGGCCTACCACCTGTTCACGCGGGCGATTCTGGCGGGGGAGCCGATTGCGGTCTTCAACCATGGCGACATGCAGCGCGACTTCACCTATATCGACGACATCACCGAAGGTGTGCTGCGTGTGCTGGATAAGCCCGCTCCGCTGTCCAGTGCCGGCGCCGCCCCCTACCGCGTGTTCAACATCGGCAACAGCGAACCGGTGCAGTTGCTGGACTTCATTGCGTGCATTGAGAGGGCGCTGGGCAAAACAGCCATCAAACAATTGCTGCCGATGCAGGCCGGTGATGTCCCCGCCACCTATGCCAGCACCCAGGCGCTGCAGGACTGGGTCGGCTTTGTGCCATCCACTCCGCTGGCGCAAGGCATCGCACGTTTTGTGCACTGGTACTGCGGGTATTACGGCGTGTGATGCGCGTTGCCGGGGTGCCTGCGCCGTTTTTCAGCGATAGCGCCCAGGCGCCAGGATGTCGTGTGGGTCCAGGCTGCGGCGCAGGCGCTCGTGAAAGCTGCGGGCGCTGTCCTGCATCTCCATTAACGCCGGCATGGCGTCAATGCCGACGCGGCAAGGAAACCAGCCCTGTGCTTTGCCGCTGTGCAGCAATTCATCAAAGCAGGCCGCAGCAGCCGCTGTGGCCGCGGGGTCTTTGCGGTCGAACAGCAGGGGCACGGTGCTGTCGAACAGGCGATCGCTCAAAGACGTCAAAGTGATCAAAGGCTCAATGCCGTAGCGCGGGGTGATCTCATGCACCATGCGGACAAAATTGAGCACGTCGCCGGGGCGCATCGGCACCAGGGGCGCATACCACGTCAGACCGCAGCCGTCGGCGCCAGGATGGAGGGCCCCGTGGTCCGGGTGCTGGCCACTGCGCCAGTAGGCCAGTGGCAACACAGTTTCGTTGGGCCGGCCCGCCACCAGCTCCAGCGAGCGCATCAGTGTGGCGGTCCATTCTTGTAGTGCCCGGCCTTTGGTACCAGGTAACCAGCGTGCCCAACGCGCCAACTGGCGTGTGCGTTGTGGCGTGACGAAGAACAGGCGGCTGGCCACCGGGCCCAGGGCGATACGCATTTCCTTTTGTGCCGCGGCCACCATGCGCTGGGTGCCATACAGGGTGGCAAACCCAGTCCACGGAGAAACTTGATAGTGGCGCCCCAGGCTACTGATCACCTCGGGGGGCAGCAGCCCGTTGGTGCCTGCGCGCTCGTGCGGGTAGGGCGCCGACATGCTCAGCATCCGGTGCTGGTTCATCAGTTGGATGCCGCCCACGGTGCCCGGCAGTCGGGCCAGTACGCTGCGGATGGACAGTACGGCTGGCGCCAATAGTTCGTCATGCGCCAGCCTGAAGAGGCACATCTTGACGCATGCCGGTCGGCGTGCCAGCACGATGCTGATACGCGTGACAACGCCAAAGCCACTTTGGGTGAAAAGCCCCGCTGAATACGGGCCGATACCCCACTTGAAAAGACGCGCCAGTTCTTCACTGCCGGCTTCGTGCAGGGCCGTCCGGTAGAGCGAGCCATCTGCCAATACTGCCTGCAGATCGGTCACGGCACCAAAGTGGTCGGTGTAAGGCGTGACGCCAAAACCGCGTTCCAGGGCATTGGCCAGCAGGCTGCAGGTCGGGCCGGCGCCGGTCACAGGCACCAGAAAATCGTGTCCTCCCTGTTCCAGAAAGTCGGCCAGCATGCCTTGGGTGACGCCGGGCTCGACGCTGACGACACCGAGTTCAGGATCGAAATGCAGGATGCGCTGCATGCGCGACAGATCGAGCAGCACGCTGCCATCGCGCGCTGGCAGGGCGCTGCCGTAGCCCCAGTTGTGGCCCGTGCTCAGAGGGTAGACAGCCACCCGGTGATGTTGGGCCACGCGCAGCACGGCTTGCAGTAGTGGCTCGGTGTCAATGCGCAGGGCGGCGGGGACTTTGCGTACCAAGCCGCTGGTATCGGTGCCGTAGGGCCGCAGCGCTGCTGTTCCTAAAAGAACATTCTCTGCTCCCAAAAGTCCTTCCCACGCTGACAGTGCTGCAAAAAGTGCCTCCAGGGTGTACATGCTGGGAATGGGATGCATTGCATATTCCAGAGGAGATGGTTAATATTTTTATGGATTCAAAATATCACAGATTGAAGAATGCTATTTAATTTTGAATTCTCATAGCATAGTAATATTTTTTTTATTGGCTTGTGCTGAGTTATATTTAACTGCAACCGTTCCAGTCGTGGCAAATGTTTCAAGGAAATTACATCGTGCAAGAATATGTATCGAATTTTGTAGGCTTTACAAGCCGACTGGCAGTCGCTGTTGTCGTGGCCGCCTCCCTTGTCGGATGTGCTGGTTTTAAAAACCACCCCGACGCACCGGTGGTTGCAGCCGTGCCCGACTACAACTACATCGTTGGCCCCGGTGACACGCTCAATATCATCGTGTGGCGCAATCCGGAGTTGTCTCAGGTGGTTCCGGTGCGCCCGGATGGACAGGTCTCGACTCCTTTGGTGGACGGACTTATGGCACAAGGAAAGACTTCCGTGCAAATTGCACGCGATGTGGAAAAGGAGCTGGCCAAATATGTGCGAGACCCTGTCGTTACCGTGATCGTTACCGGATTTGTGGGTCCTTATAGCGAACAAATACGGGTTGTCGGAGAGGCAGCCAAACCGCAATTTTTGCCCTATAAACAAAAGATGACGGTGCTGGATGTGCTGATTGCGGCCGGTGGATTGACTGATTTTGCGGATGGTAACAAGGCCACCCTCATCCGTACCGCCGAAGGTAATAAGCGCTATAACGTACGCTTGAATGACTTGATCAAGCGTGGCGATATTGATGCGAATGTAGATGTTCTTCCTGGAGATATTTTGATTATTCCGCAGGGGTGGTTCTGAGAGATTAACGTATTTGCAGAAATTTCAAAAAAACGGGTATTCAGTGTCGGGAAGGCCTTGAATGCCCATGGCCAGCTATGAGGGGGTGATGGGATGGATGAGCTCTGGGGACAGATTGCCACCACCGTGCGCGGCATGTGGATCTATCGCAGGTTGGCCATGGCGCTGGCTTGGCTGGTCGCGGTAGCGGGTGTGGTGGTGGTGCTCATGATGCCGGACCACTACCAGGCATCAGCGCGCGTTTATGTCGATACGCAATCCATCTTGCGTCCGCTGATGATGGGGATTGCCGTACAGCCCAATATTGAGCAGCAGGTGGGCATGCTTAGCCGCACACTGCTCAGTCGGCCGACCATTGAACGCTTGATACGCACGGCTGATCTGGATCTGGGGGCGCAGACCAAGGTGCAGAGCGAAGCCATGGTGGATAAAGTCACCAAAACCATCAGTATCAAAACCACCGGCCGAGACAATCTTTACACGCTGTCTTACGCTGATCAAAACCCTGAAGTGGCGCGGCGTGTGGTGCAAACCTTGCTGACCATTTTTGTCGAGTCCAGTCTGGGCGCCACACGCCAAGACTCGGACAGTGCACGCCGCTTTCTGGATGAGCAGATCAAGAGCTACGAGGCCAAGCTGACGCAGGCGGAAGGGCGTCTCAAAGAGTTCAAGCTGCGCAATATCGAGTTGCAGTCGCAAAACGGCCTGGACTCGGCCGGGCGCGCAGCAGAAGTGGGTAATTTGCTCAGCCAGGCACGCCTGGAGCTGCGCGAGGCGGAAAGCGCACGCATGGCGGCGAGCCGCCAGCTGCAGGCGCTGCGTTCGTCTCTACGCCAGCCCGCATCGGTGCCGTCTCCTGCCCTGGTGCAGACGCCTGAAATCGATGCGCGGCTGGATGTGCAGCGGCGCAATCTCGATACGCTGTTGCAGCGCTATACCGAGGAGCATCCTGACGTCGCCAACAGTCGCCGTCTGATCCGTGAGCTGGAAGGACAGAAGCGCCACGATATCCAGGAGTTGCAGCGTCGGGCGCAGGCCAATCCGAATGATCCGCTGGTGCAAAACAACCCTGCCGTGCAAGAACTCAGCCGCATTTATGCCGCTGCGGAGGTGCAAGTGGCCTCTTTGCAGGCGCGGGTGGCCGAGTATGAGGCGCGTGCCAGCCGTGTGCGCGAGCAACTCAAAGTGGCTCCGCGCCTGGAGGCTGAGCTGGCGCAACTCAACCGTGATTACGAAATTAACCACAAGAACTATGCCGATCTGGTAGGGCGGCGCGAGTCGGCCTTCATGTCCGGCCAACTGGAAAACACCGCCAATGTGGCAGAGTTTCGCGTCATTGATCCGCCGCGCGTCAATCCCAAACCTGTGGCCCCGAACCGGGTGCTGTTGTTGCCCGTCTCGCTGGTGGCCGCGCTGGGCGCCGGACTGGGGATGGCCTTTCTCATGAGCCAGATCAGGCCGGTGTTTTTTGACGGCGCCGGGCTGCGCCAATGGACGGAGCTGCCCCTGTTGGGGGTGGTGGAGCTGATTCCGAATGAGAAGGATATAAGGAGTGAAACGCGCAGTTTGAGACGTTTTTTCATGGCTTTGTTGGCACTGATCTTTCTCTACGCGGGCGGTATGGCGATGCTGTCCTACCAGTCGGCTTTACTAGGGTGAAAGGCCACCATGACCAGTTCCATTGAAAAAGCAGCCCAGCGCCTGGAGCAGTTGCGCGCCGCTGGTGCCTTTTTGCCCAGTGACGTGCCGATGCCTGAAAAATTTACCGCGGCGCCCAGCCCGGCAGCGTCTGCGACATCTCCGGCATCTCCGGCACTGGAGTCCAGTGCCTTCAAGACCCAGACCGTACCGCCTGCTGCGCCGAGCTCCAAAAGCGTACATATCAACCTGACCGCGTTGGCTGCTGCCGGTTTTGTCACCCGCAATGCGCCGCGCTCGGGCATCACGGACCAGTTTCGCGTCATCAAGCGTCCCCTGCTGGAAAACGCCTCCGGCCGGGGCGCTGCGGCAGTGCCGCACGGCAACCTCATCATGGTCACCAGCTCTTTACCCGGAGAAGGCAAGAGTTTTACCGCCATCAACCTGGCAATGAGCATGGCGATGGAGCAGAACCATACCGTCATGCTGGTGGATGCCGATGTGGCACGCCCCTCCGTGATGCAGGCACTTGGCTTGCCACCGGCGCCAGGCCTGCTCGATTTGCTGCTGGACAAAAAATTGGCGGTGTCGGATGTGCTGCTGCGCACCAATATCGACAACTTCACCTTGCTGCCGACCGGTTTGCCGCATCCACGTGCTACCGAATTGCTGGCCAGTGACGCCATGGTGGATTTGTTGGCGGAAATGGGCCAGCGCTACAGCGACCGCATCATCATTTTTGATTCGCCCCCGCTGCTATTGACGACCGAAGCGCGGGTATTGGCCAGCCACATGGGGCAGATTGTCATGGTGGTGCAGGCGGAAAAAACGCTGCAGTCTCAAGTTCGCCACGCTTTATCCACCATTGAGTTCTGCCCGATCAGGTTCATGGTGCTGAACCAAGCGCGCAGCCGTGGCATGGGTGCTTATGGATACGGCCACGGCTATGGGTACGGGTATGGACATGAGCAGGATGCTGTCGGTCAAAGAGTTGCCACGCCGGCCTGACATAAAAAGAAAGTTTGCATGAGTAGAGTTGTCTTCGTGCGTTACGCCGCGCTGGTACTGGTCACTGCGCCTGTCGCCATGTTCCCGGCTGCCAGGGCCCAATCGATGCCAGAAAAAGGCTCCGCCATCTCGTCTACCGGGGCGCTGCCATCGGCGCAGGAAAACGCCACATCGGCGCAGCGCACCAGCTGGCTGGAGCCACGTGTTTCGGTGCAGCACACCATTACCAGCAATGCACGCCGCGATGCCAGCAACCTGAGCGATCAGATCACCGACATCAGCCCGGGGCTGCTCTGGATCGGCAATACGGCCCGCATCAAAGGTTTTGCTGATTATTCGTTGCACGGGTTTCATTACGTGAACACCACCGGTGCCAGTCACTTGGAGCACCACCTCAATGCCCGCGTGGCTGTTGAAGCGATCGAGCAGCGCCTGTTTGTGGATGTCACTGGTGTCGTCACCATGCAGCCGATATCGGTTTTTGGTGCGCCAGTGGATGGCTCCCCGGGCAATCCCAACGCGGCGCAGACCTCCAGTTTTGGCCTTTCGCCCTATTTGCGTGGTCGCATCGGCAGCGTGGCAGAGTACGAAGCGCGCTACAGCGTGCAAGATAACCGTACCGATACCTCCCGGCGCTCTGATGTCAGAACCCAAGAGGGGCGTTTTCGCGTGGACAACCGCCAAAGTGGCCAATGGCTGGGTTGGGGTGTCGAGGCGAGCCAGGAACAGGTGGATTTCTCTCTGGGTCGATCGATCGATACGGCGACTCTGCGGGCGCGCCTGAAAGCTGTCGTGACGCCGCAATGGATGCTGATGGGCGTGGTAGGGGTTGAATCCACCAACCAACTCGCGCTGGAGCGCGAGTCCAGCCGCATTGCCGGTCTGGGCGTACTCTGGCGCCCCTCGGAGCGCACCCGGGTGTCGGTGGAGCAGGAAAGTCGCTACTTTGGTAAAGCCCACAACGTGCTGTTGGAGCACCGCACCGCACGCACTGTCTGGCGCTATAGCGACACCAAGGGCGTGTCCCAGGGACAGGGGGCGCAATCGGCATCGCTGGGTGGGCTGTTTGATTTGCTCTACGGGTTCTATGCCCAAGTGGAGCCCGATCCGATCCTGCGCACCCAGCGGGTGCAGACTGAAATTAACCGCCTGGGCTTGTCGCCTGATCTGCTGGTGCCGCAAGATTTTCTGCGCTCCGCCAGCACGCTGCAGCGCATGCAGCAGTTGTCGTTGGCCTTGCTGGGCCGGCGCAGCGTGGTGACGCTGGCCGTGATGCAGTCTGATAATCGCCGGCTCGGTTTGGTGGCGCTCTCTGCGGGCGATGATTTCGATACCAATACGCGCATTCGCCAGCGCGGCTGGAGTCTGTCGTTGGCGCACCGTCTGACGCCGCAAACCGCTGTCCAGGCAAGCCTGATCGAGCAGCGCAGTGTGGGCACGGCGCCGGGCCAGGAAACCCGTGTGCGCTCGCTGGCAGTGGGCACGAGCATGCAGCTGGCGCCGCGCACCAGTCTGGGCCTTCAGCTGCGCCGTTCGGTATCCGATGGCCACGCCAGCTCCTCGCGAGCCTATAACGAGTCGGCCTTGGTGGCCACCCTCACACATCGGTTTTAAGCCATGTATGAAGCGTTTTATGGCTTGACCAGCAAGCCCTTTCAGCTCAATCCGGATCCGAGCTTCTATTTCAGTAGCAAGCAGCACCAACGCGCCCGGGCGTATCTCGAATACGGCGTCATGCGTTGCGAGGGTTTTATTGTCATCACCGGAGAGGTCGGGGCAGGAAAGACGACGATTGTGCGTGGCCTGCTGGACAGCCTGGATCCGGCGACCATCCGAGCAGCGCATCTGGTGAGCACGCAACTGGGCGCGGACGACACGCTGCGGCTGGTGGGTGCGGCGTTCGGTATCCCGGTGCGCGGGGTTTCCAAAGCGGATCTGTTGGTGGCGCTGGAAGCTTTTTTCATTACCCAGACGCTGCAAGGCAAGCGCTGTCTGCTGATGGTCGATGAAGCACAAAATCTGCACCCGCAGGCAGTGGAAGAGCTGCGCATGCTGTCGAACTTTCAGCAGGGCCAGACGGCGTTGCTGCAGACCTTTCTGGTGGGCCAGCCAGAGTTCCGCGACATCCTGCAAAGCCCTGGCATGGAGCAATTGCGCCAGCGCGTGACGGCCACCTGCCATCTGGGTCCGCTCGATGGCGATGAAACCCGGGAATACATCCTGCATCGGTTGCGCTGTGCGGGTGCCAGCGACAAACCCACCCTGGACGCAGCCATCTTCGACAGCGTCTACCAGCACACCCGCGGCATTCCGCGGCGCATCAACACCTTGTTTGATCGCGTCCTGCTGCAGGGCTTCCTGACCGATCAGACCCACATCGATCTGGGCCTGGTGAGCGAAATCATTGATGAATTGCAGTCAGAGTTGCACGCACCCTCCCCGGCGACCCCGCAAGCTGCGCTCCCGTCGCTGACGGACAGCGATCTGGAAGACGACGTGCTTGATCTGGATCTGGATGTGGCCCTGGCGGACGGTATGGCTCAGCAGTTGGGGCATGTGGCCGCCGAGCAATTGAGCGCCCGCCTGTTGCGCATTGAGCGCAGTGTGCTGCGCCAGGAGCGCGTAAGCCTGGAGATCTTGATGAGTCTGCAAAAACTGGTGGCTGCCAGTCGGCGCTCCAGTCCGGAAGGTACCTTGCCTAAAGCCGCAAGCTGATCACCATGCCCCACCTGCCGCCTATCCGCAATGCGCTGACCATCGACGTCGAAGACTACTTTCAGGTGTCGGCGTTCGCTCCGCACATTCGGCGCAGCGAGTGGGATACGCGTGAATGCCGGATCGAGCGCAACATGGATCGCATCCTGGCTTTGCTGGAGGAGCGCAGCATCTGCGCCACGTTTTTTACGCTGGGCTGGATTGCCGAGCGTTATCCGACCTTGGTGCGCCGTATCGTTGCCGGCGGGCACGAGCTGGCCAGCCATGGCTATGGCCATGAGCGCGTGAGCGATTTGTCACCGGAGGCATTTTTCCAGGACATCCACCACGCCAAAACGCTGCTACAAGACATTGCCGGGGTGGTGGTGCAGGGCTACCGTGCCCCCAGTTTTTCTATTGAGCCGGGCAATGGGTGGGCCCTCGATACCTTGGCGCGTGCCGGCTACAGCTACAGCTCCAGCATCTATCCCGTGGCGCACGACCATTACGGAACGCCGGATGCGCCGCGTTTTGCCCACCAGATCCGTGCCGGCCTGATGGAAATTCCGCCCACTACCGTGCGCCTGTTCCAGCGTAATTTTCCGGCCAGTGGCGGCGGCTACTTTCGCTTTTTCCCTTACGCACTGTCGCGCTGGATGTTGCGCCGCGTGCATGAGCAGGACCAATCTCCTGCGGTGTTTTATTTCCATCCCTGGGAGATCGATGCCGAGCAGCCGCGTGTGCCGGGCATCGGCTTCAAGACGCACTTTCGACACTACGTCAACGTAGATCGGATGGAGCAGCGGTTGCGGCGTTTGTTGCAGGATTTTCACTGGGGCCGCATGGACCATATTTTTTTACCCGCGACGGCGCAGGAGGCTACGGATGTCTGAGGTGTCTGAGGTGTCTGAAATTTCTGATGTGGCTGCATCGTTGACGGTGCACCGGCTCGACATGCGCAGCACTACCGGTGTTGCGCGCTGGGATGCTTTTGTGCAGACCTGTCCGCAGGCGACGTTTTTTCACCGTGCCGGCTGGCAGCAGGTCATCCGCGAGGTGTTTCACCACGACACCTATTTTCTGTACGCGCAGCAGGCGGGGCAGATTCGCGGCGTGCTGGCGCTGGCGCATGTCCATAGCCGTCTGTTTGGCAATGCGCTCACCAGCTTGCCTTTCGCGGTATATGGCGGTGCGGCGGCGCTGGACGAGGAGGCCAGTGCCGCCCTAGAGCAGGAGGCGCAGCAGCTGGCGCAGCGCTTGAAAGTCGATCACCTGGAGTTGCGCAATGTGCAGCGCCGCCATACCGACTGGCCGGTACAAGACCTGTACGTGACGTTTCGCAAGCCGATTGCGCCGCTGGACGCCGACAACATGAGTGCCATCCCGCGCAAACAGCGTGCCATGGTGCGCAAGGGCATCAAGAACGGCTTGCGTGCACACATCGATACCACGGTAGACCGATTTTTTGTGCTCTACGCGGAAAACGTGCACCGCCACGGTACGCCGGCGTTGCCCAAGCGCTACTTCCAGACGCTGTGCCGGGTTTTTGGCCCCGACTGTGAGGTGCTCACCGTGTGTACTGCCGATGGCCAGCCCATCAGTAGCGTGCTGAGTTTCTATTTTCGCGATGAAGTGCTGCCCTACTACGCGGGCGACGCCGAAGCGGCGCGGGACCTGGCTGCCAATGATTTCAAGTATTGGGAGCTGATGCGCCTGGCCTGCGTGCGCGGCTTGAAGGTGTTTGACTATGGGCGCAGCAAACGGGGCACGGGCTCGTATGCGTTCAAGAAAAACTGGGGCTGCGAAGCCACGCCGCTGCACTATGAATACTGCCTGTACCACCGTGACAGCGTGCCGCAAAACAACCCGGCGAACGCCAAATACCGGCTGCTGATCGCCGCTTGGCGGCGGATGCCGCTGGGCGTGGCCAATTGGCTGGGCCCGAAGATCGTGCGCAACCTCGGCTGAGTGCCATTTCATCTGGAGCCGCCGTGCGCAACATCCTGTATCTGGTCCATCGACTGCCGTATCCGCCCAACAAGGGCGACAAAGTGCGCTCTTACCATTTGTTGCGCCATTTGCTGCAGTCGCACCGAGTCTTTCTGGGGACGTTTATTGATGACCCCGAGGACGAGCAGCATGTGCCGGCGTTGCGCGCCCTGTGTCCCGATCTTCACATTGCGCGCTTGCAACCGCGTGTGGCCAAGGTGTGCAGCCTGGCCGGTTTGGCGCGCGGCGGACCGCTGACGCTGGATTACTACCGCTGTGCCAGTCTGCACGCCTGGGTGCGCCGCATCGCCGCACAACACGAGTTGCAGGCGAGTGTGGTTTTTTCTTCGGCCATGGCGCCGTATGCCCAGGTGCTGGCACCCCAGGTGCCGATGCTGGTGGACTTTGTCGATGTTGATTCGGCCAAGTGGAGCCAGTACGCCGCCAGCCATCGCTGGCCGCTGTCGTGGCTGTATCGGCGTGAAGGGCGCACGCTGCTGGCTTATGAACGTGCTGTAGCGGTGCAGGCGCAGCGCTCCTTTTTTGTCACTGACCAAGAGGTCGCACTGTTTTTGCGCTCGGCGCCGGAATGCAGGACCACGGTGCAGGCCCTGTGCAACGGTGTGGACGCCGATTTTTTTGCGCCCGACGCCGCCCGACCCAGCCCGTTTGTGGACCCCATGCAGCCATTGGTATTCACCGGTGCCATGGATTACTGGCCCAATATTGATGCCGTAGTGTGGTTTGCCACTGAGGTGCTGCCGCGCCTGCTGGTGCGTTGGCCGCGCCTGCATTTTTATATCGTCGGCCGCAACCCGCCGCCCCCGGTGCGCGCGCTGGCGGGCGCTGCAGTCACCGTCACCGGCACGGTGGCCGACGTGCGGCCTTACCTGCAACATGCGGCTGCCGTGGTCGCGCCGCTGCGCGTGGCGCGCGGTATTCAGAACAAGATTCTGGAAGCCATGGCCATGGAGCGCCCAGTGGTGACCGTACCCGAGTGCGCCAACGCGATTGGCGCCAATGCCGCGCAGGGCTTGCTGCGTGCCGATACGCCGCAAGCCTTCGAACAGGCATTGCAGGCCCTGCTGGATACACCCGCGCAAGGCGCCTTACTCGGAGTGGCAGCGCGCCGGCATGTGCTGGAGCATTTCAGCTGGGACGCCCATCTGGGAGGCATCAATGCCTGTCTTGACTGATAACCCGGCAGTGGCGAGGCCTGACACCACCGCCCCGGTGCGTCGTTTTCAGCTGCCCCTGGTCTGGCGCAAGCCGCTGGCTGTGCTGGTCTTGCTGCTTGCGGTGATCCTGGTGGCCTACTGGAAGTCGGCCTGGGGAATGGTGACGATCTGGGCGCGCTCGGATACCTACGCGCATGGCTTTGTCGTGCCGTTCATTGCGCTGTGGCTGGTGTGGCGCCAGCGCGCCGTGCTGGCCACCCTGCTGCCGCGTCCGGGGCCACTGGCCTGGCTGCTGATGGCCGGCGCGGCCGGGCTGTGGCTGGCGGGGGAGCTGGTGGCGGTCAACGCCGCAACGCAATGGGCGCTGACGATGCTGATCGTGCTGTCGGTGCCAGCGGTGCTGGGCTGGCAAGTGGCCCGGGCGCTGACGTTTCCATTGCTGTTTCTGTTTTTTGCCGTGCCGATGGGCGACTTTCTTTTGCCCCGTCTGATGGAGTGGACGGCCGATTTCACGGTGCTGGCGCTGCGCGCGAGCGGTATTCCGGTGTACCGCGAAGGTTTGCAATTCGTCATTCCGTCCGGCACCTGGTCGGTGGTCGAGGCGTGCAGCGGCATTCGCTATCTGATTGCTTCGGTCATGGTCGGTTGCCTGTTTGCCTACCTCAGCTATCAAAGCCCGCGCAAGCGCTGGCTGTTCATGGGCGTGGCGGTGCTGGTGCCCGTGGTGGCCAATTGGGTACGCGCGTATCTCATCGTCCTGCTCGGCCATGTGTCGGGCAACACCTTGGCCACCGGTGTCGATCACCTCATCTATGGCTGGGTGTTTTTTGGCGTGGTGATGGGCCTGATGTTTCTTTTGGGTGCGCGCTGGACAGACCCTGTCCCGGGACCAGCGTCCGCCGCAGCCGCAGCCGCAGGCGCAGCCGTATCCACCGGCCGTGGAATACAAAATAAGGGTCAAAATGGCCTCAAGCCCAATGTCATAAAGCGGTGTTTGCTATTATTTTTTATAGTTATGGCGCCCCATGGAGTGCTTGCCGTCATGGATCGGGGTGTGCAGACCCAGCGGGTGCAGCTGGCCGCACCCACCGTGCAGCGGCCCTGGCGTGCCACGCCGGCGCCGCCGAGTCGCTGGACACCGCTGTTTCTCCATGCTTCTGCCCAATTGGATGCCGGCCAGACCGACGCCGACCAGCAGGCCGTTGGGCTGCACCTGAGCTACTACCGCCAGCAACAGGGCGAGCGCAAATTGGTCAGCTCGGAAAACAAGCTGGTGAGCAGCAAAAACACCGACTGGCTGCGCCTGAGCGCAGGGGTGGCGCCAGCGCGTCTGCAAGGCCAGCCGCTGCAGGTAGAACAGGCACTGCTGCGACAACGCAGTCCCGTGCCCGGCGCGCAGGCCCAGCATTTGCTGGTCTGGCGGTTTTATTGGGTCAACGGCCACTTCACGGCCAGTGAGGTGGTGGGCAAGCTGCAAGGCGCTTGGGGCCGTCTCACCGGACGCGGGGACGATGGCGCCAACATCGTGCTCTATACGCCGCTACGCAGCGCCGACGAACCACTGGCTGACGCCGCCACGCGCTTGCAAGCCTACCTGGACAGCCAGGGCGAGGCCTTGGTGGCGGCACTGATCAAAACACGGGGGCAAGACTGACCATGTGCGGTATTTCCGGCCTTTTCGATCCCCAGGGCACGCGCAGTTTTGCGCCGGCACTGGCGCGGCGCATCAACAATATCCAGGCCCACCGCGGCCCCGACGAAGACGACGTGTACTTGGAGCCGGGCCTGGCCCTGGGCCACCGGCGTCTGTCCGTCATTGACCTGGCCACTGGCCAGCAGCCGCTGTTCAATGCCGACGGCACGGTCGGCATCGTCTTCAACGGCGAGATCTACAACTACCGTGAACTGGTGCCTGAACTGCAGGCGCTGGGCTACCACTTCCGCACGCGCAGCGACACCGAAGTCATCGTCCACGCCTGGCAGGCTTGGGGCGCAACTTGCATCCAGCGCCTGCGTGGCATGTTTGCCTTTGCCTTGTGGGACAGCCACCAGCAAACGCTGTTTCTGGCGCGTGACCGCCTGGGCGTCAAGCCGCTGCACTACGCCTGGTTGCCCGATGGCAGCTTTATTTTTGGCTCGGAACTCAAGGTGCTGACAGCGCACCCCGGTTTTGTCCGCGACATCGATCCGCTGGCGGTGGAAGACTATTTTTCTTTCGGCTATGTGCCCGATCCGCGCTGCATTTACCGCAGCGCGCACAAATTGCCGCCGGCCCACACGCTGACACTGCACCGCGGTGAACCGGTGCAGCCGCAGCCGCAGCCGTATTGGGACGTGCACTTCACCCACGACAACCCGGTGTCGCTGGCCGACGCCGAGGTCGAGTTGCGCGAGCGGGTGCGTGAGTCGGTGCGCCTGCGCATGGTGGCCGACGTGCCGCTGGGGGCGTTCTTGTCCGGCGGCGTCGATTCCAGTGCCATCGTCGCCACCATGGCCGGGCTGTCGGACACGCCGGTGCACACCTGCACCATCGGCTTTGATGACCCACGCGTGAACGAAACCGCCTTTGCCCAGCAGGTGGCACAGCGCTACCACACCGACCATCGACTGGAGGTGGTGAGCGCGGACGACTTTGACCTCATCGACACCCTGGCCTGGCTCTATGACGAGCCGTTTGCCGACAGCTCAGCCCTGCCGACCTACCGTGTCTGCCAGATGGCGCGCCAGCACGTCACCGTGGCGTTGTCGGGCGATGGCGGCGACGAGAGCCTGGGTGGCTACCGGCGCTACCGCATGCACCTGGCCGAAGAGCGCGCGCGCAATTACCTGCCGCATGGTCTGCGCCGGCCCGTCTTCAGTGCTCTCGGCGCGCTGTATCCCAAGGCCGACTGGGCGCCGCGCCCGCTGCGTGCCAAGACCACCTTGCAGGCCATGGCCATGGACAGCGTGCAGGCCTACCACCACAGCGTGTCGCGCCTGAGCACGCAGCAACGCGGAGCGCTGTTTTCGCCGACCTTCCTGCGCAGTCTGGGCGACTACACCGCCCTGGATGTCTTGCGCCAGCACGCCAAAAACGCCCAGACGCACGACCCGCTCGGCCTGATCCAGTACCTGGACTACAAAACCTGGATGGCTGGCGACATCAACACCAAGGTGGATCGGGCCAGCATGGCGCACGCGCTGGAGGTGCGTGAGCCTTTGATGGACCACCTGCTGATTGAATGGCTGGCGACCTTGCCCAGCCACCTGAAACTCCACGGTGGCGAAGGCAAATATGTGTTCAAGAAAGCGTTTGAGCCGCTGCTGCCCCACGACGTTTTGTACCGGCCCAAGATGGGCTTTTCAGTGCCCTTGGCAAGTTGGCTGCGTGGCCCGCTGCAGCCGCGTATGCGTGCCTCGGTGCTGAGTACGCGCATGCTCGACTCGGGTTATTTCAACCCGGCCACGCTGCAGAGCCTGGTCACGCAGCACCTGACGGGCCGACACGATCATTCCACCGTGCTGTGGATGCTGATCATGTTTGATGCATTTTTGCGGCTGCATGAGCCGGTGCCTGAACCTGCTGTGGCGGGATTGGCGCTCCACGTCAGAGAGGCTTAGGCATGACACAGAACGGTACATGCGGCGCCCGGGTGCTTTTGCACGCCTTCTCCACTTTCAGTCTCGGGGGCGCGCAGGCACGATTCGTTCAATTAGCCAATGCGCTCGGCCCGGGCTACCGCCATGTCGTGATGGCTATGGACAACTGCTTTGATGCCGGTGCGGGACTGGCCCCAGGCGTGCTGTGGGAGCCGGTGTCGGTGCCGGTCATCAAGGGCGGGGCTTTGGCCAATCGCCGTTTATTTCGCACCATTTTGCGACGGATGCAACCGGATCTGCTGCTCTCGTACAACTGGGGTGCAATTGAATGGGCGGCGGCCAACTGTCCTCGGGTGTGCCCGCAGGTGCATGTGGAAGACGGTTTTGGGCCCGATGAAGCGCAGGGCCAGCTCCCCCGGCGCGTCTGGATGCGGCGGGTGCTGCTGGCACTGAACGGCCTGCAGGTGGTGGTCGCCTCGCGCAATCTGGAGCGCCTGGCACGCAGCACCTGGAAAATTCCGGCCCACCGGGTAGTGTTTGTGCGCAATGGCGTGGACGTACCGAATGGGTTGCGCTGTCCGCCGGCCACAGCCAATCCCCTGGCGGTGTTGCGTATTGGCACCGTGGCCGGACTGCGCCCGGAGAAGAATATTGCCCGCCTGATCCGTGCGTTTGCCCAGATACAGAAGCGCTACCCCAGTCACTTGAGCATCGTCGGTGACGGCCCCTTGCACGCCGAACTGCAAAAGCTGGTGTGCGATCTAGGGATGGAAGACAAGGTGGAATTTACCGGTTACCTGGCAGATCCGTTGGCCCATCTGGTGACGTTGGATCTGTTTGCCCTGTCCTCGGATACCGAACAATTGCCTCTGGCTTTGCTCGAAGCCATGGCTGTCGGTATGCCGGTGGTGGCGACCCGGGTCGGCGATGTGGGGGCCGTTTTGGCCAGTGTGTCACCGGACAACTTGTGTGCGCCTGACGATGCCGCATTTGCAGCGCAACTGCTCCAGGTGCTGGACTGCCAGACCCTGTGGCCCCAATGGGCGCAGGCAGGGCAGGACAAAGTCCGCGCTGCCTATTCAAAAAAACACATGACTGCGCAATGGAAGCAGGTCTTTGACGGCCATGCCGCAGACCTAGGAACGCTATGACAGGGTTGTGGAGACGGCATGAACAGCCCTAAACGCACGTTGATCAAGGGCGCCTTGTGGGCTGTCGGCACGCGCTGGTCCATCAAGGGGATTGGCTTTCTCAACACGGTCATCATGGCGCGTCTTTTGCTGCCGGCAGACTACGGGCTGGTGGCCATGGCCATGCTGATCGTCGGTTTGATCCAGGCATTGATGGATTTTGGCGCGACCGCCGCCTTGCTGCGTAAAGGAGAAGTCAGCACCAGTGAAATCAACTCGGCCTGGACGTTGCGTATTTTGCAGAGTTTGGGCGTGGCGCTGCTTTTGCTGGTGGCGTCGCCTTTGGCGGCGGCCTATTTCGTCGAGCCGCGTGTGCAGCCGGTGTTGTGGGTGCTGGCCGCTTGTGTCGCCCTGGGCGGAGCTGAAAACATCGGGCTGACCTTGGCACAGAAAGCATTCCAGTTTTCTGTGGAGTTTCGGGTAAACGTCCTCTCCAAGCTGCTGAGCGTGGTGGCCACCTTGGTGGCCGGCTATTTTTTGCGCGATTACCGGGCACTGGTGATCGGTATCGCCACGGGTTACCTGGCCGGACTGGCATTGAGCTACCTGCTGCATCCTTATCGTCCCCGATGGGAGACCAGCAAGATGGGTGAAATTTGGGGTGTCACCAAATGGCTGATGCTGGCGGGAGTGGGCAATTTTTTGCTGCGCAACAGCGACGAAGTGGCGGCGGGGCGCATTGGGTCTACCGGTGACTTCGGCCTGTATCACACCGGCTCTGATCTGGGACGCCTGCCTGTGGGCCAACTGGGCCCCTCCATGATGCGTGCCTTCTTGCCGGTGCTCTCTTCCATTCAGGCAGATGTGCCGCGTACCAACAACGCGGTGCTCAAGACATTGGCAGCAGTCAATGCCATCACGTTGCCGATGGGGTTTGGCATGGCAGCCATCGCACTGCCTTTTACCCATTTTGTCTTGGGAGACAAATGGTTGGATGCAGCGCCCTTCGTGGCGCTTTTTGCCTTGGTTGGAAGTGCGCAGTTTGCCCTGAATCCGCTCACGGCCTTGCTGTTTTTACGTGGACATACCCGGATTATGAATACCGTTTCATGGATTGAGTTTGCGGTATTTGTGGCGGCGTCTTTGATATTGGTGCCACATTTTTATTTGATGGGCATGGGTATTGCACGCTTGCTGGCGAGTCTGGCGAATTCTGTCGTGCTGTCTTTCAGTGCTAGAAGGCATTGCAATATAGAACTTGATAAATTATTACTATCAATAGGCCGCCCTTTGGTTGGCTCAGTTTTCATGTATTTTATAGTAACTCATGTACTGAAAATGAGACAGGATGATGGAATTCAACTTTTCATCAGTATTATGGTCGGTGCGTGCTTCTACTCTGTCTGGTTGCTGGGTAGTTGGATTGCACTCGGAAAACCTGAAGGTTTGGAGTCTACGGTATGGGATGCGTTGGGTAGTAACTTACTCAGGCTGCATAACAATTAATAACAATTAATAATAGTTTCAAGTCGTTTTTCTGAGTATTTATGCGCACTTTGCATATTCTGGATCATTCCATACCCTTGCACAGCGGTTATACCTTTCGCACGGTTTCACTGCTGCGCGAGCAGCGTGCATTAGGTTGGGAAACCCACCATCTGACGTCGCCAAAGCAGGGCGCCACCGCGCAGCAGGAAGAAGAAATAGAAGGTTTTGTCTTTCAGCGCACGGCTCCCGTACAGGGTGCTTTGGCGCGGTGGCCGGCGCTGGGGGAATGGCTGCTGATGCAAAAACTCGGGCACCGCCTAGAAGCCGTGGCACGTCGCCTGCAACCCGACGTCCTCCACGTCCACTCCCCGGTCTTGAATGCGTTGCCCGCCTTGAAAGTCGGTCGCAAGCTGGGGATTCCGGTGGTCTATGAAATACGTGCTTTCTGGGAAGACGCTGCAGTGGACCATGGCAGCACACAGGAGGGCAGTTTGCGCTACCGACTGACACGCGCCCTGGAAACATACGCCATACGCCAAGCCGCGCATGTGTTCACGATTTGCGAGGGATTGCGTGCCGACATCGTGGCGCGCGGGGTGCCCCAGAGCAAAGTCACCGTCATTGCCAATGCCGTGGACGTAAATACCTTCCCACTGGCGCTGGCCGCCGATCCGGCATTGCGCCAGCAGTGGGGACTGACAGGGCGCACTGTGATTGGATTCATTGGCTCCTTTTATGCCTACGAAGGGCTGGATCTGCTCATTTCGGCTCTGCCGGGCCTGCTGCGCGTGCGCCCTGATGCATGTCTGCTCTTGGTCGGCGGCGGGCCGCAAGAGGCAGCGCTCAAAGCACGGGTGCAAGAGCTGCAATTGCAACAGCATGTCGTCTTCACGGGGCGCGTCCCCCATGCCGACGTGCAGCGCTACTACGCCCTGGTGGATGTGCTGGCTTATCCCCGGCACTCCATGCGCCTGACGGAACTGGTGACTCCGCTCAAACCGCTGGAAGCCATGGCGCAGGGCCAGTTGTTTGTCGCCTCCGATGTGGGTGGGCACCGGGAACTGGTGGAGCACCAGAAAACAGGCATTTTGTTCAAGGCCGACGACCCCCAGGCACTGACCGCCGCTTTGCTCGACCTGCTGGCGCATCCTGAACACTGGCCGGCGTTGCGGGCCAACGGGCGCCACTTTGTCGAGTCGGTCAGAAACTGGCGCAACAGTGCTTTCCATTACCAAGCCGTTTACGAAGCCGTCACCAGGGAGTTTTCGTCATGAAAGTCATGCTTGTTTTTGGCACCCGCCCCGAAGCCATCAAGATGGCGCCGCTGGTGAAAGCGTTACAGGCCTTGGCTGGGAAAATAGAGACCGTGGTGTGTGTGACCGCACAGCACCGAGAAATGCTCGATCAGGTCTTACAGCTGTTTGATATTGAGCCGCAATACGATCTCAATATCATGAAAGCCGGGCAGGATCTGTCCGATATCACTACCAATATCCTCAGCGGTTTGAAAACCGTTTTGCAGCAAGAAAAACCGGACTGGGTACTGGTGCATGGCGACACCACCACCACACTGGCTGCCAGCCTGGCAGCTTTCTACGCCCAGGTGCCTGTTGGACATGTCGAGGCCGGTCTGCGCACGGGCAACAAACGCGCGCCTTACCCGGAAGAAATGAACCGGCGCCTGACCAGCGTGCTTGCCGATATCCATTTCGCGCCCACCACCGCCGCCCAAGCCCATCTGCTGCACGAGGGCGTGGCGCCAGAAACCATTCACGTCACTGGTAATACTGTGATTGATGCTTTATTGGCAGTGGTAAAAAAAATGCGTCAGGACACACAAACGCAACAAACGCTCCAAGAGCGCTTTGCTTTCCTGAGCGCTGCACGTCGCCTGATTCTTGTCACGGGACACCGGAGGGAAAATTTTGGTGCTGGCTTTGAAAATATTTGCAATGCTTTGGCAGATATTGCCGCTGAGCACCGCGATGCGGAGATTTTGTATCCGGTGCACCTTAATCCCAACGTGCGTCAGCCCGTCGCAGATATTTTGGCCAAACGCCAGCTCGATAACGTGCATTTGATCGATCCGGTTGATTATTTGCCTTTTGTGTATCTGATGGACCGGGCGTATCTGATTATTACTGATTCGGGTGGCGTGCAAGAAGAAGCCCCCTCGTTAGGCAAGCCGGTACTAGTGATGCGCGAAACGACCGAGCGGCCCGAGGCAGTCGATGCCGGAACCGTGCTGCTGGTAGGCACGTCGCGTGAAAAAATCGTCGGTGAAGCACGCCGCTTGCTGCACGACGCAGAGGCATACGCCCAGATGTCAAGGGCACACAACCCTTATGGCGATGGCACGGCCGCGCAGCGGATCGCGGCTGTCATGTTGAGCATTCAAGGAGCAATGTAAATGGCGCGCGAACTACAAAAAATCGTGGTGATGGGACTGGGCTATATCGGCCTGCCCACCGCCTCCATGCTGGCTACCAAAGGGCATACTGTGCTGGGGGTGGACATCAACGAGTCGGCGGTCAATACCATCAATTCGGGACATATCCACATTGTCGAGCCTGACCTGGATCTGCTGGTGCGTTCCGCCGTCAATAGCGGTAACCTGCGTGCCTCGCTAACGCCAGAAGAGGCTGATACCTTCATTTTGGCGGTGCCGACACCATTCAAGAGTGAGGAGGGCAATGCCAAAGCCCCTGATTTGTCGCACATCGAAGCCGCAGCCCACGCCATTGCGCCTTATTTACGTGCAGAAAATCTGGTCATCTTGGAGTCCACCTCCCCGGTGGGCACTACCGAAGTAGTTGAAAACATCATTCGTTCCTTGCGTCCTGACCTAGAGGGCCGGGTGCACACTGCGCACTGTCCCGAGCGGGTACTTCCAGGTCAGATACTGCGTGAATTGGTAGATAACGATCGGATTATTGGCGGAACCACCAAGGCAGCCATGATCAAGGCCCGTACCTTGTATAAAACATTTTGCAATGGTGCCATTCTAGAAACGGATAGCCGTACGGCTGAATTATCCAAGCTGGTAGAAAATTCATTTCGTGACGTGAATATTGCTTTTGCAAATGAATTATCGGTAATTTGTGATCGCCTGGGAATCAATGTATGGGAAACCATTGCTTTGGCCAATCGCCATCCGCGCGTCAATATTTTGCAGCCAGGACCAGGCGTGGGTGGGCATTGCATTGCGGTGGATCCCTGGTTCATTGTGTCCAGCGCGCCCGAAGAGGCGCGCTTGATACGCACTGCCCGCGAGGTCAACGATGCAAAACCGCAGTGGGTGATTGATAAGGTGCGTTGCAAGGCAGCACGGTTCAAGGATCCAGTGATTGGTTGCTTGGGCATTACTTTCAAATCTAATATTGATGACCTGCGTGAATCACCGTCTATGGATATAGTCAAGACGCTGTTGGATGCAAATATTGGTACTGTGATGGTGTGTGATCCCAATGTGGCCTCTCACAAGGTGCCTTTCCCATTGCATGATCTAAAGGAGGTGCTGAAAAAATCTGATATCTTGTTGCTGCTAGTGGATCACCACGAATTTACAGAAATTGACTCTCAAATCATCAAAGATAAAGTAGTCATTGATACCAAAGGTGTTTTGCGCTGAAAGTTACCATGCTTTAAAAGCTTAATTTATTGGTTCTATTGGATTTATTGGCAATAAGGGGCACACCTATGAAGATATTGCTGTTCTCCTCGCTTTATCCCAGTTCAGTGCGGCCGATACATGGTATTTTTGTAGAAACCCGTCTGCGTGAATTGCTCAAGACAGGGGAAGTTCAGGCCAAGGTGGTGGCACCCGTGCCCTGGTTTCCCTCCTCCCATCCGCGCTTTGGTGATTACGCCCAGTTTGCCGCTACCCCGCAGTTTGAGCATCGCCATGGGGTCGATGTTCACCATCCACGTTACCTGCTGCTACCCCGCATAGGCATGAATATAGCGCCTTACACCATGGCCCAGGGCGCCTTGTCTACCGTGCGTCGTTTGCAGAGTGAAGGATTCGATTTTGATTTGATCGATGCCCATTATTACTACCCAGATGGCGTGGCAGCTGGCTTGCTGGCACGTTGGCTTGGCAAGCCCTTGGTGGTTACTGCGCGCGGCACCGACTTAAATCTGATCCCCCAATACTCTTTTCCGCGCCGGTTGATTTTGCAGACCGCGGCGCAGGCACGCGCCTCAATTGGGGTGTGCCAGGCGCTGATGGACAGTCTGCATGATCTGGGGGCGGATGCCAGCAAACTACACACTTTGCGTAATGGCGTGGACTTGGAGCGCTTCACTCCTGAGTCGCGTTCCGCAGCGCGTCGCTGGTTAGGTCTGCCTGAAGACGGACAGTACCTGCTGTCGGTCGGGCATCTGATTGAACGCAAAGGCCATCACCTTGCCATTGAGGCCTTGCCTGCCTTGCCAGGGGTGCAACTGCTGGTGGCAGGTGCCGGGCCGCAACATACCGCCTTGCAGGCTTTGGCTACCCGCTTGGGCGTGGCAGACCGCGTGCATTGGCTCGGGGTGTTAGCCCAGACAGATTTGAAGTGGTGCTACAACGCGGCCGATGCACTAACGTTGTGTTCCAGTCGAGAGGGCTGGGCCAATGTCCTGTTGGAGTCCATGGCCTGTGGCACACCGGTGATTGCCACCAATATCTGGGGAACACCGGAAGTAGTTAGCACGCACGCCGCAGGTGTGCTGATGGGGCAGCGCGACGCCGAAGCACTTGTGCAAGCTTGGCGCCAACTTATGGCGGCACTTCCCACGCGTGAAGACACACGCTTGCATGCAGAGAAATTTTCATGGGATGCGACCACCCAAGGGCAATTGGCGCTTTTCAAGAGTTTTGCATGACTGAAGGTCTGATTTTATTGACGGAACTCGGCCTGCTTTTGCTCTTGCTGCGGACTATTTTTCGCACCGAACGAAAAAAATCAGAAAGTGATCTGGGGTTTTTTTCTTATCAAAGTAATAAAAAAACAAAAGAAAATAAATCAAAAAAACGGAGAAAGTTCCATGCGTGATTTGGCAGTGTTCGGATTCATGCTGGCATCGATTTCTCTAGCTATAAATAGTGTATTTATCAGCTATTTGCTGTGGGGGTGGGCAGGACTGGTAGCCATAAATTATTATCTTTATGGATTTATGTCAGGCGTTCCTTATGTGCAAGTTTATGCATTGATGACAATTTTTTTAATTTTCTTAAAGAAAGATTCTGGCCTAAAGAAATTTGAATACAACAGAACGATTGTTTTCATGTTAATTTTTGCTGCGCATGGCCTCTTGTCTGCACTATTTGCCTATCCTGGACTCGAGCGCAACTGGGAATTGTTTGGTAATGTAATAAAAACAATACTGTTTTGCTTGCTGATGCCGATGATCGTTGTGAGTCGCTTTAGGATGCATGCCGTCGTTCTTATAATTGCATTTTCAATTAGTTTTCATGGTGTTCTGGATGGCTTGAAATTTATCGCCAGTGGTGGCTCACATAATGCACAGTCCATCCAAAAATTTGGTGATAACAATCATTTGGCATTGATATTCTTGATGGGTTTGCCATTTCTATATTATTTGTATCAAATTTCTGCACGAAAAGTAGTTCGATTGGGATTTTTATTGGTATTTTTGTTAATAGTATTGGCTGTAGTGGCAACGCGTTCGCGGGGTGCATTGGTGGGGCTGATTGCGGTAGCGTTATGGTTTATTTTGAAGAGTCAGAGAAAAATTCTTGGAGTACTTATTGTATCGCTCTGTGCAGTAATGGTGATTCAACTGGCACCCGATAAATGGTCGCAGCGGATGGAAACGATACAGGCAGCTGATGAAGATGCATCGTTTATGGGGCGAGTGACCGCATGGAAAGTTAGTTCAGCGATTGCCGTTGCCCATCCATGGGTAGGGGGGGGGTTCAGGGCCGTTCAATCCCACCTGATATGGGACCAGTTCAAAAATTCACCGGGTATGCTTGGATTTATTGAGACACCGGTTTTGAATCGAAGTGGCGTGGCCGCCCACAGCATATGGTTTGAAGTACTGGGCGACCAAGGAATAGTAGGATTGCTATTATTCATACTCCTTATCATAAATGTATTCATTACACGACGTGAAATATGGACTCTAGTAAGAAAAAATGGCCAGACATTTTGGTGGGCAGGAAGTCTAGCTGATATGGTAGGGGCTTCAATGTTGGCTTATGTGGTAGCTGGTTCATTGTTAAGTGCTGCTTATTTTGAGCTTCCTTATATTTGTATGATATTAATGGAAACACTTAAGCAGCAGCAGAAAAAATAATATTCGAAGAACAGATTAAAAATCTGATAAATTAATGAAAAATTCTTTTTTTAATCTGTTGTCACATGGTAAATTAACCATATTACAGTTTCACAAGGTGCCTCGTACTGCTCATGTATTAGATCCATTCGATCTGGATTTGGCTGGATTTGAGAGTGTGTTACAAGCGACTATGTCTCTGTTTAATATCAGGCCATTAGATGAGGCTGTGCTTTCCTTGCGTGCTGGTAATTTACCAAGTCGCACGGCTTGTATTACTTTTGATGATGGTTATGTGGATTGGATAGATGGCGTGGTGCCAGTGTTAGAAAAAAATAATACACATGCTACATTTTTTATTACTACCGGTCAATTTTCAGGAGTGCCACTGTGGAATGAGCGAATATTGCATGCTATCCATAATTTTCCAGAGGGGGCTTCCTCATTGAATTTGGGCGGTGGACTCGATGATATGGAGGTGGCTACGCTGGTTCAAAAACAATCTGCAGTTCAAAAATTACAGCGTGCCCTTAAATATTATGAGCCTGCAAGACGCGAGCAATTTTTACAGGTATTGGAATCTATAGCAGGATGTGTGTCCAGCCAAGTGCCTGTTCTTTCTACCTCTGGCTTAAAAAGTATTCATGCTAAAGGATTTGGTATTGGCGCTCATTCGCTGACCCATCCCATATTAAGTCGATGCACGCCAAAAAAGGCTTATCAGGAAATAGCTGAATCACGGGAAGAGTTGCAGTCATTGATTGGCGGGCCAGTAAAGGCATTTGCCTATCCTAATGGAATTTCGGGAAAGGATTTTGGGCCTGAGCATATCGAAATGGTAAGGCAAGCGGGTTTTAGCATGGCGTTCACCACCCACCGTGGTGTTGCAACAGGTGATTCCTCTGTTCTTCAGTTGCCACGCTTCTCTCCATGGGGGCCTACTATTTTCAAAATGAAATTTCAGTTTGCAAAAAATTTATATAAAAAAACTCCTCTAATTAAAGAAGGATCACCAGCCAAAAAGAAAAATATTCTTATGGTCGCCTTTCATTTTCCTCCTCAATCTGGTAGTAGTGGTATTTTAAGGACTTTAAATTTCGTAAAATACTTGCCAGAAAATGGCTGGCAGCCTATTGTATTAACCGCCACGGCCAGAGCATACACAGAGCAGCGTAATGACCTAGTAGCTTCTATACCATCGCAAACTAAAATAATACGTGGCTTTGCACTCGATGCAGCAAGGCATTTATCTATAGGAGGTAAGTATCCACTCATATTGGCTCTGCCAGATCGTTGGTCTTCCTGGTGGCTGGGTACCGTCTGGGCAGGTTTGAGATTAATACGTGAACAAAGACCAGATATTATATGGAGTACCTACCCTATTTCCACAGCGCATTGGATTGGTAGTACTTTGTCGCGATTTTCAGGACTGCCTTGGGTCATTGATTTTAGAGACCCAATGGTTACGGCAGATTATCCAGATCATAAGTTGCAGCGGCGTCTCTGGAGTCAAATGGAAAATAGATTCATGCACCAAGCTACAGCATGCATTTTTACTACACAGCGTGCGGCTTCTTCCTATGCTCTGCGTTATCCTGAGATGGCCAAAAAATGTAGAGTGATAGAAAATGGTTTTGAAGAAGAGATTTTTGAAAATACAAAACCAAATCGATCAAATATCCCAGAAGATTGTCTGTTGATGCTGCACAGTGGATTAATCTATCCCAAAGACAGGAATCCATCCCATTTTTTTGCAGCAGTGCAGTCGCTTGTGGCAAGTGGCCAATTGGATCGAACTAAGCTTCGAATAAGATTTAGAGCGCCTCAGCATGGAGATGAGGTTTGTGCATTTGCAACCAAGTATGGGTTGCAGGATATTGTTGAGGTGGAGCCGCCTATTTCTTATCAGGACGCTATTTCAGAAATGATGGGGGCCGATGCATTAATCGTATTTCAAGGCAGAAATTTCAATGCGCAAATACCTGCAAAAATATATGAATATATCAGGGCACAGAGGCCGGTACTGGCCCTTTTGGATCCGGTGGGTGATACAGCAACACAGTTGAGTCAGTTTGAAGAGGGTGTCTTTCAGGCGAATATTGATGATGAAGAGTCTATCAAATTTTGTTTGCTGGAATGGTTGAACTATACGCAATCAAAATTATTTTTAAAAGGAATGCCGAAAAATATAGAGTTAGTGAAATATTATTCAAGAAAATCACAATCTAAAATATTGATGGATATTTTAGATTCGTGTGTAGATTGAAATTTACTTCAGATATAATAAATGCTAATGCCAGCACTGACTAGAATATGGTATTTATAAGAAAATTCTTTATAGTATTTTTATTGCTATACAAATGGCCGTTAATATAATATATGTGCTGGAAGGAAGTTGTGGTTAGCGGGGAATGATGGCCCAAGTGGGCGCGCTGGGGAGAATTTCATCCATGCGAGGTGTCATGCCTTTCCACTGGAGATAAGCTGATTTTGCTCCCGGTATTCCTGCGTTGCTGTTAGCAGCCAGCATCGCTCGTGCTGAAGCTGCATATCCTAGACTTAATTGAGGATAGCCTTCCGTTATGGTCAGTGTGTTGCATGGTTTTTCTGCATCAGATGGATAATTTAAGGAGAAAAGTTCTTTCCATTTGGTGATATATTTCCCTTCCATATCTCGGTATTTCAGTTCTCCGCTCGGTGCCTTGGCCACACAGAAACCGTTGTCTTCGTTAAGGAAACGTCCCGCCGTGAATTGACTGAGCCATTGCAATGCTTCCAAGGCTTTCGGATCATTATTCTCGGCAAGAAGGCTTAAAACGATGCTCACATAATCGTTTTGCCAAGGTGAAATTTTGCTGATATCCGGATGATGGTGAATAGCACCTAAAGGTGAATCGCCGATATGGTTTGCAAATGAATTTAGATTATTAGTAAGTCTCACATCAAAATATTTTTTCATGGCGTGATCGTCTGGTAATACACGTACTGCCTCACCAATCGAGCGCAAGGCCCATGCTTGAGCCCGTACCTGGTTAGAGCGGATCAGGCCTTCACTAAGGTTGCGGTATCCAGAGTTGACAGAGGCAATATTCCAAGCAGCCCAAAAAATGGTTTCATCCAGATAAAATTTATCTCCTGTAACCAAATAAGGAATGTAAGCGAAGGAGGCCTGATGTGCTGTATCAGGTGACCAGATAGTCCTATCAGTGATGGCAGGTAACAAGGGCTTGGAGGTGCCAAACAAAACGCTCACTGTCGGGTGCTTTTGAACGTCCAGCGGTTGATCGGTTTCTTCGTCACGGTAGTGGATGGGCACAGATCCCGCAGCATCGGCATTGGCCAGCATCACTTCTCTTGCGCGCTCATCTTGGGAAAGCAGGTAATAAACTGTCCATTCGGGCAGCGGACCAATATCTGCTCGGGCCCCTGTAGTGCCAAAGGCTGGCGTCAAAAAAACATTGCCCATAGGTCCCAGCGCTTCTTGTGTTTTCCGTATATCTTTTAGTTGGGCATATTTTTTTGTCAGTACCGACTCTGGCACGGTCAAATTCAAGTCGTAATTCCAGGTGGCACGGCTGGCCATGAAATAGGGCATGTCGTAGCGCATGCGTTGCGCAGGCTCAGCACCCCCGCTCCATACCACCTTGTGCCAGCGAGCATGGTGGTAATGGGTGAAAGCGGGCTGCTCATACAGTATTTCTCCATGGCGCTTTATGACCAAGCTATAGGTGATATTGGCGGGATGGGCTGTCCAGGTGCGGGTATTTTCCAAAATCACATCAGTACGAATCCGCTGCCCCCCGTCATAAAGACGGGTATCCAGTCGCACGCTCAGGTGCGGGTGGGGTTGCCCAGTGAATGTGTTTTTGAATGGCGTGAGTAGCGTATATTCGGTGGTTACGGGTCCTTGCAATCGCGGTCTTATGTTATTGGCTATCTGGGCTTTCAATTGTTCCTGCGGTAAGGCGAGCAGTGTGCTGATGACACGATGGTCGGCGTCGTAGATCTTGGCTTCTATTTCCAGATTCCAGTCCGGCTCGCTGGGGGGGGTGGCCGGATAGGTGAGAATGGTTTTATTCGTGGTGTAGAAATTGATGGTCCGCCGCTGCCCCGGCGGCAGGTTGGCCAGTTGGGCACTAATCACCGCAAAACGCGCCGATCCGTCGCGGTGCGATGAAATTTCATCCGTCTGCAACGGGATGGTGGTGTTATCTACTTGACCAATCAGCCGCTGTGTAGTGTGTTGCCAGTCACCCGCCTTGAAAACTTGGCCCCAGGTGAGGGGGACGCTGGGCTGTGTTTGGGTACTGGTGGATATCACTTCTATGCAAGTGATGGCCCCCATGGCGCAGTGAAATGGAATTTTTGCCACTCCTTCTTGGGGAATGTTGACAGCGTAGGCACGTGGCAATGTAGGCTCTTGCGTAGACGCTGCGTGGCTATAGCTGCCCGCGAGGGAGGCAGTCACTAAAAATACGAGGTTTGAGCACCATTGCATGTTTTTTCTCCATGAACATTTCTACTGGATAGATTTATTGTAGAAAATTTACAGCTATTTTCCGCTGTTTTATTTTTTATTGGTTGTTTGTAATAAATAATTTGTGTGCGATAGCACAGCATTCCTGATGTAAGCGCGTTTCATGGTTTCTTTTTTACTTTTTGAAACGAATGAATAAAGTTTTAATTAGTAAGAATTGAAAATATATAAAAATAGTTCAAGGTGGTGTTTCATTGAGCGATAAAAATATGCAACATATTAAGTTGTCATCATTTTTAATGGGTCGTCATGAAAATAACAATGGTTGGTACGGGTTATGTGGGGCTGGTGAGTGGAGCCTGTTTTTCCGAGGTCGGTAACGACGTTTTATGTCTGGATGTGGATTCGGAAAAAATCCGTTTACTTGAAGCGGGAGAAATTCCGATTTTCGAGCCAGGTCTAGCCGATATGGTGCGGCGCAATGTGGCGGCCGGGCGTTTGCGCTTTACCAGTGATGTGGCGCATGCGGTGCAACACGGCACGGTGCAGTTCATTGCGGTGGGCACGCCGCCAGACGAAGACGGCTCTGCCGATATGCAATATGTGCTGGCTGCCGCGCGCAATATTGGTCGTCTGATGACCGACTACAAGGTGGTGGTGGACAAGAGTACGGTGCCCGTGGGCACCGCAGACCGCGTGAATGCAGTCATTGCCGAGGAGTTGCGTTTACGCGGTGTGCAAACGCCTTATGCCGTCGTATCCAACCCGGAGTTTCTGAAAGAGGGCGCAGCGGTGGAAGACTTCATGCGGCCCGATCGCATCATTGTCGGTGCCAGCGATGAGCAGGCGGTGTATCTGATGCGTGCGTTGTATGCGCCTTTCCAGCGCAACCATGAACGCCTGATCGTTACCGATGCGCGCAGTGCCGAACTGACCAAATACGCGGCCAACGCCATGCTGGCCACACGCATCAGCTTTATGAATGAATTGGCCAATCTGGCTGAAAAACTCGGTGCAGACATCGAGATGGTGCGCCAGGGCATGGGCTCGGATCCGCGCATTGGCTACCACTTTTTGTACCCTGGCTGTGGCTATGGCGGCTCCTGCTTTCCCAAGGATGTCAAGGCGCTGATCCAGACCGCATCGGCGCAAGCTGGCCTGGATTTGCAGGTGCTGGGTGCGGTAGAGGCGGCCAATGAGGCACAAAAACATGTGCTCGGGCGCAAGATCAAGCAACGTTTTAGCAACGATTTGACGGGGCGGCATTTTGCGGTGTGGGGGCTGTCGTTCAAGCCCAACACTGACGACATGCGCGAAGCTCCCAGCCGGGCGTTGCTGGCCGACTTGCTGGCTGCGGGCGCTACCGTGACGGCCTACGATCCTGTGGCCATGCCCGAAGCGCAGCGTCTGCTGGGCAACGAGCCCCGTATCCGCTATGCCCAAAATCCCAATGACGCGCTGGAAGGGGCGGATGCGCTGATTATCGTGACCGAGTGGAAAGAGTTTCGCAGTCCCGACTTTGACCTGATCAAGGCGCGGCTGAAGCAGCCCCTCATTGTGGATGGACGCAATTTGTATGACCCGGTCTTTGTGCGCAGCCAAGGCTTTGATTACCTGGCGATTGGCCGGTAAGTCGTCAGCCTGTTTTCCCTTTGAAGGCGGATCGCACCATGTCTGCGGATGTGTTTCAGACCGAAGCCTGGTTTGCCTACCTGCTGGCGCATGGTTTTGAGCAGCCACCGCTGCGGCAGGGGGTCTGGCAGTTGTCGGGCGCTGCGCAGGGCGAGGCGCTGTGCCTACCGGTGATGCAGCACACCCCCAGGGGGGCTGTATTGGCGCTGGGCAATTATTACAGTGGTTTGTATGGCCCGGTGGGTGCAGTGGACAGGCTGGAGCGTCTGTCCGCCGTGCAATGGCAGGCGGCTGTTGAGAATTTGCGCAGTCGCTTTGACAGTGCCGTGCTGCGCTTGCAGCCGCTGGATGCCGAGAGTGCGTGGCTGGCGGCGTTGGAAAAGGGTTTGCGCAGTGCAGGCTGGTGGATAGACCGGTTTTTCTGTTTTGGCAACTGGTACCAGCCGGTGCCTAAGGGCGGATTTGGCGTGTACTGGGCGCAGCGGCCCTCGGCCCTGCAGCACAGCGTTGCGCGTGGGCGCCGACGATTGGGCAAGGCAGGCACCTGGCGCATCGACCTTCATACCGATACCTCTGCAGCGACAGGCCTCGAGCTGGAGCAGGCTATTGCCGCTTATCAGTCTGTCTATGCCCGCAGCTGGAAAGCGCCAGAGCCTTGTGCTGGCTTCATGCCTGGCCTGATGCGTCTTGCCGTGCGGGAAGGCTGGCTGCGTCTGGGGGTGCTGTGGCTGAACGATCAGCCGGTGGCGGCGCAACTGTGGTTGGTGTACGGCGGTAAGGCCAATATCTACAAACTGGCCTATGTCCAGGGGCAGGAAAAGCTGTCTGTGGGCTCGGTGCTCACGGCCGCCTTGATGGAACACGCCATGGAGGTGGACCACGTGCGGGAAGTGGACTATCTCAGCGGCGACGATGCCTATAAGGCCGATTGGATGGCGCACCGCCGCGCGCGGGTGGGATTGGTGGCTTTTGACCCGCGTCGTCTGCGCGGCTGGCTGGCTGCTGGGCGGCATTTTGCCGGGAGAATTAAAAAATGATAGCTAATACCGCTTTATGGATAAGCGTTTGAGGCCTAAATGACCATTATTTTGTGGTCTGCGTTAGTGCCCTCGCAAGGTAGCGTACAGCCAGTCCTGCGTGTGCAGGGCAACGGCTTGGTGGGCTTGAGGCTGTGCACAGGTGTGGTCGGCGTGGCAGATGGTGTGGCGCGATAGGCTGGCTTTTTGCAGGCACAGGCGCCACCCGGGCGAGGTGTGTGCATGTTCGATAAATTCTTGCGCTGTCAGGTCGCGCTCACTCAGCAGCAGCAGGATGGGACCGCCAAACGCTTGCCACCCCTGTGCCATCAATTCCTGGAATCCCGCAGGCGGCGGTGATGAGGGTGAGCGCAGGTGCTGCAGCTTGGTTGCCAAACCCTGCAGTGCCTGCCAGCCGATGCCGCCGCGCAGCAGCTTGCGCCAAAAATCGGCTTGCAGCAGGCGCTGGCGGTAGTAATGTTTCACTTGCGCGCGGGCCAGTCCGGCTTCTGAGCGCACCCAGGGATTGAGCAAGGCCAGTCCGGTCACGCGCGGGTCTTGCGTGGCTTGCACATACAGCAGACTGGCCGAAGCCCCGTCGCACAGCCCCCAGAGCACGGCACCGCCCGCGTGGCCACCATGGCGCTGCAGAGCCTCCAGGGCGGCGGCGATACAGGGCGCAGTTTCTTCAAACGGCACGGGCTCGCCGGGACTGTCGCCCATACCGGGCAGGTCAAAGCGCAGCACCGGATGGCCCGCAGTCGCCCACTGGCGCGCCAGTCGCACGAATTGTCGGTGGCTGCCGACGCGGTACTGCGCGCCGCCGACGACGATCAGGATGGCAGTGTGTTGTGTGGGGGTCTCAACGGGCGGCAGGCTGAGGATGCCGAGCATCTCAAAGCCTTTACCGGCCAGCGTGATGATCTGTTCTTGGAGGCTCATGGCGTTGGTGCGGTCAGCGCCTGCTGTGTGGCGTGCAACAGGGCCGGGGCCGTGTCGATCCCCACAGTCTGCCAGAACGCCGGGCCTGCCGCCACTTGCGTGTGTACTTGCCAGCCGGCTGCGCGCCAGGCCTCCAGCGACTGGGCCGCAGCCGGGCCCAACGTGGGAGCCGTCTGCGATGACACTTCCAGCCATACCAAACGCGCTGGGGCGGCACCGGCCGGGGGATGCAGGCGGGCGCCGCCCAGGCCCTGTGCCAGGGCCGGACTGAGGGTGTAACCCGCGATAGGCACGGGTGTTCCTTGCGCCAGTTGCTGCGCCGGAGATGGACCCTGGATGCTGCCGCCGCCCAGCCACTGGCTGGCGTTGTGCAGGCGCAGAAACTGTTGCAGCATCTGTGCCCCGCTGGTGACCGGCTGCCAGAAAAGCAGGTGGATGGGTTCTGGCACTGCTTGCACTGTGCTTTGCAGCCGCTGGATCAGCTCGGCGGCCAGCAGCGCACCGGAGCGCATACCCCATACCCACGCCGGTCCAGGGGCGTGTTCGCCAAGCCAGCGGTGGCCCTGCATGGCGTCGTCCAGCCAGGTGCTCCAAGTGGCATCAGCAAAATCGCCAGCGCTGTCGCCGCAGCCGTGCATGTCGATCTGCAGTACGGCAAAACCGGCTTGTGCCAACGACCGCGCCTGCTGTGCCACGATGCGACGCGTAGTGTTGAGCTCTTCGGCAAACGGGTGCAGATAAAGAATACGTCCGCGCGGCACGCTTCCCTGGGGTGGATGAAACAGGTAAAAGCGCTGCTCCGTGGCACCAGGCAAGAAGAATGCCTCGGGCAAGGAGGCGCGCGCTGCTGCATTCATTCGTTTTGCCGTGCCAGCGTCTGCTCAACCAGATCGCTCAACTGCCCCACGGTGGCGAACACCGCACTGTGGAGATCGTCGTCGCAGAAAGTCACGCCGAAATGATTTTCCAGTCCGGTGATGAGGGCCAGCACCGCCATAGAGTCGAGTTCGGGCAAGTTACCCAGCAGCACTGTGCTGCGATCGAAATGGAGTGCGCGCCCCTGCAGATGCAGGGCATCGTCGAGTACACGGAGAACTTGCTCGGTCAGTGGCATGGCAGGTCCATAAAAGTAAGAACGGCAGACGAAGGTCTCCACCAGAATGAGGAGGCCTAGGCAAAGTTGCAGGGTAACGCCTTGCATGGAAATAAGTGAATGGCGGCTGCTGTACCAAGTCCTTAACGCACCCATTAAATATTGTAAGTTATTGATTTGTAATAGATTGTCTTTGTTTGGCTGGACTTGTTGCGTCGTCTCGTAACATCTGCTCCATGCCTACAGATTTCGATTTCAAGGCGGGTGTACCGCCTGTTTTACTGCATGAGCTGCTGGCCCGGGCTGCGGCCTGCTGGCCCGAGCGCACGGCTGTGACGATGGACGGACACCACTTCTTATATGCCGATGTGCAGTCGCAAACGCAGCGATGTGCGACGGGCTTGCGGGCACAGGGCTTGGCTCCTGGTGCACGCGTGGCGGTGTTCCTGGAAAAACGTCTGGAAACCGTGGTCGCCAGCTTTGCCATTTCGGCCGCTGGAGGCGTGCTGGTGCCAGTGAATCCGCTGCTGAAGCCGGGCCAAGTGGCGCATATTTTGCAAGATGCGGGCGTGAGCGTGCTGTTCACGTCTGCGGCACGGCTGGCGTCTTTGGTGCCCATTTTGGCGGACTGTCCCTGCTTGCAGCGGGTGGTGGTGTGCGATACAACGGCACCGTCCACGCGGGAATCTGTGTCTGCCTTTCCTGATGGGCTGGCATGGCACACATGGCCTGACTTGCTGACCAGCCCTGCGGCGCATGGAATGGCTGGCCTGGAGTCCGATGTGGCCGTGATTTTTTACACCTCAGGTAGCACCGGGCGTCCCAAAGGGGTGGTGCTGACACACCGCAATCTGCTCGCGGGAGCCACCAGCGTGGCCAGTTATTTGCATCACCGGTGTGATGACACCTTACTGGCCGTGCTGCCGCTGTCGTTTGATGCCGGCTTCAGTCAGCTCACCACGGGCTTTGTGGTGGGGGCACGCGTGGTATTGCTCAATTACCTGTTGCCACGTGACGTTTTGCGGACCATGGCGCGCGAGCGGGTCACCTGCCTGACGGCCGTCCCGCCGCTGTACATGCAATTAGCCGTGCTGAACTGGCCGGTTGAAGCGACCCGGTATTTGCGTTATTGGGCCAACACCGGGGGGCGGATGCCCGCTGCGACGCTGCAGCGCTTGCGCCAATGCGCTCCGGGAGCGCAGGCGTATCTGATGTATGGCCTGACCGAGGCTTTTCGCTCCACCTATTTACCACCGGAAGAAGTTGAGCGCCGGCCCGATTCCATCGGGAGGGCAATCCCTAACGCCGAAGTGCGGGTGCTGCGCGAGGACGGCACTGAGTGCGCGGTAGACGAGCCTGGGGAACTGGTACACCGTGGCCCGCTGGTGGCGCTGGGCTACTGGAACCGGCCGGAAGAAACGGTGCGTCGCTTCAAACCTTGGCCCGCCGCCTTGCTGCCTGCAGGTGGGCACAGTGCGGTACTGGAGCGTGCGGTGTATTCAGGCGATACGGTACGGCGCGATGCCGAAGGCTTTTTGTATTTTGTGGGTCGGCGCGATGAAATGATCAAGACGTCGGGCTACCGCGTCAGTCCCACCGAAGTCGAGGAAGTGCTGTATGCCAGCGGCCTGGTCGCTGAAGTGGTGGTCTATGCCATACCAGACGATGCGCTGGGCAGTGCGATTGGCGCCGTTCTGTGGGCTTCGTCCGCAGCGTGCGGCCACGCTGATAAGGATGGTGCTGACGTGCTGGCGCATTGCCGTCAACACTTGCCCGCCTTCATGTGGCCCCAGGTGCTGCACTGGGTGGATCAGCCCTTGCCGCGCAGTCCAAACGGCAAGTTGGACCGCCAACACTGGGGGCGGGAGCATGGATCGATTCAATAGGTTGGCTGACGAGTTGCAGGTTGGCAGCGTGGCGCTGGCTTTGCTGGCTGAGCGGGTTGGGCAAACCCCTTTTTATGCTTATGACCGGGCACTGATAGCGGCGCGCATTGCTGCCGTGCGTCAGGCACTGCCGCCCGGGGTGTGTCTGCATTACGCGCTCAAGGCCAATCCTATGCCGGCTCTGGTGGGCTTCATTCGTCCGCTGGTCGATGGCATGGACGTGGCCTCGGTGGGTGAACTCAAGCTGGCACTGGATGCTGGGGCGTCGGTGCAATCCATTGGTTTTGCCGGTCCTGGCAAGCGTGATGCCGAGTTGCGTCAGGCTGTGGCCGCCGGTGTGCTGCTGCAAGTCGAGTCCGAGCGCGAACTGCGGGTGCTGGCCCAGGCCGCGCAGGCGCTGGGACAGTCGGCGCGAGTAGCCCTGCGCATTAATCCCGATTTTGAATTGCGCGGTGCCGGAATGCACATGGGCGGCGGCGCCAAGCCCTTTGGTATCGATGCTGAACAAGTACCGATGCTGCTGCGCAGTTGGGCCGGCGACGGTTTGGTATTTGAAGGCTTTCACGTCTTCCCCGGCTCGCAGAACCTGCGCGCTGGTGTGATTGCGGAGAGTCTGCACCGTTCACTGGCGTTGGTTTTGCGGCTGGCGTCGGATGCGCCTGCGCCTGTGCGTCAGGTGAATCTGGGCGGCGGTTGGGGCATACCGTATTTTCCCGGTGAAAAAACGCTGGATCTGGCCCCGATCACCGATGCTCTGGCACAAGTGCAAGCGCAATTGGCGCAGGCACAGCCAGCGGCGCGACTGGTGGTGGAGTTGGGGCGTTATTTGGTGGGAGAAGCCGGCATGTACGTGGCGCGGGTCATTGACCGCAAAGTGTCGCGTGGCCAAGTGTTTCTGGTGGTGGACGGTGGCATGCACCACCACTTGGCGGCCTCGGGCAATTTTGGCCAGGTCATACGGCGCAATTACCCGGTTGCCATAGTCCAGCGCTTACGCACGCCGCAACATGAAACGGTCAGCGTGGTGGGGCCGTTGTGTACGCCGCTGGATTTGCTGGCGGATAGGGTGGATTTGCCTGTGGCCCAGCCTGGCGATCTGCTGGTGGTGTTCCAGTCGGGTGCCTATGGCGCAACAGCCAGCCCGCAGGCGTTTTTAGGCCACCCTTCCTGCCTCGAAGTGTTGGTGTAAATATCTTTCAGGCGTGCTCCCAGTGTGCTGGTGGCGCTGGTCTCTGTCCCCTGGGTTCTTGCGGTGGAACTTGCGCACTTGCTGGCCATTGTCCTGAATTTTTTGCTTGTTGAGCCAAGTGGCGGCTGTGCACTGGGGCCCACCCATTGCGTATTTTCGTGTCTGCACGCTTGCGAAAAATAAAAATGCTGCATTTCCCTCGATATTTTCTATCGATATGCCATGAGTCATAAAACTATTTAACCATGCTGCATGGATAAATGGTTTATAGCCTGTGTGTGTATCGTAGGGTGCTAGCAGATATGGTTATTTTAATAAGGTCTTTCTTGTATCCATCATGTCTTGGTTGTTACCTGTCGTATATCTGGTATTTCATTGATTGGATTGGGTAGTACGATAAGTAAGAAGGCAAAAAATTTTATTTTTGTAAGATAAAAGTCATAAAAGAAAATTTGCATTTTTTTAGATGCTGCTCTCATTGGTGAGTCAGTATTTTTTAGTTGCGAAGGGCGCGCTCAGATGTTGATTTTTAGCTACTGATTTTAGCTACTGATGATTGGACTATACAGGAGGCATCATTGATAAAAATTTTTAATCATTATTTTCAGCGACATATGTTATTCCAGATCGTGTTGGATTTCACGCTGATTTTTGGGGTATTGATTTTTCCATTGATGCTGCATAAAAAAGCAAATGTATCTGCTATAGAAGCCATTTTTTTTGACTCTGGGCGAGGTGTGATTATTGGCTTTATGGTTATTTTAGTAAATATATTTTTAGGCTTGTATGATGGCTTTGGAAAATTAGCCATTGGGCAAATTCGTGCGCGCGCAGTTTTATCTTTTTTATTTTCCATAGCTATTATTTATGGAGTCTTCTCCGGTATTCCATTAAATTCCTCCATGCAAAATAATATATCAATAATGGCATTGGTGGTAGTCATGGGCTGTATGTTGGCAGTCAGGGTCTTGGCTTTAAATATATTGCCTATAAAATATATGCGCCGGCGTATATTGATTTTTGGTGTTGGAAAAAGAGCGCATATCGTGGGAAAAGCGCTGAAAAATAATGACCCGAGTATTGAGCTGGTTGGGTATTTTGCAGGCCTACAAGAACATGATTCTGACATTTCTGAAGGAAAAATCATACCAAAAGGGGAAACCCTGACGGAGATAGTCAAAAAAAATCAGGTAGATGAAATTGTTGTGGCTTTGAGTGAGCGTCGTGGCGGTAGCATGCCTATGCGTGAATTGCTGGATTGCAAACTCAAAGGAATCAAAGTTATTGATATTTCAACGCATTTCGAACAGTACTCAGGCCAGATACGACTAGATACTTTATATGCTGGATGGCTTATTTTTTCTGGAGGATTCAATCAGGGTTTTATGCGCTCTGGCATCAAATGGCTGTTTGACATGATTGCCGCAGTTATTTTGTTGGTAATGGCCTTGCCTGTCATGGCAATGACTGCGGCACTGATCTCTATTGAAAGTAGTGGTCCTATTTTCTATCGCCAAGCGCGCGTCGGACGTAATGGAAGAGTTTTCAATGTCATCAAATTTCGGAGTATGTACAGTGATGCTGAAAAAGATGGCACTCCTCGTTGGGCCAGTGCAGGAGATTCACGAATAACCCGTGTTGGAAAATTTATCAGAAAAATGCGTATCGATGAACTCCCACAGCTGTTTTGCGTCCTCAAAGGAGATATGAGCCTGGTAGGTCCAAGGCCGGAGAGGCCTTATTTTGTAGAACGTCTGACGCTTGAAATTCCCTACTATGCCGTTCGCCATAGCATCAAGCCTGGTTTGACTGGTTGGGCTCAGGTGCGTTATCACTATGGTGCATCGGTCGAAGACACAGAGCATAAATTGCAATATGACCTTTATTATGTCAAAAATCACTCTTGGTTTTTGGATCTGGTAATTTTATTTGAAACAGTTGGCGTTGTTCTCACAGGAAAAGGCGCCCAGTAGAAATTTGATAATCGCCTATTTTCATGAATAATTCTGAGTATCATTGGATCTACTGGGGGCTGTATCTTTCTAGTGCTGCCTATGTCATTTTGTCATTGCGTCTAATATTTCAGGAATTGACGTTTAAGCCTGCCAGCCGCATTGGAATAGCAATGCTGGCTGCTGCTATCACTTCTATTGTCTGGAGCAGTGGCGGTTTTATGGCGTTGAAGTCACCAGGATCGGTTTGGTGGATAACTGAAAAATCATCTGATGTACTGCGCTATGTGTTTTGGCTTATTTTTATAGCGCTTTTTTTCAAGACCGGTGCAGCTGAAAAAAACCGCATCTGGTGGCGGTGGTGGCCTGTATTTATATTATTGATGACGGTATCCGTGCTGTTGTTTGTGATGGCTTTGGATGCCTTTGCAGGAGAATTGGGTGTCACACTATTAATGGTGTTCTTGCCACTCGGCGGACTGGTGCTGTTAGAACAATTATTTCGCAATATTCCAGAAAATTCTTTGTGGAGTGCAAAGCCTTTATGTCTGGGTCTAGCGGGTACATTCATTTTTGATTTGTATTTATTCTCAGAAAGCTTGCTATTTCAAGGTATGGGCTCTGATGCTGTAAGTGCCAGGCCTCTTGTACATGCGCTAATGGTGCCATTCTTGTTGTGGGCGACAGTACGACATCACCAAGGTATCGCCAGGATACGTGTTTCTCGGGTGGTTGTTTTCCATTCTGTAACCTTGGTCATTACGGGGTTGTATTTGCTTTTTATTTCTGGTGTTGGTTATTACATTAAATATTTTGGTGGAGATTGGGGCGGTGCTTTACAAGTAGGTATTATTTTTGTTGCCTTGGTGCTTGCAATGGCTTTGGCTTTTTCCGGGGCACTGCGTGCAAAATTACGGGTTTTTTTAGGAAAGAATTTTTTCCGCTATCGATTTGATTATCGTGAAGAGTGGTTGAAATTTACAGCTACTTTATCTAATCAAAACTATCCCCATAAGGCAGGGGAGAATGTTGTTCGGGGTCTTGCTGACATGCTGGAAAGCCCTGCTGGTGCACTATGGCTACTGCGTCCAGACGAAAATCAATACCGACAGGTGGCACGATGGAATATGACACCGACACTTCATACGGAGAATAGTCAGGGAAGCCTAGCTCTTTTCATGCGCTCGACCGGATGGGTTATAAATATAGATGAATATTATGCAAATCCGGATTTTTACCACGAATTGAGATTGCCAGATTGGCTTAAAGAATACCCCCGGGCTTGGCTGCTGGTTCCTTTGTGGCAAGGTGAGAATGTTTTAGGTTTTGTTCTGCTTGCCAGCCCACGCACCATGATTGAAGTGAATTGGGAGGTTACGGATTTACTGAAAACAGCGGGTCGTCAGGCAGCCAGTTTTTTAGCTCAAATGCAGGCGACAGAAGATTTGCTAGAAGCAAGAAAATTTGAGGCTTTTAGTCGTATGTCGGCGTTTGTTGTCCATGATCTGAAGAACATTGTTTCCCAGCTATCTTTGATGGTGAAGAATGCCAAACGACTTAAAAATAATCCTGAATTCCAAGCGGATATGCTGATGACAGTAGAGAATTCATTGGAGCGTATGCGTCAATTAATGCTCCAATTGAGTGGTGGCAGTGTGTCTGGTTTAAGTGCAGTGGGTGTGAATCTCGGTAATATCGCTGAGCGTTTGGCTGCCGATGCCCTGTGTCGCGGGCGCAAGGTGCATTTGGAAGTTTCACCGCATGTATTGACGCGGGGTCAGATTGATCGCATGGAGCGTATTATTGGACACTTGGTGCACAACGCACTGGATGCTACCAATACCGATGGCTGTGTCTGGATGAAAATTGATCGCTATGCCAGTCATGCACGTGTGGAAGTGGGAGATAACGGTCAGGGAATGACACAAGAGTTTGTGCAAACACGCTTATTCAAACCTTTTCAGAGCACGAAGGAGGCGGGTATGGGTATTGGTGCCTATGAAAGTTTTCAATATGTGCGTGAGCTGGGCGGCAAGATTAGTGTGAATAGCGAGGTAGGAAAAGGTACTGTGGTGTGTCTTTTACTTCCCTTGATCGAAGTTTTTCAGGATTCCGATTTACACCCTGAGGAGGCCGCATGAGCGAGGACAAGGTGCAATCGCTGCTGATCGTTGAAGACGATCTGGCATTGCAAAAACAAATCAAATGGTCGCTGGATCGCTTTGTATCGGTCACGGCACATGACCGCGAAAGCGCCATGACCCAATTGCGCCGATATGCACCTGCTGTGGTGACCATGGATCTGGGGCTGCCCCCGGATGCTGACTCCGTTTCCGAGGGCTTCAAGCTGCTCGATCAAATTCTGGCGGCGGATCCCGACAGCAAGGTGATTGTGCTGACGGGACAGAACGATCAGTCCCATGCTTTGCAGGCGGTGGCCCGCGGGGCCTATGATTTCCTAGCCAAACCCTTTGAGCCTGAGATGCTCAATCTCAGTGTGGAACGGGCTTTCCGCTTGCACCAGTTGCAAGCGGAGAATAAACGGCTGCGGGCGATGCAGGTGCCTGATGCCTTGTCAGGCCTGCTGACGCGCGATCCCCATATGCTGCGCATTTGCCGCACCATCGAGAAGGTGGCTAATACCAATGCCACAGTGATGCTATTGGGCGAAAGTGGCACTGGAAAAGAGGTGTTGGCACGTGGTCTGCATCAGCAATCGAATCGCAAAGGGGAGCGATTCGTCGCCATCAATTGCGCTGCGATTCCAGAGAATTTGTTGGAAAGCGAGCTTTTTGGCTATGAAAAAGGTGCTTTTACAGGGGCAGCAAAAACGACCCCAGGCAAGATTGAGCTGACCCATGGGGGCACGCTCATGCTCGATGAAATCGGTGACTTGCCCTTATCCCTACAAGCCAAACTGCTGCGGTTTTTACAGGAACGTGTCATTGAACGCATTGGAGGTCGCCAGGAAATTGCCGTGAACGTGCGGGTTGTCTGCGCTACCCATCAGGATTTGAAGCAGTGGGCCAAAGAGGGACGGTTTCGCGAAGATTTGTATTACCGCCTAGCCGAAATTGTCATTGACATTCCGCCACTGCGCGAGCGGGTGGGCGATGCGGCCTTGCTTGCGCATTCGTTTCTGCGACGGTTTGGACAAGAACACAGTCGCAGCCTGACGCTGACTGAGGATGCGGTGCGCGCCATCGAAGCCCATCGCTGGCAGGGCAATATCCGTGAGCTGGAAAACTGCATCAAGCGCGCCGCCATCATGGCGGAGACAAGCCAAGTCACTGTCGATGATATCGGTCTGACTGGCACAGACAGCGCCGAAGGCGACGGGGCGTTGGATCTTCGCGCGCTGCGTGATGCGGCTGAACAGCGTGCCGTGATTACTGCGCTGGCGCGGGCGAACGGCACCATTGCCAAGGCCGCCGATTTGCTCGGTGTCAGTCGTCCTACGTTGTACGACCTCATGCACCGCTTTGGTCTGAAGTCATAACCCTTTCTTCACCCATAAGACCGCCATGAATACCTTTGCCCCCCGTTTCCTTGCTCCCATAGCCACGCTCGCTGTGGCTTTGCTGGCGTCCGCATGTGGCCGTAGCAGCCCTGATGAACTCATGGCCTCGGCAGAAACTTATTTAAACCGCCAAGATGCACCAGCAGCCATCATCCAGCTGAAAAATGCACTGCAGGTAAGCCCAGATTCCGCGCGTGCACGTTTCCTGTTGGGTCAGGCTTTGCAGGCCAGTGGAGACGTTGCAGGGGCCGAAACCGAATACAAAAAAGCCCAGAAACTGGGCTATGCCCCGGAGGAGGTCATACCTCCATTGGCCAACGCCCTGTTGCTCCAGGGGAACTACAGTCAATTGACGACTGACTACGCCAGCCAGCAACTGTCCAGCGCTCCCGCGCAGGCAGCCTTGCAAACGGCCCTGGCCGTGGCTTGGCAACGTCAACACCAGGACGATAAATTCCAGACCCATATAGATGCCGCACTGCAGGCGCAGCCGGACTACGCGCCGGCGCTGCTGGCGTTGGCACGCGCACGTGCAGATGCTGGCCATCGGGATGCAGCGTTGGCCTTGCTGGACAAGATCCCTGCGCAATCGCCGGTGGAGCATGAAGTGCTGAAGTTGCGTGGCGATATGGCGCTGCTGGGCCAACGTGATATGGAAGCGGCTCTGGCGCTTTACCAGCAGGCGGTCAAAGTGCAGCCTCGCTATGCCCAGGGGCACGCGGCTGTTGTGCAGCTGCTGTTGGTCCAAGGAAAAACCGAGTCTGCTGCCCAGGCGCTCCAGGCGTTGGTAAAAGTGGCACCCGGTCAAGCAACTACCTTGTTTTGGCAGGCAAAGTTGGCGTATGCAAAAAATGATTTCAAGGCTGTACAGGAATACACACAGAAGCTGCTGCGCCTCGCCCCTGACAATGCCTACACACTTGAACTCGCCGGAATGGCTGAGTTGGGGCTGAACAACTACGTTCAGGCCGAGGCGCTCTTGGCCAAGGCCTTGCAACTCTCGCCCCAGCTGCCTCTCGCACGCCGTGGCATAGCGCTGACATATGCGCGCCTGGGACAATTCGACAAGGCGATTGCCACACTGCCCCCAGATCTGGAAAACAGCGATAGCGATTCAGCGATGCAGTCAGTAGCGGGGCAGATTTATCTGCTGCATGGAGAGGTGGATCGTGCACAGCGCTACTTCAGCAAGGCCGCCAGCCTCGATCCGAAGAATCCCCTCAAGCGTACATCTTTGGCGGTCAGCCGATTGATGGGCGGGCAGACCGAGGCCGGCCTGGAGGAGTTGCAGGATATCGCAGCCTCTGACGACGGCGTGGTTGCTGACATGGCTTTGATCAATGCGTTGTTGCAAAGCGGTAGCATCGATCGTGCCCTGGACGCCATAACTGCGCTGGAGAAGAAACGGCCTGGCGATGTGTTGCCGTACTTTCTGCGTGGTCGTGCGTTATTGCTCAAGAACGACAAGGCCGGTAGCCGTAAGGCCATGGAGCGGGTGCTGGAAATCGATCCCCATTATTTTCCTGCGATTGAAATTTTGGCGCAGCTGGATAACGCCGATAAAAGGCCCGGTGATGCCCGCACCCGGATTGAGGCCGCCATCCAGCAGCAGCCAGCTAATGTGCAGGCCCGTCTGGCCTTGGTAAATTTGCGCGCTGCCAATGGCGCCGACAAAGTGGAATTGACCAGTTTGCTGCGCAAAGCCGTGGAGGCAGCACCCGGTGATCCGACGGCACGCCTTTTGTTGGTGGAGCACCTTCTGCGCAACAACGAGCCTAAGGACGCGCTGATAGCTGCGCAGCAGGGGGTTGCTGCCATGCCAGACAACGTGCTTTTGCTGGATGGATTGGGGCGGGCGCAATGGACCAGTGGCGAGCACAACCAGGCGCAATCCACCTTTAGCCGTATGGCAGCGCTGCAACCGCAATCACCACAACCTTATTTGCGTATGGCGAGCGCTTACCTGGCCGATGGCAAGCAAGAGGCCGCCAGCCAAAGTTTGCGTAAAGCCTTGGAGATCAAGCCTGACTTGTTGCAGGCCCAACAGGGCTTGATCTCCCTGGCGATGGCCGCACACAAGCCGGCCGAGGCGTTGAGCATCAGCCGTACAGTGCAAAAACAACGCCCCAAAGAGATGGCTGGTTACATGCTGGAGGGCGACATCTACGCTGCGGGCAAAGCCTGGGACAAGGTTGTCGAGGTTTCCCGCGCAGGGCTCAAACAGGTGTCCAGCCCCGAGTTGGCAATACGCCTGCACGTTGCACTGGGTGCTGCAGGTAAAAAAGCAGAAGCCGACCAATGGGCTGCTCAATGGCAACGCACTCAGCCCAAAGATGCTAATTTCATTGCGTATATGGGCAGCAAGGCGATCGCCAGCAACGATTTGACCGGAGCGCTGCAGCACTTTGAAAAGGTGGCAGTTCTTCAGCCTAACAATGCGGTCGTATTGAACAATCTGGCTTGGATCAAGGGGCGTCTGGGCCGTGATGACGCCCTGGCAGATGCGGAGCACGCCAATGTGCTGGTGCCCAATCAGCCGGCCTTCATGGACACCTGGGCCATGCTGCTCTCGGATGCACAGCAGCATGAAAAAGCGATCGAACTACAAAAAAAGGTGCTTCAACGGCAGCAACAACTGCCAGCGCAACCGCAAGCACAGCAGCAATCGCAACAGCAGCAGATGCTGTTGTTCAAGCTCCACTTGGCCAAAATTTATATCAAGGCTGGGCAAAAGGACGCTGCTCGGCCCCTGTTGACAGAGCTTGCCTCCCCAGGGGTCAAATTTTCGGAGCAAGCGGAAGTGGCACAACTCCAGCAATCACTTTGAATTTCGTGACGGCCTGGAGTCCTATGCACCACCCTCGCTACCCCTGGTTTATCGGCCGGATGCTGCTGGTGCTTTTCTTGGGCCCTGCAGAGGGGAGTGCTTCAGCGCAATTGTCAAACACCGTGGCACGAATCAAGCCTTCTGTCGTGCTGGTAGGGACTTACCGCGCCACTGACACGCCGCGATTTCAGTTTTTGGGCACGGGCTTTGTGGTTGATGATGGCTCGCGCGTAGTGACGAATGCACACGTCACATCGCGGGTGGATACGGCCAGTGCCGACGGGCCGGTACTGGCGGTGCAGGTGCCTGCAGGTGGGGGTGCATGGTCGCTGCGCCATGTGAAGGTGCTGGAGGTCAATACGCCGCAAGACCTCGCCCTGTTGCAATTTGATGGGTCGGCTGTCGCAGCGCTTGCTGTGGCGGCCTCGGATTTGGTGCGGGAAGGGGATGATCTGGCCTTTATGGGGTTCCCTATTGGTGGATTGCTGGGTTTCTCTAGCGTCACCCATCGCGCCACGGTATCGTCGATCACTACCATGGCGCTGCCTAGTCCGACGGGCCAGCAACTGAGTCAGCGCGCCATTCGCAGCTTGCGACTGGGGCCCATACAAATTTTTCAGCTCGATGCCACGGCCTACCCTGGCAATAGTGGTGGCCCGTTGTTTGACCCCGAGAGTGGGGCCGTCGTGGGCGTGATCAATATGGTGCTGGTGAAAACCACGCGCGAATCTATCTTGAGTCAGCCGTCGGGCATTTCATACGCCATTCCCAGTCGCTATGTCCTCGAAATGCTGGCCCGCCATCCTTAAAAAACGTGCTTAAACCGCCAAATGTGCGGTTCCGCTCTCCAGATCGGCAATGAACGTGGTCCATGCGGGGTCGGCTTGGTTCAGACGAAAACTGACAAAGGTCTGGTCACCCATATGGCGCAGGCGTACCGTGGTTGCCGTGATCGAGGAATGCATGGCTGGCCCCAACTCAATATCCACATGCCCCCAGATTTGCAAGGGAATGTCGGCTTCGACTTTGGCGGAAAAGCCATTTACTGAAACATCCACCACATCCAGCATGAAACGCTGTTTGGTGGTGCTGCTGCGCACTGAGAACTCACCGGGGCAATGCAGCGAGTAGCGGGGGTGGCGGCGGGTACGGACCCGGATTTTTTCTCCTGCTTTGAGCGCTGGCAGGCAATTGTGGTATTCGTGACTGTGATAAATGCTGTGTAACAAAGCAATTTGGCGCTGTTTTGTAGAAGCGAAAGTTTCGGTGCGACGATTGAAGAAATGATCAATCAGACCGGGTGTCATTACCGGGTCATTGGTGACGTGATAGCGCCGTGCGGGCCATTGAATGTTGGGCGATTCATTGCCCAGAAAATAGGTGGCCAAGTCGCGTTTCTTGCCGGCTTTGCTGGCATAGGCTTGGCGCATCAATACAGGTGCTTCAGCCAGATCGAGCGATGCACCGACCGCTGGCGCGCCGTTGACAAAGCCGTAGTTTTCCACCACCTGATCTTCCAGCCGCCGAAAGAGAAGCAGGGACTCATAGAACGCAATGTGGCTGGGGTTGACCGCAATCACCAGATGGCGGGTATCGAAATAACGCGTGCAATAACCGTACATGAACTTCATCAGCGGCAGCACCACCTGCCCGACGGTACGCCGAAACCGCGGGTGTACTGCCAATGCAGACACCTCAGTGATCTGGCCACCTTTTTTACGAATGTCCTGCAGATCGAAAGCCTGCTGCATGGGAAAGCCAAAAACGCCCTCGCGGATCAGCGAAATGGTTCCAACCACCTCGCCGTCATACAAGGCACACAGGGTGGTGGTGGTCGGTAAGGCATGGTAGGGCGTGACGCGCAAGTTATTGGGATGCGACATCATGAAATTGCTTGCTACATAGGCATCGTGCAGCAGACGAAAACTGGCTTCAAGCTCTGCCTCGGTTTCGGCAATTTTCAAGACCAGACGTTCATCGGGCGCGGTTGTAGCCGGAGTGCTATTCATTGAAAAATTCCTGGCGCTTCACGCCATTTCCATAGCGCCAGCGGATTGCACGCGCGCGGGAGTAAATTCCTCGCGGCGCGTGTCAACACAGCTTTTGCAAGGACGCTTTATCCATGGCAGCCCATAAAGTCCAGATGGAGGGCATTTTTCATGGTCATAGATGTGCGTTTTTGCTCCTGCCAAGCACTAGCAACTGCACCGGAACTGGCAAGAAGCGTTTGACGATCTCGCAGGAGAAAGACATTTTTCAGAGGAGGGTGAATTGGGCCCACTCTCTGCAGGACTGTCCAAAGGAACAGTGCATAGCCCATAGAACCGCTATTGGCTAATCAACTACCAGCAAGCACCGTGCCGACACGGCGACAACTTACAGACAGCATCAAGCTGCCTTGGCTACCCTGAACTACAGCGCACCACCCGTGTTGTTCATGCTTCACCTATCAGATGTATTGGTTCTCTGGATGCGTCTGAGATGTGTTTTGCTGGGATCGCATGGGCTCAATACGCTTGAAACCTTCTTAACGCATCTCTCGCTTTCACTCTGAAAGCAGATCAGAAATGCGTACACTGATTATCACAACAGCACTGAAGTTTTGATGTTTCTGACTGCAAGTGTTGTTGCAAGTTAGTGCTTACACTTTTTGAATCGATAGACCGATAAATAGATTGCCGATGCGCTTTTTGTGCCTCTGAAAGAGACTGGGCAGTGAGAAGCCGACGGTACTGCTCTCGAAACTTCGTTCGAGGGTGCGCCGACATGAAACGTCAGACCGGTTTGCCCAGCAGGGCTTCTTTCAGCTTCCAGTCGGCAGGTTGCTCTCCCAGCCAGATACCGATCAGCGCCTGAAAAAATGCAGGCTCTTTGAAGGGCTCGCCCTGCACTTGACCTTTGACCGTGATGACGGTGCCCGTACCGGGAATCCAGTCGATCATGAACAGGTCGCCGGCCTGCAGATTCTTGTGATCTGAAAAAATTTGGCTCATGCGCAGCACGCCGGGAATGAGCTTGGAAAAAGAAGCTTTGTCCAGGTTGTCTTCGATGCCGCGTGCAAACAATTTGCCCAGTTCACGCGAGTCGATGTCACGCAGCATCGTGATCGACAGACGCTTGGGTCCCGGCAAAGCGGCCACGGCGGCAGGGGTGTGGGCTTTGTGTTCCAGATAAAGTGCGGCCGTGTAAACCTTGAGCACGGTTTTGTAGCGAATACCGACGCCATTGAGCTGCAAAGGATGGCCTTGCAGTTCCAGTACATCGTCATACGCCACGCCTGCCACGGTGGTGCTTTGTGCCAGGGCGCTGCCTGCCAGCACAACGGCACCGAGAGCGAGCCAAACAGTCTTGTAAAAGCGGTGCATGTGGAATTCCTTAAAAAAGAACGATCGTTCTTTTTTATTGTTCTGGTATCTAAGCCGGGTGACAACAGGGTTTGCGAGCACTGGTGTGTTGGCAAGGGCGTATCTAGGCATTTTTCCAAGGACCATTTGCTACACTTTGCCCCCATGTTTATTCACCGCGTTTTCATCACAGGTCGCAGCGACCGGGGAGCCTGGCCCTGGCGCAAGCCTGCCTGACTGCCCTTGATGGCGCGCCGCCCCTTGCAGCGCGCACCCGTGGCCCCACCGGGGCCAACCGAATGAACCACCCGCGCGCTACATCCTTCTTCTGCCGGTGCGCGGCCTGAGCTGGAAGCCTCCCCCGTGATCACTGAACTTGAATTCAAAAGCCTGGCCCGTGAAGGCTACAACCGCATTCCGCTGATGGCGGAGGCCTTTGCCGACCTGGAAACCCCGCTGTCGCTGTACCTGAAACTGGCGCACAGCAAGGACGGCGGCAAATACAGTTTTTTGCTCGAATCCGTGGTCGGCGGCGAGCGCTTTGGTCGTTACAGCTTTATTGGCCTGCCAGCACGCACGCTGTTGCGCGCGCGCGGCTTTGGCGCTGATGCCGTCACTGAAGTGGTGACCGACGGCCAAGTGGTGGAAAGCGCGCCCGGCAATCCGCTGGACTTTGTCGCCGACTACCAAAAGCGCTTCAAAGTGGCGCTGCGTCCCGGCCTGCCACGCTTTTGCGGCGGCTTGGCCGGCTACTTTGGCTACGACGCGGTGCGCCATATCGAAAAAAAGCTAGAGCATTCCTGCCCGCCCGATACGCTCAATATGCCCGACATCCTGCTGCTGCAGTGCGAAGAGCTGGCCGTCATCGACAACCTCTCGGGCAAGCTGTACCTCATTGTCTACGCCGACCCGGCACGCCCCGAGGCCTACAGCAACGCCAAAAAACGCCTGCGCGAATTGCGCGAGCAGCTGAAATACTCGGTCAGCGCGCCGCAGGTGCAGGCGACGCAAAGCTATCCCGCGCAGCGTGACTTTGCCAAGCAGGATTACATCGCTGCTGTCGAGCAGGCCAAAGAGCTGATTGCCGGCGGCGACTTTATGCAGGTGCAGGTCGGCCAGCGTATCCACAAGCGCTACACCGAGTCGCCGCTGTCGCTGTACCGGGCGCTGCGCTCGCTCAACCCCAGCCCGTACATGTATTACTACCACTTTGGTGACAGCTACGTGGTCGGGGCCAGCCCCGAGATTTTGGTACGCCAAGAAAGTATTCCCGAGGGGCAAAAAATCACCATTCGCCCGTTGGCTGGCACCCGTCCGCGTGGTGCTACGCCCGAGCTGGACAAAGCCGCCGAAGCCGAATTGGTGGCCGACCCGAAAGAGCGTGCCGAGCACGTCATGCTGATTGACTTGGCGCGCAACGACATTGGCCGCATCGCCAAAATTGGCAGTGTCAAAGTGACAGAAGCCTTTTGCGTCGAGCGCTACAGCCACGTCATGCATATCGTCAGCAACGTCGAAGGGCTGTTACTGGACGGCATGAGCAGTATGGACGTGCTCAAAGCCACCTTCCCGGCGGGCACGCTGACCGGCGCGCCCAAAGTCCACGCCATGGAAGTCATCGACCAGTTGGAGCCGACCAAGCGCGGCCTGTACGGCGGTGCCGTCGGTTATCTGAGTTACGCCGGCGACATGGACTTGGCGATTGCCATCCGCACCGGCATCGTCAAGGATGGCCAGCTGTATGTGCAGGCGGCTGCGGGCGTGGTGGCCGACTCTGTCCCCGAGCTGGAATGGAAAGAAACCGAACACAAAGCCCGCGCCCTGCTGCGCGCGGCCGAACTTGTAGAAGAAGGACTGGAATGATGGGAACGACGACTCGCGCGATTGACAACGTACAGCACTGCACCACGATGGAAGATGTGCGTCGCCACATTGATGCGCTTGACGACGTGCTGGCGCCGCTGCTGGTGCAGCGCGGCGGTTATATGACCCAAGCCGCTCGCATCAAGCAAAGCGACGCCCAAGTGCGCGACGAAGAGCGCATCGAAGCCATCGTCGCCCGGGTGCGTGCGCGCACCGAGATTGAAGGCGGCTCGCCCGAAGTGCTTGAAGCCATCTACCGCAGCATGATGGAAGCCTACATTGCGTATGAGCACCGCGAGTTCGCGCGCCTGCGCGGGCTGCCTACACCGCCGGAGTCCGCGTCATGAAACTGTTGATGATCGACAACTACGACAGCTTTACCTACAACATCGTCCAGTACTTTGGCGAATTGGGTGCAGAGGTCACGGTGGCGCGCAACGATGAAATCACCGTGGCCGAGATCGATGTGCTGCTGCAAGCCGGCCAGCTTGACCGCTTGGTGATTTCGCCCGGCCCGTGCTCACCGGCCGAGGCCGGCATCTCGGTCGCCGCCATCCAGCACTTTGCCGGCAAGCTGCCGATTTTGGGTGTCTGCCTGGGCCACCAAAGCATTGGTGCGGCCTTTGGCGGCACCATTGTGCGCGCGCAGCAGCTGATGCACGGCAAGACCAGCATCATTACCACCACGCAGCAAGGCGTGTTTGCCGGCCTGCCGGAACAGTTCACGGTGAACCGCTACCACTCGCTGTCGATTGAGCGCGCCAGCTGCCCCGAAGTGCTGGAGATCACCGCTTGGACGGACGATGGCGAAATCATGGGTGTGCGCCACAAAACATTGGCGATTGAGGGCGTGCAATTCCACCCCGAAAGTATCCTGACCGAGCACGGCCATGCCATGCTGCGCAACTTTTTGGCGCAGGGCACGGCCTAATAAAGGTGTTTGGCCATTCGGCTATCGAATTTCATTTTTGAAAGCGACCCCACCATGCGCACTATCGACCCCACCAACGTTCTGAGCGCCGAAGAACTGGCACCGCTGCTGGAGCGCAAGCGCAAAGTGCAGGCTGAGTTGGCAGTCAACCAACACTCCAGCCAGACCCAAAGCCAAGGAGGCTGTAGTTCGGGCGGCTGCGGCGGTGGTGGCCAATCCCGTTGCAGCAGCTCCAGGGCTGCGCCGCCGTCGGCCACCAGCCAGCAGCCGCAAGTGCTCAAGGCGCTGTTGATTGCCATCAGCATTTTGGCCGTGGCCGCTTTGGCGTGGTGGGGGGTGAGCCGCTAAAGCGCCATCCCACACGCCGCTGATTGCGGCTTTAATCTCACATTTTTTGCCTTCCCATGCCCATCACCCCACAAGAAGCGCTGCAGCGCACCGTCGAACACCGCGAAATTTTCCATGACGAAATGCTGCACCTGATGCGCCTCATCATGCAGGGCGAGCTGTCTCCGGTGATGACGGCAGCCATCATCACCGGCCTGCGCGTCAAGAAAGAAACCATTGGCGAAATCACCGCTGCCGCCCAAGTGATGCGCGAGTTTTCGACCAAAGTGCAGGTGCAAAGCCAAGACCGCGCGCATTTGGTCGATATCGTTGGCACCGGCGGCGACGGTGCCAACACCTTCAACATCTCCACCTGCGCCATGTTTGTCGCGGCCGCTGCCGGCGCCAAAACCGCCAAGCACGGCGGGCGCAGTGTGTCGAGCAAATCCGGCAGCGCCGACGTGATGGAGGCGCTGGGCATCCACATCCACCTGACACCAGCAGCGATTGCGCAGTGCATTGCCGAGGTCGGTATCGGCTTCATGTTCGCGCCGAACCACCACCCGGCGATGAAAAACGTCGCGCCAGTGCGCAAAGAGCTGGGCGTGCGCACGTTGTTCAACATCCTTGGGCCGCTGACCAACCCCGCCGGCGCACCGAACATTCTGATGGGCGTGTTCCACCCCGACCTAGTCGGTATCCAGGTGCGCGCCTTGCAGCGCCTGGGTGCCGAGCACGCGCTGGTGGTCTATGGCCGTGACGGTATGGACGAAATCAGCCTGGGCGCGTCCACGCTGGTCGGTGAGCTGAAAAACGGCCAAGTCACCGAATACGAAATCCACCCGGAAGACTTTGGCTTGGGCATGGCCAGCAACCGCGCTTTCAAGGTCGAGACGCCGGAAGCATCGCGCGACCTGCTGCTGTCGGTGCTGGACGGCGCGGCGGGCCCGGCCAGCGACATCGTTGCCCTGAATGCCGGTGCGGCGCTGTACGCCGCCGGCGTGGCCAGCTCGATGGCCGACGGCTTGGCGCGTGCGCGTCAAGCACTGGCTTCGGGCGCCGCACGCGCTAAATTGGATCAACTGGTCGCGCGCAGCCAAGTGCTGGCGCACGGAGCGTAAACATGGACGCGTCTTCAATGTGGAGCTACCCCGGCACCTGGGCCGGGTTGGGCATCATGGTGGTGTTGCTGGGCGGCATTGCGCTGTTTGCCTATGCCTTGCGCCGCACCCTGCGCTCGCCGCCTATCGATGAGCAGCCCAGCACTTTGCCACCCCGTACCGATTCTGAAAACGACACTCCCCCATGAACGACATCCTGAAAAAAATCGTCACCGTCAAGCACGAAGAGATCGCTGCCGCGCAAAAACGCCTGTCCTTTGCCACCATGCGCGCCGACGCTGAGAGCCGCGTGCTGACGCGTGATTTTGTCGGCGCCCTGCGCGCCAAAATTGCCCGCCAGCAAGCGGCGGTGATTGCCGAAATCAAAAAAGCCAGCCCGAGCAAAGGCGTGATCCGCGCTGATTTTGAGCCGGCCGACATCGCCCAAAGCTACGCCGATGGTGACGGCACCACCAGCGCCGCCTGCCTGTCGGTGTTGACGGACAAGCAATTCTTTCAAGGCAGCGTCGATTCTTTGAAGCAAGCGCGCGCCAGTTGCCAATTGCCGGTGCTGCGCAAAGACTTCATAGTCCATGCCTACCAAATCTACGAATCGCGCGCCATGGGGGCGGACGCGGTGCTGCTGATCGCCGCCTGCCTTCAGGATGCGCAGATGCAGGACTTTGAAGCCATCGCCCGCGATCTGGATATGGCTGTGCTGGTCGAAGTGCATGACGCTGCCGAACTGGAGCGCGCCTTGAAGCTCAAGACCGAGCTGGTCGGCATCAACAACCGCAACCTGCGCACCTTTGAAGTGAATTTGCAAACTACGCTGGACTTGATCAAAGATGTGCCGTCGGACCGTTTGCTGATCACCGAATCGGGCATTTTGGCGCCCGCCGACGTGCAGCAAATGCGCGCTGCCGGTGTCCATGCTTTCTTGGTCGGCGAAGCCTTCATGCGCGCGGATGATCCCGGCCTGGCATTGGCACAGTTGTTTGGTTGATTTTCAAAAATCATAGCTATTACCGCTTATGCAGTAATCGTTACAGCCTGTTTTAACCATGAATGACCTGTTCGAGGATGCTGCCCACGCTGCCACGCAACTGCGCAGCGTCGACCCGCGCGACTGGCCGGTGGCACCCGGCTGGCAGCCGCTGGTCAATGGTTTTTTTGCCAGCGCTGCCGGGCAGGGGCTGCTGGCGTTTTTACAGGCGCGTTTGCAGGCCGGCGCCGTCATCTTTCCGCCGCAGCCATTGCGTGCACTGGAATGGACACCGCCCGAGTCGGTGCGCGTCGTCATCCTCGGCCAAGACCCGTACCACGGACGTGGCCAGTCGCATGGTCTGGCGTTTTCTGTCGCGCCGGGCGTGCGTGTGCCGCCGTCGCTGCGCAACATCTTCAAAGAAATTGAGCGCGACCTGGGCGTGCCGTCACCGCCGTGGCCGCAGCCCGGCGGCAGTCTGGTGGCATGGGCGCAGCAAGGGGTGCTGCTGCTCAACGCCTGCCTGACGGTAGAAGAAGGCCAACCGGCCAGCCACGCCGGCAAGGGGTGGGAACTGCTGAGCGACGCCGTTCTGCGCCATGTCGCACAAAGCGCGCAACCGGTGGTCTTCATGCTGTGGGGCGCGCACGCCCAAGCCAAGCGTGCGCTGATTCCGGCCGACTGCGGCCATTGGGTGCTGTGCGCCAATCACCCGTCGCCGCTCTCGGCCTTGCGCCCGCCAGTGCCGTTTATCGGTTGCGGCCATTTTGGTCAGGCGCAGGCGTTTTTGCCAGGCTACCCAGCGCCTTGGCGCTAAATTCACTCTTTAATTGATAGCTGCTAGCGCACGTATTTAAAGGGCTAGAGGCTATTTTGGCCTGATAATTGGTTGCAGCGCTTACGCCGTCGTCTCATCCCGACCTGCGTCGTCCAAGTGCTGCGTGTCCGCCCAGCCGACCAGGGTCAGGCCCTCGGGCGTCCACAACAGGCGGTTGATGGCGGTGTTGGTCAGTTGCCAAGTGCGCGGTGCTTGCAGCGCCTGGCCCGTGGCCAGGCGGTACAGCACATCGAGCACACCGCCATGCGCCACCAGCACCACCAAACCACCGGGGTGTTGTACCGCCAGACGCTGCACGGTGGCCCGGATGCGTTCGCGCAGCACGGTCAGCGACTCGCCGCCCTCGGGCGTAAAGTGCGGGTCGCGTTTGCGCCAGCGCCGCGCCAACTCGGGCAGTTCCACTTCAATCTCGGCAAAGGTGCGGCCTTCGAGCGCGCCAAAACCGCGCTCGCGCAGGTGCGGCTCGGCTGTCAAAGGCGCGCCGGTGCTGTCGGCCACCGCTTGGGCCGTGGCCATGGCGCGTTGCAGGTCGCTGCTGTAAATCGCCGTCACCGGCTCTTGCGCCAGCGCGCGCCCCAGTTGGCGCGCCTGCCAGTGGCCGGTGTCGTTGAGCGGAATGTCCAGGTGGCCCTGGATGCGGGTGTCCACGTTCCAGGCGGTTTCACCGTGGCGGATGGCGATGATGCGGGTGGCTTGCATTCAGCGGGGGATCTCGATGTGGATGCGGCGCGGGCCTTGCGGTGGCAGCGGAAAGCCGCTCAGCGCCGCATCGAACAGGGCGCCAAAAAGGGCCGGGTTGTCGCTCCAGAGTCCCTCGTGTACGGCATGGGTTTCGTAGGCCACATTGCCGCTGACGGCGTCGCGCAGGATCAGGCCGACTTCGTGGCGGTACAGCCTGGGCGGCGGAAAGCGCATCGACAGGCCGCCATAAAAGCCCCGCCCGCCCCAGCCACCCCAGCCCCAACCACCCCCCCAGCCCGGCCCCCAGCCGCCATCCCACCACGGGTCGTACCAGTCGGGCGAGAGGGCGCGCTCCGTGTGTGCGTAGACCTGCACACGGTACGCTGGCGCCGTGCCATCCAAGCGCATGCCCACTTTGGTCAGTGCCTGTGCGGCAGCGGTTTCGATGGCGGATTGCTGTGGGTCCTGGTGCTGCTGCGACGGCAGGCGCTCAAAATGGTAGCTGGGCGGGGCAGGCAGCGCCGTCAAATGCGAGTACGACTGCACATCGCTGTCCACGATGCGCTGGCTGGCGCAGCCGGCCAGGGCCAGCGCCGCGCACAAAAATGAAACTCGAATCCAGCGCATGGCAGCTCCTTGGGTACAGGATGGCAGGCGCCCCGATCAGCCGAGGTGAATGACCTGCACCCCGGACTGCCCCAGTGGCAGGGCCGACGCGACAAATTCTTCGTTGTCAAAGGCCTTGTCGCCGTTCTCGTCGGCGATACCGGTAGCGCGCGCATTCTTGAAATCGTACAGCGCCCCATCGAGCAAATGGCTCGGAACGACGTTTTGTAGCGCGTTAAACATGTTTTCTACACGCCCCGGGAAGCGTTTTTCCCAGTCGCGCAGCATCTCGCCGACCTGCTTGCGCTGCAGGTTTTCCTGGCTGCCGCACAGGTTGCACGGAATGATCGGAAAGTTGCGGTGCTGCGCCCAGCGCGCGGCGTCTTTTTCGGCGACAAACGCCAGTGGGCGGATGACGACATGCTTGCCATCGTCGCTGACCAACTTGGGCGGCATACTTTTCAGCTTGCCGCCAAAAAACATGTTCAGCAGCAGCGTCTGCAAGATGTCATCGCGGTGGTGGCCCAGCGCAATTTTGGTCGCGCCCAACTCGTCGGCGACGCGGTACAGAATGCCCCGGCGCAGGCGGCTGCACAGGCTGCAGGTGGTCTTGCCCTCTGGGATCAAGCGCTTGACGATGCTATAGGTGTCTTCGTTCTCGATGTGGAACGGCACGCCGGTGCTTGTCAAATAGTCGGGCAGCACATGCTCGGGAAAGCCCGGCTGCTTCTGGTCGAGGTTGACGGCGATCAGGTCAAAGTGGATCGGGGCGCGTGCCTTGAGCTTGAGGAGGATATCCAGCAGCGTGTAGCTGTCCTTGCCGCCCGACATGCAGACCATGACCTTGTCGCCGTCCTCGATCATGTTGTATTGCACGATGGCCTTGCCGGTTTCACGGCACAGGCGCTTTTCCAGTTTGTGCGTTTCGCGCTCGATGACTAGACCTTTGTGGGAGGAGGTGCATACCCGCTCATTGCTCTCAATAGATGTGTAATTCATAGCAGGCCTTGGATTATTTAGCTGTTATTGATAGTTCGATTGAGTGCGAGTAAAAGCAATTTGAATCATTTTTTTAAACCATACCATTGCAATACCCCGGCTGCGAAATCAGGCTCTGACACAGGCAGTTGTGATCGTTCACGATTAATTTCTCGTACCACCTCATTGTTATTTTCTTCTTCAGGCGCGATACGCCAGTGCGTGTTATCTCCATCGAGTTGAACCTCGAGTATTTTCGGGTTGCCTTGAACTCGAACCAGTATGCGATCCCGTTCTGCCCCCTGTGTATGCAGAATATATTTGGCTGGCTGGATGGGCCCAAGGAAGCGGCCTGCGAAATCACTAGTGCATGATTCCAGTCCCATGGTGTCCAGCAGTGATGGGATGAAGTCGGTTTGTTGCCATGTCCCCCTAATTGCACCCCTGTTGCGGTGTGCAGCGCTAACAAGGATGGCGGGAACCCGCGCATACGCGTCGCGACCTATCCTCTCCCATTCGTTACGCCGACGGGCGGTCATGCTGCGATGATCTCCAGTGATCACAAGGGTGCCATGGTCAAAGAATTTCCGGTGCTCTAGTTCCCGTACAAAATCGCCCAATGCTTGATCAGCGTAACGAAACGCGGCTTCTTCTCCCCGTAGTTCGGTGCCGGGTACGATAAAGGGTGGATGGGTGGTAGTGGTCTGTATAACCGAGAAGAAAACGTCTGATGTGCGTTCCTTGTCAAACCACTGCAAATACCGCTGGTATAAAGCTTTATCGCCTGGCTCATTGAATGAGCCTCTGGGCATGCCATTGTAAAAAGTATTTTCTGGGCCGTCGACAAAGTTGAAGTTCAATTGACGTAGCCAATCGCCAGTATTCAGGAAGCCCTGGTCCGCAGATCGAAAGTACGTGGCTGGAATCTGGGCTTTAGCGAGTCGATTGAAAAGATCTTGCTTGGGTTTCTCATAGCCGAGATAGGCACTGGTGCTTCTGTATCGATTGATGCTAGGCAGTGGAACATGGCCTGTCAACAATGCAATCAGACCTCCATCGGTAGTGAATCCATTGGCGTAAAAATACTCGAGATGGCTGTATTTTTTGGCAATGAGATCCAATTCTGGTAAGAATCCATCAAGCCCAGAAAGATATTGGCTTTGGTAGAGGGATAAAGACTCCATGACCAGTAAAATAACGGGCTGTGGTGTACTCTTTGATGTGATGCAGGTTAAAGCCGGCTCAGGGATGAATAGGTGGTTTACCGAGGTGGTAGCGGAGTATGGAGCATCCGAACCATGAGGAAGATTGTTAGTGATTACATCTTTATATAAATTGGATGAGACATGGTTGAAATCATCCGGGATTGCGCGTGCTGCCAATAACACAGGAGAGAGTATAAGAAATATGAGTGCTTTTTTGGGCTTGCGCGGTGCCTTGGTAATTAGTAATATTAATGCAGCGCAACTGCTGATAAGTAGAAAAAATAGCAATATGCCGGTAAATGATCTGAGCTGTGGTAGCGCAACTGTGCCATTGAGTTGTACGTCACCAGCAAAACGAAGAATATCGGTCAAAAGGAGTCGATGGTGAAGCAGCAGGAAAACGAATAAATCAATACCATAAGATACAAGTATTAAAATTCCTAAACCTGTCAGTAAGGGCTTAGTCCAGCGAGGAGCAATATACGCGGCTCCAATGAGTATGAAAATAAGCGCAAGAATTCCGACGTCGTACGCAGGGATAATCCAATTGCGGCAATCATTGCCGCAATCGGTATAAGAACTGACTGTGCTGTTAACGAGATCGAATCGCAGCCAAACCATACTTGCAAACGCTGCAATCAAGGCAGCAGTTGGCAGCCAGTGCGATGTCGATACTTTTGATGATGTAGTCATCTCCATTAAACAGGGGAAACAGCGAGGTAGCTATGTGTAGACTGAATAACACAGCTTGCGCTTACCACTGTCCTGTCTCCATGCGAATAGCGACTTCGCAGTCGTCAAAAATTTCAAGCTTGGCGATTTTCACGCGTACACCGCGCACGCCGGGCAGCTGCATCAGGCGCTGCGCCAGTTTGCCGATCAGGCTTTCCAGTAGGTTGACGTGCTCGGCGGTGCACTCGTCAATGATGATTTGGCGCACCTTGCGGTAGTCCAGCACATGCTCGATATCGTCGTCGCGCGGTGCCAGAGGCTGCGCGCCCAGGCTCAGTTCGGCATCGACCTGGATCGGCTGCGGCGCGTTTTTTTCGTGCGCGAGGATGCCTAGGTTGGCGTTAAAGCGCAAACCGGTGAGCGTGAGGATCTGGGTGCCTGCAACGTGGTTCATATAAAAGCAGAAAAAAGAGGTGGGTGTGCGCCAAGCATCAGAGCACGGTTTACATCAGCGAAAAGTCGCGCTCAAATTTCATCAGGTGCTGGCCGCCATCAACCAGCAAAGTGGTGCCGGTGATGGACTGGTTCTCCAGCGCAAAGCGCACCGTGCTGGCCACATCGGCCGCCGTGGACGAGCGCCCGAGCGGGCTCAGGCGGTGCAATTGGGCAAATTGAGCGTCGTCCAGCAGGTGGCTGGTCAGCGTCAGGCCGGGTGCCACGCCGACGACGCGCACACGCGGCGCCAGGGCCATGGCCAGCATGGTGCCGGCGGCCTCCAGCGCGGCTTTGGACAGGGTGTAGCTGACAAAGTCGGGGTTCTGGTTCCACAGCTTTTGGTCGAGCAGGTTGACGACGGCGCCTTGCACCTTGGCTTCGCCGGCGGCGGCGCGTTCTTGCAAGTGCGCGTGCAGCGCCTGTGCCAGCACCAGGGGCGCGGCGGTGTTGCTGCGCAGGTGGCGCTCTAGCGCGGCGTAGCTGAAGCTGGCGGCGTCGTCGTTCTCAAACAAAGAAGCGCTGTTAACCACGGCGTCCACTCGGCCAAAGTGCGCTACCACGCGCGGCAGCAGGCCGCGCACGGCGGCTTCGTCCTCAAAATCTGCCTCAAAAGGGGCGCTGGCCCTTGTATCACTTGCGCAAGCAGCTACGGTTTCAAGAGCGTCTGCCATTGAGCTGCGGTAATGCACGGCCACCTGCCAGCCACCTGCGGCCAGCGCCAGCGCAATCTCGCGCCCCAGGCGCCGGGCGGCGCCGGTGACCAAAACGGTGCGTACAGGGGACACAGAGGGAGGGGGAGAAGACATTCGGGGACAATGCAGGCCGTGACAACAGAACCCACAAGTTTAACGACCGCCCTGCACACCCATATCGTGCAGGCCATTCAATCCGCCGGCGGCTGGATCGGTTTTGACCGCTTCCTGGCGCTGGCGCTGTATACGCCCGGCCTGGGTTACTACGCCGGCGACCTGCCCAAGTTTGGTGCCATGCCGCAGTCGGGCAGCGACTTCGTCACCGCGCCGGAACTGACGCCGCTGTTCGGCCAGACGCTGGCGGTGCAGGTGGCAGAAGCTTTAGCGCGCACCGGCACCGACGAAGTGTGGGAATTTGGTGCTGGCTCCGGTGCGCTGGCGCTGCAATTGCTGGAGGCGCTGGGCGATGCAGTGCGCTGCTACACCATCATCGATCTGTCTGGCACCCTGCGCGCGCGCCAGCAACTGCTGCTGACGAAATACGAAGGCAAAGTGCGTTGGCTACACGCCCTGCCCGAGCAGATGGAAGGCATCATCGTCGGCAACGAGGTGCTGGATGCCATGCCGGTGCAACTGCTGGCGCGCCACGGCGGCGACGTGGACGGCCGGTGGCACGAGCGCGGTGTCGGCGTGGAAGCGGACGGCGCCTTCATCTGGGAAGACCGCCCGACCGACCTGCGTCCGCCGATCGACATTGAAGGCCCGCACGACTACCTGACCGAAATCCACCCGCAGGCGCAGGCCTTCATCCACACCCTGGGCGACCGGCTGGTGCGCGGTGCAGCGTTCTTTATCGACTACGGTTTTGGCGAGGACGAGTACTACCACCCGCAGCGCCACATGGGCACGGTGATGTGCCACCGTGCGCACCAAGCGGACGACAACCCGCTGCTGGACGTGGGGCTGAAAGACATCACCGCACACGTCAACTTCACCGCCATGGCGCTGGCGGCGCAAGACCAGCCGCTGCCCGCGGGCCAGGGCTGGAGTGTGCTTGGCTACACCACGCAGGCCCACTTTTTGATCAACTGCGGCTTGCCAGCAAAAATGGAGCAACAACCGCTGTCTGGGCGGACGTTAGCGGCCAAATTGATCATGGAGCACGAGATGGGTGAATTCTTCAAAGTACTGGCCCTGTGCAAGGGCGAGCCGTGGGAGGCCATCGGCTTTGCGCGCGGCGACCGCACGCACCGGCTGTAGCTCAGAACGGTAAACCCATGATCCGTTGGCTCATCGTGGTCTTTCTGGCGTTGGTGCTGATCAACGGCCTGACGCCCTGGCTGCGCAAACTGGGCCTGGGGCGGCTGCCGGGCGACTTTCACTTTCGCCTGTTTGGGCGCGAGTGGTTTATTCCGCTGGCCAGCACCGTGTTGCTGAGTCTGGTGATCAGTTTGCTGGTGAAGTGGCTGTAGCACTTTGATGTATTCAGTGTCGGGTTAAGCAGCGTAACCCGAATTTTTTTGTATAGCTGCCAGCGCGCGCTACACAACGCTTTGCGTGCCAAAACAGCCTCAAAGCCTTGAAACACGAGCGCTATCAGCTCTCTTTTTTGAGAGCGCCGCCTTGCAGCTGCGCCACGCGCCGACGCAGTTCGGCCACTTCTTCCATCAGGTCGGTGGTCAGTGCGGCCAGATAGGGGTCGGCGTCAAAGCTGCTTTCCAGTTGCGCAATGCGGCGGGCGCGCACCAAGGTGGTGCTGGTGAAGTGCCATTCGCCCGTGTGTCCGTCGGCGGGGCTGGCTTCAATCACCCCGGCCGCGACATGGGCGCTGACCCAGTCGGGGGCGCGGCGACAGGCGCGTGCTAAGTCTTGCAGCGAGAGCGCGTGGTTGTCCAGCAATTCGCCCAATTGCACGGGCAGGTGAAAGGCGTGGGCCATGGGTCAGTCTCCTGTGCGCGACTGGCGCGGATTGAAGGTGGGAAAGGCCTTGGACAGAGCGGCGTAGGCTGTGCGGGCGCTGTCGCTGTCGGCGCTGGGTTGCTCAATAGTTAGCTCCAGGTACAGATCGCCCGGCGGCGTGGACGGAATGCCGCGCCCCTTGAGGCGCAGCTTGCGTCCGGCGCGCGAGTGCGCCGGCACCGTCACTTCGACCGTGCCCGCTGGGGTTTTCACCTCGACACTGGCGCCCAGCGCCGCTTCCCAGGGCGCCAGTGGCAGGGCTTGGTAGACGTCGCGGCCTTCGGCACGCCAGCGGGCGTGCGGCGCAAAGCGCACTTCCAGAAACAAATTGCCCGCTGCTGCGCCGCCGCTGCCGGGCGAGCCCTGACCCACTAGGCGGATCAATTGGCCCTCGCGCACGCCCTTGGGAATTTTTACCTGCAGGCTGCGCTCGTCATGGGCGACGTGGCCGCTGTCGTCCAGGTGTGCGCCGCGCAGTGTGATGGTGCGCTCGCTGCCGTGGTAGGCGTCCAGGATGTCCAACTCGATTTTGGCGTGGTGGTCTTCACCGCGCTGGGGCTGTGGTGTGCTGTCAAAGCCGCCAGTGCGCTGCCCGCGTGTTCCGTGTTGCGCACGCGCCGCACGGCCAAATAGTTCTTCGAAAAAATCGCTGTACTCGCCCGCGCCGCCACCGGGGCCCGCGTTGGCGCCCGAGAACTCAAAACCGGCGTCCCAGTTCGGTGGCGGCCGAAACCCGCCGCTGTCGCGCCGTGGCTGCGTGCCCAGAGAGTCGTAGGCGGCGCGCTTTTCCGGGTCGGACAGTACCGCGTTGGCCTCATTGAGTTCTGTCATGCGCTCACTGGCGTCGGCCTCCTTGCTGACATCCGGGTGGTATTTGCGTACCAGCTTGCGATAGGCTTTTTTGATCTCGTCAGCGCTGGCCGTTTTGGCAACGCCCAGAGCCTTGTAATAGTCTTTGAATTCCATCGCGCAAATCTCCTGGAGGGCGGGTGTCGTGCCACTCTACGCCCATAAAAGGTGTCAACCTGTTTTGGTCACAACAATGCGTGTATCAAATTTGGCGCGCCGGGTGCTGAAGAAAGCCCGCACATTGCGCACATTGGCATGGCTGGTGAACAGGCGCTGTGCCAGCCCCAGATAGGCCGGCATATCCGGCGTCTGCGTGACCAGCACAAAGTCCGGCCCCGGCGAGACGCGCCAGCACTGCTGCACGGCGGCCTCCTGCACGGCGCGCGCTTCAAAGGCATCGAGCAATTCGGCGCCTTGGCGCTCCAGTGTGATTTCAACAATCGTGTGCAGCCCGTGGCCCAGCAGCGCCGCTACGCGGTCGGGCTGCAAAATAGCCACTTGGCGCTCGATCAGTCCGGCGCTGTGCAGGCGCTTGATGCGGCGCAGGCAGGTCGGCGGCGACACATGCACGCGCTCGGCCAGCGCCTGGTTGCTTTGCGCGGCATCGGTTTGCAGCGCATCGAGCAGCTGCAGGTCGATAGCATCGAGTTCAAAAGATTCATTTTTTGTCATGGAATGAAATTTAATTTCTTAAATAGATTTTTATGAAATTAAAATTCATTTGCATAGATAAATCAAACAGATATTTCTGATCGAACCCCCTACGATGGCGCCATCTTTTACCGGAGGTGGACTATGTGCGGCATCGTTGGGGCAGTTTCATCGCGCAATATCGTGCCCGTGTTGGTACAGGGCTTGCAGCGGCTCGAATACCGTGGCTACGATTCCTGCGGCGTGGCCATCCATGCCGTCAGCCGGGGCAGCACCCGCCCCAGCGGCTTGCAGCGTGCGCGCAGCACGGCGCGCGTCTCTGAATTGATGGAGCGCGTGCAAAGCGACCACATTCAAGGCGGCACCGGCATTGCCCACACCCGCTGGGCGACGCACGGCGCGCCGGTCGAGTGCAACGCGCACCCGCATTTCAGCTACGGGGCCACGGTCGATGCCGCCGCTGAGGGCACCGCCGTTGGCCGGGTGGCGCTGGTGCACAACGGCATCATTGAAAACTACGAAGCCTTGCGCACCCGCCTGCAGGCGGCAGGCTATGTCTTTGCCAGCCAGACCGACACCGAAATCGTCGCTCATCTGGTGGACAGCCTGTATAGCGGTGACTTGTTTGAGGCGGTGCAGGCGGCGGTGGCGCAACTGCACGGTGCGTTTGCCATTGCCGTGATGCACAAGGACGAACCGCAGCGTGTGGTCGGTGCGCGCGCCGGCTCGCCGCTGATTTTGGGCGTGGGGCAGGACGGCAGCGAGCATTTTCTGGCCAGCGACGCCATGGCGCTGGCCGGCGTGACCGACCAAATCATTTATCTGCAAGAGGGCGATCTGGTGGACTTGCAACCGGGTCGCTACTGGATCACCGGCCAAGACGGGCGCGCGCTGAGTGCCGAGCAGCGCCCGGTGCGCACCGTGCAGGCGCACAGCGGCGCCGCCGAGCTGGGACCGTACCGGCACTACATGCAAAAAGAAATTTTCGAGCAGCCACGCGCCATTGCCGACACGCTGGACGGCGTGCAAGGCATCGTGCCCGAGCTGTTTGGCGACGGCGCCTACCGCGTGTTCCAAGTGATCGACTCGGTGCTGATCCTGGCCTGCGGCACCAGCTACTACAGCGGCTGCGTCGCCAAATATTGGCTGGAAGGCATCGCGCAAATCCCCACCCAGGTCGAGGTGGCGAGCGAATACCGCTACCGCACCAGCGTGCCCAATCCGCGCCAGCTCATCGTCACCATCAGCCAGTCGGGCGAAACGGCGGACACCTTGGCGGCGCTGCGCCACGCGCAAAGCCTGGGCCATCCGCACACGCTGACCATCTGCAATGTCGCCACCAGCGCCATGGTGCGCGAATGTGCGCTGGCCTACATCACCCGTGCCGGCATTGAAATTGGCGTCGCCAGCACCAAGGCCTTCACCACGCAACTGGCCGGCCTGTTTTTGCTCACCTTGGCACTGGCGCAAAGCAAGGGCCGTTTGACCGAGGAGCAGGAAGCCGCGCACCTCACCGCCATGCGCCACCTGCCGGTGGCCTTGCAGGCGGTGCTGGCGCTGGAGCCGCAAATCATCAGCTGGGCCGAAGACTTTGCGCGCATGGAAAACGCGCTGTTTCTGGGCCGGGGCCTGCACTACCCGATTGCCTTGGAAGGCGCGCTCAAGCTGAAAGAAATCAGCTATATCCACGCCGAGGCCTACCCGGCGGGGGAACTGAAACACGGCCCACTGGCACTGGTCACCAGCGCTATGCCAGTGGTCACGGTGGCGCCGAACGACGCGCTGCTGGAAAAGCTCAAAAGCAATATGCAGGAAGTACGCGCACGCGGCGGCGTGCTGTACGTGCTGGCCGATGCCGACACGCGCATCGACAGCGAAGATGGCATCCACGTCATCCGTATGCCCGAGCACTACGGCGCGTTAAGCCCGCTGCTGCATGTCGTGCCGCTGCAACTGCTGGCCTACCACACGGCGGTGGCACGCGGCACCGACGTCGATAAGCCGCGCAATTTGGCCAAGAGTGTGACGGTGGAGTGAGGGGGCCGGGAGTGGAAATCATGCTGATTGCCTTGCTTGCGAGAGGTCCTTTCTTGCGATTTTTAAGAGGTTTGAATCAAACCATTCGACGCAAAGGCCTGCCGCAGCAGTTGCAGCATGTGGGCTTGATGGTGCTGTATCGCAGTTTCCGCAGTCCATGCGCCTTTTTCTTGGAATGCTTGGTGCATGGCCAATACTTTCAGGCTGCAATGGCGTTTTTCGTGCAAAAGCTGCTGAAACTTGCCCTCTGGAACGGCATTGCCCAAACGGGAATTCATCGCATGGCTTACCAAGCACAGGTTGCCAAAAGTATGCAGCTGCTGCTGCTGCTCTGGCCAAGGTATTACGCCCGCCAACGGCGTCTGCGGATGTAAATGTTCCACAGAACGGCGGCTGCTGGTAAAGGCAAAATCTTTCCCTCCCGCCACGTCGCCCTGCAGCCACAGCAGGTAGTCCAAGAAGTTGAAGTCGATCAAGCGCACGGAGCCATAGCACAGCTTCTGTAGCCAGACTCCCTCATCCAGCGGGACGGCCGCTGCACGGTCAAAGCCACCGCTTCGGCGCACCACATCCTCATAGCCGGGGGCATCTTCCGCATCGGAGCCCACTTCCAGCACAAAGGCCTTGGCCAACGCCTCCAGTTGCGCCAAGAATGCCGCTGCGTCAATGGCCCGGTGCATGTCTTGCTGCAGCAGCCAGCGCAGCACCCCCTGCAACCAATGCTTGCGGGTAGGCAGCATGTAGGAGACGTGAAAAGCCGCCTGCAACATGCGAATGCGGCCAGGCAACGCCCCCTCGTCATCCCCCACATCCTGTTTGCCAAAGCTATTCACTTGCTGCAGCGCAGCAGCACAAAAGCAAAGTAACGCACGCGCTGCAGGCGCAGCACCAGCAGCTCCACCCCTTCTGTTTCCTGGGACGGATACAGCGCGGCTTTAAATGCGTCTAGCAAATGCTTGTCATCCAGCGGTGTTTTTTCTTCAGCCTTGTGCGGCATTAACGCCAGCACTTGCAGCAAAAAGTTGGGGAAGTTGATCACCGGGCCAAACTGCACCTTCTCCTCTTCATCGCTCGGCTCCGCCTCAGTTGGTAACTTTTTGTTTTGTGTCGTCAACGTTTGCAGCGCGGCAATCGGTTGGGGGGCAATCACATCGCCCAGCCCGCGCAAGACCGACACCAGCAAACTCAACGTGGTCAGCCGCTGCTGACCATCTACCACCTCCCATTGCTCCTGCTGCGTGCCAGTGCTGGTGCTGGCGGTAGGGCTGCGCCCGTAACACCACCAAGGTACCGATGTAATAGTCCTGCGCGTCCGGGCGCTCTACAGAGTCCTGCACATCGGCCATCAGCAGGGTGATTTCATCCACCCCCCATGCGTAATTGCGCTGATAGACCGGAATGCAATAGGCATCTTTGGCCAGCACCTGCTGCACGCTCAGCAACTGCGGCTCATGTTCGCTCGCCATGCGCAGCCTCCTTCTAATACCCCAAGGTGTGCATCAAGGTTTTCAATGGATCCAAACCCTCCACAGGACCGTCCTTTTTGTAAGTGGCTGGGGGTAGTTCCATCTCCCAAAAGGCTTGCGGCGTCGTTGCATCCCGCAGCACAGCAAAAGGGTTGGATAAGCATTCACGCACAAACTTGTCCATGCTGCCGGCCAGCACCCGCCGGTCCAGCAAGCGCCAATAGGCCCACACAAACGCCTGCTTCACCGCCCGCGACAGTTCGTAGTCACCAAATTTGTCTACGTAATACATCAGCAAGGCATCAAACACCGCACGCACATGGCCGTCCCCTTTGCGCCAGTGGCCCGGGTAGCGGCCCAAGGTCAGCAAAATGCTGCGTGCCTCAGCGTCCAGCTGCAGCCCTTGGGTACGCTCCAGCCGCTGCACCCAGGGCGGCAGCTGATCAGGCGCTTGCTGCTGGTGAAAATCCATGCGCCAGTAATGCTGTACCCAGTCAAAAAAACGCAGTCCATTCACCACGGGTGCATCCAGCTGGCAAGGCCATACCGCACCGCGCTTATCACCATGGTTTTCGATCCGGTGGACGGCGGCATCCAGCAGGCGCCAGGTGTTCGCCAGGGGGAAAGAGGTGGCTTGCGTGTCCAGACGCAGCCCTTTGAAGCTTCCTACCTGCAGCTTGCCAAACGACTCGGCCTCTAGCGTGCGGGCGCGTTGGCGCACTTGAAACAAAAAGCGAGCAAACAAGCGGTGCAACTCCTCTTGTGAGCAGCGCTCCCACGCCTGCACGGCGCTGGGACTCTGGGCCTGCTCGTGCGGGCGCAAAGCCCGCAAGTGATAGGCCTTGAGCAAATCATGCGCACACAAGTCTTTGCCGCGCGCATTTTGTGCATCAAAAAACTGAAAGGCTTCGGCCAAGCTGTGGAGTTTGACCAACACCACCTCGCAGCGCTGCAGCAAAAAGCGTATCTGCGCCGCGCCCCACTGGGTCTGACGCAAATGGCGTGCAATCAGCGCATAGTTGTCGCGCACATTGCGCTGCGACAAGATGTCCTCCAAGTGTGGGTCAAACAGCTGCAGACCAGCCAATTGCTGGTAAACCTGTGTATCGGCCTCTGCTGGCGCAATGACTGCAACTGCCACATCCACCGGCTCCACTGCAGGGACGGCCGCAGGGCCGCGCTGCGCCCGGAGGGCATGCAGCACCAGTAGCAAGGTTACGCAGCGCTGCTGCCCATCGACAATGTTCAGCGCTTTAGTTTCCTCACCCTGTTTTTCGTCATGCAAGACAACCGTGCCCAGCCGGTAGCTGTCTGGCCCCAGCGCTGGCGACACCAGGCATTGCTGCTCGATATCGGCCAGTAATTGCAGCACGTGTTTGCTGCTCCACTGGTAGGGCCGTTGGTAGATGGGAATGCGCAAGCGCTGCAAAGTCAGCAAATCGGGCAGCGCCACAATTTGCACCACGGCGGGTGTTGCTCGCATAGAGATGTGCACCCTTGACGGTAGCCAGCGCCCTTACTGCGCGCGCTGGCGGAACTCGACGGCTTCCAGTCCCAGGCGGCGGATCTGCTGGCGGGCCTTTTGGGCCTCGGCGGCGCTGCTGAACGGGCCTACGCGCACGCGGATGAGCTCGCCTTTGGGGCTGGTGACGGTCTGGCGGAAGGCGGGCAGGCCGGCGTTGAGCAGCTTGGCTTGGGCGCGACGGGCGTTGCCGACTTCAGCAAATACGCCGACGTTGAAGTAGTGGCCCGCCGCGCTGCCGGCCGTCGGCAGGGGGCTGTCGCTGTCGCTGGTGGCAGGCGTGCTGGCAGTGGCCACGGGCGCTTTTTCAGCCGGGGCGGGTAGAGGCGATGCGGATTTTTTGCGTAACTTTGCCGATGCCCGGTCTGCTATTTTTTTCGTTGCTTTGGCGGGCGTGGTGTCTGGCTTTTTCTCAGGGACTTTTGCTGGCTCTTTTTCTGCCACCTTCTCGGGGACTGTGGCGGTGGGGGTTTTGTCGCGCACTTTTTTCTCGGCCTTGGTGGGCGCGGCAGTGGGCGCAGGCGGGGGCGAGGGCGCCAGCGCCGGTGTGGTTAGGGGGGCCGGCAAAGGTGGCGGCAGGGGGGCTGGCGGCACTGCGGCGGGTTCTTGTGCGGGCAGCGGGATATACGCTGGCGCGGGTGTCGCGGCGTTGACCGGGGCGTTCAGTGCACTGGACTGCTGGGCGGCGTCGGACGCGGGCAGCACTGCGGCGGGTTTGGCTGGGCTGAGCAAGCCTGGCAGCGTGGCGGGAATGATGGGTGTGCCCGGGTCTGCGCTGACCTGTTTTACCTTGCCAGACAGCGTGGGCGCTGAATCGGCACTGGGGCTGGCTTGACCCCAGCCGCTGGGCGGTGCCAGGATCAGGGCCGCCGCCACGGCTGTCAGCAGCAGCACGTTGATGGCCGCGATTTTCAGCAGCCGGGGTCGGCTGCTGGCTTGGCGTTCCAGCAGGGCGCAGGCTTCAGGCAGGGTGGGCGCGGTGGCGATGGCGCGTGCGATGCGCTTGCGGATCTCGGTGTGGAGCAGGGCGTCGCCAAACAGGCCGGGCAGCGCGAAGGCAAAAATTGCCAGCCCGGCGAGCAGGCCATATTCGATGGCTGGAGGCATATTCAGCATCGGCCGGGCGACGCCGAACACCACCAGCCCCAGTCCTTCAATCAGCGCCAGATACACCAGCGCCACGCCCCACATGGCGTGCAGTGCCATCCAATTGAGCGTGACCAGACTGGCCGTCAGGTTCCAGCCCAGGGGCGCGCGTCCGGCACGGTCAAAGCGTTCAAACAGCGCCAGATAACGTGGCAATTGCACGGGCCCCAGGGCGGCGCTGTAGAGCGCAATCATGGCGCTGTTGCTGGCTGAGGACGGCAGACCCAGGGCGTCGGCAAAGGAGCTGGGGGTCAAGGGGCGCGGTGGGGGCATGGCGTCGATCCAGCAGAAAACACAAAATGGAAGGGGTGAATCATTCTGTCGCGCTGGTAGGCAGGGGATGGATTGCTATGGATTGCGGGTTTTCAGGCGGTGCCTGGGGTGCATGGCCTGCGCCTTGCGGTCTGATCTGGTGTGCGTCGGTTTCCTCGATTCGGCCAACGGCGGCATGGACAACGAATGATGTAACGCATTGTCGGGCCAATCGTGCGCTGCAGGGAAGTCAAAAGCACGCCTAAACCCCGCCAAGCGTGCAACCTGGGCCTCTGTGCCACGTTGGCGGATGGTTGACAGGGCGTTTCGGGACGTTTCAGGCGGTGAGTCGACGCAATCCCCAGGCCACCACGGTGCCCGCAGCCAGCCCCACGCTGTCGGCGAACCAGTCCTGCCAGTCGCCAACCCGCCAAGTGGTGGTCGCCTGCGCCAGTTCGATCGCGCCGCCGTACAGCAGCAGCCCCAGCAGTACGCGTCCCGGATGGCGTGGGTAGGCCAGCAGTCCGCAAGCGCCCAGGCCTGCAAAGGCTAAGGCATGTTGCGCCTTGTCCCAGATGCTGAATGCCTGCGGCGGCAGGTAGTCGCCGGGCAGCAGCGAGAGCGTGAATACGCCCAGCAGCAAGGCCCAAAAGACCGCAGGCAGCGCGCGCTGCAGCCAGCGCGGAAAAAGTGTGTGGCCCAGGGCGCGGTTCATGGCGTGGCCCGGCCGGCATCGGCTGCGTGATTTGGCCACTGCTGCTCTAGCAGGCGCACTAGCGTGTGCAGCAGGCGGTTGGCGGGCGTGGCAATACCCAGTGCGGCGCCCTGGCGCACGATGAAACCGTTGAGGTGGTCGATCTCGCTGCGCTTGCCGCGCGCCAGGTCTTGTGCGGTGGACGACAGTTGCTGCGGCATGGTCTGCGCCAGCGCCAGGGTGGTCGCAAGGATGTCGGCGGGCAGGGTGACGCCGCGTGCCTGCGCCACGGCCTGGCACTCGCGCACGATGTCGGTCATCACCTGCACCACGTCCAAGTCGGGGTTGCCCACGATGGCGCCATACGGCAGGCGGGTGATGGCCGACAGCGGGTTGTAAACGCAGTTAAGCACCAGCTTGGCCCACAGCGCGCCGGCTACGTTGTCTGAAATTTCTGTCGGAATGCCGGCGCTGCGCAAGGCGCTGGCGATGGCGGCGCTGTCCTGACCCGGTGCCAGCACCAGTTCGCCGCGCCCGAGGTGGCGCACCTGGCCGGGCGCAGTCATGGCGCTGGCGACGTAGACCACGCTGGCCAGCACTGGGCGCCCGAGGAGGGCTTGCAGACGCTCGGCGTTGTCCACGCCGTTTTGCAGGCTCAGCACCACGGCGCCGGCGTCCAAATGCGCTGCCATGGCCAGACCGGCGCTCTCGGTATCGGTCGATTTGACGCAACACAGCACCCACTGCGCGCCGCGCACAGCGCTGGCGTTGCTGCTGGCGTGTACGGGGATGCGTTCCTGGCCGGCGGCAGTGTGCAGCCACAAGCCACCCGCCTGGGTGATGGCCTGGACGTGGGCCGGGCGGGCAATCAGCGTGACCGCGTGGCCGGCCCGCGCCAGCAGTGCACCGTAGTAACAGCCGACAGCGCCGGCACCCATCACAGCAATTTTCATAGCTACCACCGCATATATCTAAAGGGCTAGAGGCTGATTTGACTCATAAACAAGCATCCAGGCCTATTTTTTGAGTGAAATCGGTGTGGCGCGGTCGATGGGTACGGCCGTGATGCTGTTTTGCGGCGAGCCGTCAATCAGCTTTTCTGAGTAGGTCAGGTACACCAGCGTGTTGCGCGGCGCGTCCACCATGCGCACGATGCGCAGGCGCTTGAACAGAATGGACAGGCGCTCGCTGAACACTTCTTCCTGCTGGCGCAGCGGCTTGGGGAAGCTCACGGGCCCGGTTTGGCGGCAAGCGATGGAGGCTTCGGCCCGGTCTTCGGCCAAGCCCAGCGAGCCCTTGATGCCGCCGGTGCGCGCGCGCGAGACATAGCAGGTCACGCCGGTGACGCCTGGGTCTTCATAGGCCTCGACCAGGATGTCGTGGTCGCGGCCAATCCATTTGAAAGCCGTGTCCACGGTACCAATTTTTTCGGCCAGCGCGCCCAGGCTGCTGCCGGCTAAAGCCAGTCCGAGACAGAAACGCAGGGCCGCGCGGCCAGTGCCAGCGCGTAAATGCAGGGAGGGTGTTTTCATGGATGTGTGCGGGTTGGTTCAAGGGGGTGCAGGGTCAGTGCCGGTGTGCAGACCGAGCCGACGCTTTCTCAGTCGATGCGTTGCAGGGTACGCGATTCGCCCATCAGAAACGCCTGGTTGCGTTCTGTGGCCTCGCGCAGGTACTCCCACAGGGCGCGTACGCGGGCCAGTTCGCGCCGCTCGCTGGGCGCGGCGATCCAGAAGGTGCGAATCAGGTCGATCTCTGCCGGCAGCACCGGCACCAGGTCGGCGCATTGCGCGGCCAGAAAGCACGGCAGCACCGCCAGCCCCTGGCCCTCGCGCACGGCGCTGTACTGGGCCACGATGCTGGTGCTGCGCAGCGGAGTGGGCGCGTGCGGGGCAATGGTTTCGAGGTAGCGCAACTCGGGGCTGAAGGAGAGTTCGTCCACATAGCCAAACAGGCGGTGCTCGGCCAGATCGGCCTTGCAGCGGATGCCGGGATGGCTGGCCAGGTAGCCGGTGCAGGCGTACAGCTGCAGGCGGTACGGCGCCAGCTTGCTGACGACTTGCGAGTTGCTGCGCGGGCGCTCGATATTGATGGCGAGATCGGCTTCGCGTTGGGACAGGTTGATGAAGCGTGGCACCACCAGCAGTTCGACGCTGATGGCGGGGTGGCGGTCGCAAAAATGGCTCAGGTGGGGCGCCAGAAAAAAACTGCCGAAACCTTCTGTTGCGCCCAGGCGGACATGGCCTGTCAGCATCTGGCTGTCGCCGCCAATGTCTTCGTCCAGCAGCGCGACCGTGCTCTCGATGCGCTCGACATGCTCCAGCAGCCGATGGCCGGCGGCCGTCAGGACGTGGCCGGCTGGGGTGCGCTCGAACAATTGGGTGCCCAGTTCTTTTTCCAGCCGGTGCAGGCGACGCGTGACGGTGGAGTGGTCCACGTTGAGACGCCGGGCGGCCTCCTGGGCCGATTGGGCACGCACCACGGCCAGAAACAGGCGCAGGTTGTCCCAGTTGATGCCGGCCGGGGAGAGTCCTGCCTGGATCATGGGCGTTGCCTAGCCACGGGGTGACTGCAGTGGTGCAAATTTGCATTCGAAGTATTCATAAGTTCCGTATCCGGATGCATAAACACAATGATAAAGTGATTTGGCAGCCTACAGGCTGCAGGTTCAGGCAACCCCATAAAAGGAGACAGACATGAAAAAATACCTCAAAAATTCGGTGGCCATAGGCGTCTTGGCATTGTGTGCCGGTGCGCAGGCGCAGATCTCAGATGGTGTGGTCAAGATTGGCGTGCTGACCGACATGGCCGGGCCCTATTCCGGCATGGGCGGCGCCGGCTCGGTGGTGGCGGCGCGCATGGCAGTCGAAGACTGCCTCAAGGCCGAGTGCAAGGACATGAAGATCGAGGTGGTCAGTGCCGACCACCAGAACAAGGCCGACATTGCCGCCACCCGGGCGCGCGAGTGGCTGGACCGTGACAAGGTCGATGCGCTGGCCGACCTGACCAATTCGGCCGGGGCCCTGGCGATCCAAAAGCTGATCAAGGAAAAAGGCGGCATTGCGCTCTACAGCGGCCCGGCCACCACGCGCCTGACCAACGAGGACTGCACCACCAATGGTTTCCACTGGATGTTTGACACCTATTCGTCGGCCTCGGGCGCGGCGGCAGCGCTGACCAAAGAGGGCTTCAAGTCGTGGTACTTCCTGACAGTGGACTACGCTTTTGGCCATTCGCTCGAAAAGGACGCTTCGGACATGGTCAAGTCGCTGGGCGGCACGGTGGTGGGTAGCGTGCGCCATCCGCTCAATGCCAGCGATTTTTCTTCGTTCATGCTGCAGGCCCAAGCCTCTAAAGCGCAGGTGATTGGCTTGGCCAACGGCGCCCAAGACACCGTCAACGCCATCAAGGCGGCGCGCGAGTTTGGCGTGGATGGCAAGAGCCAGCGGGTGGCCGCATTGCTGATGTTCCTGACCGACGTGCACTCGCTCGGCTTGAACCAGGCGCAGGGCCTGCTGTTCTCCGAGGGTTTCTATTGGGACATGGACGACCAGACGCGCGCCTTCTCGTCGCGCTTTGAAAAACTGCACAAGGGCTACAAGCCGACCATGGTGCAGGCGGGCGTGTACTCCAGCGTGCTGCATTACCTCAAATCAGTGGCCGCTGCCAAGACCGACGACTGGAAGGTGGTGGCGCAAAAGATGCGTGAGTTGCCAATCAAGGATGCCGTGATGCGCAACGCCAGCATCCGTCCCGATGGCCGGGTGGTTCACGACATGTACCTGTTCCAGGTGAAGAAGCCGTCCGAGTCCAAAGGCACCTGGGATTACTACAACACCGTCAGCACCATTCCTGCGGCCACCGCCTTCAAGCCGCTGGCCCAATCGACCTGCCCGTTGGTCAAAAACTAAGGAGTCCATGGCTATGAACACCACTGCTTCTTCCCCTGTCCGCGCCCCCGTCACCATCCACCACTTTATTGGTGGCAAGGCCTACCCGTCCAAAAGCACCGAGTGGCGCGAAGTCACCAACCCCGCCACCCAGGAAGTGGTGGCGCGCGTGCCGTTTGCCACGTCCGAAGAAGTCAACCTGGCCGTGTCCAGCGCGCACGAGGCTTTCAAAACCTGGCGCAGCACCTCGCTGGGCGCGCGGATGCGCATCATGCTCAAGTTGCAGCATTTGGTGCGCGAGCATCTGCCCGAACTGGCGCAGCTGATCACCCTGGAGCACGGCAAAACCCTGCCCGATGCCGAAGGCGAAGTGGCGCGCGGGCTGGAAGTGATAGAGCACGCCTGCTCCATCACCACACTGCAGTTGGGCGAGATTGCCGAAAACGCCGCCACCGGCGTCGATGTCTACAATCTGCTGCAACCGATTGGCGTCGGCGCGGGCATCACCGCGTTCAACTTTCCGGTGATGCTGCCGTGCTTCATGTTCCCGATGGCCATTGCCTGCGGCAACACCTTTGTGCTCAAGCCCTCCGAGCAAGACCCCAGCTCGACCATGCGCTTGGTCGAACTGGCACACGAGGCCGGCGTGCCACCCGGCGTGCTGAATGTCATTCATGGCGGCGCGCAAGTGGCCGACATGATTTGCGATCACCCGGACATTGCCGCGCTGTCGTTCATCGGCTCGACCCATGTCGGCCAGCACATCTACCGCCGCGCCTCAGACGCCGGCAAGCGGGTGCAGTCGATGATGGGCGCCAAAAACCACTGCGTGGTGATGCCGGATGCGCACAAAGACCATGCCATCAACAACCTGCTGGGCTCGGCTTTTGGCGCGGCCGGACAGCGTTGCATGGCCAACTCGGTGGCCGTGCTGGTCGGCGCGGCGCGCGACTGGCTGCCCGAGGTGACCGAGCGGGCGCAGGCGCTCAAAGTCGGCCCCGGTAGCGACCGTCAGGCCGACCTGGGGCCGCTGGTCAACCCCCAGGCGCGCCAGCGCGTGCTGCGTTTGATTGATTCGGGTGTGGCGCAAGGTGCCAGCCTGCTGCTTGATGGTCGCCAGTGCACGGTGGCGGGTTATGAGCAGGGCAATTTTGTCGGCCCGACGATTTTTGCCGACGTCAAGGCCGAAATGGACATCTACCAGCAGGAGATTTTTGGCCCGGTGCTGACCGTGATGTGCGTCGAGACGCTGGAAGAAGCGATTGCGCTGATCAACGCCAACCCGAACGGCAACGGTACCTCGATTTTTACGTCGAGCGGCTGGGCGGCGCGCAAGTACCAGCACGACATCAACGTCGGCCAGGTCGGCATCAACGTGCCGATTCCGGTGCCGGTGGCCTACTTCAGCTTCACCGGCTCGCGCGCGTCCAAAATGGGCGACCTGGGCCCGAACGGCAAGCAGGCAGTGCAGTTCTGGACGCAGACCAAGACGGTGACAGCGCGCTGGTTTGAGGACGGCAGCGCGTCCGAGGGACTGAATACCACTATCTCGATGAAGTGATTTCAAGCCAAATCGGCTTATAGCGCTTATACAGCAAGCGCTAGTAGCTATCTAAATAATAGCAAAAAGCCCATAAAAATGGCCCCGGTGCATGACGCAGCGGGGCCGTTTTACGTTCAAGGCGGTTTACGGCTGGCTGCAGCGCTGCGCCAGATGGGCCAGCGCTTCTTCCACCTGATCGACCAGCACCAAGCACAGATCGCCCGGTTGCAGGCGTGCCAGCGCCGTATCGATGGCGACAAATTCGCCGTAGATTTCTTCGGTGTAGGTGGTGCGCGTGGCGCCTTGCAGGCCTTCGCGCAGCAGGGCGATGACTTCGCCGTCGCCGCGCCCGCGCTGGGCGGCGTCTTGGTACAGGATCACGTCGTCAAACGCCGCGCCGAGGATGGCGGTTTGCACGCGGATGTCTTCATCGCGCCGATCGCCGGCGCCGCTGATGACCACGCTGCGGCGGTTGCCGGGCAGCGCATCGACAGCCGATACCAGTGCGCGCATGGCGTCGGGGTTGTGGCCGTAGTCGGCGATCACCGTGGCGCCTTGGTAGTCCATCAGGTTAAAGCGGCCGGGGGCGTTGTCGCTGTCGTTGACAAAGCCCGACAGGCCACGGCGCACCGTCTCCCACGACAGGCCAGCGCCCCAAGCGGCAGCGACGGCAGCCATGACGTTTTCGACCTGAAAGCCAATCCGACCATTGCGCGTGATCGGTACGTCGCGCAGGTGGATGGCTTCGCGCCACGAGCCTTCGGCGGCAATGATCGAGTCGCCATCGACATACACCGAGCGGTGGCCTTGGGCACGGTGCGTAGCCATCACCGGGTGGTGGCGATCCACCGCGAAATAGATGATCTTGCCGGGGCAGGCCGGTGCCATGGCAGCGACGATCGGGTCGGTGGCGTTGAGCACGGCGTAGCCGTCCGGCGCGACGTTTTGCACGATGACGCGCTTGAGTACCGCCAAGTCTTCCACCGTGTTGATGAAGTTCATCCCCAAGTGATCGCCCTCGCCAATATTGGTCACCACCGCCACTTGGCAGCGGTCAAAACCCAGGCCTTCGCGCAAGATGCCGCCGCGTGCGGTTTCAAACACGGCGGCGTCCACTTCGGGGTGCAGCAGTACGTTGCGGGCGCTTTTCGGGCCAGAGCAATCGCCGCTGTCGATCTGGCGGCCATTGACGTAGACGCCGTCGGTATTGGTCATGCCGACGCGCAGGCCGTGGGCGCTGAACAAATGCGCAATCAGGCGTGCGGTAGTGGTTTTGCCATTGGTGCCGGTGACGGCAACGACGGGAATGCGGCCGTCCTGGCCGTGCGCAAACACCTGCGCCACCATCGCGGCACCGATGGCGCGCGGTTTGCCGTAGGACGGCGCCAAGTGCATCCGCAGACCGGGCGCGGCATTGACTTCGACGAAACCGCCGTTTTGTTCTTCAATCGGGTGCAACACGCTCTCACACACCAGATCGACGCCGCAGATGTGCAGGCCGACCATTTGCGCCGCTTCGACTGCACGCGCCGCCACGTCGGGGTGGACGTCGTCGGTCACATCGGTGGCGCTGCCGCCGGTGGACAGGTTGGCGTTGTTGCGCAAAATCACCCGCTGGCCCTTGGCCGGCACCGAGTCGGGGCTCAAGCCTTGTGCGGTCAAGCGGGCCACGGCAATGTCGTCGAGGCGAATTTTGGTCAGCGGCGTGGCATGGCCTTCGCCCCGGCGTGGGTCGAGGTTGACCAAATCGACCAGCTCGCGCACGGTGTGGATGGCGTCGCCCAGTACCTGGGGCGGCTCGCGCCGGGCGGCGGCGACCAGTTGGTTACCGACCACCAGCAGGCGAAAGTCGTGGCCGGGCAGAAAGCGCTCGACCATCACCGTGCCGTATTCGACGGCGTTGGCATAAGCCTCGTCTAGTGCCGCGCGGTCGGTGATGTTCACCGTGACGCCCTTGCCCTGGTTGCCGTCTTGCGGTTTGACGACCACGGGCAGGCCGACTTCCAGCGCTACCGCCCAGCCTTCGTCAGGCGATTCCACCGGGCGACCCAGCGGCACCGGCACGCCAGCGGCGTGCAGCAGGCGCTTGGTCAGGTCTTTGTCTTGCGCTACCGATTCGGCCACGGCGCTGGTGGCGTCGATCTCGGCCGCCTGGATGCGCCGCTGTTTCGAGCCCCAGCCAAACTGCACCAAGCTGCCCTGTGTCAGCCGCCGCCACGGAATGCCGCGCGCGGCAGCGGCTTCGACGATGGCGCCGGTGCTCGGACCCAGGCGCTCGCTTTCGTCCAGCTCGCGCAAGGCAGCGACAGCGGCGTCGCTGTCAAAGGGCTTTCCGGCCACCGCCGCCTCGATCAGCGCCTGTGCATCAGCAAAAGCCTGGCGGCCCACGGCTTCTTCGGTGTATTCGACGATGACCTGGTACACGCCCGGTTCGGGCGTGGTTGCGGTGCGGCTGAAGGTGACCGGGCAGCCGGCCTGGGCCTGCAGCGCCAGCGCGGCCGATTGCAGTACATGGGCGAGGGCAATATCGCTGTCGCTGCCCTCGGGCAGCAGCGTGCCGATGGCCGGAAACAGCGCGCGCAGGCGGGCTTCAAAACCGGTGATCTGCGCCATGGCGCGCTCACTGTCAGCGCAGGTCACGACGGCTTCAATCGCCGTGTTGCGGCTCCAAAGGTTGGGGCCGCGCAGGGCCCGGGTGCGGGTTACATCCATGGAATTCTTTCAGGAGCGGCTCAAAGAGGCAGGGTGACGGTGCGGGAATGGGCGGCACTGCTGCTGGGCAGTTCCGGCTCGAAGGTCTTGATGCCGGCAGCGATCAGGTCGGGCGCAATGTCCAGGGCCCAGGCGGCGCCAATGGCGGCCAGCAGCGTATGTACCGGCGGCGTGCTGGCGCCTTGGGCAAACGCCAAACGGGCCAGCGTCCCGAGAGATTTTTCGGTGGCGCCGGTGGCCAGTACCACGTTGCCACCTTTGACCAGCACCGCGCGGCCTTGGTCGTTGGCACGGTGTGCGACCACGGTCGGGTGGTCGGCATCGGTGGTATAAAAAATGACAGCGCCGTCGCACAGGCGGGCCAGATCGGCGACTTGTGGCTCATCGGCATTGAGTACCGCAGCGCCGCTGGGCAGCACCACATCGACCTGGGTGCGCAGCACCTTGGCCATTTGTGCGGCTTCATGGATGTCGAACTCGGCCAAACCTTCAAAGCCGTCCATGTCGGTCACCACACCGACGGTGCAGCGGTCGTAGGCCAAGCCGTCCTGCAAGATGGCCCGGGCATCGTTTTCAATCACCGCCGCTTGCACCATCTGGCTGACCAGCAGGCGGTGTGCGCCGGCCCAGTGGGCGCTGTCACGCTGATCCACACAGCGCTGGTTCATCCACATGCCGCTTTTGCAAGCCAAGCCGGTGTAGTGTCCGCTCAGGTGCGACAACCAAGCTACCAGCCGGGCTACGGTGGCGGTGCCCCGTGTGCCGGCGACGCCGACCACCGGAATGCGCCCCACTTGGCGGTCGGTGGGGCTGTCTTGCAGCGGAAACAGGTGCTCGGCAATCGCTTGACCCACCGGGCGCGAGGCGCCCACCGCGGGCTTGAGGTGCATCAGCAGGCCGGGGCCAGCATTCACTTCGACGATGGCGCCGCCCTGCAGATGCAGCGGCTTGGAGATGTCCTGTGCCACCATGTCGATGCCGGCAATGTCCAAGCCGACCACGCGCGCCGCCAGTTGGGCGATGTAGGCCACCTCGGGGTGCACGTCATCGGTGCAATCGACCGCCACGTTGCCGTTGCGCTGCACGATCACCTGCGCGCCGGCGGCAGGGATGGCGTCGGGGCTCAATCCTTGGCGCTTGATTTCTAGCTGCACGGCCACGTTGGTGGCCATGTCGATCAATTCCAGCGGATATTCCTCTTCGTGGCCACGGCGCGGGTCAGAGTTCAGCTGGCTGTCGATCAGCTCGGTCACGCTGGAGCGGCCATTGCCGGTGATGCTGATCAGCTCGCCGCGCGCCGCCGCCACCACCTTGCCGCCGACCACCAGCAGGCGGTGCTCATCGCCGGGGATGAAGCGCTCGACCATGACGTCGCTGCCCTCGGGGTAGGCGACGTGGTAGGCCGCTTCAATGTCTTGCTGCTGGCGCAAATCCAGCGTCACACCGCGTGCGTGGTTGCCGTCGGACGGTTTGACGACGACTGGCAGACCAATGCTTTGCGCCGCTTCCCAGGCTTCTTCGGGGCTGTTGACGACCTGGCCTTCAGGCACCGGCACGCCGCAGGCCTTGAGCAGGCTTTTGGTCAGGTCCTTGTCGCTGGCAATGCCTTCAGCAATGGCGCTGGTGAACTCACTCTCGGCGGTCCAGATGCGCCGCTGTGATGCGCCATAGCCCATCTGCACCAAGTTGCCGTCGTTCAGGCGGATGTGTGGAATACCGCGATCGCCGGCAGCGGTGACGATGCAGGCGGTGCTGGGGCCCAGGTAGCGGTCGTCCACTTCGGTGCGCACGCGTGCCACGGCGGCAGCGACGTCAAACGGTTCGTCGTTGATCGCCGCCATGATCAGGCGGTGGCCTTGCTCCAGCGCGACCCGTGCCACCCGTTCTTCGCGGGCGCGAAACACCATGCGGTAGACGCCGTGCTGCGAGGTGCTGCGCGTCTGGCCAAAGCCGGTCGGCATACCGGCCAGATTGAGCAGTTCGATGACGATGTGCTCCAGCACATGGCCGCACCAAGTGCCCTCTTGCATACGCTGCAAAAAGCCACCGCGCTCGCCCACGCCGCAGTGGTGCTCGATCAGCGCCGGTAGCCAGGTGGTCAGCCGGTCATTGAAGCCAGGCAGTTGGTGCGAGGGCGAGTTTTCCAGCACCCCCAGGTCCAGCCAGACTTCCAGCACAGGGCGATAAGTCCAGATGTTGGGACCGCGCAAATAATTGATGCGCAGCAGTTCGATATCTTTGATTTTGGCCATGGGTCGCAACCGGTCAGTGAAGTCAGTGAAGTGCGGAGATGCAGAAAAAGCAAGGGGTGAGGAAGGGTGAGAAATTGTGCACTCACCCGATTGTCAGCGGGCGGCGGGGTTCAGGCGTTAAATACCGCACGGCACGATGCCGAATATCCTGGCGCCGCCAGGAGCAAAACAACAAACCCATGCCACATGATTCTGTAAACGCCCCCGGTGTTTTGTCGGACTTTTCGATGTCCGCAGCGCAAGCAGTGCTTGCCCCCCATGAAAACGCACTGGCCACACTGCAGGTTGACCTGAGCGCCGACCTGCACTTTGCCACTGGCCGTGTCATCCTGACCGAGCAGCGCTTGCTGGCCTGTGATCCGGGTACCAGCGCATGGCGCGATTGGCCGCTGGCCGCTGATCTGCAGCTGCGCCTGCTGGAGCATGGCGGTGTCGGCACGCTGGAGTTGCACGACAGCACGCAGCGCTTGGCGCTGTGGCGCTTCACACTGGGAGCGCATGCTGCGGCGCTGCGCATGGTGCAGCGCTTTGACCAGCAACTGGTGCGCCTGGCGCACTGGGCCAGTCACCCGCTAGAGGATGCTTTGGACCATGAGCCGGTGCAGTGCCCGACCTGTCTCAGCATATTGCCAAGCAATGTTGACGAGTGTCCGTTGTGCGCGCGCACGCAGCCGGCACACATCTCTACTTGGGTGCTGCTGCGTCTGTGGCGATTTGCGCGGCCGTATCGCGGCCAACTGGCGGCTGGTTTTGCGCTGACGATGGCCTCGACCGCTGCCACGCTGGTGCCGCCCTACCTGACCATTCCACTGATGGACGACATCCTGATTCCGTTCCAGAACGGTCAGAAGATCGAGACCAGTCTGGTGCTGCTGTACCTGTCGGGCCTGCTGGCTTCGGCCCTGCTGGCCTGGGGACTGGGCTGGGCGCGCACCTACATCCTGGCGCTGGTGTCCGAGCGCATTGGCGCCGATTTGCGCACCACCACCTACGAGCATTTGCTGCGCCTGTCACTGGACTATTTTGGCGCCAAGCGCACTGGCGACCTGATGGCGCGCATTGGTTCCGAGACCGACCGCATCAACGTTTTTTTATCGCTGCACGCGCTCGACTTTGTCACCGACGTGCTGATGATTTTCATGACGGCGGCGATTTTGTTCTCCATCAACCCGTGGCTGGCGTTGGTGACGTTGGTGCCGCTGCCGTTCATCGGCTGGATGATCCATGCCGTGCGCGATCGCTTGCGCACCGGTTTTGAGAAAATCGACCGCGTCTGGTCGCAAGTGACCAACGTCCTGGCTGACACCATTCCCGGCATCCGCGTGGTCAAGGCCTTTGCCCAGGAAAAGCGCGAGGCGCAGCGCTTTCACGAGGCCAACCAGCACAACCTGCAGGTCAACGACAAGCTCAACAAGACCTGGTCGCTGTTCACACCCACGGTGTCGCTGCTGACCGAAATCGGCCTGCTGGTGGTGTGGGGCTGCGGCATTTGGCTGGTGGCGCACAGCCAGATCACCGTCGGTGTGCTGACGGCGTTCATTGCTTACATCGGGCGCTTTTATGGCCGACTCGATTCCATGAGCCGCATTGTCTCGGTGACGCAAAAAGCCGCTGCCGGTGCCAAGCGCATTTTTGACATCCTCGACCACGTCAGCAACGTGCCCGATCCGGCCCAGCCGGTCAAAATTGACAAGGCGAAAGGGGCTATTGCACTGCGCCAAGTGGGCTTTCGCCATGGCAGCCGGGTGATCATCAAAAAACTCGACTTGGACATCCGCCCGGGCGAGATGATCGGTCTGGTGGGCCACAGCGGCTCGGGCAAGAGCACGCTGGCCAATCTGATTTGCCGTTTTTATGACGTCAGCGACGGCTCGATTCAGTTGGACGGTGTCGATATTCGCCGCTTGGCGGTGGCCGATTACCGCAGCCACATCGGCTTGGTATTGCAAGAACCGTTCTTGTTCTTTGGCACCATTGCCGAGAACATTGCCTATGGCAAGCCCGACGCCACCCGCGCTGAAATCATGGCCGCCGCCCGCGCCGCGCACGCGCACGAATTCATCCTGCGCTTGGTGCATGGCTATGACTCGCTGGTGGGCGAGCGTGGCCAAGGCTTGTCGGGCGGTGAGCGCCAGCGCATCAGCATTGCGCGTGCCTTGCTGATTGACCCGCGCATCCTGATCCTCGACGAAGCCACCTCCGCCGTGGACACCGAGACGGAGAAAGAAATCCAGAAAGCCCTGGACAACCTAGTGCAAGGGCGCACCACCATTGCCATTGCGCACCGCCTGTCCACGCTGCGCAAGGCCGACCGACTGGTGGTGCTGGACCGCGGTGAAGTGGTGGAAGTGGGGCCGCACGACGAGTTGATGGCGCGCCAGGGCGCCTACTGGCGCTTGTACGAAGCGCAGGCGCGCCGCGCCGAAGAAGACGCCCAGGCGGCGGGCGTGCTGGTGCACGCCGACCCGGCCGTGCGTCCCGCCGCCATCCCTGTTGAAAGCACCCCCTCATGAATTCCGCTGATCTGTCCTCCCCCATGCAACTGCAGCGCAATGCCCACGGCCGCCTGGTGCTGACGCTGGGCGACGGCACCGTACACACCGATGTGGTGCCAGTGCGCGCGTTTCCGATTGCCGCACCGCAGGAGGGGCTGTCCCTCATCGGTAGCAACGGCCACGAGCTGCTGTGGATCGAGCGCTTGGCGGATATGCCGACCCCGGCGCGTCGCCTGCTGGAAGAAGAACTATCACTGCGGGAATTTGTCCCGGTGATTGAAAAAATCTGCAGCGTATCGAGTTTTTCCACCCCCTGCACTTGGACCGTGGACACCGATCGCGGCACGGCGCAATTTGTGCTCAAGGGCGAAGAGGACATTCGCCGCCTGCAGGGCCGCAGTGCGCTACTGATTGCCGCTGGCGACGGTGTGCAGTACACCGTGCGCGATACCGCCGCGCTCGACAAGGCCTCGTTGCGCCTGCTGGAGCGGTTTTTATGAGGGGTAAAGTGGTCCACAGGAGGGCGTGGCTGGCCAAGCCAAAATCCGTGATGTGTTTCAATCGGTGAATAAAGCCTCAATAAACCCTGCTTATTGCCGTAATAAGATGAACGAGGAGGCTGTAGAGCCGTTTTTATAATTCATCCACCATGGGCCACTGTCATGCAAATACTACCTGTTGATCGAACGTCATCCTGGCAGTCTCAGGGCGCAGATTTGTATTCCACTGGGGCTTCTGGTGCGGTACCTGTGCGCCCTATCCATGCCCCCAACCCGGTCGAGTCGATGGACCGGTTAGGCGAAGGGGCGGTTGTCAAAGCACCGGATAAACCGTCGGCTCCCGAGGCACCGAACCGCGATTGGACGGCAGTCAAAACACAGGACACCGTCAAAGAGCCGGAAGAGCCGCCGAAAGAGCCGATCTACAAGCTGCTGCTGGAGCATTTGCGCGAAATGTGGCGTGCCAGTGGTAGCGCCATTGAATTGGCGCAAGACATCAACAAGATCACCTTGTCTGAGCGCATGGCGCAGCAGGGCAAGAAAGACAACTTGCTCTACGCCGACCCCAGCATCAAGCGCCCCGGCAGGCCTTGACCCGGGCGCAGGCCGCCCCTAGCGTGACCTGCTGGCGCATTACGGTTTTTCCTCTGCATCTTGCCCGGCTTCGGTGTCTGTGCCGTCTGGCGCTTGCACCTCCGATGCGCGTTCACGCTGGCGCTGGCGATCCCGTTTGGCGCGGTAGCGCACGGCATAGGCGCGCACTTCTTCATAGTTCAGGTAGTTGTCGTGGTTGGTGTCGGCCTCGCTGAAGGCCGCAGCCAAGCGCGGAAACAGCGCTACTTCGGATCGGCTGATTTTGCCGTCGCCATTGAAGTCGAGCAGTTGGAAGTCGCGCATGGCCTTGATTTCGCCCTTGCTCAAAGGCGCGCCGTCGGGGCCGCGCGGTGCCGTGGTGGCTGCGGTGCTGCTCTGGGCGCTGGCCAAGGCGCACACGCCTATGAGCAATAGCGCACAAAGCATCCGTAAAAATCGCATGTTGAATACTCCTGGGTTCACGGCAGCGGCGCCGCTGTGGTGGACGTTAGCGGTTGATTGGCAATACCGCTGCTGACATGGCCGGACGGCACATGCAGAGCGGCGGCGCTGACATGGCCGGTCTGGTCGTCAAAGAAAAAATCGGGCTCGAACTCACGCAAAAATTCGCCTTTGGGCAGACCGCCCAAAAACATGGCTTCATCGACAGCGATTTTCCAGCTCATCAGCGTCTGCAGGGCGCGCTCGTGCGCCGGTGCGCCGCGCGCCGTCACCAGCGCGGTGCGAATGCGCATGTCGGAGGCGCCGCTGCGCTGCAGGCGCTGCAAGGCGCTCAAAAATGGTTTGAACGGCCCAGCCGGCAAAGGTTGCAGCGCTTTTTCGCGCTCGTGCGCCTGAAAGGCATCCAGCCCGGCGGACTGGAAGACGCGCTCGGCTTCATCGGAAAACAGTACAGCGTCGCCGTCAAAGGCGATACGCACCTCATGCGGGTGCGTGGCGCTGGCCTGCACCGATTGCGTGGCCACGCGCGCCGCCGGAAAGCCCATCGCCAGCGCTTCGTTCACATCCGCTGCATTGGCCGATAAAAACAGGTGCGCGCCCAGCGGACGCAGGTAGCGAAACGGCGCTGCGCCCTGCGTGAACACGCCGCGCTGCACGCTCGCCAGCCCATGTGCCTGCGCCGAGCGGAACACGCGCATGCCGCTGACCGGGTCGTTGCGCGACAGCACCACCACCTGCACGCGCTGGTGCTCGGGCGTGTTGAAGGCCAGCAGCTTTTTGACCAACGAAAATGCCACGCCCGGGCGCGCTGGTATCTCTAGGCGCTCGAGTTGCAATTGCATGTAGTCCGAGGCCTGACCGGAATCAAACAGTTGGTTCTCTTCTTCAAAATCAAACAGCGCGCGCGACGAAATCGCCACCACCAGCTTGTCGGTGATGGCAGCGGGTGCGGCATGAAGATCACTAGCAGTCATGGCAGGTTTCTGGCTTGGGGGCTTATTTGACGAACTGGTTGAGCTGGATGATTGGCAGCAGCACGGCTAGCACGATCAGCATGACTACCAAGCCCATGGCGACGATCAGCAGCGGCTCCAGGATGGTGGCCAGTTGCAGAGCGCGGCGCTGCACTTCGGTGGACAGCTGCACGGCGGCGCGCTGCAGCATCAGCGGCAGCTGGCCGGTTTGCTCGCCCAAGCGCGCAAACATCGACAGCAGGCCAGGAAAGCGCTTCTTTTGCGCCAGTGCCGAGGCCAGCGGTGCGCCCTCGCGCACCAGCACCAGCGCATCCAGTGCATCAGCCCGCATGGCGCGGTTGTTCAGGGTTTCCGCGGCGGCTTGCAGCGCTTTCAAAATCGGCACCCCCGCGCCGGCCAGCATCGCCAGCGTGCTGGCAAAGCGCGCTGCGTTGTAGCCGCGCGCCAGCTTGCCGAGGATGGGCACATTCAGCCACGCGGCGTCAAATTTTTGGCGAAAAGCCTCTCTGGCCAAAGCCCAGCGTGCGCTGATAGCTATCAAAATCAAAGCAACCAATAGCGCCAGCCCAAAGCTGCGGACAAAGTCGCTCACGGCCAACATTGCCACCGTCAGAAACGGCAGCGCGCGCTTGCTGCCGGCAAACACGCTGGCCACCTGCGGCACCACGTAGCCGACCAGAAATAGCACGATGACAATCGCCACCAGCGTGACGATGGCCGGGTACAGCGCGGCGCCGATCAGCTTGGCCTTCAATGCCTGGCGTTCCTCCAGGTCGTCGGCCAGGCGTTCGAGCACCAGCCCCAGGCTGCCGCTGTGCTCGCCAGCGCCAATCACGGCGCAGTAAATGTCAGAAAACTCGCGCGGATGCTGCGCCAGCGCGCGCGCAAAGGTCGAACCGGCATTGACCTCGGCGCGCAGCACTGCCACCAGGTGGCGTTGGCGCTCGTCATCGGCTTCGTCTGCCAGCGCGGTCAGGGCGCGTTCCAGGGGTAGGCCGGACGACACCAGTCCGGCGACTTGGCGCGTCCAAATCGCCAGCCCGGTGGCGTTGAACACCGGGCGCGTGAATAGGCTACGTCTGAGGGCGCCGCTGCTACCGGGTGCGGCGTCCGGGCCGACCAGCACCACCGCCAGCGGCACCAGCGCCTGCGCGCGCAACTGGCTGCGCGCGGCTTTGGCGGTGTCGGCCTCCAACAGGCCCTTGCGGGTCTGGCCCTGGGCGTCGAGGGCTTCAAAAGTAAAGGCGGGCATGGGACAAAGGGCGAGGCAAAGACGCAGGTGGAAAGCAGGCGTTGATGGTAGCCGCTGCCAAAACTTGGCATCAAACAGGCCTTAAACGCTTACCCAGTAAGCGCTATAAGCTCATTTTTTTATAGTGCAACCTGGCTTTGCAGCGTGTCCTTCAGCGCGCTGCAGGCGGCGGCGGTGATGTCCATCGAGCGCAGGCGCAGCGCCGGATCAAAGATGTCGCTGACCAGCATAAACTCGTCGGCGCGCGTGGCCTGCGCCAGAGCCGCCAGGCCGTGCTGCACGGTGTCTGGCCCGCCGATCACGGCGGCGGCGAGAAAGTCGTTGATGGCGGCCGTTTCTTGCGGCCGCAGCTGGGCGGCAAAGTTTTCCACCGGCGGCAACAGTAGGCGCCGGTCACCGGTCAAGATGCCCAGTACCCGCTGGTAAGTGCTGCTAGCCAAAAACTCGGCTTCCGCGTCGGTCGATGCTGCAATCACTGGTACACCGATCACCACATACGGCTTGGCCAGCGCCGCTGAGGGCTTGAACTGGCGCCGGTACAGGTCAATCGCCTGCAGCAGCAGGCGCGGTGCAAAGTGCGAGGCGAAGGCGTACGGCAAGCCGCGCTCTGCCGCCAGCTGCGCCGAAAACAGGCTCGATCCGAGCAGCCAAATCGGCACGTTGGTGCCGGCGCCGGGCGTGGCCACCAAGCGCTGGCCGGGTTGCGCCGGGGCCAACAGGCGCTGCAACTCGGCGACATCGCGCGGAAAGTCTTCGGCCGTCTCCAGCCGGTCGCGGCGCAGGGCGCGCATGGTCAGTGGGTCGGTGCCGGGGGCGCGGCCCAACCCCAGGTCGATGCGATTCGGATACAGCTCGGCCAGCGTGCCAAAGGCCTCGGCCACCACCAGCGGCGCATGGTTGGGCAGCATCACGCCGCCCGAACCGACGCGGATGCGCTGGGTGCCGCCAGCAAGGTGGCCCACCAGCACCGCCGTGGCCGAACTGGCAATGCTGGCCATGTTGTGGTGCTCGGCCAGCCAATAGCGTTTGAAACCCAGCGACTCGGCATGTTGCGCGGTACGCAGAGAAATTTGTAGCGCCTGGGCCACGGTGCCGCCTTCGCGCACCGCCACCAAATCGAGCATGGAGAGGGTAGGAACTTTGGGGAAAGAAGCTGAAGCAGTCATGCAGCCATTGTGCTGCGGGCGGCAAGACCTTGCTCGGGTCGGCGCAGGTTTTTATGGCGGAAAGCAGCAGGAGTCGAACCTACCAAGGAGCGGCTGACGCCCCTTACCGGGTTTGAAGCCCGGGCACACCACCGGGTGCATTTGCCTTCCTGAGAGCCTGTTGGCAGCGCGCGATTCTACTGTGCGCCCTGCATGGCGCTGCTGGCTTGCCATTGCGCGTCGGGACGCAGCAGGTGGGCGTCGCGCACACGGCGGGTGTAGCCGATACGGTTAAAAAATTCCAGCACCTGAATGGCGCGTTTGCGGCCCAGGCCGGTGGCGTCGCGGAAGGCGTGCGCCTCGACCGCGCCGCTGGGCCCGCCCTGTTCTGCGGGTTCGGCCAGTGTGTGCAACAGCGCCGCCAAGGCGTCCATGGCGGGTGCGGCGTAGAACAAATCTTTCACCGGCTGGAACACTTGCCCCTGGCGTGCCAGCTTGCGCAGCAGTTGGCGTACCGGCTCTTCGCCGGCCTGTATATCGCGCGCCAAATCACGCACCCAGGGCGGGTCGAAATGGCCGGCCTCCAGCGCTGGCAGCAGTTTGTGCATCAGGTTTTCTTCGGCGGCTGACAGTTGCACGCGGTGCCCCGGCAGGTGCAGCCAAGCACCGGATAGCGCGATGTTGCCGTCTTGCAGCAAGGCGTCGATCAGGCCGCGCCAGAGCGCATCGTGTGCGCCCTGCGGCAAGCTGGGCAGGGCAATGCGGCGCAGGCGTGCAGCGTTGAGGCCGGGTTCGTCGGCGCTTTTGCGGTGAAAGCGCTCCAGCGCCGCCAACACTTGCGTGCGCAGCAGCTGCCAGCGCATGGCGTCCAACAGCAGCACATCGCCTTGGCCCAGCGGCAGTTGCAGCACCTGCGGCAAGTCGCTCGGTGGCAACAGGCGGCCACTCAGGCGCACCAGTTGCGATTGGGCCATGCCGTGCGGCGCTTGCGCCACTACCGCGCTGGCGTTGCCGTGCTGCGCCAGTTCTTCCAGCGCATTCAGCGCCAGTACGCGCTCGGCGCTGCGGCGCTTGCGGGCGGGGGCGGCGGGATCGATGACACTGCCGCCGGCAAGGGTGCGACTGGCCTGCGCGTTGCGCACGATCAGTCGGTCGCCCGGCACGGTGTGCACCGGGTGGCTCAGCACCAGTTGCGCGCGCACTGCGCTGCCGGGTTCGATGTGGTTGCCTTGCAGCAGTGCAATGTGGGCGGTGTGGTGGGCGGTGCCCACATGCACGTGCACCGGCGTCCACTGCGCCACGCGCGGGGCGTCTGGCAGCAAGCGCAGGCGCACGTCAATGCGGTCACTGGCTTGCAAGACGCGCGCGTCGGCAATCCAGTCGCCCCGGCGGATGCTGTCTTTGGCAATACCGGCCAAGTTCAGTGCGCAGCGCTGGCCGGCCAGCCCTTGGGCACTGGCCTGGTTTTGCGCGTGGATGCTGCGCACCCGCACCGCTTGGCCGCTGGCCGAGTGCACTAGGTTGTCGCCCACCTGCACCTGACCACCAAACACCGTGCCCGTCACCACCGTGCCTTGGCCGGGCAGGGTGAAGACGCGATCGACCGCCAGCCGAAACAGCCCGCTGTGCGCGCGGGCCGGCTGGCTTTGGGCGATGGTGTGCAGGTGCGTGCGCAGGGCGGCGACGCCTGCGTCGTCCGGCTGTGTCGCCGCCGTGGCAAATACCGGTACACCAGCCAGCGCGGTAGGCGCCAGCAGCGCGGCAATGTCGGCCTGCACCTGCGCCAAGCGTTCGGGTGGGACGCGGTCGCTTTTGGTCAGCGCCACGCTGCCTTGGCGCACGCCCAGCAGCAGCACGATGTCCAAGTGCTCGCGCGTCTGTGGCATCACGCCATCGTCGGCGGCCACCACCAGCAGGGCGTGGTCGATGCCAACCGCGCCCGCCGCCATGGTGTGAACAAATTTCTCGTGGCCGGGCACGTCGATGATGCCCAGCACCTCGCCATTGGGCAGCGGGGTGTAGGCGTAGCCCAGTTCGATGGAAATACCGCGCTCTTTTTCTTCTTTCAGGCGGTCGGTTTCGACACCGGTGAGAGCGCGCACCAAAGTGGTTTTGCCATGGTCGATATGGCCGGCGGTGCCGATGATCATGGGTTCAATTTTTCTAATTGCTGCACAAAGGCGGGCTGGTCAGCCGCTTCCAGGCAGCGCAAGTCTAGCCACAGGGCATCTTCCTGGATGCGGCCAATCACTGGACGTGGCAGTTGGCGCAGCGTGGTTTCCAGGCGCTGCAACTGGCGGCCGGGGTGCTGGCTTTGGACGGGGGCAATGCGCAGGCCGTGACTGGGCAGCGATTCGACCGGCAAGGCGCCGCTGCCAATCTGGCTGCACATCGTTGCTGGCGTCACGGCAAAAGTGCTGCCGACAGCGCTCTGCACCAGTGGCACCAGCGCTTCGGCCTGCGCCTGCATCTGCACCGCTGGGCGGGTAAACAAACGCAGCGTGGTCAGGCGCTGGGCCAGCTGGTCGGGCGACAGGTACAGGCGCAGCACCGGCTCCAACGCAGCCAGGGTGATCTTGCCGACGCGCAGTGCACGCTTCAAAGGATTGGCTTTGATCTGGGCAATCAAATCCTTGCGCCCGACGATCAGCCCGGCCTGCGGGCCACCGAGCAGTTTGTCGCCACTGAAAGTCACCAAGTCAGCGCCCGCCTCAATGGTTTCGCGCACCGTGGTTTCATGCGGCAGGCCCCACTGGCGCAAATCGACCAGCGTGCCGCTGCCCAAGTCCACCACCAGCGGCAGGCCGCGTGCGTGGGCGATGGCAGCGACTTCGCCGTCGGGCACGTTTTTGGTGAAGCCGGTGACGGCGTAGTTGCTACAGTGCACCTTCATCAGCAGTGCGGTGTGCTCGCCTACCGCATTGGCGTAGTCGCGCGGGTGGGTGCGGTTGGTGGTGCCGACTTCGACCAATTGGGCACCGGCGCGCGCCATCACGTCGGGGATGCGAAAGGCGCCGCCAATCTCCACCAGTTCGCCGCGCGAAACGATGACTTCGCGCCCCGGTGCCAGCGTGCCCAGCGCCAGCAGCACCGCCGCTGCGTTGTTGTTGACCACGGTAGCGGCTTCGGCGCCGGTCAGCTCGCACAGCAGCGCTTCGACCAGATCGTCGCGGTCGCCGCGCCCGCCGCTGGCCAGGTCGTATTCCAGATTCACCGGCGCGGCCATGGCCTGCACCACCGATTCAATCGCTTCGGGCGGCAGCAATGCGCGCCCCAGGTTGGTGTGCAGCACCGTGCCGGTGAGGTTGAAGACGGTGCGCAGCCGGGGGGCAAAGCGCTGCCCCAGGGCGCTGCGCGCTGTTTGGGCAATGGCTTCGGGTGCCAAGTGCGCGGCATCCACAGCCGCACCATCGGCAAGCACCGCACTGCGCAGCTGCGCCAGCACGTCACGCAGGGCCTGGGTGCAGGCGGTTTTGCCGTGCGCCGCTTGCAGGTCTTGCAGCGCGCTGTGTTGCAGCAGCTTATCGACCGAGGGCAGCGTGGCCAGTGATGCGCGGCTCAAGGGGCGCTACTTTCTTCCTCCGCCACGGCGACGTACAGCAGCGGGTTCGGGCTGGCGCGCTGGTATTTCGTATCGCCCATCAGCAGGTCCAACATGAGGGACGCCAAATCGTCGGCCAGCGGCTCGGCCAGCGGGTCTTTTTCCTGGTTGATGATCTTGCGGTAGCTGCCGCACTCGTCGCAGGTTTCGGCCATCACCACGTCTTTGCCGCCTTCGATGCCCTGATAGCGCACGCCCTGGGTCGATTCGCAGTGCGAGCATTTGACGCGCACCATTTGCCACTCGGTGCAGCAGGTGCCGCAGTGCAGGTAGCGATGGCCGGCCATGGGGCCGCCAATGCGCAGCACGCTAGAGACAGGTTCGCTGGCGCACACCGGGCAGATGGTGGCGGGGTCGGTGTAGGGCACGTCGCTCTCGCTCAACTGGCTGGCACGCTGGGCAAAGGTCACTTGGAGCGCCGCCATGACGAAGGGCGAAATGCCGATGTCGCGCGCCGAGCCTTCCTTTTGCAGCAGCTTGCGGGCGATGGCATCGCGCTCATCGGCATTGAGTTCGCGCAGCGCGGCAATCAAGGGTTGCAGTGGCTCGGGCAGGCCGCCACTGCCGGTATCGGCGCTCAGGGTGTCGAGCAGGGTGTCCAGCACGCCCTGCCAAGCGGGGTCGATGTGCTCCAGCGCGGGCAGCAGCGGCATCGAGTGCGCTTGCGCCTGCGCCAGCACGGCTTTGTCCAGCGGCGTGGCGGCCAGCGTAGCCACGGCGGTGTGCTGGGCGTCGATGATTTTGGCGATAAAGTGCAGATAGTCGGCAATTGGATTGCCATCGGCCAACTGGCGCACGCGCGCGGCGCGCTCGGCAAACAGGCTGGCGGGGCTAGGTAGCAGAATGCGCGGAAAGTGGGTGCGGTCGAGGGCTTCGATTTCGCCGGCCTGAAGAATGCGTTGCATGGTGGGTCTCCCGAAAATCCCAAAAAAAGACCGCCGACACGCTTTTAAAAGCATCTCGGCGGTGTGGACTCAGCGCAGCTAAAAAAGCTGACTCGCTATCCTTACTCGTTATCGCCCGTCACCTTGCGGTACCAGCCGCGGTGGTGCTGCTTGGCCCAGGCGCGGGTGACGGTGCCGTACATCATGGCGCGGATGGTACCGCGCGTCCAAATGGCCGCATACACGTGCAGGATGATCAGGCCAATCATGGCAAAACCAGCCAGCGCGTGCACCACTGAGGACAAACGCACTACGTCCACCGGCACAGTAATCCAAGTGCGCCACATCAACACGCCTGAGACCATGAGCAGCAGCATGAACAGCACCAAGCCCCAGAACAACAGCTTCTGGCCGCCGTTGTACTTGCCCTGTTCGGGCATGTGGTGGTCATCGCCGTCCACCATCTTGTCGACGTTCTTCAGCCACTCCACGTCGCGCTGCTCCATCACGTTCAGGCGCCAGAAGCGCAGCACCATCATGATGAAGAACAGCGCCATCACCACCCCGACATACGGGTGCAGGATGCGCGTCCACGGCCCGCCACCAAACAGCTGCGTCAATGGGTAGAACGCCGGATGGAAGAACGCCAGCCCCGAGAGGCCCAGCAGGATGAAGCAGATGCCAACGATCCAGTGGTTGGCCCGTTCCGAAGCGGTGTAGCGCTTTAAGTCGCGTGGATTGCGTTTCATGGCGTGGTCTCCCTGTCCTGGGCTTGGGATTGGGCCAATTGGTCCTTGCGTTCCATTTCGTCCTCCAGCTTCTTCGATACCTCGTTGGGGCCTTTGGTGATGTAGTGGAACAAGCTGCCGACGGCAGCGGCGCCGAGCGCAGCGATGGCCAACGGCTTGGCGACGCCCTTCCACAAACCCACGAGCGGGCTGATTTTGGGCGCGTTCGGCAGACCGTGGTACAGCGAAGGCTGGTCAGCATGGTGCAGCACATACATGACGTGCGTGCCGCCGACACCGGCCGGGTCGTACAGGCCAGCCTGGGCAAACCCCCGCTCCTTCAGGTCTACCACCCGCTCCTGGGCGTAGTCCTGCATGGCCGTCTTGGTGCCAAAGTGGATGGCGCCGGTCGGGCAGGTCTTGACGCACGCCGGCTCCTGGCCGACAGCCACGCGGTCAGAGCACAGGGTGCACTTGTAGGCCTTGTTGTCCTTGGCCGAGATGCGCGGTACGTCGAATGGACAGCCGGTAATGCAATAGCCGCAGCCAATGCAGTTTTCCTGCTGAAAATCGACGATGCCGTTGGCGTACTGGACGATGGCACCGGGCGACGGGCAGGCCTTGAGGCAGCCGGGATCTTCGCAGTGCATACAGCCGTCCTTGCGGATCAGCCACTCCAGATTGCCGCTGGCTTCGTTTTCGTATTCCGAAAACCGCATCACGGTCCACGACTGGGCCGTCAGGTCGGTCGGGTTGTCATAGACACCCGCGGCCGACACGGTGCCGACGTCGTCGCGCAGGTCATTCCATTCCGAGCAGGCGGTCTGGCAGGCCTTGCAGCCAATGCACTTGGACACGTCAATCAGTTTGGCGACCTGGTCGATGTGCCCCACGCGCGCGCTGGGCGAGGGCGTAGTGGTGGCGGAGCGGCGCTTGATATCGAGGGATTGAAGGGATGACATAAGCGCTCCTTACACCTTTTCGACTTTGACTAGGAAGGTCTTGAACTCTGGCGTATTGCTGTTGCCGTCGCCGACAAAAGGCGTCAGCGTATTGGCAAGGAAGCCAGGCTTGGTCAAGCCCTTGAAGCCCCAGTGGATCGGGATACCGACGTGTTGCACCGTTTTGCCCTCGATCTGCATCGGCTTGATGCGCTTGGTCACCAGGGCGACGGCTTTGATGAAGCCGCGCTTGGAGCTGACCTTGACCATCTCGCCGGTTTTGACGCCGATCGATTCGGCCAAAGATTCGCTGATTTCAACGAACTGCTCAGGCTGGCTGATGGCGTTGAGCAAAGCGTGCTTGGTCCAGTAGTGGAAGTGCTCGGTCAGGCGGTAGGTGGTGCCGACATGCGGAAACTCCTCGGCCGTGCCGAAGGTTTCCCAGATACCGGGTAGCACGCGGGCTGACGGGCTGCTGGTCGCCTTCTTGTTCTTCGGGTACATCGGGTTGTAGCCCAATGGCGTGTCGAACGGCTCGTAGTGCGTCGGGAATGGCCCCTCGTTCATGCCCTTGCGCGCAAAGAAACGCGCCACGCCCTCGGGGTTCATGATGAAGGGGCCGGCTCCCGTCTCGGGTGCCAGCGCCACACCCATGTCGGGCACGTCGGCACCGCTCCAGGTGGTGCCGTTCCAGCCGATCAACTTGCGTTTGGCGTCAAACGGTTTACCCGCCACGTCGCACGAGGCCCGGTTGTAGAGCACGCGGCGGTTGGCCGGCCAGGCCCAGGCCCAGTTCAGCGTGTTGCCAATGCCGGTTGGATCGGAGTTGTCACGCCGGCCCATTTGGTTGCCGGCCTGTGGCCAAGCGCCGGCCCAAATCCAGCAGCCACCCAGGGTGCTGCCGTCATCGCGCATCTCACCAAAGCCGGCCAGTTGCTCGCCCGCCTTGCGGATGATCTTAGTCGGGTCTTTCGGGTCCAGCAGGGTGCTCAGTGCACGGCCGTTGTATTCCTTGGCGATTTCTTCCGAGCTGGGGTGACCGGGCTGGGCGTAAGGCCACCACAAGTTGGTGATCGGATCGGGGAACTTGCCGCCGTCCTGCTGGTACATCTGGCTCAGGCGCAAATGCAGCTGCGACATGATGTAGACGTCGGTCTTGGCTTCGCCCGGTGGCTCGGCCGCCTTCCAGTGCCACTGCAGCACACGCGAGGAGCTGACGATGGAGCCTTCCTCTTCGGCAAAGCAGGTGGTCGGCAGGCGGAACACTTCGGTCTGCACCGAGGCGGTGTCGATGTCGTTGTGCTCGCCGTAGTTCTTCCAGAAGTCGGCGGTTTCCGTCTGCAGCGGGTCCATCACCACCAGGAATTTCAATTTGGCCAGGCCACTGCGCACGCGGGTTTTGTCCGCCAGCGACGCCAGCGGGTTGAAGCCCTGGGCGATGTAGCCGTTGACCTTGCCGTCCTTCATCATGTCGAAGTACTGCAGCATGTCGTACTGGCGGTCCAGCTTGGGCAGGTAGTCGTAGGCCCAGTTGTTCTCTGCCGTGGCCGCTGGCCCCCACCAAGCCTTCATCAGGCTGACGTGGAACTTGGAGTAGTTCTGCCAGTAGCTCATCTGCCCTGGGCGCATCGGCAGTTGTGTGCGCGCCTTGACGAACTTCTGGTAGTCCTGCTCGCCCTGCCCAGGCAATGTGAGGTAACCCGGCAGGCTGGCTGACAACAGGCCCAGGTCGGTCAGACCCTGGATGTTGGAGTGCCCACGCAGCGCATTCATGCCCCCGCCGGCAATACCGATGTTGCCCAGCAGCAACTGCACCATGGCACCGGTGCGCAAAATTTGCGAGCCGGTGGAGTGCTGTGTCCAGCCCAGCGCATACAGGATGGTCGCAGCGCGACCGGCCTGTGCCGTGCTGGCCAATTTTTCACACACGTGCAGGAATTTTTCTTTCGGCGTACCGCAGGCGCTCTCGACCTTCTCGGGCGTGTACTCGGCGTAGTGCTTTTTCAGCCACTGATAGACGCAGCGCGGGTGTTGCAGCGTCGGGTCGGTGCGCACGAAACCGTCTTCGCCCAACTCGTAGTCCCAGGAGGCCTTGTCGTAGGTGCGCTTTTCCGGGTCGTAGCCCGAGAAAATGCCATCCTCAAACGCAAAGTCTTCGCGCACGATGAAGGTGAAGTCGGTGAAGTTCTTCACGTACTCGTGGTGGATCTTGTCGTTGGTCAGCAGGTAGTTGATGACGCCGCCCAAAAAGACGATGTCGCTGCCAGAACGAATCGGCGCGTAAAAGTCGGCCACCGAGGCAGAACGGTTAAAGCGCGGATCGACCACCATGAAGTGCGCCTTGTTGTGCTCCTTCGCTTCGGTCACCCACTTGAAGCCGCACGGGTGTGCTTCGGCGGCATTGCCGCCCATGATCAAAATAACGTCCGCATTCTTGATGTCGACCCAATGGTTCGTCATCGCTCCACGGCCAAACGTCGGGGCAAGACCTGCCACCGTCGGGCCGTGTCAGACACGTGCTTGGTTATCGAGTGCGAGCAGCCCCCAGCTGCGGGCCACTTTGTGTGTGACGTAACCGGCTTCGTTGCTGGACGCCGAAGCAGCCAGCATGCCGGTGGTGATCCAGCGGTTGACGGTCAGGCCATCTTCGGTCTTTTCGACGAAGTTGGCGTCGCGGTCGTCCTTGAGCAGCTTGCTGATGCGCGTTAGCGCGTCGTCCCACGACAAGCGCTTCCACTCGTTCGAGCCGGGCGCGCGGTATTCGGGGAATTGCAAGCGATTGGGGCTGTGGATAAAGTCCAGCAGACCGGCGCCCTTGGGGCACAGCGTGCCACGGTTGACCGGGTGGTCCGGATCGCCCTCAATGTGCATGATCGACAAGCGGGTGTTCTTGCTGCCGTCACCGAGCGAATACATCAGCACGCCGCAGCCGACCGAGCAGTACGTGCACGTCTGGCGCGTCACCGTGGTGGCGGCGAGCTTGTATTGGCGAACTTCAGCCAAGGCATTGGTGGGTGAAAAACCCATCAACGCCAGGCTGGAGCCCGCCAGTGTGGAGCCAGTCACTTGCATGAACTGGCGCCGAGAATATTGCACCATGGAGGTACCTCTTTTTAAGTGGGTTGTCTGCTCTTTGATTCTAGGAGAGACTGGGGTTATCAAGGTCTATTCGGAGCGCGAAAGAAGGGCGTTCAGGGTAATCCTGGACACTTGCTTTAACGCCTCTATGCTGGCAGACACTTTGAGCGCTCTGTCGGTGCCAGTTGGACCCAGCCGGGCAGCCGCCACATTCCCTACAAGACACCTGTTCCGTGACCACCACTGCCACCGCTTCCGCTGCTCCTACCTCCGTCGCCTGCCTTGCCGCCTGTAGCAGCGCCGCCCACGACCCCATTGCCATGCCGGCGCTGGTGCAGCGCGGCGTGCAGATGCACCGCATGCAGCCGGACGGCAGCGCAGTGGTCTCGGCGCAGCCGCGCATCCTGGCCAGCGAAGTGCCGGTGGCACTGGTGTTCAACGGCATCTCGCACGCCGTGATGATGGCCACGCCGCAAAATATGGAAGAGTTGGCACTGGGCTTTGCGTTGAGCGAAGGCATCCTGGACCACGCCGACGACTGCCACGGCATCGACGTGCAGACCGTGCGCGACAGCGCGGCCGCCTTGCCCGATGGCATGCACGGCATGGAGGTGCAGCTGGAGATTTCCTCGCGCAGCTTTGCCCGTCTCAAGGACCGGCGCCGCAGCATCGCTGGGCGTACCGGCTGCGGTGTCTGCGGCGTCGAAAGCTTTGCCGCACTCGATCTGTCGTTTGCACCCCTGCCGCACTACCCGTGGGCAGCGCAGATCGGCCTGCCCGAAGTGCTGCGCGCCATGCACCGGCTGACCGATAAACAGCTGCTCAACGTCCAGTCGGGCGGCTTGCACGCGGCCGGCTGGTGCGAGGTGGACGGCACGCTGCTGGACGTGTTTGAAGACGTGGGCCGCCACAACGCCCTGGACAAACTGATGGGGTGCCTGGCGCGCAGTGGGCGCCTGCAAGACCCCGGTTTCGTGATTCTTTCCAGCCGTGGCAGCCATGAATTGGTGCGCAAATGCGCCAAGCTCGGCATCGCCGCCATGGCCACCGTGTCGGCCCCCACCAGCATGGGTGTGCGCATGGCTGAGTTGACTGGCATGCGCCTGTGGGGCTCGTGCCGCGCCGCGCAGGGCATCCTGCACAGCGCGGGCCGGGGTATAGAGAGCGCCAGCGCTGGCTGAGGGGCAGAAAAACGCCGCTTCCCCACCAGCCCGTTGCTGCCTCTAAAAATCAGGCAGCCCCTATCTTCAGGCCGTCTGAATCGGGGATCACATTCGGGAGGACGGCACCTAAAAATAAGCTGGTGGTACCGACCGGGACGCTATCCACGCTATCAGCGCCAGCAAAGCCGCCTGCACCGGCAGCCGCAAGAGCAGTGCCCAATACGGCACAGAGGGGAAAAGCTCCGGCTGCTGCAGCATGTAGATGTGCGCTGGCGTGACTGCCAGCGTCAGGGCGAACAGTCCCCAGGCCGCCAGGCGTCGGGTCGGCAGCCACAGCAGCCCGACAGCGCCCAGCAGTTCCAGCACCCCGCTGACCAGCACGGCGCCGCGCGGCCAGGGAATGTACGGCGGCACGACGCGCATCTCGGTTTCGGTGAAAACAAAGTGGGCGATGCCGCCGATGCAGAACCACAGACATACGAAGGCCACAGCGGCCCGCATGGCTGGAGGGCTACGGCGATGTTTGTCCATCATTCAAATTTTAAAAATAATAGCTGCAACCGCTTTCACCATAAGGGTTTAAGTCGGTTTTAGTCTCTAGTCACCCGCAGCACCTCTTCGCGGCTGGTGAGGCCTTCGGCGATCAGGCGCTCGCCGTCGTCGCGCATCAGCTGCATGCCGCTGGCCAGGGCGGCGGCGCGGATGTCGGCTTCGGACGTTTGGCTGTGGATTTGTGCGCGGATGGCGTCGTTGGTGACCAGCAGTTCAAACACGCCAGTGCGACCTTGGTAGCCGGTGTGGCCGCAGGTGTCGCAACCAGTACCGTGGCAGGTGGTGCAGTACTTGCGCACCAGGCGCTGGGCCAGCACGCCCAAGAGCGAGCTGCTGAGCAGGAACGGCTCGACGCCCATGTCGGTCAGGCGGGTGATGGCGCTGGCGGCATCGTTGGTGTGCAGCGTGGCCAGCACCAGGTGGCCGGTCAAGCTGGCCTGGATGGCGATTTGCGCGGTTTCAAAGTCGCGGATTTCGCCAATCATGATGACGTCGGGGTCCTGGCGCAGGATGGCGCGCAGGGCTTTGGCAAAGGTCAGGTCGATCTTGCTGTTGACCTGGGTCTGGCCGATGCCGGGCAGCTCGTATTCGATCGGGTCTTCCACCGTCATGATGTTGCTGCGCTGGGTGTCGAGTTGGCCGAGCGCGGCGTACAGCGTGGTGGTCTTGCCCGAGCCGGTCGGCCCGGTCACCAAAATGATGCCGTGCGGCTGGCCGATCAGCGCTTGCAGGCGCGCCAGCGTGTCGCCCTGCATACCGACCGATGCCAGGCTCAGGGCGCCGCCGCTTTTGTCCAGCAGGCGCAGCACGGCACGCTCGCCGTGGGCGCTGGGCAGGGTCGAGACGCGCACGTCAATCGCGCGTGTGCCCAAGCGCAGGCTGATGCGCCCGTCTTGCGGCAGGCGTTTTTCCGAGATGTCCAGGTCGGCCATGATTTTCAGGCGCGAGATCAGCGCGGCGTGCAGCGCGCGGTTGGGTTGCACCACTTCGCGCAGTGCGCCATCGACGCGAAAGCGCACGCTGCTGTGGCGCTCGTAGGGCTCGATGTGGATGTCGCTGGCGCCATCGCGTGCCGCTTGCGTCAGCAGGGCGTTGAGCATCCGGATGATCGGGGCGTCGTCGGCGGCTTCGAGCAGGTCTTCCACGGCTGGCAGCTCTTGCATCATGCGCGACAGATCGGCGTCGCTTTCGACTTCGCTGACCACGGTGGCGGCGCTGGATTCGCCCTGTGCATAGGCGGCGCTGATGCGCTGCGCCAGCGCCGGGGCGTCGAGTGCCTGCAACTGGTGCACCGAGGGGTGTTTGCGCAGCACTTCCGACAGGGCCGGGGCGTCGGGTGCGGCGCCGTGCCACAGCGTGAGCTGTTGACCGTCGTCTTCCAGCAGCAACTGATTGCTGCGCGCAAAGGCGTAGGGCAGGGGGTAACGCATGGGGCGTCTTACTGGGGGGACCAGCCGGTGTCGGGCTGCACCGACACCGGCGCTGGCAGGGCCACGGGCAGCGGTGCCGGCGCCATCCCAGGGCTTACGCCGCCCAGCGGTGCGATGTTGGCGGGGGCGGGCATTGCAGGCAGTAGCGGGGCTTCGTTGATCGGTACGGTGCTGCTTTCGACCGGTTGGGCGGCCTGTTGTACGCCGCGCATGATCTCGTAGCGGTCCAGAGACAACTGACTGCTCTCGCTGGCGTCTCGCACCACCACCGGCCGCAGGAACACCATCAGGTTGGTCTTGGTGCGCGCACGCGTGTCGCTGCGAAACAGCACGCCCAGGCCGGGAATGTCGCCCAAGTAGGGTACTTTTTGCTGGCTGCCGGTGTACTGGTCTTGCAGCAAACCGCCAAGCACGACGATGGAGCCGTCCTCGACCAGCACGGTGGACTCGATGGAACGCTTGGTGGTGCTGGGGCCATTGATGGAGTCTTCGGTGCCGGCCTTGACCGCTGAGGTCTCTTGGTAGATCACCAATTTGACGGTGCCGTTCTCGTTGATCTGCGGCTTCACGCGCAGCGTCAGACCGACGTCTTTGCGCTCGACGGTGGTGAAGGGGTTGACGCTGCTGCTGTTGCCGCCGGTGTTGGCGTACGAGCCGGTCGGGAAGGGCACGTTTTCGCCAATCAGAATTTTGGCTTCCTCGTTGTCCAGCGTCAGCAGGTTAGGCGTGGATAGCACGTTGCCATCGCCGGTGGACTGCAGCAGGTTGGCCAGCGCGCCCAGCACGAATTTGCCGTTGTGTTTGGCCGCTAGGCCGAAGTTGAAGCCAGGGGACGGTGGCTTGGAGGTGGCCGTGACTTTGCCGTCCGCCAGTCCGGCCGCCAACGAAAACAGGTTGATTCCGCCAATGGTGAAATTGCTGCCGGCCAAGCCGACCACGTTGTTGCCCTGGCCCAGCAGGCTTTGCCACTGGATGCCGAACTGCGCCGCCTTGTCCATGTTGACTTCGGCGATCAGACTCTCCACCAGTACTTGGGCGCGGCGCCCATCGAGCTGGTCGATGACGGCGCGCAGCTGGCGGTATTGCGGTTCCGATGCGGTGATGACCAGCGAGTTGGTGGCCGGGTCGGCCTGGATTTGTCCGCCGGTGGAGGGCTGGTTGCTGTTGGCGTTGCTGCTGGCGCCTATACCGGCGCTCATCCCGCTGCCCAAGCCGGTGCCTGTGGCGGCGGGGCTAGACAGGGGCGAGAACGCTGGGCTGCTGCTGCCGGCGGCAGGAGCTGCGCCGTTGGCCGCCATCGCGGCGCGCAGCGTGGTTGCCAGCTTGGTGGCATCGGCGTTCTTCAGATACACCACATGGATGTTGCCGTTGGCGCTGGTGCTGCCCGGTACCGGGGCCTGGTCGAGTTTGGCCACCAGAGCGCGCACCTGGGCCACGCGTGCCGGATTGGCGGCGCGCAGGATCAGCGCGTTGCTGCGCGGCTCGGCCAGCAGCGTGGTTTTGAAGGAGGTGTCAGTCTGGCCCGGCGTGCTGCTGGCGCCGCCCGCTGTGGCTGTGCCGCCCTCGATCAGGCGCGCCACCAGCGGTGCCAGTTCGGTGGCAATGGCGTTGTGCAGCGGAATGACTTCGATGTCGCTGGCGTTGGAGACGTCCATGGCGGCAATGATCTTGCCCAGGCGCTGCAGGTTGTCGGCGTAGTCGGTGATCACCAGCGCGTTGGTGCCGGGGTTGACGTTGATGGTGTTGTTCGGGCTGATCAACGGCCGCAGCACCGGCACCAGGTTGTTAGCGCTTTCGTAGTTGAGTTTGAAGATCTGCGTGACGATCTGCCCGCCGGCCGGGCCGCTGCTGCCGGCACGGCCGGCGCGCGCGACACTGACGCTGCCGCCTTGCAGCTTGGCATCGGCCTCGGGCACCACCTTGTACAGGCCGGCGGCTTCGACCACGGTGAAGCCCTGCAGGCGCAGCGCTGCCAGGAATTGTTGGAAGGCGTTGGAGGGACTGACGGCGCGCTCGGCGACGAGGGTGATCTGGCCCTTGACGCGCGGATCGACCACCACATTGCGCCCGCTGATGGTGGCCATGGTGCGTGCCACGGCTTCAATATCGGCGTTGACAAAGTTCAGCGTCACCGGCTCGCCTGGGCGCACGCTGGTGGCGTTTGGGGCTGTTTTGGGGTTGGTTTGAGCATGAATTGTGCCGCTAGCGCTTGCCAGTAAAGCGCTACTAGCTATAGTTTGAATAGCAATCCAGACGGCGTGCTTGGTCATAAGAGGCATACGGTTAACCCAGGGTAATGAGGGAGCGGGCGCCGCTGCGCCGTCCGATGATGTTGAGCAGGTTGGCCAGCGCAGCTTCGCGCTCGGGCGCGGCGCGGGCCTCGCCGGCAAAGCGCAGGCGCTGGCCGACCCATTGGCCGCTGCCGCTCAGTTGCAGGCTGCCTTCGAGGGTTTGCAGTGTCAGTGTCGGTATGTCGCCGCCTTGCAGTGCAAAGCGGTAGCTGCCCATCGGCGCCAGGGTGGACAGGCGCGAGGACATGGCCAGCGCGTCCAGTTGCGCTTGCCCGGTCAGCACCATGCGTCCGGCCGCCCAATCGGCTTGCAGGTCGGTGGTGCGCAGCACCAGTTGGCCCTGCGGCTGCAGCGTGTTCCACGGCGTGCCCAGACCGGCCAGCACGGCGGCGGGCCATTGGCTTTGGCTGTCGGCCAGCGTCAGATGCGCGCCACCCCAGCGCAGATGGACTTGTATTTGCAACGCGCTGGCGGTGCAGCAGGCCGCGCTCAGTTGGGCGCGCAGGCCGCTCCAGGTGGGGCGCAGTTGCCAGTCCATGCGCCCGGGCAGGGCGGCGCGGTCTTGGCTGGCGGCGCCACCGGTCAGTAGCAGTTGTGCCGAGCCATTCCACAGCGTGCCGTGGGCTTGCGCCAGTTGCACTTGACCGCCGCTGGCTTGGGCGACGCCGTCGGCCAGCCACTGCGCTGGCGCAAACAAGGTCAGTGTGATCAGTCCGCCCAGCAGCGCGCCCGTCAGCGCCCAGCCCCAGGGCGTGCGCGCGCTGCGGTCACTGTTTGCTGCGCGCTGGGGGCGCGGCGGCGTGGATCGGGAGGTGCGGGCCATGGCGGATCAGCGCGCCGGCAGGGCCAGCACCAACGTGCCGTCCCAGTGCGCACTGGGGTGGGCCGTATTGGGTGGGTTGGCAGCGGCGTTTTTGCTGCGCACCCAATGCGCCTCTTGCGGCACGGCCTTGGCGTTGCTGCGCGCTTGTACCAGCCACAGCGCCAGGGTGTCGGCGGGGGTATTTTGCAGGGTCAGGGTGGCGCGGTCACCGGACAGGGCCAGCCGGGCGCTCGGGCCGAGGCGTTCGGTGACCGAGGTTTGCAGCGCACGCAGGGCGTTGTCGGGATCGGCACGCGGGGCGTTTTTCAGCGCCTGGGCTTCGCTTTGCAGAGCCTGCATGTGTTGCAGTTGTGCGTCTAGCGCGGCGTGGCGTGCCGGGGCGCTGCGCAGCGTCTGCAGCGCGGGGGCCAGTGCCAGCCACCACAGCAGCGCCAGCGCGACCAGGAGGGCGCCAGCGCGCAGCAGGTGCTGTTCGCGCGGCGCCAGTGCTTGCCAGCGGGCGCTTAGGTTGCCGGGCGCGGCAGAAGACGGAGTGCGGCTCATGGCGTAGTGGCGGCGCGCACTTGTACGGTGTCGCCCTCGGTGTGCAGTTGGTAGCCGCTGGCGCGGGCGGTGTCGCTGGCGTGGCTTTGTTCGGCGGCGCTCAGCGCCGGGCCGCGCAGGCGCAAGCTGCCGCCGCTGTAGTCGATGGCGCTGGCTTGCCAGGTGGCAGGCAGGGCGCTGGCGCTGGTGGCCAGCAGCGGTTCGAGGTCGCGCGCCGACAGTGCACCGGCCGCCTGGCGCAGCAGCGCCAGTTCGCGCTCCATTTGTACCGGGGCATCGACCACCACCTTGACCTGCGGGAAGGTCTGCGTCAGTGCACTGCGCACGCTGGCCTGTTTGGTGGCCAGGCTTTGGCGCTCTTGCCAGGCCCACAGGTTCAGCCCCAGCAGGTGCGCCAGCAGCAGCACAGCCAAGCCCCAGCGCGCCGCGCGCCACTGCGGCGCGTGCAGCAGTGCGCTGGTGAGAGCGCCGACTTGGCGCAGCGCCCGAATGCGGCCCGAGCTGGCCAAATCAAACTGCGCCAGGTCCCAGTGGCCGTGCGCCGCCCGCAGGGCGCGCGTGCTATCGGTTTCCAGCTGCACCGGGTGGCCCCATACTTTTTCTGCCAGCGCGGCAACGGCGGGTGCGGCGTGTACCGCAGCGGCGTGGTCAGCGTCGGCCGTCACGCCCACCAGGGCCAGCGCGGCGCCCGAGAGTGGCAGTACCGCCACGCCCCCATGGACGCCATAGCCGGTGACCACCCACTGTGCGTCTTCGGGCGTGCCTTGGGCAAACAGCTCGGGCTGACCACTGGCAGTGGCGCCAGGGGCAAATTCAGGCACCACGCGCGCGACCGGGTGGCCGGCCATTTCCAGCGCCTGCAAGGAGGCGCGCAGCCAGGCGCGATCGCAAATCGCCACCCACACGGCGCTGCCGGGGCGGGCGTCTGGCGGCAAGGCAAAGTGCAACTGCGCCGGGTCGTCCAGCAGGCGCTCTTCCAGCAGGCCTTCGAGCACGGCACGCAGGCGCGGCGACTGGCGACCGACACCTTGGGGCAATTGCACGCGCTGCCAGGACAGTGCGCGTGCTGGTACCACCGCCACGGTCTCGCCAGCGGCGCGCCCGGGCGCGGGCAGCAGCGCCGCGCGTGCGCTGGCATGGCCGCTGGCGCTGTGGCCGTCGGCGGTCAGCGTGTAGCGGTATTCGGTGTGGGGCCCCGGCGGTGCCAGGGATAGATGAAGAATCAGGGTGCTCATGAAAGGATTTCGCGGGCCATTGTAGGTTCGAGCCTGGTTTCCAAATGCAGGCTCAGGGGGCTGAGGTAGTGCCAGCGTTGCCCAGCACAGCGGCGCCGCGCTGGCGCCAGACGGTGCTGACGGCCCGCCCCGTGCGGCGCACCAGCGAGCGCTCATGCACCGTCACGTCGTCCAGGCGCAGGCGTCCGCGCACTTCAAAGTAGCTGCTGGAGACGCCGTGCAGGCCTTCTTTGAGTTCCACGCCGCCGCCCAGCAGTGCGCGTGCGTCGGCCAGCGTGCGAAAGTGCTGCAGCTGGCGCACGGCGATCAGTTTGTTGGCGCCCGCGGCATCCAGGCCTTCGATGCTGGCCATCAGCGCCGGCGCATCGGCGGTGTTGAGGTTCAGCCGCAGGTTGCGCTCGGGCAGCAGCACCACGTTCGGTGCCAGGGCGGTCACGGTGGCGGGCGCCACGCCCAGCCAGGTGAGCTGCTCCAGGGTTTGCGGCAGCAGCGGGGCATTGGCGTCGTCTTTGTTTTGCGCTGTGCGCAGAGCTTCGGTCAGGGCGGTCAATTCGCCCTGCGCCAGTCCCAGTTGCGCAAACAGGCGGGTGAACTGCGCCAGCGCATCTTCGTTCACGCCGTTGTCGTCGGCCAGCTGGGTCAGGTTCAGACGCGACTGCAGGTCGATGATCTGGCCGGACAAAAAGGCGTCGCTGGTGTCGGTGCTGGCGTCTTCGACCTGCGCCACGTTGCGGTCGGCGGCCAAGAAGGTGGACAGGCGCGCTTCTTGCAGAGGTATCGCCCAAGGCTCGGCCAAGTGGTCGGCATTGCCGGTGCTGGCGTCTTCGGCCAGGATCAGGCGCGACCAGTCGAGTGCGCCAACCAGAATCCACGCCGACTGCACGCGCGCACGCTCGGCGGTTTCGACCTCGATGGCGCGCCACTGCTGCCACATGGCCGTCGCCGCAAAGGTCGCCACCAGCGTCACCGTCAGCATGGCGGCCAGCAGTGCCGCGCCGCTTTGGCGCATATGGCGCACGCTGCTCATGACTTGCCCCCGCCCTGCAGCGGATTGACCCAGTCGCGTGTCAGGCGTCCGGCCAGCGCCTGGCCGGGCGGCAGCTGCAGTTGCAGGCGCACACCGTCCGGCAGGCTGATGCTGACCGGCGCATCGGCCTCCGGGTTGGCGTCGCTGCTGGACTGCGGGTTGCTCCAGGCGCCGCCCCGGTAATAGAAAATCTGCCAGTCGGTCAGCGGCATCAGCACCATTTCGGCGCGCTGGTCGGCGTCGCTGGGGTTGCGCGACCAGATCGCCGCTTGTTGCCACGCCTGTTGCCACTCGGCGCGGGTGCGCAGCGGCAGCGACTGCCAGCGCAGCCATTGGCTTTGGCCCTGTACATTGCGCCGCGTCCACGCCACCACCAGCGCGCCGGGGTCGGGCACGGCGCTGCTGCGCCGCGTGATGCGCAGCACCTGCCCGTCCCAATCCAGCGGGACGGTATGGGCCAGCGGCAGCAGCGCATCCAGGTCGGTGCCCCACTGCGCCAGCGCTGCCTGCAGCACCAGCAGCTCGTTGCCGCGTTGGCGGGTCTGTTCTTGCGCGCGCACCATGCCGTCCAGCCCGCGCCAGCTGACGATGGCCAGCAGCGCCATCACCGCCAGCGCCACCAGCAGTTCAATCAGCGTGAAGCCGCGTGAACGCCGTGGATTGGCCAAAGAACGCTGGGCCATGCTCAGCGGCGCCCGACGATGGTGGTCAGGCGCAGCACGGGCAGATCGCCATCCAGCACCTGCGCATCGGCGCGGCGAAACAGCGGGTTGGGCGTGGGCCGCACCACCAGGCTGACGTTCAGCGTGCGGCCGGCCTGCTCGCAGGTCTGCGTGCTGTCGCCCACCGGCGGCATCTGCTGGCCCAGGCGGATGGCGACGAGGGTGTTTTCTGCGCACAAGTGTGCCAGCAGCACTTCGGCCTGGCGCAGGGCGTTGCGCGTCAGTGCGCTGGTCGCCTGCAAACCGGCCAGCAACGCAATGGCCACGATGGCCAGTGCTACCAACACTTCAATTAAGGTAAAGCCGCGCTGCGCTGGCGTCATGGGACGGGTCATGGCGCTACTTACTGCGCCGCCTCGACGGTAAACGGGCGCAGGCCATCGGTGCTCACGCGCAGGGCGTGTTCGGGGTGCGTGGATTGGGTCAAAGTGACCTGCTGCGGGCCGATCAAAGGCTCTGGCCCGAGTACCAGCGTGCCCGTTCCGCGCACCCCGGTGGCCGGGTCGAGCCACTGCGTCGGCAGGGCATGGTTTGTTGTCGGCAGGCCGTCAAAACGAAAACCGCCGGGCTGTGCCTGCCAGTACACCGGTACACCACTGGCGCGCGACTGGGCCCGCGCCGATTCAAGCAGCGCCGCCAGCCGCTCGGCGTCGCGCTCCAGCTGCGCCTGCGTGCCGTCGCGCATCGTCAAGCCGACACCGACCGTGGCCAGCGCCATGATGCTCAGCACCACCAGCAACTCCAGCAGCGTGAAGCCATGGGCGCGGCGAGCGCGGTGGGAGCGCACTGGTTTATTGCCAACTGCCAATATCTGCATCCTTGCCCTCGCCGCCAGGCTGGCCATCGGCGCCGAAGGACATCACATCGATCTCGCCTTTGACGCCGGGGTTCAAGTATTGGTAAGGCCGGCCCCAGGGGTCGTTGGGCAGCTTTTCCAGGTACGGGCGCCAGTTCAGCGGCAGCGGGGCGGCGGTGGGTTTGCTGATCAGCGCCTGCAGACCTTGTTCGGACGTGGGGTAGCGCTGGTTGTCCAGGCGGTACAGCTTGAGCGCCTGCATGACATTGGTCACATCGGTGCGCGCGGCGGTGCTGCGCGCGTCGTCGGCGCGGTCCAGCACATTCGGCACGATCAGCGCCGCCAGCACGCCGATGATGACCAGCACCACCATCAGCTCGATCAGGGTAAAACCGGCGGCCAGATGGCGGCGCACGGTGCGGGCAGGCAAGAGGAGGGGTTTCATGGTGTGGGGCAGACAGACAAGGCACAAAAGGCCAAGGGTAAAGCGAAAGCGGGGCGGGTGAATCGGCTGAATGATAATCCTGCGATGGTGATAAATACAGACAGCAACTGGGCCGTGCGCCTGGCAACGTTGGCGCTTTGGCTGCTCGCCGGGGCCAGTGTCGTCTATTGGGGACTGCGTTTATCTGCGCCAGCGCCGGGTGTGCCGGTGCCGGCGGTGGCTGCCGCTTTGCCGGTACCGGATGCCCGGGCACTGGCACGTTTGCTGGGCGCGGTAACGTTGGAGACGCCTGCGCCCGTGGTGGCCTCGGTGGCCAGCCGTTTTGCCTTGATCGGCGTGCTGGCCGGGCGCAGCAGCGGCGCCGGCGCCGCGCTGATCGCCGTGGACAACCAGCCCGCGAAACCGTTCCGCGTTGGGGCGCAGGTCGATGCGGGCCTGGTGCTGCAAAGCGTTGGCCTGCGGCAAGCGCGTCTGGGGGCTGCTGTGCGCGGCCCCACCTCGGTGACGTTGGAAGTAGCGGGGCGCCCGTAGCCGCGTCAGTGGCTGGGCTGCGACCCGTGTTCCTTCAGTTTTCGCTTTGCCCGCGCGCGAAGATTGAGGGCTTCGACCACTAGTGAGAATGCCATCGCGGCGTAGAGGTAGCCCTTGGGCACTTCTTGGTCAAAGGCTTCGGCGGTCAGCGCCATACCCACCATCACCAAAAAGGCCAGCGCCAGCACCTTGACCGAGACGTGGTGATCGACGAATTCGCCAATCGGTCGCGCCGCTATCAGCATCACGCCCACCGAAGTGATAACGGCAGCGACCATCACGCCGATCGAATCGACCATGCCCACCGCAGTGATCACCGAATCGAGCGAAAACACGATATCAATCACCGCAATCTGGCCGATCACTGCCCAGAACATGCGGCTGCCTGCCGCCTGTACGGCCGCCGCGTCCGATGGTGCCGGGGCCTTTTCCTCGCGCGCTTCGACTTCGACAAAAATTTCGTGCGACGCCTTGTAGAGCAAAAACAGACCGCCCAACAGCAGCACCAAGTCGCGTCCGCTGATGCCCATCTCGGCCACGTGGAACAGGTCCGCCGTCAGGCCCATGATCCAACTGAGCGCGAACAGCAAGCCCAGGCGCGACACCATGGCAAAGCCCAGCCCGATGCGGCGCGCCTTGTCGCGCATTTCGGGTGGCAATCGGCCGACCAAGATGGAAATGAAAATGATGTTGTCAATGCCCAAGACGATTTCAAGGGCGGTCAGCATCGCAAAAGCGATCCAGACATTCGGGTCAAACAGAAATTCCATGATTTTTTGCCGCATGGTGCGGTCCTGTGAACGGTGGCCCGATGCCTCTACAGCAGCAGCCACCAAGCGGTCGGGCACAACGCCCCGATCGGCCTCTCAAACCGGCGGCAGGGCCGTTGGCGGGCGCAGGGGTTGGTCCGGGGCGCGCGAGGGCCAGGGCGTGCTGGCAGCGGCCAACCAACCGCTGCACTCGGCTGGCGCGCCCGGGGCAGGCGCGGCGGCTTGCGGCGGCTCGGGTTCTTCAGAGGACAGATCCGCCACGCCGCCCAGACCCCCATCGCAGCAAGCTGCCAGGCCGCGCTCGTGCGCTGCCGCCGGGATTTCTGTGCTGACAGTGCGTTCGCTCCAGGCGGTGGACGCGGCCAGAGGGGCTGCGAAGGCCGGCGTCCACACGAGCAAAACCGCAGCCCAAAGCAGCGGCAAGGCAAGAAGGGCAAGGAGGCGGTGCGACATGGAGGCGGGATTCTATCGGTATCCGGTAGGCCCAGCAGTCGCGGCCTTGCGCACCAACGTCATGCCTGCCCGAGCATCTGCTGCACCAACGGATGCATCACCTTGCGTTCGGTGCTGATGGCGTAGTAGTGCTCCTGCACGCCCGCGCAGGCGCCAATCAGCTGGACTTGACTGCGTTTGAACAAGGCCTCCTGCGCGGCCAGCGCCGCCGGAAAAATCCCGAGACCGGTGCTGCCAAACGTCTCCAGCAACGCGCTGTCCTCAATTTCTCCGACGATCCGCGGGCGCAAGCCCTGTTGCTGCAGCCACCGATCCAGCTGGCCGCGCACCACCGAGTGCGTGGTCGGCAGCAGCACGGGCACCTGATCCAGCGATGCTGGAAAGTCGGCATGCGCCAGCGCCCACCAGTGTGGTGCGCCATACCAGCCGATGTCCGAGGTGCCTAGCGAATAGCTGTGTACTTTCAGCTGCAAGTTGGGCGGCGCGGGGTGGTCGGTCAGCACCACGTCGAGCTTGTGCAACACCAGGTCGGCCAGCAGGTCGGCCATTTCGCCGTCGTCACAGACCAGGCGCAGATGGGCCACGGCCAGCACTGGTTGCAGCAGGCGCTGGACCTCCAGCTTGGGCAGTCCATCGGCAATGCCCACTGCGAGGCGCACCAACGGCGCTTGCACGGTGGCCAGCACCTGTTCGGGCAAGGCTTGCGACAACTGGAATATCTGCTCGGCCTGCTGCAGCGCCACGACGCCGGCATCGGTCAGGGCCAGCCCTCGCCCCGCCGGCCGCAGCAACTGGCAGCCCAGGTCGCGTTCCAGTTCGCGCACCTGCGCGCTGACGGTTTGCACCGCCATGTCCAACCGCTGCGCCGCGCGCGTCATGCTGCCCTCTTGGGCCACGACCCAGAAGTAATACAGATGGCGGTGGTTGAAACCCAAGCTCATATTCAGTTTTTACAGGAAATAGATTCAATTATTTTCTGCTTTTTTCGATTGATAGAAGGCGTTAATGTCACTGCCTGAACGCAAAAAGCCGTTTATTTTTTATTGACCCAGGATATTTTCATGCGCAAAACTTCTTCTTTTCGTGCCACCGCCGCTGCCGTCATGGCCTTGACCATCACCTCGCTGATGGCCCCTTCACTGGCGCACGCCAAGCGCTTGGGCGGCGGCAAATCGGCCCCGGTCAGCCTGCAAAAAAAACCGGTAGCCGCCCCGGTGACCGCAGCAAAACCTGTGGCTGCACCCGCGGCTCCTGCGGCTCCTGCGACTCCTGCGGCTGCCGCCGCTCCGGCTGTTGCAGCGCCTGCCGCCGCTGGCCCGGGCCTGATGGGCACCATGGGCGCGGCGGTGGTCGGTGGTGTGGTGGGTTCAATGGCCGGCAATGCGCTGGCCGGTAGCCTGTCGGGCGACAAGGAAAAAGAAGCCGCCAAGGCCAAAGAAGCTGAGGCGGCCAAGGCCAAAGAAGCCGCTGCCACCGCAGAAAAAGAAGCGCAGGACTTGCAGCGCAAAGCCGATGAGGCCAAAGCCAAGGCCGAAGCTGCCCGCGCTGCGGCCAAGTAAACACCTCTTTGTATGAATGGAGCACTGAATTTATGAGCAACCAAATCCCCATTTATGGCGCGTATGACGCCGCCGCCACCACCCCCGCCGAGCGCAACCAAGTGCTGCGCAACACCTATTGGCTGCTGGCGCTGTCGATGGTGCCCACCGTTTTGGGCGCTTGGATTGGCGTGGCCACCGGCCTGACCAGCGCGCTGTCGCCCGGCATCGGCGCGATGGTGTTTTTGGGCGGCGCGTTTGGCTTTATGTACGCCATCGAAAAGACCAAAGACTCCGCTGCTGGCGTCGCCGTGCTGCTGGCCTTTACGTTCTTTATGGGGCTGATGCTGTCGCGCTTGGTCGGTAGCGTGCTGGGTCAGGCCAATGGTGCCGGACTGATCATGACGGCGTTTGCCGGCACTGGCGTGATTTTTCTGGGCATGGCCAGCCTGTCATCGGTCATCCAACGCGATCTGTCGGGCATGGGCAAATGGCTGTTTGTCGGCGCGCTGTTGATCATGGTGGCAGGCATTGCCAATATCTTTATGCAGTCGAGCGCGCTGATGATCACCCTTTCGGTGCTGACGATTGGCGTGTTTACCGCCTTCATCCTGCACGACCTGAAGCGGGTGAAAGACGGCTTGGAAACCAACTACATCACCGCCACGCTGGGCGTTTATCTGAGCTTGTTCAACGTGTTTCAAGCGCTGTTGATGCTGCTGGGCATTGGCGGCGGGCGCGAGGAGTAATTCTGGTCGTCAGGCCGTAGCCTGCGGCAGCGCAAAACACACCCATTCGCCGTAGCCTGGCGCGCTGCGCGGCCACTGGTCGGCGCGGCGTATTTGTTCCGGCGCTGCCTGCAATAACCACTGCACGCAGCGCGCCACGCCGGCGTGGGTGATCCACAGCACATCACTTCCATCAGCGCATTCCTGCTGCGCAGCGCTTAAAGCGTTCGATACGCGCGCCAGCATCGCCGCCAAGTTGTCGCCGCCGCCGGGGCGGTAGTTGGCAAACTGCGCCGTCCAAGCGTCGATGTCGGTGCGCGGAATATCTTCCCAAGCGCGGCCTTCCCAGCAGCCAAAGTCAAACTCCACCAACTCAGGTGCTGTTTTAAACATCAAATCAGGCCGTAGCCCTTTAAATATATGCGCTAGGAGCTCACATCTTTGTAGCGGTGAGTGGTGTATGTGCAGGCGCTGCGGCAGTGCTGCTGCCAAGCGTTGGGCGCTGTCCGCCGTGGCGGTTGCATCGGCAGGTAGATCCAGCGCGCCGTAACAAATGCCCGGTGCGATCAGCGGCTGCGCGTGGCGCACCAGCCATAAACGTCCGCAATGTGATGGCGCTGTCACGGTGCTAAAAAGCCCGCCAACGGCCCCAAAGCCAGCGCTGCGCCCAAGTAAAACCCCACTTCGCTGACCTGCTGCACCGCGCCCAAGCAGTCGCCGGTAAAGCCCTGTAGCCGCCGCGCAAAACGCCGTGCCATGTGCGCTGCACCAAGGGCACTACACACTATTGCCACTATCAAAAAAAGAGCTGCTTGCGTATACCAAACAAGGGCTAGTGGCATAAAACACCATAAACCGGCTGTCAGCAACGCTAAGTTGCTGATTTGGTCCGCTAGCGGCTTGCTTTTGGATTTAGCGGTATCGCCAACGTGGGGCAACGTGCGCACCAAGCACAGCGGCCAAAAGCGTGACAGCACGTGGCCGCCCAGCAGCGCGCACAGCGCGGCGCTCAGGCTGTGCGCGCCCAGCAGCGCCAGCAGGCTGACCTTGGCCAGCAGCACCAGTACCAGCGCCATGGCACCAAAGGCACCAATGCGTGAGTCTTTCATGATGTCCAGCGCGCGCTTGCGCTGGGAGCTGCCGCCCAGGCCGTCGGCGACATCGGCCAGGCCGTCTTCATGAAAACCGCCCGTGACCAGCACCGTGGTAAGGGTGCAAAACACCGCTGCTACCAACGCTGCGAACGGCTGTGCGCCCAGACCGAAATGCAGCGCCGTGTACACCCCTGCCGCTACCGCCGCCACCAGCCAACCGACACCTGGAAAGTGCGCCGCACTGGCGCGCAGCATCGCCGGGCTGTAGCCGACCCAATCGGCCAGCCGCCCGGTGACCGGAAGGCGGGTGAAAAACTGCACCGCCAGCAGGTAATGGCGCACGGCTTGCATGGTAATTGCTGTTTTAAATATCAAAAATAATAGCTTTCAGCGCTTGCTGCATAAGCGCTAGAGGCTCATTTGCCTTGAAGTGTCAGGCGGCGCTGGCGGGCGACTGCAGGAACAGGCGGTAGGCCGGATTCAGCGTTTCTTCGACATACGGATAGCCCAGCGTGGCCAGGAAGGCGTCGAAGGCGCCAGCGTCACCGGCCGGCACCTGCAGACCGACAAGAATGCGACCGTAGTCCGCGCCCTGGTTGCGGTAGTGGAACAGCGAGATGTTCCAGCTCGGCTGCATCAGGCTCAGGAATTTCAGCAGAGCACCGGGGCGCTCGGGGAAGACAAAGCGCAGCAGGCGTTCGTCTTGCGCCAGCGCCGAATGGCCGCCGACGAGGTGGCGCAGGTGCTCTTTGGCCAGCTCGTCGTGCGTCAGGTCGAGGGCGTCAAAGCCGTGCTGGCTAAAGGTGTGGGCGATTTTTGCCGACTCGCCCTTGCCGTGCGTGGTCAGGCCGACAAACACATGCGCGCGGGCCGCGTCGCTGATGCGGTAGTTGAATTCGGTGACGTTGCGCGGGCCACCCGGCAGACCGCCGATGGTTTCGCAAAAACGCCGAAAGCTGCCGCGCTCTTCGGGGATGCTGACCGCCAGCAGCGCTTCGCGCTCTTCGCCGACTTCGGCGCGCTCGGCGACAAAGCGCAGGCGGTCGAAGTTCATATTGGCGCCGCACAAGATGGCGGCGTAGGTTTCGCCCTTGGTGTGGTGCGTGGCCACGTATTGTTTGATGGCAGCCACGGCCAGCGCACCGGCGGGTTCGACGATGCTGCGCGTATCGACAAAGATGTCTTTGATGGCGGCGCAGACGGCGTCGGTGTCCACCGTCATGTACTCATCGACCAAGCCGCTGGCGATGCGGAAGGTTTCTTCGCCCACCAGCTTGACGGCGGTGCCATCCGAGAACAGGCCGACATCGGTCAGTGTGACGCGCTGGCCGGCGGCGACCGACTGCACCATGGCGTCGGAATCGTTCATTTGCACACCAATCACCTTGATGTCCGGACGCACCGCCTTGATGTAGTTGGCCACGCCGGCAATCAGCCCGCCGCCGCCGATGGCGACAAACACTGCGTCGAGCCGGTTGTTGCCCAGCTTTTGCACTTGGCGCAGGATCTCCATGGCAATCGTGCCCTGGCCGGCGATCACATCCGGGTCATCAAACGGATGCACAAAGCTCAGGCCTTGCTCTTTTTGCAGCTCGATCGAGTGGCCGTAGGCGTCAGAGTAGCTCTCGCCGTGCAGCACCACTTCGCCGCCCAGTGCCTGCACCGCGTCCACTTTGAGTTGCGGTGTCGTCGTCGGCATGACGATCACGGCGCGGGTGCCCAATTTGCGCGCACTCATCGCCACGCCTTGGGCGTGGTTGCCGGCCGAGGCGCAAATCACGCCGCGTGCCAACTGCTCGGGCGTCAGATGCACCATCTTGTTGTAGGCGCCGCGCAGCTTGAAGCTGAACACCGGCTGCTGGTCTTCGCGCTTGAGCAGTACTGTGTTGTGCAGGCGCTGGCTCAGGTTGCGTGCAGGCTCCAGATCGGACTCGATGGCCACGTCATAGACACGCGCGGTCAGGATCTTCTTCAGGTAATCAAGGGGGGTGAGGTGCTGGTTCATGGGGTCGGAGATGCGAAATGGCGGCGCCCACCGTGCGTGGGGTCGGGCGGCAACCATCATAGGCGCGCAGGAACGGCGCTCAGAAGCGCCACAGGGGGCCTGCCTCGATAAGCCAAAAAAAAGCCCCTAGCCGTGAGGCTGGGGGCTGAATCCATCCTTTTAAGGAGATGGAGGAGACAATCGTTGCATGGCAGTTGCAGGGAAATTTGCCAATCAGCGCATGTAAATTCATGTGCTGCAATGTTAGGGATTCTACCCATGCGGCTGTGAATGTTGTTGCGATGCAGCAAAATAACCACACTCTTTTGAAGATCATTGCAGGCGGTGCCTGCCGGACTTCATATCCAACGGTAGGCACAACAAGGAAATATGGACATGGAATGCACAGTGAGCTGGACGGGCGCGGCGGGTACGCGCTCCGGCATGGGGTTTGTCGCAGAAACCGGCAGCGGCCACACGCTGGTGATGGATGGTGCCCCTGATGCCGTCAACCCGGCCAACGGTGGGCAAAACTTGGCGCCCCGGCCGATGGAAACGGTACTGGCGGGTACCGGCGGTTGCACCGCTTACGACGTGGTGCTGATCCTGAAGCGCGGCCGCCACGATGTGCGCGGTTGCAGCGTCAAACTGACCACTGAGCGCGCCGACACCGATCCCAAAGTGTTCACCAAAATCCACATGCACTTCAGCATCACCGGTAAGAACGTGCCTGCGCCTGCCATCGAACGCGCCATTGCCATGAGCCACGAGAAATACTGTTCGGCCAGCATCATGCTCGGCAAAACCGCTGCCATCAGCACCAGCTTTGAGGTGCTGGAGGCGTAAGGCGCCCAACCCAGCGCCTCAAACGTAATGCGCGGTCGTCGTCATCACCTTGGCCGCAGCACGCATCAGGGCGCGCGCCGGTGCGGGCAAGGGAATGGCGCCCGCCGCCAGCGCATTGGTGGCGTGGCGCTCTTCATCGTCTTTCATGCGTGCCACCACCGCGCGCGAGGCCAAGTCCTGTTCGGGCAGACGGCGCAGGTGGCTTTGCAGATGGGCAGCGACCTGGTTTTCGGTTTCGACGACAAAACCCAGGCTGACGCCGTCACTGATTTTGGATGCCACCAAACCCACGGCAAAAGCACCGGCGTACCACAGCGGATTGAGCAGGCTGGGACGTGCGCCCAATTCTTGCAGGCGCTCGCGCGTCCAAGCCAGATGGTCGCCTTCTTCGCGGGCAGCTTCAAGCAGGTGCGCGCGCAACGCGGCGTCCTGCGTCACGGCCGCCTGGGCGGTGTAGAGCGCTTGCGCACAGATTTCCCCCACATGGTTCACGCGCATCAGGGCGCCTGAGAGTTGCCTTTCTTCTGGCGCAAGGCAGGCGGGGGCAATGGCCCGCGCTGGCGAGTCTTGCGTGGCACGCGGTGCAGCAAAAAGGGTGCGCAGGGCGGCATCAGCGGCCGTCAGGAATTTGTCCATATTTTGTTCCTTGGAGTGGGTGCAATGCGAGCCGCGAGAGCGGACATTTCCAGATTGTCCTGCGAGCGAAACAGACCTGCATTCAGGGCGCTTATGCCAGATATGCGCCTGTCTTGCTGGATGTTGTGGGGTAGCAACGGTTTTATCGTTTTGCACTCCATTCTGGGGGAATTTCTTTGCGCAACTGGGCCCGGTCTGGTGCAATAGCCATAACTTCCCCACCAGGAGGTTGGCCCGGGCAACCGGCGGACTGCGCAGATGCTGCATCTGTAATCCCAACCGAGCCGGTGCCCTACGTTTAACCTTGGAGTAATTTCAATGAAAAAATCCCTGATTGCCCTGGCCGTTCTGGCTGCTTCCGGCGCCGCAATGGCCCAATCTTCCGTCACCCTGTTCGGTATCGTTGATACCGGTGTGGGCTACGTCAAGAACAGCGGCGGCGACAACAAATACGGTCTGGCCAACAGCGGCAACGCTACCAGCCGCCTCGGTTTCCGCGGTGTTGAAGACCTCGGCGGCGGCCTGAAGGCTGGTTTCTGGCTCGAAGGCGAAATCACTCCTGATGACGGCACTGCTGCTGGCCTGAACTTCAAGCGCCGTTCGACCCTCAGCCTGATGGGCGGTTTCGGTGAAGTCCGTCTGGGTCGTGACCTGACCGCTGGCTACAAGACCAGCGCTTACGATCTGTTCGGCCAAGTCGGCATGGGCCAGTTCCTGGGCTGGAGCGGCAACCTGACCGGTACGACCGGTGACTTCAATGGTGTTCGTGCTAGCAACATGCTGGCTTACTACACGCCTAACTTTGGTGGTTTCACTGGCGCCTTGAACTACGGCTTTGGCGAATCCACTGGCAGCAACAAGACCAACCGCTATATCGGCGGCTACGCTGCTTACGACAACGGTCCTATCAGCGTGACGGTTTCTTTGGATAAGAACAACCAGACAGTTGGTCTGGGCTTTGACGCTGACCGCACTCAATTGTCGGTTGGCGCTTCTTACGACCTGGGCATGCTGAAGGTGTCGGGCTTGGTTCAGCGCGTGAAGTTTGAAGACAACCTGACCACCGCAGAAGGCAAGTACACCAACTATCTGCTGGGCGTCAGCGCTCCTGTCGGCCCCGGCACTGTCAAGCTGCAGTACGCTGCATACGACCTGAAGAACAGCAAGGACGACGCACAGCAGCTGTCGGTGGGTTATGTCTATGACCTGTCCAAGCGCACCGCTGTGTATGGCACGGCTGCTTTCCTGAAGAACAAGAACTTCTCGGATGTCAACCTGGGCGGCGTTGGCCTGCCCTTGGCTGCTGACGCTGGCCGCAACCAAACCGGCTTCCAAGTCGGCATTCGCCACGCTTTCTAATGAATGGCTGGCGTAAGCCAGCTTTCAGCGGATAAAAAAAGCCGCCAACCTTCGGGTTGGCGGCTTTTTGTTTTCTATTTGTGCTTTGTGCGCTCAGCCTAGGCGCGGCACAATCGGCCATCTTTTTGTTGTGTACGACCGGCCCGCGCACATGGTCAGCATGGCGCATGGGCTTTGCTGGAGCCGATGGATGCAAGTTCCCCGTTTCAAGGTTGGTGGCCGCGCTTTTGCGCACATCCGCCAGTATTACCCCGAGTTGGTGGCCCTGCGCCGCGATCTGCACGCGCACCCTGAGTTGGGATTTGAAGAGGTTTACACCGGTGCGCGCGTCAAAGAGGCGCTCAACGTGTGCGGTGTCGATGAAATCCACGATGGCATTGGCCGCACCGGCATCGTCGCTGTGATTCGCGGGCGCAGTACGGCCAGTGGCAGCATGATCGGCCTGCGTGCCGATATGGACGCCCTGCCCATGACCGAGGACAACGAATTTCCCTGGAGATCGGCCAAGTCGGGCCTGATGCATGGTTGCGGGCACGATGGCCACACGGCGATGCTGATTGGCGCGGCGCGCTACCTGGCGGCGACGCGCAACTTCGATGGCACGGCGGTGCTGATCTTTCAGCCCGGTGAAGAAGGGCTGGCCGGTGCGCGTGTGATGATGGAGGACGGTCTGTTTGAGCGCTTTCCGGTGCAGTCGGTCTATGCCATGCACAACTGGCCGGCGATGAAGGCCGGCACGGTGGGACTCAACAGCGGCGCCATGATGGCCGCCGCCGACCGCATCACCATCGAGATCACTGGGCGCGGCGGCCATGGTGCGCACGCTTACCAAGGAGTGGATGTGGTGTTGGTGGCGGCACACATCATCACGGCGGCGCAAAGCATCGTGGCACGCAACGTGCGCCCACTGCAAAGCGCGGTGGTCAGCCTGTGCGCCATGCAGGCGGGCGATCTCGGGGCGTTTAGCGTGATGCCGGGCAAGGCCACGTTGGTGGGTACGGTGCGCACCTTTGACCATACCGTGCAAAATTTGGTGGAGCAGCGTTTACGTGACCTGTGCAGTGCCATTGCGCTGGGTTTTGGTGCCACGGCGACGGTGCATTACGAGCGCATTTACCCGGCGACCATCAACACCGAAGCTGAAGCGGTGTTTGCCGGCGATGTGGCGCAGGCGCTGGTGGGTGCAGAAAACCTGGTGCGCGATCTCGAACCCAGCATGGGCGCGGAGGATTTCTCGTTCATGCTGCAAAACAAGCCTGGCGCTTATCTGCGCCTTGGTCAGGGCAATGAGGCCGGTATGGGCAGTTGTGGCCTGCACAACAGCCGTTATGACTTTAACGACGAAATTTTGCCGCTGGGTGCTGCTCTGCATGCCAGCTTGGCGGAGCAGGCCATGCCCTTGCCGGCGCTGTAGGGTGAGGGTGTTTATGTTTCAAGGAGCTTTGGTATGACTACTTTCACGCTTTCCAGTCCCGATATCGCCAACGGCGCAAGCATTGGCCCGGTGTTTGAGTTCGATGGCTTTGGCTGCTCGGGTCAGAACCGCTCACCGGTGCTGCAATGGCAAGGCGCTCCCGCCGGCACGCGCAGTTTTGCCGTCACGGTGTATGACCCGGATGCGCCCAGCGGATCGGGCTGGTGGCATTGGTTTGTCGTCGATTTGCCGGCTGACACCACGCAACTGGTGGCCCATGCCGGCGCGCAGGGTGGCACCGGGCTGCCGGCACCGGCACGGCATATTCGCAACGACTACGGCGCCTACGCCTGGGGCGGCATGTGTCCGCCCCCGGGTGATTCGCCGCACCGCTACGTCTTTACCGTCTATGCGCTGGGCGTGGACAGGCTGGATATTCCCAACGATGCCACCGCCGCTTTGGCCGGCTTTATGGTCCACGCCAACACCTTGGCGCAAGCCACCTTCACGGCCACCTACGGGCGTGTTTGAAGACTATTAAAATAGTAGCTATCAGCGCTTGCTGTAGCTGGGTTTGACGCTGATTTAACCGTATATTCGCCTGGACTGCTTACGCATAGCGCTTGGCGCGCAGGTTGTCCTTCATTTGCTGCAGCAGCGGTTGTAGCGGTGGCCCGATGCGCAGCGCGACGCAGGTCGCCAATACATCAATCACCAGCAGGTGCAGCAAGCGCGAGACCATCGGGCTGTAGCGGTCGTAGCCCTCCGGGTGGTCGGCGGCCAAGTGGATATGGCAAGCGCTGGCCAAGGGCGAGCCGCTGGCGGTGATAGCGATGGTGGTGGCGCCGTTCTTGCGCGCAATCTCAGCCGCGTCCATCAGGTCGCGCGTGCGGCCCGAGTTGGAAATGATGAGGGCGCAGTCGCCCGGGCCCAGCAGCGTGGCGCTCATCACCTGCATGTGGCCGTCACTGGTGGCCAGGCTGGTGACACCCAGACGAAAAAATTTGTGCTGCGCGTCCAGCGCCACGATGCCGGAATTGCCGGCGCCATAGAACTCAATGCGCCGCCCAGTCTGCCAGGTGGCGGCAATGGCACTGGCGGCGCGCTCCAACACCACGGTGCTGGCCGCATTGCGGTATTGCAAGAAGGCGGCGACGGCGTTGTCCACCACCTTGACCATCACGTCGCTGGTTTTGTCGTCGGCATCCACGCTGCGGTGGATAAACGGCACGCCTTCGCTGACGCTGCCGGCCAGTTTGAGCTTGAAATCGGCCAAGCCGTCGTAGCCCATGCTGCGGCAAAACCGCACCACGGTGGGCTTGCTGACCTGGGCGCGCGCCGCCAGCTCGCGCACCGGCAGGCGGGCAAAAATACGTGGATCGAGCAGCACCAGCCGTGCTACGCGCTGCTCGGCGGGGGCCAGTGACGACAGGGAGGCGGCGATGCGATCAAGCATGGTGGCCACGTGGGTGATATGCCGTGCTGCTCAGCATTCTTCGGTCCAGCAGTAGCCGTCGCGTGCCAGCAGCGCACTGGCGGCACTGGGGCCCCAAGTGCCCGCGGCATAGCCGCGCGGGCTTTCTTCGGCCTGGGCCCAGGCATCCAGCAGGGGCTCGACCCATTCCCAGGCGGCTTCCTGCTCGTCGCTGCGCACAAACAAATTCAACCGTCCCGCCAGCACGTCCAGCAGCAGGCGCTCGTAAGCGCCGACGCGCTCGGCGCCAAAGCGCTGGTCAAAATCCATGTTCAGCGACACGGCCGAGAGCAGGGGGGTGGCTGAAGTCGCCGGGGCTGCCGGCCGGCGCGGTGCCTGCGCCGCCGCAAACAGGTGCAGATCCAGGCCGTCGCGCGGTTGCAGGTGGATCACCAGCCGGTTGGCGCTGTCGGTCGGCGTGCGAAAAATGGCGTGCGGCGTGGGCCGAAAATTGACCACGATGAAGGCTTCGCGCGATGCCAGTCGCTTGCCGGTGCGCAGGTAAAACGGCACGCCGGCCCAGCGCCAGTTGTGGATTTCGGTACGCAGGGCCACAAAAGTTTCGGTATGGCTGTCTAAGTGAACACCCGGTTCGTCACGGTAACTCGGTACGCGCTCGCCAGCAGCCTGGCCGGCAGTGTATTGGCCGCGCACGGCGTCGCGCGCCAGTGTTTCTGCGGTCCACGGGCGCAGCGAGCGCAGCACCTTGAGCTTTTCGTCGCGGATGGCGTCGGCACTGGCGTTGACCGGCGGCTCCATGGCCACGGCGCACAGCAGTTGCAAGGCATGGTTTTGCACCATGTCGCGCAGTGCGCCGGTGCCGTCGTAAAAGCTGCCGCGCTTTTCCACTCCCAGGGTTTCGGCGATGGTGATCTGGATGTTGGCAATGGTGTCACGCCGCCACAGCGGCTCAAACAGCGTGTTGCCAAAGCGCAGCGCCAGCAGGTTTTGCACCGACGGTTTGCCCAGATAGTGGTCGATGCGAAACACCTGGTGCTCGCCAAAGTGGCGCAGCACGCTGGCGTTGATGGCGCGGTTGCTGGCCAAGTCGTGGCCCAGTGGTTTTTCCAGCACGATGCGCGTTTGCGGCGTGGCCAGTCCGCTGCGCCCCAGCTGCTCGGCGACGCTGGCAAACAGCGCCGGCGCCGTGGCCAGATACAGCACCACACTGTCGGCTTGGCGCTCGTGCAGGCGCGCGGCCAAGGCGGCGTAGTCGTCGGGTTGGGACAGGTCGGCGCGCACGTAGTGCAGCAGGGCGGCAAAGCGGGCAAATTCTTCGCTGGTCGGGCGCTTTTCGCCCTCTATGGCTTCCAGGCGCAGCGCCACCCAGTCGCGGTACTGCGTGTCGCTGTCGAATGCCTCGCGCGCCACGCCAAGGATGCGGCCCCCCTCGGGCAGCGAGCCATGGCGAAAGGCCTGGAACAACGCCGGCAGCAATTTGCGCCAGGCCAGGTCGCCGGTGCCGCCCAATAAAACCAGATCAAAGCTCATGGCAGACCCACTGAAAAAAGAGGGAAGGGCAATGTAACCCGGTTTCGCGGTGGCAACCGGCTTGTATCGGTACTTGCATCTGTACGCGTCGAGCGGCTGGTGGGGCCGCATACACTCGGGGATTGTCATCTGCCCCCGTTCTGCCCCCGGGCCATTGGCCGGGGTTTACCGCAAGGATTTGCCATCAACATGAACCAGCTCGACGCACTGAAACAATTCACCACCGTGGTGGCCGACACCGGGGACTTTCGCCAGTTGGCGCAGTTCCGTCCCCAAGATGCCACCACCAATCCGTCACTGATCCTGAAGGCCGTGCAAAAAAGCGATTACGCCCCGCTGCTGCGCGAAGTGGTTGAGCGCTGGCGTGGCCGCGACCTGGCCGAGGTGATGGACCGCCTGCTAGTGCGCTTCGGTTGCGAGATCCTGTCGATCATTCCGGGCCGGGTCTCCACCGAAGTCGATGCGCGCCTGAGCTTTGACACCAGCGCCACCATCACCCGCGCCGAGCGCCTCATCGAGATGTACCAGGCCGAAGGCATCCACATTGATCGCGTGCTGATCAAAGTTGCCGCCACCTGGGAAGGTATTGAAGCCGCGCGCCAGCTGGAGCAGCGCGGCATCCACACCAACCTGACCTTGCTGTTTGCCTTTGCCCAGGCCGTCGCCTGTGGTCAGGCCAAGGTACAGCTGATTTCGCCCTTTGTCGGGCGCATTTACGACTGGCACAAAAAACAGGCCGGCGCCCGCTGGGACGAAGCCGCCATGGCCGGCGCCAATGACCCGGGCGTGCAGTCGGTGCGCGCCATTTACAACCATTACAAGCACTTTGGCATTGCCACCGAGGTGATGGGTGCGAGCTTCCGTAACGTTGGTCAGATCACGGCGTTGGCCGGTTGTGACCTGTTGACGATTGCCCCCGACCTGCTGGCACAAATGGCCGCTACCGACACCCCGTTGGAACGCGCGCTGGACGCGCCAGCTGCGCAGGCGCTGGAGCTGCCCGCCGTGCACTATGACGAGGCCGGCTTTCGCTACGCGCTCAATGAAGACGCCATGGCGACAGAAAAACTGGCCGAGGGCATTCGCGCTTTTGTGACAGATGCCGTCAAGCTTGAACAACTGATGCTCGCGCACTGAATGCAGCCGCCTGCGCCAGACGTTCTTGAGGCTCTCCCAGACCCGCGTGTGCGCTGTGACCACACGTGCGCCTGGGCTGCGCTGCGCGCGCACTTTGACAGCGCTGGTCGCCACTTCGATGTGCGCGCCGCTTTTGCTGCCGACGCGGGCCGCTACGCCGCCTTCAGCCAAGAAGCGCCGCATGTGTTTGCCGATTTGTCGCGCAACCGCATCGATGTGCCGACCGAGACGCTGTTGCTGGCGCTGGCACGCGAATGTGGCCTGGAAACACACCGTGACGCCATGCTGGCCGGTGCGCCCATCAACCACACCGAACAACGCGCAGTACTGCACCATTTATTAAGAAATAAGCCTGTAGCCCATGTAGATAAAGCGCTACAAGCTACTGATTTAATAGCAAATGCCGAGCGCGATGTGCAGACCACACTGCACGCCATGCTCCGCTACGCGGACAGCGTGCGCAGTGATGCGGCCATCACCGACATCGTCAGCATCGGCATTGGCGGCTCGGGCCTGGGGCCGGCGATGGTGGTGACCGCGCTGCAAGACCGCTGGCAAGACGGCCAGCGCGTGCACTTTGTTTCCAATGTCGATGGCATGGAGTTGGGTAGCCTGTTGCGCCAGTTGCGGCCGGAAAGCACGCTGTTTTTGATCGCCTCGAAAACCTTCACTACCGCCGAGACCATGGTCAATGCCCATGCTGCGCGCGACTGGTTTCTGGCGCACGGCGGGAGTGCTGATGTAGATGCGCCGTTGCCACTGGCACGCCACTTTGCTGCGCTCACCACCCATATCGAGGCGGCCGCTGCCTTTGGTATCCGCACCACTTTTGGTTTTTGGGACTGGGTGGGCGGGCGTTTTTCACTGTGGTCGGCGATTGGTCTGCCAATTGCCATTGCCGTTGGCGCTGCTGCCTTCAAAGAATTGCTGGCCGGCGCGCACGCCATGGACGGACATTTTTTCAACGCACCGCTAGAGCGCAATCTGCCAGTGCGTTTGGGTCTGCTGGACGTCTGGTACCGCAACTTCCACGGCTTTACCAGCCGCTGCATTGCGCCCTACAGCCATGGGTTGCGGCGCCTGTCGGCGTATTTGCAGCAACTGGAGATGGAGAGCAACGGCAAGGGTGTGGATTGGCAAGGCCGCACGCTGCCTTACGCCACCTCGCCGGTGGTCTGGGGCGAGCCGGGCACCAACGGCCAGCACGCCTTTTTCCAAATGATCCACCAGGGGCTGGATGTGATTCCAGTCGAATTCATCGTGCTGCGCTGCGGTGGGCGCGACCTGCCCGGGCAACACCCGCGTCTGGTCGCTAACGCGCTGGCGCAGGCGCAGGCGCTGATGCTGGGGCGAGACAGCGCCTGCGGCCACCGCCATTTCAGTGGCAACCGGCCCAGCAGCGTGTTGTTGCTGGAGCAATTGGACCCGGCGTCGCTGGGCGCGCTGATTGCGCTGTACGAGCACCGCGTGTTTGTCGCCGGCTCCATCTGGGGCATCAACAGCTTCGACCAGTGGGGCGTAGAACTGGGCAAGCAATTGGCCACCGACATCGAACCGCGCCTGGCCAGCGGTGATCGTACCGGGTTGGATGGCGCCACCGCCGGACTGCTAGAGCGCCTGCGCACGGGACAGTAGTCCTTTGGGACTAGGGGTTAACGCCCGGGTCTAGTTCTTTTGCCTTGCCGCCATGGCTCTGCTGAAGGATGGGCAAACCCGGGTGCTTTGGCGACGATGCATCTCTCAACAAGAGAGGTATCGCGCAATGGCAAGAGCTCCGCTGTCTGCGGGTGAAAGTCCCGAACGAACCCGACAGGCCTGGTCGGTCTTGATTGTCAGCACGCTGGCGTTCACGGTCTGCTTCATGGTCTGGATGATGTTTGGCGTGATCGGCATCCCGATCAAGAAACTGCTGAACCTCAGTTCGACGCAATTTGGCCTGCTTACCGCCATGCCGGTGCTGACGGGCTCGCTGATCCGCGTGCCGCTGGGCATCTGGACGGACAAATACGGTGGCCGTATCGTCATGGCGATGCTGATGGCCGTGACGGTGCCGGCGATCTGGATCATGGGCTACGCCACCGCGTACTGGCATTTCCTCACCATTGGCCTGTTTGTCGGCTTGGCGGGCGGTTCGTTCTCAGTCGGCACACCTTACGTGGCGCGCTGGTTTCCCAAAAGCCGCCAGGGTACGGCGATGGGAGTCTACGGTGCCGGCAACTCGGGCGCTGCCGTCAACAAGTTCGTCGCCCCGGTGTTGTTGGTGGCCTTTGGCTGGACCATGGTGCCGCACGTCTATGCCGCCATCATGCTTGGCACGCTGGTGCTGTTCTGGCTGTTCAGCTACAGCGACCCAGCCCATCTGGTGTCCAGCAACGTCAAGTTCTCTGAACAACTCAAGGCCCTCAAAGATCCCAAGGTGCTCAAGTACTGCCAGTACTACAGCATCGTTTTTGGCGGTTATGTGGCGCTGTCGCTGTGGATGGTGCAGTACTACGTTGGCGAATACGGCCTCGATATCCGTGTCGCCGCGCTGCTGGCAGCGTGTTTTTCACTGCCCGGGGGCGTTTTGCGCGCCATTGGTGGCTGGCTCTCGGACAAGTACGGCGCGCACAGCATCACCTGGTGGGTGATGTGGGTCAGCTGGGTGTGCCTGTTCCTGCTCAGCTACCCGCAGACCGATTTCACCATCATGACCGTGGACGGCGCCAAGACCTTCCATATCGGCCTGAACGTGTACGCCTTCACCGGGCTGATGTTCATCCTCGGCATTGCTTTTGCCTTCGGCAAGGCCAGCGTTTTCAAGTACATCAGCGATGACTACCCGACCAACATCGGCGCCATCAGCGGCATGGTGGGCCTGGCCGGCGGCATGGGCGGCTTTTTGCTGCCGATCGCTTTCGGTGTCTTGATGGACCTGACCGGCGTGCGCTCCAGCGCCTTCATGCTGATGTACGGCGTGGTCTGGGTCTCGCTCATCTGGATGTATTTCACTGAAGTTCGCCGTTCTGACGTGATGGGCTCGGCCCCCACGCCAGCGGCGGGCACCGTCCGCTGATCTTCTGAAAGCCTCACACCATGTCTGTCTCACCTTCTGCCCCGCGTGCCAGCACCGGGCGCACCCTGCACATCTGGACCCCGGAAGACAAAGCCTTCTGGGAACGCGAAGGCGAGGCCGTCGCCAAGATCAATCTATGGATTTCGGTGCCAGCCCTGTTCCTGGCGTTTGCCATCTGGCAGGTCTGGAGCGTGGTCGCCGTCAGCCTGCCCGGCCTGGGCTTTAAATATTCGAGCAACCAGCTGTTCTGGCTGGCGGCGGCGCCCGCGCTCAGCGGTGCCACGTTGCGCATTTTTTACTCGTTCATGGTGCCGGTGTTCGGTGGCCGGCGCTGGACGGCGATTTCTACCGCTTCGCTGCTGATTCCTGCTATTGGCATTGGCTATGCGGTGCAGGACAACAGCACCAGCTACCCCACCATGCTGGTGCTGGCGCTGCTGTGCGGTTTTGGTGGCGGCAATTTCAGCTCCAGCATGGCCAACATCAGCTTCTTTTTTCCGAAGGAGCGCAAGGGCTCGGCGCTGGGCGTGAACGCTGGTTTGGGCAATCTGGGCGTGTCGGTGGTGCAGTTTTTGAGCCCGCTGGTGGTGACGGTTGGCATCTTTGGCATCTTCGGCGGCGAAGGCCAGGCGGTGGTCAAAAACGGCGTCAACGTACAGGTGTGGACACAGAATGCCGCCTTCATCTGGGTGCCGTGGATTGCTCTGACGTCGCTGGCAGCGTGGTTTGGTATGCACGACATTGCCGATGCCAAGGCATCCTTTGCCAGCCAGGCTGCGATTTTCCGGCGCAAGCACAACTGGCTGATGTGCCTGTTGTACCTGGGCACCTTCGGCTCGTTCATTGGCTATGCCGCTGGTTTTCCGTTGCTCATCAAGAGCCAGTTTCCAGACGTGAATCCGCTGGCGTATGCCTGGCTTGGCCCACTGGTAGGCGCCGTGGTGCGCCCGTTTGGTGGCTGGCTGGCCGACAAGGTGGGCGGCGCGCGCGTCACGCTATGGAACTTTATCGTCATGACCATTGCGGTGGTGGGTGTGATCCAGTTCCTGCCGCACGGCGGCATCGGCGGCAACTTCAGCGGCTTCTTTATCTGCTTTCTGGTGCTGTTCCTGACCACCGGCATTGGTAACGGCTCCACCTTCAGCATGATCCCCGTCATCTTTTTGACTGAAGCCATGCGTGGTGTGCAAGCCAACGACACCAGCGCCGTGGCGCAGGCGCAGAAAGAGGGAAACACCCTGGCTGCCGCCACGCTCGGCTTCACAGCGGCCTTTGCTGCCTACGGTGGCTTCTTCATTCCCAAGAGCTATGGCAGTTCGATTGCGCTGACCGGCGGGCCCGAGTTGGCCCTCTGGACGTTTGCTGTTTTCTATGTCCTGTGCATTGTGGTGACCTGGTGGTACTACGCACGCAAGCACGCCGAAATGCCGTGCTGAACCCTTCCATCATGACCCGTCAAAGGAGCCTCCGATGAGCCATTTTCTCGACCGCCTGAACTACTTTTCCAACCCGAGGGAGTCGTTTTCGGGTGACCACGGCGTGACTACCGCCGAAGACCGCACCTGGGAGGACGCCTACCGCAACCGCTGGGCACACGACAAGATCGTGCGCAGCACACACGGTGTGAACTGCACCGGTTCGTGCTCGTGGAAGGTATACGTCAAGGGCGGCATCGTCACCTGGGAAACCCAGCAGACCGACTACCCGCGCACGCGCTGGGACATGCCCAATCACGAGCCGCGCGGCTGCTCGCGCGGCGCCAGTTACAGCTGGTACCTGTACAGTGCCAACCGCGTCAAATACCCGATGATCCGCGCCCGCCTGCTCAAACACTGGCGCGAGGCACGCTTGACCCTGGCGCCGGTCGAGGCCTGGGCCGCCGTGGTGCAGGACGATGCCAAGCGGCGCGATTACCAGAGCGTGCGCGGTCTGGGCGGCTTTGTGCGCTCGACCTGGGATGAAGTGAACGAGCTGATCGCTGCGTCCAACGTCTATACGATCCAGCAGCACGGTGCCGACCGCATCATCGGTTTTTCGCCCATTCCGGCGATGTCGATGGTCAGCTACGCCGCCGGCTCGCGCTACATGTCGCTGATTGGCGGCGTGTGCATGAGCTTTTACGACTGGTACTGCGATCTGCCGCCCAGCAGCCCGCAGGTCTGGGGTGAGCAGACCGACGTACCCGAATCGGCCGACTGGTACAACTCGAATTTCATCATTGCCTGGGGCTCGAACGTGCCGCAGACACGCACGCCGGACGCCCATTTCTTCACCGAGGTGCGCTACAAGGGCACCAAAACGGTGGCTATCACCCCCGACTATTCCGAGGTTGCCAAGCTGTCCGACCTGTGGTTGCACCCCAAACAGGGTACCGATGCCGCCGTTGCCATGGCCATGGGCCACGTCATCCTGAAAGACTTCTACTTTGGTGGCAACGGCCAGCCGCGCTCGGCTTATTTTGATGACTACGCGCGCCGCTATACCGACTTGCCGATGCTGGTGATGCTGAAACAGCACACCCTGGAAAACGGCAGCACCTGCTTGGTGCCCGACCGCTACGTGCGCGCCAGCGACTTTGCCGACCAGATGGGACAGGACAACAACCCGGACTGGAAAACCGTCGCTTTGGATGCCAGTGGCCAGGTGGTGGTGCCGCAGGGTGCGATTGGCTTCCGCTGGGGCCCGGACGGCCGCGCTGACATGGGCCAGTGGAACCTGGAAGCCAAGGAAGCACGCGATGGCAATGACGTGTCGCTCAAGCTGTCGGTGATGGAGGGCGAAGGCGGGGTGGAAAACGCCGCTACCGACCACGCGCAGGTGGGTTTTCCGTATTTCGGCGGCATCCACCACGCGCATTTCCCCAACAACGAGCAAAGCGATGTGCTGGTGCGCACCGTGCCGGTGCAGCGCCTTGCCGTGGGCAGCGGCGAGGTGCTGGTCGCCACCGTGTTTGACCTGCAGGTGGCGCAGTACGGTATTGCGCGCGGCCTGCCGGGCGAGCTGGCAGCGGCCGACTTTGACCACAACACGCCCTACACGCCCGCTTGGCAGGAGCAGATCACCGGCGTGCCGCGCGAGCAAATCATTGCCGTGGCGCGCCAGTTTGCCGACAACGCGCACAAGACCCAGGGCCGCTCGATGGTCATCATCGGCGCTGGCATGAACCACTGGTACCACAGTGACATGAACTACCGCAGCGTCATCAACATGCTGATGATGTGCGGCTGCATTGGCAAGAGCGGCGGCGGCTGGGCGCATTACGTCGGCCAAGAAAAGCTGCGCCCGCAGACCGGCTGGACGCCGCTGGCGTTTGCGCTGGACTGGATTCGCCCACCGCGCCAGATGAACAGCACCAGCTTCTTCTACGCCCACACTAACCAGTGGCGCTACGAAAAAATCGGCGTGGACGAAGTGCTGTCGCCGCTGGCCGACAAGAAGCTGTATGGCGGCAGCATGATCGACTACAACGTGCGCGCTGAGCGCATGGGCTGGCTGCCGTCGGCACCGCAGTTGCAGACGCACCCGATGCAGGTGGTGAAAGACGCGCAGGCCGCTGGCATGGACCCCAAGGACTATGTGGTGCAGGCGCTGAAAAACGGCTCACTGAAGATGAGCTGTGAAGACCCCGATCATCCCGACAACTGGCCGCGCAACATGTTTGTCTGGCGCTCCAACATCATTGGCTCGTCGGGCAAGGGGCATGAGTATTTCCTCAAGCACCTGCTAGGCACTACGCACGGTGTGCAGGGCAAGGACCTGGGCAGGGACGAGGCCAAGCCGGAAGAAGTGGTCTGGCACGCACAGGCGCCCGAGGGCAAGCTCGATTTGCTGGTCACGCTGGACTTTCGCATGAGCACCACCTGTCTGTATTCGGACATCGTGCTGCCGACCGCCACTTGGTACGAGAAAAACGACCTCAACACCAGTGACATGCACCCCTTTATCCACCCGCTGTCCACGGCCGTGGACCCGGTGTGGCAGTCCAAAAGCGACTGGGAAATCTACAAGGGCTTTGCCAAACGCTTCAGCGAACTGTGCGAAGGGCATCTGGGCGTCGAAAAAGAAATGGTGCTCACGCCTATGCAGCACGACTCGCCCGGCGAGCTGGCGCAGCCGTTTGACGTGAAGGATTGGAAGCGCGGCGAGTGCGAGCTGATCCCTGGCAAGACCGCACCGCAGATACAGGTGGTCGAGCGCGACTACCCGAACGTCTACAAGCGCTTTACGGCCGTGGGCCCGCTGCTGAACAAGATCGGCAATGGCGGCAAGGGCATTGCGTGGAATACCGAAACCGAGGTCAAGCAGCTGGGCCAGCTCAGCGGCTTGGTGACCGAGCCCGGCGTGACGCTGGGGATGCCGCGCATCTTGAGCGACATTGACGCTTGCGAAATGGTGTTGCAGCTGGCCCCGGAGACCAACGGCCATGTGGCGGTGAAGGCGTGGGAGGCGCTGGGCAAGCAGACCGGGCGCGACCACACGCACCTGGCGCTGCACCGCGAAGACGAGAAGATTCGCTTTCGCGACATCCAGGCGCAGCCGCGCAAGATCATCAGCTCGCCCACCTGGAGCGGTATTGAGTCGGAGACGGTGTCGTACAACGCCGGCTACACCAATGTGCACGAATACATCCCGTGGCGCACGCTGACCGGACGCCAGCAGTTCTACCAAGACCATCCGTGGATGCTGGCGTTTGGCGAGGGCTTGGCCAGCTACCGGCCACCGGTGAACCTGAAGGCCACGGCGGGCGTGCACGGCATCCGCAGCAATGGCAATGCCGAAATTCTGCTGAACTTCATCACGCCACACCAGAAGTGGGGCATCCACTCGACCTACACCGACAACCTGCTCATGCTCACGCTGAGTCGGGGCGGACCGATCATCTGGCTGAGTGAAGACGATGCCAAGGTGATTGGGGTGGAGGACAACGACTGGGTGGAGGCCTACAACGTCAACGGCGCGCTCACGGCACGCGCGGTGGTCAGCCAGCGGGTAAAACCCGGCATGGTGATCATGTACCACGCCCAAGAAAAAATCGTCAACACGCCCGGCTCGGAGATCACCGGGCACCGCGGTGGTATCCACAATTCGGTGACGCGCGTGGTGCTGAAACCGACGCACATGATCGGCGGCTACGCCCAGCTGTCCTACGGCTTCAACTACTACGGAACCATTGGCACCAACCGCGACGAATTCGTTGTCGTGCGCAAGATGGACAAAGTGGATTGGCTGGACACGCCACGCGGCGATGACCGCGCCTTCGTGGTGCAACAACAGGGAGAATCGGCATGAGAATTCGCGCACAAATCGGCATGGTGCTGAACCTGGACAAGTGCATTGGCTGCCACACCTGTTCGGTCACCTGCAAAAACGTCTGGACCAGCCGCCCAGGCATGGAATACGCCTGGTTCAACAACGTCGAGACTAAACCCGGCATCGGCTACCCCAAGGAATGGGAAAACCAGGACAAGTGGAATGGTGGCTGGGTGCGCCATCCCGATGGCTCGATCGAGCCACGCCAGGGTGGCAAGTGGAAGATGCTGATGCGCCTGTTCGCCAACCCGAACATGCCGCAGATCGACGACTACTACGAGCCCTTCACTTTCGACTACGACCACCTGCAATCGGCGCCCGAGATGCACGCCGCTCCCACGGCGCAGCCGCGCAGTCTGATCACCGGTAAGCGGATGGAAAAAATCGTGTGGGGGCCGAACTGGGAAGAAATTCTCGGCGGCGAGTTCTCCAAGCGCAGTAAGGATGCCAACCTGGACAACTTTGAGCAGGTGCAAAAAGACATGGTGGGCCAGTTCGAGAACACCTTCATGATGTACCTGCCGCGCCTGTGCGAGCACTGCCTGAACCCCAGCTGTGTGGCGTCCTGCCCGTCCGGCTCGATCTACAAGCGCGAGGAAGACGGCATCGTGCTGATCGACCAGGACAAGTGCCGTGGCTGGCGCATGTGCGTCTCGGGCTGCCCCTACAAGAAGATTTATTACAACTGGAAGAGCGGCAAGGCCGAGAAGTGCACCTTCTGCTACCCGCGCATCGAGGCTGGCCAGCCGACCGTGTGTTCTGAGACCTGTGTCGGCCGCATCCGCTACCTGGGTGTGGTGCTGTATGACGCCGATCGCATCCAGGAAGCGGCCAGCGTGCCGGACGACAAGGACCTATACCAAGCGCAACTCGACATCTTCCTGAATCCGCACGACCCAGCCGTGATTGAGCAGGCGCGCAAGGACGGCATTCCCGAAGCCTGGCTGGAAGGTGCCCGCCGCAGCCCGGTCTACAAGATGGCGGTGGATTGGAAAGTGGCGCTGCCGCTGCACCCCGAGTACCGCACGCTGCCGATGGTCTGGTACGTGCCGCCGCTCTCGCCCATCACCTCGGCGGCCAACGCCGGCAAAATCGGCGTCAACGGTGAGATACCCGACATCTCGCAGATGCGCATTCCGGTGCAGTACCTGGCCAACCTGTTGACCGCGGGCGACACCGCCCCCGTGATGCGCGCCCTGCAACGCATGTTGGCGATGCGTGCCTACCAGCGCAGCAAGCATGTGGACCATGAGCAGAACCTGGCGGTGCTGGCGCAGGCGGGCCTCACGGTGGCGCAGGTCGAGGACATGTACCACACCATGGCGATTGCCAACTACGAAGACCGCTTCGTCATCCCGTCAACGCACCGCGAATACGCCGAGAACGCCTTTGACGTGCGCGGTGGCTGCGGCTTCACGTTCGGCAACGGCTGCTCTGAAGGCAGTAGCGAAGTCAGCCTGTTTGGGGGCAGCAAAAAACGCACCATCCCGATCAAGATGGAGGTCTGAGTCATGGCACTGTTTAATCACATTCCCCCTGCCAGCAAAAGCCTGCGCGTGCTGGCACTGCTGCTGGGTTATCCCGATGCCCCGCTGCGTGCCCATTGGCCAGACCTGCGCACCGCGCTGCAAGACGAGCAGGCGCTGCCCGCAGAACGTCTGGCGGAGTTGAGCGCCTTCATCGACACGCTGGCCCGCAAGCCCGTGCTGGAGGTTGAGGCCGACTATGTCGAAATGTTCGACCGGGGCCGCTCCACCTCGTTGCACCTGTTCGAGCATGTGCATGGCGACTCGCGCGACCGGGGCCCTGCCATGATCGACCTGACCAAAACCTATGAGCAGGCCGGCCTGTTTTTGGGTGAAGGCGAGTTGCCCGATTTTTTGCCAGTGGTGCTGGAGTTCGCCTCCACCCTGGCGCCGCGCCAGGCACGCGAGTTCCTGGGTGAGATGGCGCATATCTTTAACGCCATTTTTGCTGCCCTGCAAAAGCGCCAAAGCGCCTATGCCGTCGTGCTGGGTGCCTTGCTGGAACTGGCCGGCGAAAAAGCCTCACCGGTCGAGGTGGCAGCCGAAGAGCCCATCGATGCTATCTGGCAGGAGCCGGTGGTGTTTGACGGCTGCTCGTCCCAGGGACAGGCGCGGCCCGGCCAGCCACAACCCATCCATATCGTGCCCAAAGCTGCGCGCCCGGCACATCCTTCCTCAGGAGCACCGCAATGACTTCCCTGCATGGTTTCCTCTTTGGTGTTTATCCCTACATCTGTCTGACGGTGTTTCTGCTCGGCAGCCTGTTGCGCTTCGACCGCGACCAATACACCTGGAAAAGTGATTCGTCGCAGCTGCTGCGCACCGGCCTGTTGCGCTGGGGCAGCAATCTGTTCCACGTCGGCATCCTGTTCCTGTTCTTTGGTCACCTGATCGGTCTGCTGGCGCCGCACGCCTTTTATGCGCACTTTCTGGAAGCCTCGGTCAAGCAGAAGATCGCCATCTATTCGGGTGGCACTTTTGGCGTGCTGTGCTTTATCGGCCTGTCGATGCTGATCTACCGCCGCATGTTTGACGAACGTATCCGCTACACCAGCCACAAGACCGATCTGGCCATCTTGTGGATTCTCTGGGTGCAGCTGGTGGTGGGTCTGATCACGCTGCCGTTTTCCTGGGCGCACTCGGACGGCAGCGTGATGCTGACCCTGGCCGACTGGGCACAGCGCATCCTGACGCTGCGCACGGTGGACGCCGAGGTGCTGGCCGGTCTGCCCTGGCCTTATCTGCTGCACATTGTGTTCGGTATGACCATCTTTTTACTGTTCCCGTTCAGCCGGCTGGTACATGTGTGGAGCGGCTTTGCCTCGGTCGGCTACTTGTTTCGCCCCTACCAAGTGGTGCGCAGCCGCCGCCTGGATGTGGGTGTCACCACGCGCTCGTCGCCTGCACCGCAGCCGGTACAGGCTAGCCATCCCGCCCATGCCGCTGCTGTGTCGAAAGGAAAAATGTGATGAATCCGTCCCTGACTTCTTCCGGCTGCGGCGGTGGTGCCGCGGGGGGATGTGGCTGTGCCAGCGCGGCCGAGTCCGTTGCCAGCGTGCAGAGCCAGCCCACAGCCACCATCAACGGTGTGGCGCTGCACCCGCCCGGGCAGCGCCCGCCCGAGGACGAACTGCGCGAGCGCGCCTACGCCGAACTGCTGCGCCAACACGCTGTAGCGCAGGGCCTGCTGGCGCCCCACGACACCGTGCTGGCACCTGAACTGGATGACTCTGCGCGCCAGGTGCTGGAGGCCATGATCGATGCCGAGGTGCACAGTCCCCAGCCGCAGGAGGACGAGTGTCAGCGCTACCACCAGGCACATGCTTCACAGTTCATTGTCGGTCAGGCGCTGCACATGCGCCACATCCTGTTTGCCGTGACGCCCGGCGTCAATGTGCAAGCGCTGGCCGTGCACGCAGAAAAAGCGCTGCTGGAGCTGACGCACAAGGACACGCCGTCCGGGCGCTTTGCCCAACGGGCGACCGAGCTGTCGAACTGTCCCAGCAGCACGCAGGGCGGCGATCTGGGCTGGCTCGGCCCGGATGACTGTGCCCCTGAACTGGCCAAGGAGTTGTTTCACCAGTCGCACCACCAGGGCCAGAAAAACAGTGTGGGCATCCACCCGATGCTGGTGCACAGCCGCTTCGGTTTTCACATCATCGAAGTGCTGGAGCGCCGCGCCGGTACCCAGCCGGCGTATGCCGAAGTGCATGAGCGCATTGCGCGCCTGTTGGCCATGCAGTCACGCGCTCGCGCCCTGCACCAGTACATGAGCCTGCTGGCCGGCGAAGCCGCACTGGAGCACATCGTCCTGGACGCTGCGGACTCGCCCTTGGTGCAGTGAGCCGTTGTTGTTGGGTGTTTGCAAGCGCTATGCAGGGTTTGTAAAAATAAAAATGCTAGCTATAAGCGCTTGTGTATAAAGGGTTTGAAGGCTATTTGATGCATATTGTGCATGGTTTTAGCTATTAAAATAGCTGCGGCAAGTACTCATGTGAGTGCACCCATATGATTTGTGCCCTTGCCTAATCAGGCACTATTGCGCACTTTGGCGCAGCCCTACCGGCTGCGCAGCCATCGAACGATACCCAATCCCATGTCACACAAAAAATCAGCCGCCGCGACCGGCGCGGCAGCGGCCATTCAACCCATCAGCCTGGATGTGCTGCATGAAAAGTATCTGAAGCCGGGCGAGACCGGCATCGACGATCTGTTTGCCCGCGTGGCTCGATCGCTGGCCTCCGCCGAGCCAGAAAAGCAGCGCGCCAAGTACGAAGCGCTGTTCTTGGCCAACCTGCATGCCGGCGCGATTGGCGCGGGCCGCATCATGAGCGCGGCGGGTACCGACATCCAGGCGACGCTGATCAACTGCTTCGTGCAGCCGGTGGGCGACTGCATCCAGGGCATGGACGAAGGCGGTTACCCCGGAATCTACGAAGCGCTGCGCGAAGCGGCTGAAACCATGCGGCGCGGTGGCGGCGTCGGTTATGACTTCTCGCGCATCCGCCCGCGCGGCGCCGAGGTCAAAGGTACGCACTCGATGGCCTCAGGCCCGTGCAGCTACATCAACGTATTCGACCAATCCTGCTCGACCGTCGAGAGCGCTGGGGCCCGCCGTGGCGCGCAAATGGGCGTGCTGCGCATTGACCACCCCGATGTGCTGGACTTCATTACCGCCAAGCGCACGCCGGGGCGCTGGAACAATTTCAACGTCTCGGTGGGCGTGTCCGATGCCTTCATCCATGCCGTGCAAGACGACCTGCCGTGGGAGTTGGTGCACCAGGCTGCCCCCGGCATCCCCTTGCGTGATCAAGGCGCCTACCAGCGCGCCGACGGCCAGTGGGTCTACCAAACAGTGCAGGCGCAAGAGCTGTGGGACACCATCATGCAATCCGCCTACGACTTTGCTGAGCCGGGGATTTTGTTTCTGGATCACATCAACACGGATAACAACCTGCACTACTGCGAGACGATCGCAGCGACGAATCCCTGTGGCGAGCAGCCCTTGCCTTCTTATGGTTGTTGCGACCTCGGCCCGGTCATCTTGACGCGCTTTGTGCGCCATCCGTTTGGCTTTTCCGGCACGCCGGAATTTGACTTTGTGGCGTTTGAAAACTCGGTCGCGTTGCAAGTGCGTGCGCTGGACAATGTGCTCGACGTGACCTTCTGGCCCCTGCCGCAGCAGCGCGAAGAGGCGCACGCCAAGCGCCGGATTGGTGTCGGCTTTACCGGCATGGGCAACACGCTGGCCATGCTGCGCCTGCGCTACGACACCGACGAAGGCCGCGCCATGGCGGCGCGCATTGCCGAGCGGATGCGCGATGCGGCCTACACCGCGTCGGTGGCGCTGGCGCGCGAGAAAGGTGCGTTCCCCAAGTTCGACGCCGACGGCTATCTGGCCAGCGGCACCTTTGCCAGCCGCCTGCCGGCAGCACTGCAAAAAGACATCCGCCAGTACGGCATCCGCAACAGCCACCTGCTGTCGATTGCGCCCACCGGCACCGTCAGCCTGGCCTTTGCCGACAACGCCTCCAACGGCATCGAGCCGCCGTTTTCGTGGATGTACAAGCGCAAAAAGCGCGAGGCCGATGGCAGCACGGCGGAGTACGCGGTCGAAGACCACGCCTGGCGCCTGTACCGTGAACTGGGCGGCGACGTGAACCAGCTGCCGGACTACTTTGTTTCGGCGCTGGAGATGAGCGCCGACGGCCACATTGCCATGATGGAAGCGGTGCAGCCGTTCGTCGATACGGCCATTTCCAAGACGGTGAACATTCCGGCCGATTACCCCTACGATGACTTCAAGAGCTTGTATCTGCAGGCTTGGCGCGCGCGTCTCAAGGGCTTGGCGACCTATCGTCCCAACAGCATTTTGGGCTCGGTGCTGGAGGTGCATGCCGCCCCCGAGACCGCGTCTGAGGCTGCGCTCGCACCACCGCCTCTGGTCGATCCCATGCGCACCGTGATTGAAAGCCGCCCCAAGGGCGCGCTGTCGGCGGTAGCAGAAAAGGTCGAATACTGGACGCAGGAGGGCAAAAAACGCCTGTACCTGGTGGTCTCCTTCCTGCCCGTGCCCAATGCCGATGGCAGCGGCACGGTGGACCGCGCCATCGAGTTTTTCATGCCGGTGGGACAGAGCAGCGAATCGCAGCAGTGGATGACATCGAGCATGCGTTTGCTGTCGCTGGCGGCACGCGGTGGCTTCTTGGCGCGGGCCTTGAGCGATATGCGCAAGGTCGCCTGGGACCGCGGCCCGGTGCGACTGGGGAAACACCAAAAGGCCGACGGCACGCAGGTGCCGATGTGGCACGAGTCCGAAGTGGCCGCAGTGGCCTACGCCATTCAGTACATCTTGGAGCGGCGCGCCAAGCTGCGCGCACCCAGCGCGTTGGCCGGTGCGGTGCACGCGCAAGAGGAGAGGGAACAGCAAAGTGCAGCCTCGACCCCACCCGTCATGGCCGGTAAAAAATGCCCTGAATGCGGCGCCCACGCCATGATCCGCAAGGACGGTTGCGACTATTGCACCCAGTGCGGGCATTTGGGAACCTGTGGGTGAGCGCTGGCCGCACCATCCCGATCCAAGTGGTGGGCGGCAAGCCTGATGCGCAAACGCTGGCGCAGTTAGACCGCCGCTGGCGCCCGCGCTATTTGCTGCGGGCGCCGCACCGGCTGGGTTTTTTTCTGGCCATGGTGGTGCTGCTGGCAGCGAGTGCGTGGTGGGCGCTGGTGCAGCTCGATCGTGTCAGCGGCTGGTTGGGCCTGCCGCTGGTGCTGCCGCCTTCGCTGGTGCACGCAGCGGTGATGGTGTTTGGCTTCATGCCGTTGTTTTTTTCTGGATTTATGTTCACTGCCGGGCCGAAGTGGCTGCAAGTGCCGCAGCCCCGGTCCGCGCGGTTGCTGCTGCCACTGTTGCTGCAAACGCTCGGCTGGTTGCTGTGGCTGGCCGGCGGGCATCTGCACGCGGGTGTTGCGTTGGCGGGCGTGGCGTTGGCGACGCTGGGCTGGGCGATGGTGGCCGCGTTGTTCTGGTCGCTGCTGTGGCGCAGCCAGGCCGAGGACCCAGTCCATGCGCGTGCGCTGGGTGTGGCCTTGCTGGTTGGCGGATTGAGTCTCGCCGGCGTGGCCCTTGGCGTGGCGCTGGAGGCTCCGGTGGTGGCACGCGCCTGTGTGTTGACTGGGCTGTGGGGTTGTGTGGTGGTGGTGTTCGTCACCGTGGCGCACCGCATGGTGCCTTTTTTGTCCTCTGACACCTTGCCTTTGATTGCGGCATGGCGCTCGTTGGGGGTGCTGTGGCTGATGCTCGGCGCCGCCGTGCTGGAGGCCGCAGCGATTTGGGTCGAGTTTGATGGCCCGCTGCCAGGCTCGATTGCGGCGTGGTGGATGTTGCTGCGCGGCAGTCTGGAACTGGTTGTGGGCACGGTGTTGCTGTGGCTGGCGCTGCGGTGGGGCCGGGGTCAAAGCCGCAAGAACCGCCAGATGGTGATGTTGCACCTTGGCTTTGTCTGGCTCGGCCTGTCGATGCTGTTGGCCGGTTTATCGCAGTGGCTGGGTTTGTGGCAAGGCGCGCCGGTGATGGGCTTGGGCGCTTTGCATGCCCTGACCATGGGCTGCCTGGCCTCGCTGATGCTGACCATGGTGACGCGCGTGTCGTGCGCCCACAGCGGCCGTGCCACGCAGGCCGACCGGATCACTTGGCCGCTGCTGTGGTTTTTGCAGCTGGCCACACTGCTGCGCATTGCCGCTGCCTGGCCCAGTGGCATATCTGCCTATCTGCTGGTCTTGGCCGCGTGGCTGTGGTTGGCGCTGATGGCTGTGTGGGCGCTGCGGCTGGCACCGTGGTACGGACGGATGCGCAGCGATGGCCGCCCGGGTTGATATGGCCAGCAATGTGCTGTCCCCTCCCGCTGCCGAGGTGGCCACCATGGCCGCGGCACTGATGCAGGCACGCCAGACCATCCTGCCCAAGCGCCTGACCGAGCCAGGCCCCAGCGCCGCCGAACTGCAAGCCATCGTTGGCGCCGCCGCGCACGCGCCCGACCATGGGCAGTTGCTGCCCTGGCGCCTGGTGCGCGTGCCACCAGCGCAGCGCACCGCCTTGGCCGAAGTGTTTGCCGCTTCTTTGCTGGAGCGCGACGCTACGGCTACACCTGAGCAGGTGGCGCAGGCGCGCGACAAGGCCAATCGCTCGCCGGTGTTGCTGTTGCTGGTGGTCGATGGCCTGCGCGGCGACCCGGAGATCGACCTGTACGAGCGCCTGCTGTCGGCGGGTTGTGCGGTGCAAAACATGCTGCTGATGGCTACCGCGCTGGGTTACGGCTCGGCGCTGACCAGCGGCAAAGCGCTGAAATACACCGGTCTGCGCACGCTGTTTGGCCTGACCGAGGGCGAGTACGCGGTGTGCTTTGTCAGCCTGGGCACGGTGCAGTCGCGCAAGCAGGCGCGTCTGCGGCCGGCGCTGGCGGACTACTTCAGCACCTTGGGTGAGCCCTGAACCAACACCCGATCCACCGCCATTTTTTGGAGTGACACCATGGAAATTTCCAGTTTTGACGATCTGTTGCAGGCGGCCTGCCGCCAGCCGCAGCCCCAGCGCCTGCTGTTTGTCTTTGCCGGCGCTGAGTTGCCCGACGACGCTACGCCGGCGCAACAGGCCGACTTTGCTGCCGGCTACGGCGGCGCGCTGGTGCCGTTGATGTGCGCCGACAAACTGCCCGAAGAAATAGCGTCTTTTGCCGCACTGGCGCAAGAGTCGGGCCAGTTTGGCCACGACTGGCAGATGGTGTTTGCCGCCGCCTTGTCCGGCACCGCGCACCAGGCGCCTAGCAGCGAAGATGCCGAGGCACCGCTGCAGCGCATGGTCGAGGCCATCAAGCTGGGGCAGCACCACGGCTTCATTCCGTTTGATCGGCACGGTGCCCCCGTGCAATTGGGTTGAACACCATGACACGCAGCACCACAGCCTTGCCGGGTTTTGGCGCCCCGGCCGTGGGTTTTGATACGCCGTTTGAAATGCTGGAGGCCTGCCACGAGCGTGTGCAGCGCACGCTGGCGCTGCTGGAGAAGCTGTGTCGCTACCTGGACGATCACGCCTGTGACGACTCCGCAAGGCAGGCCGCCCGCGACGTGCTGCGCTACTTCGACCTGGCCGCGCCGCTGCACCATGAAGACGAGGAGCTGCACATCTTCCCGCTGCTGCTGGTACAGGGCACGCCGGAGGTGGTGCAGCGGGTACGCCAGCTGCAGCACGACCACGAGCGCATGGCCGCACACTGGCAAGACGCGCGACTGTGTCTGCTGGCGCTGGCGGATGGCCAGAGCCATGCCTTCACTGCGCAGGACGAAGCTGCGTTTGCCCGGTTTGCCGGCGGCTATGCGGCGCATATCGCTAGCGAAGAAGAGGTGGTGTACCCGGCGGCGCGTGCGCTGCTGAGCGAGCCGGCGGTGCAGCAGATGGGCCAGAAAATGCGCCAGCGGCGGGGCGCAGTAGCTTGATTTGATAGCTGCAAGCGCACGCCCCATAACGGTTTGAGGCGGATTTGATGTTTATTTTGGCCCGCAGTGTGGCTTTTTACGCTGCATCCGGCTGCTGCGCCGGGTGGGCGGCGATGAACGCCGGCAGTGCTTCGCAGTGCTGCGCAATGCGCACCAGCGTCGGGTAGGGCGCCAGGTCAAGGTGAAAACGCTGCGCATTGAAGACCTGTGGCACGACACAGCAATCGGCCATCGTCGGCGTGTCGCCGTGGCTGCACAGGCCGGTGGCCGGACTGTGCGCTAGGTGTTCTTCCAGCGCCGCAAAGCCCAGCGCCATCCAGTGGCGTGCCCAGGCATTGCGTGCGTCGCCGCTGGCGTGCAGTTCACCCGACAGGTAGGTCAGCACACGCAGGTTGTTCAGCGGGTGGATGTCGCACGCCACCGTCAGGGTCAGCGCACGCACGCGCGCACGGCCTAGCGCATCGGCTGGCAGCAGCGGTGGTTGCGGGTGTGTTTCTTCCAGGTACTCCATGATCGCCAGCGACTGCGTCAGCGTCACGGTGTGCCCGCTGCCGCTGCCATTGCTGTCGCATTGCAAGGCCGGCACCAGCCCTGCCGGGTTGATGGCCCGGTAAGCGCTTTGCAGCTGCTCGCCGCCGCCCTTGAGCAGGTGCACCGGCACGGTGTCAAACGCCAGACCTTTGAGGTGCAGCGCAATGCGCAGGCGGTACGCAGCCGAACTGCGAAAGTAGGAATAAAGCTGAAGCATGGGGCCGTCCTTGCGCGTGGGGTGCAGACGCAGGTTCAGGCCGGAGCCTGCACGCGGCGCACGGTTTGTTCGATGGCACCAAAGATGCTGGCACCCTCGGCGTTGAGCATTTCAATGCGCACCCGGTCGCCAAAGTGCAGGAACGGCGTCACGGCCGCGCCGCTTTCGATGGTTTCGTACATGCGTACTTCCGCCAGGCAGCAGTAGCCGACGCCGCCATTGGCCATGCTGGAGCCGTGCAGATCGCCCTGTTTGTTCGACACCGTGCCCGAACCGATGATCGAACCGGCCGCCATGGCGCGCGTCTTGGTGACATGTGCCACCAGCTGGGCAAAGCTGAAGGCCATGTCCTCGCCGGCGTTCGGGCAGCCAAAGGGCTGCTCGTTGATCTGCACGCGCAGCGGCAGGCGCAGCTTGCTGTCCTGCCAGGCGCTGCCCAATTCATCGGGCGTCACGGCGACGGGCGAAAACGCGCTGGCCGGTTTCGACTGGAAGAAGCCAAAGCCTTTGGCCAGTTCGGCCGGAATCAGGTTGCGCAGTGACACGTCGTTCACCAACATCACCAGCCGGATGGCTTGGCCAGCCTGCGCCACGCTGGCGCCCAGTGGCAGGTCGCCGGTGACTACGGCCACTTCGGCTTCAAGGTCGATGCCCCAGTCTTCGGTGATGGCATCGATCGGGTCGCGCGGGCCGACAAACGAGTCCGAACCACCTTGGTACATCAGCGGATCAGTCCAGAACGAAGCCGGCACTTCGCTGTTGCGGGCCTTGCGCACCAGCTCCACGTGGTTCAGGTAGGCCGAGCCGTCAGCCCACTGGTAGGCGCGCGGCAGCGGCGAATGGCAGGCGGCGGCATCGAAGGCTTGTGCGCCCGCCGCCGTGCCGGCGTTCAGGGCGTCTGACACGGCCTGCAGCTGCGGGACGATCCGGTCCCACTCGTCGAGTGCCGCCTGCAGCGTGGCCGCAATCTGTGGCACGGCGATGCATTGCGAGAGGTCACGGCATACGACGACCAAGGTGCCGTCACGGCCGCCCGTCTTCAGTGTGGCGAGTTTCATGCGGAAGTCCTTTATGTGAATGAGTGGGGAGAGATGCCGGTGCAAACGCCCCGGCCTGCCTTACTTGGCGCTGAGCTGGTCGCTCACTTCTTTGTAGAGAGCTTCGCCCACGCTGGGGATGAACATCTTCCACACCGGCTGCACCTTGTCGCGCATCCGGGCGTGCTCGGCCTCGGTGACGTCGTTGACGATCAGGCCCTTGGCGGCCATGGCGGCCTGGGCTGATTTTTCTTGGTCGCGGGCGACGCCGCGCTGGAAGGTGCGGGCTTCGATGGCGGCGTCTTTCAGGATATTGCGGTCGCCTTCACTGAGCTTGTCCCAGTATTTTTTCGATACCAGCGGAATGAAGGCGCCGTAGCTGTGGCGCGTCAGCGAGAGGTACTTTTGCACTTCATTGAGCTTGAGCGCAGCAATCACGGCCGTCGGTGTGCCTTGGCCGTCCACGGTGCGCGTTTCGAGTGCGGTGTAGAGCTCAGGCACGGCCAGCGGCACCGGGTTGGCACCCAATGCCTTAATGGTTTCTTGCGAAATCTTGGCCTGCACGGCACGGAATTTCAGGCCGGCAAAGTCTTCCACCTTGTTGATCGGGCGTTTGCTGTTGGTGGCGTTGAAGAAACCGTTTTCCCAGTACGCCAATCCGACCAGCCCCTTGGCCGGCAGCAGGGCCAGCAGCTTGTCGCCGACCGGGCCGTCCAGTACTTTTTCAGCCTGCTGGGCGTTGGAGAACAGGAACGGGAAATCCAGAATTTCGTATTCCTTGACCATGCCGGTCAGCGTGGTGGTCTGCGGCACGGTGAATTCGATGGTGCCGCCCTGCAGCGCCGAAGTGACCTGCACATCGTTGCCCAGCGCGCCGTTGTAGAACGCCTTGATCTTGATCTTGCCGGCGCTCTTGGCGTCCACCAGCTCAATGAACTTGGCCACCCCCTGACCCTGGTGCGATTTCTCTGGCAGCGTCACGGCAAATTTTGCCGGGGCTTGGGCGGCGGCGCTCAAAGGAAGCGCCATGGCGAAGCTGCCGGCCAGCGCCAAGGCTATCAGTGGGGAAAGTGCTTTCATGGGTTGTCTCCTGTTTTGAAAAGGGAAAATCAATTTAACGCCACCAGCCGGCGGGCACGGTGACCAGCGCCGGCCACAGCACCAGCGCCACCAGTACCGCCAGCTCGGCCAGCAGGAAGGGTAGGATGCCGCGCGCCGCCTGGCCCAGCGTCACCTTGCCAATCGAGCTGACCACGTTCAGCACCACACCGACGGGCGGGGTGATCATGCCGAGCGAGCAGTTGATGATGAAGATGACGCCAAAGTACACCGGATCGATGCCGGCCTGCTGCACGATAGGCATGAACACTGGCGTGAAGATCAGCACGATGGGAATGAAGTCCAGCACCATGCCGGAGAGGAACACTACCGCCATCATGGCCGCCGTGAGCGCCAGCGGATGCTCACTCAGCCCGCCCAACCAGCCGCCTACTTGGCCCGGCACATCGGCAATGGTGATCATGTACGACGCCACCATTGCCAGGCTGGCGAGCAGCAGCACCACGGCGGTGGTGCGCGCCGTCACCAAAAAACAGTGGTAGATGTCGGCCAGCCTGAGCTCGCGGTAGATCACGGCGCCGACAAACAGCGCGTACACCGCGGCCACCACCGCCGCTTCGGTGGGCGTGAAGATGCCAAATTTCAGGCCACCGATGATGATCACCGGCAGCATCAGCGCCCAAAACCCCTTGCCCAGCAGCGCCAGGCGCTCGCTCCACGGCTTGCGCGGCGCCACCAGTACGTTGGTGCGGCGCGCCACCAGCCACCAGGCGATGACCAGCGCGCCGCCCATCATCACGCCCGGCACGATGCCAGCCAGAAACAGCCGCGTGATCGACACGTTGGCCACCACGCCAAACAACAGAAAACCAATCGACGGCGGAATGACTGGGGCGATGATGCCGCCCGCCGCCATCAGCCCGCAGGCACGCGCCGGGTCATAACCGGCCTGGCGCATCATCGGCACCAAAATGGCGGCCAGCGCGGCGGTATCGGCCACCGCTGAACCCGACAGGCTGGCCAGCAGGATGGCGGCAAAAATCGCCACATAGCCCAGGCCGCCGCGCAGGTGGCCGACAAAGGCGCCGGCCATCTCGACGATGCGGCGCGAGAGCCCGCCGGCGTTCATGAATTCGCCGGCCAAAATGAAGAAGGGCACGGCCATGAGGACAAAGTTGTCGGCCCCGCCAATGGCGTTCTGCACCACGATCTGCGCGTCGAACTGCCCCAGCTGGAACATCACGGCCACGCCCGAGAACAGCAGTGCAAAGGCAATCGGCATGCCCAGCGCGATCAGCAGCAGCAGTGCTGCCAGGAAGATGGCGGCGCTCACTGCGGCTCCTCCTGCTTTTCAACAGACGCCACGTCAGGCATTTTTTCCAGAATGCGGTCGCCCAGGTCTTTGGTCAGCACCGGCCCGCCGGGATCGCGCAGCGTTTGCCAGATGTTGTTGGCAATCGCCAGTGCCATGCCGCAGCCAAACACAATCGCCACGCCGTATAGCCAGCCATAAGAGATACCCAGCACCGGGTAGCTGTTGCCGAGGTTGATTTCAGTTTGCTGCCAGCCGCCGACGATGAACATGCCGCAGGCCCAGAGCATCAGGCCGCCGGTCAGCACCACCAGCAGCTTGCGGCCCACCAGCGGCAAGCGCTGCACCAGCGCGTCAAAACCAATGTGTGCGTGCTGCACCGACGCCAAGATGGCGCCCAGGAAGATCAGCCAGACAAACAGCAGGCGCGAGAGTTCTTCGGACACCGCAATGCCGGAATCGAACGCATAGCGCAGCACCACGTTGCCGAACACCAGTACCGCCATCAGCGCCAGACAGGCGACGATGACGATCTCCAATGCACGCACGCAGGCGTGCCCCCAACGGTTGCCCATGGCGTATCTCCTTTGCGGTGCTGCGCTTTTTCGCTTACTTGGTGGCGACGCTGCCGTCGTGCATCCAGGCGGCGTGCTTGGGGGCTTTCTTGGTGGCGGCCCATTCGTTGAGCATGTCCCACTTCACGTCATCCAGCTGTTTCATCATCTCGGGTGTGCCGGTGTTGACGGCCAGCTCCAGGCGGTGGCCGCTCGGATCGCGGAAGTAGATCGACTTGAAGATGGTGTGCTCGGTCGGGCCCACCACCTCGATGCCGTCAGCTTCCATGCGCGCCTTGGCTTCCATCATCTCCTCGATGCTGCCCACTTCCATGGCCAGGTGCTGCGTCCAGGTGGGGGTGTTGCGGTCACGGTCCATCGGCGCCTTGGTGGGCAGCTCAAAGAAGGCCAGGATATTGCCGGCGCCTGCATCCAGAAAGATGTGCATGTACGGATCGGGTTCTTTGGTCGATGGCACTTCGTCTTCGGCAATGGCGAGGATGAAATCCATGTTCAGGTATTTGCCATACCACTCGACGGTTTCTTTGGCGTCGATGCAGCGATAGGCTACATGGTGAAATTTCTTGATCTTCATGGGGATGTCTCCAGTCTGAGGGGTCAGTGGGTACAAGGGTTGTGTGGTCTGCAGGTGCCACTTTGGCCGTTGTGTGGCTATTAGAGGCGCTTTGAATCTATGATTCAAACGATTTTTATGAATGTATTAACAAGATAAGCTTATGAATGTGACCTTGCGTCAATTGCGCGCGCTGGTGGCATTGGCCCACACCGGCAGCTTTACCCAGGCGGCGGCGGTGTTGCACATCACCCAGTCGGCGCTCAGTGGGCTGATCAAAGAATTGGAGCTGCAGCTGGGCGTGCGCTTGGTCGATCGCAACACGCGCAGCATCGCGCTGACCCAGGTCGGCCAGGGTTTTGTGCCCTTGATTGAAAAGGTGCTGCAAGACCTCGATGGCGTGCTACATGGCCTGGACGATCTGAAGGCCTTGCAGCGCGGCATGGTGCGCATTGCCGTGCCGCAGCTGATGGCCTGCACGCTGTTGCCAGACGTGATGGCGGCCTTTTGCACCGCCCACCCCGGCGTGCAGGTGCGCCTGGTGGACTGCGCTGTCGAGAGCGTGCTGGCGCGGGTCGGCGCCGGCGAGGTGGACTTTGGCATCGGGCCCGAGCGCGCCACCACTACCGAGATCGCTACGCAAGAGCTGTTCGACATGCCCTTCATGGTGGTGTTTCCGCCCGGACACGCACTGCAGCAGTGCAAGCGCATTGGCTGGCGTGATGTGGTGCAGTACCCGTTCATTGCGCTCCAGGGCCAGTTCACCGAGCGCCTGGCGCTGGACTTGCACCTGGCACGGCGGGAGTTGACGCTGCATTCGACGCACGAAGTGGCCTTCATGACCACCGCGCTGAGCATGGTCAGCGCACGCCAAGGCGTCACCGCCTGCCTGCCTTACGCCGTCTCGCTGGTGGATTTGCACCAGCTGGAAATGCGCCCGGTGTACGCACCCGAGCTGCGGCGCAAATTTCTGGTGTACCGCCGTGCCAGCGCTGCACTGTCGCCAGCAGCAGCCACCTTCATGGAGTTCCTATTCGCCTTTGTGGCTTCCCATGGCTGGAGCACCAGCGCGGCGTAGACGCGGTGCGCGCACCTGCCAGCGCGCCATGCACAGCAGCGTGGTGGCGGCCATGTATTTCCCCACGCTGAACCAGGAGTTGAAGATGCGTGACTGGCCGACGGCACGCAGGTTCATGGAGACCGGCACTTCGGTGATGTTCAGCCCAGCGCGGCGCACCATCAGCAGGGCGCCCAGATCCTGGTAGTCGAGCAAAGTGGCCTCGCGCGAGGCCAGCAGCGCCATGGCGTCGCGGTTGTACAGCCGAAACCCCGAGGTCAAGTCGCGCAGTTCAAAACCGGCCAAGCGGCGAAACCAGCCCCAGGCGATTTGTCGCAGCCGGCTGGCGCGCTCCGGAAAGGCGCCGATCACCACATCAGCCTGCCCACGTGCCTGCAGCAAGGAGGGAAGTTCCGCCACTTCATGCTGGCCGTCGGCATCCATGGTGATGACGGCCTGGTAGCCGCGCGACAGGCCGTAGCGGATGCCCGCCTGCATGCCACCCCAGGCGCCCATGGGCAGCACCGGTTCGAGCACCTGGGCACCCGCAGCGCGGGCAATGCTGCCGGTGTCGTCGCTGCTGTGGTCGTTGATGACCAGTACGTCGTGCCAGCCGGCGGCTTGCAGATGCTGCAGCAGCGCGCCAATGGTGGCAGCTTCGTTGCGTGCTGGAATGACGATCAGCACATCCTTGCCAGCTGTGGTGGCGTGGTTCGCCTCGGGTGCGGCCAAGGCGTATTGCGTGGTGATGGCGCGTGCGCAGGCATCGATCGAAAAACGCTGATGCAGCGCTTGTTGTCCGGCCTGTCCGTAGGGCTGGCGCAGCGCTGGCTGTTGCCACTGCGCAATCGCTGCCTGCCAGGCCGGTACGTCTTCCACTGCGACCAGCTGGCCGGCGCCAGCGCTCTGGACCAGCCACGGCATCCCTGATCCGGACAGCGCCGAGACGAGGCATGGGCGTGCGTGCTCCATGGCTTCGAGCAGCACTACGCCAAAAGCTTCGGTGCGCTCGCGCGAGGCCAGGCAAAACACGTCGCAGCTTTGCAGCAGGGCGGTTTTGTCGGCTTCGCTGATGCTGCCGAGCAGGCGCACGCGTGCGGCTTGGCCGGGCGGCGTTTGGGTGTCAATCAGCGCCTGCAGCGCGGCGCGCAGCTCGCCGTCGCCGGCAATCAGCAACTCGACACCGGGCAGGTCGGCCACGGCCACAATCAGGGTTTCAAAGCCCTTGTAATAGGTCAGCCGGCCAATCGAGAGCAGGCGCAGGGTGCCTTTCTGCCAGTGATGAACGGATGGCTCGCTGGCTGCGGCAATGTCGGCTACCGGGGTGAGTTGCAGGCCCAGCGGCACAACAGCGCATTTGTCGTGCCATTGCTGCAGCGGCTCGCTGGCCTGCAGGTAGGGCGGTGAGGTGGCGATGATGCGCGTGGCGCGCTCCAGCACCGCTTGTTCAAACGGCCGGTACAGCCGGTACGCCAGCCTCAAGGCAGGTCGGATGCGCGACATCACCACGTCCGAGTGCCAGTGCACCACCCAGGGCACAGCCCGTGCATCGGCCAGCGTCAGCGCCCAGAATACCGAATTGTTGGGCAGGTGCAGGTGCAGCACGTCAGGTTGCCACTGCTCCAGCGCACGCGCCAGCGCCGCACGAAAACCGATGGCTATCGGGGCATGCAGCAGGTGAAATTGCACCGGCACACGCAGCAGCCATGGCGGGTCGTCTGGCTCGGGTTGGCCGTGTACCAGAGCTGCGGCGTCGATGCCTTGGGCGCGTTGGGCAGCGATCAGGTCGGCCAGAAACACTTCCATCCCGCCGTGGTGGGGCGGGTAGAACTTGCCAATGTGCAATACGGTAACACCCATGGCGTCAGCGCGGCTCTTTGCCAGCGGCAATTTGGGCGCGGATCTCTTTGTAGCGAGGGTTGCTCGGCTCCAGCGCAATGGCTTGGTCCAGGTCTTGCAGACTGGCTGCTGGGTCGCCGGCTTTCAGGTACGCCATGGCGCGCCCGTAGTAGGCCGTAGCGCTCGGGCTCTTGGCGATGAGGGGATTGAAAATCGCCAAAGCTGCCGGTGCATTGCCTTTGCCCACCTGCGCCAATCCCAGGCCTTGCAGCAAACGGCTATCAGTGGGGGCATCTAGGAGTAGCCGTTGAAAGTCTGCTATTGCCACCTCGTATTGCTGCACCGCCAGCGCCGCTTCGGCACGCAAGGTGCGGTATTTGGCATGGTCTTGCGCGGCCACCGGCATGGTCAGCGCCTTTGACAGGCTTTGGTAGGCCTGCGCCCATTGGCCCAGCGCAAACAGCGACTCGCCTTGGTGGTAGGGCAGCAGTGCCATGTGAAAGCCTTTGGCCTCGGAGCGGGTAAACCACGCCAAGGCCTCGGCGTGCTTTTTCTCGTATTGGGCAGCAAGGCCCATGTTGAACAGGGCGTAGCCATTGTTTTCGCCCAGCGCGATGGCGGTAGTCAGCGCTTTGCGGGCTTCGGTGCGTGAGCCGAATTCAACGTGGTAGCCCCCCAGGTTGAGGAAGGCCTGCCAGCGTCCCACGGCGTTGGGCGGGGCCTTGATATCTATTTTTTCGGCGGCATCGCCCCAGGCGGTAAAGCCATCGCGCAGCGACAGGGTGCGCTCCAGCGCCAGCACCGACCACAGCAGCATCAAGATAGCGCCCAAGACATAGATGGTGCGGGGGGCAAACCCGGTCAACACCACCGCAATCAGGCCCGGCACTGCAATGGCCCACAGGTAGCTGCGGTACAGCACCATCGGGTCTTGCACCCAGACCGTGGCAAATTCAGTAAAAAACAGCAGCAGCGGAAACAGTAGGCACAGTGCGGCAAAACTCAGCGCACCGCGCCCGCGCAAGAAAAACCACACTGAAGCGGCCCACAGCGCCACATAGCCAATAGCGCCCAGGATGTGTGGAAACGAGGTCAGGGACAGCGGAAAGGCGGGTCGCAAATCGATCGACATCCAATCCACGTTGGGCAAAAACCAGAGCACACCATAGGCAAAAAACAGCCATGCCTCGTTCAGGATGCTCAGCGGGTACATGCGCCCGGAGATACCGGGACTGAGAATTTCTAACTGGCGGATGAACTCCTGCGAGCGAGCGTCAAAGGCGGTGCCGAAAAAGCTGGCATAAATCGACCACAGCACTGCGCTGGCGATGCCCACAACGGCCAAAGACACCCCGGCCGTCACGAGCATCTTTTTCCAGGGGGGGCGTCGGATAAAGATATACAGCGGCAAAGCCATCGCTGCCATCAAAAATGCATGTTCTTTGGACAGCACTGCCAGCACATAGCTCAGCAGCGCCAGCCCATACCAATAGGCGTGCCCGCGCGTCAGGCCACGCACATACAACCAGCACGCCAGCACCGCAAAAAAAGTGGCCATGAGGATGGAGCGCTGCATCAGATACGCCACCGCATACACCGCTACCGGGTTGACGGCAAACAGCGCCACACCGACGCGCAGCGCCGCCGTGCGGGACAAGCCAAAGTGCGGCTGGGCTTCAAATTCTTCAGGAAAGCGGGTGCGCGCCAACAGCTCGCGCAGCAGCGCGTACAGCGCCGCCACCGTGCCCAGGTGCAGCAGGATGTTCACCAGGCGCTGCTTGCCCCAATCAGGGCCGAACAGCGCATCGATCCAGACAAAGCTGCCGTAGGACAACATGCGCTGCTTGAATTCGGTCAGGTGGCCATAAACACCGAACACCGATCCGTCGAGCAGCCGCTGGTCGTCAAATAAAAGCTGGTTGTTCCAGCCAGGCAGGTAGATGCCCAGCACGGCAGCGGTCACGACAAGGCCAAAAATGAGCAGGGATAAAGACGGCTTGGTCATACAAAGAGGGGCAGAAGGGCGGCGCGCGCTCGGTGTCAGGGCTGGACGCTGCACACTGGGCGCGGGGGTTGCGCAGGCCGTGGAGTCTAAGGCATGGCCTATATGCTGCTTTGTAAATACTATCAAATCAATAGCTGCAACCGCTTAATTTATAAGCGGTAAAGGCTGTTTTGACTCTTTTTCATGGCAGCAGCAAGCCATCCATCCCCGTCAGTCCGAAGAAGTGGTCGAGCATGTGAAAGTGGTCTTCAAAAAATGCTTCTTCCAGGCTTGCCAGCTGCTCTATCGGCACCCACAACACTTGCGCGGCGTCGTCGTCGGCCTGCACCGCCGGGAAGGGCGCTTCGGCCAGATCAAAGTAATGCGCGTGCGTGATGGTGCGCCCGCGCTGGCTGCGGTCGGGGTGGTCGAACACGGTGACTTCGCGCAGAGCGGTGCGCAGCGTGGCTTCGGGCAGGGCGCAGTGGGTCTCTTCGGTCAGCTCGCGCAGGCACGATTGCCACACCGTTTCGCGCTGCTCGATGAAACCACCTGGCACCGCCAGTTGCCCCTGACCGGGCGCGTGGGCACGCCGGATCAGCAGCACCTGGCCTTGGCAGCGCAGCACCGCGTCCACGGTGACAAACACCGGCGGGTAGGGCGCCTGCGCCCAGGCGGCGCGGTAGCCGCGCAACATGCGCCATTCTTCCTGTAGCACTGGGTATTCGGGCTGCTGGGCAAAGGCGATCAGCGCCGCCAGCGTGCTGGCTGGCATCTGACTGGCCAGTGGCGCCAGCGCGGCGGCGGCGCTGGCCGGGGTGGCGCCAAAGTAGGTATCGCGGATGGTGGTGGCGTCGATGCACCCCTGGCGCGCCATGTGGATCAGATCCCAGCCGGGAAACTGGTCCAGGTAGCTGCTGGTAGCGTCTTTGAAGTGGCCCACCAGTGCGATGCGTGCATGGGCCGGCGTGCCCTCTGCCACCGCGCGGCGCACGGCTTGCACCCAGACGGCTTCGTTGTAGTAGTCGCGCACCGGCAGCACTTGCAGGCGCGCGTTGTCGGCGCTGCTCAGGGCGGCGCGCAGCATGATCTCGCGCTCGGGCCAGGTGAAAGGGTTTTTTGGCGAGCGCACCTGCCAGGCCGACCCCATCACCACGATGGCTTGCGGCGCGCTGTCGAGTGCGCGCTGCAGCAAGGCCATGTGGCCGGCATGGGGCGGTTCAAAGCGGCCAATGTAGAGAGCGGTGTCGTACATGTGTCGGATCAGAGCGGGCTGTGGCAGCAGATTGTCAAAAAAGTGAGCTATCAGCGCATGAATCCAGTGGTTTTCACACTGTTTTATAGCGGAGATGGCCAGAACGCAAGCGCTGGATGCTCTGGTAAAGAGAGCGACAAAGCACGGCTGAGCTTCACTTTACGCGCTGACGTCAAACACCTGGCGCAGATAAGCCAGAAAGGTCGGGTTGTCGCACAGCGTCTTGCCGGGACTGTCAGAGATTTTGGCGACCGGCTGGCCGTTGGCGTGGGTCAGCTTCATGACGATGCTCAGGGGCTCTAGCCCCATGTCGTTGGTCAGTTGCGTGCCAATACCGCAGCCCAGTTGCGTGCGGTCGCCAAAATGGCGGTACAGGGCCAGGGCGCGTGGGATGTCCAGCCCGTCGGAAAACACCAGCCGTTTGGTGTGCGGGTCGATGCGCAGTTTTTCGTAGTGCGCCAAGGCCTTTTCGCCCCACACATACGGGTCGCCCGAGTCGTGGCGCAGGCCGTCAAACAGCTTGGCGAAGTACAAATCAAAGTCGCTCAGGAAGGCGTCCATGCCGATGGTGTCGGTCAGGGCGATGCCTAAGTCGCCGCGGTATTCCTGCACCCAGTCTTCCAAGGCTGCAGTTTGAAAGTCGCGCAGGCGCACGCCCAGCGCCTGGTAGGTTTGCAGGTATTCGTGCGCCATCGTGCCGACGGGCACCAAGTTCAACTCGCGCGCCAAGTGCACGTTGGAGGTCGCCTTGAACCACTCGCCGGCCTGGCTGGCAAAGGCCTGCACCACCTCGCGCTGCCAAGCGCTGGAATAGCGCCGGCGCACGCCAAAGTCGAATAGCTCGAACGGGTGTGCCAGCGCCACCTCGCTGGCCAGTTGCTGCAATTGAGTGATCTTGCACGCCAGATTGATGCGCCCCTGCGCCAGCGCGGCGGTGGCGTCAAAGCGGCGAAAGTACAGCTCGTTGACGATGGCCAGGACAAAAATCTCAAAGCCCATCACATGCACCTGCGGCCCGCGCGCCACGATGCGCAGCTGCTCGCCTTCGGCGCTGGCGCTGATGAAGGCGCGCTGGAACTGGAAGATGCGCAAAAAATCGACAAAGTCGGATTTGATGAAACGCAGCCCGCCCAGATAGTCCAGCTCACCCGGCGTAAAGCGCAGCTGGCACAGCTGATCGAGTTCGGCGTTCACCTCGTCCAGCAGATCGGCCAGCCGGTATTGCGGCGCGTTGCGGCAGACAAATTCGTACTCGGCCTGGGTTTGCGGGTGCCGATGCAGCAGCGCCTGCCACATGGTGAATTTGTACAGATCGGTATCAAGCAGGCTGGTGATGATGGCGGGCATGGGCAGTTTCGTAGCGGTAGTGTGCTACGCAAATAATAGCTTGTAGCGCAAACAGCATAAGCGCCAGAGGCTGATTTCGCTGCAAGCCGACGGGGCCATGCCCGGCGCCGCTCAGTGGCGCCTTGTCAGTGGGCTTACTTCAGCGCTTTGCGCGCCGCGCCGATCCCCAGCAGCGCCAGCACCACAAAGATGACCGCCAGTACCAAAAACAGGATGAAGAGGATTTTGGCGATGCCGGCAGAGCCAGCAGCCACGCCGGTAAAACCCAGGGCACCGGCGATGAGCGAGATGATGGCAAAAACGATGGCGTACTTCAGCATGGCAATCTCCTTGAGGGGCGCCGCATCCCAAGCGGCACGGCATGTCGGTCAAGGTAACTGGCCGGCTCGCCGCACGCCGTAAGAACAGGGGAGTCGCGGGTGTAGGACATGCGTTGCAAATGCAGCCACAGATCGCTCCGATTTTTCTCGCCATGCCGCGATCAGCCGGGCCGGGGCAGTGCTGCCGCCGCGACACCCACGGCCAAGAGGATGAGCACGCCACCGGTGGTGCGCTCTATCGCAGCCATATGCCGAGAGAAGCGCAGTACCACCGAAGGGTGACCCATGGCGATGGCGACCACAAGGTCCCAACCCAAGACAGCGAAGAACATCCAAGCACCGTAGAAGACTTGTATTTCTTTTTCCGTTCCGGCCAAAAGGGAAAAAAGACTGGCGTAGAACAGCGCGTTTTTAGGATTGAGCAGGCCCGATGCTAGACCCATGCGCAGGCCAGTGAACCAGCCAGTAGTCGCTTGTGGGCTGTGCAGCCCCTTCTGCGGCAGAGGCAATGGGGCTCCAGTAGAGCGCAACAAGCGGCTGCCCAGCCAGGCCAGGTACAGACAGCCGCTCCACTGCAACAGGTTGAACCAGGCGTTGCCAGGCCGCAGAGCCGAGAACCCGCCGAGCGCCAGGGCGATGAACAGGCCGTTAGCCAAGGCCACGCCAAGACAGATGCCGCTGGCACGCCGCCAGCCCTGCGCCAGTGCCGCCTGCGCGATGAGAAAAAAATCGGGCCCGGGGCTTAGCAGCGCTAAAAAATGGGCCCCGGCAACCATCCAGAACTGTTCGAACAATGCACGCCTCCTTGCACGCAACCCGGTGTCGCGCAGCAAGAAGTTTCTCGTTTCGGATGAATGGCGTATTGGAAAAAACGGCCAGTAGCGGTTTTAGATCGCAGAGGCGTGCTGATAAAGCCTCGGCGTGGCCGCCACCCGTTGTTTGAACGTGGTCTGGAAGTGGCTCTGGTCGTAGAAGCCCAACTCCTGCGCCACCTGCGCTGCGGTGCCACCCGCACTCAAGAGTTTGCGTGCGGTATGGACGCGCAAGTCGAGTTGGTAGGCATGGGGCGTGAGGCCCGTGGCGTCAAGAAACGTCCGCGCCAGTGTGCGCGGCGCCATGTGGGCGACCTTGGCCAGCTGTGCCACGGGAAGAGGATCGGCATGCTGGCTGTGCAGCAGGCTCAGTACGCGATCCAAGGGCGGAAGGGTATTTCCGGCAATGGGTGTCAGCGCCTGTCCGGCGCGCCAGACACGCCGGACCACGAATTGTTCCAGCGCTGCGATTTTTTGCTGAAGGCTGGCTTGAGAAAAAAGCTGCTGGTTGAGCGCACAGAACGCGGCATACGCCGCTGCATCGTGCACGACCCAAGCTTGGCCGGCTGGAGGCGGACAGGGGTCATGGCGAACCAGCACACTAGCGACCCACGCCGGGTCGAGGTGCAGCATCTGATAGCTCCAGTGCGCGCCGGGCTGCGGATTGCACGAATGCACGCAGCCTGCGGCTACGACCACTAGGCTGCCAGGCCCGATGCACGCGCTGTGCCCGCGTGACGAAAAAATGCTGTTGCCCGCGTCCACCGCACCGATCGACAGCGTGGGGTGCGTGTGCGGCCGATAGCAGGCGCGGCTGCGGAGGGCACGCCGGCTTTCGACGAAGGGCAGTCCGGGGTCGCGCCAGAAAGACGGCGCCGCGCGGTGGGAGATTGGGAAGTTAGCCAAGCTCGCGGCGCTCGTGCTTACAGTCCAGCCGCAGCCCGCAGCACAGCCGCCTTATCCGTCCGCTCCCAGGTGAAGTCCGGCTCGTCACGGCCGAAGTGGCCGTAGGCGGCGGTCTTTTCGTAGATCGGGCGCAGCAAGTCGAGCATCTGGATGATGCCCTTGGGACGCAGGTCGAAGTGCTCTTGCACCAGCGCGGCGATTTGGGCGTCCGGGATCACGCCGGTGCCTTCGGTGTAGACGGTGACGTTCATCGGGCGGGCTACGCCGATGGCGTAGGCCACCTGAATTTGGCACTGGCGCGCAATGCCGGCGGCAACGATGTTCTTGGCCACGTAGCGCGCTGCGTAAGCCGCCGAGCGATCGACTTTTGTTGGGTCTTTGCCGCTGAAAGCACCGCCGCCGTGCGGGCAGGCACCGCCGTAGGTGTCCACAATGATTTTGCGCCCGGTCAGACCACAGTCGCCCTGCGGGCCGCCGACGACGAAGCGGCCGGTGGGGTTGATCAGGTACTTGGTGTCGGGCGTGAGCCACTCGGGCGGCAGCACCGGGCGGATGATTTCTTCGCGGATGGCCTCGTAGAACTCGGGCTTCATCTTGTCGCCCAAACTCATTTCAGGCGAATGCTGGGTGGACAGCACCACGGTGTCGATGCTATGCGGCTTGCCATCGACGTAGCGCAGCGTCACCTGGCTCTTGGCGTCGGGGCGCAGGAACGGCAGGCGTCCGTCCTTGCGCAACTGGGCCTGGCGCTCGACCAAGCGGTGGGCGTAGTAAATCGGCGCGGGCATCAGCTCGGGCGTTTCGTCGCAGGCGTAGCCAAACATCAGACCTTGGTCGCCGGCGCCGGTGTTGAGGTGGTCGTCGCTGGCGTGATCGACGCCCTGGGCGATGTCGCAGCTTTGCTTGTCGTAGGCCACCAGCACCGCGCAGCCCTTGTAGTCGATGCCGTATTCGGTGTTGTCGTAGCCGATGCGCTTGATGGTGTCGCGCGCCACCTGGATGTAGTCCACGTTGACGCCAGGATTGGCAGTGATTTCGCCGGCCAGCACCACCAGGCCAGTGTTGCACAGCGTCTCGGCAGCGACGCGGGCGTTCGGGTCTTGCGCCAGGATGGCGTCGAGGATGGCGTCCGAGATCTGGTCGGACACTTTGTCGGGGTGGCCTTCGGAGACGGATTCAGAGGTAAAAAGAAAGTCGTTCGCCATTTGAATAAACTCCTATGTTTTGGCAGGTAGGGCGTTGCGCGCAGCCTGTGGAGCTTCTGGCGAACGCTTTAGCAGTTTTGTTTAACGTCGCCCTGCAAGTTGCTCATTTAACTTGGCGACCTTTCGATTCTAATGCCCGTCGTTTTTCGGTTTCTTTCCTTACTTCCTTTGGGGTTGCTACACGTGCTGGGCGCAGCCATGGGCTGGCTGGCTTTTTTGGCCTCGCCTGTGTACCGGCGCCGCTTTCTGGCCAACGCTGCGCTGGCCGGCTATCGCTTTGCTGCCGTGCGCGCGGCTGTGGGGCACGCTGGGCGCATGGTGGCCGAGCTGCCGCGCCTGTGGCTGGGTGCGCCGCCGCCCTGCCGGCTGGTGGGCACCGCCTGTGTCGAGCAGGCCTATGCCGGCGGGCGCGGCATTGTTTTCTTGACGCCGCACCTGGGCTGCTTTGAGTTGTCAGTGCAGGCGGCGGCGCGGCGCTGGAGCGCGCAGCACGGCCCCATCACCGTGCTGTACCGCCCGGCGCGCCAAGCGTGGCTGGCCAAAGTGATGGAGACGGCGCGCAATCGCCCCGGTGTGCAGGCGGTACCGACCTCGCTGGCCGGCGTGCGCCAGATGATCAAGGCGCTGCGCCGGGGCGAGGCCGTCGGTCTGCTGCCCGACCAAGTGCCGCCGCAGGGTCAAGGCGTGTGGTCGCCGGTGTTTGGCCGCGATGCCTACACCATGACGCTGGCCGCGCGCCTGGCGCTGCAAACCGGCGCGGCTGTAGTGCTGGCGCGTTGCGAACGCTTGCCGTGGGGGCGTGGTTTTGTGACTTATTTCGAACCCTTGCCCGCGCCGCTGCAAGCGCCGCTGGAGCGGGCGGTGCAACATATCAACCAAGCCATGGAACACACCATTGCCCAGTGTCCGCAGCAATATTTGTGGGGCTATGGCCGCTACAAACAGCCGCGCGCAGAGGCCGCCACTCCGAGCGGAGCGGCCGCATGATGGGGCGTTTGGGGGTTGGGCTGATGGGGGCGCTGGCGCACCTGCCGCTGCCGCTACTGCGCGGTCTGGGCTGGCTGCTGGGGCAGATGCTGTATGTGCTGGCGGTGCCTCGGCGCAAGGTGGCACTGCGCAATCTGCAGCTGTGCTTTCCAGACGCTTCGCCGGCGCAGCGCCGCGCCTGGGCGCGCGAGACGTTTGTGGTGTTTTGCCAGACTTGGCTGGACCGCAGCTGGTTGTGGTCGGCACCGCGTGCGCTGGTCGAGCAGCGCGTGACGCTGCAAGGTGCGCTGCATGAGCTGGAGGGCGATACACCGACCATCATCTTTGCGCCGCATTTTTACGGTATGGACGCCGGCGGTTTGGCTCTGCCACTGCGCACCACGCGCGCGTTCACCTCGATTTTTTCCACGCACCCGAACCCGGCGGTGGACAACTGGTTTATGCAGGGGCGCCAGCGTTTTGGTGATGTGCGGATGCTGAACCGCGCGGATGGCGTCAAACCGATCTTGACCAGCCTGCGCCAAGGGGGCTTGCTGTATTTGTTGCCCGACATGGACTTTGGGCCGAAAGAGTCGATTTTTGTGCCCTTTCATGGCGTGCAGGCGGCCACCGTGCCGTCGTTGTCGCGCTTTGCCCGGCTGGGCCGTGCCAAGGTGGTCGGCATGGTCACGCGCCTGACGCCGGCCGGCTATGTGGCTGAAATTACCCCGGCCTGGGAGCACTTTCCGACGGGGGATGTGCAGGCCGATACTGCGCGCATGAACCAAGAACTGGAGCGCTACATCGCCACCATGCCGGGACAGTACTACTGGGTGCACAAGCGCTTCAAGACGCGCCCGCCGGGCGAGCCGGCGGTGTATTGACCGGTTTTAGGTCAAATTGGCCTGTAGCTCTTTAAATACAAGCGGTATTAGCTATTAAAAATATAGCTAACAGCTTTAATCTAATGCGGGTGGTTCATTGTCTTCACTGGGTTCGTCGTCGTGCGCTGGCGCGGCGTCATCTTGCTCGTCGGCTGGCGGATGCGCCCAGTGCCACAGCAACAGCGCCGCTTCGTCCACCCCCTGCTTTTTCAGCGCCGAGAACATCCGTACCTCGCCACCGCCGGTTTGCAGGCGGGCAATCGACAGCGCCTTGGCCTGCTCGACGCGCGTCAGCTTGTCGGCCTTGGTCAGCAGCACCAGAAATTTCAGGCCGGCCTCGACGCGTGGGCGCACCACTTCCAGCAGCGCCTCGTCCAGCCCGGTCAGGCCCAGGCGCGGGTCGCACAGCAGCACGATGCCCGTGAGGCTGGGGCGGCTGACGAGGTAGTTCACCATCACCTGCTGCCAGCGCATCTTGTCCGAGCGCGAGACGGCGGCGTAGCCGTAGCCCGGCAGGTCGGCCAGCACCGCATCGGTGATGCCCTGGCGCCCGAGGGAGAACAGGTTGATGTGCTGCGTGCGGCCGGGTTTTTTCGACGCGAAGGCCAGTTGTTTTTGCTGCGTCAAGGTGTTGATGCAGGACGACTTGCCCGCATTGGATCGACCGACAAAAGCAATTTCGGGCACGTCGATCACAGGCAACTGGTGCAGTTGGGCGGCGGTGGTCAGAAAGCGCGCGGTGTGCATCCAGCCCATGGCGAAGCGGCCGTCTGGAGCGGGCAGGGCGCTGTCGGCAGCGGGCGTGGCGGAGGGCAGAGTCATGGGTTCATGGAAAGCGTTGGAGCGTCATTGTAGAATCGCGCTGTTTTGCGCCATCCCACATAAGTCCCTCGATATGAAGTTACTCGCCTCCTTGCTCATGGCTGCCGCGCTGGTAGCTCCCGCTTTCTCGGCTTCTGCTGCCGATGCTGCTCCCGTTGCTGCCAAACCTGACTTGGCCAAAGGGCAGGCCAGCTTTTCTGCTGTGTGCGTGGCCTGCCATGGCGCTGACGGCAATTCCAGCATTGGTGCCAACCCGAGTCTGGCGCAACAGCACCCCGAATATCTGGTCAAGCAGTTGCAAGACTTCAAGGCGGGCAAACGCACCAGCGCCATCATGCAAGGCTTTGCCGGCATGTTGACCGATGAAGACATGAAGAATATCGCCTGGTGGGTGGCAAGCAATGCTGCCAAACCCGGTTTTGCCCAGAATAAAGACTTGGTTTCCATGGGCGAGCGTATTTATCGCGGTGGCATCCAGGATCGCAACGTCCCGGCTTGCGCCGCTTGCCACAGCCCCAATGGCGCCGGAATTCCGGTTCAATACCCGCGCCTGAGCGGTCAGCACGCCGAATACACCGCCGCTCAGCTGGTTATGTTTCGTGACGGTGTGCGCCTGAACAGCCCGCAAATGACCGGCGTTGCTGCCAAACTGAACGACCGCGAGATCAAGGCGGTATCGGATTACATTTCCGGCCTGCGTTGATTCATTTTTCCCTGTCTTGGCGCTGTTCTGGGCGCGTGACACGGAACCAACCGCCAATCACCAACCTCTCAAGGGCGGGCCCATCAGGCTGATGGACCCGCCCTTTCCATTTCGGTCACCGAATCGTTCTTTCCATGTCTGACAATACCTTAGGCGTTCGCCCTTCGTTTGGTTCGCAAGCTGTGCGCGCCAGCACGGAGCTGCTGTCGTCGATGCGCTTTGCCATTGCGCTGCTGACGGTTATTTGTATTGCTTCGGTCATTGGCACCGTGCTCAAGCAGCATGAGCCGGCGGTGAACTATGTCAACCAGTTTGGGCCGTTCTGGGCCGAGGTGTTCAGCGCGCTCAAGCTCAATGCGGTCTATAGCGCTTGGTGGTTTTTGCTGATTCTGGCGTTTCTGGTCACCAGCACCTCGCTGTGCATTGCGCGCAACGCGCCCAAAATCATTGCTGACCTGGGCAATTACAAAGAAAACATCCGCGAAAAAAACCTCGCCGCGTTTCACCACAAGGCGCAGGCTGATCTGGTCGGCGACACTGCGGCCGAAGCGCAGCGCATCGGCCAGATGCTGGTCGGCGGCGGCTGGAAAGTCAAACTGCAGCAGCGCGACACGTCGGCGGGCCCCGGCACTGGCTGGATGGTGGCGGCCAAGGCGGGCGCCGCCAATAAATTTGGCTATATCGCGGCGCACAGTGCCATCGTGCTGGTATGCCTTGGCGGTCTGCTCGATGGCGACCTGATCGTGCGTGCGCAAATGTGGCTCAACGGCAAGACGCCCTACAACGGCGGCGGCCTGATCTCCCAGGTGGCGCCCGAGCACCGCCTGAGTGCGCGCAATCCGACGTTTCGCGGCAATCTGGTGGTGGCCGAGGGCTCACGCGCCGGCACTGCCATCCTGAACCAGGCCGACGGCATCCTGCTGCAGGAGCTGCCATTTTCTGTGGAACTGAAGAAGTTCATTGTCGAGTACTACTCGACCGGTATGCCCAAGCTGTTTGCCAGCGACGTGGTGATCCACGACAACGAAACCGGTGCCGAGGTTCCGGCGCGCATTGAGGTCAACCACCCGGCTAACTACAAGGGCGTAGAGATTTACCAATCGAGTTTTGACGACGGTGGTTCCACCGTCACGCTGCGTGCGCAGCCGCTGCTGGGCGGTGTGCAGCCGTTTGATCTGCCCGGCGTGATTGGTGGCGCAGCGCAGACCGTCAAGGGGGCCAATGGGGAGCAACTGACGCTCGAATTGACCTCGCTGCGCACCATCAACGTCGAGAATTTTGCCAATGAAGGCGCCGCGGGTGGCACTGACGTGCGCAAGGTCGATCTGCGCCATTCGATTGACGCCCGCCTGGGTGCAGCCAACAAAACCGTGACCACCAAAGAGCTGCGCAACGTCGGTCCGAGCATTGGCTACAAGCTGCGCGACGCCTCCGGCCAAGCACGTGAATACCATAATTACATGCTGCCCATGGCCATGGAAGCGGGCGGCGCGCCGATGTTCCTGATGGGCGTGCGCGAGAATCCGGTGGATCCGCTGCGCTACCTGCGTGTGCCGGCCGATACGCAGGGCAGCATGGACGGTTTCTTGCGGATGCACGCCGCGCTGGCCGATCCGGCCTTTCGCGAGCAGGCGGTGCGCCGTTACGTGGCGCTGGCCGTTGATAGCCAACGCTCCGAACTGGCCGAGCAATTGACCCTGTCGGCCACGCGCGCTCTGACCTTGTTTGCCGGCAGTGTCGGTGCAGACGGTCAACGCCAGGGCGGCTTGCCAGCCATTGCGCAATTTATGGAAGACAATGTTCCTGAGGCCGAACGCAACCGCGCCGGTGAAGTGCTGGTGCGCATCCTGAGCGGCACCCTGTTCGAACTGGCTCAGATGACGCGCGAGCGTGCTGGCTTGGCGCCCCTGGAACCCAATGAGCAGACACAAGGTTTCATGTCCCAGGCCTTGCGCGCCTTGAGCGATGTGCAGTTCTACCCCTCGGCGATAGTGTTTGAACTCAAAGACTTCAAGCAGGTGCAGGCCAGCGTGTTCGAGGTGGCGCGTGCCCCTGGCAAGAACATTGTTTATCTGGGCTGTGCCTTCCTGATTCTGGGCATTTTTGCCATGCTCTACGTGCGCGAGCGGCGCATCTGGGTTTGGTTGGCGCCGCAGGGTGACCATACCCATGCCACGATGGCGCTGTCCACCAACCGCAAGACCATGGACGGCGATGTTGAATTCGCCCAGATCTCCGAAAAACTCATCGGGGTACGCCCCGACGGAAGTACCGTATGAACACTGCCAGTACCTCTCCCGTGACGAGCCCCAACCCGGGGGGAAATGCCACGTTGCACCTGAACGAGAGTTTTCTTTCGCGCCGCAACTGGTTCGATTGGGTATTTGCTGCCCTAGTGGTGGCGGGCGGATTGTTTGCCTTGCAGCGCTATGGCGCCTACATGGACGTGTACGAAAAAGGCATCTTGCTTGGTGCCATTCCAAGCGCCATTTGGTTGGGCTGGTTCTGGCGCCCACTGCGCGTGCTGATGCTGGTGGCTACTGGTTTTGCCCTGCTCGCCATCAGCTTGTACCAGCAGGACGGCGTGGGCCAGCTGGCGCGCGCCGACACGGTGTTCTGGCTGAAATATTTCTTGTCCAGCCAGTCTGCCATCCTGTGGATGAGCATGTTGTTCTTCATGGGCACTATCTTTTATTGGATTGGCATGGTGGCGCGCGGCGAGGGTGCCACGATGTCGCTGATCGGCTCACGTCTGGTTTGGGTCGCGGTGACCATGGCGCTGATCGGCACGCTGGTGCGTTGGTATGAAAGCTATCTGGTAGGCGTTGATGTCGGCCATATTCCGGTCAGCAACCTGTATGAAGTGTTTGTCATGTTCTGCTGGATGACCGCGGCTTTTTACCTGTACTACGAAGAGCACTACCGCACGCGCGCGCTGGGTGCTTTTGTCATGCTGGTGGTCAGCGCGGCGGTGGGTTTTCTGCTTTGGTACACCGTGGTGCGCGAAGCCCACGAAATCCAGCCGCTGGTACCCGCCCTGAAAAGCTGGTGGATGAAGCTGCACGTGCCAGCCAACTTCATTGGCTATGGCACTTTTGCGCTGTCGGCCATGGTTGCCTTTGCCTACCTCATCAAGCAATCGGCGGGTGAGACGCGCTGGTACAAGCTCATGCCCTTGTGGCTGCTGGGCGTAGTGCTGTGCTTTGAGCCGGTGGTGTTTCGCCCCACGGTGGGTCAGGGCGGTGGCGGCAGCTACTGGATGATCTACTTTGGCATTTCTGCCTTGGCCATCGGCACGATTTTGTTTGGTCGCCAGCACATTGCCAGCAAATTGCCGCCGCTGGCACTGCTGGACGACCTGATGTACAAGTCGATCGCTGTCGGCTTTGCCTTTTTCACCATTGCCACCGTGCTCGGCGCCTTGTGGGCTGCCGAAGCCTGGGGCGGCTACTGGAGCTGGGACCCGAAAGAAACCTGGGCGCTGATTGTCTGGCTGAACTACGCTGCCTGGTTACACATGCGGCTGATGAAGGGCTTGCGCGGCACGGTCTCGGCTTGGTGGGCGCTGGTGGGTCTGGTGGTCACGACCTTTGCGTTTCTGGGTGTCAATATGTTCCTGAGCGGCTTGCACAGCTACGGCACTTTGTAAGGGTGAGCGCGTTGTAGACGCACTGCCACCGGGGCGGCGGCGTTGTCTGGCAGCAGAAAAAAGGCAGTGGATAGAAAATGCGAACTCTTGCGTTTCTCACGTCTCCAAATTGTCTGTCCCACTCCGGAGCCCTGCCATGCTGATTTCCTCGCGCCATAGCGGCTTTGATCATCCTATCCCCAGCGATATCACGCCCCGTAGCGTCTATGAAGATCGGCGCGCTTTGCTGCGTTTGGCTGCCGGTAGTGCTGTTGGCGTAGCGGTGAGCGGGTGGGCTGGCGGACAGAGCGGGTCAGGTGCTGGGGCGGCGGTGGCGCGTCCGGGCAAGCTGGACTTGCTGGCTGGGGCGACATCAGGCGTGCCCGGCGGCGTCACCATGGAAAAGCTGACCTCGTACCAAGATGCCACCAGCTACAACAACTTCTATGAGTTCGGCACCGACAAGGCTGATCCGGCGCGCAATGCACACACGCTGAAAACTGCGCCCTGGACGGTAAATATTGAGGGTTTGGTCAAGAAGCCCGGTGCCTACGCGCTGGAAGACCTGCTCAAGCTCAGCGCCCAAGAAGAACGCATTTACCGGATGCGCTGCGTCGAAGGCTGGTCGATGGTGATTCCGTGGGTCGGCTATTCGCTGGCGGCGCTGATTAAAAAGGTGGAGCCGCTGGCCAGTGCGAAATATGTCGAGTTCGTCACCCTGGCCGATAAGGCCACCATGCCGTTTGTCGGCTCGCGCGTGCTGGATTGGCCCTACACCGAAGGCCTGCGCATGGACGAGGCCATGCACCCGCTCACCTTGTTGACGTTTGGCATGTACGGCGAGGTCTTGCCCAACCAGAATGGCGCACCGGTGCGCATCGTGGTGCCGTGGAAGTACGGCTTCAAGAGTGCCAAGAGCATCGTCAAGATCCGCTTCACCGACAAAGAGCCGGGCACCGCCTGGAACAAGGCGGCGCGCAATGAATACGGCTTTTATTCCAACGTCAATCCCGACGTTGACCACCCACGCTGGAGCCAGGCGACCGAGCGGCGTATCGGTGAAGGAGGTTTGTTTGCCAAAAAACGCAAAACGCTGCTGTTCAACGGCTACGAAGCCCAGGTCGGTCAGCTGTACACGGGCATGGACCTGAAAAAATTCTTTTGAGTCGGCGCGTCCCGGTGCCAGTATTGGACGGGCGCTGAATATTGTTTCTGGCCTCGGATGTCTTTGAAAAAAATACTGTTGCACCGCGCTGCAAAACCGGTAGTTTTTGCGCTGGCATTGCTGCCCTTTTGCTGGCTGTTCTATGGCGCTGCCACCGACCAGTTGGGCGCCAATCCGGCAGAAGCGCTGATCCGTGCCCTGGGCGACTGGACGCTGCGTTTTTTATGCTTGGTGCTGGCCATCACGCCGCTGCGGGTGCTGACGCACACGCCAGCGCTGGCACGCTTTCGTCGCATGGTCGGGTTGTTCGTGTTTTTTTATGCCGTCTTGCACTTGCTCAGCTACGCCGTGTTTGACATGGGACTGGATATGGCCGAAATAGCACACGACATTGCCAAGCGGCCTTTCATTCTGGTCGGCTCGCTGGCGCTGCTGCTACTGACGCTGCTGGCCGCTACGTCTTTCAACCGTGCCATCCGCTGGCTCGGCGCTGCGCGCTGGCGGGCGCTGCACCGCACCGTGTATGCCGTCGCCGTCCTGGCAGTGCTGCATTTTTTCTGGATGCGTGCCGGAAAAAACGACTTTGCTGAAGTGGCTGTGTATGGCGTTATCTTGGCCCTGTTGCTGGGCTGGCGTGTCTGGCAGGCGTGGCAACAGCACCGGCGTGCTGCGCCAGTGGTGGTGCCAGTGCCTTGATGTCGTGCGTTGGTCTGTCTTAATTTGCTATTTAATTAATAGCTATAGACGCACGTTGTATGTGGGCTGGAGGCTGATTTGGCTATGGATATAGTGCAAATCAGCTCGTTTTGATGGCCTAGGCTGCTGTGCGGGCGCGCAGCGTTTCACCCCGGAAGGTGTCGGCAGCGGTTTCACGGCTGCGGATCAGATCGGCCTGGGCGCCGTTGACCAGCACTTCGGCCGCGCGGCCGCGCGTGTTGTAGTTGCTGGCCATGGACATGCAATAGGCCCCGGTGGACAGCACGGCCAGCCGGTCGCCGGCCTGTACCGCCAAGCTGCGGTCGCGGCCAATCCAGTCACCGCTTTCGCAGATCGGGCCGACCACATCGTAGGTCTGTGCTGGCTCGGCGCGCACTTGCAGCGGTGCAATGGCATGAAAAGCCTGGTACATGGTGGGACGCGGTAAATCATTCATGGCGGCGTCCACAATGCAGAAATTTTTGGTTTCACCGGGCTTGAGGTACAGCACCTGTGTCACGCACAGCCCGGCGTTACCGACCAGTGAGCGTCCGGGTTCGATGACGAACTGGCGATTGCCAAAGCCACGCGCGTCGATTTTGGCCAGCAGTTGTGCCCACAGCGTATCGGCTGCCGGGGGTGTGTCGCCGTTGTAATTGATGCCCAGGCCGCCACCAAAGTCGATGTGGTGGATGGGAATGCCAGCGGCTTCAATCTCTTCAATCAGGTCGAGCAGGCGATCGGTGGCATCCAGATAGGGCGTGGTTTCGGTGATTTGCGAGCCGATATGAAAATCAATGCCAACCACCTGCAGACCCGGCAAGCTGGCAGCGCGTTGGTACACGGCCAGCGTGCGTTCGTGGGCAATGCCGAACTTGTTGCCCTTGAGTCCGGTGGAGATGTACGGGTGGGTTTTTGGATCCACATTCGGGTTGATACGAATGCTCACCGGTGCAATGTGGCCCACCGCCGTGGCCACAGCGCTGAGTTCTTCCAACTCGGCTTCGCTTTCGACGTTGAAGCACAAGATGCCCGCCTGCAGTGCCTGCAGCATTTCGGCGCGGGTCTTGCCAACGCCAGAAAAAATCACCTTGCCGGCGTCGCCTCCGGCAGCCAGCACACGTTCGAGTTCACCCCCCGAGACGATATCGAAACCACATCCTTGTTCGGCAAAAAACTGCAGTATCGCCAAAGATGAATTGGCCTTCATGGCGTAGCAAATGTGCAGCTTGCGCCCGGCAAAGCCGCGTTGGTAGGCGGCCAGGGCGTCTTGCATGGCGGCTTGCGAATAGACAAACAGCGGTGTGCCGTAGGTTGCTGCCAGATCGTCCACGCGCACGTTTTCAATGCACAGTGTGTCGCCCTGGTAGGCGATGTGGGGATGGCCGGGGAGTGTGGGATGGGTCATGGTGTAGCAGTGGTGCGGGGTGTCGAAGGCGCAGGAGCGGCCGGGGCCGATGTTGGTGCAGTGGTGCGCAGCGCAGCAGGTGTCAGGACTTGTGGCAGTGTGGCCTGCTGTCCGGCCGCCGCTTTAGTGGGCAAAAAAAGGGGTCCGCGCTGACCACAAGCACACAACACTGCCACGCTGATGCCAAGGACACTGTGTCTGGCTAGAATTTGAAAAGCTTTCAACATATAACTAAATTGTAATGACCGATCTTGAATTCATGGACCGTGCTGAGCAGTTGCTGCTGGCCGTAGAGCAAGGGTGCGACCGCATCAACGACGCCACCGATGCCGACGTGGACAGCCAGCGTTCGGGCGGCATGATCACCCTGACGTTTCCCAACCGCACACAAATCATCATCAACCAGCAAAAGCCGCTGCATGAAATATGGATGGCGGCCAAATCGGGCGGCTACCACTATCGCCTGGACGGTGGTCAGTGGCTGGACACCAAAGGCGAAGGCGAGTTTTTTGCCCACCTGAGCCGTGATGCGTCCGCCCAGTCAGGCTTGACGCTGCACTTTTGCGCCTGAGCGTTGAAATTTTTCATCCAGCACAGCCGGTGCCTGCGCCGAGCTGGATTTGAAAATAGTGTGAGCCCGACGCTGTCCGGTCAATTGCGAAACAGATCCAGAATGCGCCGCCGCTCTTCAGGGGCCGGGCCTTCTGGTGATGCAATCGATGCAGTTGGCGGGCGATTCTCCATGCCCAAACTGGCTACACCGCCGCCACTGCCGCGGCTGTATTCCTCGTAGAACCACTCGCCGCCCACATTCACCACCCCCGGTGGCACTGTGGGCTCCATCACCGGAACGCCTTTGAGCGCGCGCTCCATGAAACTGATCCATATCGGCAAACTCAGCCCGCCGCCAGTTTCACGGCTGCCCAGGTTGCGCGGTGTGTCGTAGCCAATCCAAGTGACGGCGGCAATGGTCGGTTGAAAACCGGCAAACCACGCATCCACCGCGTCGTTGGTTGTGCCGGTCTTGCCATACAAGTCCGGGCGCTTGAGCGTGGCCTGGGCGCGTGCGGCGGTGCCCGAGCGTGTCACTTCTTGCAGCAGGCTGTCCATGATGAATGCGTTGCGCGGCTCGATGGCGCGTTGTTGACCCTCCAGTACGGGGGCCTCTGTTTCAGACAGCACGCGTCCCTTGTGGTCGGTGACGCGGGTGATCAGCCACGGATTGATGCGGTAACCGCCATTGGCAAAAACCGAATAGCCCACCGCCATCTGCATCGGCGTGACCGAGCCCGCGCCCAGGGCCATGGTCAGGTAGGGCGGGTGTTTTTCAGCGTCAAAGCCAAAGCGCGACACCCATTCTTGTGCGTTCTTCGGCCCCACTGCCTGCAGGATGCGAATGGAAATCATGTTTTTGGAGCGTGCCAGACCAGTGCGCATGGTCATGGGGCCATCGTATTTACCGTCGTAGTTTTTGGGCTCCCAGGGCTGACCACCAGTGACGCCAGCACTGAAGAACAGCGGTGAATCGTTGATGATCGTGGCGGGCGTGAAGCCCTTTTCCAACGATGCCGAGTAAATAAAGGGCTTGAAACTTGACCCTGGCTGGCGCCAGGCCTGCGTGACGTGGTTGAACTTGTTTTTGTCGAAATCAAAGCCCCCCACCAGTGCCTTGATGGCCCCGCTGCGCGGATCAATAGCTACCAGCGCACCCTCGACTTCAGGCAATTGCGTGATCTCCCAGGCGTTTTTGACTGTCTTGGAGACGCGGATGATGGCACCACGGCGCAGCTTGGTATTGGGTGGCGCCTTGTCGCTCAACCCTGACTGTGCCGGTTTGAGGCCCTCGCCGGTGATCTCGACGCTGTCGCCGTTTTGTCGCACGGCCACCACTTTGCGTGGACTGACTTCCAGCACAATGGCCGACATGACATCACCATTGTCAGGATGGTCGGCCAAGGCGTCATCAATGGCTTCTTCCAGTTCAGACCCCGAGGCTGGCAGCGTGACAAATTTTTCTGGCCCACGGTAATGCTGGCGCCGCTCATAGTCCATGATGCCGCGGCGCAGCGCTTTATAAGCGGTGTCTTGTTCGGCGGCATTCAAGGTGGTGTAGACATTCAGCCCGCGTGTATAGGCTTCGTTGCCGTACTGCGCAAAGATCAGTTGGCGTGCCATTTCAGCCACGTATTCAGCATGCACCTGGGTGTTGTTGCTGCCACTGCGGATTTTCAGCTCTTCGCTGCGTGCTGCGGCCGCCTGTTCGGGCGTGATGAAATGATTGACCTCCATCCGGTCAATGATGTGGAGTTGGCGCACCCGGGCACGCTTGGGATTGCTGATCGGGTTATAGGCCGATGGCGCCTTGGGCAGGCCGGCCAGCATGGCGGCTTCAGCCACCGATACTGATTTCAGGGGTTTGCCAAAGTATGCCTCAGAAGCCGCTGAGAAACCATAGGCGCGATTGCCCAGATAAATCTGATTCATGTAAATCTCAAGAATCTGATTCTTGGACAGCAAATGCTCTAGTTTAAATGTTAGTAATACTTCGTAAATCTTTCTTGTAAATGTTTTTTCTGACGAGAGATACACATTGCGCGCCACCTGCATGGTGATAGTAGATGCCCCCTGGCTTTTGACGCGCCCAAAGTTGGCCAGACCAGCACGCACCATCCCCTTGTAATCCACTCCACCGTGCTCAAAAAATCGCGTGTCCTCAATGGCTAGCACGGCATTTTTCATCACGTCCGGAATATCTGCGATCGGCGTCAGGGTGCGACGTTCTTCGCCAAACTCTCCCATCAGTGCCCCCTCTGCCGAATACACCCGCAACGGAAGCTTGGGACGGTAGTCGGCCAGAGCGGACACGTCGGGCAGATTGGGGTAGGCCATGGCCAGCGCAACTGCAATGACCAGCGCCAGCGCCACGGCACTGGCGGCCAGCAGACCGACAGTCCAAGCCAGGAAGCGCAGCAAGCGGCGCAATAGGGCGGAGTGTATGGGGGACGAAGGGGAATCAGCAGGGCTGGGAGAGGGGGACTGGACTGGGCGCGGCATATCGCTCCGGATGGAAATGAGCGGCCATTATAAAAATGGCGGCCGCATTTTCAGGAAAGGGTGAATCGTGAGAACTCTACTGGGGGTGCAAAGAAAGCTCCATAAGAGCAAAAACGCGTGTTAAAGGAGGGCGCTTAACGTCTGCTTTTGACAACGGTGGACGAACGTGGTTTCCGCAAAACGTTTTGCCCGATAAGTATCTTACTGATAGCATTCATGTCAAATGTTAAGTTTTGTCGTGTCATTCTGACAATAAAAAGGAGCTATCTTGATCTCTGCAGGATCTCTGTTCAGTCGTCAGTCTGCGCCGTTGCTGGGCATCGATATCAGTTCTTCCAGCGTTAAGCTGGTTGAATTGGGGCGCGACAAGGCGGGTGCGCTGGTCTTGGAGCGTTGTGCCATCGAACCGCTCGAACGCGGCTGGATTACAGATGGAAACGTCGAGAAATTCGACGATGTTGCAGATGCCTTGCGCCGTCTTGTCAAAAAAAGCGGTGCCCGGACCAAAAATGTCGCGCTGGCCTTGCCCCCGTCTGCAGTCATCACCAAAAAAATCACTTTGCCTGCAGGCATGACAGACCAAGAGCTCGAAGTGCAGGTGGAGTCTGAAGCCAACCAATATATTCCGTTCTCACTCGATGAAGTGAGCCTGGATTTTTGCGTTATCGGGCCGAGCAAAAATGCTCCCGGTGATGTGGACGTGCTGATTGCTGCGTCGCGCCGCGAGAAAGTGCAAGACATGCAAGGCTTGGCAGAGGCCGCTGGCCTCAAGGCCGTCATTGTGGACATCGAGTCCCATGCCTCGCGGCTCGCTGCCAGCCGCCTGATTGCCGCACTGCCCAACCAAGGCGTCGATACCATGGTGGCGCTGTTCGAGGTGGGGGCATTGACCACCAGTATGCAAGTCATTCGCAACGACGAAGTGCTCTATGACCGCGATCAGGCGTTTGGCGGCGCGCAACTGACACAACTCATCGTGCGCCAATACGGTTTTTCTGCTGAAGAAGCCGAAAGCAAAAAACGCAGCGGCGATCTGCCGGAAGACTATATGTCGACCGTATTACGCCCCTTTGTCGAAATCATGGCCCAGGAAATAGGGCGCACCTTGCAGTTCTTCTATACCAGCACGCCGCACAACCGCGTTGACCACATCCTGCTGGCAGGGGGTTCCGCCCCGTTGCTGGGACTGACTGACGCTGTCACCCAAAGCCTGGGTGCTGCCTGCAGCGTGGTCAATCCATTTGATGGTATGGAAATCGGCAGTGCCGTTCGCATGAAAAAAATGGCGCGCGAGGCGCCGTCCTACCTGACATCCTGTGGGCTGGCCATGCGGAGGTTCTACCAGTGATTCTTATCAACCTGCTTCCGCACCGGGAAGCGGCACGCAAGCGCCGGCGCGAAGCTTTTCAGGCCGCCATGCTGGCTTCTTTTTTGGTCGGCTTGCTCATCTCTGGCGCGATCTATTGGTGGTTCCAGGGCATGGTGACTGACCAGCAGGCAAAAAATAGTTTTTTGAGTAGAGAAATCAAAACCCTTGAAACCCAGATCAAGGAAATTGCCACTATCGAAGAAGAAATTGCTGCGCTGCAGGCACGCCAAAAAGCCGTCGAAGACCTGCAGTCCGACCGCAATCTGCCGGTGCATTTGCTCAGTGAGCTGGTCAAGCAACTGCCGGACGGTGTCTACATCACCAGTCTCAAGCAAGCCGATCAAACGGTCACCATGCAAGGCATGGCCCAGTCCAATGAGCGGGTGTCCGAGATGTTGCGCAATCTGTCCAACAACACGCCGTGGCTGTCCAAGCCCGAACTGGTCGAAATTGTGGCCAGCAACCTGGCCTTGTCCGCCCGTGACCAGCGACGCGTTGCTGCTTTCAATCTCCGCTTTCAGCTTATGCGCTCCAGCGAAGCGAAAAAAGCGATGGATGACGCAGTCAGTGCCACCACCCCTGCTGCAGGGAAGTGATCCATGCTCAAAAAGAAAGTACCAAAAATTGACATGGTCCAGCTGCAAGAAAATCTGCAGCGCCAGTTCTCCAATCTCGACCCCAAGGATCCCTCCTTATGGCCTGCACTGCCGCGCTACCTGCTGTGCGCCTTCATTGCCTTGGGCGTGGCCACAGTGCTGTGGTTTGTCAAATTGTCCGACTATGAGCAAGAGTGGGAGGCAGAAAAAACCACTGAGATAACGCTCAAGCAGGATTATCAGAAAAAACTGCTCAAGGCCGTCAGCCTGGACGCCTTGAAAAAGCAGCGCGAGCAAGTCCAGCAATACGTGATTCAGCTGGAAAAGCAGTTGCCCAGCAAAGCTGAAATGGCGGCGCTATTGTCGGACATCAACCAAGCGGGTCTGGGACGTAGCCTGCAATTTGACTTGTTTCGTCCGGGACAGATTGTCGTGCGCGATTACTACGCCGAACTTCCGATTGCCGTGCGCGTGACCGGAAAATACCACGACATGGGCGCTTTTGCGGCCGATATTGCCAATTTGTCGCGCATCGTCACGCTGAACAACATCTCTATCGCCCCGGCTGCCAAAGACAGCGGCAGCCTCACGATGGACGCCACTGCACGCACCTTCCGTTACCTCGACTCAGATGAGGTTCAGGCCCAGCGAAAGGCGAATGCGAAGACTGGAGGCAAAAAATGAACCGCCTCACCGTGGCATCTCTTGTCGTCGCTGTTTTGCCTTTGTTCGGTTGCGGCTCTGGCGGAGAAGACGATCTGCGCCAATGGATGGCCGATGAGCGCGCCCAAACCAAGCCCCGCGTGACGCCTCTCACCGAGCCTAAACAGTTTCAGCCGGCGCTCTACACGGCAGGAGACGGCATCGAGCCTTTCAACTCCCTCAAGCTGACCCAGGCACTGCGCCGCGACTCTGCCCAGGTGGCCTCGAACGCTGCACTTATCACTCCTGAAATGGCGCGCCGCAAAGAGCCTTTAGAGGCGTTTCCGCTAGACACCATGACCATGGTCGGAAGCCTCAATAAAGTCGGGCACCCCACTGCCTTGTTGAAAGTGGACAACCTCTTGTACCAAGTGCAAGTCGGTGCCTACCTGGGGCAAAACTACGGCCGTATTACCCAAATTACAGACAATGCGATCCAGCTGCGCGAAATTGTGCAAGACGCCACGGGTGACTGGATTGAGAGAAATGTATCGCTTGCACTGCAAGAGGGAGACAAAAAATGAAGCAAGAGAACACCGCGATCATAAAAATATTTCAACAGGCAGTGATCGCCCTGGCTGCTGCTATGGGTTGCACTTGGGTGCTGGCTGACGGTGCCATTCAATCCGTGATCGGCGACGTGCAGGGCGGCGCAGAAGTTGTGCGCATCCTGCTGTCCGAGCCACTGCTGGTGGTTCCCGCCGGTTTCGCCATCCAGTCGCCAGCGCGCATCGCGCTCGACTTCCCGGCTACCTCTAACGCCATTGGCCGCTCGCTGATCGACCTGAACCAAGGCAATCTGAAGTCGGTCAACGTAGTGCAGGCGGGCGGCCGCTCGCGCGTGGTGCTTAACCTCAAGCAGGCCACTACCTACCGCGCTGAAATTCAAGGCAATACCCTGGTCGTCTCGTTGGCGCCGGTGGCAGTCATGGGCGTAACGTCTGCGCCATCGGCCCCACCGCCAGCCACCGTTTTTGTCGAAAGCACCACCAGCGACATTCTGCCGCTCAAAGATGTCGATTTTCGACGTGGCACTGATGGCTCAGGGCGCGTGGTGGTGAGTCTGGGCAGCAGCCAGATGGGTGTGGATATCCGTGAACAGGGCAAAGGCCTGGTGGTTGAATTTTTGCGCGCCTCTTTGTCTGAAGGTTTGCGCCGGCGTTTGGATGTGAGCGACTTTGGCACGCCGGTGCAGCGCATCACCACCACCGAGCAAAACGACCGTGTGCGTATGCTGATCGAACCGATTGGCGAGTGGGAGCACAGCGCTTACCAAAGTGATAACCAGTTTGTCGTCGAAATACGCCAGAAGAAAATCGACCCGACCAAGCTGACCCAAGGGCAAGGCTACAACGGCGAGAAGCTCTCGCTGAACTTCCAAAATATCGAAGTACGCTCACTGCTCCAAGTGATCGCTGATTTCACCAACTTCAACGTGGTGACTTCCGACACCGTCACCGGCGCGCTCACTTTGCGTCTGAAAGACGTCCCTTGGGATCAAGCGCTGCAAATCATCATGGATGCCAAAGGCTTGGACAAACGCAAGTCTGGCAACGTGTTGTGGATTGCACCCAAAGATGAGATTGATGCACGCACACGTAAGGATTTTGAAGCGGCGCAGATTATTGAAAAATTAGAGCCACTGCGTACGCAGGCGTACCAGTTGAACTACGCCAAAGCCGCTGAAATGGTGACGCAGCTCACAACTTCTAGTTCAGGCGGCGGCACCGATTCTTCTTCAACGCGGTTTTTATCTGAAAGAGGCAGCGCCATTTCAGAGCCACGAACAAACCAGCTGTTCGTGACAGATACTCCAGCCAAGCTTGAAGAAGTGCGCAAACTTTTGGTGTCTTTGGATGTGGCCGTGCGTCAAGTCTTGATTGAGGCGCGCATCGTTGAGGCGCGCGATACCTTCGGTCGTTCGCTGGGTGCGCGCTTGGGTGCGACAGACTTGCGGGCCAACCGCGGCGGCGATGGCGGCTACGGTATTGGCGGTGGCAACCGCGTCGGTTTCGGCACCAACTATGGCAATTCGGTCTCCAGCAGCGGCGCTGGCGGATCGACCGATGCGTTTGGCAGCTTCGTCAACTTGCCTGCTCAATTGGGTGGCGTTGAGAGCGTGGGCAGTTTTGCACTTTCTATTTTTAACACTGCAGCCAATCGATTTTTGACTTTAGAGCTGTCTGCCATGGAAGCAGATGGCAAAGGTAAGATCGTATCAAGTCCGCGTGTGATTACGGCTGACCAGACGAAAGCATTGATTGAGCAAGGTACTGAGTACCCTTATTCTGTGACGGCACCTAATGGCGCAACCACGATTGCCTTCAAAAAAGCGGTTTTGAAATTGGAGGTCACGCCGCAAATTACCCCTGAAGGCAGCATTATTCTGGACTTGGATATCAATAAAGACAGCCGAGGCGAGACCACAACCCAGGGCGTAGCCATTGACACTAAACATATCAAGACGCAAATTTTGATTGAAAATGGCGGTACCGTGGTGATTGGTGGTATTTTCGAGATGGAAGAAACCAGCAAGGAAAACAAGATACCTTTTTTGGGTGATGTTCCTGTGTTGGGTAATCTGTTTAAAAGCAATACCAAAGAGTCTTCCAAGCGAGAGATGCTGGTTTTTATAACGCCCAAGGTCATTACTGACCGTGGTCCAACGCGTTAAATATTTAATATAAATAGGAATATAAAATGCAAAAGATATTCAAGATTTCAGCTTTGCTGCTGACAGCATCGTTAGCAGCATGTGGTGGTGGCGGTGGAAGCCCCGGAACTACTCAAGAGAGCTATGTCATTACGCTTAGAGCGGATAAAACACAATTGCCAATCAATGTGGCTGGTAAGTCGATAGGGATGGGTGTGTATTCGCCATATAGCACTACGTTGTATGTTGATGCGAGTATGGGCGGTAGGCCGATACCTGGCGGGGAGGATATATTTGCATGTAATGTCTCTGGGGGTCTCAATTCTGGGCCGCTTTACTACCTTGATGGAAAGCCAGAGCACGAGGTTGAAATCGATGATGGCAATGGTGGAAAAATTAAAGTTCCAGGGGCTTATCGTAGTATTACACTCGGTTCAAATTCCGGTGGAAATTCATTCCACTTCCATGCAAACAATCAGGCTGGCACTGCGCGTATTACCTGTACGGTGACAGATCCGCGTGATAAGCAGCAGAAATCAGCCTATGTCGATATTACTGTTGGCGGTGCCACAGGCAAGCCTGCGAGTATTAGAATTGACGCATCAATTCCTAACTACAACTACTATTTTGGTACGAAAGATAATGTTGCTGGGCTTGATAATCAGATGGCCATGGTTGCATTTGTCATGGACGATGCCAATCAGCCAGTAGTCAGTTCCAGTGCTCCCAACTTGCAGGTGAGTATTCGCTCTGGTGCCAGCACCGCGTCGGGCGCACGCTTGCTGGCAGGTAATCAGTCCGGAAGTGTAGTGCAGCTAAATACGGGTGGTAGCGGTACAGCACAGTATTCATTACTTAGTGGTGATGAAACAGGGCTAGTTGTCTTGGAATTCACCGCTGATCGGTATGACAACAACGTACAAAATGGTATTCAAGATCCTGTTTCTGCGTTGAAGCAGGTCTATGTAGTCAAAGACATCACGACGCGCTTGACTGTAGTACCGACATATTTTGGCGATGTGACCAATGGTGTGCCGTTCTTTTACATGATGGAAGCCCAAGGTGGCTTGCCGCCTTACACTTGGACAATCACTGACTTGCCTGCTGGACTGACAGCTGATAGCGCTGGCGTTATCAGTGGTACGCCCAAGGCACCACAAGGTATCTACCGCGGACAAGCAACCGTGATAGATAAAAATAAACTTACGGCTTCTGTGAGTATTTCATTCAATCTGGTAGGTGATCCTGAGGTGATCAATCCTAATAATGTCGTTATTAATGGTTGCCCTGCCACAACTGACGTCAATGCGGCTTGTCCATTGCCTGATGCAATCTCTGGAAGTTTGTACGTATATGCGTTCTCAGCTTCGGTGCCTGGCGTGACTTGGGAGTTTTCCGGTTTGCCCGATTGGTTGAAGAGTGGTGCCACAGGAAGCAACGGCTTTATTAGCGGCAAGCCTGTAGCGCCCGATATGACCGCTTCTTTGAAGCCAAAATTAGGAGATTGTGGAAAGCACGAATTTTTGGTAACTGCCAAGCGTGGGGTCACAGCAGTGACACGCAAGGCTTCGATTTTGGTCACCGGGGGTAGTGTCACCGGGTTTAGTCCAGAACCATATATCTGCCCGTGATATTTGTTGCACGGCTTGGAGCGCATTTGATGCTCCAAGCTGTGTGATGCTTTTCATTGTTTTCCTATGATTTTTCTCATCGGCCTCCCCGGCTGTGGTAAATCCACCGTCGGGCGGCAGTTAGCCCGGCGGTTGGGGGTGGCGTTTGTGGACTCTGACCACGTGATAGAGCAGCGCCTTGGCTGCTCTATCAAAACCTTCTTCGCCCGCGAGGGCGAGGAGCGGTTTCGGGACTTGGAGCAGTCCACCCTGGATGAACTGACCGCCGGCACTACGCCGGCGGTTTTGTCTACGGGCGGCGGAGCGGTGCTGCGCGCGCCCAACCGTCTGCATTTACACGAGCGTGGGCAGGTGATTTACCTGCACGCGCTACCTGATGATATTTTTCGGCGCCTGCGCCACGACACCACGCGGCCGCTGTTGCAGGTGCAAGACCCGTTGCAGCGGCTGCGCACTCTGTATGAGGAGCGCGACCCGCTGTACCGCGAGACAGCGCATTACGTGATTGAAACTGGCCGCCCCTCGGTGGCGACGCTGGTCAACATGGTGGTGATGCAGCTAGAGCTGGCGGGTAATTTGTAAGCGCTTCTTTCCAAATTTTGTTCTCTATGTCTACTGTTTCTTCCGCATCGCATACCGTCACCATTGATTTGGGCGAGCGCAGCTACCCCATCGTGATTGGCACCGAGCTGCTGGGCAATCCGGCCACCTACGCCGCGCTGCCCAAAGGCGCAGCGGCGCTGATTGTTACCAACACCACCGTGGCACCGCTGTATGCCGACCAGCTGCGCGCGGCACTGGCAGCCAAGTACGCCCAAGTCCACACCGTGGTGCTGCCTGATGGCGAGGAGCACAAAAACTGGCAAACACTGAATCTGATTTTTGACGCCTTGCTGGGACACGGCTGCGACCGCAAGACGGTGTTGTTTGCCCTCGGCGGTGGTGTCATCGGCGATATGACCGGCTTTGCCGCTGCCAGCTATATGCGCGGCGTGCCGTTTGTGCAGGTGCCGACCACGTTGTTGGCGCAGGTCGATTCGTCGGTCGGTGGCAAAACCGCCATTAACCACCCGCTGGGAAAAAACATGATTGGCGCTTTCTACCAGCCGCAGCTGGTGGTGTGCGACTTAGCGACGCTCGACACGCTGGAGCCGCGCCAGTTGAGCGCTGGATTGGGTGAAATCATCAAATACGGCCCGATTGCCGACATGGATTTCATGGACTGGCTGCAAACACACATGGATGCACTGTTGGCGCGCGATCGCACGGCGCTGGCGCATGCGGTGCGGCGCAGTTGCGAGATCAAAGCCTGGGTGGTCGGCCAAGACGAGCGCGAGTCTGGCTTGCGCGCCATTCTGAATTTTGGTCACACCTTTGGCCACGCCATCGAAGCCGGCATGGGCTACGGCAATTGGCTGCACGGCGAAGGTGTCGGCGCTGGCATGGTGATGGCCGCTGAGTTGTCGCGCCGCTTGGGACTGGTCGATGCCGCATTTGCCGAGCGCTTGCGCACATTAGTGCAGCGCGCCGGCCTGCCGCTGTGCGGGCCGCTGCTGGATGCGGCGGACAACGCCGGGCGCTACCTAGAACTGATGCGCGTCGATAAAAAATCTGAGGCCGGTGAAATTCGCTTTGTGCTGATCGACGGCCCCGGCCAAGCCACCGTGCGCGCTGCGCCCGATGCGCTGGTGCGCGAGGTGATTGACGCCTGTTGCGCGGCGTAATCACTCATTAATTGATAGCTATTAGCGCTTATAAATAGGGCGCTAGAGGCCGATTTGACTAAAAACACTGTTTTGGCCTGTTATGCCTGCGACCCGGCGTTGACACGCGGGCGTCGCTTCCCCGAGCCGTTGGCCCCGACGCGCACCGACTACCAGCGCGACCGCGACCGCATCGTGCATTCGTCGGCGTTTCGGCGGCTGGTCTACAAAACACAGGTGTTTTTGAACCACGAGGGCGACTTGTTTCGCACGCGGCTGACGCACTCGCTGGAGGTGGCGCAACTCGGGCGCTCGGTGGCGCGTTCGCTGCGCATCAATGAAGATTTGGTGGAAGCCATTTCATTGGCGCACGACTTGGGTCACACGCCGTTTGGCCACGCCGGCCAAGACGCGCTGAACGCCTGCATGGCCGATTACGGCGGCTTTGAGCACAACCTGCAAAGCCTGCGCGTGGTCGATGCGCTGGAAGAGCGCTATCCGCAGTTTGATGGTTTGAACCTGACCTTTGAGACGCGCGAAGGCATTCTGAAGCACTGCTCGCGCCTTCACGCCGAACAGCTTGAAGCGGCTGAGCCGGGCGGTGTCGGCCAACGGTTTTTGCTGCGCCAACAGCCCAGCTTGGAGGCGCAGTTGTGCAACTTGGCCGACGAGATTGCCTACAACGCGCACGACATCGACGACGGCGTGCGCTCGGGCTTGATCACCATGGCGCAGCTGCGCGAGTTGCCGTTGTTTGACCGCTACCGCGCCGAAGCGCAGAGCGAGTTTCCGCCACTGGGCGCGGCGGATGGCCAGCGGCGTTTGCTGTACGAGGCGATTCGGCGCATGTTGAGCGCGCAGGTTTACGACGTGATTGCCGCCACCAACGCTGCGCTGGCGCAGGTGCAGCCGGCCAGCGTGCAGGACGTGCGCGCGGCACCGGCGCTGGTGCAGTTCAGCGCCGACATGCGTGTGCAGTCGCAGGCGCTGAAACATTTTTTACTGCACAAGCTGTATCGGCATCCGCAGGTGGTACAGGTGATGGACAAGGCGCAGCAAGTGGTGCGCGAGCTGTTTGCCTGCTATGTGGCACAGCCGCAGACGATGAAGGCTGGTTTTGCCCAGCGTGCTGATGGTGTCTCGGAGCGCGAACGCGCCCGCGCCGTAGCGGATTTCATTGCCGGCATGACCGACCGCTACGCCGCCCGTGAGCATGAACGCCTGACCGGCCAGCGCTTGCTGGGCTGATCATTGCGCGCGCCGTAGGTCGGGTTAGCCCAAAGGGCGTAACACGACAGGTATCGGGAAGGTTGGCGGGGGTGTCGGGTTACGCTGCGCTAACCCGACCTACAGACAGTGCGGCTGTAGGTAGCTCAGTAAAATCAGCCAATTTTTGTCCCGTTAGGCCTACCGTATGTCGTCCACGCCCTCGCCATCTTCCGTCCCGCTTGCGGCCACTGCTTACGACCCCGATACCGTGCTGCAAGACACCGTGCGCTGGCTGGAGCGCGCGGTGATCGACCTGAACCTGTGCCCGTTTGCCAAGGGCGTACACACCAAGGGGCAAATCCACTACTTTGTCAGCACCGCCACTGACGCCGAAGCGCTGGCGCAAGACCTGGCGCGCGAACTCGAAGCCTTGGCCAAAAGTCCGCCTGAGCAGCGCGACACCACCTTGCTGATGGCGCCCGGTTGTCTGCAGGATTTTCTGGATTTCAACGACTTTATGAGTGTGGCCGACCGCTTGCTGAACTCGCTCGACCTGGGCGGTATGTTGCAAATTGCCAGCTTCCACCCGCAGTTTCAGTTTGCCGGCACGGCGGAAGACGACGTCACCAACTGCACCAACCGTGCTCCGTACCCCACGCTGCATTTGATCCGCGAAGCCAGTATTGACCGCGCCGTGGCGGTGTTTCCCGAGGCGGAAATGATTTTTGAGCGCAACATCGAAGTGCTGGAAGGCTTAGGCTTGGCTGGCTGGAAAGCGCTAGACGTCGGCGCGCGCTGCCCGGTGGCGCACCAGCCCACACAGGGCAAAGCATGAAGCCCGCTGCCCAGAAAATGGGGAAGGCTGGCAAAGGCGCTGTCTCTGCTGCTGCCTCAGACCTGTCCGAACTGCGCCCCGGCCAGTCGCTGGAATTGCTGAAAGAGCTGCACATCTTGACGCGCGAAGGGCGGCTGAACCAAGACTCGCGGCGCAAGCTCAAGCAGGTCTATCACCTGTTCCAGTTCATCCAGCCGCTGCTGCAAGAGCTGTCGGCCGACGGCCACGCGCCGACGCTGGCTGACCACGGCGCGGGCAAGTCGTATCTGGGTTTCATCCTGTACGACCTGTATTTCAAAGCCCTGGGGCGCGGCCATATTTACGGCATTGAATGGCGCGCCGAGCTGGTGGAGAAATCGCGCGCCTTGGCCCAGCATTTGGGCTTTGAGCGCATGTCGTTTTTAAACCTCTCGGTGGCCGAATCTGCCGATGCCGCCGACCTGCCCGAGCGCATCGACCTCGTCACCGCGCTGCACGCCTGCGACACCGCCACCGACGACGCCATCGCCTTCGGCCTGCAAAAGCGTGCCCGCGCGATGGTCATCGTGCCCTGCTGTCAGGCCGAAGTGGCAGCGTGTCTGCGCCAAGGCAAAGCGTTGCAACTGTCGCGCACGCCATTGGCTGAACTATGGCGCCACCCGATCCACACGCGCGAGATGGGTAGCCAGATCACCAACGTGTTGCGCTGTCTGCACTTGGAGGCGTCGGGCTACCAAGTCACCGTGACCGAACTGGTCGGCTGGGAGCACAGCATGAAAAACGAGCTGATCATTGCCCAATACACCGGCCAGAAAAAACGCAGTGCGGCCGAGCGCTTGCGGGCGATTCTGGTCGAGTTCGGGTTGGAGCAGTCGTTGGAGGCGCGGTTTGGGTTGCAGGCGGTGTTGCCAGCCGCCGCCGTGGATGGCGCCGACTGATTTTTGGTGTTTTAGGCTTCAAACGACCGCTGGATAAGCGGTAGTAGCTATTGTTTTTTAATTGGGGTCAGAGTCGAATTAAAATAACAGCTACTGCAATTCTGGGAGCCCCACCATGGCCCGTCTGCCTCGCCTGACCCTTGCCGGCTATCCGCACCACATCATTCAGCGCGGCAACAACCGCCAGCTGATTTTTACCGATACGCAGGACTTCGAGACCATGCTGGCGTTGCTCGTTGAGAACGCGCAGAAGTTCGCCGTGGCGGTGCACGCTTATGTGCTGATGGACAACCACTTCCACCTGTTGGCCACGCCGGCCACGGCGGAGGCGCTGCCTTTGATGATGCAGGCCGTGGGGCGCAGCTATGTGCGCTATTTCAACAACCGCCATGGTCGCAGCGGCACGCTGTGGGAGGGGCGCTACCGCTCGACGCTGATCGAGAGCGAGCGCTATCTGCTGGCCTGCATGGTCTATATCGATCTGAACCCGGTGCATGCTGGCATGGTGGCGCAAGCAGCGGATTGGCGCTGGTCCAGCCATGCGCACAGTTTGGGTTGGCGTGTCGATGAATTGGTCACACCGCACGCGCTGTATTGGGCGCTGGGTAATACGCCGTTTGCGCGCGAGGCGGCGTATGGCGCACTGGTCCAGGCGGGGGTCAGCACCCATCAGCAGAGCGTCTTGACCGACGCTACGCTGCGGGGCTGGGCGCTGGGGGAGGATGATTTTGTTGCGGCGTTACAAAAAAAATCAGCACGCCGGGTCAGCAAAGCCAAGGCCGGCAGACCGTCGGCAGCGGCCAAGTTAGAGATTAAATAGGCCTTTATCGCTTATGTATAAAGCGCTATAAGCTATTAAATTTGATGTGACCCCAAATAAATTAACAACATAAATCACGTCGAATAATTGGACTCTGACCCCAATTATTCTGCTTGCGCAAAGATGCTGCATTGCACTAATCTAGTTGTCCTTGTGAACACACCAGAGATGGATGCACCCCATGACCACCGCCGCTGAAATTGCGCACCTCACACAACACGGCCTGTATGCGGCCGGGCATGAGCACGATGCCTGCGGGCTGGGCTTTGTCGCCCACATCAAGGGCGAGAAGCGCCACGACATCGTTGCGCAGGCGCTGAAGATTCTGGAGAACATCGACCACCGCGGCGCCGTCGGAGCCGACAAGCTGATGGGCGATGGCGCCGGCATCCTGATCCAGATTCCCGATGCGCTGTATCGCCAGGAAATGGCGGCGCAAGGCGTGACGCTGCCGCCAGCCGGCGAATACGGCGTGGGCATGATTTTCTTGCCCAAGGAGCACGCGTCCCGCCTGGCCTGCGAGCAGGAGATGGATCGCGCCATCCGCGCTGAAGGCCAGGTGTTGCTGGGCTGGCGCGATGTGCCGCTGAACCACGACATGCCGATGTCGCCCACGGTACGCGCCAAGGAGCCGATCCTGCGCCAAGTGTTCATTGGCCGGGGCAACGACGTGATCGTGCAGGACGCGCTGGAGCGCAAGCTGTACGTGATCCGCAAGACTGCCAGCGCCGCCATCCAGGCGCTCCAGCTCCAGCACAGCAAAGAGTATTACGTGCCCAGCATGAGCAGCCGCACTGTCATCTACAAGGGTTTGCTGCTGGCCGACCAGGTGGGCAAGTACTACCTTGATTTGCAGGATGAGCGCTGCGTGTCGGCGCTGGGTCTGGTGCACCAGCGCTTTTCGACCAACACCTTCCCCGAGTGGCCACTGGCGCACCCGTACCGCTATGTGGCGCACAACGGCGAGATCAACACCGTCAAGGGCAACTACAACTGGATGAAGGCGCGCGAGGGCGTGATGGCCTCGGCCGTGCTCGGCGAGGATCTGCAAAAGCTCTACCCGATCAGCTTTGCCGACCAGTCCGACACCGCTACGTTTGACAACTGCCTTGAACTCTTGACCATGGCTGGTTATCCCATCAGCCAGGCGGTGATGATGATGATCCCCGAGCCCTGGGAGCAGCACACGACCATGGACCCGCGCCGGCGCGCGTTCTATGAATACCACGCGCCGATGATCGAGCCCTGGGACGGCCCGGCGTCCATTGTCTTTACCGACGGCCGCCAGATTGGCGCCACACTCGACCGCAACGGCCTGCGTCCGTCGCGCTATTGCGTGACCGATGATGATCTGGTCATCCTGGCGTCCGAGTCCGGCGTGCTGCCGGTGCCGGAGAATCGCATCGTGCGCAAATGGCGTTTGCAGCCGGGTAAGATGCTGCTCATCGATCTGGAGCAGGGCCGCATGATCGACGACGAGGAGTTGAAAGCCAACATCGTCAACACCAAGCCGTATAAGCAGTGGATCGAAAACCTGCGCATCAAGCTCGATAGCATCGTGCTGGACGCGCCGGTGGTGGCGCCGGTTTCCACGCTGCCGCTGCTGGAGCGCCAGCAGGCCTTTGGCACGACGCAGGAAGACCTGAAGTTTTTGCTGGCGCCGATGGCCAAGAATGGCGAGGAGGGCATCGGCTCGATGGGCAACGACAGCCCGCTGGCCGTGCTCTCGGGCAAGAATAAGCCGCTCTACAACTACTTCAAGCAACTGTTTGCGCAGGTGACGAATCCGCCGATCGACCCGATCCGCGAGGCCATCGTCATGTCGCTCAACAGCTTCATCGGCCCCAAACCGAACTTGCTGGACATCAATCAGGTGAATCCGCCGATGCGCTTGGAAGTGAGCCAGCCGGTGCTGGACTTTGCTGCCATGGCCAAGCTGCGCGACATTGAAAAATACACGCAGGGCAAGTTCAAGAGCGCCACCATTGACATCACCTACCCGCTGGCCTGGGGCCGCGAGGGTGTCGAAGCCAAGCTGGCCTCGCTGTGCGCGCAGGCGGTGGATGCCATCAAGGGCGGTGCCAACATCCTGATCATCAGCGACCGTGGCGTCAGCGCCAAGCAGGTCGCCATTCCGGCGCTGCTGGCGCTGTCGGCCATCCACCAGCATCTGGTGGTCAAGGGGCTGCGCACCACGGCGGGTCTGGTGGTCGAAACCGGCACGGCGCGCGAGGTGCACCATTTTGCCGTGCTCGCCGGTTACGGCGCCGAGGCCGTGCACCCCTACCTGGCGCTGGAAACGCTGGCCGACATGCACAAGGATTTGTCGGGCGACCTGTCAGCCGACAAGGCCGTTACCAACTACATCAAGGCCATCGGCAAGGGCCTGTCGAAGATCATGTCCAAGATGGGTGTTAGCACCTACATGAGCTACTGCGGCGCGCAGCTGTTTGAAGCCATCGGCATCCACAGCGCCACCATTGCCAAATACTTCACCGGCACCGCCAGCCGCGTCGAGGGCATTGGCGTGTTCGAGATTGCCGAAGAGGCGCTGCGGATGCACAAGGCCGCGTTTGGTGGCGACCCGCTGCTGGCGCATATGCTGGACGCCGGTGGTGAATACGCCTGGCGCGCACGCGGTGAAGAGCACATGTGGACGCCCGACACCATCGCCAAGCTGCAGCACAGCACGCGCGCCAATAACTGGAATACCTACAAGGAATATGCCCAGTTGGTCAACGACCAAAGCAAGCGCCACATGACGCTGCGCGGCCTGTTTGAATTCAAATTCGACCCGGCGCAGGCGATTGCCATTGATGAGGTCGAGCCGGCCAAGGAGATCGTCAAGCGCTTTGCCAGCGGCGCCATGTCGCTCGGTTCGATCAGCACCGAAGCCCACGCCACGCTGGCTGTCGCCATGAACCGCATCGGTGGCAAGAGCAACACCGGCGAAGGCGGCGAAGACGCCGCGCGCTATCGCAACGAGCTCAAGGGCATTCCGATCAAGGTTGGCGATACGCTGAAAAGCGTCATTGGTGCTGCCAACGTCGAGGTCGATCTGCCACTGCAGGACGGTGACTCGCTGCGCAGCCGCATCAAGCAGGTGGCGTCCGGCCGCTTTGGCGTCACCGCCGAATACCTGAGCAGCGCCGATCAGATCCAGATCAAGATGGCCCAGGGTGCCAAGCCCGGCGAAGGCGGCCAGCTGCCCGGCGGCAAGGTCAGCGAATACATCGGCAAGCTGCGCCACAGCGTGCCCGGCGTCGGCTTGATTTCGCCACCACCGCACCACGACATCTATTCGATTGAAGACTTGGCGCAGCTGATCCACGACCTGAAAAATGTCGCGCCGCACGCCAGCATCAGCGTCAAATTGGTGTCTGAAATCGGCGTCGGTACCATTGCAGCGGGTGTGGCCAAGTGCAAGAGCGACCACGTGGTGATTGCCGGGCACGACGGCGGCACCGGCGCTTCGCCCTGGTCATCCATCAAACATTGCGGCAGCCCGTGGGAAATCGGCTTGGCTGAAACCCAACAAACACTGGTGCTGAACCGCCTGCGCGGCCGTATCCGCGTGCAGGCCGACGGCCAGATGAAAACCGGCCGCGACGTGGCGATTGGCGCGCTGCTGGGTGCCGACGAGTTTGGCTTTGCTACGGCGCCGCTGGTGGTCGAGGGCTGCATCATGATGCGCAAATGCCATCTCAACACCTGCCCAGTGGGCGTGGCCACGCAAGACCCAACACTGCGTGCCAAGTTCTCCGGCAAGCCCGAGCACCTGGTCAACTACTTCTTCTTTGTCGCCGAAGAGGTGCGCCACATCATGGCGCAGCTGGGCATCCGCCACTTTGACGAGCTCATCGGCCGCACCGACCTGCTCGACATGCGCGCCGGCATTGAACATTGGAAGGCCAGCGGTCTAGACTTTGGTCGCCTATTTGCCCAGCCGCAGGTCGGCGCCGAGGTGCCGCGTTTCCACGTTGAAGAGCAGGACCACAACCTGGGCCACACGCTGGATCGCAAGCTGATCCAGCGCTGCCAGCCGGCGATTGAGCACGGCGAGCGCGTGCAGATCATGGAAGTGGCGCGCAACGTCAACCGCACCGTGGGCGCGATGCTCTCAGGCGCCGTGACACGCGCGCACCCCGACGGCCTGCCCGACGACACCATCCGCATCCAGTTCGAGGGCACCGGCGGCCAGTCGTTTGGCGCGTTTTTGGCACGCGGCATCACGCTGAGCCTGATTGGTGACGCCAACGACTACACCGGCAAGGGCTTGTCCGGCGGGCGCATCGTTGTGCGCCCCAGCTTGGACTTTCGCGGTGAGGCCGCGCGCAATACCATTGTTGGCAACACCGTGCTGTATGGCGCGACCAGCGGCGAGGCTTTCTTCAGTGGCATTGCCGGCGAGCGCTTTGCCGTGCGCCTGTCGGGCGCCACGGCCGTCGTCGAGGGCACGGGTGACCATGGTTGCGAATACATGACCGGCGGCACCGTGGTGGTGCTGGGCCAGACCGGGCGCAACTTTGCCGCTGGCATGAGCGGCGGCGTGGCCTATGTCTATGACGAGGACGGCCTGTTCGACACGCGCTGCAACATGGCCATGGTGGCGCTGGAACGCATCCTGCCCAGCGATGAGCAGATCGCCACGCACCCGCGCGTGGTACGCCACCAGGGCAAGACCGACGAGGCGCTGCTCAAGAAGATGCTGGAAGACCACAACCGCTGGACCGGCAGCAAACGCGCGCGCGAGCTGCTCGACCACTGGGCCGTCTCGCGCAGCAAGTTTGTCAAGGTTTTTCCGACCGAGTACAAGCGCGCGCTGTCCGAGATGTATGAGCGAAAAGTGCTCGAAGACGCCGCCACGCCTGCGGTAGCAGCTCCTGAAAACGAAGCGATAGCGGCCAAGTAAGCCCGTTTTCCACACTACAACTACAGCACAGCATTCACCAGGACACGGACATGGGAAAGACCACCGGCTTCATGGAATACGAGCGCATCGAGGAGGGCTACCGGCCCGCTCCCGAGCGCGTCAAGGGCTACAAGGAATTCGTTATCGGCCTGAGCGACGCGCAGGCCAAAGTGCAGGCCGCGCGCTGCATGGACTGCGGCACGCCGTTCTGCAACAACGGCTGCCCGGTCAACAACGTCATTCCCGACTTCAACGATCTGGTCTACCAGCAGGACTGGAAGAGCGCCTTTGCCGTGCTCGACTCGACCAATAACTTCCCTGAGTTCACCGGCCGCATCTGTCCCGCGCCCTGCGAGTCGGCCTGCGTGCTGAACATCAACGACGACGCGGTGGGCATCAAGAGCATCGAGCACGCCATCATCGACCGCGCCTGGGAGCACGGCTGGGTCACGCCGCAACGGGCGCACCACCAGAGCGGCAAGAAGGTGGCGGTGGTCGGCTCTGGCCCGGCCGGTCTGGCAGCGGCGCAGCAACTGGCGCGCGCTGGCCACAGCGTCACCGTGTTTGAGAAGAATGACCGCCTCGGTGGCCTGCTGCGCTACGGCATTCCCGACTTCAAGATGGAAAAGAGCCACATCGACAAGCGCGTGGTGCAGATGCAGGCCGAGGGAGTGCAGTTTCGTACCGGCGTGTTTGTCGGTGTCGCCAAGGACGGCCTGGGCAAAGGCTCCAAAGTGCAGAGCGACGCCAAGGAAACCATCACGCCCGAGCAGTTGCAGCAGCAGTTTGACGCCGTGCTGCTGGCCGGCGGCGCCGAGCAATCGCGTGACCTGCCGGTGCCGGGGCGCGAGTTGGGCGGCGTGCATTTCGCCATGGAATTTTTGCCGCAGCAGAACAAGGCCAACGCCGGCGACAAGCTCAAGGGCCAGATGCTGGCCACTGGCAAGCATGTCATCGTCATTGGCGGCGGCGACACTGGCAGCGATTGCGTCGGCACCAGCAACCGCCACGGCGCCGCCAGCGTGACGCAGTTTGAGGTCATGCCGCAGCCGCCTGAAGTCGAAAACCGGCCGTTGACCTGGCCCTACTGGCCGCTGAAGCTGCGCACCAGTTCCAGCCACGAAGAAGGCTGCACGCGCGAGTTCGCTGTCTCCACCAAGGCGTTCACCGGCGAAAAAGGCAAGCTCAAGGGCTTGACCACCGTGCAGGTCGAATTCAAGGACGGCAAGCTGGTCGAAGTGACTGGCACTGAAAAGCACTACCCGGCCGACTTGGTGCTGCTGGCGATGGGCTTTGTCAGCCCGGTGGCCCCGGTGCTGGAGGCTTTTGGCATCGACAAGGACGCGCGCGGCAACGCCCGTGCCAGCACCGACCTGATCGGCGGCTACGCCACCAACGTGGCCAAGGTGTTTGCGGCCGGCGACATCCGGCGCGGGCAAAGTCTGGTGGTCTGGGCGATCCGCGAAGGCCGCCAAGCTGCACGCGCGGTGGACGAGTTTCTGATGGGGTGCAGCGACCTGCCGCGCTGATACTGCAGCGGCGCATGCCGATTCGGGGACAATACCGGCTTCCATAAATCCATGGCGCGTGGCAGCCTGCCTGATGCAGGCAGGCCACGCGTGTCTTTTTTAGCCCCGAAATTCCACACACCATGAAAAAATTCACTGCCGTTCTGTTGTTGTCCGTAGGCGCCCTGTTGGCCGGGTGCGGCAAGCAGGAACCTGCCACGCCTGCCGCTGCGCCGGCGCCCGCCGCCCTCACCAAGATCGTGGTCGGTCTGGACGACAATTTTCCGCCCATGGGTTTCCGTAACGAGAAGAATGAACTGGTCGGCTTTGACATCGACATGGCGCGTGAAGCTGCCAAGCGCATGGGCGTCGAGGTCGAATTCAAGCCGATTGACTGGAGCGCCAAAGAAGCCGAGCTGGCCGGCAAGCGTGTGGATGCCCTCTGGAATGGCCTGACCATCACCGAAGAGCGCAAGAAGAACATCGACTTCACCGCGCCCTACATGGAAAACCACCAGATCGTTGTGGTCGCAGCCAACTCTTCCGTCAAGACCAAGGCCGACCTGGCGGGCAAGGTGGTCGGTGCGCAAGACGGCAGCAGCGCCGTCGATGCCGTCAAGAAGGACGAGGCAGTGTTCGCTTCGTTCAAGGAACTCAAGACCTTTGGCGACAACGTCACCGCGTTGATGGATTTGTCCACCGGCCGCCTGGATGCCGTGGTGGTCGATGAGGTAGTGGGCCGCTATTACGTCGCCAAAAAGCCAGCCGACTACGCCATCCTGGACGAAAACTTTGGCACTGAAGAATACGGTGTCGGTGTGCGCAAGGACGATACCGAACTGCATACCCGTCTGAACAAGGCGCTGGCCGACATGAAGGCCGACGGTGCGGCTGCAGTGATTGCCACCCAATGGTTTGGCAAGGACATCATCAAGTAATCTGCACACTGCATGAGCACACCGGCTGAGCCGCTTCACTGCGGCCTGCCGGTGTTTTTCGTTCCAGCGCCGCTGGCGCTTTGAGGCAATTTGTATGGATTACGTGCTTTCAATGGTGGCGCCGCTGTGGCAAGGCGCCACGGTGACGCTCAAGCTTTTTTTCATTGTCCTGGCGCTGGCGGTGCCGCTGGGCCTGGTGCTGGCGCTGGCGCGTCTGTCGCGCTGGCCGGCACTCAGTGCGCTGGTCAACGGCTATATCTGGCTGATGCGCGGCACGCCGCTGATGTTGCAGATGCTGTTCATCTACTTTGCGCTGCCGTTTGTGCCGGTGATTGGCGTGCGCCTGCCGGACTTTCCGGCGGCGGTGCTGGCGTTTGCGCTGAATTACGCCGCCTACTTTGCCGAGATTTTTCGCGCCGGTATCCAGTCGATTGACAAAGGCCAGTACGAAGCTGCGCGCGTGCTGGGCATGAGCTACGGCCAGACCATGCGCCGCATCGTGCTGCCGCAAATGGTGCGGCGCATTTTGCCGCCGATGAGCAACGAGACCATCACGCTGGTCAAAGACACCTCGCTGATTTACGTGCTGGCGCTGAACGACTTGCTGCGTGCCGCGCGCGGCATTGTGCAGCGCGACTTCACCACCACGCCGTTCATCGTCGCCGCCGCCTTTTACCTGACCATGACCCTGGTGCTGACCTGGGGCTTCCAGACTTTGGAGAAACGCTATGCCCGCCACGACGCCTGATCGCTCCCCTGGGGCCGTTACTGATGGCGCACCGATGATCGATGCCCAAGGCATCCATAAGCGCTTTGGCAGTCTCCATGTGCTGAAAAACGTCTCGCTGCGCTTGGACCCAGGCGAAGTGGTGGCCATCATTGGCCCCTCCGGCTCGGGGAAAAGTACTTTTTTGCGCTGCCTGAACTACCTCGAAACGATTGACCAGGGTCGCATCGCCATCGAGGGCGAAACCTTGGCTAGCACCAGTGCCCAAGGCCAGTGCAGCTACGCCCCCGAGCGCGAAGCGCGCCGCATCTGCCGCAAGATGGGCATGGTGTTCCAGCACTTCAACCTGTTCCCGCACCTGAGCGTGCTGCAAAACATCATCGAGGCACCGATGGTGGTCAAGGGCCTGACGGCCGCCGAAATCACGCCCAAGGCCGAAGCACTGCTGGCCAAGGTCGGCCTGAGCGACAAGGCGGGCAGCTACCCAGCGCGCCTGTCCGGCGGACAAAAGCAGCGCGTCGCCATTGCCCGCGCGCTGGCGATGGAGCCGGACATCATGCTGTTCGACGAGCCGACCTCAGCGCTCGACCCGGAACTGACCGGCGAAGTGCTGCGCACCATGCGTCAGCTGGCCGACGAGCGCATGACGATGCTGGTCGTCACGCACGAAATGGGCTTTGCCCGCGAAGTCGCCAGCAAGGTGGTGTTCATGGACCAGGGTGAGTTGATCGAAGCCCAGCCCGCACGCGAGTTTTTTGCCCACCCACAGCACGCACGTACGCGGGCGTTTCTGGAGCACATGCTTTAATTGGGGTCAGAGTCCAATTATTCTCGGCTGCTACCGGGCGCCTCCCCAAGCGGGCTACACCGGCGCGCGTGTGGCGATCCTTAGAATCTGACCCCATGCACCTCGGCAGAATGGATATTGAGGCTAAATAGGCGCTAGCCCTTGTTCCATAAGCACTAGAAGCTATAAATAACAGAGCAATTGCACCGACTGGATCAAAGCCGTAGGCTTGTTAGCCACGGCATCGCACCACGCCCCAGATGTCGAAACATCCCGTCAAGCCCCTATTTTTGCCACCGCTGCTGTTTGGCGAGGCGGATGCGACGATCGAATCGGATATTGACGTCTTTCGTGACCGAATGGCGACGGTGATCAAGTCGATCCAATCTTATGAAGCGTGCCACCACGCCATCGACTTTCAGTACAAATCCAGCATTCTGAGCATCAACGGCATGAAACTGGTCGCCAGCGTCAATACCGATGTTGATGTGGTGGTGAACGACACCCACGACACCACCTTGATGATTCCGTTCTACGGACAAAATCTCTCCAGTGTGGGCAAAAAATATGCACTGGCGGGCGGACGACAGTGCGATGTTTTTCCCCGGAATGGGACGCCGGGGCGCCTCCAGCACCCGCGCCTCATTGATGGTGGACCTTGATCCGCTTCGCTTGCAGGCAATGGCCTGCAGCATGTTGGGCTTGCCGGCCCATTCCCCGATGGATTTCGCCCTCCAGATCGCGCAGCGGGTCTCGCAGGACATCAAAGCCATTCGGCTAGCTTTCCTGGAGAGCCGCATCTCTGCCAGCCTGGGCTTAAGCCTGTACCGCCTCGGCGAACATTTTTCAGAAACTTTGAACCGGGCTGATGCGGCTTTGTTGCAAGCCAAAGCCGATAGTCGGGATCGGATGGCAGGATCAATGGGGTGGGTAGCTTGGCCACCAACTGCACCGCCACCACCATGGCCCAGCGCAGCAAGTGGAGTGCTGTGCTGTGCAGTCAGTCCCCCGGGATGATCTTCTGGTTTTTAGGACGCTGACGGTCGTGCCCTGTAACTCTGACCCCCATTAAGTTCCGGCAAAGTCCTACGGTATGGCAGGCAAAGCTGTTGTAAAACTGGCAGATGACCCACTGCAGCGCACTGCAATGGGTGCAAGATGGTTTTATCCGCTGCTGGGAGACCGTCAAACGACGACAAGCAGCTTCAAAGAGGAAAGGAATTTCACATGCCTCATTTCACCCGCACCCTCTGGATTGCCACGGCCGTGCTCGCCCTGGGCAGTTCCATGGCCAATGCACAGTCCTACGATCAGCGCCATCGAGACGACCCTCGATCCCAGGCACATCGGCCTGACAACCGACCCGACTATCGCCATGACAATCGGCCCGACAACCGACCCGACTATCGCCATGACGGCCGTCCCGACTATCGCCCTGGCTTTCGGCCTGGAGGCCCCTCCTCCAATTTTCAGAGTCGGCGTGGCGCAGGCCCTAACCACAATTGGTACCGTGGGACGCGGATGCCGCCGGCGTACCGCACACAGCATTACGTGGTCAACGACTGGCGTATGCACCACCTCACCGCTCCGCCGCGCGGCTACTACTGGGTGCAAAACGGCGCTGACTACCTGTTGATCGCTATTGCCACCGGTGTGATTGCACAAATCATCCTGAGCCAGTAACCCGGCTTTTTGGGAGCCCCCGCACTGCAAAGCGCGGGGTTCTTGCTTTTTGGCTGGAGGGGGCGTCGGCAGTGCGCTAGGGCACTGGCTGCTCCAGCAGCCAGCCTGTGGCCGTTGCCCTGTCCTGCAGGCGCACGCCCTGCAGGGTGTAGTGGATTTCGGTGCCGGCAGGTGCCTCCAGCGTCGGTAGCAGCTGTTGCAGCGTGGTGCGCGCTGCCGCCAGATCTGAGACGTTGATGTCAATGCGGAGATAGGCCGCCACCCGCGAGCCGTCAGCGCGCCGCTCGCCCAGTGAGTCGCCCCAGCCCAGCACGGTGCCGATGCCTTGTGCGTGCAAGGCCTGGTCGATCTCGTCTTCACGCTGGTGCAGCGGGTCAACGCGCTGGCGCGGCTGTAGCGGAATGCGCACATAGACAAACTGCGCCGGCACGTCGGGTGGCGGTGGAATGAAGAAGGCGCTGTGGTGCAGCGCAGCCGGCGATGGGGGGTCAGAGGGAGGAAGCATGGCACTGCATTCTAGAAATAACGCCGCTCTTGTGCTATGGGCAGATGGCCGTCGGGGCTGTTCAGTAGCTGCGCCCGCCTTTGTACATCGCGTGCTGGCGCCGTTGCAGCGTGCCGGCCTCGGCCAGCCGCGCCATGGCGGCGCCGGCATGCGCGTGCGTGATCGCCATCCCGAGCGCGTCAGCCGCGTCGCTGCCGGGCAGGCCGGGCAGTTGCAGCAGGCGGCGCACCATCTCCTGGACCTGCGTCTTGGCGGCGCGGCCGTGGCCGACGACGGCTTTCTTCATCTGCAGCGCGGTGTATTCGGCCACCGGGAGGTTGCTGGCCACCAGCGCCGTGATGGCCGCGCCGCGTGCCTGTCCCAGCAGCAACGTGGATTGCGGATTCACGTTGACAAAGACGATTTCGACCGTGGACGCATCGGGCTGGTAGCGTGCCGCTACCTCGGTGATGCCATCAAACAGAATTTTGAGCCGCCCCGGCAAGTCCCCCAGCGCCAGCGCGGTAGTGCGGATGGTGCCGCTGGCCACATAGCTGAGCGCATGCCCTTGCACATCGATCACGCCAAAGCCGGTGGTCTGCAGGCCGGGGTCGATGCCAAGGATTCTCATAGGGGGTATTTATGTGGATTTTTGCTACGCTGTTTGTAGCTAATAGCGTACACCAGATAAGCTTTTGCGGTGTATTTTACCTAAAAAAGCTATCTGCCCGCCTATCACCTATCACCTGTCTTCAGCCCGCCGCTCGGGTTTGGTTCAGCGTCAGGCTGTTGGCTGGACGTTCAATGCACCACGTGCCGGCGGGGTGGTAGATGTAGGGTACGCAGCCGTTGCAGTTGCTGCAGCCCGATTGGCTCAGCTCGCCGCTTTGGAAGCGATGGACCAGCGCCGGCTCATGGATCAGCGCGCGCGCCAGCACCACGGCCTCAAAGCCGTCGGCCAGCGCGGTGCGCACGTTGTCCATTGATTTGACGCCGCCTAAATAGCCCAGCGGCACCTCTACGGCGGCGCGGATTTGGCGTGAGTATTCGAGAAAATACATCTCCTTGAACGCCACTTTGGGGGCGCCCATTTGCGACAGTTTCAGCATCAGCGGCGTCAGCCAGCCGCTGCCTTTGAGCACTTTGGCCATTTCTTCCATGTTGAAGTTGCTGCCAAACATGAACCAGCCCGACTCGATATTGCGTCCGCCCGACAGTACCAGCATGTCGGCCCCAGCCGCTTGCAGCGCCCGTGCGGTGACGATGGCGTCTTGCACCGTGGCGCCGCCGGGCACACCATCGGCGACGTTGATTTTGGCCAGTACCGCCATGTCGTGGCCCACGGCTTGTTTCACGCGGCGCAGCACTTCAGCCGGAAAACGGGCACGGTTCTCGGCGCTGCCACCCCAAGCGTCTTGGCGTTTGTTCGACAGCGGCGAGATGAACTGGTTGAGCAAATAGCCGTGGCCCATGTGGATTTCGACCGCGTCAAAGCCCGCCTCGCGGCACAGCTGGGCGGCGGTGACAAATTCGCTGGCGACGCGCTCCATGTCGCTCTCGTTCATGGCGCGGTGCCAGTAGTTGCCGCGCAGCAGGCCAGCCTTGTTCAGTCCGGACGAGGCGCTCAGGGTGGCGCCTTGGACTTTGCACGAGGTGACAAACGAGCCGCCGTGGGTGATTTGAAAGCTGATGCGTCCGCCCGCGTCGTGCACCGCCTGGGCCAGCGCCTTCAGGTCGGGCAGGATGCTGGGCCGCAGCCAGATCTGATTCTCCAGCGTGCGCCCGACTTTGGACACGGCGCCATAGGCCACAGTGGTCAGCCCGACGCCGCCAGCGGCCAGGTCGCGGTGGTGTTTCACCAGCGCTTTGGACGGCGCGCCATCGACGCACATGCCCTCATTGGCGCCAGCACGGATGAAGCGGTTGCGCAGCGTGATGGGGCCGAGTTGGAAGGGAGCGAACGGATCGCAGGCGGGGGTGGCAGGCAGGGTGGTGGTCATGGCAGGTGTCTCCTGCAGCGATTGTGGTGGCGCCCGTGCTGCCTTGGCATCGTCTGTTTGAGGGCTTTTGACGGCCCGCGTGCTGGCGTTTACGGCAGTTGGGCGTTGCGCATCCGTGCGGCAATCACCCGCGTTCTGCCGGCCAGATAGGCCGAGCCTGGCATTTTTTCAAAGCGTTTGGGCGCGGGCAGCATGACGGCCAGGCGGGCAGCTTCGGTTGGGCTCAGACGTGCTGCGCTTTTGCTGAAGTAGTGCTGGGCGGCGGCTTCGGCGCCGAAGACGCCTTCACCCCATTCGACGTTGTTCAGGTAGATCTCCAGGATGCGTTGTTTGCTCAGCAACTGCTCCAGCAGCAGCGTCAGCACGAATTCCTGGCCTTTGCGCAGCAGGGTGCGTTCGCTCGACAGCAGCAGGTTTTTGGCCAATTGCTGGGTGATGGTCGAGCCGCCGCGCACTTTGGCGGTGGGCGCAGGGATCGGGGCGGCGTCGGGTGAACGGGCTTGGGCGCGCGCGTGGGCCTTGGCCGCCTGGGCTTCGGCCAAGGCATTGCGCTCCCAGGCTTTTTCCAGGGCGTTCCAGTCGATGCCGTCGTGTTGGGTGAAGCTGTCGTCTTCCGAGGCAATGACGGCGCGTTTCAGGTGGTCGGAGATCTGCGCATACGGCACCCACTGCTGGCGCCAGCGCAGCGGCCCCGGGCCGGTGATTTGTGCCCAGGCTTCGGAGCGCTGGAAGGTGGTGGATTCGGGCCCCAGCACCGCCATGGTGGCAATGCGGCCGATAAACAGCAGTTGCAGCGCCAGCAGGGCCAGCACCACCAAGGCCAGCCAGCGCAGCAGGGCCTTCATGCGGCGGTCATCAGCGCCCGCAGCTCGGCCAGAACCGAGGCACTAGGCGGACGCACGCCGCGCCACAGGGCAAAGGCTTCGGCCGCTTGCTCGACCAACATGCCCAGGCCGTCGCGTGGCTGTGCGCCGTGGGCCGTCGCCCAATTCAGAAAGCCTTGCGCCGCTGGGCCGTACATCATGTCGTAGGCCAGGCTGCCGGTGCGCAGCACGCTGGCCGGTACCGGTACGGCATCGCCGGCCAGGCTGCTGGCGCTGGCGTTGATGACGATGTCGAAGCTGCCGTTTTGAGTCAAATCGGCCTCCAGCGCTTGTGGGGTAAGCGCTAGCAGCTCTGTTTTTTGTAGTGCGGCAATGGCGCTGTGCGCCTGCACTAGCCCTTGCGCCCGGGTCAGTGTGCGGTTGGCGACGACGATGCGGCGCGGGCCGGTAGCCAGCAGCGGGCCGAGGGCGCCAGCGGCGGCGCCGCCCGCACCGATCAACAGCACGTCGCGTCCTGCCAACTCGACGCCGGCATTGCGGCTGATGTCGGCCACCAGGCCTAGACCGTCGGTGTTATCGGCAACGATGGCGCCGCCTACAAAGCTCAGGGTGTTGGCGGCGCCAGCCAGTTGTACGCGTTGGCTGCGCTGGCTGGCCCGCTGCGCTGCTGCCAGCTTGAACGGCACGGTGATGTTGCAGCCGCGTCCGCCGGCAGCGGCAAACTCGCTCAGGGCCTGGGCGAAGCCGTCCAGCGGCACCAAGCGGCGCTCGTAGGTCAGCACTTGGCCGGTGAGTTCGGCAAAACGCGCGTGGATCCACGGCGAGCGGCTGTGCTCGACCGGGTGGCCCATGACGCAATATAAATCGGTAGAGACGGCGGTGCTGCTCATTGCACGCTGGTCTCCAGGGTCTGCTCGCGCGTGAATTTGAAGCGCGAGACGACGGCGATCTGGTCGGCCTTGCTGCGCATTTCAGGGTTGAAGGCGCCAAACGGGCCCGCCGCGCGGGCGATAGCCTGGGCGCGGTTGTCCAGTAAATGGTTGCCCGAGCCCTGCACGATTTCAGTGTCCAGTACGCGCCCGTCGTGGTTGACGGTGACGATCATGGTCAGCTCGCCGTAGAGTTTTTTGCCGGCTTGTTCGGGGAAATTCTGTGTGCCCTTGTCTTCCACCTTGCGGCGCATGGCGTCGTAGTAGATGGCGTAAACCTCTTCGCGCGTCGCCGGGCTGATAAAGCGTTTTTTCGGGCGGGCGTTTTCTTCGTTGATGCGCTTTTCAATTTCGGCCAGCAATTTGACGAGTTGGCGGCGCTTTTCGTCCTGCACGCTTTGGGCGTTGTTTTTGCTCGCTTGGCGCGGGTCGGGCGGCGGCAGGGCGGCGATCTGCCGGCGCAACTGGGCCAGCAATTGGGTTTGCTGTTCCTGCAAGGTATCCATCTTGCGCTGTGCGTCTTCAAAGTCGTTACCGACAGCGGTCAGGGCCGAGTAGGGCAGCGGGCTGGTGGCGCGTCCCTGGGCCGCTTCGCCGCCCCCGGCCAGTGCAAACTGGGCAATGGCCTGCGCCTTGTCGGGGCGTTCATTCGATTTGGCATTGACCAGAATCACTTCCAGCGGCGTGTCCTGGAACACGCGGTTGAAGCCTTCGGGATCGACAAAGCGCACCGATAGCACGGCGGCGTGCAGCAGCACGGAGACGCCCAGCGCCAGCTGCAGCGTGCTCAACGACCGGAAGTAGGCAGGTTTTTTCATCGCCGGGCCACCCCAAGATGAAAAAGCGGCCGCCCCGGGGGGCAGCGACTCGCGCAACGGTGGAGCATGGGGGCTATGTTCACGGGGCAGGATTATCAGCGCTGGCCGGTGCCTCGGTCTCGTTCATGTCCACGGCGATGGCGATCGGGCCGGCGCTGGCTTGGTCGTCTTCGCTGTCTTCGCTGTCATCTACCGGGCCATCGTCGGTTGCATCGTCCGGATTGTCCAGGCGCTCCAGCAGCGTGCCGTGCAGGTCCAGGGTGATGTCGTCGATGTCGCCCAGCCGCACCCGCAGGCGCGCGCCGCGCGGCAGGTTTTGTGCGCCCAGCACCGGAAACACCAGCGGCAGTGTGTCGGCGCGTACCAAATAGCTGCCGGCGTAGCCTTCTTTAAAGACGGTGACTTCTAGCTCAGTGATGTTGTTTTGCGCCAAATATTTCAGCGTCCAGAAGCGCTCCATGCCCGACTGGTAGCCGTTGTAGGCGCTGTAGGTGGCGTCAAAGTTGCTGATGATGGAGAACAGATCGGCGTCTTTGGGCTTGAACGGCGCCGCCAGTGCGGCAGTGTTGCCGTGGCGCGCGCAGGCAATGATTTGCCACTGATTGACCAAGTCGGTGTAGCGGCGCAGCGGTGAGGTCGCCCAGGCGTAGCTCTTGACGCCAATGCCGGCGTGCGGCAGCGCCTTGGTGCCCATGCGCACCTTGACGCCCGGCGCCAAGCTGGCTTGGCTGCGGTAAATGCCGGGCACACCCAGCTCGGCCATCCAATTGCCCCAGGTGCTGTTGGCGACGATGGCCGCCTCGGCCACGATCAGGTCGAGTGGCGCACCGCGCTGGCGGGTGGTGATGACGACTTGTTCCGTGCCATCCGGCTCGTTGCCCTTGCTGGCTTCGTCGCGGCGCAGGCTGAAGTTGTAGTCCGGGCGGTTGAAGTTCTCGGGCTTGCCGCGTACCACTTCGCGCTGGGCTTTCAGGTGCTTGGCGAGAATATATAAAAATGATAGCTGGTTGCGCACGTCCTGTAAGGGCTGTGGGGTGTTTTCATGCTCAATAGTCGGATCAGCCAGCCATTCCTCGGTGACGATGTGGTCGAGCTGGTCGTGGCGCAGGTTCACGCTGACGGGTACGCGCTCCAGCTTGGTTTCGGTGGCGGTGATCTCCAGCGTGGCTTCGTCGAAGGTGACGTACAGCGATACGGCGGGATTGGCGCGGCCGGCGTCCAACGTGTAGATCTGCACCACCTCGCTGGGCAGCATGGTGATTTTGTAGCCCGGCATGTACACCGTGGACAGGCGCTGGCGACCGACCTGGTCGAGTGCGCTGCCGGGCACGATGGCCAAGCCCGGCGCAGCGATGTGGATACCCAGCACCACGGTGCCGCTACCCAAGCCTTGCACCGACAGCGCATCGTCGATTTCGGTGGTGTTGGAGTCGTCGATGGAGTAGGCCTGCACATCGGCCAGCGGCAGGTCTTGCGGCGGCTGGGGTGCGTCCAGCGCCGGAAAGCCGGTGCCCTTGGGGAAGTTGTCGAACAAAAAGCGCTTCCAGTGGAACTGGTAGCTCGAATCGATGGCGCCGGCTTTTTGCAGCAGCTCCAGCGGTGCGGTGTGCGTGGCGCGGCTGGCCTCGACCACGGCCTTGTATTCGGGCGCGTTTTTATCCGGGCGAAACAGGATTTTGTAGAGCTGCTCGCGGATCGGCTCGGGGCAGACGCCCTGGCCCAGTTGCGCGGCCCAGTCGTCGATTTGCGCCAGCAGGGCTTTTTTCTTCTCGATAGCGGCCAGGGCCTGCTGCAAGATGTCTGGTGTGGCCTTTTTGAAGCGGCCTTTGCCGGCGCGGCGGAAGTAGTGCGGCGCTTGGTACAGCGCAAACAGTACGCCGGCTTGCTCGCTCAGCGGGGCGCTGGCCGAAAAATAGTCGCGTGCCAGCTCAGCAAAACCAAATTCGTCCTCGGGGGCAAATTCCCAGGCCAGGTCGAGTTCGATGCTCTCGGCCACAGCCTGGGCCTGGGCCATCAATTCGGCTGGCGCGGGCTTGTCAAATTTGAGCAGAATGTGGGCGCTTTTGACCTTGACCCGTTTACCAGAGTCCAGCTCAATTTGCGCCGAGGTGTCGGCTTCGGAGAGGATGCGGCCGGCCAGAAATTTACCGGTTTCTTCAAACAGTGCGTGCATGGGCGGCATTCTCCCATGGGTGCCGCAGCGGCTTTTCAGATTTCGATAGTCAATAGCGGCTGGAAATGTTTGTTTTCGGCCACGCCTTCGGGCGCGTAGCCGCGCGGGTTGGCGACGATGCGCGTGGCGCCGACTTGGTAGTCAAAGCTGTCATGCACATGGCCGTGCAGCCACAGGACGGGCTGCCAGCGCAGGATGTGCGCTTCTAAATCAGAGACAAAGCAGGCGTTCAGCGGCGAGCCGGCAAACTGCGCCGCCACACTGCCGCGCGCCGGAGCAAAGTGGGTGATGACGACGGTGGGGCCGTCAAACGGTTCGGCAAAGCGATCATCGAGCCACTGCACTGATTGCTCAAACAGCAACTGCGAAATGGCGGGTGTGAAGCGCTCCGCAAAGTCGGGCGCCACACCGATGCGACTGAAGTCGCGGACAAATTCTTGTGCTTTGCGCAGACCTTCTTCGCGCTGCTCGGGCGAGCTGAACAGCCGGTAGTCCGACCACAGTGTGCAGCCTAAAAAACGCACACCGCCGTGCTGCCATGCATTGCGTTCCAGCACGCGCACGTGGCTGTCCTGCGCGTGCGTGCGCAGTTGCGCCAGCGTGCTACTCAGGTCCGAGCCATAAAACTCGTGGTTGCCGGCGACAAACAGGGTGGGCTGGGCAAACTGCCGCGCCCAGGCCATGGCCTGGGCCGGGCGGTGCAGATCGCCGGCCAGCACCATCACGTCGGCGTCAGTGGGTGGTGCATCCATAGGGTGGACCGAGAGATGCAAGTCGGAGAGCAGGGCGATTTTCATGGTGCAGACCGAGTGGAGAGAGGCAGGGAGGGGGCTAATTGTAAAAATTCGATGATGGCGGGCAAGTGCTGGTCAAAGTCGCTCAGGGCGTGGTCGCCGCCGTCCAGCAGGCGCAGTTGGGCCTGCGGGTAGCGTGCCACCATATCGCGCCAGTCGAGCACTTCGTCGCCCTTGGCAATCACTGCCAGTTGCCGCGCCGCAGCGGGCACGGCGCTGACATCGAGTGCGCGCAGTTCGTCGATGAAGCGCGGCTCAAAAAAGAAGTGCTCGGCCGGGTCATGCCACGCGGTTTGCTCACCGATGTAGCGCTCCAGGTCGCGCGCCGGGTGAACGGCCGGGTTGAGCAGGACGCTTGGGCAGCCGGTCTGCTGCGCCACCCAGCTGGCGTAATAGCCGCCCAGCGACGAGCCGACCACCGCCATCGCCCCGTGCGGCCAGTCGGCGATGCCGGCGCTGAGCAGCGCCATGGCGGCACGCGGCGACGGCGGTAGCTGCGGGCACCACCAGTGGACATCGGGGTGTTGGCTGGCCACCTGCGCCGCCATCTGGCGGGCTTTGGCAGACTGGGGCGAAGAGCGAAAACCGTGCAGGTAGAGCAAATGGGTGGTGGTCATAAGGGTTTCAGGGGGGGCTGTAGGGGCGCAGCGGTGGTCAGAGCAGGCGTGGTGGGCGCACCGCGATAATTGCGCCATGGGAACTATTTTTGACAAACCTTCGCTCGCGCAGCGCATCTTGCCGCTGTTTCGTGGGTTTGATGTCTGGCTGATGGCGATTGTGCTGATGCTGGCAGGCATTGGCTTGCTGGCCATGTATTCCTCCGGCTACGACCATGGCACGCGTTTTGTTGACCATGGCCGCAACATGCTGATTGCCGTGGTGCTGCTGTTTGTCGTGGCGCAGATTCCGCCGCAGAAAATCATGGCAGCGGCCGTGCCGCTGTATGGCCTGGGGGTGGTTTTGCTGTTGGCGGTGGCGTTGTTTGGCATCACCAAAAAAGGCGCCCAGCGCTGGATTGACGTCGGTATCACCATCCAGCCCAGCGAGTTGCTGAAAATCGCCATGCCGTTGATGCTGGCCTGGTGGTTTCAAAACCGCGAGGGCGTGTTGCGCCCCCTGGATTTCTTTGTCGCCACCTTGTTGCTGATGGTGCCGGTGGGACTGATCATGAAGCAGCCTGACCTGGGCACCTCGCTGCTGGTGTTGGCGGCAGGACTGTCGGTGATCTTTTTTGCCGGTCTGTCGTGGAAGCTGATCGTGCCGCCGGTGTTGCTTGGAGTGGTGGGCATTGCGCTGGTGGTGAGCTTTGAACCCCAACTGTGTGCTGACGGGGTGCGCTGGGCAGTGCTGCACGATTACCAGCAGCAGCGCATCTGTACGCTGCTGGATCCGTCGCGCGACCCGCTGGGCCGAGGGTTTCACATCATCCAGGGGATGATCGCCATTGGCGCCGGGGGCGTGTTTGGCAAGGGTTTCATGGCCGGGACGCAGACGCACCTGGAATTCATCCCCGAGCGCACCACCGACTTTATCTTTGCGGCTTTTTCTGAAGAATTCGGCCTGATCGGCAACCTGATCCTGATCGTCTGCTTTTTGCTGCTGGTGTGGCGCAGCCTGGCGATTGCTGTGGGCGCCACGACGCGCTTTAGCCGCCTGATGGCGGGCGCGGTATCGATGATTTTTTTCACCTATGCCTTTGTCAACATGGGTATGGTCAGCGGCATTTTGCCGGTGGTCGGCGTGCCGCTGCCTTTTGTCAGCTACGGCGGCACGGCCATGGTCACGCTGGGGTTGGCGCTGGGCATCCTGATGTCCATCGTGCGCGCCCAACGACCGCCTAGCAGCCAGGCCCGTCCGGCGCCCTAAAGCCGCGCTGGTGCACACGCTGGCGTGCGCATCTAAAATGGGCTGATGACCTTTAGCTCTTCTTCTGGTGCGCCGCAGCGCGCCCCCACCGCCCGGCGTATCGACATCGCGCGTGAGTTGCTTCTGACGCCTTTTGGCCTGGATGAGGGCCACTTGGCACGCGCGCTGGCAGACATCCGTGCCCACCAGGTGGACGACGCCGATCTGTACTTTCAATACACCCGCAGCGAAGGCTGGAGCCTGGAAGAGGGCATCGTCAAGACAGGCTCGTTTTCCATCGACCAAGGCGTGGGCGTGCGCGCCGTCAGTGGTGAAAAAACGGCGTTTGCCTACTCCGACGACATTTCTGAAGCCTCGCTGCGCGATGCGGCCCGCACGGTGCGGTCTATTTCGGCGGTATCGCAGGCAGGACGTGTGCGCGTAGCTGCAAAAAAGATAGCGCCTAGCCGCAGCCTGTACGACGGTGTCGATCCCATCAGCACGCTCGACAGCACCGCCAAGGTGGCGCTGCTGGAAAGAGTCGAGCAGCGCGCCCGCACCAAGGACCCGCGCGTGGCGCAGGTCATGGCCGGTCTGGCGAGCGAATACGACGTGGTGCTGGTGGCGCGTGCCGATGGCACGCTGGCCGCTGATGTGCGCCCGCTGGTGCGCCTGTCGGTGACGGTGATTGCCGAGCAGGGCGGGCGCCGCGAGGTCGGTTCGGCCGGCGGCGGCGGGCGTTTTGGCTTGGCTTATTTTGACGACGCGCAAATCAACCAGTATGTCGATGAAGCGGTCAATGCCGCCCTGGTCAACTTGGAAGCGCGCCCGGCGCCAGCCGGTGTGATGACGGTGGTACTTGGTCCCGGTTGGCCTGGCGTGCTGCTGCATGAGGCCGTCGGCCACGGCCTAGAAGGCGACTTCAATCGCAAGGGTTCGAGCGCCTTCAGTGGCCGTATTGGCCAGCGCGTCGCCGCCAAGGGCGTGACGGTGCTGGACGACGGCACCATCGCCGACCGGCGCGGCTCGCTGAATGTGGACGATGAAGGCTGTGCCAGCCAGCGCAATGTGCTGATCGAGGATGGCATCTTGAAGGGCTATATCCAGGATGCGCTGAACGCCCGCCTGATGGGCGTCGCGCCCACCGGCAATGGCCGGCGCGAGAGCTACGCGCACATTCCGATGCCGCGCATGACCAATACCTACATGTTGGGTGGCGACAAGGACCCGCAAGAGATTATCGCCAGCATCAAAAAGGGGCTCTACGCCAGCAATTTTGGTGGTGGTCAGGTGGACATCACCTCGGGTAAGTTCGTGTTTTCTGCCAGTGAAGCCTATTGGGTGGAAAACGGCAAAATTTTGTACCCGGTCAAGGGCGCCACCATCGTTGGCAGCGGCCCCGAATCGCTGAAAAAAATCAGCATGATCGGCAACGACATGAAGCTCGACAGCGGTGTTGGCACCTGTGGCAAAGAGGGCCAGAGCGTGCCGGTGGGCGTGGGCCAGCCAACGCTGCGCATCGAAGGCTTGACGGTGGGCGGCACCGCCTGAGTGTTGTTGTCGCGATGACGAGCACCGGCCTGCAACCCACGCCGGCATGGTCTGGCCACTCCAGCCGTTTTGGGCGCGATTTCCGGGCCGAGGAAGAGTTGCAGCAATGGCGCACCAGCCTAGGCGCGCTGGCCCAATGCATTGAAAATGCCTTGCAGGCACGCCGCCTGCGCCGCGATGCCGCGCACATCACCCGCTGTGCGGTGGCGCTGTGGCAGGGCGTGCGCCAGCACCAGTTTTTTTTGACCGGGCTCGATTCTGCTTGGCATACCCTGTATTCCTTTGACGCTTATCAGAACGCGCAACAAGAATTGTCTGGCGCCGTGCAGGACTGGCGCCAGGCGCTGGAGGAGCGCAGCCTGCGCGAGGGCGACTGCTTTGACCGCGTCGAACTGCTGGCCTGGCGCACCTTGGGCGAGGGCGTGCTGCTGGTGGATATCTACCAGCATGGCAATGGCCCGCTGAGCGAGGCGCCGCCGGTGCCACTCGGGCGCAGCAGCGCGGCGTGGCTGCGCCTGCGTGCCTGGTGGCAGCGATATCGCGCGTCGTGAAAGGTTTTCTGGTGCGGCGACAGCGGGGTTGTTGCCATGCTGCAGTGCAGCGCGACTGTGCTACATTGAGCGCCATGTATTTACGTGGCGCGTTTTATTTTTGGTTTTACTTCTCGGTCCAAGGCGGATGAGAGGCAAGCGCGCAAGCACCTGAATACTTCCCACCCAACCGCCGACGCTGCAGAGCCCGGCGGTTTTTTGTTTTTAAGTGTCTGTTGATTTACCCATCGAGAGGAAGCGAACCATGACGGCTCAAGCCACCCCCGCCAGCGATGCCTGGTACCGAAACGTCGAAAAAACCAGCCAAGCCGACGACGAACGTATCAAGGACATCACCGTGCTGCCCCCTCCCGAACATTTGATCCGCTTCTTCCCGATCCGCGCCACCGCGATCGAGACGCTGGTCACGCAGACCCGCAAAAATATCCATGACATCATGGCCAGCGACGACGACCGTCTGCTGGTCATCATTGGTCCGTGCTCCATCCACGACCCGGTGGCGGCGCTGGACTACGCCCGTCGCCTGCAGGCCGCGCGGGCCCAGTACGCCGACACGCTGGAGATCGTGATGCGTGTGTATTTTGAAAAACCACGCACTACCGTCGGCTGGAAGGGCCTGATCAATGACCCTTACCTGGACGAGAGCTACCGCATCGACGAAGGCCTGCGCATGGCGCGCCAGTTGCTGATCGACATCAACCGCCTGGGCGTGCCGGCGGGCAGCGAGTTTCTGGACGTCATTTCGCCGCAATACATTGCCGACCTCATCAGCTGGGGTGCGATTGGCGCGCGCACCACCGAGAGTCAAGTGCATCGCGAGCTGGCCTCGGGCCTGTCGGCGCCGATTGGCTTCAAGAACGGCACCGATGGCAACATTCGCATTGCCACCGACGCCATCCAGTCGGCCAGCCGGGGGCACCACTTCTTGTCGGTGCACAAGAACGGCCAAGTGGCGATTGTCGATACCCAGGGCAACCGCGACTGCCACGTCATCCTGCGCGGTGGCAAGGCACCCAACTACGACGCTGCCAGCGTCGCCGCTGCATGCCAGGACCTGGCTGCAGCCCAATTGCCCGCCACCCTGATGGTTGATTGCAGCCACGCCAACAGCAGCAAGCAGCACCAGAAGCAGCAAGACGTGGCGCGCGACATTGCCGCGCAGATCGCCGCCGGCTCACGCAGCGTGTTTGGCCTCATGATTGAAAGCAACCTGATGGCTGGCACGCAAAAATTCACTCCCGGAAAAGACCTGCCGAGCAGCCTTGAATATGGCAAAAGCATCACCGATGCCTGCCTGGGCTGGGAAGACTCGCTGCACACCCTGGGGGAACTCGCTGCCGCCGTGCAGGCCCGCCGCGCCCTTGAAAAAGAAGCCATGCCTACGGTGTAAGCTTGGGTTATTTTTCATTCCTCCTGATCCCCCTTGAAAGGCCACCATGCGCAGCGAAGTCTCTGTCTCCTTGTCCCAGAACGAAGAATTCAAATTTGATCTCGAAGATCAGGCGCCCATGAGCAACGAAGAGGGCCGCCGCTGGCTGGAAGACCAGTTTGTCAGCTTGGAGTGCGAGCCGCTGCGCGCCAGCGGCAAGGTGCTGGCCGCAGACAAGGTGCTCACGGTGGCGCAGGCCGGCGGCAGGCGCCTGTTGGCTGACCCGGAATGGTCGCTGCACTTTGCCCGCGCCGCCAAGGCTGCGCTGGGCAAACCGGTGGTGCGGGTGGATGTGGCGTCGATGTCCATCAGCTATTAATGGTCAAAAGTGGCTGTAGCGCTTGCTGGACAAGCGCTAACAGCTCCTGAAAAAGAAGCAAAAACGGATCGGCGCCAGCCAGATCCGTTTTTTTATTGCTGCGCCGGCCGTGCCGATTCAAGCCAGCGCGTCCAGCAACTGCTGGTGGATGCCGCCAAACGCGCCGTTGCTCATGCAGACAATGTGGTCGCCCGGCTGCGCGGCTTGCACCACCTGGGCTATGAGTTGCGCGATGTTGCCCGCGGTTTGCGCGCGTTGGCCCGGCCCTAAACCCAGCGGTGCCAGGGGCGCCAGCGCGGCGTTGGCATCCCAGTCCAGCCCGGCGGTGTGACAAAAGGCCAGATCGGCCGCTTCCAGTGCCCACGGTAATTGCGCCTTCATGGCACCCAGCTTCATGGTGTTGCTGCGCGGCTCAAACACCGCCAGCAGGCGCGCCTGCGATCCGACGCTGCGGCGCAGGCCGTCCAGCGTGGTGCGAATGGCGGTGGGGTGGTGGGCAAAGTCGTCGTACACGGTGATGCCGCGCACACTGCCGCGCAACTCCATACGCCGGCGCACGTTTTGGAAGGTGGTCAGTGCCTGCGCCGCTTGGGCTGGGGCCACGCCGACATGGTGGGCAGCGGCAATGGCGGCCAGCGCATTGAGCTGGTTGTGCACGCCGGTTAAGGACCATGCCACCTGCGCCACCACCTGGCCGCGCTGCAGCACGTCAAAAGCGTTGGGCTCGCCCTGGGCTGAAAAATCGCTGATGGTGGTGCCAAAGCTGCTTTGCGCGCTCCAGCAGCCTTGGTGCATCACACGCGCCAGGCTGTCTTCCAATCCATTAAATACCACGCAGCCCGAGGGCGGCACGGTGCGCACCAGATGCTGGAATTGACGCTCGATGGCCGCCAGATCATCAAAGATGTCGGCATGATCGAATTCCAGGTTGTTCAGCACGGCGGTGCGCGGGCGGTAATGGACGAATTTGCTGCGCTTATCGAAAAACGCCGTGTCGTACTCATCGGCTTCGATGACGAACAGCGGTGCGCTGCCCAGTGCCCCCGTGCCTGCGATGGGCCGCACAGCCGTCCCGAGGCGTGCCGAAACGCCAAAATTCAGCGGTACGCCGCCGACCAGAAAGCCCGGCTGTAGTCCTGCGCATTCCAGAATCCAGGCCAGCATCGAGGTCGTGGTGGTTTTGCCATGCGTGCCAGCCACGGCCAGCACATGGCGGCCCTGCAAGACGTGCTCGGCCAGCCACTGCGGGCCGCTGGTGTAGGGCAGGCCGGCGTCCAAAATGGCGTCCATCAGCGCAAACTTGGCGCTGCCATTGGGTAGACGGGCACGGCTAACGACGTTGCCGATGACAAATATGTCCGGCTGCAGCGCCAATTGGTCGGCGCCAAATCCCTCGATCAATTCAATGCCCAAAGCGCGCAACTGGTCGCTCATCGGCGGATAGACCCCCGCGTCGCAGCCCGTCACTTTGTGTCCCGCCTCGCGCGCTAAAGCGGCCAGACCGCCCATGAACGTACCGCAAATGCCCAGTATGTGTATATGCATGGCTGGATTTTAAGCCAGTGGTCAAAACAGGCTGTAGCGCCCTGTGGATAAGCGCTATCAGCTATCAAAAAAATAGTTATATAAGGTGCCGTTGGCTGCACTCCGAGAGCCCCCACGTGCTCCGGGTGTTGTCACCGTGCGGTGCGTTGGGGGGACAATGCCGGCTCAAGAGTCTTGCCATGCACCTGTCCATCGAATCTGAAATTGCCCAAACCGCTGCCGCTCTGGTGGTGGACGAGGGTCTGGAATACGGCCCCGCCAAGCGGCGCGCGCTCAAGCAGTTGGGCCTGCCCGCGCGCACCGCGCTGCCCGACAATGAGCGCGTGGAAGAGGCAGTGCGCGAACATTTGGCGCTGTTTTGTGCCGATACGCAGCCGGCCGAACTGCAGACGCTGCGCCGGATGGCGTTGCTGTGGATGCAGCGCATGGCGGCGTTTCGCCCCTATCTGAGCGGCGCCGTCTGGCATGGAACCGCGACACGTTTGTCCGATATTTACCTGCAATTATTTTGCGATGATTCCAAATCGGCGGAAATCACGCTGATTGACCGGGGTATCGACTATGCAGTGCAAACCGTGCAAGGTTTGCATGGCCAGCCGGTGGAAGCGCTCAGTATCGGCTGTCCGTCGGCCGAGTTGGAGGTGATCGTTGGCATTCACCTGTTGATCTACGATCTGGATGACCTGCGCGGCGCCTTGCGTGCCGATGCCCGTGGGCGCACGCCGCGCGGCGACACGGCGGCGGTGCGCCAGCTTTTACAGGAGTCCGAGTCGTGAGCCTGCCTTCTTCCTCTTCGTCTTCTTCAGGCACTGATCCGGCGGTGGCATTGCCAATGCCGCCGCGCCGGCGTGCTTTGTACGCTCTGGTGGCTGCCGCTGCCGGGGCCAGCGGCGCTGGTTGGGCCTGGTGGAAGTTTCGGCCCCATGGCGCAGATACCGCGCTCGATAGCGAGCAAACGCTGTGGGCGCAGCATTTTCAGACCCCTGACGGCGCGGCCCTGGCCATGCAGGCGTTTCAGGGGCGGCCGCTGGTGGTTAATTTTTGGGCTACTTGGTGTCCGCCATGTATTGCCGAATTACCGCTGTTGAATGATTTTTTTCAGCAAAATTCTGCCCAGGGCTGGCAGGTAGTCGGGTTGGCCGTCGATCAGCCTGCTGCGGTGCGCAGCTTTCTGGCGCGCGCGCCGGTGCATTTTCCCATCGGCATGGCCGGTCTGGGCGGCACCGAGCTGGCGCGTGCCCTGGGGAACCTCACCGGCGGTCTGCCGTTTACGGTGGTGCTGGGCCGCGGCGGCCAAGTGCTGCACCGTAAAATAGGTCAGATCAAAGCACAAGACCTGCAGCGTTGGCGCGAGTCGTCTGGGGGTTGAGCGGCTCTGACTCAGTCCATGGGGTATTTGGCGCTCTCAAAGTTGGCGTCTTTTGATCGAAAATAAGCTACAAAAGATGGAGTAGGGCTAAATTAGAGTAAATTTGCGCCCTGTTCAGATTCTTAGCGTTGGAGTCCCCATGGATTTGCGAAAACTCAAAACCCTCATTGACCTCGTTTCCGAGTCGAATGTCTCCGAGCTCGAAATCACCGAGGCCGAGGGCAAAGTCCGCATCGTCAAGAGCGGCGCCACGGTAGTGCACCAGTACGCTGGCGCCCCGGCTCCGGCAGGCGCCCCTCCTGCGGCGGCACCCGTCGCCGCAGTGGCCGAACTGCCGGCCCCCGTTCCTGCGCAGCCTGCGGGCCATGTCGTCAAGTCGCCGATGGTCGGCACTTTTTACCGTGCTTCCAGCCCGGGCGCCAAATCATTTGTCGAAGTCGGCAGCGTGGTTAAAGAGGGCGAGACCATCTGCATCATTGAGGCCATGAAAATTCTCAACGAAATCGAGGCCGACAAGTCGGGCACCATCGGCCGCATTCTGGGCGAGAACGGCCAGGCGGTGGAGTACGGACAGCCGTTGTTCGTGATCGAATAAGGCGCCCATGTTCAAAAAAATACTGGTCGCTAACCGGGGCGAGATTGCGCTGCGTATTCAGCGTGCTTGCCACGAGCTGGGTGTCAAGGCCGTCATGGTGTATTCCGAGGCCGACCGCGACGCCAAATACGTCAAGCTGGCAGAAGAGGCGGTGTGCATTGGCCCCGCGCCCTCGCCACTGTCCTACCTGAATATGCCGGCCATCATTTCGGCGGCTGAAGTCACCGATGCCGAGGCGATTCACCCTGGCTATGGTTTTCTGAGCGAAAACGCCGACTTTGCCGAGCGCGTCGAAAAGAGCGGCTTTCAGTTCATCGGCCCGACGCCCGAGAACATCCGCACGATGGGCGACAAGGTAGCGGCCAAGCAGGCCATGATCAAGGCGGGCGTGCCCTGCGTACCCGGTTCAGAAGGTGAGCTGCCCGATGACCCGGTGCAAATCCGCCGTCTGGCCAAGGCCGTCGGCTATCCGGTCATCATCAAGGCTGCGGGGGGTGGCGGCGGGCGCGGTATGCGCGTGGTGCACACCGAGGCCGCACTGATCAATGCCGTGCAGATGACCAAGGCCGAGGCCGGCGCCGCGTTTGGCAATCCGGCGGTGTATATGGAAAAGTTCTTGCAGAACCCGCGCCATATCGAGATCCAGATCCTTGCCGACAAGCACCGCAACGTGGTGTATCTGGGTGAGCGCGACTGTTCCATGCAGCGGCGCCACCAGAAGGTGATTGAAGAGGCGCCCGCACCCGGTATTCCGCGCAAGCTGATCGAGCGCATTGGCGAGCGCTGCGTCACCGCCTGCAAGAAAATTGGCTACCGCGGAGCCGGCACCTTTGAATTTCTCTATGAAAACGGCGAGTTCTACTTCATCGAAATGAACACGCGCGTGCAGGTTGAGCACCCGGTGACCGAATGGATCACCGGCGTGGACATTGTGCGCACACAGATCATGGTGGCTGCGGGCGAAAAATTGCCGTTCACGCAGCGCCAGATTCAGCTGCGCGGCCACGCCATCGAGTGTCGCATCAACGCTGAAGATCCCTACAAGTTCACGCCCTCGCCCGGACGTATCACCACTTGGCACGCCCCCGGTGGGCCCGGGGTGCGGGTGGATTCGCACATCTATACCAACTACTATGTGCCGCCGAACTACGACTCGATGATTGGCAAGATCATCGTTCACGGCGACACGCGCGAGCAAGCCCTGGCGCGAATGCGCACGGCGCTGTCCGAAACGGTGATCGAAGGCATCAACAGCAACGTGCCGTTGCACCGCGAGCTGATGGTGGATGCCAAGTTCATGGACGGCGGCACCAACATCCACTATCTGGAAGAGTGGTTGTCGCATCGCCAGCGCTGATCGAGCACTTGCCCCCGAACGCGGGCCCACGCCAAACTGGGGCGCGGGCCCGCTTTGTTTTTCTGTCAATGAGGCGCAACGCCATGTATGAATTGAGCCTGATGTGCCCGGAAGACCGGGTCGAAACCCTGAGCGATGCACTCGACGCGCTGGATGCGCTGAGCGTGTCGGTGGAAGACGCCGATGCCCAGACCGACGCCGAGCAGGCGCTGTTTGGCGAGCCCGGTATGCCACCGCCCAAAGACGGCTGGCAGCGCAGCCGCGTACTGGCCCTGTTTACGCAGGAGGCGCAGGCGCGCGAAGCGGTGGAGCTACTGGCGGCGCAAGATTTCTTTGCCAGTTGCCAAGTGCTGGGCGTGGCCGCTGTGCCCGACCAGGACTGGGTACGCCTGACGCAGTCGCAATTTGCCCCGGTGGACATCACACCCGATTTTTGGATCGTGCCGACCTGGCACGAGCCACCCGCCGAGGCCACGCGCGTCATTCGCCTCGACCCGGGTTTGGCTTTTGGCACCGGCACGCACCCGACGACGCGCATGTGTTTGCGCTGGATTGCGCGTCAAGCCGCCACGCCGGGGCTGGGGCGCGTACTCGATTACGGCTGCGGTTCGGGTATTTTGGCGATGGGTGCAGCCAAGTTTGGCGCTACGGATATTGATGCCGTGGACATTGACATGGCCGCCGTGGAATCGACCGAGTACAACGCCAAGGCCAATGGCGTGCAGCTGAATGCGGGTCTGCCTGACAAGGCCACGGGCTGCTACCAGACGGTGCTGGCGAATATTTTGGCCACGCCGCTCAAAGTGCTGGCGCCGCTGCTGTGTAACCATGTGGCCGATGGTGGCCATCTGGTGCTGGCCGGCATTCTGGAGCGCCAGGCGCAGGAGCTGAAAGATGCCTACGCCCCTTATCTGGCACTGAGCGTGGCCGACACCGAAGATGGTTGGATCTTGATGACAGGCGCACGTTGACCCCACCGCTGGATGCCGTACCGCTGCTGGGCGCTTCTACAATTCACTGCCGATGAGCCAGAACACCCGCTGCCCGTCCTGCGCAACCCTGTTCAAGGTGGTTGCCGATCAACTGCGCATCTCCGATGGCTGGGTGCGTTGTGGCCAGTGCCAGCAGATTTTTGACGCCACGGCGCATTTGCAGGAGCCCTTGGATCCGGCGCTGTTGCCTGACCTGGAGCTGCCGCTGGACAGTGGGCGTGCGCTGCCTGGAGCCGCTAATGCTGATGCTGATGTCAGTCAGCCGGTGCCTGGTTGGGAGGCGGCGCCCAACGCAGACGGCTTTCCGATTTTTTCTGAATTGCCCCGGGTTGCGCCGGTGCTCGACGTGCCCGATCCAGTTGTGCCCGGCTTTTTGATGGTCCCGGCCAGCCCCCAGGCCTTAGCGCCTGCAGCCGGACCCAGGGCTGCAGATCAGCTGGCTTCGGCCACAGAAGCGCCAGAAGGCCCAGAGCCCGCAGAAGACGAAGCCGCTCCCGTCGAACCAGAGAGCAGCCACACAGTGCTGATGGCGCCCGAGCCTTTGCTGCCTGAACCACTCCGGCCGGGGCCGGTGATGGCGACGCCCCTGGCTGGCTATGAATTGCCATCGGCAGACCTGCCTGAAGCGGATTTTGAGTGGCTGGCGGACTACGAGACCTTGGAGTCGGCACCGGATACAGAGCCCGCGCCAGATTTTTACGTGCCGTTTGAAGCAGCCCCGACGGATTCTTCGGTACCGTTGGTGGCCGATCCGGTTGATCCAGCTGATCTGCCCTGGATGCCGTCCCCGACTGCGCCGGCGCTGGAGAGGCCGCCAGAACCGTTGCCGGTGTCGCAGAAGCCGCCTGTGCTGCTCGCGCCGCCCAGCCAGCCCTTGCCTCCTGTATCGCCGTCACCAGACGATAGTGCCGGCGCCGAGCCAGAGCCCGCTGCTGAGCCTTTGGAGACGCCCGACTGGGTGACGAACCTGGTGCGACCCCCTGATCCGCAGCGCATTGAGCCCGTGCTGCACGCATACGCCAGTGATGAGCCTGAGCCTAAAGGTGCAGCCAAAGCCGAAGAAGAAACCGACACTGAGCTGTCGCCGGCGCTGCCTCCTTCTGAGCGCCCTCTGGAACCCTCTTTTGTCCGCAGCGCCCGCCGCCAGGCCTTTTGGCGCCAGTGGGAAGTGCGCCTGGCGCTGGCGTTGCTCAGTCTGCTGCTGGTCGTGGTATTAGCGCTGCAGGTGGCGCTGCACCAGCGTAACCATCTGGCGGCCGCACAGCCGCAGTGGCGCTCTTTCCTGCAGACTTTGTGTGTGCCCTTGCAGTGCAAGGTAGGCCCCTATCGGCACATTTCCTCGATCGTCATCGACAGCTCCTCCTTCAACAAGGTCCAAGGCGATGCCTACCAGTTCGCCATTGCGCTGAAAAATACCTCGGGTAACGTGCTGGAGATACCAGCCATCGAACTGACCCTGACCGATGCCCAAGACCAGGCGGTGCTGCGCCGCGTCTTTACGCGCAAAGACCTGTCGGCACCCCGCACGCTGGCGGCGCACGGCGACTGGAGCGCGAATTTGCAAGTCCAGCTGACATTCGACGGCGCGCCGATTGCGGGCTACCGGGTGCTGGCTTTTTACCCTTGAACCAGCCCCTGGCTGAAATGGAACCTTGATATGGCAGTTTTAATTTGCGGCTCGTTGGCGTTTGACACCATCATGACTTTTGAGGGCCGCTTTGCTGAGCAGATCCTGCCTGCGCAGCTGCACATCCTGAATGTGTCCTTTCTGGTGCCCTCGCTGCGCCGCGACTTTGGCGGCTGTGCCGGCAACATTGCTTACAGCCTGAAACTGCTCGGCGGTGAGCCCTTGCCGATGGCAGCGTTGGGCAACGATGGCCACGAATACCTCGAACGCCTGGAGGCGCAGGGCATCAGCACACAGCACGTCACGCAGATCAATGACACCTACACCGCGCAGGCCATGATCATGACCGACCGCGACAACAACCAAATCACAGCCTTTCACCCCGGCGCCATGATGCAGGCGCACACCCGCCGCATCGAGGCCGGCGTGCCGGGCGTGGCCTTGGGCATCATTGCCCCCGATGGGCGCGATGCCATGCTGGAACACGCAGCGCAGTTCCGTGCAGCCGGTATCCCGTTTGTGTTCGATCCCGGCCAGGGTCTGCCGATGTTCAGCGGTGAAGAACTGGCGCGCTTTGTCGAACAGGCTAGCTGGGTGGCAGTCAATGACTACGAAGCCAAGATGCTGTGCGAGCGCACCGGCTGGAGTCTGGAGCAGATCTCGCGCAAGGTGCGCGGACTGGTAGTAACGTTGGGCGGGCAGGGCTGCGAAGTTTGGGTGGACGGTGGAAAAATCCGGATCGACCCGGTTACGCCGAGCGCCATTGTCGATCCTACCGGCTGCGGCGATGCCTGGCGCGGTGCGCTGTTGTTTGGTCTGGAAAAAGGCTGGTCGCTGGCGCGCTGCGCTGAACTGGGCAATCGCTTGGGCGCGCTGAAAATCGCCACACGCGGGCCGCAAAACTACAGCCTCGATTTTGCGGTACCAGCCTGAACCCGTTTGAATGGTGGTGTGCGTGTACTAATATGCAACGTGCACACCTTGTGCGTTACCTGAGAAATACTCCAGCATGAAAACCCCCGTCCTCATCACTGCCGACCTCACGCAAGAAAACGCCCAGGCGCTGGCGCAGTTCATTAAAACCGTCAGCCATGATGCGATTCGCCAGTGCGTGGCCGACGATGCGCAAACCTTTCTGGTGCGCGACGCACTGGACTCGCTGCGCGAAGCGCTGGACGTCGTCGGCATTGACCCGCAATAAAAGCTCGATAGCCGCCTGAAATTTGCGCCACCTGCTTGGGTGGCGCTTGGACTCGCCTGTAGAACACCAAATCATGAGTGTTTTAGGCCTCTAAGGCATACAGGGTAAGCGGTTGCAGCTATTTTTTTGATGTTTTTCAGGGGGGTGGGAGAATGCTGCCCATGACCGCCCTTCATGCCCCCACTCCCAACACCCTGACCCTCATCCGCCCGGACGACTGGCACCTGCATGTGCGCGACGGCGAGCCGTTGCTCACCGTCGTGCCACACACCGCGGCGCAATTTGGCCGGGCGGTCATCATGCCCAACCTGCGCCCGCCCGTGACCACCGCCGCGCAGGCGCTGGCTTACAAAGAACGCATCCTGGCCGCAGTGCCCGCCGGCGTGGCCTTTGAGCCGTTGATGACGCTGTACCTGACCGACCAGCTGCCGCCCGACGAAATCGCCCGCGCCCAAGCCGCTGGCGTGGTCGCTGCCAAGCTGTACCCGGCAGGTGCCACCACCAACAGCGATGCCGGCGTGACCGACCTGCGCAACATTTACCCGACGCTGGAAGCGATGCAACGCGCCGGTATGCCACTGCTGGTGCACGGCGAAGTCACCGCGCCCGAGATTGACCTGTTCGACCGCGAAGCGGTATTCATCGACACCCAGCTGATCCCGCTGCGGCGCGACTTCCCCGAGCTGAAAATCGTCTTCGAGCACATCACCACGCAAGACGCGGCGCAGTACGTCGCCAGCGCCGACCGCTTTACCGCTGCCACGCTGACGGTGCACCACCTGCTGTACAACCGCAACGCCATCTTCACCGGCGGCATCCGTCCGCACTACTACTGCCTGCCAGTGCTCAAGCGCGAAACGCACCGTCTGGCGCTGGTGCAAGCGGCTATCAGCGGATCGCCGCAATTCTTTTTGGGCACCGACAGCGCGCCGCACCCCGCGCACCTGAAAGAGCACGCCAGCGGCTGTGCCGGTTGCTACACCGCCCATGCCGCCATCGAGATGTACGCCGAAGCCTTCGACAACGCCGGCGCGCTGGACAAGTTAGAAGGCTTTTCCAGCTTCTACGGCGCCGACTTTTACGGTCTGCCACGCAACCAAAGCACCATCACCCTGCGCCGCGAAAGCTGGACACCACCCGACAGCTTTGCCTTTGGCGAGGCTGAACTCAAACCCCTGCGCGCCGGTGAAGCACTGCCGTGGCGCTTGGTGAAATGAGCGCAGACAGCGCAGCACGAACCACCACGGCCAAAAATATGGCCGTGTTCATTGATGCGGACAACTTGAACGATCCGACCGCTTTGGACCATGTGTTGACGACTCTGCGCTCTAAAGCGGAGCGGGTGCTTTACAAGCGCGCCTATGGTCGGACAGAAAGCCTCAAAGGCATTGAAGCCGTGCTGTGGCGCCACGGCGTGCGCCCGGTGGCCAACATGATTGTCAACAAGGTCACTACCGACAGCGCCTTGGTGATTGATGCGGTCGAGGCGGTGTGCAGCAACCACATTGACGCAGTGGCCATTTGCTCGGGCGATGCGGATTTTGTGCCACTGGTCACGTGGATGAGGGAGCGGGGCTGTTACGTTTTTTGCTTTAGCCTGGCCAACAAAATTTTTGCCAATCCAGAGAGTTTTTACGATGACGTGGTGTTGTTGGAGGTGGTGGAGGATGAGTCCGCTGCGGCTGAAACTCCTTCGGCATCCTCTGTCCAGCCGCTCTATCCGGTCACTGGTCAACCCCACCTCGACATGGTGGAGCAGGTGTTGACAGCTTTTCCTGCGCTGCGCAGTGGTGAGCCACAGCAGCTTAGCCAAGTGGTGGCGGTGCTGCGGCAGTACGGCATTTTGAATAAAAGCATTAAAACGGCGGCTTGGTTCGAGAAGTGGGCTTTGGCGTTTCGCTTATTACCCCAGCCGGTGCCGAATCGAATCATCTATCAAAAACCATCGGCGGCGGCCCACCCGCTGCAGGAGCCGCACAGCGTGCCGGTGCAGAGAGGGGATCCAGAACCCGCGCGGCAGTGGCCGCCCATAGCGCCGCAGCACCCTTCTGCTGTGCCTGACGAGGTCGCGCGCATCTTGAAAGCCCTGCCGGATTTGCGTTATGAGCCACAGATGTTGAGTCAGGCCGTGCCGGTGCTGCGCCAGAAAACGATTTTGGGCAAACACGCCAAGTCCACGGAATTTTTTGCCCCTTATGCGGCGTATTTCACCCTCAGCCCGGCGCACCAGCCGATGCAGCTGCCGTACACCGCGCCTTGCCGTGATAACTGATCCGAATGCGCTGGCGCCGCTGCACCACATCAGCTGGCAAGCCCCGTGGCTACACGACCTGCGCGCCATCGGCGCCAGCGCACACCAGCGCGTGTTGGACGGCGCCAGCGTCGCCCAAGCCCTTGGCGCCCAGCCGCACACGCCCATCCGCTTCGTCCCCCAAGCGGACTTGCCCGCCGGCACCGCCTACGAGAGCTTCATCTTCGGCACTGGCGGCGTACCGACGCGCGACAATTTGCACGATTTTTTCAATGGCCTGATCTGGCAGCACTACCCGCAGACCAAGCGGCGTCTGAACCAATGGCAGGCGCAGGCGATTGCCGCGCAGGGTGTCGGCCCGGTGCGTGGGCCGCTGCGCGATGCGTTGACACTGCTGGATGAGAGCGGCGCCCTCTTGCAAGCGCCGGCGCCGCTGTGGCAGGCGCTGCGGGCGCGCGACTGGCAGCGGCTGTTTATTGACTTGCGACCGCTGTGGACGCAGGCCCGTTTGCAGGTGTTTGGCCATGCCGTGCTGGAAAAGCTGGTTTATCCACGAAAATCGGTCGTAGCCCATATCTACTGTGCGCCTACAGCTATGAAATCAGGAGTTGATGTGGACGCCTGGCTGCCCGGTGTGCTATCGCCCGAGCACTTGGCGACCAAACCCTTTACCCCATTGCCGCTGCTGGGTGTGCCGGGCTGGTGGCCTGCGAATGAGAATGTTTGCTTCTATGATGACGCTGCGGTGTTTCGCAGTGTTTGCCGCCCGCGTCTGCCTGGGCCGGCCAGCATTCCGACGGCTTGAAAGCCATCCCCCTTCCCCCATTTAGCAGCGACGGGTTTTGATTCCTTCGCTGAGGAAAATTTATGAAACGTATTGCCTTGTTTTTGTTGACCAACGTTGCCGTGGTAGTGGTGCTGGGCATCGTCGCCAGCCTGCTCGGCGTGAACCGCTTTCTGACGGCCAATGGCCTGAACCTGGGCGCGCTGCTGGGCTTTGCCTTCATCATGGGTTTTGGCGGCGCCATCATTTCGCTGCTGATCAGCAAGCCGGTGGCCAAGTGGAGTTCCGGCGTGCAAATCATCGAGCAGCCGCGCAACCAGGACGAGGCCTGGATTGTCGAGACAGTGCGCAAATTTGCCGACAAGGCCGGCATCGGAATGCCGGAAGTCGGCATTTTTGAGGGCGACCCGAATGCCTTTGCCACCGGCGCGTTCAAAAATTCGGCGCTGGTGGCCGTGTCCACTGGTCTGCTGCAAAGCATGACGCACGAAGAGATCGAGGCCGTCATCGGCCACGAGGTGGCGCACATTGCCAATGGCGACATGGTCACCATGACGCTGATCCAGGGCGTGATGAACACCTTTGTGGTGTTCCTGTCGCGCGTCATCGGTTACGCGGTCGATAGCTTCTTGCGCAAGGGCGACAACAACAGCAGCGGCCCCGGCATTGGGTACTACGTCAGCACCATCGTGCTGGATATTTTGTTGGGCTTTTTGGCGTCCATCATCGTCGCCTGGTTCTCGCGCCAGCGCGAGTTTCGTGCCGATGCCGGTGCCGCGCAGTTGATGGGCCGGCGCCAGCCGATGATCAACGCGCTGGCGCGCTTGGGCGGTGTGCACACCGCCGAGCTGCCCAAGAGCATGGCGGCGATGGGTATTGCCGGCGGGATGGGCCAGTTGTTCTCGACGCACCCACCGATTGAAGAGCGCATTGCTGCGCTGCAAAGAATGCAGAGCTGAACTGCAAATCGCTCCCTGTAGGTCGGGTTAGCGCGAATGGCACTTACTTAGCCCTGCGCTCATGTCCGTGCAGCGCTACGTCTCGGCGCGCCTCGTCCCGTGGCACCTTCAGCCACGGGTAGGGTTTGGGGCGGCGCTTTCGCATGCGTGGCTCGATGCGCCCGGGTCGATGGCCCACCTTGCATTGGGCGATCAACGCCAGCAACCGATGCTCCTCGCCCTGCACCGACAGGCCCCTTGCGCTCCACTGCGTCCACAGCTGCACCGTGTGCTTAAAGCTCAGGCTGCGCGGCTCTACACCTGCGTAGCTGGCCGCCTGCGCCATCAGCAGCCGAATCACGTTGTAGGCCAGCAGATGAACCCACAACTGCTTTTCGTTCATCTCTGGCGTCTGGCAGCGCAGCACGTCCATGGCGCAGGTGGTTTTGAGGCTGCGCAGGTCCAACTCAATGTTCCAGCGCCGTGCGTACAGCTGCGACAAATCCTCCTTGCTGCTCTGGCGGTGGTTCACCAGCGTGCTCACCAGCACCCGATGCGCCACCTTGACTTCGCGCAGCACGATCTCATGAGGAGCTTGTGCGTACTGCTCGGGCGTCATCCATGGGGGGCGCTTGGGCGGCTTGGGCCAGCGCACAACATGGTCGTGCGCGCCCAGCGATTGGCCGCACTCGAAGTTGGTGATGCGCGAGCCGTTTTGCTCCATCAGCACATCTACTCCTGCAGCCATCAGCGCAGCGATAAGAAAGTAGTTGCAGTACAAAGCGTCGGCCAGCACGATGTCGCCCGCAGAGAAGCGGGCCAGCAGGGGGCGCACCAAGCTCAACTCGCCACTGCCTTTGCCCCCAAGGGGGCCGATGGCCGCCTCCAGCACCGCGCCCGTGGCCAGGCACGTTACCAAGACCAGCCGCGCCATCGGGAAACCCACGCCAAGTGCCTGCGAGCTGGGCTGGGGATAGCGCGCCTGATTCTCCTTGGTGTCGGGCATGGACAGCCCGGTGCCCTCGACCAGTTTCACTGTGCGCGCGCGCCACAGCCATGGGGCCAGCGCCTTGTGGTGCAGGCACTGGCCTGCCCTGCGTGCCAAGGTGCTGATGGCCTCTAGCGGCAAGCGCTGACGCGCTCTGCAGTAGCCGCCGGTGCGCACGCTGCACGCGCTCAGCCCAGTAGCAGCGCGCTGCGCGGCCCAGCTGTTGACGGCCTCTTGGCACGAGCCATCGGCCTGCAGCACCTGGCGCATGAACATCGACAGCGCAACCGTGGGTGGGTACAGCCGCTGGCGGTGGTGTGGCCACAGCGCCTCGGTCGTGTCCAGAAACTGCGCGCTGCTCAGGACGTTAAAGAACTCCAGTGCAGAGGTCGATTTGGCGCGCCGTTCAATAGTGCGCTGGCGTTGTTGCAAAGCTCTATGGGCATTACGATGGGTGGTGGCTGGCATTTGGAGAGATGGTTTGGGTGTTTGGTACCAACCATCCTATCGATCCTGTGTCAGCCGCACCTCTTTGCAAGCGGGCCTTTACGGCGCTTTCTGGGAGCGCAGGGCTAAAGTAAGTGCCATTCGGGTTAGCGCAGCGTAACCCGACATTTTCAAAGCGGCCTGTCGGGTTACGCTGCGCTAACCCGACCTACAAAGAGTAGCGGGAGTTTTTACGCGCTGGTGGCCGGCGCCATAAAGCGCCCCATCAGCAGGCGAAACGGCAACAGCATCAGCACGCCAATCGCCAACTTCACGCCCAAGTCGCCCAGTGCCCACGTAATCCACGGGAAGTCGTTGACGCCGGCGAAGGCGATGCTCCAGAACACCGCCGTGTCCAAGCAGGCCGCCGCCACGGTCGCCACCAGCGGTGCGCGCCACCAGAGCCCTTGGCGCAGGCGGTGAAAGAGGCCGATGTCCAGCCACTGCGACAGCAAAAACGCCAGCCCTGACGCAATGGCGATGCGCGTCGGTGCCAGCACCAACGAGGCGGCGACCGCCACGGCAAAACCGACCCACGCCACATGCCGCGCCATGTCCGGCCCATAGCGGCGATTGGCCAGATCGCTGACCAAAAACGCCACCGGGTAGGTGAAAGCGCCCCAAGTCAGCCAGTCGTTGAGCGGGTATTGCACCAGGATGTTGGACGCCAGTACCACCAGCGCCATGGCCAGCGTGGCAGCGGCAAATTGGGCGCCGGTGGCACGGGGGAAAAGCATCATGCAGGGCTCTTTGGTGTGGTGGCTGTCAGTATTTGCCGCACTACGGCTTCGGCCATCTTGATGCCATCGACGCCCGCCGACAGAATGCCGCCGGCGTAGCCCGCGCCTTCCCCCGCTGGGTACAAACCGGCGGTGTTGAGGCTTTGCCCGTCGGCGCCGCGCGTGATTTGCAGCGGTGCCGAGGTGCGGGTTTCGATGCCGGTCAGCACCGCATCCGGCATATCGAAACCTTTGATTTTTTTACCAAACTGCGGCAAAGCTTCTTGCATCGCCTCAATGGCAAAGTGCGGCAGCGCACTGCGCAGATCGGTCGGTTTGACACCGGGCTGATACGAGGGCGCGACGCTGGCAAACACCGTCGATGCCTTGCCCGCCAGAAAATCGCCGACGCGCTGACCGGGGGCGTCGTAGTTGCTGCCGCCCAGCAGGTAGGCGCTCGATTCCAGCTGGCGCTGCATCACCAAGCCGGCCAGCGGGTGTATGTCTTGCCCAGCAGGCGGCGTGGTGTCAGCAAATTCGGTGCCCAGCGCAGTAACAAAGGCGGCACTGTCGGTGGGGAAGTCGCTCGGATCAATGCCGACCACCAAACCGGCGTTGGCGTTGCGCTCGTTGCGCGAATACTGGCTCATGCCGTTGGTGACGACCCGGCCCGGTTCGCTGGTCGCGGCCACCACCATGCCGCCGGGGCACATGCAAAAGCTGTACACGGTGCGGCCATTGGCGGCGTGGTGCACCAGTTTGTAATCCGCCGCGCCCAAGACAGGGTGGCCAGCATGGCGACCCCAGCGGGCGCGGTCGATGACGCTTTGCGGGTGCTCAATACGAAAGCCGATGGAAAACGGCTTGGCCTGCAGCCACACGCCGCGCTGGTACAGCACGCCAAAGGTGTCGCGCGCGCTGTGGCCCAGTGCCAGTACCACATGGTCGGCACGCAGCTCGCTGCTGGTGCCGCTGGCCCGGTCTTGTACTTGCAGACCGCGCACGCGGCGGCCCGTGGGGCCGTCTTCAATATGCAGGTCGGTGACGCGCTGGCCAAAGCGCACTTCGCCGCCCAAGGCAATGATTTGTGCGCGCAGACTTTCGACCACCTTGACCAGTTTGAACGTGCCGATGTGCGGGTGCGCAGCGTACAAAATATCGGCCGGAGCGCCGGCCTGCACAAACTCGTGCATCACCTTGCGGCCCAAGTGGCGTGGGTCTTTGATTTGGCTGTAGAGCTTGCCGTCCGAAAACGTGCCGGCGCCGCCTTCGCCAAACTGCACATTGCTCTCGGGGTCGAGCGCCCGTTTGCGCCAGAGGCCCCAGGTGTCTTGCGTGCGCTCGCGCACTGCCTTGCCGCGCTCAATGACGATGGGCCGATAGCCCTGCTGCGCCAGCACCAGCGCGGCAAAAATGCCACACGGGCCAAAGCCGATGACCACCGGGCGCACCGCTGCTGCTGCGGCCGCTGCACTGGCGTGCGGTGGTGGCTGGTAAGCCATATCCGGCGTCGGTTGGATGTGCGAGTTGCCGGCGTGCTGCGCCAGCAGGGCGGCTTCTTGCGTGGCGTCCGTCAGCGCCACATCGACGATATACACCGCCAACAGCGCCGCCTTGCGCGCGTCAAAGCTGCGCTTGAACACGTCCAGTTGGGTGATGGCGCTGTCGTCCTGCAGGCCCAACGCCTGCGCCGCCAACTGGCGCAGTGCCGCGATCGGGTGGGGTGCCGGGGCACGGTCGGCGTCGGTTTCGGCCGGGGCATCGGCGTTGCGCATGGCATTAACCGGCAGCGCCGTCAGGGGGAGTTTGAGTTCGGAGAGGCGAATCATGGTGCGGCCGGCCCGTAGTTATCGGGCGGGGCAGAGGCAAAGAAAAGAGCGCGAATTTTACTGGTTGGGGTTGGCTGGTGTGCGCAGGTACGGTGAATTCACTATTCAATAAATAGCTAATGCCGCACGTATCCACAGGGCTAGAAGCTGATTTGATGCCAAATCAACGCCGTTTTAAGCCGGCAAGAAGCCTTCGACCGACAGGTAACGCTCGCCGGTGTCGTAGTTAAAGCCCAGCACGCGGCTGCCGGTCGGTAGTTCAGGCAATTTCTGGGCGATGGCAGCCAGTGCAGCGCCGGACGAGATACCGACCAAAATGCCTTCTTCACGCGCGCTGCGGCGGGCGTATTCGCGGGCGGGTTCGGCGTCCACCAAGATGACGCCGTCGAGCAGGCTGACATCCAGGTTCTTCGGGATAAAGCCAGCGCCCAGGCCTTGCAGCGTGTGCGGCCCCGGCTGGCCGCCAGAAATCACCGGCGAAGCGCTGGGCTCAACGGCAAACACCTTGAGCTGTGGAAACTTGGCCTTGAGGATGCGCGCCACGCCGGTGATGTGGCCGCCGGTGCCGACGCCGGTGATCAGTGCGTCCAGTCCCTCGGGGAAATCAGCCAGGATTTCTTGCGCCGTGGTGCGCGCGTGCACCTCGATGTTGGCCGGGTTTTCAAACTGCTGCGGAATCCACGAGTTGGGCGTTTGCGTCTGCAATTCTTCAACGCGGGCAATGGCGCCCTTCATGCCTTTTTCTTTCGGTGTCAGATCAAACTGCGCGCCATAGGCCAGCATCAGGCGGCGCCGCTCAATGCTCATGCTGTCGGGCATCACCAAGATTAATTTGTAGCCCTTGACGGCAGCCACCATGGCCAGACCAATGCCGGTGTTGCCTGAAGTCGGCTCGATGATGGTGCCGCCAGGTTGCAGGGCGCCAGATTTTTCTGCGTCTTCAACCATGGCCAACGCAATACGGTCCTTGATGGAGCCGCCGGGGTTGCTGCGCTCAGATTTGATCCAGACATTGGCAGCGGGGCCAAAAATACGGTTGATGCGCACATGCGGGGTGTTGCCGATGGTTTGCAAAATGTTGTCGAATTTCATGGCGGCGTCTCCTGAAGGAAAAAAGAGAATATGCAGCACATTCTGGCCCACTTGTGTGAGCCTTCAGGCTATTTGCATATAGCCGGTTCTCGCAAGCACTTGTGCCGTCGTCAGACCAAAATTTCAAAGTGCCGATGCACCATGTCGGTCATCAGTTTGCGGGTGGCAGTTTCGTCCAGTCCTTGTAATGCCCTGTCCAGGGCCGGGGCCAGTTGGGCAAAGGTGTCCAGTACGGTAGGGTCGAAATGGCTGCCCCGGCCTTCGTGCAGGATGGCCATGACTTGCGCAAATGGCATCGGCCCTTTGTAGGGGCGGCGCGAGCTGAGGGCGTCGAACACATCGGCCACGGCAAAGATGCGCGCCGATAGCGGAATACCCTCGCCCGACAGGCCGCGCGGATAGCCGGAGCCATCCCATTTTTCGTGGTGGCTGCCGACGACGTCGCGGGCGCCATCCAACCAGCCGGCGCCGCTGACGATGTCCTCGCCCTGTGCCACATGGGTGCGCATGATGGCCATTTCTGCTTCGTCCAAGCGCCCCGGCTTGAGCAGGATGGCGTCTGGAATACCGATCTTGCCGGCGTCGTGCAAAAAGCTGCCGGCAATCAGCGACTGCATCGCGCTGCCTTCGAGCTTCAAGGCCTCGGCGGTGCGAGCGGCCAGCCACGCCACGCGGTAGTTGTGGGCGCCAGTGTCAGAGTCGCGCTTGGCAATCGCCCGCCCCAGCGCTTCCATCATGGCAATGTGCGATTCCAGTAACTGCTGGGCCTTGTGCTCATTCTCTTTTACCAGGTGCACCACCACCGGGTAGATGACGGCACCGCAGATCAGCGAGGCCAAGCACACCATCAGGCTGACGATGAAGGCATCGGACGAAATTTGTCGGTTCTGCCATGCGGGAATGATGCGCACCCCCTCAAAGTAGCCGCTGATGGGGTCGGCGGCGGTGGCGCGCAGTGGCACAAACACCCGCAAGGCCCATTGGCCATCGGGCAGGGTCAGGTTCTCGTAAAACGACTCGGTATATGTCGGCGTGCCGTGGCCGGGCAATTGCTTCTCCAGCACCTCGCCATCTTCGGTGACCGACTCGGCCAGTTTGCGGCCTTGGGTGTCGTAGATTTCTGCGATTTCAAACAGGCCGCCGGTCAGCAACTGCGCCGCTCTTTGGGCCTGCACCAGCGCCTCGGGGCCAGCGAGCTGCAGGCTGCCCTGCACCATGAGGACGCGGCGCGATTCTTCTTGGGCGAAGGCGACGACTTCTTGCTCGGCGTTCTCGCGCGAGACAAACCAAGCCAGGGGGCTGGCGCAGGCCGCCATCAGGAGCGTGACCGCAGCAATGCGGCCAGCGGTTTTACGTTGAAAAGTTTTCATCCGGGATACCTTTGGTAACCCGTAACTATGCACCCAGCCGGCGGAAGAAAAGCGAAACGCCCTCAGGCTTTACGCCTTGCACCCGGTCATCAAAAACAGCGGATAGGCGCGGCCATTGCGGTGTTGCATCTCCTGGAGGTGGCTGAAGGCGATATCGGTCACACCTGCTTGTTCGGCCAGGGCTTGCAAGGCTGCGGGTGCGAATCCGAAGTGCTGTACGCCCTTGGCCTCGTTGTCACCATGAAAACTGCCGTCCTCAGTCACCAAATCCACCAGGGCAATGCGCCCGCCGCGGTGCAACGCGTCGGCAAAGGCCTGCAGCAGTGCGGCGGTGTTGGCGACGTGGTGCATCGCCATGCAACTGACCACTACGTTATAGCGCTCGGGCAGGCCGGCAAAAATGTCTTGCTGGCGCGTGGTGATGTTGGCAAAGCCTTTCTCGTGGAGCACTTGCAGCATGGCGGCCGAGGTGTCCAGCGCCGTGACCTGGGCCACTTGGGGCGCGATGGCGGTGGACAGCAGGCCGGTGCCGGCGCCAAAGTCCAGCACATGGTCGTCAGCATGCAACGGCACCTGTGCCAGCAGACGCGCCGGCACGCTGGCCAGTTGCTGCGACATCGGGCGCTGGTCCCAGTCACGCGCCGAGACGTCGAAATGCGTGGCGGTGGTGGGTGTGGATGGAGTGGTCATGGTGTGACGGGGCAAGAGTGAAATAAACGGTGCGCGCGCGGCGGGCGCTTGCGTCGGTGATAATCGCCGCCGTGAAGCGCGCCAGACCGCCGCTGGTGCAAGCTGGGAAACCAGGCACTGGAGGAACGTCCGGACTGCACAGGACAGCGTAGCAGCTAACGGCTGCCCACCGTGAGGTGAGGATCAGAGCAACAGAGACGAGCCGATTAAGTTCGGGTGAAACGGGCAATCTCTACGCGCAGCAATACCAAGTAGGCCAACGTTGATGTGGTTCCGCAGAGTTGGCGGGTAGGTAGCATCGAGCCGTGGTGGCGACACCCGGCCCAGAGTAATGGCGGTCACGCTGCAGGCCTTCGCAAGAGGGCCGGCGGTGCACAGAATCCGGCTTATCGGCGCGCTTCACACTTTTATTTTTTGTCGCGGGCGCCAGTGCGCGCCGACGCTGTCTGCTCGGGCGCTGCAGGTGCGTTGGCTGCACCGCTGTCCAGCAGGTCGTTCTCTTTCTCGGGCAGTTGGCGTATCAGCGCCGGCACCAGGGCAAACACGCCCAGCGCCAGCAGGGTGCTAAGCACGGCCGTGGATTCGCGTCCCAGCCCGGCGGCCACGCCAATGGCGGCGGTCAGCCAGATGCCGGCGGCGGTGGTCAGGCCGCGCACCTTGTCCTCATGCTCGGCCTTGAGGATGGTGCCGGCGCCCAGAAAGCCGACGCCGGCGATCACGCCTTGCAGCACCCGGCTCAGTTCAGCGTCTTCCATGCCGCCCTGGCTGGCCAGTAGCACAAAAAGCGCCGCACCCATTGATACCAGCATGTGTGTGCGCACGCCCGCTGCTTTACCCTTTTGCTCGCGCTCCATGCCCAGCAGGCCGCCGAGCAGCGCTGCCAGCAGCAGCCGCAGCAAGACGCGGGTGAACTCTGCCGCATTGGGCAGATCGGAAAATTCCGCCGCCACCGCGCTGCTGACCTGGCTCCACAGGTCGGGCTGCATCAGAACTTTTCCCAGGCCTGCAGATAACGCCATTGCCCTTCAGGCACTTTGGCCAGCGGTACGCGGCCGATGCGGATGCGCTTGATGGCCATGACGCGCAGGCCGACGGCTTCGCACATCGCCGGGATCTGTCCGGGGCGAATGCCTTGCAACGCAAAGCGCAGTTTGGTTTCGCTCTGCCAGCTGACTTTGATCGGCGGCAGCGGGCGGCCGTTGAAGCTCAGGCCGTGGCACAGGCGCTTCAAGCCGTGGTCGATGATCTGGCCGGCCACTTCGACGATGCATTCCTGCTCCAGCGATTCGATGTCCTCGGCCAGTTTGCGCGCGATGCGCTTGTCTTGCGTAAACACCACTAGCCCGCTGGCCGGCGTCGGCAGCGGCGTGAAGCATTCCAGGTCTTTGAAGTGGCGCAGCAACACGCGGGTGTCGGCGGCGTCGCCAGCCATGTGCGAGGCGATATTCAACAGCGTTTGTGCGGGGCGCTCGCCCTGGCTGCGGCTGCCGTGCGCGGCGCTGGCGGCCTCCATGCCGAGGCCGGCCTCAAAGCCCGGCGGCTTGTGCAGCAGCAGGGTGACGGGCACCAGGTCGAACAGGCTGGCTTCTTTCTCGACCACGATGCTTTGTTTGGGCGAGACGCGCGCGCCCGGCACTTCGATGGTCTTGCCATCGACGGTGACCCAGCCGCCTTCGATGTATTGCTCTGCCGTGCTGCGCGAGCATTGCAGTTGTTCGGCCAGCCGTTTGGCCAGGCGAACGGTGGTGTGGGTGGTGTGGTGTGTATCAGTCATTACCGGGTTCCATTGCGCGGATGCGTTCAACGTGGGCCATCAGCGAGCGCTGTGCCACCGGCCACATGCGCGGGGGCACGTCGGCGTAGGCGTAGGCGACCCATTCTTCTAAAGTGCCGTCCGGCAGTGCCTGCATGGCAGCGATAACTTTGGCCTCGCGCGCCAGGCGGTGGGCGGTCAGTTGGGCGATGGCGCCGCGGGCGTTGCCCAGCACGTAGCCGTGCGCCGGCAGGATGAATGCGGCGTGGTACTGCACGCACAGCGCGTCCAGCGTGGCCAGTGAGTCCAAATACTCGGCCATGTTGCCGTCGGGCGGGCTGATGACGGTGGTGCTGCCGTTCAAGATGTGGTCGCCCGAGAACAGCAGGCCGTCCTCTTGCAGCAGCAGGCACAGGTGGTTAGCCGCGTGGCCGGGGGTGTGGATGACCTGCAAAGTATGGGTGATTTCGCCGTCTAGCCCTTTTCCTGTCAGCGCTAGTAGCTCATTATTTTGTAGTGCGCGGTCGGGCGTGAACAGGCTGTGTGCCTGCGCTGTCGGTGCGGATGGCAAACCTAGAATCAGCGGCGCGGCGTGGCCGGCTTGCACGCACAGGGCTTGCAAGGGCGCCGCGCCGGGTGAGTGATCGGGGTGCGAATGCGTGCAGACAATCATGCGGATGTCGCCGCCGGCGGCACGCCACAGGCGCTCCAGGTGCTCGGCATCTGCGGGGCCGGGGTCGATAGCGATGTAGCCGGTGGCGGGATCGCCGACCAAGTAGCTGTTGGTGCCGGGGCCGGTCATGACGCCGGGGTTGGGTGCGGTCAGTCGCTGTACGTTTTTCAGCAGCGCCACGGTGCGCTCGCTCTGCCAGTCCAGCGGATGGACGATTTGGCCGTCGGGGCAGACCAGGGCCAGTTCGCCAAATGGCTGCTCGTTTTCCATGTAGCGTGCTTCTTTGCCGGCCAGCAGGCCGGCACGTGGGCAGCTGGTCCACAGTGGGATTTCGCCGCTGCAGGCGGCGAGCACGGCGCCGGCGTTGGCGAACTTTGCCAGGCGCTCCAGCGTGCGGATGGTCGGGTAGATCATGAAAAACTGGCCGGTGGTGTGGCGTGCCAGCGCGTCAGCGGGGCGTACCCAGACCGGCTCAAACTGCTCTTTTTCATCGGCCACCGGCGTTTGCCCGGGCGGCATCTGGGCGACCAAAAACGGCACGTCAAAGCGCTTGGGCAGGTCGCGGTCGGCCGTCCAGTGCGCCAGCACAAATACGCCGTCGGCCGCCAACGTCAGGCCGCGTGCCTGGCATTGCGCGGCAAACGGCGCGTGGCGATCCAGGGCGGCGATGTCGTCCTCGTTGGCCACGCGGCCATCGGCATGGCGTGCCAGCAGCACGCCCAGCTCTTCATAGCTCTCGCGGATGGCGGCAATGGCCTGGGTCAGGTGCTCGTCGCTTTGTGCCGGGCGGCGCGCCGCAGCGGCGTGGGTAGCTGGGTCGGCATCGAGGGCGTCGATGCCGCCGCCCGGAAACACATAGGCGCCGGGGGCAAAGCTGGCTTTGCCTGAGCGCCGCGTCATCAGTACTTCCAGCGTGCCGTCGGCAGCGTCGCGCAGCAGCAGTACCGTGGCTGCGGCCAAAGTGGGCACCGGGTCGCGGTGGGGGTGGAGTTGTTGGTTGGGGCGGGGCATGGCTGCATTATCGGATGGCGCTGCATGGGGTTGGGCGCACGGCCAGCGACAGCCACAGCGACGGTGATAATCGCGTCCATGCAGATTCGCTTCACCAAAATGCAGGGCGCGGGCAACGATTTTGTCGTGCTGGACGAAACCCAGGCCCGTCTGGGCTTGACGCCTGCGCAATACCGCTTTCTCGCTGATCGCCACTTTGGCGTCGGCGCCGACCAGATCCTCACGGTGCGGCCTTCGCCCGGCGTGGGCATTGATTTTGAATACGTCATCCACAACGCCGATGGCGGCGAAGTCGGCCAGTGCGGCAACGGTGCGCGCTGCTTTGCCCGCTATGTGCGCGACCAAGGGCTGACGCACAAGGACACCATCCGTGTGCAGACGCTGTCCGGTGTGATCGCCCCGCAGCTGACGCCGGACGGCCGCGTGACAGTGGATATGGGCTGCCCGGTATGGGAGCCAGCGCGCGTGCCGTTTGATACCCAGGGTTTGCAGCCAGTGGTGCAGGGTTCAGTGCAAAAATGGCCTCTAACGCTGACAGGACAAGCGCTACAAGCTACTGTTTTAGTAGCGGTGGTGTCGATGGGCAATCCCCATGCCGTGCAGTGGGTGGACGATGTGGATACCGCACCGGTGCTGCAGCAAGGCCCCTTGATCGAACAGCATGTGCGCTTTGCGCAGCGCGTGAATGCCGGGTTCCTGCAAATCGTTGACCGCAGCCAAGTACGCTTGCGCGTTTTTGAGCGCGGCGCTGGCGAAACGCTGGCCTGTGGCACCGGCGCCTGCGCTGCCGTGGTGGCGGGCATCCGCGCCGGACTGCTGGACGCCAGCGTGCAGGTCGATACCCGGGGCGGGCGTTTGGGTATTGCCTGGACGGGCGAAGCGAATGCCCCGGTGTACCTGAGCGGCCCGGCGACCACGGTTTTTGAAGGCCAGATCGATATTCCTGAAACACCATGACCACTTCCCATATTTCCCCCATCACCGAAGACGACATTGCCCAGTTTCTGGTGCAGACGCCAGAGTTTTTTGAGCGCCACGCCGAGGTGCTGGCCAGCGTGCAGATCAACAGCCCGCACCGCACCCGTGCCGTCAGCCTGCAAGAGCGCCAAGCCGAGATGCTGCGCGACAAGATCAAGGCGCTGGAGCAGCGGGTCATGGACATGGTGCGCCACAGCCACGAAAACGCAGCCACTGCGCAGAAGATCCACACTTGGAGCTGCGCGTTGCAGCGTGTGCAAAATCCGGCCGATTTGCCCGAGATACTGGTGCACAGCATTGCCGCGCAGTTTGATGTGCCGCAGGTGGCGATTCGTCTGTGGGGTGTGGCACCGGGCTACGCGCATGAAGCCTTTGCGCAGGGGGCGAGCGACGACGTGCGTGCCTTGGCGACGTCGCTGACCATGCCGTTTTGTGGCCCGAACCTGGGCTTTGAGGCGGCTTCCTGGCTGCCCGAGGGCGGTGTGGCACACGCCGATGGCACCGGTGCGCAGTCGCTGGCGCTGCTGCCGCTGCGCGAGGGTCCGATGGACAGCGCCACCCCGGCCTTTGGGCTGCTGGTGCTGGCCTCGCACGACGTACACCGCTTTGACGCCACCATGGGCGTGGACTTTCTCTCGCACATGACGGAAATGGCCAGCGCGGCGCTGGCACGCTTGCGCTGAGCTGAGCTGAGCTGAGCTGAGCTGAGCTGAGCTGAGCTGGGCGCTGGCGCTGCGCCTTGATTGCGCCGCCCGGTGCCCCATATAACGGGCTTTGTTGTTGTGCCTGCCCTTTTGTGTCCGCCCTGTGTGGCGTGTTTTCGTATACCAAGGTGTTTTTCATGTCCCTCATCCCCGTCACCATCCTTACCGGCTTTCTGGGCTCGGGCAAGACCACGCTGCTCAAGCGCCTGCTGAGCGAGGCCCATGGCCAGAAGATCGCCGTGATTGAAAACGAGTTTGGCGAAGAAAACATCGACTCCGACATCCTGGTCACTGAATCAACAGAGCAGATCCTGCAGATGAGCAACGGCTGCATTTGCTGCACCATCCGCGAAGATCTGCGCGAGACGCTGCAGCTGCTGGCGGCGAAGAAGCGCAAGGGTTTGCTCGACTTTGAGCGCATAGTCATCGAAACCACCGGCCTGGCCGACCCCGGTCCGGTGGCGCAGACGTTTTTCATGGACGAAGAAATCGCCGAGACCTACCTGATCGACTCGATCATCACCCTGGTCGATGCCAAGCACGCACCGCAGCAACTCAACGACCGCCAGGAGGCACGCCGCCAAGTCGGCTTTGCCGACCAGATCTTTTTGTCCAAGACTGAGCTGGTCAGTGCCGAGGAGACCGATGCGCTGATCCACCGGCTCAAGCACATGAACCCGCGCGCGCCGATCAGGGCAGTGCATTTTGGTGATGTACCACTGGCCGAGGTGCTCGACTTGCGCGGTTTCAACCTGAACACCAAGCTCGATATTGACCCTGATTTCCTTAAGGAAGATGAGCAGGAAGAGGCGCATGCGCACCACGACCACGCACATGGCGAGGATTGCAGCCATCCCTCACACCAGCACAGCCACGGCCATGGGCACCACCACCATCACGACGATGATGTGAAAAGCTTTGTCTACCGCGCCCAGCGTCCGTTTGATCCAGCCAAGCTGGAAGACTTTCTCGGTGCCATCGTCAATATTTATGGGCCACGCATGTTGCGCTACAAAGGCGTGTTGAACATGGTCGGCACCGAGCGCAAGGTGATCTTTCAGGGCGTGCACCAGCTCATGGGCAGCGACCTGGGGCCAGCTTGGGCGGAAGGGGAACAGCGCACCAGCAAAATGGTGTTTATCGGCATCGACCTGCCGCGCGACATTCTGGAGCAAGGGCTGGAGCAATGCCTGGCATGAGTCAGGCGTCGGTGCGTTGGGGCAGTGGATTAGTTTGTGGGCATTACGCAACACTGCGGTGCCTGTCAGCAGGTGCCGATACAATCGCGCCCCGGTCAAGAGAGGGGTTTACCGCCCACCCGCCTGCCAGCACGCCCGGGGCGCCGCTGCAGGCTCGTACGTACTGTGAGGAGACAGGAATTGAAAGCTGAACCCAGCAAATCCAAGGTAACCACCAAGGTCACGGCGAGCGCTGCCAAAGCCGCCGCCGTCGCCGAGGTGCCCGTGACATCTGCTGTGCGAACGGCTTCCAAAGCCGCGCAGGCAGAGCCCGCTGCTGCCCAGGTAGAGTCCGCATCCGCCGCTTTGCAGACGCCTGTGCGCAGTACCCGGCCTTCATCGCGTCTGGCGCAATTGACGGTGCCTTCCATGGCACAGACAACGGCCTCCACGGGCGCCAAGGCCATCTACACCAACACCATGCCCTCGACCATGCAGGTGCCGATGCCGGCAGGCATGATCAAAAAAGACGCCAAGCTGGCCAACAACTGGAAAACCACCCCGGTTGAAGCGCTCAGTGACGCCGAGGTGTTGGCGATGCCAGACGATGAGTACATGAACGAGCAGCAAATGGCGTTCTTTCGCCACAAACTGGTGCTGTTGAAGAAGGAAATCCACGACAGCGCCGGTAAAACGACCGAGAGCCTGCGTGAAGACACCGTGGTGGTGCCCGATCCTGCCGACCGTGCCACGATTGAAGAAGAGCACGCGCTGGAGCTGCGCACGCGCGACCGCGAACGCAAACTGCTGAAAAAAATCGAGCAATCGATTGGTCGCATCGATGCGGGTGATTACGGCTATTGCGACGAAACCGGCGAGCCCATTGGTGTCGGCCGTCTGCTCGCTCGCCCGACAGCCACCTTGTCGTTGGAAGCGCAGCAACGGCGTGAGCTGAAGCAAAAAATGTTTGGCGACTAAGGCAGCAGAGGCCATGTGATGCCCGCGCTCTTGACTTCTTCGTACCGCATGGGTGCTGTATGAGCAAAGAAGACAGCTCTTCCGGTGGACTGTTGTCGAAGGTAGTGCGTTTTGTACGCAACCCAACTGTCAACTGGAACGATCTGGACTCGATCCAAGCCGACCGGGAGAGCCAATACAGCAAGCAGGTGCTCAAGGAAATGATCGAGCGCAAGCGGCGCAACGACTTTGTACGCCGCCGTGAGTTTGACCAGCTGCGCAAATTGCGCCAGCGCGGGCCACTGACCAGTCAGCGCACCGAAGAGCCGGGCGTGCGTCCGTCGTTTTTTCAGAGCAGCCTGACGTCGCCGCTGGAGCGTGCCGTCACCATCAAGAAGATCGACGAAATTGAAGCGCAGATGTCGATGCAGTGGTGGAAAAGCAAGCCACAAGGCGATGCCAGCGCACGCGGTACTGCAGCGCCGCAGCGGCCCGAGGCTGTCGTAGAAACCAATTTTGCCGCCACGGCGCTGCTGTCCCTGCCGATGGAGCTGTTGGCGCCTGCCCCACCGTTGTTTGCCGATGACAGTTCGTTCGTTAATCGAGTGGATGTTCTACCCGACCTGTCGTTGGCGCTGCCCGGTGGCAGGCCATCTGATCTCAACCGACTGGGCGCAGTGCCTGTCCCTGTTGCCGAAATGGAGGAGTTCGTGCACGAACCCGACTTGGAAGAAGCTGCCATCCGGTTCGCCAATGGCGACTATGCAGGCGCTGAAGCCGGCCTGCTGGGCGTACTGGCGCAACATGTCCAGAGCCCGCCTGAGCAGCAGTTCGACATCTGGATGACGCTCTTTGATCTGTACCGTGCCACCGGCCAGCAAGAGCGTTTTGACACCCTGGCGCTGGATTTTGCGGCGCGTTTCAGCCGCTCGGCACCGCTGTGGTTCTCCATTCCGGAGCAGTTGGGTCTGGCCAGCGCCGCGCCCTCCGAGCCGATGCAGGCCCCTGCGCGGCGTGACTTCAGTTGGAATGCGCCTGCCGCCCTGACAGCGCAATCGGTGGCCAGCTTGCACGCTTCGCTGGAACGGGCCGCCTCGCCCTGGGTGCTGGTGTGGTCGCGTTTGCGCACCCTGGAAGACGCCGCGCTGGTGGCGCTGGAAAAAGAATTCACCCGGTGGGCTGAGCAAAAGGTGCAGATCGTGTTCTCTGGCGCCGAGGTGCTGCATGCCCTGCTGGAAGCGCACACCCAGTCGGGGGATCGTTCCGGCAATGCCGTCTGGTGGGGCTTGCGTATGGCGGCGCTGCGCTTCATGAATCGCTCCGACGAGTTCGAACTGGTGGCGCTGGATTACTGCGTGACCTACGAAGTCTCGCCGCCTTCCTGGGTCGCGCCGCGCTGCACGTATTCCGATGACCCCAAGGAGGGTGCTGCGGCGTCCCCGTCCGCCCCGGTGCAAGAACTGCTGGCCAAACCCAACTGGAGCGCTGCCACTGAACTGGCGCCACTGTCCCTGCTGAGTGACATGGCGCAGACGCTGCCCACGCTCAGTGGCCATATTGAAAACGATGCCACAGCGGCACTCGATGCGCTGGCCGGCGGCGCGCCTGCTGGCGAGCCCTTGGTCATTGATTGCGGACGTCTGATCCGGATGGATTTCTCTGCAGCTGGTTCGGTGCTCAACTGGGCTGCCGAACAACAAGGCAAAGGGCGCGACGTGCGCTTTCAGGATCTGCACCGCCTGGTCGCAGTGTTCTTCAATGTCATTGGCATCAGTGAACACGCCTGGGTGGTGCCGCGTAAAAATTGAAACCCTTGCCGCAGCGCCTTGGCTTGCCACGGGCGTCGGCATTCTCACTCTCACCTATGGCCGCTATGGAACAATTTCACGGAACAACCATCATCAGCGTGCGCCGCCAGACGCCTAACGGCGTGCAGGTGGCCATTGGCGGTGACGGCCAGGTCACGCTGGGCAATGTGGTCATCAAGGGCACGGCGCGCAAAGTGCGCCGCCTGTACCACGGCAAGGTGCTGGCCGGTTTTGCCGGCGCCACCGCCGATGCCTTCACGCTGTTCGAGCGCTTTGAAGCCAAGCTGGAAAAGCACCAGGGTCAACTGGTGCGTGCTGCCATTGAGCTGACCAAGGAATGGCGTACCGACCGGGTGTTGCGCCGTTTGGAGGCCATGCTGGCCGTGGCCGATCTGGAAGCCTCACTGATCATCACCGGCAACGGCGATGTGCTCGAGCCCGAGCAGGGCATCGTCGCCATTGGCTCCGGGGGGACCTATGCGCAGGCTGCGGCCAAGGCGCTGCTGGAAAACACCGATCTGTCGGCGCAAGAGATTGTCAAAAAGTCGTTAGAAATTGCCGGCGATTTGTGCATTTACACCAACATGCACCACACCATCGAGACCTTGTAACGCTGCCGGCGCGCGCACTGCAGCGGTTGTAGCGGCTGCGACGGCACCAAGTTTTCTGGAATACTATTTATTTAATAGCTGTCACCGCTTGCTGCATAAGCGTTTGAGGCCTATTTGACCAAAGGTTTTGCATGTCGTCCATGACCCCCCAAGAGATTGTCTCCGAACTCGACAAGCACATCGTCGGCCAGGCCAGCGCCAAGCGTGCCGTGGCGATTGCGCTGCGCAACCGCTGGCGCCGCCAGCAGGTGCCCGAAGCGCTGCGCCACGAAATTACGCCGAAAAACATCTTGATGATTGGCCCCACCGGTGTCGGCAAGACCGAAATTGCCCGGCGCCTGGCGCGTCTGGCGGACGCACCTTTCATCAAGGTCGAAGCGACCAAGTTCACCGAGGTCGGCTATGTCGGCAAGGATGTGGACGCCATCATTCGGGATCTGGCGGAAATCGCCGTCAAACAAGAGCGCCAGGCGCAGGTGTTGCGCGTGCGCGCCGGCGCTGAAGATGCGGCCGAAGAGCGCATCCTGGATGCATTGATTCCCGGCGCGCGTAGCAGCGATATCGCCTCTGCTGCGCCCGCCACCGAGAGCACAGCGCGCCAGGTGTTTCGTAAAAAGCTGCGCGAAGGCCAGCTCGACGACAAGGAGATCGAGATTGACGTCGCCGATGCACGCCCGCAACTCGAAATCATGGGGCCCCAGGGCATGGAAGAAATGGCCGAGCAGTTGCGCGGCGTCTTCAGCCAGATGGGGCAAGAGCGGCGCCACACGCGCAAGCTGCGCATTGCCGAGGCGCGCAAGCTGCTGATCGAAGAAGAAGCCGGCAAGCTGGTCAACGAAGATGACATCAAGAGCCGCGCGCTGGTCAGTGCCGAGCAAAACGGCATCGTGTTCATCGATGAAATCGATAAAGTGGCCTCGCGCCAAGACAGCAGCAATGCCGATGTGTCGCGCCAAGGGGTGCAGCGCGACTTGCTGCCGCTGGTTGAGGGCACCACGGTGTCAACCAAATACGGCGTGGTCAAGACCGACCACATTCTGTTCATTGCCTCGGGTGCGTTCCATGTGTCCAAACCGAGCGATCTGATCCCCGAGCTGCAAGGGCGTTTCCCGATCCGTGTGGAGTTGGAGTCGCTGTCGGTGCAGGACTTTGAGGCCATCCTGATGCAGACTCAGGCCTCGCTGGTCAAGCAGTACCAGGCCTTGCTGGCGACCGAAGGCGTGACACTGGAGTTTTCTGCTGAGGGTATTACGCGCCTGGCGCAAATTGCTTTTGACGTCAATGAAAGCACCGAAAACATCGGTGCCCGTCGGCTCTCGACGGTGATGGAGCGCCTGCTGGATGAAGTCAGTTTTGATGCGGCCCACCGCGCCGGCCAGACCGTGCAGATCGACGCCGCGTATGTCAACGAGCGGCTCCAGGCCCTGAGCCAGGACGAAGACCTGTCGCGCTACATCCTGTGAGCCCAGGGACTGGGGGCTGTTCACGTCCGCTGTCCACGTCACTTTTCGTTCAATGCGCTGAAATACGGGATTACCCTAATGCTCTGTAGGGAGAAGGCGTTGGGCGCAGAGAGCGCGCTAACTGCCTTTGTGCGTACAGAGTTTTGCTATTTTCAATATTCGATCTGCCGGCTAAGTGGTTGATTTCATTGAAAGAAGATGTTTCCTGGGGTGGTCGGTCGGATTGATTTCCTGATACAGTGCAAAAAAGTGCAATGAAGTGGGAAAATAGCCGGCTTCGTCGCAGTTTTTGGCGTTGAACCAGCAAAAATCAAGAGCGAGGTGTCTGTCTGTGTTTCAAGGGGCTTCCTCGCTGAGTCTGGATGCAAAGGGCCGCCTCTCGATACCTACCCGGCACCGCGATGTTTTGGCCACCACTGCTTCAGGCCAGCTCACTCTTACCAAACACCCCCACGGATGCCTTATGGTTTTTCCCCGTCCCGAATGGGAAAAATTTCGCGAACGCATTGCCCAGTTGCCTTTGTCGGCCCAGTGGTGGAAGCGTATTTTTTTAGGCAATGCCCTGGACGTGGATATGGATGCCACCGGCCGTGTGCTGGTGTCACCCGAGTTGCGCCAAGCCGCTGGCATTCGGCGTGACGCCACGCTGCTGGGCATGGGCCACCATTTCGAGTTGTGGGACCGGGCGACTTACGAGACACAAGAGGCGCAAGCCCTGCAGGGTCCCATGCCTGACGTCTTCCACGATTTTGCTTTCTGAAGGCGCAGTGTGACCGAACAACGACAACACAAGACGGTGCTGCTGGACGAGGCGGTAGATGCCCTGCTGGCCGGTGCCGAGACCGCGCCGCAAGGCACCTGGATCGATGCCACCTTTGGCCGGGGTGGCCATTCGCGGCACATCCTTTTGCGCTTGGGGCCGCAGGGACGGTTATTGGCGTTCGACAAGGACCCTGAAGCCATCGCCGAAGCGGCGCGCATCCAGGATGCGCGTTTTTCGATTCGCCACGAAGGGTTTCGCCATCTGGCCGACTTGGCGCCTGCCAGCGCTGCCGGTGTGCTAATGGACCTGGGCGTGAGTTCGCCCCAGATTGACAGCCCCGAGCGCGGTTTCAGCTTTCGCTTTGATGGCCCGTTGGACATGCGCATGGACACCACACGTGGCGAGAGCGTGGCGCAGTGGCTGGCCTATGCCGAGGTGGGGCAGATTGCGGAGGTGATACGTGAATATGGTGAAGAACGGTTTGCTGGCCCCATTGCAAAGGCGATTGTTGCGCGCCGACAAGAACGTGGCCCGCTGGCTACGACCGCCGAACTGGCCGAACTCGTGGCTGGCACGGTCAAGACCCGCGAAGCGGGCCAAAATCCGGCCACACGCACCTTTCAGGCTTTTCGGATTTTTATCAATGCCGAACTGCAAGAGCTGCAGCAAGCGCTAGAAGCCAGTTTGTCGGTGCTCCAGCCCGGCGGGCGTCTGGTGGTGATCAGCTTTCATTCGCTGGAAGACCGCATCGTCAAGCAGTTCATTGCCGAGCACTCCAAAGAGGTCTATGACCGGCGCGCGCCGTTTGCGCCGCCCAAGGCCATGCGCCTCACGGCACTGGCGCGTATCAAGCCCAGCGCTGCCGAAGTCACGGGTAATCCGCGCTCCCGCAGTGCCGTGATGCGCGTGGCCGAACGCACCCAGGTGCCTGCATGAGCCTTTCTGTGCCGCCCGCAGCAGTGCCTGCCCGAGGGAGAGCGGCGTGGGTGTGGACGGGTGTGGCTGCGCCGCGGCAAGGGGCTGCCCATGATGCGGCTTAACGTGCTGCTGCTGTTGGCGGTGCTGGTCAGTGCCTTGTATCTGGTGCGTAACCAATACGACTCGCGCCTGCTCTACACCGAGCTGGACCGTGCCCAGGTGGAGGCGCGGCGCCTCGCGCTGGAGCAGGAGCGTCTGCAGGTGGACAAGCGGGCGCAAGCCACGCCGCTGCGCGTCGAAACCTTGGCCCATACGCGGCTACAAATGCGCACGGCCACGCCGTCCATCACGGAATATGTGCGTGATGCGCCCGCTGCTGCCGCCACAGGCGCCGCCGTAGCGCCGCCGCAGTCCGCTGGCGCGCCCAAAAAGGGCGTGCCATGAAGCGCAGCATCCGTTACACCTCCAGTCCGCTGCTGGCGAGCAAGACACCGCCCGGGCGCAGCAAGCTGATCGTCGGGGTGATCGCGGTGGCCTTTTTTGGTCTGGGCGCGCGTGCGGCCTATGTGCAAGTGCTGGACAACGCCTTTTTTCAGCGCCAGGGCGAGGTGCGTTTTGCACGCACCCTGGATTTGCCCGCCTACCGCGGCAAGTTGCTCGACCGTAATGGCCTGATTCTGGCCTCCAGCGTGCCCGCCGCCAGCATTTGGGCCATTCCGGAAGACGTCGAGCAAGACGATCCGCAGGTGCGCGCCCAACTCAAGCAGTTGGCCAAACTCATGGACACGCCGCTGGCCAGTCTGAGCGCCAAACTGGCGGATGAAGACAAGACCTTCGTCTGGCTCAAGCGCCAGCTGGACTGGGATGTGGGCGAGAAAATCACTGCGCTGGGTATCAAGGGCATCTATTTGCGCAAGGAATACAAGCGCCTCTACCCCGAAGGCGAGGCGATTGCCCACGTGGTCGGTTTCACCAACGTCGAGGACAAGGGTCAGGAGGGCATGGAACTGGCTTTCAACGACCTGCTGGCCGGCAAGGCCGGTTCGCGCCGCGTCATCAAGGACCGTATGGGTCGTGTGGTCGAGGGCGTGGGCGAAGTCGTGCCACCCATGGACGGGCGCGACATGCAGTTGTCGATTGACAGCAAGGTACAGTTTTTTGCCTACCAAAAATTGCGTGACCAGGTGATTGCGCACAAGGCCAAGGCCGGCAGCGTGGTGGTGCTGGACGCCGTGACCGGCGAAGTGCTGGCACTGGCCAATTACCCCAGCTACGTGCCGGACAAGCGCCAGAATCTGACCGGTGAGCAGTTGCGCAACCGGGCCCTGACCGACACTTTCGAGCCCGGCTCGACCATGAAGCCGTTCACCATCGGCTTGGCGCTGGACAGCGGGCGCGTGCGCCCCGGCACCATCGTGGACACCACTCCCGGGCGCATCACCATCACCGGTTCGACCATTTCCGATACGCACAACTACGGTGTGCTCACGGTCGAAGGCGTGATCCAGAAGTCCAGCAACGTCGGCACGACCAAGATTGCGATGCAGATGCCGGCGCGCGAGATGTGGGAGACCTTCTCTGCCGCTGGCTTTGGGCAAAAGCCGCAAATTGCCTTTCCCGGCGCTGTCAGTGGCCGTTTGCGCGCTTACAAGACCTGGCGCCCGATCGAGCAGGCCACCATGTCGTATGGCTATGGTCTGTCAGCCAGCCTGTTTCAGATGGCGCGCTCGTACACCGTGTTTGCGCACGATGGTCAGATCATCACCGCCACCATGCTCAAAAGCGAGCAGCCCGCCTTGGGCGTGCCGGTGTTTTCGCCGCAGACTGCGGCCCAAGTACGCAAGATGCTGCAAATGGCCGCTGGCCCTGGTGGTACCGGACAGCGGGCGCAAACACAGGGCTATTCGGTCGGCGGCAAGTCCGGCACGGCGCGCAAACAGATTGGCAAAACTTATTCCACGGGCAAATACCGTGCCTGGTTCACCGGCATGGCGCCGATTGAAAAGCCCCGCATCATCGTCGCCGTGATGGTGGACGAACCTAACAACGGCACCTACTACGGCGGTACCGTCGCCGCGCCCGTGTTCAGCGAAGTGGTACAGCAAACCCTGCGCATGATGGGTGTGCCGCCGGACATGGCGGTGAAGCCACAAATCGTTGCCGATGTGGCGGAGGAGACCTTGTAATGCGCCTGTTGGATAACGCCTTGGATGCCGTGCAGTGGCTGCGCCAGCACGTCACCGGTACGCTGCACACCGACAGCCGCCGGATTGCCCCCGGCGACGGTTTCATCGCCTGGCCCGGCGCTGCCACCGATGGCCGCGCGCATGTGGCTGATGCCTTGGCGCGCGGTGCCAGCGCCTGCCTGGTCGAGCAGGTCGGCGCCGAGCCTTTTGGTCTTGCTGGCGCCGACCTGGCGGCGTTGACTGGCCTCAAGGCCGCCACCGGCGACATCGCGGCGCAGTGGTTTGCCCAGCCGTCACAGGCGCTTAACGTCGTTGCCTTTACCGGCACCAATGGCAAGACCAGCAGCGCCTGGTGGTTGGCGGATGCGCTACAACATAGTGAGCTGGATGCGCTTGCCCCGTGTGGGTTGGTGGGTACTTTGGGCATGGGTGTGATACCCCACCTGCAAAGCACGGGCATGACCACGCCCGATCCGGTGCGGCTGCAGCGCGCGTTTCGCCAGTTTGTTGATGCGGGTGTGCACAGCTGCGCCATCGAAGCCTCGTCGATTGGTCTGGCCGAGCACCGACTGGCCGGCACGCGCATCCGCGTCGGTGTGTTCACCAATTTCACGCAAGACCACCTCGACTACCACGGCAGCATGGAGGCCTACTGGCAGTCCAAGGTGGCGCTGTTCGACTGGCCCGGCCTGCAGGCGGCAGTGATCAATATCGATGATGCGCATGGCGCCACGCTGCACGCCACCTTGGCGGGCCGTGGGCTGGATCTGTGGAGCGTGTCCATGCAGCGTAGCGCGCGGCTGCAGGCGCAAGCCGTGGGTTTTGGCGATGCTGGTCTGCGGTTTGCCGTGGTTGAGGGCGATGAGCGCCATCTGCTGCAAACCGCGCTGATCGGCGACTACAACGTCTCCAATCTGCTCGGTGTGATTGCCGCCCTGCGCGCGCTCGGCGTGCCGCTGGCGCGCGCCGTGTGGGCCTGCGCGGCGCTGTTGCCGGTGCCGGGGCGCATGGAGCGCATCGCTGCTGCTGGCCAGCCGCTGGTGGCGGTGGACTATGCCCACACGCCCGATGCGCTGCAGCAGGCGCTGCGTGCCCTGCGCGCGCTGGCGACGGAGCGCGGCGGGCAGCTGTGGTGCGTGTTTGGCTGCGGCGGCGACCGCGACGCCAGCAAACGCCCGCTGATGGGTGCAGCCGCGCAGCGCCAAGCCGATTGGGTGGTGCTGACCAGTGACAACCCGCGCAGCGAAGACCCGGCGCACATCCTTCACCAGGTGCTGCAAGGCACGATTGCGGGCGAGACCGTGCGCGTTGAGCCGGACCGTGCCACCGCCATTGCGCTGGCACTGGCCGAGGCCGATGCCCGCGATGTGGTGCTGATCGCGGGCAAGGGACACGAAGATTACCAAGAGACGGCAGGCGTGCGCCGGCCGTTCTCGGACATGGCCCAGGCACGCGCGGCGTTGCAGGCCCGAGGAAGTATCGAATGAGCATGATGAGCTTGCAACAGGCGCTGGGGTTCATTCAGCAGCGCATTCCCCAGGCCCGTCTGGTGGGCGAGGGCAGCACGGCTATAGCGCGTGTCCACACCGACAGCCGCAGTCTGCAAGCGGGCGATTTGTTTGTCGCGCTGCAGGGCGAGCGTTTTGACGCCCACCAGTTTCTGCCCCAGGCGCGCCAAGCCGGCGCAGTAGCCGCCGTGGCCCACGGTGGTTTGCCGAACGCAGGCCTGGCCGGCATTGAAGTGCCTGACACGCTACTGGCGCTGGGCGCTTTGGCGGCGGGCTGGCGCGCGCAGTTTGACCTGCCGCTGATAGCGGTGACTGGCAGCAACGGCAAAACCACCGTGACGCAGATGCTGGCGTCCATCCTGGCGGCCCATGCTGGCAGTGCCGCCTTCGCCACGCAAGGCAATTTCAACAACGCCATTGGTGTGCCGCACACCCTGCTGCGCCTGCGCGCGCAGCACCGCATCGGCGTGGTCGAACTGGGCATGAACCATCCTGGTGAAATCGCTTTGCTGGCCGACATGGCGCGGCCGACGGTGGCGTTGGTTAACAACGCACAGCGTGAGCACCTCGAATTCATGCACACCGTGCAGGCCGTGGCCGAAGAAAACGGCGGCGTGCTGAGCGCTTTGCCGGTGGATGGCGTGGCAGTTTTTCCTGCCGGCGACACCTACACCGCGCTGTGGCGTGGCCTGGCCGGTGCGCGGCGCTGCCTCACTTTTGGTGACGGCGGTGACATCCATAGCCTCCAAGCGGATTGGCAAAGCCGTGCTTGGCAGGTGCGTATCGCCACGCCGCAGGGGGCCCTGGACTGCACGCTGGCGATTGCCGGGCGCCACAACGTCAGCAATGCTTTGGCGGCGACTGCCTGCGCAATCGCCGCCGGCGTGCCGCTGGCGGCGATTGCGCAGGGACTGGCGGCGTTTGCCCCGGTCAAGGGCCGTTCGCGGGCTTTCAGCGTGCAGCACGGCACGCGCCACATCACCGTGGTGGACGACAGCTACAACGCCAACCCCGACTCGATGCACGCTGCCATTGCGGTACTGGCCGAGCTGCCGGCGCCGCGCCTGCTGGTGATGGGTGACATGGGCGAAGTCGGCAACCAAGGGCCGCAGTTTCACACCGAAGCCGGCACCCAGGCGCGGGACTGCGGCATTGAGCAGCTGTTCACGCTGGGCGCGCAATCGGCGCACGCCGCCAGCGCCTTTGGCGCGGGACAGCATTTTGACAACATGGCGCTGCTGCTGGCAGCGGTGCAGGCGCAATTGCCCACGGTGGGCAGCGTGCTGGTAAAGGGATCTCGGTTTATGAAGATGGAACAAGTGCTGGACGCCCTGGCGGCGCCCGCGGTGCAACGGAGTGCTCCATGCTGATGTGGTTGGCGCAGTGGCTGCAAAGCGTGTCCACTGAATTTGGATTTTTTCGAGTCTTCCAGTACCTGACGCTGCGCGCCGTGATGGCCGCGTTGACGGCACTGCTGATCGGTCTGCTTGCTGGCCCACGCGTCATTCGGCGCCTGACCGAACTGAAAATTGGCCAGCCGATTCGCACCAACGGCATGGAAACGCACCATGTCAAAAGCGGTACCCCCACCATGGGCGGCGTGCTGATCCTGCTCGCCATCACCGTCTCCACCTTGCTGTGGGCCGACCTGTCGAACCGCTTTGTCTGGATCGTGCTGCTGGTGATGCTGGGTTTTGGCGCCATTGGCTGGGTGGACGACTGGCGCAAGGTGGTCTACAAAGACCCCAACGGCATGCGTTCGCGCGAAAAATACCTATGGCAGTCGATCGTCGGGCTGCTGGCGGCGTTGTATCTGGTGTTCAGCATCTCCGAGAGTTCGAACTACAAGGTGTTCGAGTTGTTCGTCTCCTGGGTGCGCTCGGGTCTGGATGTTACTTTGCCCGCCCAGGCCGGCCTGTTGCTACCGTTTTTCAAGGAAGTGAGCTACCCGCTGGGCGTGCTGGGTTTTGTCATCATGACCTACTTAGTCATCGTTGGCTCCAGCAACGCCGTCAATCTAACCGACGGGCTGGATGGGCTGGCCATCATGCCGGTGGTCATGGTCGGCTCATCGCTGGGGGTATTTGCTTATGTGGTTGGCAGCGCGGTGTATTCCAAGTATTTGTTGTTTCCGCACATTCCGGGCTCGGGGGAGTTGCTGATCTTTTGTGCCGCCATGGCCGGTGCTGGCCTGGCATTTTTATGGTTCAACACGCACCCGGCGCAGGTTTTCATGGGCGACGTCGGCGCGCTGGCGCTGGGGGCGGCGCTGGGCACCATTGCGGTCATCGTGCGCCAGGAGATCGTGCTGGCCATCATGGGTGGCATTTTTGTGGTTGAAGCCATTTCGGTGATGTTGCAGGTGACCTGGTTCAAGGCGACCAAAAAGCGCTACGGCGAGGGCCGGCGCCTGCTCAGGATGGCACCCCTGCACCACCATTTTGAAAAAATCGGCTGGAAGGAAACGCAGGTGGTGGTGCGTTTCTGGATCGTCACCATGTTGCTGTGCCTGGTGGGTTTATCGACCCTGAAACTGCGATGAATAGCGACGCTTTGAACCCGCACGACAGCCCCGCAGCGGTGTCCGCTGGCGTGCCAGCGCCCAAACCTGACTGGTTGCTGGACGGCCATGCCCCCGCAGTGTCGGCGGCGCAGGTGGCGACCGAGTTTGTGGCGCAAATGTTTGCCGATGTCAGCACGCCGGCGACGGCTTTGGCGGCGGTAGCTGCTGCGGCAGAAGCCGAGGCAGTGTCTGCCGATACAACTTTCGAGTGGTCTTCCCATGTGCCCGCTGCTATGTCCGCCGAGCAAGACCTGGTGCCACTGCAAGGCCGCAAGGTGCTGGTGCTGGGGCTGGGCGATTCCGGTCTGGCCATGGCGCGCTGGTGTGTGCGCTGCTGTGCGCAGGTGACGGTGGCGGACACACGCGCCGCACCGCCGCAACTGGTCGCTTTGCAGGCCGAATGGCCCCAGGTGCAGTTTGTGGCCGGCGCTTTCGATGCGGCACTGGTGGACGGTCAGGACCTGCACGCCATTTACCGCTCTCCGGGGCTGAGTCCCGCCAGTATTGATGCTGTTTTGATAGCTGCTAGCGCAAGCGGAGTAAGCGTTGGAGGCGAGTTAAGCTTGTATTCGATGGCCTTGCGCACCTTGCGTGCTACGCAAGGCTACGCGCCGGCGGTGCTGGCGATCACCGGCACCAATGGCAAAACCACGGTCACCTCGCTGACGTGCCAACTGGTCGAGCGCGCCGGCCAATCGGTGGCGATGGCCGGCAACATTGGCCCAACCTTGCTCGATACCCTCACGGCGCATCTGGACGCGGGCACATTGCCAGCAGTGTGGGTGCTAGAGCTGTCGAGCTTTCAACTCGATGGCGTGACTGGCTTTGAGCCGACGGCCGCCGCAGTGCTCAACCTCACCCAAGACCATTTGGACTGGCACGGCAGCCTGGAGGCCTACGCTGGCGCCAAAGCGCGTATTTTTGGCAGCGCGGCACTGATGGTGCTGAACCGTGAAGACCCTGGTGTGATGGCCATGCTGCCCGAGCCGGTGCGCGTCAAGCTGCAAAAACCGCAGTGGCGTGCTTACACCACCTTTGGTGCCGACCTGCCGCAGCGCCCCGGCGACTTTGGCATTGAAACCCTCAACGGCATGGCCTGGCTGGTGCGCGCGCAGCCGGCAGACGGCACGCCCCAGCGCCGCACGCGCGGCTTGGACGCCGAGGTTGAACCGCTGCATCTGCAGCGCCTGATGCCGGCGGACGCCCTGCGTATCCGCGGCCGGCACAACGCCACCAATGCGCTGGCGGCACTGGCGCTGGCGCACGCTGCCGGCGGAGCACTCGGGCCGATGCTGTACGGCCTGCGCGAATACCACGGCGAGCCGCACCGTGTGCAGTCCATCGGTCGGCTCAATGGCATCGAATACTTTGACGATAGCAAGGGTACCAATGTGGGTGCCACGGTGGCCGCGTTGGCGGGCCTGGGCGCCGAGCGGCGTGTGGTCGTTATTCTGGGCGGCGATGGCAAGGGCCAAGATTTTTCCCCGTTGGCGCTGCCGGTAGCGCGCTACGCCCGCGCGGTACTGCTCATTGGCCGCGATGCGCCGCTGATCCGCCACGCGCTGGAGGATGCCGGCGTACCGCTGCTGGCCGCGATCGATATGGCGCACGCAGTGCAAGTGGCGGCGCAGCGGGCCCATCCCGGCGACGCTGTCTTGCTGTCGCCCGCTTGCGCCAGTTTTGACATGTTCAATGGCTATGAGCACCGCGCGCAGGTCTTTGGCGCAGCGGTGCAGGCCCTCGCGCAGGACGTTGGGCAGAGCCTGGAGGGTGCACCATGAGCAGCGATAGGCCGAATGTTTTTGCACGCCTGGTCGGCTGGTTTAGCGGTTTGCCCAGCAAGGCGGTCGATGTGTTGCCGGTGCGCGTGGGCGGCATGGAGTACCGCCGCACCACCGCCACGCCGGCGCACGTGCTGGGCTTTGACCAAACGCTGCTGTGGGTGGTGGTGGCGTTACTGGCCTGGGGGCTGGTGATGGTGTATTCGGCCTCGATTGCCATGCCGCAGAATCCGCGCTTTGGCAAGATTGCGCCGACGCACTTTTTGGTGCGCCATGCGATGTCGCTGGTGATTGGCTTTATCGTGGCGCTGTTGACGTTCCAGATCTCCATGGCCACTTGGGAGCGCTCGGCGCGGGCGCTGTTCCTGGTATCAATTGGCCTGCTGGTGCTGGTGCTGGTGCCGCATGTGGGCACGGTGGTCAATGGCGCGCGGCGCTGGCTGTCGCTGGGGGTGATGAATTTTCAGCCCTCTGAGCTAGCCAAATTTGCCGTGCTGATCTACGCCTCAGATTACATGTGCCGCAAGATGGAGGTGAAGGAGCGCTTCTTTCGCGCCGTGCTGCCCATGGGGGCTGCGGTCGGCTTGGTGGGGGCGCTGCTGCTGGCCGAGCCGGACATGGGCGCTTTCATGGTGATTGCCGTGATTGCCATGGGCATCCTATTTCTGGGCGGCGTCAATGCGCGCATGTTCATCATGATCGGCGTGGTGCTGGTGTCGGCGTTCGGGCTGATGATCGCCTTCAACGATTACCGGCGCGCGCGCATTTTTGCTTACCTGGACCCCTGGAGCGAAAACAATGCGCTGGCCAAGAGCTACCAGCTCACGCACTCGCTGATTGCCATCGGGCGTGGCGAAGTGTTTGGCGTTGGCTTGGGCGGCAGCGTCGAAAAGCTGCACTGGTTGCCCGAGGCACATACCGATTTTCTGGTTGCCGTGATTGGCGAAGAGTTTGGCCTGATGGGCGTACTCACTTTGCTGCTGCTGTTCTTGTGGATGGCGCGGCGCATCATGCACATTGGCCGCCAGGCGATTGCACTGGACCGGGTGTTTGCCGGCTTGGTGGCGCAAGGCGTGGCCATCTGGATGGGTTTTCAGGCCTTCATCAACGTCGGCGTGAACCTGGGCGCGCTGCCGACCAAGGGCCTGACGCTGCCTCTCATGAGCTTTGGCGGCTCGGCCATTTTGATGAACATGGTGGCGCTGGCGGTGGTGTTTCGCATCGACTATGAAAACAAGCTGCTGATGCGCGCCGGCGACAGCACTGCGGCATCAGCGCGCACCCACGGGGGCTCGGCATGACCGCAGTGCCCCACACCACCGCTGCGCGCAGTAAAACCGCGCTCATCATGGCGGGTGGTACCGGTGGCCACATCTTTCCGGGCCTGGCGGTGGCGCAGGAGTTGCGCGCGCGCGGCTGGCGCGTGCACTGGCTCGGCGCGCCCGCCAGCATGGAGGCCCGCATCGTGCCGCAGCACGGTTTTGCGCTGGAGACCATTGACTTTTCCGGCGTGCGCGGCAAGGGCGTGCTGACACTGTTGCGCCTGCCGCTGCGCTTGCTGCGTGCCTTTTGGCAGGCACGCGCCGTGGTGCAGCGGGTGCAACCCGACGTGGTGGTCGGCCTGGGAGGCTACATCAGCTTTCCCGGGGGGCTGGTGGCCTGGGCCGCCGGCAAGCCGCTGGTGCTGCATGAGCAAAATTCCGTCGCCGGCATGGCCAACAAGCTATTGGCACGCTTGGCGGAGCGAGTGTTTACGGCCTTTCCCGGGGTATTTCCCCAGGCCCAATGGGTCGGCAACCCGCTGCGCGCGGCGTTCACCCAGCAGCCTGGGCCGGTTGAGCGCTTTGCCGGGCGCAGTGGGCCGTTGCGCCTGTTGGTCGTCGGTGGCAGCCTGGGCGCACGTGCGCTCAATGACATCGTGCCGCAGGCGCTGGCGCTGATTCCCGCTTGGCAGCGCCCGCTGGTCACGCACCAAAGCGGCGCGGCGCAAATCGACGCGCTGCGCGCCAACTACGCTGCGGCCGGTGCCGAAGCCGAACTCACGCCTTTCATCGATGACACCGCCAGCGCTTTTGCCGATGCCGACATCATCGTTTGTCGTGCCGGTGCCAGTACGGTCACCGAGATCGCCGCCATCGGCGCGGCGGCCGTATTCGTGCCGTTCCCGTCGGCGGTGGACGACCATCAGACCACCAACGCGCAATTTTTGGTGCAGGCGGGCGGCGGCTGGTTGCTGCCGCAGCGCGACATGACACCGCAACGATTGGCAGATATGCTACAAAATATGGAGCGAACTGCGCTTGTGCAGCGGGCGCTAGAGGCTAAAAAGATGCAAAAAATAAACGCCACCCACGAGGTGGTTGCTGCGTGCGAGGCACTGACCGTATGAAGCACGCTATCCACCACATCCATTTCGTCGGCATTGGCGGCTCGGGCATGAGCGGCATTGCCGAAGTCATGCACAACCTGGGTTACGCCATCACCGGCTCTGATTTGGCCGACAGCGCGGTGCTGCGCCGGTTGCAAACCCTGGGAATCGTTATCCACGTGGGCCACGCCGCTGAGCACATCGCGGGCGCCGATGCCGTAGTCACCTCGACGGCGGTGAAGGCCGACAACCCCGAGGTGCTGGCAGCACGCGAGAAAAGAATTCCGGTGGTGCCCCGCGCCCTGATGCTGGCCGAGCTGATGCGCCTCAAGCGCGGCATTGCCATTGCCGGTGCGCATGGCAAGACAACGACTACCAGCTTGGTCACTAGCGTGCTGGCCGAGGCTGATCTGGACCCGACGTTTGTGATTGGCGGGCGCCTCAACAGCGTGGGTGCCAATGCGCGGCTGGGACAGGGTGAATACATCATTGTCGAGGCCGACGAGTCCGATGCCTCGTTCCTGAACCTGCTGCCGGTGATGGCCGTGGTGACCAACATTGACGCCGACCACATGGAAACCTACGGCCACGATTTTGGCCGGCTGAAGAAGGCATTTGTCGAGTTTTTGCACCGGATGCCGTTTTATGGCGCCGCCATCATGTGCATTGACGATGCCGCGGTGCGTGACATCCTCGACCAGATCGCCCGCCCCATCACCAGTTATGGCTTTAGTGACGAGGCGCAGGTGCGTGCCATTAACGTGCGCGCCGCGGCGGGGCAGATGTACTTCACGGTGCAGCGGCGCAACGGCGTCAGCCTGCCGGACATGGACGTGGTGCTAAATCTGGCGGGCGAGCACAACGTGCTCAATGCCCTGGCCGCCATTGCCGTGGCGGTGGAGCTGGGCATTGACGACGCCGCCGTGCTGCGCGCGTTGGCCAGCTTCAAGGGTGTGGGCCGGCGTTTTCAGCGCTATGGCGATTTGCCGGCACAGGGCGGCGGCCATTTCACCGTGATCGACGACTACGGCCACCACCCGGTCGAGATGGCGGCCACACTGGCCGCAGCGCGCGGCGCCTTTCCGGGCCAGCGCCTGGTGCTGGCGTTTCAGCCGCACCGCTACACGCGCACCCGCGACTGTTTCGAAGATTTCATCCAGGTGCTGGGCGGTGCCGACGCAGTGCTGCTGACCGAGGTTTATGCCGCTGGCGAGGCGCCGATAGTCGGCGCCGATGGCCGCGCACTGGCGCGCGCGCTGCGTTTGGCCGGTCGGGTCGAGCCGTTGTTCGTCGCCAATGTTGCAGATTTACCACGGACCATAGCCGACAATGCGCGCGCAGGGGATGTGGTGCTGTGCATGGGGGCCGGAACCATCGGAACAGTTGCCGCCAAGATCGTGGAATTGCTACAAAATAGCGAGCTATTAGCGCTGGATGGGGGCGCCTTATGACCTTATTTGATTCAAAAACAGACATTGCCGCGCTGGGCAAGGTCGCCGTGCTGATGGGCGGCGCCTCGGCCGAGCGCGAAGTTTCACTGATGTCCGGCAGCGGCGTGCTGCAGGCGCTGCGCGCCCGCGGCGTGGATGCGCACGCCTTTGATCCGGCCCACACCGGCCTGAACGTGCTGCAGCACGAGGGCTATGCACGCTGCTTTATTGCACTGCACGGGCGCCACGGCGAAGACGGCACGGTGCAGGGCGCGCTCGAATTGATGGGTATTCCCTACACCGGCCCTGGCGTGTTGGCATCCAGCATCGCCATGGACAAGATCATGACCAAGCGCCTGTGGCGCGCCGATGGTTTGCCCACCCCCGACTGGCGTTTGGTGGACAGCGCCGCCGACACCGAGCACGCGCTGCGGGCCCTGGGCGTGCCGATGATTGTCAAGCCGGCGCGCGAGGGCTCGACCATCGGCCTGACCAAGGTGTTCACGGCGGATCAGTGCGCCCAGGCCTATGCGCTGGCGGCGCTCTATGACCCTGAAGTGCTGTGCGAGCAATTCATCGAGGGTGATGAAACCACCTGTCCGGTGCTGGGCGAGGGCGCCAGTGCGCAGGCTTTTCCGCTGATCCGCATCGTCGCGCCGCAAGGCAATTACGACTACCAGAACAAATATTTCACCGACGACACGCAATACCACTGCCCCAGCGGCTTGCCCGAGGCCGAGGAGCGTGAAATTGCACGTCTTGTTGTGGCGGCTTACCGCTCGCTTGGCTGCCGTGGTTGGGCGCGTGCCGACATCATGATCCGCGCCAGCGACCGCCAGCCGTTCTTGCTGGAGATCAACACCTCGCCCGGCATGACCGGGCATTCACTGGTGCCGATGTCCGCCCGTGCTGCCGGCCTCAGCTATGGCGACTTGTGTCTGCGCCTGCTGGCCAGCGCCACGCTCGATACCCCGCAGGGTGCCTGCCCGGCCATGCTGCAGGAGATGCCTGCATGAATCCTGGGCTGCCCGCACCCCTGGACGTCAAGTTCATGAACCTGGCTGCGTCGCTGGTGTTCATGGCGTGCGTCGTGCTGGTGCTGGCCGCGGGAGCGTGGTGGGTGCTGCGCCATCCGGCGTTTGCCATTGGCCGCATCGTGGTGCAGGGGGAACTGGTGCACAACAACGCAGTGACGCTGCGCGCCAACGTGGCGCCGCAGCTGGTGGGTAATTTTTTCACTATCAATCTGGGTGCGGCCCGCGATGCCTTTGAGCAGGTACCCTGGGTGCGCAGCGCGCAGGTGCGCCGCGAATACCCGCGCACGCTGCGTGTGGTGCTGCAGGAGCACCACGCCGCAGCCCATTGGGGCCCCGAGGCGGGCAATGCCATGCTGAACCAGCAGGGGCACGTGTTCGAGGCCAACGGCGAGGACGCCGAGCAGGATGACTTGCCACGCCTGAATGGCCCCGAGGGCTATGCCGCGCAGGTGTTGCAGATGCACGCGCTGCTGCAGCCGGTGTTTGCTCTGTTGGATATGGAGATAGACGAACTGACGCTCTCGGGCCGTGGTGGCTGGCACGTGGTGCTTGACAGCGGAGCGGTGGTCGAATTGGGCGGGGGGACGAACCAGGAGGTAGTCCAGCGTACCCAGCGTTTTGCCCACACGCTCACGCAAGTGGCGGCGCAGCACCGGCGCCATGCGGACGCACTGGAATCGGCCGATCTGCGCCACACCGGCGGCTACGCACTGCGTTTGCGCGGTATCACCACAGTCGCGTCCGATGCCCCGACAGCAGCGCGCAAGTAGGCAAAATAGAAGAACAAAAGGCAGACAGGCATATGGCAAGAGAATACAAAGATGTAGTGGTAGGGCTGGACATCGGCACGGCAAAGATCATGGCGGTGGTGGCCGAGGTGTTGCCCAACGGTTCGCTCAAGCTGGCGGGCTTGGGTGTGGCCCCCAGTAACGGCCTCAAACGCGGCGTGGTGGTCAATATTGACGCTACGGTGCAGAGCATCCAGCTGGCACTCAAAGAAGCCGAATTGATGGCTGACTGCAAGATCCAGCGCGTCTACACCGGTATTACCGGCAGCCACATCCGCGGGCTCAACTCCAGCGGCATGGTGGCGGTGAAGGACAAAGAGGTCACCGCTGCCGACGTGGCGCGCGTGGTAGAGACCGCCAAGGCCATCAACATCTCCAGTGACCAGCGTTTATTGCTGGTAGAGCCGCAAGAATTTGTAATAGATGGACAGGATGTAAAAGAGCCGATTGGCATGAGTGGCATCCGTCTGGAGGCCAAAATCCACATCGTTACCGGTGCCCAGAGTGCCGCTGAAAACATCATCAAATGTGTGCGCCGCTGCGGTCTGGAGGTCGAGCAATTGCTGCTCAATCCGCTGGCGTCGAGCCAGGCCGTGCTCACGGACGATGAGCGCGAACTGGGCGTGGCGCTGGTCGATATTGGCGCTGGCACCACCGATGTCGCCATCTTCACCGGTGGCGCGATTCGCCATACGGCAGTGATCCCGATTGCTGGTGACTTGATCACCAGCGACATCGCCATGGCGCTGCGCACCCCTACCAAGGACGCCGAAGACATCAAGGTCGAGAGCGGCTACGCCAAGCAATTGCTGGCCGATCCCGAGGCCCAAGTCGAAGTGCCCGGCCTGGGCGACCGTGGCCCGCGCATGATCAGTAAACAGGCGCTGGCCGGGGTGATTGAGCCGCGCGTGGAAGAGATTTTTTCGCTGGTTCAACAGGTCATTCGCGAGTCCGGTTTTGAGGAGGTGCTGTCATCCGGCATCGTGCTTACCGGCGGCAGCGTGGTCATGCCGGGCATGGTCGAACTGGGCGAAGACATTTTCCTGAAACCGGTGCGCCGGGGCATTCCCAAGTATTCCAGCGCGCTGTCCGACATGGTGGCCCAGCCGCGTGCGGCTACCGTGATGGGGCTGCTGGAAGAAGCGCGCTTGGCCCGGCTGCGAGGTTTCAAGGTGGCGCAAAAAAGCGGTTCCGTGCAAACTGCTTTTGGCCGCTTCAAAGATTTCATCGTGGGCAATTTCTGACCATGCCAAATGCCTTCTGGTCCGCGTTACATGTTACTTCCCGATGGGGCTTAATGGGTCCATTGCGTGCGCTGCATCAGCGTCAGTATGCACGTTCACTGTTCTAATATTTCATCTTTGCATATCCGTTAGTTATAGGAGCTCCAACATGTCCATCGAAATGATCGAAGCGGAAGAATTCAACCAGGGCACCCAGATCAAAGTGATTGGTGTGGGCGGCGGGGGCGGCAATGCGGTCGAGCACATGATTGCGCGCAATGTTCAGGGCGTGGAGTTCGTCAGTGCCAACACCGATGCGCAGGCGCTCACGCGGAGTTCGGCGCACCGCATCATCCAGCTCGGCCAAAGTGGCCTGGGTGCCGGCAGCAAACCCGACAAGGGACGCGAAGCCGCCGAAGCCGCTGTGGACGATATCCGCAGCGCTATCGAGGGTGCGCACATGCTGTTCATCACCGCCGGGATGGGCGGGGGTACCGGCACCGGCGCTGCGCCGGTGATTGCGCGCATTGCCAAGGAGATGGGCATCCTCACCGTGGGGGTGGTCACCAAGCCGTTTGACTGGGAAGGGGGCCGGCGTATGGCCAACGCGGACGGCGGTCTGGCCGAACTCGAAGCCAATGTGGACTCGCTCATTGTCGTGCTGAACGAAAAGCTGCTGGATGTGCTGGGCGACGACGTGACGCAGGATGAAGCCTTTGCCCATGCCAACGACGTGCTGAAAAACGCGGTCGGCGGCATTGCCGAAATCATCAACGAGCACGGCCAAGTCAATGTTGACTTTGAAGACGTGCGCACCGTCATGGGCGAGCCCGGCAAAGCCATGATGGGCACCGCCGTCGCCAGCGGCCCGGACCGCGCGCGCATCGCTGCCGAACAGGCTATTGCCTGCCCGCTGCTGGAAGGCATCGACCTCTCCGGCGCCAAGGGCGTGCTGGTGCTGGTAACAGCGAGCAAGGGCAGCCTCAAACTGGCCGAGTCGCGCCTAGCCATGAGCACCATCAACGCCTACGCCTCCGCCGATGCGCACGTCATCTACGGCGCCGCTTACGACGATTCGCTGGGCGAAGAAATCCGCGTCACGGTGGTGGCTACCGGCCTGTCACGCCAGAATGCGCGGCGCCAGAACATCCAGGTGGTGCAGGGCGGTTTGCGCACCGGTACCGACAACGTGCCCTACCAGATGCCCAGCAGCAGCGCCGTCATGGGCAGCGTCAGCACGACTTCGGGTGGCAACTCTGGCGCGCAGGCCGATTACGGCAACATGACCGTGCCCAGCGTCTGGCGCACTAACCGCGCGCAGGCTACAGCGCGTGTCGATGCGCTGTCCTCGGGCGGCATGGACGATCTGGAAATCCCGGCTTTCCTGCGCAAGCAGGCTGATTAATGCGGTGTGGCCGGCGCATGTTGCAGCAACGCACGCTGAAGACACTCACCCGTGCGGTCGGCGTGGGCTTGCACAGCGGCCAGCGCGTCGAACTGACCCTGCGTCCAGCCCAGCCGGACACCGGCATTGTGTTTCGCCGCATCGATTTGCCCGAACCGGTGGACATTCCCATCTCGGCCGAGGCCGTAACCGATACACGCATGGCTTCGACCATCTCATGTGGCCAGGCCAAGGTGCATACCGTTGAGCACCTGATGTCGGCTTGTGCCGGTCTGGGCATTGACAACCTGTATATCGACATCACCGCCGAAGAAGTGCCGATCTTGGACGGATCCTCGGCATCGTTCGTGTTTTTGCTGCAAAGCGCCGGCATTACCTTGCAAAACGCGCCGAAAAAATGGATTCGCGTCACACGCCCGGTGCAGATCAGTCAGGGCGAAGGCACGGACGCCAAATGGGCCCGGCTCGACCCCTACCACGGCTTCAAGCTGCGCTTTGAGATCGACTTTGCCCACCCTGCCGTCGATTCGACCGGCCAGTGCGTCGAATTTGATTTGGGCACTGGCAACTACAGCCGCGACATTGCCCGCGCCCGCACCTTCGGCTTTACCAAAGATGTCGAAATGATGCGTGCCAATGGCTTGGCGCTGGGCGGTGGGCTGGACAACGCCATCGTCATGGACGACTACAAGGTGCTCAATGCCGATGGCCTGCGCTACGACGACGAGTTCGTCAAGCACAAGATCCTCGATGCCATGGGCGATCTGTACCTGCTGGGCAAACCGCTGCTGGCGGCATACAGCGCCTTTCGTTCGGGCCATGCACTGAACAACCTGCTGTTGCGTGAATTGCTCCGCCAGCCCGACGCCTGGGAAGTGGTGACGTTTGAGAACGATCGACAAGCGCCCGTCGGCTTTGCCCAGCCGGCGCGTGCTTGGTAATGGTGTAAAGGTGGGTAACAACCTGCTGTGAGCGCAGCGCGCTGTACCCCGCCTCAGCCCCGCATGATTTTTATCCGTTGGCTCGTTCCACTGATGTTGCTTGTCTCCGCGGGGTTTTTTGCTGCGTCCATCCTTACGGGCGAGTTGCGCCACCGCCGCACCGGTTTGATCGTTTTGAAATGGACAGTGGTTGCGGCACTGGTGTTTTTTGCCGTGCTGGTGGTGGACCGCCTGCGCGACGGCGTTTAGAGCGTCCGAGCCGGCTGCGGGGTTGTCGCCTCTATACTCGCGCTTGCTCCGGGGTGTGCTGATGCACTGAGATGCTGGCAGTCTGGCTACGAAAGTAGTCGATGGGCCAGCGAACCCGATGAACTTGATCCGGTTGATACCGGCGGAAGAAGAGCTGATCTCCCCCTGCGCTGGCGCCCTTGGTCAATAAGTGGATGCACAGCGCAGACTGCAGCGCCACAGTGCGCGGGCGACAGGGCACAGGTCCACTCCGGAGCACATCCCGTCATTGCCGTGACCTGCTCTGGAGACTGCCCCATGAATGCCCCCGAAACCCTTCCCCGCGAATCTTTTGCCGAATTGCTGCTGCGCGCCCGTGCGCCGTTTCCAGCCTCGCGCAAGGTCTATGTGCCCGGCCAATTGCACGCCGACCTGCGCGTGCCAGTGCGCGACATTGCCCTGAGCAATGGCGAGCAGGTTAGCGTCTACGACACCTCGGGTCCCTACACCGATCCCGACGCCGTGATTGACGTGCGCCGGGGCTTGGCCAGCGTGCGCAGCGGCTGGATTGAGGGCCGTGGTGATGTGGAGCGCTATCCAGGTCGCCCCCCGGTGGCGCTGGACGATGGCAGCAAGAGCGAAGATGCCGTGCGGCTGGCCCAACTGCGCATCGAGGCTGCGGCCCTGCAACGCCAGCCGCTGCGCGCCAAGAGCGGCGCCAACGTCACGCAAATGCACTACGCCCGGCGCGGCATCATCACGCCCGAGATGGAGTACGTGGCGATCCGTGAAAACGGCAAGCGTGAGTGGATGGCGCAGTACCAGCAGGACGCCGCGCGCGAGCAGCGCCTGATGGGCAATCCGCTGGGTGCGATGATTCCCAAAATCATCACCCCTGAATTTGTGCGTGACGAGGTGGCGCGCGGCCGCGCCATCATCCCGGCCAACATCAACCACCCCGAAGTCGAGCCAATGGCGATTGGGCGCAACTTCTTGGTCAAGATCAACGCCAACATCGGCAACTCGGCGGTTACGTCGAGCATTGAGGAAGAAGTTGAAAAGCTGGTCTGGGCGATCCGCTGGGGCGCTGACAACGTGATGGACTTGTCCACCGGCAAAAACATCCACACCACGCGCGACTGGATCGTGCGCAATTCGCCGGTGCCGATTGGCACCGTGCCGATTTACCAAGCGCTGGAAAAAGTCGGCGGCATTGCCGAAGACTTGACCTGGGCCATCTTCCGCGACACGCTGGTCGAGCAGGCCGAGCAGGGCGTGGACTACTTCACCATCCACGCCGGCGTACGCCTAGCGTATATCCACCTGACGGCGCAGCGGCGCACCGGTATCGTCTCGCGCGGCGGCTCCATCATGGCCAAGTGGTGCATGGCGCACCACCGCGAGAGCTTCTTGTACGAGCACTTTGAAGACATCTGCGACATCATGAAGTCGTATGACGTCGCCTTCAGCTTGGGTGATGGCCTGCGCCCCGGTTGTGCCTCCGATGCCAACGATGAAGCGCAATTCGCCGAACTGCACACCCTGGGTGAGCTGACGCAAGTAGCGTGGAAGCACGACGTGCAAACCATGATCGAAGGCCCCGGCCATGTGCCGATGCACCTGATCCAGGCCAATATGACCGAGCAGCTCAAGACCTGCCACGAGGCGCCGTTCTACACGCTGGGCCCACTGACCATCGACATTGCACCCGGCTACGACCACATTGCGTCGGCCATCGGCGCCGCCATGATCGGCTGGATGGGCACCGCCATGCTGTGCTACGTCACGCCGAAAGAGCACCTGGGCTTGCCGGACCGCGACGATGTCAAGCAGGGCATCATTGCTTACAAGATTGCCGCACACGCCGCCGATGTGGCCAAGGGCCATCCGGGCGCCCGTTCGCGTGACGATGCCCTGAGTCAGGCGCGTTTCGACTTCCGTTGGGAAGACCAGTTCAACCTGGGACTCGACCCGGACACGGCGCGCGCCTTCCACGATGAAACCCTGCCCAAGGACGCCTCCAAGGTGGCGCATTTCTGCTCCATGTGCGGCCCCAAGTTCTGCTCGATGAAGATCACCCAGGAAGTGCGCGAATTTGCTGCCAAGGGCTTGCAAGACAAGGCCGCCGAGTTCCGTGGCACCGGCGGCGAGCTGTACGTGCCCATCGTGCCGGTGGCTTGAGTAGGGTTGCTGTCAAAAACAATAGCTGCTAGCGCTTGCTGGATAAGCGATAGCGGTAGTTTTTGTTATGAATCAGCTGCGGAGTGCTTTGATGCGGCGGTACAGGGAGCGTTCGCTCATGCCCAGTTGCGCGGCCAGTTCGGCGCGGCTGCCGGTGTGCTGGGCCAGCACCTGCTGCAAGTTGGCTTGCTCTAGCGTGTGGCGCGACTGAAGCGACTGGAACGCTGTCAGCGCCGGGCCCAAGGATGCCGTCCCGGCCTCTGCAGGGTGGACTGGTGGCCACTCTGTCAGGGTGCTGGGGCGCATACCTGCCTGCAAAGCTTGCTGCACATGGCTGGCTTCGACGGTGTTGCCATCGCACAGCAGCGAGGCGCGCTCCAGCAAATTGCGCAGCTCGCGCACATTGCCGGGGTAATCCTGCGTTTGCAACAGCGCCAGTGCGTCGCTAGACAAGGCCAGCGGGCGCGCTGCGGTCACGCGTTGCAGCAGCGTCGGCGCCAGCAGGGCAATATCCTCGCGCCGCTCGCGCAGGGCCGGCAGGCGGATGGGGAAGGTGCTCAGGCGGTAATACAGATCTTCACGGAAACGCCCATCGCTGACCATTTGCGCCAAATTGCGGTGCGTGGCCGAGACCACGCGGAGATCGGCATGGCGCACCTCAGTGCTGCCGACCCGGCGGTAGGTGCCGCTCTCTAACAGCCGCAGCAACTTGACCTGCATCGTCAGCGCAATATCACCGACTTCGTCAATAAACAACGTGCCGCCACTGGCCGCCTCGACCAACCCCGGCTGGGTCGAAGTAGCGCCCGTAAAAGCGCCGCGTTCGTGGCCAAACAGGGCCGACTCAAACAGATTTTCGGGCAAGCTGGAGCAGTCTACCGCCACCAGTGGACGCTGGGCGCGCGGGCTGGCCTCATGGACGGCGCGTGCCACCAGTTCCTTGCCGGTGCCCGACTCGCCCAGCAGCAACACCGTGGCGCGCGCCGGGGCCACGCGCGCCACCAGCCCCAACATGTGCTGAAAGGCCGGCGCGCGACCGATCAGGTGGTGCCCCTGCGCTGGAGTGCGGCTGGCGTGCAGGGGCGCCATCTTCTCGACAAAAAAGGCCTGTTCGCCCTGGGCGTCGCGCAGCGGCGCCAGTTCGATCTGGATGTATTCCTCGCCATGCGGTGTGTGGTGCAGGTGCAGCACGCGCTCGCGCTGGCCCGAGGCGCGCGCCAGGGCCAGCGGGCAGGATTCGCCGGCTTGGTCACAGGGTTTGTCAAAGTGGTGTGACACCTCATAACACGTGCGCCCGACCACGTTGTGCTGCGGGCTGAACTGGTGCCGATACGCCGCATTGGCTGCCAGGATGCGGTATTGCCGGTCAAGCAGAATGTGCGGCTCAGACATTCCTTCCAGAAAGGACATCAGCTCGGGCAAGGGCGGGGCAGGGGGCGTTGTCATGCGCTGGCAGTGTAGGTACAACTGCCAAACACTGCCGCCGATGGCAGTGGTGCTGCCACAGTGGCAGTCGGACATCCGGGCTGCACCGCTTGTAGGAGGTGTGCAAGTGGTTGATGGCCATCAAATTTCTGCGCGTAAGGAGGTGTGGCACGGTTCTTGAATGCAGCGAGTGCAGTACCTCGACCAAGAACGCCACCATGAACACCCCGTCCTGCAAAACATCCCCGGTGATTCCGATCGTGCCCTCGGCGGATAAAAGCCCGCTTGCACCGCCCCCCGGTGCCGACGCCAAGACCATGGCGCTGTACGCTGCGCACCAAAAAATCTACCCGCGCAGTACCGAAGGATTTTTTACCCGCTGGCGCTGGGTGCTGGTGTTTTTGACCCAGTTGGCTTTTTATGGCCTGCCTTGGCTTGAATGGGGTCAGCGCCAGATGGTGCTGTTTGATTTGGCGGCACGGCGGTTTTATATTTTCAAGCTGGTGCTGTACCCACAAGATTTTATTTATTTGACCGGCATTTTGGTGATATCGGCCCTGTCGCTGTTTTTATTTACGGCGGTGGCGGGGCGCTTATGGTGCGGTTATGCCTGTCCACAAACTGTCTATACCGAAATTTTTCTGTGGCTTGAAAAATTGACCGAAGGCGACCGCTCGGCGCGCCTGCGGCTGGATGCGGCGCCCTGGACGATGGAAAAAATAGGTCGCAAAGCCGCCAAAAATTTCTTGTGGCTCGCCGTGGCTTTGTGGACTGGATTGACTTTTGTCGGTTATTTCTCACCGATCCGCGAACTGGGCGGTGATTTTATTCAGCGCCACCTGAGCGGTTGGCAGGCTTTCTGGATTTTCTTTTACGGTTTTGCCACCTATGGCGCCGCGGGTTATATGCGTGAGCAGGTGTGCAAACACATGTGCCCTTATGCGCGCTTTCAGAGTGCCATGTTCGACAAGGACACGCTCGTCGTTACCTACGATGCCGAGCGCGGCGAACCACGCGGCACTCGCGCGAAAAAGGCCGACCTTGCCCTGCTTAACCTGGGCGCCTGCATCAGCTGCAACCTGTGCGTGCAGGTCTGCCCCACGGGGATTGATATCCGCAATGGCCTGCAATACGAATGTATTGGTTGCGGCGCTTGCGCCGACGCCTGTGATGCGGTGATGGACAAGGTCGGTTATGCCCGGGGCCTGGTCAAGTATTCGACTGAAAATGCCCTGAAACATAAATGGACCCGTGCGCAAACGTGGCGCCATGTGTTGCGCCCGCGTGTGTTGATTTACAGCGCCATTCTGATCAGCATCGTTGTGGCCATGGCTGTCAGTCTGGCGCTGCGGGTACCACTCAAGGTCGATGTGGTGCGCGACCGGGGCGCGCTGGCACGCATGGCGCCAGGGGGACAGATCGAGAACGTGTACCGCCTGCAAATCATGAATGCCACCGAATCGGGCCAGCGTTTCCGTATCCGTGTTGAGGGCCTGCCTGGGGTGGCGGTCGTCTCGGACAGCGAGGTGACGATCGACTCGACCCAATCGCGTTGGGTGCCAGTGCGTGTGCAAGTGCCCTATACCGCTGCGGTGGCTGGTTCGCACACCATTCACTTCGAAATCAGCAACCAGGACAATTCAGACAAAGTAGTCGAAAAATCTGTATTTTTGGTGCCGCGCTGATCGGCCGCAGCAGACTGTCCGGGGCACTCGCTTCGTCCAGCATGCGGCCCAGGCAAGGGGCTGCACTGATGGCAACGATATCGGGATCATGCCAACTGCAAGGGTTGCAAGGGTTGCAAGGCTTGCAAGGGTGAGCGTGCTGCCTCCATGCGCCGCGCTGCGCCTGAAGGCGTTGCACCAGCCCATGCCGGAGGCTTCTGGTCCGGCAGCACAAAACGGCTGATCAGCGCCGACAGCTCCTGCGCCTGGCTGTGCAGGCTGGCGGAAGCGGCAGCCGATTCCTCGACCAGAGCCGAGTTGGCCTGGGTCATTTGGTCGAGCCGCGAGACGGCGCTGCCGACCTGGGCAATATCGCGGTTCTGCTCCTGTGTAGCCGAGGTGATCTCTGTCAATATGCGCTCCGCCCTCTGGGTGGAGTCCATGATGCAGCGCATGGTGGCGCCTGCGCTGCCTGCCAGGCTGGCGCCGGTGCTTACCTGTGCGACAGAGGCGGCAATCAGGGTTTTGATTTCCTGCGCTGCCACGGCCGAGCGCGTGGCGAGGCTGCGCACCTCGGCGGCCACCACGGCAAAGCCGCGCCCTTGTGCGCCGGCGTGGGCCGCTTCGACGGCGGCGTTGAGGGCGAGGATATTGGTCTGAAAGGCGATGGTGTCGATCACGCCGATGATGTCCACGATCTTGCCGGCCGAGCGCTGGATGTCGTGCATGGTGGTTTCCATCTGGCTGACAACATGCCCTCCCTGCTGCGCTACCGCAGTGGCTGCGGCGGCCATCTGCTGTGCTTGCTGGGCGGTTTCGGCAGACTGCAGCACCCGCACCGTGATCTGCTCCAGCGCGGCAGCGGTTTGCTGCAGGTTGGCCGCTGTTTCTTCGGTGCGGCCGGAAAGTTCCGTGTTGCCGTTGGCGATGTCTGCGGCGGCGCTGTGGACGTTGTGCGCTGAGCCCCGCACCTGCGCCACCAGCGTACGCAGTGCGTGCTGCATCACCGCCAGCGACTGCAACATGCGGCCCGCTTCGTCACGCCCGTGGCCCGCGATGTCGTGGCGCAAATCCAGTTGCGCCACCCGGTCGGCCGTGGCACTGGCTGCGGCAATGGGCTGCGTGATGCTGCGGCGCAGCCACAGCGCCAGCAAGCTGCCCATCACCAGGGCCAGGGCGGTAAAGACCAGCAGCACCAGGCGCGCCCGGTTGCTCCACTGTGCAATGGTGGCGTCACTGGCATCGATATCGTTGCGCTGCGACTGGGTCAGGGTGCCCAGGGACGCTTGCAAAGCGACGGAGGCTGGCAAAAAGCGTTGGGTATAGGTATCACGGATACGCTGCGTCAGCCCCGAGTCGCGGGCAGCCACCAGTTCAGTGCGCGCTGTGGTGAAGCTCCTTTCAGCGCTTTGGACTTGCTGCAGCAATTGCTGCTCCTGCGCGCTTTGCAGCAAAGTGGTCACCTGGGCCATGAGCTGGTCGTAGGTTTTTTGCGTGCTGGCAATGTCAGCGCCCAGAATCTCGCCCACCTCGGGTTCGGAGCTCAGGGCGGCCGCCTTGTAGCGCTCGGCGTTGATGGCTTGCGCGCGGTAGGCATCGGCGATGAGTCTTTCGGCGGTGATGCTGTGCTGCACCATGTGCGAGGTGGCTGTGTGGATGCGCTCCAGCGACCAGATACCGGTGGCCGAGCCGATCAGACCCAGCAACAGCACGACAAAAAACGCCAACAGCAGGCGCTGGCCCAAGGTGTTGCGTGGCGAGAGGACGGGGTGTTGGATGGCGTGCATGGGGCGAGGGGCTGGTGGTGCCCCTAAGGGCAAAGTGCTGACCAGGACACTATGGCGCCGCTGTGTGACACTTTTTTGTCAGTCCGCCCGCTTGGGCGCTGGCTTGCCGGGTACGCGGGGGGCAGTCCTTCAGGTGTAATTTATAGTGTTTTTGGCATCTAGCCCATATCAGGTAAGCGCTAATAGCTATTTATTAAATAGCATTCATGGCGAAAAAAAAGCGCCATCGGCGCTTTTTGCGGCGTCTTATCTTCAAACCGCCGTGATGGCGATGGCCGGCAGGCTGTCCGGGTCGATGGCTTCGTCCAGCGTGCTGCCCCGGTAGATGGGCTGCGCTGGCTGGGCCAGCAAGTCGCGGACAAAGTTGGGCTGGGCCAACAGGGCATGGTGCGTATCGCCGTTGTACAGCTGCAGGTCTTGCAGGCCGCGTGTGGCAATGCGCGCATCCACCTCGGCGCTGCTCAGCAAAGTCGGATCGGTGCTGTCGGACGCCATCGCCATGCACCACAGCGTGCCGTACAGCGGCACATATTGCAGGTACGGGCGCACGATGGGGAAGGCGGCGTGCAGCGAGGCTGCAATGCGCGCCATCGTCTGCGGTACATGGATCGGTGAGCCCAGATGCAGCGACAGCACGCCGCCGGGGTGCAGGGTGCGCCGGCAGGCCTGGTAGAACTCGACGGTGTACAAATCGAGTGCCGGGCCGAAGGGGTCGGTCAGATCGAGCACGATCTGGTCGAAGCGCTCAGTGCCCGACTCGATCAGGGTGCGGGCATCGCCCAGGCGCAGTTCCAAGCGCGGGTCGTCCAGCGCGCCCTTGTGGATCTGGCCCAGCCATTCGCGTGCCAGTTGCACCACATCGGCGTCCAGCTCGGCCAGTACCACCCGTTCCATGGTGGGGTATTTGAGCAATTCTTCTGCGGCGCCGCCGTCGCCGCCGCCCACTATCAGCGCGCTGCGCGGCCCGGGGTGGGCCAGGGCCGGCAGGTGGATCATCGGCTCATGGTAGAAAAATTCGTCACGCTCGGAGGTCATGAAGCAGCCATCAATGCGCATCACCCGGCCAAACAGCGCGTTGTCAAAGACTTCGATGTGCTGCCAGGGCGACTGCTTTTGTGCCAGCAAGCGGGCTTCGCGCAGGTAAAAACCAAAATCGGGCGTCAGGCGCTCGGCCACGTAGCGCGCGGCCTGCGCGGTCTGCGGGGTGCCCATTCAAGCGCGCTCGACGCTGTGCAGGTGTGGGTCGCTGGGGCTGAAAGCGGCCTGGATGTCCTGGAACAGTTGTTGCGCCTTCGGGCGGTTATTGGTGGAGTAGTTGCACACATACACGTCCAGCGTGACGTAGCCCGATTCTGGCCAGGTGTGGATGGACAGGTGCGACTCGGCCAGCACGACCACGCCGGTCACGCCGCCGCCTTCGCCAAAGCTGTGGAACAGACTGCCTACCGAAGTCAGGCCGGCAGCGGCCACGCGCGCCTTGCAGAATGCTTCAAGGTAGCTGGCATCCAGCATCAGGCGGCTGTCGCACAGGCAGCCATACAGGTCACCGATCAGGTGCAGACCGGTGGCTTGGCGGGCAATGGCGGCGGCCTGGATCGGCACAACTTGTTGAAAATTCTTCATCTTGAGGGGGTTCCTTTTTGCGAGGGTTGCAAAACACAGCGCGCTGCTGGCGTGCCTGCACAAGGAAGAGAGAAGCGTCGCCGGCCTGATTGCCGCGCCCTCGTTCCGTTGTGCGTCGGTGACGCCAAAGTAACGCTGACAGCAGTCCGCTCGGCCGGCCGAGCGGGTCATTTCTGAACCTCTCATTGTAACTTCGCGCTATTTGTATGGATCAGACACCAAACCAGCGCTTCAGGGTTTTCCATCATATGATGTGCGGCTTGCGCCGTACCCTTTTTGTGTGCGGCGCTTTTGTCTGGTCCCTGCATGTCTTCTTCCTTACTGTCCACCTCTGCTGCGCTGGTTGAATTGCGCGATGTCCACTTCAGCTATGGCGAGCAGCCGGTGCTGCGCGGGCTGTCGCTGACCGTGCCGCGTGGCAAGGTGACGGCCATCATGGGTGCCTCGGGCGGCGGCAAGACTACGGTACTGCGCCTGATTGGTGGCCAGCAGCGCGCCCAGCAAGGCCAGGTGCTGTTCGACGGCCAGGATGTCGGGCGCATGGATACGACCGCGCTGTATGCGGCGCGCCGGCGCATGGGCATGTTGTTTCAATATGGCGCGCTGTTCACCGACATGGACGTGTTTGAGAACGTCGCCTTTCCCCTGCGCGAGCACACCGACCTGCCCGAAGCGCTGCTGCGTGACATCGTGCTGATGAAGCTGCACGCTGTCGGCCTGCGCGGCGCACGCAAGCTGATGCCGGCACAAATTTCGGGCGGCATGGCGCGGCGCGTGGCACTGGCGCGCTCGATGGCCCTCGATCCCGAGCTGGTGATGTATGACGAGCCCTTTGCCGGACTCGACCCGATTTCTCTCGGCACGGCGGCGCAGTTGATCCGCCAGTTGAACGACGCCATGGGGCTGACCACCATTCTGGTATCGCACGATCTGGAGGCGACCTTTCGCTTGGCCGACCACATCATCATCCTGGGCCCTGGCACCATTGCCGCCCAGGGCACGCCGGACGAAGTGCGGCACAGCACGGATGCGCTGGTCCACCAGTTCGTCAATGCCTTACCAACCGGCCCGGTGCCGTTCCATTACCCCGGCCCGGACGTGGCGCAAGACTTTGCTGCCATCAACGGAGACGCGCCATGAGCTGGTACAAACCTGCCGACGTCGGCTTTGCCGTGCGCTCCCAATTGGTCGCTCTCGGCCAGGGCGCGCGCCTGTTGGCCCGGCTGCTGGCCTTGCTGCCGGCAGTGCTCAAGCGGCCCAGGCTGGTGCGCGACCAAATCCATTTTTTGGGCAATTACTCGCTGGGCATCATTGCCGTGTCGGGCCTGTTTGTCGGTTTTGTCATGGCCTTGCAGGGCTACTACACGCTGCAGAGTTTTGGCTCGACCGAGGCACTGGGCCAGTTGGTGGCGCTGAGCCTGCTGCGCGAACTTGGGCCGGTGATCACGGCGCTGCTGTTTGCCGGACGCGCCGGCACCTCGCTGACGGCTGAAATTGGCCTGATGCGCGCCGGTGAACAACTCAGCGCCATGGAAATGATGGCGGTGGACCCGGTACAACGCATTCTGGCGCCGCGCTTCTGGGCCGGCGTGATTGCCATGCCGGTGCTGGCGGCGGTGTTCAGCGCGGTCGGTGTCGTCGGCGGCTGGGTGGTGGCGGTGCCGCTGATTGGCATCGACTCGGGCTCATTTTGGAGCCAGATGCAGGGCGGTGTGGACGTGTTCAGTGATGTCGGCAACGGCATCATCAAAAGCGGGGTGTTTGGCCTGACGGTGACGTTTGTCGCTTTGCTGCAAGGCTTTACCGCCAAGCCCACGCCCGAGGGTGTCTCGCGCGCCACCACGCGCACGGTGGTGGTGGCGTCGTTGGCGGTGCTGGGGCTGGACTTTCTCCTGACCGCCCTGATGTTCAGTATCTGACCCGGGCAAAGGCCCCCGGCACAAGGAAAATCAACAATGCAACAGTCCAAAAACGATCTCTGGGTGGGCCTGTTCGTCATGCTCGGTGCGGCGGCGGTGGTGTTTCTGGCCCTGCAGGCAGCCAACCTGCTCAGCCTGAACTTCCAGTCCGGCTACCGCGTCACGGCACGCTTTGACAACATTGGCGGCCTCAAACCCAAGGCCGCGGTGCGCAGCTCGGGCGTGGTGGTGGGGCGCATCGAGTCGATCACCTTTGACGACAAGGTGTACCAAGCCCGCGTCACGCTGGTGCTGGAAGACCGTTATCTTTTCCCCAAAGATAGTTCGCTCAAAATCCTCACCAGCGGTTTGCTGGGTGAGCAATACCTCGGCATTGAGGCCGGTGCCGATGAAGCCAACTTGGCCAACGGCGACACGGTGACGGCGACACAGTCGGCCGTGGTGCTTGAAAATCTGATTAGCCAATTTCTCTACAGTAAGGCTGCTGAGGGGGCTTCCCCCGCAACAGAAGAACCAAAATGACCTCCTTTCTTTCTGCAGGCGCCGCTTGCCCCTCTGAATCCCCGCGCCGTGCCAGCCTGGCCCGTGCAGCGATCTGTGCAGTTTTTGCCTTGGTATTGGCCGGCTGCGCCAACGGCCCCGCCAACGACCCGTTCGAGCGCTACAACCGGGGTACGATCGATTTCAACGAGTCACTCGATGCCATGGTGCTCAAGCCGGTGGCCGAGACATACCAAGAGGTGACGCCAGTGATGGCGCGCACCGGCGTGAGTAATTTCTTTTCCAACCTGGGCGACGCCTGGTCGTTTGTCAACAACCTGCTGCAACTGCGCCCCGAGCCGGCCATGAACAGCCTGGTGCGTTTCAATGTCAATACCTTGTTCGGTCTGGGCGGATTGCTGGATGTTGCCAGCGAAATGGGCGTGGACCGCTACAAGCAGGACCTGGGCCAGACCCTGGGACGCTGGGGCGTGCCGACCGGGCCGTATGTGGTGCTGCCCATTCTGGGGTCATCGACGGTACGCGATACCCTGACCTTGCCCCTGAGCTGGCGCGGCAATCTGATCTCCCAGGTGGAATCCACCACGGTGAGCAACAGCCTGTATGCGCTCAGTGCCGTCAATACCCGCGCCAATCTGCTGCGCGCCAGCGCCGTGCTGGACAGCGCTGCGCTAGACAAATACAGCTTCATGCGCGATGTTTATATGCGTGTGCGCCGCCAGGATGGCGCGCCACCAGAGGGCAGCAAGGCCGATGACGACAGTGGCGCTGACGAAGGCATCTTGCCCAACGAGCCGTATTGATCAAGGGAAATGAAATGAATCGACGTTTGCTGGGCCGCATGGCCGCTGTTTTTGGAGTAGCTCTGTGGTTGGGTCTGCCGCTGTCCGCACAGGCGGCCGACGAGGCACCAGACGACCTGATGCGGCGCCTGTCTGACGAGGTGTTGGAGACGCTGCGCAGCGATAAAACCCTGCGCAGCGGCAACATCTCTTACGTCATCAGCATGGTGGACAAAATCGTCATGCCCAACGTCAACTTTCGCCGCATGACGGCGGCGGCCGTCGGCCCCGCCTGGCGCCAGGCCAGCGCCGCGCAGCAGCAGCGCCTGCAGGACGAATTCAAGAACCTGCTGGTACGCACCTATGCCGGTGCCTTGTCGCAAGTGAAGGACCAGACCGTCACCGTTAAGCCACTGCGCGCCGCAGCGCAGGACAAGGACGTGCTGGTGCGCACCGAAGTGCGGGGCCGGGGCGACCCGGTGCAGCTGGATTACCGCCTGGAAAAAACCCCCGGTGTCGGCGCCGGTTGGAAGATCTACAACCTCAACGTGATGGGCGTGTGGCTGGTCGAAACCTACCGCAGCCAGTTTTCCGAGCAGATCAACAAGAGCGCCAATGTGCAAAAGGGCATTGATGAGCTGATTGCAGCGCTGGCCGCGCGCAACCAGAGCAACGCCAGTCAGGACTGAAGGCCGAACGCCATGAACACCCTGCCCACCCTGCTTGCGTTGCCCGCCCAATTGACGCTGCGCCAAGCGCGCGCGGCGCTGGAGGTACTGCTGCAAGCGCTGCGTGGGCAGACCCAGGCGCACTTGGTTTGCGACGCCAGCGCGCTGCAGGTGTTTGATTCCTCGGCGCTGGCGGTGCTGCTGGAATGCCGCCGCCACGCGCTGGCGGCCGGCAAGACCTTTGCCGTGCATGCTTTGCCGCCGGCGCTGGCCGGTATGGCGGCGCTGTACGGCGTGGCCGAATTGCTCCCGGCTGCGGCCTAAAAAGGTGTTCCCGGTGGCGGGCGCAGCCCCCGCGCTGCCTACACCGTAAAATAGCCGGCTCCCATGCCTGCCATCTCTTTTCAGACTGTCTCCAAGACCTATCCCACGCCCCAAGGCCTGTTCCGTGCGCTGGACAACGTCAGCCTGGACATCCAAGAAGGCGAATTCTTTGGCTTGCTGGGGCCCAATGGTGCCGGCAAGACCACCCTGATCAGCATCCTCGCCGGTCTGGCACGTGCCAGCAGTGGCCGCGTGCTGGTGCAGGGCTGCGACGTGCAGACCGACTACGCCGCCGCCCGGCGCAAGCTCGGGGTGGTGCCACAAGAGTTGGTGTTCGATCCGTTTTTCAATGTGCGTGAAGCGCTGCGCTTTCAGTCGGGCTATTTCGGCGTCACCCACAACGGCGACTGGATCGATGAACTGCTGCACAGCCTGGGCCTGGCCGACAAGGCCAACGCCAACATGCGCCAGCTCTCGGGCGGCATGAAGCGGCGCGTGCTGGTCGCGCAGGCGCTGGTGCACAAGCCGCCGATCATCGTACTCGACGAGCCCACGGCTGGTGTCGATGTGGAACTGCGCCAGACGCTGTGGCACTTCATTGCGCGCCTGAACAAGGAAGGCCATACCGTGCTGCTGACCACGCACTACCTCGAAGAGGCCGAGGCGCTGTGTGGCCGCATTGCCATGCTCAAGCGCGGCCGTGTGGTGGCGCTGGACGCGACGTCCGAGCTGCTCAAGGCGGCGTCGGGCAATGTGCTGGTGTTCAAGACCGACAGCCCGCTGCCACCGGCCATCGCTGCACAGGCGCGCGTCACCGGACGCGTGGTGCAACTGGCGACGCAAGAGACGCAAGATATCGAGCAGTACCTGACCGCGCTGCGCCAGGCCCAGGTCGATGTGCAGGACATCGAAATTCGCCGCGCCGACCTGGAGGACGTGTTCCTCAGCGTCATGGCCAAGGCCAGTGCCGAGGACACGCCATGACCGGCTGGCAAATGCTGCTCTACAAAGAGGTGCTGCGCTTCTGGAAGGTCGGCTTTCAGACCGTGGCGGCGCCGGTACTCACGGCGGCGCTGTATTTGCTGATATTTGGCCATGTGCTGCAAGGGCGGGTGCAGGTGTACGAAGGCGTGGACTATGTGGCTTTTCTGGTGCCTGGCCTGGTGATGATGAGCGTGCTGCAAAACGCCTTTGCCAACAGCTCGTCCAGCATGGTGCAAAGCAAGATCATGGGCAGTCTGGTGTTTCTGCTGCTGACGCCGCTGTCGCACCGGGCCTGGTTTGTGGCGTATGTCGGCGCCTCGGTGTTGCGCGGGCTGATGGTGGGGCTGGGCGTCTTTGTAATCACCCTGGCTTTTGCCCCGCCGCAGTTTGCCGCCCCGCTGTGGAGCCTGGTGTTTGTCGTGCTCGGTGCCGCGCTGCTGGCCACGCTGGGGCTGATTGCCGGCTTGTGGGCCGACAAGTTCGACCAGATGGCGACGTTTCAAAACTTCATCATCGTGCCGCTGACTTTTCTGTCGGGCGTGTTTTATTCCATCCAGTCGCTGCCGCCGTTCTGGCGTGCCGTGAGCCACCTGAACCCGTTCTTCTACATGGTGGACGGTTTTCGCTACGGCTTTTTTGGCCAGAGCGACACCTCGCCCTGGTTCAGCCTGGGCATCGTCGGGGGCGCCTGGCTGCTGGTCAGCGGGCTGGCTTTGCACTTGCTGCGCACTGGCTACAAACTGCGCTCTTGACCACGCATCCACGCGTATTTGCTATTTTTTTAGGACTTTTGCCATGACCGCCGAACAAATCCAGCACCTCATCAGCACCGGCCTGGCCTGTGAATACATCACCCTCGAAGGCGATGGCCGCCATTGGTACGCCACCATCGTCTCCGCCGAATTTGAAGGCAAGCGCCCGATTGCCCGCCACCAGCAGGTCTATGCCACCCTGGGCAGCAAAATGGCCACCGACGAAGTGCACGCGCTGTCGATGAAGACCTTCACGCCGGCGGAATGGGCCACCGCCCAAGCCAAGGGTTAAGGCCCAGGCCTTGCGTCCGCTCTGATCAGATCGGACCTAATTTACTCATTTTTTAATAGCTGTTGGCGCTTTCTACATAAGCGTTACAAGGCTATTTGACCCTTAAACACTCTTTTTATTGCCCGCCATGGACAAACTCCTCATCCGCGGAGGTCGGCCCCTGCATGGCGACATCGCTATCTCTGGTGCCAAGAATGCCGCCCTGCCCGAGCTGTGCGCCGCGCTGCTGACGGCCGAGCCGGTGGTGCTGCACAACGTGCCGCGCCTGCAAGACGTGGCCACCATGCTCAAGCTGATCCGCAACATGGGTGTCACTGCTGAGCGTGATGACAACGGCATGGTCAGCATCAACGCTGGCGGCCTGCACACGCCCGAAGCACCGTATGAGCTGGTGAAAACCATGCGCGCCTCGGTGCTGGCGCTGGGCCCACTGCTGGCACGCTTTGGCCGCGCGCGGGTGTCGCTGCCAGGCGGCTGCGCCATTGGCTCGCGCCCGGTCGATCAGCACATCAAAGGCCTGCAAGCGATGGGCGCTGAGATCGTTGTCGAGCACGGCTACATGATCGCCACGCTGCCGGCTGGCCGCACGCGTCTCAAAGGCGCGCGCATCACCACCGATATGGTGACCGTCACTGGCACTGAAAACTTCCTGATGGCCGCGACGTTGGCCGAGGGCGAAACGATTCTGGAAAACGCTGCTCAGGAGCCCGAAATTGCCGACCTGGCCGAGATGCTGATCGCCATGGGCGCACGCATTGAGGGCCACGGCACCAGCCGCATTCGTATCCAGGGCGTGGACGCATTGCACGGCTGCACGCACGCCGTGGTGGCGGACCGCATTGAAGCCGGCACCTTTTTGTGTGCCGTGGCCGCCACCGGTGGCGACGTGCTGCTGCGCCATGCGCGCGCTGAGCACTTGGATGCGGTGGTTGAAAAACTGCAAGAAGCGGGCGTGAAGATCGCGCCGGTCGAGGGGGGGATGCGCGTGATGAGCGCCGGCGCTGCCAAGCTCAAGGCGCAGGGTTTTCGCACCACCGAATACCCCGGATTTCCGACCGACATGCAGGCGCAATTTATGGCGCTGAACTGCGTCGCGCACGGCACGGCCGCCGTGACGGAAACCATTTTTGAAAACCGCTTCATGCACGTCAACGAGTTGGTGCGCCTGGGTGCGCGCATCCAGGTGGATGGCCGCGTCGCCATCATCGAGGGGTTGGACGGCACCGCGCGTTTGTCCGGCGCAGCGGTCATGGCGACGGACTTGCGCGCTTCGGCCAGCTTGGTGATTGCCGGCTTGGTCGCCGAAGGCGAAACCGTGGTCGAGCGCATTTACCACCTCGACCGCGGCTACGACCGGATGGAAGCCAAATTGCGCGCCCTGGGCGCCGACATTGAAAGAATTGAATGATCACCCTTGCCCTGTCCAAAGGCCGCATCTTTGACGAAATCATGCCGCTGCTGGCCGCGGCCGGCATCGAGGTGTTGGAAGACCCCGAAAAATCGCGCAAGCTGATTTTGCCGACCAACCGCGACGACGTGCGCGTGGTCATCGTGCGCGCCACCGATGTGCCAACCTACGTGCAGTACGGTGGTGCCGATATCGGTGTCTGCGGTAAAGACACCTTGATCGAGCACAGTGCCGAATGGGGCGGCGCCGCGCGCTCGGGGCTGTACCTGCCGCTGGACCTGCGCATTGCCCAATGCCGCGTCAGCGTGGCTGTGCGCTCGGACTTTGACTACACGCAGGCGGTCAAGCAAGGCTCGCGCTTGAAAGTCGCTACCAAATACACGTCGATTGCGCGCGACTTTTTTGCCAGCAAGGGCGTACACGTCGATCTGATCAAGCTGTACGGCAGCATGGAGCTGGCGCCATTGATTGGCTTGTCCGATGCCATCGTCGATCTGGTTTCGACCGGCAACACGCTCAAGGCCAATCACCTGGTCGAAGTAGAACGCATCATGGACATCAGCTCGCACTTGGTGGTCAACCAGGCGATGCTGAAAATCAAACAAGCGCCGCTGCGGCGCATCATTGACGCCTTTGCCGGGGCGATTCGCCCCGCGCCCTGAAGGTCGATAACAACGAAATGAAACAACAACACCTTGGATGGACAAATAACCCTCGACAATGCGGGTGCTTCAGGCCGATGTGTGTCTGAATGCAATGTTTGATTAAAAAAACAAGGTTTGTATGTTCAAGAAAATTGCTTTGATCGGTTTGCTGGCTGCTGCGGGCGTGACGCACGCTGCGGATGCCGATTTCACCCTCGTCAACCGCACCGGCTATGCCCTCAATGAGGTCTACATTTCGCCCACCAAAATGGACAACTGGGGCAAAGACCGCCTGGGCAGCAACCAGTTACCCAATGGCATTGCGCGCAAGTTCAAGTTTGGCGACACCAAACACTGCGTTCAGGACATCAAGGTCGTGTTCACCGACGATGAGTCCGAAGTCGAGTGGGAAGGCTTCAATCTGTGCGAGTTGGACAAAATCACCCTGCGTTACAACCGCAAGACGGGCGATGTATCGGCTGATACCGAATAATCATCCGTCTCCCCCGTTTTATTGCAATAGAGCCCCATGAACGCTACGCCTGCCCGTTTGCGCACTGACAGTGCTACCTTTGAAGCCGATTTTCAGGCCCGGTTGCACTGGTCTGCTGATCAAGACGCCGCCATCGAGCAGCGCGTGGCTGACATCCTCGCCGACGTGCAAACACGCGGCGATGCAGCAGTGCTGGAATACACCACCCGTTTTGATGGCTTGACTGCGCCCAGCGTGGCGGCGCTGGAACTGACGCAGGCCGAATTAAAGGCGGCGTTTGACAGCATTCCCGCCGTGCAGCGCGACGCTCTACAAGCGGCGGCAGCGCGGGTGCGCAGCTACCACGAAGCACAGAAAAAGGCCTGCGGCGAGAGTTGGAGCTACCGCGATGCGGACGGCAGTTTGCTGGGTCAAAAGGTCACACCGCTGGACCGCGTCGGCATCTATGTGCCCGGCGGCAAGGCGGCGTACCCGAGCAGCGTGCTGATGAACGCCATCCCCGCGCACGTGGCGGGGGTGCCGGAAATCATCATGGTGGTGCCGACACCCAAGGGTGAAAAAAATGCCCTAGTGCTGGCCGCCGCTTATGTGGCGGGCGTGACGCGCGCCTTCACCATCGGCGGCGCGCAAGCGGTGGCGGCGCTGGCCTACGGCACGGCAACCGTGCCCAAGGTGGACAAGATCACCGGCCCCGGCAACGCCTACGTCGCCAGCGCCAAAAAGCGCGTGTTTGGCACCGTCGGCATCGACATGATTGCCGGCCCGAGCGAGATTTTGGTGCTGGCTGATGGCAGCACGCCGGCCGATTGGGTGGCGATGGATTTGTTTTCACAAGCCGAGCACGACGAGCTGGCGCAAAGCATCTTGCTGTGCCCCGATGCGGCCTATATCGACGCGGTGCAAGAAGCCATCGACCGCCTGCTGCCGACCATGCCGCGCGCCGAGATCATTGCCAAAAGCCTCACTGGCCGGGGCGCGCTGATCCACACGCGCAGTATGGAAGAAGCGTGCGACATTTCCAACCGCATTGCGCCCGAGCATTTGGAAGTCTCCAGCCATGAGCCGTACCGCTGGGAGCCGCTGCTGCGCCACGCCGGCGCCATCTTTTTGGGCGCTTACACCAGCGAGAGCTTGGGCGACTACTGCGCCGGCCCGAACCACGTGTTGCCCACCAGCGGCACGGCGCGCTTTAGCTCGCCGCTGGGGGTGTACGACTTCCAAAAGCGCAGCAGCATTATTGAAGTCAGCCAAGCTGGCGCACAGATTCTTGGCCCGATTGCGGCCACGCTGGCCTATGGCGAAGGCTTGCAGGCACACGCGCAGGCGGCAGAGATGCGGCTCAAGGCACCACGCTGAGAGCTACGAAGCGGCGCCGCATTTGCAGTCTGTGCCAAGCCGCTGCCAGCCCCTGCCATCGGGGCAGTGGCGGACGTATCTCCCATTCCACCTCGGCCATCTTGTGCAAAGCGGCCGTGCCCAGCCGCAGGCAGGCCGGGCCCTGCACGGTTCGCTGACTGCCGGCAGGTAAAAACCAGTCTGGCAGCGCGCCATCGCAGGTGAGCCAGGTGCAGCCGGCGGTGGTCTTTAGCTGGAGGGTGTGGCCGCGTGCGATGACCAGGGTGCGCACGGGCTGACCCGGTTGCAAGGTGGCCGCGTTGCGGGTGTGGGGCGAACGGTACAGGTGCAGTGATTTCATGCTCTGTACTCTGCGCCGTGGAATGCTTGCCAGCCAGTCACAGACAGCCGCAGGGTGCAGGCAGTCACAGGCCGGCAAATGCGGCGCTGTACTGCATGGCATGTGCTGCATCTGTACTGCCTCGCGGCAAGCTGGGCCGTACAGAATGGCTTTATGTCCGTTGAAAATTTGCCGCTGTATGTCCAGATTGCTAACCAGTTACTGGAGGCTGTACGCACCGGCGCACTGCCTGCGGGGGCCAAACTGCCGTCGGTGCGCGCCATGGCCCGCCAGCAAGGGGTGGCCCAGAGCACCGTGGTGCAGGCCTACCACTGGCTTGAAGATGGACAGGTCATTGCCGCGCGGCCGCGCTCCGGCTTTTTTGTGGCGTCGCGCAATCCCAGTGGCCGTGGTGTGCCCGAGCCAACGGTGTCGCGCCCGGCGCAGCGCCCACGTGCTGTGGCCATCGACTGGTGGGGGCAGCGCATCCTCGGACAAGACCCGCCGGCAGACATGCTGTCGTTCAGCAGTGGCACACCGGGCCTGGATTTGCTGAACACTGACCGGGTGCGCCGCGCCGTGGTTCAAGCCGCGCAGCGCCAGCGCCACCTGCTGTGTACCTACCCGGTGGGACAAGGCAGCGAAGAGTTGCGCTGTGCTCTGGCGCGTTACGCCCTGGCGCTGGGTTGTTCGCTCGCCCCCAACAACATCGTGGTCACGGGGGGCTGCATGGATGCGATTGTTCTGTGTCTGCGTGCCGTGACGCAGCCGGGCGACATCGTGGCGCTGGAGTCGCCGACGCACTTTTCCTTTCTGGAAGTGCTGCAAAGCCTGCAGTTGCGTGCGCTGGAAATTCCCACCCATCCGCGCCACGGCATTTCGCTCGATGCCCTGCAACTGGCGCTGGACACTCAGCCGGTCAAGGCGCTGCTGGTGACACCGACGCTGAGCAATCCGCTGGGCTGCTCGATGCCCCAGGCCGAGCGCCGGCGGCTGGCAAAAATGGCCAGCGAGCATGGCTTGGCGGTGGTGGAGGACGCCATTTACAACGAACTCTGCGAGTTCGATGACCTGCGCCGTACGGTGAAGTCTTACGACGCCACCGGCCATGTGCTGCTGTGCCATTCTTTTGCCAAGACGCTGGCACCGGGCCTGCGCTTGGGCTGGGTCGAGGCCGGGCGCTGGACGCCGGCCCTGTGCCGCATCCACAGCATGGAGTCGGGGGCGAAGACGGCGGTGCTGGAGCTGGCGCTGGCGCAGCTGGTGTCGCAGGCCGGACATGCGCTGGCGATGCGCCAGCTGCGCGGTGCCATCACGGCGCGGCTGGCCGAGGCGCGGGAAACCATCGCCAGTCACTTTCCCAAAGGCACGCGCGTCAGCCACCCTGCCGGCGGCCTGTTGCTGTGGCTGGAGCTGCCGCGCCAGGTGGATGCCAAGCGTTTCCATGAGGCCTGTCTTGCCGAAAACATGCTGGTGCCGCCGGGGCGGTTGTTCAGCACCGGCGGGCGGTTTGGGCAGTGCCTGCGCATCGGCCTGGGTGGGGAATGGTCGGCTGCGCATGTGCAGGCCCTGCGGCGCATGGGCGAGTTGGCCGCGCTCGCGCACTGACAGGGAAAAGAATAAGTCACACGAAACTCGTGCTACACGAAATTCGTGTAGCATCAATGCCATGAAGAATCTCACCATCACCGTGGACGACAGCGTGCTGGAATGGGCGCGCATCGAGGCGGCGCGGCGCGGCGCCAGTGTCTCGCGCATGGTGGGTGACTTCATGGCCGAGATGCAGCGCCGCGAAGATGCTTACGAGCGCGCCTATCTGGCCTGGCGCACCGACGAGCGCAACTGGCGCGCCGAAGTTGCCGCCACCGCAGCGCCCGCCGTGGCAGTCGCCGCCGCCGAGCCACTGCCGCGCGATGTCACGGTGTTTGTCGATACCGGCGTGCTGGTGCTGGCCGAGGACACGTCGGCGGGCCACTGGCACGTGCAAACCCTGGACTGTCTCGATCACCTCTGGCGCGAGCGCACTGGCCGCGTCAGCACCCAGGGCCTCACCGCGTTCTACGCAGCCGTCACCGGCCGCGCCCAGTGCGCCATGCCGCAGGGCGATGCGCGCGCCGCCATCCGCCGCTACAACAGCTGGACGCCCTGGCAAATCGACGCTGCCACGCTGGAAACCGCCTGGGCGCTGCAAGCCCGCCACCCATTGGCCTGGGGCGACTGCCTGGCGCTGGCAGCGGCGCAGCACAGCGGTTGTGCGGCGCTGCTGTCGCTGCACCTGCCCGGCGGCGCGCAGTACGGTGGCGTGCAGGTGGCCCACCCGGCCAGCCTGCAATTTGCCGCTTGAACGCCTGCTGCGCCACGAACATTCCATTTTGTTTTGACCGAGTGATCGCTGAATGACCTCTGAAATCTCCCATTCCTTAGCGCTGCAACGCATCCGCCCTGACGTGCGCGCCATGCACGCCTATGTGGTGCAAAACTCCGATGGCCTGCTGAAGATGGACGCCATGGAAAACCCGTTTAGCCTGCCGCCGGCGCTGCAGGCCGAATTGGGTCAGCGCCTGGGCGCTTTGGCGCTGAACCGCTACCCCGGCGACGGCACGGCCCAGCTGCAGCAGGTGCTGGCCAGCTACGTGGATTTGCCCGCCGGTTGTAGCGTGGTGCTGGGCAATGGCTCGGACGAGTTGATCAGCCTGCTGGCGCTGGCTTGTGCCCAGCCGGGCGCGAAAGTGCTGGCGCCTGTGCCGGGCTTTGTCATGTACGCCATGAGCGCGCAGCTGCAAGGGCTGGGTTTTGTCGGCGTGCCGTTGACGGCTGATTTCGAGTTGGACGAAGCTGCGATGCTGGCCGCGATCGCCGAGCACCGCCCAGCCATCACCTACATCGCTTACCCGAACAACCCCACCGCCACGCTGTGGGACGAGGCAGTGGTGCAGCGCATCATCGACGCCGTGGGCGCGCAGGGGGGCATCGTCGCCATCGACGAGGCCTATCAACCGTTTGCCAGCCGCACCTGGCTGGATCGCATCCGTGCCGAGCCGCAGCGCAACCAGCATGTGCTGCTGATGCGCACGCTGAGCAAGTTTGGCTTGGCTGGCGTGCGCCTGGGTTATTTGATGGGCCCAACGGCGCTGGTGGGTGAAATCGACAAAGTGCGCCCGCCGTACAACATCAGCGTGCTCAACTCGGAAGCGGCGCTGTTTGCGCTGGAGCACACCGAGGTGTTTGCCGGCCAAGCGGCCGAGCTGCGCGCCCAGCGCAGCGCCTTGATCGCCGCTCTGCGTGCCCTACCCGGCATTGAGAAATGCTGGGACAGCGAAGCCAACATGGTGCTGGTGCGCGTGCCCGACGCGGCCCGCACCTATGCCGGCATGAAGGAGCGCAAAGTGCTGATCAAGAACGTTTCTACAATGCATTCCACCCTGGCCAACTGCCTGCGACTCACCGTTGGCAGCGCCGCTGACAACGCGCGTATGTTGGCCGCACTTCAGGCATCCCTATGACCTCTTCTGCCCTCGTTCCCTCTTCTGCCACCGACCGCATCGCTGAAGTCAGCCGCAACACCGCCGAGACGCGCATCAGCGTACGCATCAACCTGGACGGGACCGGCCAATCCAATCTGCGCACCGGCATCGGTTTCTTTGACCACATGCTGGAGCAGATCGCCCGCCACGGCCTGATCGACCTGGAAGTGGACGCCGACGGCGACCTGCACATCGACGGCCACCACACGGTGGAAGACGTCGGCATCACCTTCGGCCAGGCCGTGGCCCGCGCCGTCGGCGACAAAAAGGGCCTGCGCCGCTACGGCCACGCCTATGTGCCGCTGGACGAGGCGCTGACGCGCGTGGTGATTGACCTGTCGGGTCGCCCCGGTCTGGTGCAAAACATCCCGTTCACCAGCGGCATGATCGGCCAGTTCGACACCCAGCTGGCGCACGAATTCTTTCAGGGTTTTGCCAACCACGCCGGTGCCACGCTGCACATCGACAACCTGCGCGGCGTCAACGCGCACCACCAGTGCGAGACCGCGTTCAAGGCCTTTGCGCGCGCGCTGCGCTGTGCGGTCGAGCGCGACGCCCGTGCCGCCGGCACTATTCCATCGACCAAAGGGTCGCTTTGATATTTTTAGGTAAAAATGGCCTCAAACCCTTACTGGATATGCGGTAGTAGCTATGAATAACAGAGTAAATACCGTGGCGATTGTGGACTACGGCATGGGCAATTTGCGCTCGGTGTCGCAGGCGATGCAGGTGGCGGCGCAAGGGACGGCCTGGCAGGTACTGGTCACTTCGCACCCTGAAGAGGTGCGCGCCGCCAGCCGCATCGTGCTGCCCGGCCAGGGCGCCATGCCCGACTGCATGGCTGAGCTGCAGGCCTCGGGGCTGCAGGCCTCGGTGCTCGAAGCAGCGGCCAGCAAGCCGCTGTTTGGTGTCTGCGTCGGTATGCAGATGCTGCTGGACCACAGTGCCGAAGGGCCGGACGGTGGCACGGCCTGTTTGGGCCTGATCCCGGGCGAAGTGCGCAAATTTGACTTGGGTGATCGCACCCAGGCCGACGGCAGTCGCTACAAGGTGCCGCAAATGGGCTGGAACCAGGTGCGCCAAAGGCCACAGGGGCCGCAGGGCGGCGCCGTGCACCCGGTGTGGGCCGGCGTGCCCGACAGCAGCTACTTCTATTTTGTCCATAGCTACTACGCCCGCCCGCTGGACGCGCTGCATTGCGCCGGCGAAGCCGACTACGGTGGCCCGTTTGCGGCAGCCGTTGCCAAAGACAACATTTTTGCCACGCAATTCCACCCAGAAAAAAGCGCGGCCCAAGGTTTGATGCTTTATCGCAACTTTCTGCACTGGAAGCCGTAGGCACTTACCTTTTGGGCTTGCGCTGGGAGCAGCCCGCCGTTAAAACATTCTGTCCCCTGTGTCTCGCCTCGGCTGCTCGGGCGGTAGCCATCCAAGCCTCTTTTTTTCTACACCACCATGCTGCTTATTCCTGCCATCGATCTCAAGGACGGTCACTGCGTACGCCTGAAACAAGGCGATATGGAGCAATCCACCACCTTTGGCGAAGACCCCGCCGCCATGGCGCGCCGCTGGGTCAACGCCGGCGCGCGGCGCCTGCATCTGGTCGATTTGAATGGCGCCTTTGCCGGTAAACCAAAGAATTTTGCCGCCATCAAGGCCATCCTGAAAGAAGTCGGCGAGGACATTCCGGTGCAATTGGGCGGCGGTATCCGCGACTTGGACACGATTGAAAAATACATCGATGGTGGCCTGCGCTACGTCATCATCGGCACTGCGGCCGTGAAGAATCCCGGCTTTCTGAAAGACGCCTGCACGGCTTTTGGTGGCCACATCATCGTCGGCCTCGATGCCAAAGATGGCAAAGTCGCCACCGACGGCTGGAGCAAGCTCACTGGCCATGAAGTGGCCGACCTGGGCAAAAAATTCCAAGACTGGGGCGTCGAGTCCATCATCTACACCGACATCGGCCGCGACGGCATGCTCTCGGGCATCAACATCGAGGCCACCGTCAAGCTGGCGCAGGCGCTGACCATTCCGGTGATTGCCTCGGGCGGCCTGGGTAGCATGGGCGATATCGAGCAGCTGTGCGCGGTGCAGGAGGAAGGCGTGCAAGGGGTCATTTGCGGTCGCGCCATTTACTCCGGCGACCTCGATTTTGCCGCAGCGCAGGCGCGTGCCGATGCCCTGAACGGCTGACACCTGCACAGCGGCGCCGCTATCAGGGCGTGTATCTGATCCAGGGATCGTTGCCGGATTTCAGCATGTATTGACCGGCGTCGTTGCGCATCGTGATGACGTCGGCGTTTTCTGCCACGAAGCGGGTACCTGGCAATTTTTCCACGCGCTCGGCCAGGGTTTGCCGGGGCTGGGCGGCGTAGGGGCTGTCTGCCAGCCAGTCGCCCAGCAGCGCAAACAGACCCAGGTAGCTCATGGGCGCATCCACCACCAAGGGCACGCCGGCCGTGCCCCTGGTAGGGGAGACGGCGCCTTCGGCTGGGGAGGGCGTTTTCAGACCGATCAGTTTGACCGCCGTGGGCACCAGCGTGATGTGCGGGTTAGGGATTTCGCGCATACCGGAAATTTGCATCTTGTCGCCGCTCAAGGCGGCGCCATGCTCGGGCACCAGCACCAACACCACCGGGCGCTGCGCTTTTTCCAGATCGGTGATGAATTGGTCGAAATCTGCCAGCAATTGCGCCAAGCGCGGCTTGTAGGTATCCAGGCTTCTGCGCGAGGTCATGCCTGGGACGCGGTTGCCATCGTGCAGTGAAATAGTGTTGTAGTACAGCGCCACTGGCGCATCGCCTTGTGCCAGACGTTGTTTCCACCACTGTGATAGCAGGGCGTAGTCGTTGTAGATCGGTGAACCATCAAAATTTTGCATGTGCACCGTCGCACTCTGGTTGGGTAGCAATTTGCCCGCCAGACCGCCTTTTTTCTCCAGCGTCGCGGCAAAATCTTCATATAAACCATCGTGGTTGAGCAGGGCTTGGGTCTGGTAGCCCAGTTTTTCCAGGCTCGGAAAGGCGTAGCAGGCGGCGTCTTCGCCGGCGTAAATTTGGTTGTGGGGCTGCTGTCCACAGGTGCCGTGCAGCACCCGCAGCGAGGCCGGGCCGCTGTAACTGGCGGCGCTGTTGAAGTTGCTAAACACCACGTCAAAGCGCGCCAGCAAAGCCGGGTTGTGCAGTCCGACAAACTCCATATCGTCCCAGGACAGCGAGCACACATGCAGCACGATGATGTCAAACGGCGGTGCTGCGTTGGCGTCGGTCTGCAGTTGCAGGCGCAACTGGCTTTGCTCGGTATAAAAGGCCTGCAGCAGTGCGTCCGGGGTGGCGGGCGGGCCGTCGGCGGCGGTGGTGGCGCTGGCGTCGCCGACGCCGGCAAGGGTGTTGGCCGGGTTGGAGGGCAGGAGGGCCACCAAGGGTACGCTCAAAATGCCGGCCAGGGCCAGTGTGGCAAAGCGGATGCGCTGCGCCAGGAGGGCATAGGCGAGGGCGATGACGACCAGGGCCAGTGCCAGCGTGGGACTGAAGAGGCGTTGCAGCAACTCCAGCCAGTAGTCGGCACTAAAGCCCAGCAGGGCCTGGGCTTGCGAGAGCACGCGCGCCGGTGGCGGCAAGTAGGAGTCGTGGTAGAGCAGTGCCAGCGCCGCAGGCCAGGCCAGCACGTTGCGCAGCCGCCGCCAATGGCCCTGGGGCAGGGGCCAGGCCAGGGCGACGCCCAGGGCCAGGTTCAGTTCCCAGTGAAAGCCGGTGTAGCCGCGATAGAAAAGCGCGACCTTGAGCAGAAAATACAGATTCCAGTAGTGCATGTGGCGCGGTTTGGCGGGGTAGCGGCTTAACGGACACGGGGGCGGGAGCGCTTGATGAAGCGCTCCACGAATTGGCGCAGGTCGTCGTGCAAGGTTAGCCAGAAAGTGCGGTAGCCGCGCACACCCAGCTGGGCGATTTCCTGCAGGCCGTGCAGCGGGCGGTCCTCGTCGTGGCTGTCGCTCCAGTTCTTCCAGACGTCTGAGCGCGCAAAGGTGCATTGCACCAGGTCGATTTGCTGATTTTTACTCAGTGCATCAAACTGCAAGCCCACTTCGCCGCTATTGCGTTGCAACGCCACGCTGGCGGGAAAGGTGCACTCCGTGGGGCCACGCCACAACCCCACATGGACTTTCTGCCCCGCCACGAGCGGGGCACCGGGGGCCAGTTGCAGACCCACGCCGGTCATGGAGAAGTCCACACATTCGGCGCGCAGCACTTGGCCATCCTCCAGAAACAAGGTGGCTGGCAAGCGCGTGCTGACACGGTGCATACGCCGCACCTGGCGCGATTCGGAGGACACGCCCAAGGCGGCGCCCAGTATCAAAATGCTGTAAGCCGTCCACAGCAGGTTGAGAAAAACGGTGGCTGTTTCGTGCGTGTTCCAGAAAAACAAACGTCCCAGACCCATGCCAAAAGCCAAAAAATTCAGTAGCACCAAAAGCGTGTAGGGGCGCGAGATGCTCCAGTCGAAATACGGATCGGCGACCAGACCGCCTTTGGCGGTGACGTTGAACGTACCAATGCGTGGGTTGATGAGCGCCACCGTGGTCGGCCAGGCCACGTACCAGGCGAGCACAGTTTCATATACCTCCGCCCAGAAGGTGTGGCGGTATTTACCCTGCACATGCGCGTTGGCGATGTTCGATTGCAGGATGTAGGGCAGCACATACAGGGCAATCATGAGGGCGCCGGCGTTGATGATGTGCCATTCGAAAAACAGGAAGGTCATCGGCGCGGTGAGGAATACCAGGCGCGGCAGGCCAAAGAAGAAATGCAGCATGGCGTTGGTGTAGCAAATGCGCTGCCACAGGCTCAGGCCGGGGCCCAGAAAGGGGTTGTCGGTGCGGAAGATTTGCGCCATGCCGCGCGCCCAGCGAATGCGCTGGCCGACATGCGCGGACAGGCTTTCGGTGGCCAGACCGGCGGCCAGGGTGCGGTTGATATAGGCCGTGTTGTAGCCCCGGCGGTGCAGTTTGAGGGCGGTGTGGGCGTCTTCCGTCACGGTTTCGACGGCAATGCCGCCGACTTCCATCAGCGGGCCACGCCGGATCACGGCGCACGAGCCGCAAAAGAAGGTGGCATTCCAGAAGTCGTTACCGTCCTGGATCAGACCGTAGAACAGCGCGCCCTCGTTGGGCACGCGCCGGAAGGTACCCAGATTGCGCTCAAACGGATCGGGTGAGAAAAAATGGTGCGGCGTCTGCAGCATGGCGCACTTCGGGTCACGCTGAAACCAGCCGACAGCGCTGGTCAGAAAGGAGTGTGTCGGGATGTGGTCGCAGTCAAAGATGGCCACCAGTTCGCTGTGGGTTATGCCCAGAGCGTGGTTCAGGTTGCCGGCCTTGGCGTGCCGGTTGTCGCTGCGCGTGATATGCCTGACCCCGACCGACTCGGCAAATTCGCGAAATTCTTCACGCTTGCCGTCGTCCAGAATGAAGATGTTGAGTTTGTCCGCTGGCCAGTCCAGCGCCAGCGCGGCCAGCACGGTGGCGCGCACCACGCTCAGGGGCTCGTTGTAGGTGGGGATGAAAACGTCCACGCTGGGCCAGTCGTGGGGTACACCGACCAGTGCCGCAGCCGGGCGTTGCAGCGGCCAGGCGGTCTGGATAAAGCCAAAAACCACCACCAGCCAGGTGTAGGCCTCGGCCAGCAGCAGGCCACAGCCCAGGGCGTACTCTATCGGTGAGTCAAATTCCAGCGAGAAGGTCAGGCGCCACCAGGCATAGCGGCCCATGGCCAGCAGGCTCAGGGTGGCCAGCATCAGCGTCGGGTAGCGTCCGGGCAGGCGGCGCAGCACCATGGCCAGCGCCCACCCTAGCACCAGGAACAAGGCCTGACCAAACCAGTTGAATGGCGTGGTCATGACGATGATGGCGGCCACTGAGCCGATGCACACGGCTATCCATCGGGCCCCAGGCAAGGCCAAAACCGGCGACAGGTAGCGATCGGCCAGGCGGCCGGATGTTTCGACGTTGATGTGCAGCGCCAGCCGGTCCAGTGCGTGCATGGCTAGGCGAATCGGCCAGGCAGCGACATACAGCAGCGTTCCCGCCACTTTGAAGAGCCCGCCCAACGCCCACCCCAGAGCGCCCAGCAGGCGTAAGGCGCCTGCTGCAAGACTGGCAAAAAAACCGACGCCTGGGTTGGCCGGGCGTACCAGCAGGCGCCACAGCCACAGCCACACCGGGGCGCTGCTGGGGACTTCCAGCAGGCTGGCCAGCCACTCTTGAAGGCGGCGCGCCAGGCTGGCCGGTGTCAGTCGGGGCGCTGGCGTCATAGAGGTTGCGGCAACGGTGTGGTGCGCGGATCTGCCGTCGCTGCAGCAGCGAGGTGATCCAGCAGCCACTGGCCAATACCTTGCAGATCGTGGGAGGACTGCGTGTGTGGTGTTCGGGTGCAGACGCTGGTGGCATATTCGCATGCCTGGGCGATATTTTCATCCTCATGCACCACGTACGGCAGCAGCAAAGTGCCCCATTGCGTACGCAGCGTCTCCAGGGCGCGGCGTTGCGAAGCACGGCGCGGATCAACGCGGTTGATGGTGATGGCGCAGTGTGCATCGGGAGGCGCCCACGCCAGCACCTGTGTCACCAGGGGTTGTGCATGGCAGGCCCGTGCAGAAGCCTCCAGCACGATCAGTACGATGCGGGCGGCGGTCAGCGCCTGGAGTGCCAGCGGCGCCGGCCAGGGCGGAGTATCGAGAAAAATAGCGCTACCCGCTGGCACTTCCAGGGCGTCGAGCTGATGGCGCAGCCACTCGGGGGTCAGCGCCCATTCACGTTGCAAAGTGTCCATCGCCGGCGTGCTGGCTGCGCCAAAGGGCAGCAGATCGACACCGTCCGAGTTGCTCAGTGCTGCCTGTCCCCACCACTGGTGTTCTGCGGCCAGCGTGGCCCATCCTGACTTCGCCGACTGCTGCATGCCCAAGTGCCGCCCGAGCATGTTTTGCGCACACAAATCAATCGCCAGGCATGGCTGGTTGCGTGTCGCCAAGAGCGTGGCCAAGTGCGCCGTCAGGGTCGTGCAGCCGGTGCCGCCCAGGGGCGAGACAAGGGCAATGGGGCGAACCGGGGTGGCGGTCATGGTTTTGACCGGGGTACGGCGTTGCGCTGCTTGGCAGGCACATAAGGCGTGATGCAGCGCAGGTCGCTTCGGCGCGTGCGTTGCAGCAGGGTGACGCACGCCCAGGCCAGCACGGCACCGATGGCGACATAAGCGAACAGGGTGAGCAAAGTCATGGCGTGCTTTCAGGGGGCAGGGTGATTCCAGCAGCGCTGGCCAATGGGCTTGGTGCGCAGGCTGGGACGCTCTGCATGCCGTGCGGCTGGCAGTGCGGCCTGCTCGGAGGGGGGCGCAGTCAGCGGCAATGTGGATGCCATGGCAGCGGCAGACGACTGGAGCGTAGGGGTTGCAGTAGGGGCGACAGGCACGGCTGGTATTGCCGACGCAGGCGGCTGGAGCAGGCTGCTGTAGTCGGGCAAGCCCTGGCGGGCAGCGTTGTCCAGGCCTTCGAGCAGGGCGATCATCCCGGTGCCAGAGCAGTCGGTACTCTGGGCGGTAAAGAGTTGCGCCACCGGCACATCAAACAGGCGCTGGAGCGCAGATTCGATGTCGGGTTCGCGGCAGGCAAACAAAAACACATATATGGCGCTGTGGCTGGCCGTGGCCAGATCGCCGTCGCGCGACATTTTGCAGGCGTGCAAAGCGATGATGTGCGGGATGTGCGGCGCTATGTCCAGACGCACCATGCTGTGGCCCAGGCCGATGTCTTGCGTGCGCGCCAGCATGTCGCGCACCAGGCGTGAAAATTCGGGTGCTGGCTGATAGCCCCGTGTTGGCACGGGCATGAAGGCATCCAGCGCCTGTTGGTAATCGGGGTTGACCGGGCGTATATAGCTTTGATGGCGGATATCCTGCAGCAATTGCAGCAGGCGCGAAAACCCCTGTTCGCGGTAGAAAACGGCGTTGGCGCCCAGTTGCAGCAGGGCTTGCTCGCTGTGCGAGCGCAGCTTGCCGGCGTTCTCTCGCACCACGATTTTCAGGGTGGACGGGCGCGTCAGGCGCAACTGGTGCACCAGGCGCGCGCGCTCTTCAAATTCGTTGCTGTTGCCCGCGTCCAGCAGCACAGTGGCGCCCACGCTTTGCGCTGCCGCCGCAGCCACATTGTCCAGCGTATCGACGAGGTGCCAGTGCTGCGGTACGCCATGCTGCTGGGCCACGGCGGCACGGGTAGCAATCACGGCGCGCTGGTCGGACGCTTCTATCAAGGTCTGGCCTTGGCCCTCGGTGCGGCTGCCGTCATAGCACAGCTGCTGTGTCTGTGGGTCCAGCGTGAGGCCAAAACCGGTCTGAAAGACAGCGCCGCTGTCGCTGTTCCAGCGCTCAAAGTGCAGGGCGGTGTGTTCTGTAGTGGTGCTGAGCGTGGCGATGTGCAAGGTCATGTTGCACAGCCCTCGCAGCATTGGCAGGACATCGGTGTGGTTTGCCACTGCGACATCTGGGCCTGCATCCGGTGGTGGGGCAAAGCCCAATACGACCGGCTGTTGGCGCCCCAGACACCATACGCGCAGCTGTTCGCCCACGCGCTGCAAAGACACCAAGTCCAGGCCGATGAACAGGGGCTGCGCCTCCATGACATACAAGGCGTGGTGGGTGTGCAGGCCGACGACTTCCAGTTCTGCGATCAAGGGACGCAGCCCCTGTGTGCGCAACTGCTGCTGCAGGTCGGGCGCCACGGTCCATATCACCAGCTGTCCTTGCGCATGGGCACTGTGCAGCGCCGCATGGGTCAGCAGGCGGTCAGCCCACTTCTGGGTGGGTGCGAGTAGAAACACGCTGGTGGCAGACACTGCATCGGCCAGCAGGGCCGGGAACCACAGCGCTGCACTGCGTGCGTCGCGTGCCACCAGTGCTACAGGGGCGCCGCGCGGCAGTTGCTCCATCCCGTCGGGCAACGCACCTACACCCAGCCCGATGGGCTGCACCGGGCGGGCGGGTCGTGCCAAGAAGTGGCGCCCACTGCTGGCGAGGGCGCGCAGCAGGCTGAAAAAATCCAGTCGGGGCCCAGGTTTGTGGGGCAGTCGCTCTGGGTGAGAAGCAGGCATCTCAGAAACTGGAATAGGTTTGCACCGGGCGCGGGCGATTTCCTGAGGGCGCCAGTACCGGGTCAAAACTGTAGCGGACGTAGAGCAACAGGTTGGTGGGCGCGTAATAGGCCGATCGGTCTATGTCGAGCTGTGCACCCATCGTCAATTGCCGCGATAGGTCGTATTCGACGGCACCGCGCAAGGAGCGGCCAAAACCGGTGCTGCGGCTGCCAGCATACACCGGCTGATCCCCCAGATTGCTGGCCTGTGCTTGCAGTGCCGAATGGTCTGGAAAAAAATTGGACGCCGCGCTGGAGCTGCGCGACACCGACACGGCGCCGCGCAATAGCCACGTCAAGTCGCCCTTGCGACCGCTCCACTCCACGGGCAGCGCCAGTGACACGTAGTTCCGCGGGCTGTAGTAGCCGCCATGCCCCCAGCTGAACTCCGACAAGTCGTGGCCATAGCGCCAGGCCGACAGCGCCAGCGACACGTTGATGTTGCTGTGGCGCGACTGCCAGACATCGCGGTCTGCCGCCCAGCGCACCTGCAGGCGCGTGTTGTTGCGTACGTTCTGGCCGGTGAGCAGGGCATAGCTGGCACTCAGCGAGGTGCTGTAGGGGCCGATATTGGTAGACACCCGGCCTGATGCGCCGGTGGCCACCACGCCGCCCCAGACCTGACCGGTGACGGGGTCGTTCGCTCCGGCGTAGGTCATCAGGTTGCCAGTGAGGGGCCGGCGTGCCAGGGCCATCTGGTAGTTGATGTCCTCGGTGCTGTCGCTGTAGGAGACGCCGCCCACCCAATTGGTCACCGGAAAACCAATGCCGGTCACGCCGATGTCCCATTCCACCTTGTCGCCGACAAAGCCAAAGCCGACATTGGTGGCCGAGTTGCGTTGGCGTGCGCCACCGGAGCGGTAGTCGTTGCCGGGCCACGCCGCTACCTGGCCGTAGTTGCGTGCATCGTCCCTGTTCTGCGGTAGCTTGCCCGCGTCCAGTTGTACCTGGTCAACGTGCAAGAAATAATGACCGTCATAAACTCTGGGCATCCAGGCCACCAGGGGCCGCTCCCAGCCATGCAGACTGGAGATGCCTTCCGTGGCCTTTTTTTGCATTGTTTGCTGCCCGCCTTCGATCCAGACTTGGCGGCGCGCTTCGATGGCGTTGATTTCAGTGGTGATCTTGGCCAGAGTTTCACTGTCGGTGCTGGCCGGAGCCAGAGCCTGAGACGGGACTGGGGCCGCCACCATGACGACGGCATTGTTCGCTTCCTGTGTCCAGGCACGCTGGAACAGGGCCACCGCCTGCGCATAGTGGCGATCGGCACGCTCCAGCCGTGCGGCGTGCAGCAGCACGTCGGTATTAGCGGGTGCCGATTGCAACAACTGCAGCAACAAGGCCCGCGCTGGCTGCATCTGTCCGATGCGCTGCCACAGGCGCAGCAGGGCCAGCTGCTGGTTGGTCTCGGTGGTGGGCAGGTGCTGCTCCAGCCAACGCGCCTGGACTATGGCTTCTTCGCTGCGCTTCTGGCGTGATAGGGCATCACCCAGCGCCAAGCGCAGTGGTGCGTCGTTGGGCAACTGCGCTACCAGCGCCTGTAGCAAAGGGATGGCATCAGCGTATTCGCCGGCTGCAGCCAACAACTGTGCCTGCACGCGGCCCCGCTGCTGCGCAGTCTGGGTGGCGTCGCTGCGGGCGTCAATGTCCGGCAACGGAGCGCGTGCCAATTGCACGGCTTGTTGCGTACCCCCGGCGGCGCGCTGGCGCTCGATCAGGCGCTCCTGGTGGTTGCCATACAGGGCCAGCAGCTGCGCTTCTTGCGCACTGCTCCATTGCAGTTGCGTCAGCAAGTGGGGCAGGCGCTCCTCTACGGCAGCGTCATCTTGTGCGCGGTGCAGCAAGGCCGCATAGTCGAGTTGCACTGGCGCTGGCAACGGCCCGGCGCGTTGTTGCAGTCGGTCAAATACTGCTACGCCAGCGGCCGGCTGGTTGCGCTTGAACCAGGCATTGGCCACGGCGTACAGCAGGCTGGCATCGTCGCGGGCCAGTGCCTCGGCACGCTGCAGTAAGTTGTGGGCATCGGTGGTGCTGGCGGGTGTGGCGGTGCTGGTGGCCTGCGCTATCAGCTGGTTTACCGAGGCGCGCTGCACCAGTTCCTGCATCCCTTCACTGCGCGCTGCGGGTGCAATGTGTTGCATGTCTGCCAGTGCGCCGGCATTATCGTCCAGCGCGCTGCGGATCAGGGCGCGCGCATAGCGCATGGGCGCCGCTTCGGGGGTGAGGGTGATGCCTTCGTTCATGGCGCTGTGGGCTTCCTGTGGCAAACCCAGGCGCACATACAGTTGCGCCAGGCTGTGGCGCGCCCACGGGTTATCGGGTTCCAGTGCCACGGCAGTTTCCAGCGCGCGCAGTGCGGCGCCGGGGCGCTGCGCTTGCAGGAAGGCTTTGGCTTGCTCTTGTAGCAGATCAGCACGCGTGCTAGCCAGTGTGCCGGCCAGCGTGGTGTCGGTGGCGGCGGCCTGCTCCAGCAGTGCCAGCGCTTTGTCTGGTTGGCCGCTGTGCGCATACACGCTGGCCAGGCCTTTAAGGGCCGCGCTGTTGCCGGCTTCGTGCTGCAGGGCTTGTTCGTACAGCGTTTGCGCCTCGGGCAGGGCGTTTTGCAGTGCGCGAATGTCGGCCAGGGTGCTCAGCGCTTCCGGGTTGTCTGGCTGCAGCGCCAGCGCCTTGCGCGCCAGGCTGACGGCGGTGTCGAGTTCGTTCTTGTCCAGCGCCACATTTGCCTGGCGCAGCAAACCCCAAAAGCGCGCGGTGGCCTGCAGTTCCGACCACTTTTGTTCGCCTGACAGGGCAAAGGCCTGGCCGAACAGCTCCTGTGCCTGGGTATGTTGTCCTTGGCGCAGCCGCATCAGTCCCAGGTTGCCAATACTTTCAGCATCGCGCTGGTTCAGCGACAAAACCGTTTGGAGTTTTTCTTCGGCCAGTGCCATGTTTTTCTGATCCAGCGTCTGCAGCGCCACGTTACGCGCTCCATTGGCCGGTTCTTGCGCCCGCTGCTGCCCGCGCTCTTGCGTCTGCTGCAGGGCCGCCAATCGCTCGACGACGGCCGTGTCGCCTGGAAAACGGCGCAAAAACTGCTGCGCTGAGCGTAAGCCGGCAGCGTTGTCGCCTTGTTGAACCAGTGCCCGGCGCCACAGTGCCTGCAGCCCCGGGGTGTCCACGTCAGTGTGTTCGGCCAGCGCTTCAATGGCCGCCAGCAGCGTCTGCGCGCGCGTACCCTGCGCCAGTTGCATGTCCAGCAAGGCCAATTGGTAGCGCGATTCGCCCGTTTGTTGATAGATCCGGTTGAGCTGTGCCTGTGCCTGTGCCTGCGCCTCGTCGCCAGAGGCACTGCCGATGATCTGAAAATATTCCAGTGCCAGATTGCCAATCGTCGGTGGGCCGGCTGGAAACAGCGCGCGTGCCATTTGCACGGCCTCCTCTTGGCGGCCCGCACGCGCCATAAGGCGCATTTGCGCCAGTTTTTCGCGTTCGGGACCATACACCCGCACCAGTACCTCCAGCTCTTGCGTGAGTGGGTTCTTTGGGTGTTTGGTGCGCAGGGTGGTCAGGATGCGCTGCGCTTCTTCTGTCTTGTTTTCGCGCAGTGCCAGATCCCCCAGGGTGGCCAGAGCGATGGGCGAATAGGGGTCGGCCAGCAGCATTTTCTGCACCAGCTGGCGCGCCAGATCGGTGCGATTTTTTGTCGCCCACATTTGTGCGCCGCGCAACAACTGGGTCTGGGCGTCGGGTGCAGCCTGTACTTGCATCTGCGCTGGCCCGCTGGCTAGGCAGAGGGCCGCCAGCACGCTCCAGCCTGCGGCCTTCAGAGGTGAGTTACTCATCAGCGCTGCCACCGCACCTGCAGCTGACCCGCCGCAGAAAATTGGTAAAAACCTTCATCCCAGCCCATGCCAAACAGCCCCAGTGCCTGTTCGTAATAAGCGTTCGTGCGGATTGGGCGCGCTTCGATCCGCGTGCGCTGTTCCTGCAAGGCCGTATTTTCTTTTTCGGCCTGCAAAAAGGGCAGCATGGCTGCAGAAAACGCCGAGGCGGCCACGCCGCTGCTTTTGCCGCTCAGGATGTCAATGGTTTCGGGCGGATGGCCCTGTTCGCGGACCAGGCGCGCCATCGGCGCCAGCGCATCCAGTACGCGCTGGCGATCGGGAGCGTCGGGGTGCAGCATACCGGCCCACAAATACACACGAATGGCGTTGTAGCCCCCTTGGCCCTTTTCTGCCCCCTCGGTGTCCGGCAGAAAGCCCTTGTTTGCGTCGTACAGCGTCCAGTCCGGAGTAAATCCTTTGGGGGACGCACCAATGAGGATGTCGCGTGAGCTGTGCACCAGTGCACGCCATTCGGGTTGGGGCTGGGTTTGGGCCAGCCATTGCATGACTTGCAGCGGCATGTAGCTGGGGTTCAGGCGCCAGCGGTTTTTGCCTTTGGTAAAGCCTTTGGGCGCTGGCAACAGAGTGCGGCCCAGGCCGGGCAGGTCGGCGGTTTCTTCGCGCAAAATGCGCGCCGCCAGCAGGCTCGACAAGGCGCGGTAGCGCCGCTCGTTCCATAGGCGCCCGGCTTCGCCCAGGGCGTAAGCCATCCACACATCGGCGTCCGAGGCCGGGTTGCTGTCCATCACGTCCCAGCTGCCATCCACGCGTTTGCCCCATAGCCAAGCGGGCAGCTGCGCTGTCATGTCGCCGGCACACAGGTTGTTTTCCGTCCACGCCAGAATTTTGTCGAAGGCCGGGCGGTCGTTGGCCACCAGGGCAAAAAACAGGGCGTAGGCCTGTGCTTCGGAGTAGGTTTGTCCCGTGCCCTCGGCGCCTGACAGAATGCGTCCGCCTTCCTGCATGAATTGCGTGCGAAAAATTTCCCAGGCTGGCCAGGCAGGTGTGCCTGGCGCTGTGCTGACCGATGCGCTGGCCGATGTGGTGACCGCTGTACTGGCGGCTGTGCTGGCCGGCGCTTGTGCCGCCACGCTGTGCAGCGGCAGCAGCAGGGCGCACAAGCCGGTGTGTAGAATTTTTCGACGCAGTGGCAAATCAGCCATGATCCCCCCTCAGACGGCGTGCCGCCATGGCGCGCAGGGCGCCGTACACGATAAAAGTGACCAATAAACCCGCACCAATGCCCAGCAAGGCGAGCAGCAGCGGGTGGCTGTGTAAATGAAACCACAGCCACTGCCACCACGGCAGATCGCCGACGTAATACACCGGGTGGATGCGAAAGCTCTCGATGGCGTCGCCGCGCAGCAGGCCCAGATCGCCGCGCAGGAGCTGGATCTTGCCCGAGTCGCTCAGCCCGCTGCTCACCAGTGCCATGGCGGCGCTGTCGCTGGCGGTGAGGGCTACCACGCTGCGTCCCTTTTGCACGGGGGATTCAAATCCAACGATGGCCGCTAAAGGGCCATCACCTGTCAGGGTGGTGCGCCCGCCAGAAGACGACAGTTGGATTTCAGATTCCAGCTGAAACAGTTGGATGAACGAGCCCATCGTCCGCTCCAGCGACGCCACCGAGCGCGAGCCGGCCGCCACCAGGGCTGGCAAATGCTGCTGCCACTGCGCCAGCAGTCCGTCGCGATCGCCCTGCGCCACGAGCAGAATGTCGGTGTCGCCTGCCTGCTTGATTTGTGCCGCCGTCAGCAGCTGAAAGCGCGTGCCGGGGTAACCGGTTGAGGCACTCATGCGGCTGATGGCGGTCAAAAACACCTGGATGTCGGCGATGGTCGGCTGGTTGGGCAAGATGACGGAGGTTTGCGCCAGATCGGGCACGCGGGTGAATGGAAAGCCGCTATTGGCATAGGCCGCCAGATTGGGCATGGCCAGATAGTGGTGAAAGCCGGTCAGGTCGATGGTCGATTGCGGGTCGATGGTAGCCACCCGTTCGCTCGGTTGCGTCGAGCGGCAATGCCCCATGTCATTGGGCGGAATTTCAAAGGAAAACTGCAACTGGTTATCGCCGCCCAACATGAAAGCAGGAATCTGCAGGTTCGAGCGCGCTTGCACATTGCTGTCGTCAAACAGCGGTAGCAATACCTTGTTTTTGCCACTGGGTTGCATGCCCCGCGATGCCAGCGGATAGCTTTGAATGAACTGGTTGTTGATGGATACATTCAGCGTGCCGGGATCGGCATCACTGCCGGGCGTGTGGCGGTACTTCAGATCCAGCGGCACCCCTTTGGCGTTCCAGGTGAACAGATCGGGCGCCATGCGGGTGGCGATATTGACGGTGTCGTTCAGCGCCGCACCGCGTACTTGCAGCGCAGAGGCGTTTTGCACCAATTCGGCCAGGTGCACCGGGCGCTCACTGGTAAGCCAGCGCGGGGCGTCGTAGGGACGCGTCGGCGGTGGGTATTTTAGCGCTGTGACGGTCATGCTGGAGCCAGACAGGGCCGCCTTGCCCAGCGCCAGCGCATCGGCCGCCATTTGCAGTTGGGCGGCGTCCTTGCCCAGTACCAGCAGCAACTTGGCGCCGGGTACGGTAGGGTGGGCCAGCATGGTCAGCGTCGGCTGCGTAATGGGGGGCAGGTCGTGCAGGAACGCCGGGCGCTGGTCGTTGGTGGCAAACACCACGGCATGGCGCTGTGGCAACTGGTCCTCAAACACCGAGAAGTGGTTGCCCCGGTAGTCGGCCAGCATGCCCATCCAGCTGGCCACCGAGCCCGAGGCCTTGAGTACCGCCATGCTGGGCTGTTTCGGATAGACAAAGGCCAACTGTAAGGGCTGGTTGTCGCGCGGATCAAAAAAGGGCGCCGGCAGCAAGGCCAGGTCGTCGCGCTGGGGCAATTGGCGCAACGACAGCACCAGGGTGCTCTCGTTGCTGACGCTGGCCCACAGGCTGGTGTGGGACGGGGTTTCGCACTCCATCGTGTAATGGCCAATGAATTGAAAGCGAAACCGGTTGTAGTCGGTGAAGTAGCGCGGATCAATCTCCAGATCCACCATCTGTGGCACGCCCAGTTGATCCTTGTTCAGCACGACGGTCTGCAACAACTCATCGTTGAGCAGTACCTTCAGGTGCGACAGTGCGGGCAGCAAGGACGGCGACAGTGTGAAAGTCACGCGCAGCCGGGCGAACTCGACCAGCTCGTCGCGCCGCACGCCCACGCTGAAACTGCCCTCACTCTCCATGCCGCGCAGGGTTAGCGGACTGCTCACTCCCAGATTTTTGAAGCTGCTTTTCCAGTGGCGCAGTCGCAGCAGCGCTGCGGTCTCCACGGCAGGTGCTGACAGCGGCGCTGCGCTGGTGTCAGCGAGGACCGGGGTGCTTTTGCTTGGGGTGGATTTTTCCTGGGCACTGGCCAGCGGTGTCGCTGCCATGCCACACGCCAAGAGCACTGCAAGCCAAGGCGCTGCAGCAGATTGATTACGAGTGATCACTGAATAGTTTCTTTGAGAGCGCCTGAAAACATGCCTGCGCCACCACAAAAAGGGTGCGGGCTGGGGATGTGGATCCAAATTTTCATGGCTGCATCAAAGTGTATCGATAGTTTTGCATGGTGCCGTTAGCTGACGATGGTTGAAATTATTTCGGAGGCATTGTTGTTTTTTGATTGGAGGCCCTCCCTTGGGCCGTCCACCCCTGTAAAGCAGCGCCGTGGTATCTTGCCGGCCGCACAGGGGCCGTGTTGTGCACTGGCCCCTCTTTTTCTTCGACTACAGGACGGTTTTCACGCCATGCTTGCCAAACGCATCATTCCCTGCCTTGACGTGACCGGTGGCCGCGTCGTCAAGGGCGTTAATTTTGTTGAACTGCGCGATGCCGGTGACCCGGTGGAAATTGCCGCGCGCTATAACGAACAGGGCGCCGATGAGTTGACCTTTCTCGATATCACCGCCACCAGTGACGGACGCGACTTGATCCTGCACATCATCGAGGCCGTGGCCAGCCAGGTGTTCATTCCGCTCACCGTCGGCGGCGGCGTGCGCACCGTGGACGACGTGCGCCGTCTGCTCAACGCCGGCGCCGACAAGACCAGCTTCAACTCGGCCGCGCTGGCCCACCCGGAAGTCATCAACGCCGTGTCAGCCAAGTACGGCGCGCAGTGCATCGTTGTCGCCATTGATGCCAAGCGCCGCACTGCCGAGGACGCGCAGCGCCTACGCGCCAACGGCCAGCCCGTAGGCGCCGGCTGGGATGTCTACAGCCACGGTGGGCGCAAAAACACCGGCCTGGACGCCGTCGCCTGGGCCACCGAGATGGCAGAGCGCGGCGCGGGCGAAATTTTGCTCACCAGCATGGACCGCGACGGCACCAAGTCCGGTTTTGACTTGGCGCTGACCCGCGCCGTCAGTGACGCCGTCAGCGTGCCAGTGATCGCCTCGGGCGGCGTCGGTACGCTGGACCACTTGGCCGACGGTATCCAGATCGGCGGCGCCGACGCGGTGCTGGCCGCCAGCATCTTCCACTACGGCGAATTCACCGTGCAGCAGGCCAAGCAACACATGGCCGCGCGCGGCATTCCAGTGCGCTTGTAAGGGCCTCGTAGGTTGGGTTGTACTCAACCCAACATCCCCAAATCCCAAATCCCAAATCCCAAATCCCAAATCCCAAATCCCAAATCCCAAATCCCCAACAGCGACATAAATGTTGCAACATATGATCAAAACGGCTTCTAGCCCTTTAACTGCGTGCGCTTGAAGCTATTGATTTAATAGTGATTTGCTGGGGTCTACGGAGAGTGAGCCCTCATCGCCCCATCTCCTCTCGCACCGCGGCCACTTGGCGGCGCGACACCGCCAGCAACTCGCTCAGGCCGTGCAGGCGCACCGCCCAGCCTTCGCCTTCTTCAGGGTCGTAGTGCTTTTCCAGCGCGCGCACGGCGCGGCGGGCGACCAAGGCGTTGCGGTGGATGCGCAAAAAATCAGCGGCGTGGCGCGCTTCGAGATCGTTCAGGGTGCCGTCCAGGATGTAGCTGCGCGCGGCGGTACGCACCGTGACGTACTTTTGTTCCGCCTTGAAATACAGCACCTCGGCCAGCGGCACGCGCTCGGTGCGGCCCCGGTCCTGGATCAGCAGTGCCTCGCCGCTCGCCTGCGTGGCGGCGGGCAGCAGCGCCAGAACGCTGGGCGCGGCGCGCTGTACCTTGGCCAGCGCCTGTTGCAGGCGCTCGCGCCGTACCGGTTTGGTGAGGTAGTCCACAGCATCCAACTCAAAAGCGCTCAGCGCATGGTCGGTGTGCGCCGTGACAAATACGATGGCCGGTGGATAGGCCAGCGTGCGCAAGTGGTGCGCCAGCGCCAGCCCGTCCTGACCGGGCATGTGGATGTCCAGTAGTGCCAAGTCGCAGGCGCGTCCGCTGGTCGGTGCCAGCCAGTCCAGGGCTTCGGCCGCCGTAGCGGCTTCGGCGACATGGTGGCGCGGGCTGTCGCTGCCCTCGGTCAGCAGGGTGCGCAGGCGGCTGCGGGCCAGCGCTTCGTCGTCAACGATCAGGATGTTCATGGGGCCGTCGGCGTGCTGGGGCGCGGGGTGGTGGAAGAGGGTGCCGGGCCGTTGCCGGGGCGCGGTGCGGGCAGGACCATGCGCACCTGGTAGAGGCCCTCCTGCACGCCGGCGCTGAACTCGCCCTGCACGTCGTGCAGCAGCGCCAAGCGTGCGCGCACATTGGCCAGCGCGATACCGTGGCCTTGCGGCGCAGTGCCGTCGCGCAGGGGGTCACCGGGCAGGGTATTGGTGATGCGCACCAGCACCCGGCTGCCGCGCTGCTGGGTTTGCACGCGCAACTTGCCGCCGTGCGCACTGGGCTCGACGCCGTGTTTGACCGCGTTCTCTACCAGCGGCTGTAGCAGCAGCGGCGGCAAGCGCGCACCATCGGCACGCGGGTCGATGTCCCATTGCACTTGCAGGCGCGTGCCAAAACGCACTTGCTCGATGTGCAGGTAGCGCTTGGCCAGCGTAATTTCTTCGCCCAACGTCACCGCCTCGCCCTGCTCGATCAGCGCGTGGCGAAACAGGTCGCTTAAATCTTCCAGCAGCGACTCGGCCTGGGCTGGATCGTTGCGCACCAGGGCGATGGCGCTGTTGAGCGTGTTGAACAAAAAATGCGGCCGGATGCGCGACTGCAGCTCGACCAGCCGTGCCGTGGTGGCTGCGGGCGTTCTGCCGCGGGCGCGCAGCACCAGGGCGGCCACCAGCGCCGCTGCCAGCAGTGCGCCGCTGGCGCTGCTGGCCAGCCAGGGCGGGTGCGCCACCACGCCGGCCAGCGCCAGCATAGCGCAGGCATACAAGCCGGCCAGCGCCCCCAGCGCCACGCCGGCAGCGTACTGGCCACGGGTGCTCAGGCGCTGCAACAGCGTCTTGAGGCTGCAGGCGGCAATCAGCCAAGCCAGCGTGGCCGGCAGGGCGCCGCCAGTGAACAGCGACAGCCGCGCCAGCCAATCCAGCAGCGTGTCAACGCCATATATCGCACCCACGCCCAGCACGGTTTCCACGAACAGCACCGCCCGCAGCACCACGCCGACTTCGCAGGCGTCAAACACCAGCGTGCGCCGTACCTTGCCGTGGTCGCGGGGCCTTGCGGCCGCAGATTGCGGCTCAGGGGGCGGGGTCGATAAAATTTGCGGGTTTTGCATTGCGGCATCCGGGCGTTCCGGGTGTCTGTTCCATCGGATTATTGCCACATCATGTCTACCAGCTCCCACAGCCCCAGCGCGTCGCCGTCCCACAACCAGCTCGATACCAAGGCGCAGGCCTGGTCGGCGCTTTTCTCGGAGCCGATGAGCGACTTGGTCAAGCGCTACACCTCCAGCGTGTTTTTTGACAAGCGCCTGTGGCAGGCTGACATTGCCGGCAGCCTGGCGCACGCTGACATGCTGGCCGCGCAAAACATCATCGGCGCGGACGACCACGCTGCCATCCAAAAGGGCATGGCGCAAATCGCGCAAGAGATCGCCTCCGGCGCCTTCGACTGGAAGCTCGACCTCGAAGACGTGCATCTGAATATCGAAGCGCGCCTGACGCAACTGGTCGGCGATGCCGGCAAGCGCCTGCACACCGGCCGCAGCCGCAACGACCAAGTCGCCACCGACGTGCGCCTGTGGCTGCGCGATGAAATCGACCTGATTGCCAACCTGCTGGTCGAGTTGCAACAAGCGCTGGTGGCGACTGCCGTGCAGAACATCGACGTCATCCTGCCTGGCTTTACCCACCTGCAAGTGGCGCAACCGGTCAGCTTTGGCCACCACCTGTTGGCCTATGTCGAAATGTTTGCGCGCGACGCTGAGCGGATGCAGGACGTGCGCCGGCGCGTCAACGTGTTGCCGCTGGGCAGCGCTGCGTTGGCCGGTACCACCTACCCGCTGGACCGCGAGCGCGTGGCGCGCACGCTGGGCATGGTCGATGCCAACGGCGACGCACGCGTTTGCCAAAACAGCCTGGACGCCGTCAGCGACCGCGACTTTGCGATTGAATTCACCGCCGCCGCCAGCCTGTGCATGGTGCACATCAGCCGCCTGAGCGAAGAGCTGATTGTGTGGATGAGCCAGAACTTCGGTTTCATCCAAATTGCCGACCGCTTCACCACCGGCTCGTCGATCATGCCGCAGAAGAAAAACCCCGACGTGCCTGAGCTGGCGCGCGGTAAAACCGGCCGCGTCGTCGGCCATTTGATGGGCCTGATCACGCTGATGAAGGGCCAGCCGCTGGCCTACAACAAAGACAACCAGGAAGACAAAGAGCCGCTGTTCGACACCGTGGACACGCTGAAAGACACGCTGCGCATCTTTGCCGAAATGGTTGGTGGTCAGCTCAACCCAACCACCGGCGCCAAGGAAGGCGGTATCACCGTCAATGCCCAGGCCATGGAGGACGCGGCCAAAAAAGGCTACGCCACCGCCACCGACTTGGCTGACTACCTGGTCAAAAAAGGCCTGCCGTTCCGCGACGCCCACGAAACGGTGGCCCACGCCGTCAAAGCCGCGCAGTCGCACGCCTGTGATTTGTCCGAGCTGCCGCTGGCGGTGCTGCAGGGATTTCACCCCGACATTGAAAAAGACGTCTACGAAGTGCTGAGCCTGCGTGGCTCGCTGAACGCGCGCAATACGCTGGGCGGCACCGCGCCAGCGCAGGTACGGGCGCAGATTGCGCGGCACCAGGCGCGCCTGGGCTGAAGCCGACAGCAGCCGGCGGGAGTCGGCTGCAGGCCGCTTACACGCCAGAATAAGGGTAAAAATTGCCTTAGGCGCTTATGTCTATTGCGCTAGTAGCTATTGTTTTTGATGTGGAGATGCTGTTTATTGGCTATGCGCTCATAGCTTTTAATTCAGCGTTCAACGCAGGCGATTCTTGGTACCCGTGTGATGGCCGCTACTGTTTATTGGTTCGGTTGCCAACATCTTTTGATGTGTCCGTTTCTGATCTGCCTATTCGGCAGTGAACCGTTTATCCGAGCTGTCTATGCGGCACTGAACTTTCTGAGCTACCTATGCGGCAGTGAACGAGAGTGATTGTTACCTGAAACCTGTTCGGATAGGAGCTAAAAACAGTCGATGATCAGCGCTGAAAAGCCAGACACCGATTTAGGCTATGAAGCTCTGGTGCGGCTTTCATCCGCATTTCTTTTATGCGCATTTTTTGTGATTGTCCCGGATGTGATAGCCCATCCACTGACCGTAAGCATGTTGCTGATCATTAAAGAACTGTATGCAACGGGATATCTGTATATGGCCTACCACCGTGCAATTGGACTTGGTGCAGGTCAATTTCCAGCGCATCAGAGTGGTTAGCATAGACAACTTTTAACCCACCGCGAGTTGCACCTGTGCCACCTTTACTGCTCCTGATCTCCGCTGTAGCGGCTATTGTTGCTGCCCTGGCCTGGTGGAAACTCAGTCGTTCGGCGCCCGCCCCGAAGCCCCCTTCGGCGGTGCCGCGTCCTTTGGCCCAGCCTGTGAGTCAGACGCCCGTGGCGCCACCAGCGCCACCAGCGCCGCCTGTCCCTGCCGAAGAGCCCCCGCCACCTGCAGCTCCCGCCTCTGAACCCACCGTCGCACCCGAGGCATCGGCGCAAGCACCCGAGCCGCTGGAGGCTGCAGAACCAGCAGAACCAGCAGAACCAGCAGAACCCGTAGAGCCGGTAGAGCCTGTAGAGGAAATACCCGCTGCGTTGACCGCCTTTTCCTGGACGCACGAGCACGAATTGCCCGATGCGCGGCGTGATGCGCTGATGAGCGTGATTGGCGGCATTCCCTGCCCGCCGCAGTCGTTGCACCAGTTGTTGGCACCCGATTTTTTTGACCGGATCGGCCCGTCCGAGTTGACCGAGCTGCTGCGCGGTGAGCCGTTGATTGCCGCCAAGGTGCTGGCTACGGTCAACGCGCCGTTTTATGGGCTGAGTCAGCCGGTGACCAGCATCGAGCACTCGGTGGCTTTTCTGGGCATGGAAACGGTGCGTAATATTTGCGTGCAGTACCTGTTGGCGCAGGCGTTCAAGCCCGAGCTCAGTTCATCGCAGCACTCGTTCGACACCATCTGGCGTGCCAGCTCCATTGCCAGCGAGCTGGCCTTGCACCTGGGCAAGGCGCTCAATCTGCCCGACCACGGCGCCCTGGCAACCAAGGTGGTCATGGCCTTTGTTGGCCATCTGGCGACGGCAGCGCTGTTGCCGCACAACGCGGTCGATGAATGGCTGGTGCGCGGCCGTCTGGAGCGGGCCCAATTGGAGCAGGAGGTGATTGGCCTGAGTGCCGGCGAAATCGGCGCCCTGGTGCTGCGCCTGTGGGCGCTGCCTGCAGGACTGGTGAGTGACGTCTCCGACAGCAGTCGGGTGCTGGTCACGCCGGCCAGCACCTTTGACCCGCAAGCAGTGCCGTATCTGGCGCTGAGCTATTTGTGCGTCGGCCTGGGCGAGCGTCTGGCGCTGGGCGACGTGTTTGCGCTGGTCGGGTACGAGCCAGCGAGCGACGTCGTTGATGAAAATTTTTACCTGCGCGCGTATCTGAAACACCCGGCGCTGGCCGGGCTGAACGATGCGCTGAGCTCGCCCGCCCTGATTGCCGTGGTGCAGCAGATGCGCGGCACCGGCGCCACTTGGCCCTGATCCACCCTGCGCCTACAGCAGGGTGGTGCGTTGCTGCTCTGCACGCGAGGCGCCAATGGCGGTCTCAACCTGCTTGATTTCTTCGGGCGGCGGCAGCACCGCTGGCATGCCCAGGCTCTGAATCCATAACTCCCGGCACCAGCCCATGGTGTGATACAGGTGGTGCTGCTCGTCCTGCTGCACCTTGTCATAGGCGTCCTGCAGGGCTTTGGCGGTGGCGCCGCTGGCCGCTTGGGCCACTTGGCCGAGCAACTCCCAGTTGGCATGGTCCTTGGTTTCGGCCAGCACCACGCATTCACACGCTGTCAGTTCGGCCGCCGTGGGCGTACCGCTCTTCAAGGCCAGTTGCATGGCCTGGACCAGCGAATCGCCCAGGTGCTTGACCACTTTGCGCGATGGCGTCTGGGCGCTGGCATCCATGCCCAGTGCTTCGCACAGCGTGCGCACTGTGCGCTGGTGCATGCGGGTTTCTTCTAGGTATCCCTGCCATTCTTTTTTCAGATCGGCGTTCTGCGCGCACTGCAGCGCGGCCAGGTAAACCTGCTCGCCACCGAGTTCGGTTTCCATCATCTGCAGCACCAAGTCCTGCAGTTGCTCGGCGTTGTAGGATTTTTTGGTCATCGGAAAGCTCCTTGGATTGGACATAGAAAAAGGGTCAGCGGGACGGCGTCAGGTGCGGCTGACCAAGTCAGCTCCCTCAGGCCAGGGTGCGCAGCTTGGGTTCACGTTCCCATTGGCGCGTTTTGGCGGCGGCCACGAAGGCTGCAGTGTTGGACGGGGCCATCACGCCGGCGTCGGGCTGGATGCCGGCGGCCTGCAGGATCGGCTGCGAGCCTTGGCAGGCGGCAATGGCTTTGAGGTGACCAAAGGCATCGCGGAACCAGTCCACTGCAGCGGCTTCTTTCGCCAGCTTGGCGCCGCGCTCGGGTGCCAACACCGACGCCACGGCGTCGAACAGTGCCGACGGCGTCCCCGCCAGCTGGCCGTCTGCCGCCAGGTGGCTGCCATCGTCCAGCTGGGCACCACCGACCTTGGGCGCGACGATCTTCACGCGTGCGCCTTCGGCTTCGATGGCTTGGCGCAGCGCGGCAATGCTTTGAGCGCTGGAGCCGTCGTCCACCAGGATGCCGATGCAGCGGCCTTGCAGCGTGTCCTTCATGCGCGGGATGAGGGCGGTGGCGGGCGACAACGCCACGCCCTTGGCGGGTCGTGCAGCAGGTGGGGCAGGCGGCAGGGACGGCAGACCCAGCCCATCGGCCACGCGCTGGGCCAGTGATTCGTCGATGTGGCGCAGTTGCCCGACCACGGCCTCGCGCACACGCACGGTTTCGACCTTGGACAGCTCGAACACCAGCGCTGACGCCAAGTGCGCCTGCTCCACCTTGCTTTGGCTGTGCAGAAACATGCGCGCCTGGCTGAAGTGGTCGGCAAAGCTCTCGGCGCGCACGCGGCCCTTGGCGCCGTCGTCTGGGCGCTCGGCAAAGGCGTGCGTACCCACGGCCTGCGAGGCGCGCGGTGTGTCGGGCTGCAGGCTGCTCGGTTCGTAGTTGACACGCCCTTTGTGCTGCTGCATCTGCATGTGGCCGTCGCGCTGGAAGTTGTGGAACGGGCACTGCGGTGCGTTGATCGGGATCTGCGTGAAGTTGGGCCCGCCCAGGCGGATCAACTGCGTGTCCAGGTACGAAAACAACCGGCCCTGCAGTAGCGGGTCGTTGGAGAAATCAATGCCCGGCGGCACGTTGGCGGGGCAGAACGCCACCTGCTCGGTTTCGGCAAAGAAGTTGTTCGGCCAGCGGTTGAGCACCATGCGCCCAATGGTGCGCAGCGGAATGACCTCTTCAGGAATCAGCTTGGTGGCGTCCAAGTGGTCGAAGTCGAAATGCTCGGCCTCTGCTTCGGTGAACAGTTGTACCGCCAGCTCCCATTCCGGAAAATCGCCGGCCTCGATGGCCTCAAACAGGTCGCGGCGCAGAAAGTCGTTGTCGGCGGCCTGCAGCTTGACTGCCTCGTCCCACACCGTAGATTGCAGCCCCAGTTTGGGGCGCCAGTGGAATTTGACGAAGGTGCTCTGACCCTGGGCGTCCAGCAGGCGGAAGGAGTGGATGCCAAAGCCTTCGATCATGCGCAGGCTGCGCGGAATGGTGCGGTCGCTCATTTGCCACATCACCATGTGCATCGATTCGGGCATCAGCGAGATGAAGTCCCAGAAAGTGTCGTGCGCGCTGGCCGCCTGCGGGAAGGCGCGATCGGGCTCCATCTTGACGGCGTGCACCAGGTCGGGGAACTTCATCGCGTCCTGGATGAAGAACACTGGAATGTTGTTGCCCACCAGATCCCAGTTGCCCTCATTGGTATAGAACTTGACGGCAAAGCCGCGCACGTCACGCGGTGTATCGACTGAGCCGGCGCCACCCGCCACGGTGGAAATGCGCGCAAACACCGGAGTCTGCTGGCCGACTTCGGTCAGGATCTTGGCGGTGGTGAATTGCTCCAGCGACTCGGTCAGTTCAAAAAAACCGTGGGCGCCGGTGCCACGTGCGTGCACTACCCGTTCGGGGATGCGCTCGTGGTCGAAATGGGTGATCTTCTCGCGCAGGATGAAGTCTTCCAGCAGCGTCGGGCCGCGCGGTGTGGCGCGCAGCGAGTTTTGGTTGTCGGCAATGGCAATGCCCTGCTGGGTCGTCAGCACCGGGTGTGCGCCGCCGGCCTGCTGCTGTAATTCGCCGCCCTGGCCGTGCTCGTCTGTCGGTTGGGGCACCTTGCCAGCAGGAGAAGAAGCGGTGGAACGAGAGGGGGGTTTGGTGGTCATGGACATCTTTCTGTGGGACACATGGGAGGGTGCAAAAACGGTGAACGAAAGCGACTTTGTATGGTGCGCCGCAGCGCGCGGCGTGAAAGTAGGACAGCGCCAACGGGGGCTGTCAGCGTCCGGCAAACAGGGCGGGGGGCGCCATGGAGGTAGAACTTGTTACCCTTGCGGCTCTCGGAAAAGGGCTTGGCGTGAAATTTCAGAACATCCTTATCGGCACAGGCTTGAGCCTGGCATCGTTGTGTGCGCAGGCACTGCAGATCACCAGCCTGTCACCGCAGGGCGAGGTGGCGCGTGTGCAACAGGTGGTGGCCAAATTTGACAGCGCGGCGGTGCGCTTTGGCGACGCGCAGGCTGGGGCGCCGTTGACGCTGCAGTGCAGTGATGCGCAGGCCAGCCAAGGCAGTGGCCGCTGGACCAGCGAGCGCGAATGGGTATTCGACTTTGCCAACGAGTTGCCGCCCGGCGTGCGCTGCACGGTACAGGCCAAACCCGGGTTTAAATGGGCTTCTAACGCAGCATGGACGGGCGCTAAAAGCTATACTTTCAATAGCGGTGGGCCGTTTGTCCAGCGCACCCTGCCAGGCAGTGGGGAGAAGATCGATGAAGAGCAGTTCTTCCTCCTGCAACTCAATGGTGCAGCCACGCTGGCCAGCGTGCAACAGCATGTCTGGTGTGCGGCTGAGGGCGTGGGCGAACGCATTCCAGTGCGCCTGATAGAAGGCGCGCAGCGCACCGAGCTGCTCAAGACGCAGCGCGTGGACAAGCGCGCTGCCAAAGAGCCGCTGGCCTGGGTCACGCTGGCCTGCAACCGCCGCCTGACGCCGGCCGCCAAAGTGCAGCTGGTCTGGGGCGAGGGCGTGGCCACACCCAGCGGCGTGGCCAACCGGGTGGAGCAGCGCGTGACCTTTGAGGTGCGTGCGCCTTTCACCGCCGAGTTTGGCTGCGAACGTGAAAATGCCCAGTCCGCCTGCCTGCCGATTCGCCCGCTGACGCTGTCCTTCAATGCTCCGGTGTCGCGCAAGTTGGCTGGCGCCATCCGCCTCAAGTCGAACCAAGAGAGCATTGCGCCGCAACAGGCCGCGCCCGGCGAGGATGGTGCGAGTGCCGATGCGCTGGTGAATGCGGTGCAGTTTGCTGCGCCCTTCGCCGAGAACATGGCGTTCAAGCTGGAGCTGCCGAAGAACTTTCAGGACGCTGCCGGGCGCGCGCTGAGCAATGCGGCCAGTTTTCCTCTGGCGGTGGCTACGGGCGGGATGCCGCCGTTGGCCAAGTTTGCTGCGGCGCCGTTTGGCATCGTCGAGCGCTTTGCCGAGGGCCCGGACGGCCCGGCGCTGCTGCCGGTGACGCTGCGCAACGTCGAAGCCGCCACCCAAGTGCGTACGCTGCAACCCCAGGGCGATGCCCAGACCATTGCCTGGTACCGCAAGGTGCAGGCCTATGACAACTTCCTGGTGCAGCGCAAGCAGGCGCAGCGCGATACCAAAGCCGCGTTGCCCGCTGTGGTGACCGAGGACGACAAGACGCATGTGCAAGCGCGCATGGTGTCGCTGCTGGGCAGCCAGAGTGCGGCCAAGGCGCTGGAAGTGCCAGCACCGACGCGCGCCGATCCGCGCCCGTTTGAGGTGGTCGGCATTCCGCTGGCGCCGGGTTTCCATGTGGTCGAGATCGCCTCGCCGCTGCTGGGCGCCGCGCTGCTGGATGCCCAGCATGGCGCCGGCCGCACGATGTATGTGCGCACCACGGCGCTGGTGACCAATCTGGCGGTGCACTTCAAGCTCGGGCGAGAAAATGCGCTCGCCTGGGTGACCTCGCTCGACAAGGGAAAGCCGGTGGCCGGCGCGCAGGTGGCGGTGTCGGACTGCCGGGGCAAGCCGCTGGCCAGCGCCACCACCGACGCCCAAGGCCGGGCACAGTTTGACGGCTTGGCGCCCGATGCGCCCACCTGCCATGGCGACAGCGGTGGCTCGGAAGGCTACTTTGTCAGTGTCCGTCTGCAGGGCACCGATGGTGTGCCGGACATGGCTTTTACTTGGAGCGACTGGCAGCGCGGTATTGAGCCGTGGCGCTTCAACGTGCCTACCAGCAGTGCGGCCCAGCCCGACGCAGTGGCGCACACCATTTTTGACCGCACTTTGTTGCGGGCGGGCGAGACGGTGTCGATGAAGCACCTGCTGCGCACGCAAACACAACAGGGCTTTGCCCTGGCGCAGCACGAACCCGACACCCTGGTCATCACCCACCAGGGCAGCGGCCAGACCTACCAGCAAGCACTGCGCTGGCGCAAGACCGCCACCGGCGGGCGCAGTGCTGAGAGCCGCTTTGCTGTGCCGCCCGCTGCCAAGCTGGGCGTGTACACCGTGGAGTTGAAAAACAGTGGCGCGAACGGTCAGGGCGGACGCAGCTTGGGCTCGGGCCAGTTCCGTGTCGAAGAGTTTCGCCTGCCGGTGTTTGAGGGCCGCATCGGCCCGGTGGATGCCAAAGCGCTGGTCAATGTGCGCACTGTGCCGGTCAGCGTGCAGCTGAACTACGTCTCGGGCGGCCTGGCCGGACAGTGGCCGGTGCGGGTCTCGGCACTGGTGCGGCGCAAAAGCCTGCACTTTGACGAGTACGACGCCTTCAGCTTTCGCGCGCCGCAGGGCCGCAAGCAGACCACCTCCCAGGGAGAAGAAGAAGAAACTGCCGGCGAGGATGCGCGTGTGATTGCCGACAAGCTGCCCTTGACGCTGGACCGCAGCGGCGCCGGTCACGTCACGCTGGACAAGGTACCGCGCGCCAGTGCGGCGCAAGACTTGCTGATCGAAGCCAGCTACGCCGACCCGAGTGGCGAAGTGCAAACCCTGCGCAGCACCCACACGCTGTGGCCTGCGGCGGTGGTGGCGGGCATCAAGACCGAGGGCTGGGTGTCGGCGAGCGACAAAGCCCGCTTTCAGGCGCTGGCGCTGGACACCAGCGGGCGCCCACTGGCGAATGTGCCGCTGCAGGTGCAGGCGATTGCGCGCAGCACCACCACCAGCCGCAAGCGCATGGTCGGCGGTTTTTACAGCTACGACAGCAAGACCGAGACCAAAGACTTGGGGACGGTCTGCACCGGCAAAAGCGACAGCCGCGGCCTGCTGCTGTGCGAAGCGTTGCTAGACGAGCCGGGCGAAGTCGAACTGGTGGCCACTGCGCGCGACAAGGACGGTAATACCTTTGATGCGGCCGCTTCGGTGTGGGTGACGCGGCGCGGTGAGCTGTGGTTTGGTGGCCAGAACCACGACCGCATGGACGTGCTGCCCGAGCAGAAAAGCTACCAGCCGGGCGACGTCGCCAAATTCCAAGTGCGGATGCCGTTCCGCTTTGCCACCGCGCTGGTCACCGTCGAGCGCGAAGGCATTTTGCAAACCCAGGTGGTGCAGCTGAACGGCAAAGACCCGACCATCCGCCTGAAAGTGCAGGAGGACTGGGGCCCCAACGTGTATGTCAGCGTGCTGGCGCTGCGCGGGCGTTTGCGTGATGTCCCGTGGTACAGCCTGTTCACGTGGGGATACCAAGCGCCGCGCGAGTGGTGGACGGCGTTTTGGTACGAGGGCAAGGAATACATCGCCCCGACGGCGTTGGTCGATTTGAGCAAGCCGGCGTTTCGCATCGGTCTGGCAGAAATCAAGGTCGGCGCGCAGGCGCACCAGATCAACGTCAAGGTGACGGCGGACAAGGACAGCTATCCGGTGCGCGGCCAGGCGCGTATCACCATCCGCGCCACCCTGCCTAACGGCCAGCCGGCGGCGCACGCTGAAGTGGCGCTGGCCGCCGTCGATCAGGCGCTGCTGGAGCTGATGCCCAACACCAGCTGGAATCTGCTGGACGCCATGTTGCAGCGGCGCAGCTGGGGCGTCTCGACCTCGACGGCGCAGATGGAAATCATTGGCCGGCGCCACTATGGCCGCAAGGCCGTGGCGGCGGGCGGTGGTGGCGGGCGCAGTCCGACGCGTGAGCTGCTCGACACGCTGCTGCTGTGGCAACCGGCGCTGGCGCTGGACGCCAATGGTCAGGCGCAAATTACCGTGCCGCTGAACGACGCGCTGACCAGCTTTCAAATCGTCGCCGTCGCCGATGCCGGGGTCGGGCTGTTTGGCACCGGCAGCACCACCGTGCGCACCACGCAAGACCTGCAAATCATCAGCGGCCTGCCGCCGCTGGTGCGCGAGGGCGACCAGTTCCGCGCGCAGTTCACGCTGCGCAACACCACCAAAAAGCCGATGCAAGTGGTGCTGGCGCCGCGCGCCACGCTGCTCGAATTGCTGCCGAAAACGGTCGATTTGGCGGCCGGTGAAACGCGCGAATTGGCCTGGGACGTGACGGCGCCGGCGCAACGGGCGCACACGCGCTTTGACGCGCTGATCTGGGAGATCGACGCCACCGCCAAAGGCGCGAACCCGGCAAGCGATGCGCTGAAAATCAGCCAGCGCATCGTCCCCGCCGTGCCGCTCAGCGTGCAGCAGGCCACGTTGGTGCAGGTGGATGGCGCTTTCCAGTTGCCCGTCAAACCACCCGTTGACGCACTGCCCGGACGCGGTGGTCTGCAGCTGTCGCTGCAACCCAGCTTGGCCAGCGGCTTGCCCGGTGTGCGCGACTGGTGGGCGCGCTACCCCTACAGCTGCCTAGAGCAACAAGCCAGCCGTGCCATCGGCCTGGACGACAGCACGCGCTGGCTGGCGCTGATCGGGCAACTGCCGACGTATCTGGACAGCGACGGCTTGGCCAGCTACTTTCCGCCGCGCAACGGTGACACGCAACACGGCAGCGACACCCTCACCGCCTACCTGCTGGCCAGCGCCCACGAGGCGGCACGCCTGAACCCGGCCTTTGCCCTGGCCGACGAGGTGCGTGCGCCGATGGAGCTCGGTCTGATCGCCTTTGTTGAAGGGCGTATCGAGCGCACCTTCTGGAGCCCGCGCCAAGACCTGGAGATGCGCAAGCTGGCCGCCATCGAAGCGCTGTCGCGCTACGGCAAGGCGCAGGCGCGGATGCTCGACAGCATCACCGTGGCGCCGCAGCAGTGGCCCACACACGCTGTCATCGACTGGCTGAATGTGTTGCAGCGGGTGCAAGGCATCCCGCAGCGCAGCGAACGTCTGGCCGAAGCGCAGCAAATTTTGCGCAGCCGCCTGAGCTACCAGGGCAGCAAACTGGTGTTCAGCACCGCGCAGGACGATGACTGGTGGTGGCTGATGCAGGGCAGCGACGTCAACAGCGCACGCCTGCTGCTGGCGGTGATGGACCTCCCCGCCTGGAAGGCCGATGTGCCGCGCCTGGCCAACGGTTTCATGGCGCGCCAGCAGAACGGCGCCTGGCACACCACCACTGCCAACTTGTGGGGTGGTTTTGCGCTGGCGCGTTTCTCGGCGACGTTTGAAGCCACGCCGGTGGCGGGCAGCACCCAGGCCACGTTGGGCGACAGCAGCGCCAAGGTCGATTGGGCGCAGGTCAAACGCGCCAAGGCCGCGGACGCCAGCGGCGCGGCGCACCAGACGAGTTGGTTTGGCGCACCGAATGCGCCGGGTCATTTGCAGGGCAACCGGATGTTTTTGCCGTGGGGCACGGGCAAGGGCGCTGAGCCAAACCTGAACGTCACGCACCGGGGCAGTGGCAAGCCGTGGCTGACGCTGCAATCGCTGGCTGCCGTCCCACTGCAAGCGCCGGTCAATGCTGGCTACGCCCTTGAAAAGACCATCACGCCGATCGAGCAGGCCAACAAGAACCTGCCCGCTGGCCAATACACGCGCGGCGATGTGCTGCGCGTGACGCTGCAAGTCAGCGCCAGCGCACCGATGACCTGGGTGGCGATCACCGACCCGATTCCGGCCGGCGCCACCATTTTGGGCAGCGGCCTGGGACGCGACTCGGCGATGGCCACGCAGGGCGAAAAAAGCAGCGGCGCCGGCTGGTCGGCGTTTGAGGAGCGCAGCTTTGAGTCCTTCCGCAGCTATTACGAGTACCTGCCCAAAGGCACGGTGACGATGGAATACACGCTGCGCCTGAACAACGTCGGCGATTTCGCCCTGCCGCCCAGCCGGGTCGAAGCGTTGTATGCGCCGGAGATGTTTGGCGCGGCACCGAATGCGCGCGTGCAGGTATTGGCCCCTACCGAGCTATCAAGAAAATAGCTGCTAGCGCACGTCCAGCAAGTGTTTGAGGCATGAAACTAGCTATAACGCATATGAATCATGCGCTTATAGCTATTGTTTTTATATGGCTAGCTGGCCGGGCGTGCCGCACGTCGGCATCGCTGGTGCGGCTAAAGCATTGAAATGCTTGGGAATTTTCTGCCCAGCGATAATTCCAGCCAACAGGAGAACATATGTCAGAGGCGCCGCTGGAGCTGGTGGATGTGGGTATGGATATGGATACGGTGATGGATGCGGGGGGAGCTACGGCTATGGACGCGCAGGCAGGCGCAACCAATGGCGATGCAACGGTGACCGGCGCGGCGTCCAGGCCGGCGCCAGTCAGCCTGCACGTCAGCGCCGTGGCCAAGCTCAATTTGGCAGACTTTCAAAATGCTGTCCCGGCGCTGTTGGAATTGGCGGTGCGCAATGCCATGCCCGCGCCCCTCGCCGGGCTGACGCTGGTTTTGACCTCCGAGCCGGCCTTCATCCAACCCCGGAGCTGGCATCTGGACGCCGTGGCTGCGGGTGAAACCTATGACCTGCACGACCTCGATGTCAAGCTCGATGGCGCGCTGCTGTCGCGCCTGACCGAGGCCGAGCCGGCGGTGCTGCACTTTGAACTGCGCAGCCAAAAACCGTCGGATCCATCTGAATCACCCGAAAAAATAGCCACCGTCCTGGCCACGCACGACTGCACGGTGGAGCTGCTGGCGCGCAACCAGTGGGGTGGTCTGGGCGAGTTGCCGGCGATGGTGGCGGCGTTTGTCCAACCCAACGACCCGGCGGTCGATCGGGTGCTGAAAAGCGCCGCCTTGGTGCTGGAGGCGGCCGGCAAGTCCGGCGCCATGGATGGCTACACGCAAGGCCCCCAACGCGCGTGGGAGCTGGCCTCGGCGATCTGGACGGCGCTGCTGCACAAGAAGCTGCACTACGCGCTGCCGCCGGCCAGCTTTGAGCGCACCGGGCAGAAGGTGCGCAGCCCCAGCCAGGTGCTGGATGCCGGCCTGGCGACCTGTCTGGATCTGGCGCTGCTGTTTGCTGCCTGTCTGGAGCAGGCGCATCTGCACCCGCTGCTGGTCTTTACCCGGGGCCATGCCTTTGCCGGCCTGTGGTTGGGCGCTGAGGAATTTGCCAGCGCCGTGGTGGACGACGTCACCGCCGTGCGCAAGCGCTTGCAGTTGCAGGAGCTGCTGGTGTTTGAGACCACCCTGGTGGCGCAGAGCCAGCCAGTGCGCTTTAGCCAGGCGATTGCCCAGGCCGTGCGCCAGCTGTCGGAAGAAGAGGATGACAAGTTCGAGCGCGTGGTGGACATCCGGCGCGCGCGCATGGCGCGCATCAAGCCGCTGGCGCAAGCCGGGGCCGAGCCGCTGCTGCCGGCGCAGGGGTCACCAGGGCCCGAGCCGAGCAGCACCATCGAACACGCGCCCGAACTGCCCGGCCCCAAGAGCCTGGAAGACATCCCCACCGCCGAGCTGGACCCCAAAGACCGGCTGGCGCGCTGGCAGCGCAAGCTGCTTGATTTGTCGCTGCGCAATGTGCTGCTGAACTTCAAACCGGGCAAAAAGTCCTTGCAGCTGGAAGTCGCCGCACCAGCGCTGGAAGATGCTCTGGCCCAGGGCCAGACCCTCAAACTGCTGCCGACGCGCGCGCTGATGGACGGGCCAGACCCGCGCAGCCAGCAGCTGCACGAAGCGCGCAGTCTGGAAGATCTGCACTCTGCCCAGGCCGCTGAAGCCTTGCAGCGCAAGGAGGTTTTTGTCCGGCTGGAAGATCAGGAGATGGACGCGCGGCTGGTCGATTTGTACCGGGGCGCGCGCAATGCGCTGCAAGAGGGCGGGGCCAATACGCTGTTCATTGCGCTGGGATTTTTGGTGTGGACGCGGCCGGACAAGCCGGAGGTGCGCGTCAAGGCGCCGCTGATCCTGTTGCCGGTCACGCTGGAGCGCAAAAGCGCGCGCTCGGGCTTTACGCTGCAAGCCCATGAGGACGAAGCGCGCTTCAATCCGACGCTGGTGGAGATGCTGCGCCAGGATTTTCAGCTGGAGCTGGGCGTGCCCGCCGGTGACCTGCCGCAAGACGCCGCCGGCCTGGACATCGCCGGGCTGTGGACGCGCGTGCGCAGCGCCATCAAGAACGTGCGCGGCTGGGAGGTCAACGAGGACGTGGTGCTGTCGATGTTCTCGTTTGCCAAGTACCTGATGTGGAAGGACTTGGTGGACCGCACCGAAGACCTGAAAAAATCCCCCGTCGTCGCCCACCTGCTCGACACCCCGCGCGAGCCGTACCGCTCCAGCATCACCTTCCCCGAAGTGCGCCAGCTGGACGCCGAGTACCCGCCGGACAAAGTCTTCAGCCCGCTGCCGGCGGACTCGTCGCAGCTGTCGGCCATCCTGGCCGCCGCCAAGGGCAAGGACTTTGTGCTAATTGGCCCGCCCGGCACCGGCAAGAGCCAGACCATTGCCAACCTGATTGCGCAGTGCCTAGCCGAAGGCAAGCGAGTGCTGTTCGTGGCCGAAAAAATTGCCGCGCTGGACGTGGTCTATCGCCGCCTGCGCGAAGTCGGCCTGGGCGAATTTTGCCTGGAGCTGCACTCGAACAAAAGCCGCAAGCTCGACGTGCTCAAGCAGCTGCACCAATCATGGGACTCCAGCGGCCAGGTCGATGCCGCCAGCTGGCGCGCCAAGGCGCAGCAACTGGGCCGCGTGCGCGAACACCTGTCCACCTATGTCGAACGCCTGCACCGGCGCTACGACAACGGCCTGACGATTTACCGCGCCATCGGCCAGGTGGTGGCGGGCGCGGCCTTGCCGGAATTGAATTTCCGCTGGCCGTCGCCGCACATCCACGACGAAGCCTCTTTGGCGCAGCTGCGCGATTTCGCTGCGCGCCTGCGTGCCAACGCCAGCGCCGTCGGCGGCGAACATTTGGCCGCTGGTCCGTTGGCTCTCATCCACGCCACCGACTGGTCGGTGCGTTGGCAGCAAGACACCGTGCGCGCCGCGCAGGCGCTGCAAGCGGCCAGCAAAGGTGTGACAACCGCCGCCGAGCAATTGGGCGAGCAACTGCACCTGGACTGGCCAGCGCTGCACCGGCCCGCCCGCACCGCGCTGGCGCTGCTGGCGCACACGCTGCCGCAGGCCGCTGATCAGGCTTGGGGCTTTTGCGCGGCGCCTGACAGCGCGCCGGTGTGTGAGGCACTGCAATCGGGCGTTGAACTACTGGCGCAGCACCGCGATCTTTCGGCGCACCTGTCCCCAGTTTGCCCGGCCGAGGTGCAAGACCGTCTGACCCAGGCCATTGCTGCGCTGGAGCAGCGCCAGCGCCTGCACGCCGAGCTGGGCACGCCCTGGCCGGCAGCCGTCAGCGACGACATCGACAACGGCTTGCAGTGCCTGGCCGAGATCGCACAACTGCGCCAACGCCTGTCCGTGCCCTACAGCGCGGGCGTGGCCCAGCTGAATGTGGCGCAGTTGCAGCGCGCCTGGGCCAAGGCAGAAAAAGCCATCTGGCCGCTGTCGTGGCTCGGCCAGCGAAAAGTGCGCGCCGCCTTGGACGCCGTTACCGAAGGCACCGGCGAGCCGCGTGTGGCAGATGACTTGGCAGCGCTGGTGCGCATCAAGGCGCTGGGTGAGGCACTCAGCCAGATTGATCCAGGTGCGGCAGCCGATGGCCTGTGGTTGGGTAGCAAAACCCGCACCGACGAACTGCGCCGCGCCTTGCAGGCCAACACCGCTTTGAAAGCCGCGCGCCTGCACCAGCCGTATGACGTGGACGGGCTGGCCGCCGTGGCCGAAGGCTCTTGCGGCGAACGCTGGGCCCAAGACGCCCAGCGTTTGCAAGCCCTGCACGCCATCGACCAGCAACTCGCCGAGTGCGCGCCGCTGTCCGCCGTCAGCCACGGCCTGTGGCGCGGCCACGATACCGACGTCGAACTGCTGCGCGCCGCATTGGCGTTTGAGCGCGAACGCCTGACGCTGGCCGAACGCGGCAGCCTGCGCGCAGCGCACCCTGTCATCGCCGAAGGCCGCTGCGGCGCGCTGCTGCAACAAGCGCACCGGCGCCTGCAAATGCGCGCGGCGCTGGAGGCGCGTTTGGCCGCGCTGGGCGATGTCGCAAGCCAGTCCCTGGGTCTGTGGCAGGGCTTGGACACTGACACCGACGCCGTTGAACGCGCCCTGCGTTTCCACACTGCACTGCACAACAGCCTGAGCGGGCTGGGGCGGGCAAACGACGCCGCTGCACGCCAAGCGCTGCACCAAGTGCTGACCACGCGCCATGCAGAGCTGGCCAGCGGCGGCGCTGTCGCACAGGCCTGCCAGCAGGTCGCGGCGCAGATCAGCCACTTGCACAAAGCCATCGAACACTTCAGCACGCTGGCCGACCAGCCCGACGCGCTGCAACGCAGTTTTGCCGACGCGGCACCGGTCGAACTGGCCGACGTGGCCGCGCGCATCGAGGCCCATGCCCCCAGCCTGCACGCCTGGTGCGCGTGGCGCTACACCCAAGCGGCCGTGCACGAGGCCGGCCTGGGTGCGCTGGCCGCTGCCATCGAAGCGGGCCAGATTGCGCCGGCGCAGGCACTGCAAGCTTTCGAGGTCAACTACGCGCGCTGGTGGCTGGCAGAAGTGGTGGACGAGGATGAGGTGCTCAAGCGCTTTGTCTCGGCCGAACACGAGCAGCGCATCAGCGCCTTTCGCGCCCTGGACGACGAATTCACCATGGCCACGCGCCAGTGGATTCGCGCCAAGCTGTGCGCTGATTTGCCGTCCGCCGACAGTCTGGAGCGCCACAGCGAATGGGGCGTGCTGCGCCGCGAAATCACCAAAAAGAGCAAGCACCTGCCGCTGCGCCAGCTGCTGCAGGAGATTCCCTCGGTGGTGCTGCGGCTGACGCCGTGCCTGTTGATGAGCCCGTTGTCGATTGCGCAATACCTCTCGGCCGATGTCAGCAATTTCGACATCGTCATCTTTGACGAGGCCTCGCAAATCCCGGTGTGGGACGCCGTCGGCGCCATGGCCCGGGGCAAGCAGGTGGTGATGGTCGGCGACCCGAAGCAGCTGCCACCGACCAACTTCTTTGGCCGCGAAGCCAGCCAAGACGACGACGCGCCGGACGTGGAAAGCGACCTGGAAAGCATCCTTGACGAATGCCTGGGCGCCAGCCTGCCGACGCGCAACCTGTCGTGGCACTACCGCTCCAAGCACGAAAGCCTGATCGCTTTCAGCAACCACAAGTACTACGGCGGCGGGTTGGTGACCTTTCCGTCGCCAGCGACGCAAGACAACGCCGTCAGCTTCCACTGGGTGGCTGGGCGCTACGAAAAAGGCGGCGCGCGCACCAACCAGATCGAAGCCAAAGCGCTGGTGGCCGATTTGGTGGCGCGGCTGCAAGCACCGGGATTTCGCGCTTCGGGCCTGACCGTGGGCGTGGTGACCTTCAACGCCGAGCAGCAGCATTTGATCGAAGACCTGCTGGACGCCGAGCGGCGCCAAGACCCCGAGCTGGAGTCCTACTTCGCCGAGTCGGAGCTGGAGCCGCTGTTCGTCAAAAACCTGGAAAGCGTGCAGGGCGACGAGCGCGACATCATGTATTTCTCCATCACCTACGGCCCGGACATTGCGGGCACGGTGTCGATGAACTTTGGCCCGCTGAACCGCGATGGCGGCGAGCGCCGGCTGAACGTCGCCGTGACGCGCGCACGGCATGAACTGCGCGTGTTCTCCAGTCTGCGCGGCGACCAGATGGATTTGTCGCGCACCCAGGCGAATGGCGTGCGCGACCTGAAGCACTTTCTGGAGTTTGCCGAGCGCGGCCCGCAAGCGCTGGTCGAGTCACACCGGGGCAGCCAGGGCGACTTTGACAGCCCGTTTGAAGCCAGCGTGGCCGAAGCGCTGGAGCGCAAGGGCTGGCGCGTACACACGCAAATTGGCGCCTCCTCGTTCCGCATCGACCTCGGGGTGGTGCATCCGGACTTTCCGGGCCGCTATCTGTCTGGGGTCGAGTGCGACGGCGCCACCTACCACAGCTCCGCCACCGCGCGCGACCGCGACAAACTGCGCGAGCAGGTGTTGCGCGGCTTGGGCTGGGAGATTTTGCGCATCTGGTCCACCGACTGGTGGGTCAATCCGGGTGGCACGCTGGAGCGCGTGCACTTGGCGCTGCAAGCGCTGCTCACAGCCGACCGCAGCGCGCAGGCGGTGAAAGAGGCGCAGGCGGCGGCCCATGCGGCAAAGACCGAGGATGCAGCACCAGCCGATGGGGCGGCCTGAGTGCTCAAGCAGATGTTGGGTTGAGTACAACCCAACCTACGGGAATTATGCTGTTTTTGGCATCTAGCCCAATAGATACGTGCGCTAGTAGCTATGATTTTTGATGCGCTGTATTCGCAGGTTGGGTTGTACCCAACCCAACATCTGACGGTTTACAGCGTATCCGTATGCCCCGGCGCGCGGTTCAGCAGTTGCGTGCGCTCGTCCGCCGTCACTGAGCGGTAGCGCTCGTAGTGGCGCAGGATATCGACGATCAGCTCCTCGGGGCGCAGGTACTGGATGTCGTAACCCGGGCGGCCATCGGCAAAGAAGGTGATGGGTTCATAGACCTGGCTGCGCTCGGTTTCTTGCGCCGCTTCGCGCACCAAAAACACCGGCACCGCACGCGGCTGCACCTTGACGCCATAGACAAAGTCGCGCATCAGCGGGTCGGGAATCGTCAGGCGCAGCGTGCCGTCCGGCACTTCTTCGCTGTGCACCACCGCTTCGACGCCGCGCTTGCGCAGCTCGGTGGCGACTTGCTCCATCGCCGGCAGCACGGTGGCGCGCAGGTACTTCAGCACATCGCTGCGCGTCGATTGGTGGACGATCTGCTCCAGCCGGCGCAGCCAGTGCTGGCCGCTCCAGAAGTTGGTGGCGGGTGACAGGTCTTGTGCCGAATGCGCCACGTCGGCCGCCAAGCCGCGCCACAGGCCGTAGCACAGCGCCAGCATGATCACGGCCACCGGCAGTGCCGCTACCAGCGTCATGGCTTGCAGCGCTTTCAGGCCACCGGCCAGCAGCAGCACCACGGCGGTGACGCCCAGCACCGCTGCCCAAAACAGCCGCTGCCACACCGGCGAACGCGGGTTGCCGCGCGAGGCAATCGAATCCACCACAAATGCGCCCGAGTCGGCCGAGGTAACAAAGAACACGCCGATCAACACAATCGCCAGCCACGACACGGCGCGGGTGAACGGCAGGTAGTCAAAAAAGCGGAACAGCAGCGCGTCCACATTGCCCACGGTTTGCGCCAGCGCGCCCTGGGCCATATGGGTGTCGATCCAGATGGCACCATTGCCAAACACCGTCATCCACACCAAGTTAAACGCTGTGGGCACCAGCAGCACGCCGACGACAAACTGGCGGATGGTGCGGCCGCGCGAAATGCGCGCAATGAACATGCCGACAAACGGCGACCAGGAAATCCACCAGGCCCAGTACAAAATCGTCCAGCCGCCAAACCAGCCGGGGTCGCGGGTCGGTTCGTAGGCAAAGGTGCGCAGCGACATGTTCACCAGCTGCGACAGGTAGCCGCCGATGTTCTCGCTCAGCGCCTGGAACAAAAATACCGTCGGCCCGGCGATCAGCACAAAACCGAGCAGGATGAACGACAGCGACAGGTTCAGCTCGCTCAGGCGGCGCACGCCCTTGTCGAGACCGGAGACCGCCGACAGGCCGGCCAGCGCCACCACCACCACGATGATGGCAATGCGAAAGCCGGCGGTCGAGGTGTCCCAACTGGTCAGCGTGGCCAGTCCGGCCGACAGTTGCAGCGCGCCATAACCCAGCGTGGTGGCAATGCCGGCAATGGTGCCAACCAGCGCAAAGGCATCGACGGCGTGGCCCATCGGTCCGTTGATGCGTTCCTTGAGCAACGGGTACAGGCCCGAGCGCATGGTCAGTGGCAGGTTGTAGCGAAAACCAAAATACGCCAGCACCAGTCCCATGGTGCCGTACACCGCCCAGGCATGAAAGCCCCAGTGAAAGAACGTCACCTGCATGGCCTCGCGCGCCGCTGCCGGGGTGCCGCCGATCTGCGTCGGCGGCTTGAGAAAGTGTTGCAATGGCTCGCCGACGCCAAAGTACATCAGGCCAATGCCCATGCCGGCGGCAAACAGCATCGCTGTCCAGGAGATAAAGCTGAAGTCCGGCACGGCATCGTCCGGCCCGAGGCGGATGTCGCCATAGCGGCTGGACGCCACCAGCACCAGAAACACCAGAAACACCGTCACCACGGCGGTGTAGAACCAGTCAAAGTGCCCCACCACCCAGGTTTGTGCGCCCGAGAAAAACACCTCGGCGCGCTGCGGGTAGACGCCGCAAAACACCAGCAGCGCGCCCAGCACCAGCAGGGCCGGCAACACCACTGCGGGTACAAAAGTGGTGCGCGAGGCGGGGGGCGTGCTCGCGCTGTGCAGCGGCGGCGAGGTGGGAGGAATGGGCGGCGCACTGTCTGCGCGTGGTGGAACCGGGTCTGACATGCCTTGCCCCTTGATGACATAGTGTGCGTAGTTAGGTACGCTCGCTGACACACATTATTGCAATTTGTCGCAGGTGCGGCTTTTACACCACACAGTATGCGCGCCCGCGTCTGAGCGCCGTCAAGGGGGAGGGGCACGCTGTGCACAGCTTTGCCATATTCAAACATAAAAAGCCTCTAGCCTTTATGCAGTAAGCGCTGATAGCTATTGAATGCATAGTGACGTATGGTTCGCGTACGCCCTTATCGCTGCCGCTGGCGCCAGCGGCGGCGGTTTTCTGCGATCAAGGGGCCGATTGCAAGGCCCCAGCGCGGCGTGCGCCGGTGGCGAGGGGGCGCAGAACCTGGGGCGCCGGTGTGTCGTAGTGGTAGCTGGGGTCCAGCACCCCGGGCAAGCTTGTCAGGGCTAGGCTTGCCGCGTCGGGCCAGAAGTTGGGTGCGGCAATGTTGCTGGCGCCGGGAAAGTTGCTGGCCGCCAGCACCACGTTGGACTGCTGCACGATGCGCCCCAGCGCAAACTCGCTGCCCGCTATCAGCACCCCCGGGCCGGTGCTGGCCAGAATGTTGGCTGTCAGCTTGACCGATTGCGCCCACGGCATCACCCGCAAAAAGATGCTGCTCGGGCGCGTCATGACCACGGTGTTGTGCGCCATTTCCAGCGTGTTGGTCGGCCAGCGCTGGCCCTCGGCGCCGTATTCGATGGCGACCTTATTGGGCGACTTCGGGCCCTTCTGGAACAGGTTGCCGCGCAAGACCACCTGGCCGCCGTTGGGGAAGTCGGCCAGATAGCTGGACATGCCCTGGGTGCCATCCATCAGGTAGTTGTTTTCCAACACGCTCACCTTGGCGCGGCTCTTGAAGTTGTGGCCGTAGCGTGACTCGTGAAAAGAGCTGGCCGATACCGATACCCGGTCGATGTCGTTGACATAAATGTTGTGCGTCTGTCCGCTGGTGTTGGCGGCGCTGTTGCGCGCAAATTCCGAGCGCTCGATGGTCAGTGTCACCGGGCCGCTGCCGGCCAGGATGCCGTTTTCGTTGTCGTAAAAACCGCTGTTGATGATGTGCAGATCCCCATTTTTGTGCTCGGCCCGGATGCCGGCGCCATTTTTATCGGGCACGGCCGTCTTGTGAAACTCGATGCTGTCGATGGTGGTGTTGGCGCCGCTGACCACCCACAGGGCTTTGCCGCCGGCGTTCTTGCCATCGGCAAACAGGCGTGCCCGGCCACCGCTGCCGCAAATGGTCAGGCGGTCCACCTTCCAGGTGGCCACGTCAGCGTGGTAGTCGCCGGCGGCAATGCGGATCACATCGCCGGCCCGTGCGGCGGCTGCGGCGGCGCTGGGGGTGGCGTACCTCTTGCCCGGTCCGACCTCCAGCACCGGCCCGCTGGCGCTGTCGCAAGCGGTCTTGAATACCGGCGGCGTGCTGGTTGCCGGTGGGTTTGTCGGTGGAGTGGGCGCTGTCACTGCACCTCCCGCTGTGGCGGTGTCAGTGACGGTGGCGCCTGGGACGACGGACGCAGTCGGTGTAGATGCTTCGGTGCCCAGGTCAGCGCCACCACCACCACAGGCCGCCAGTGCGGTGACGAGGGCTAAGGCGATAGCGCTGCGCGGCAGGTTCTTGCCGCAGCGCAGGGAAGGGGATGAGATCAAGAGAGGCATAAAAAGTTAACCAGATGATTAGGCGTAAAGACGATGGATGCACGGGGCCAGCACAGGTCACCTGCAACACACTGGCTGCAGCTCGCCACAACGCGGGAAGGGAGAAAGCCGACCGCAGTGTTATCTGTTGGCCAGGGGCTATTGCTACCAAGAGTTTTAAGTGAAACCAAGTGCATAAGTAGTTTGTGTTCCCCGCTTTCTGCGCCTGCAGCGCCGCCCTCTCAAAAAGGCCGGGCCCAGCCACCTGCCAGCACGCGCAGGGGCGCGGCGTCCAGCACCTCCCAGCTGCGCCGCTGGCCACAGATCCAGCATTGCGCCTGCCACTGCGACAACAGGCGGCTGAGGGTTTCGGGCCGGATGCCCAGTTGCGTCGCCAACTGGCGTTGGCTGGAGGGCAGCTGCACGCGCGCGCACGGGTCGGCCGGCAGCCGCAAGAAATACGCTGCCAGCCGCTGCGGCGCACTGCTGGCAGCGAGCCACTGCACTTCATTGATGTAGTAGTACAGGCGCTCGCTGAAGCTTTGCAGCAGACGCAGCGCCAGCGGCGGGTGCGCCTGGCAGGCTGCATGCAGCGCTGGACGCGTACAGCGCCAGACCTGCGCCGGGCCGGGCGTGCGCGCCGTCATCGGGTAGCGGCCATGGGCCATGAACATCGCTGCCTCGGCCACGCTGTGGCCGCTGTGAAAGCAGTGGAACACGTGCTCCTCGCCCTGCGGATCAAAGCGCAGCACTTCCACACAGCCTTGCACCACCAGCAGCCAATGCTGGGCGGCGTCGCCCTCGTGGAACAGCACTTCGCCGGGCCGATAGCGGTGCAAGCGGGCCTGCGCGCCCAGCAATTGCAGGGCGCTGGCGGGCAGGCCGTGCAGCGCGGGATGGGCAGCCAGCGCCGCGTCAAGACCCGGGGGCAGGGCGGTGGGATTGATAAATGTCATTTGCGGGGAACCTTTTTTCTTGGATCATATTGCAAATGCGAATTACTCTTAATACGTTTCCCGTGGCTCCGGCCCGTTTTCTTTCCTCACCCTGGGCGGTGCCGTGTGTGCTGCTGGCGGCTTCCCTGGGTGCGCCTGCCGTGGCGCAGGAGGGGGCTGCGCTGCCCGCCGTCACCGTGCAGTCCAGCCGCGCCAGCGCCACGCTGCCGCTGCAGGGCAGGGTGCAGGTCGAACGTGAAAAACTTGCCCAGGTGTCCGGCGGCACCAACTTGGCCGAGCCCCAAAAGGAGGCGCGCCTGGCCACGCTGCGCGATGCCTTGGACTACCAACCGGGCATCGTGCTGCAAGATTTTTTTGGCGGCACCGACCAGCCACGCCTGAGCGTGCGCGGCTCGGGTATCCAGAGCAATCCGGTGAATCGCGGCGTGCTGCTGCTGCAGGACGGCCTGCCGTTGAACGAGGCGGATGGCTCTTTCATCATCGGCCTGATCGAGCCGCGCAACGTCGCTTTCATCAGTGCGCGGCGCGGTGCCAATGCCACCACGCCCGGTGCCACCACCCTGGGCGGTGAGCTGGACTTTGTCTCGCTGACCGGTGCCGACGAGCGCGGCCGGGTGCGCGCCGAATATGGCAGCTTTGGCCGCCAGGGGTCGCAAGCGGCAGTGGGCGGTGTCGGCGAGCGACTCGACGGCCGTGTCTCCGTCAGCAGCGACCGCTACGACGGCTACCGCCACCATGCGGACTCGCAGCGCGACAGCCTGCAGGCCAACATTGGTTTCCAGGGCGATGGCGGGTTCGAGAACCGCACCTATCTGTCGTGGACCGACCTGGCGTTTCATATTCCCAATGTGGTGCCCAAGGACCGTATCCAGTCCGACCCGCGCGGCGTGATGGGCGATGGCAACACGCCGCAGGACAAGCTGCTCAACGTCTATCACCGCGACCCGCGCCGCGCGGCCACGCAGTTGCGCCTGGCCAACCGCTCGCGCTGGGGCAACGATACCCTGCGCCAGGACGTGGGCGTGTATTGGCAGGACACCGACGATCTGTTCAACAACATGACCAGCCACACCGTGACGCACAGCCGCAGCACTGGCGCCCAGTGGCAGGCCAGTGGCCGCCCCGGCGGCAGCGAAGGCGCGCTGGGCTGGCGCACGGCGCTGTCGTGGGCCAACAGCAGCATGGAGCGTGACCTGTATGCCACCAACCCGGCCAACGGCCAGCAGCTGCAACGCTTTGGCGCCTACGACCTGGATGCCAACAACCTGCAGGCACTGGCCGCAGCCGACTGGCGCCTGGCGCCCGACTGGACGCTGCTGGGCAGCGTGCAATGGAGCCAGCTGACACGCGATGCCCGCAGCCGCAGCAGCGGCGCGCAGCGGGACCAGGACTGGCGCTTTGCCACGCCCAAAATTGGCGTCAACTGGGCGGCCACGCCCAGCACGCGCCTGTGGGCCAACCTGAGCCGCAGCCAGGAAGCGCCGACGTTCTGGGAAATCGTCAGCGCCACCGTGGCCCCCAACAGCCCGGCCACCGCCAGCGCCGAACTGGTGCGCCTGCAGATGCAGCGCGCCACCACTATCGAACTCGGCGGCGCCGGCCGTTGGGGTGAAGGTGCCAACGCGGTGCAGTGGACGGCAGCGGTGTACCGCAGCGTGCTGGCCGATGAACTGATCTCCACCACCGACGACAGCGGCATCAAGGTCGGCACCTACAACTACCAAGGCGGCACGCGCCACCAGGGCGTGGAACTGGGCCTGTCGGGCAGCCAGCGCATCGGTGTGGGCGCGCTGGACTACCGCACCAGCTGGACCTACAGCGACTTCCGCTTTCGCGGGGGTGAATACGCTGGCAAGCAGATTGCCGGTGTGCCGCGCCAGCTGATCAATGCCGAAGTGCTGTACCGCCTCGGTGCTTGGCGCTTTGGCCCGAATGTGCGCTGGATGCCAGTCAGCACGCCCACCGACCACGCCAACACCGCGGGCAGCGAGCAAGACGCCTACGCACTGCTGGGCCTGAAGCTGGAATGGCGCGACGGCCCGTGGACTGCCTATGTCCAGGCCGACAACGTCACCGACCGGCGCTACGCCAGTGCCTTTGTCATCCGCAACCAGGCCACTGCCGCGCAGCCGGGCTACCTGCAGGGCTTGGGGCGCAGTGTCACTGCCGGCCTGAGCTACCAGTTTTGAAGGCGCGCACCATGCTGAAAATTTCTTCTGCTGATCTTTCGCGCCGCCAACTGCTGGCCGTGGTGGCGGCGACCAGTCTGCCCAGGGCGGTAGGCGCGGCGCCGCTGCGGGAAAGCCTCCTGCTTTCGGGCCCGCCGGCCATCGTTTCGGCGCCGCTGATGCACATGGCCGATACCGGCGCACTGGCCAGCGTCGCCGGGCGCACCACGTTCACCGCGTGGCGCGACCCCGACCAGCTGCGCATGATGGCCATGGGCGGCAAAGCCGACGTGCTGGCCATGCCCAGCAACGTGGCGGCGAACCTGTTCAATCGGGGCGCGGGCGTCACCTTGCTCAACATCTCTGCCTGGGGCGGGCTGTGGATCGTCACCCGCGATGCACAGCGCAAGGCGCTGGCCGACTACCGGGGCGAAGAAATTGCCGTGCCGTTTCGCGGCGATATGCCCGACATCGTGTTGCAGCTGCTGGCCACCCAGCAGGGGCTGGATCCTTTGAAAGACTTTCGTCTGCGCTACGTACCCACGCCGATGGAGGCGATGCAGTTGCTGATCACGCGGCGTGTCTCGCACGCGCTGCTGGCCGAACCTGCCATATCGCTGGCGCTGCGCAAGACCCAATCGTTCCCGGTGGGCCTGATTGCCCCCGAACTGCACCGGGGCGCTGATCTGTCGCAGGAATGGGGCCGTGTTTTTGGCCGCAAACCGCGCCTGCCGCAGGCTGGCATGGTTGCCGTCGGCGCCGTGCGCCAGCAGCCACAGCTGCTGGCTGCGCTCGAAAAGGCCTACGCGCAGTCGCTGGCCTGGTGCTACGCACACCCGCTCGAGTGCGGCGCCCTGATGGCCAAGCACATTAACCTGCTTACCCCCGAGGCCGTGGCCGATGCCATTGCCGTGAGCCAGCCCAATGTCGTGCCCGCTGCGATTGCCCGGCCTGAGCTGGAGTTCTTCTTTGGCCAGCTGATGGCACGCCATCCGGGGCTGATCGGCGGCAAGCTGCCCGCCAGCGCGTTCTACGGCATGGCGTAGCGGTCGTGGCGGTGCGCCGCACCGCATTTCTTTTCACTGTTTTCTTTTCTATCCCCGGCAGCCGCCGCCACCTGGGTCTTCTTTTTTTGACTCCAGGAGTTTGCATTCATGACGTATTCCCCCGAGGCCCCCGCCGCGCCGCGCGCCGCACTGTGCTTGGCACAGCCGCTGCGCCGCCGACCTGTCGCACTGGCCGTGCTGTGGCTGCTGGCCGGTGCCAACGTACAGGCGCAGGAGATGCGTGCGTCTGGAACCGCTGCCACCGTCACCGCCTCTTCTACGGAGTCTGTGCAGATGGCGCAGGCCAGCGCCGCCTTGCCCGCCGTCACAGTCACCGCCACGATGACCGAGCAGGACGCGCGCACCGCGCCTGCCAGCGTCACCGTGATCGGCCGTGAGGAGCTGGCCACGCGCAACGCCTCCAATTTGCTCGATGCCGTGCGCGGCGCACCGGGTCTGACGCTCTCGCCGCGCCAGGTGGGCGGGCGCAAAACGCTGGCGCTGCGCGGGCTGGAAGGCAAGCACACGCTGACCCTCATCGATGGCCGGCGCATCAGCGCGTCGGACGACGTGGTGGGCCACTCCGACTACCAATACGGCTGGCTGCCGATGTCGGCGGTGGAGCGCATCGAGATCATTCGCGGCCCGATGTCGGCGTTGTATGGCTCCGAAGCGCTGGGCGGCGTCATCAACCTGATCACGCGCCAGCCCAAAGACAAGTGGATCGGCTCGGTCGGTGTTTCCGGCAGCACGCCCACCAGCTCCAGCCAGGGCGAGCCGACCGGCTCCACCTCGGTGTTCGCCGCCGGCCCGGTGGGTGAGCGCCTGAGCTTGCGCGTCAACGCCGAACTGGCGCACAGCGCCCCCGTGGCCGACCGACGCAACCGGGCGCTGTCAGAAATAGAAGGAAACCACGCGAAGAGTGGGGGCTTGGCCGCGAGTTTTGCACTCACCCCGCAGCAGACGCTGGAGGCCGGCTGGAGCGGTGGCAAGGAGGAGCGTGTCTACGACACCGAGTCCCGTGGCACGGTCTACCGCAGCACCTACGACATCGACCGCTCGCAGGCGCATGTCGGTTGGGAAGGAAAATTCGACGGCTGGCGCGGCCAGCTGCGTGCCTACCGCAGCGAGATCGACATCGTCAACCGCGCCAGCAGCGGTGGCACACCGACGCGGCCACAAAACATGGTGGACGACGTGATGGACGGCCACGCCAGCTTTACCTTGGGGGCGCACAAACTCACCGTGGGCGGTGAATGGCGCAAGGAAAGATTAGAGAACGCCGGCCTGAAAAACGGCGTGGACGACGCCACGCACAAGGCGCTGTTTGCTCAGGACGAAATCGCCCTGAGCGACACGCTGATGTTCACCGCCGGCCTACGCGCCGACCACCACGCCATTTTTGGCAGCGAAGTCAGCCCACGCGCCTACCTGGTCTGGGAGCCCAGCCCGGCGCTGGTGGTCAAGGGCGGCTTTGGCCATGCCTTCAAGGCGCCCACGCTCAAGCAAATTTCGCCCAACTACGTTGGCGCCGAAGGCCCGCACACCTTTGCCGGCAACGGCAACATCCAACCCGAGTCGTCGAATTCGTTCGAGATCGGTGCCGACTGGCAGGTGGCGCCCGCCTGGTCGCTGCGCGCCACGGTGTTCAACACCGAGGTCAAAGACCTCATCACCTACCGCCTGCTGCGCACCGAAGGCGTGCGCCGTTTCTACCAGTACGACAACGTGGACGCCGCCCGCATCCGCGGTCTGGAGGCCGGTATGACCTGGGACGTGACGCGCCAGATCGCCTGGAGCAACGACCTGACCTTGCTGCAGACGCGCGACAAAAGCACCGGTAAAAAATTGGCCGACCGGCCGTCCAGCAGCCTGACCTCGCGCCTCGAATGGAAGGGCCATGAAGGCTGGAGTGCCCGCCTGACCGGCGAATTCACTGGCAGCCAGGCCGGCACCGATGGCGTCACTCTGCCTTCGTATGCGCTGTGGAGCGTCAGCGTAGGCAAGCAGTTGGCGCTGGATGCACAACGCAAAGTGGTGTTGCGCGCCGGGCTGGAGAACCTGGGCAACGTGAACCTGGCCGAGAAGTCGGCGAGCTTTGGTTATGCCGAGCGCGCACGGCGCGTGTTCGTCACTGCGCGGGTGGATTTTTGAACCAGGACGCCACGTGATCCTCCCCTGGCCCCCTCTCTGGTGGGGAAGTGTGGGCCAGGGGTCGGGTGCGCAGGCATCCGGAAACTACGTATTTGATAGCTATCACCGCTTGATGGATAAGCGCTAGAGGTCAATTTGACTCATAAAAATTCTCAAAACACCCTGGCTTGGCTGCGGCGCTGGCTGGCGCTGTGCCTGCTGGCGCTGGCGCCTTGGGGGGCCGTGCAGGCGGCGCAGGTGTTGTTCATCGCCACCTCCAACTTGCCGGCGGGCAAGTTCCGCCAGTTGGCCGACATTGCGCGCCCGCACGGCATCCAGCTCCAGATGCGCTACTTGGAAAGGCTGCCGGCCGACACCGATGAAGGTCTGTTCAAAGGTTTTGACGCCGTCTTCATCGACAGCTATTTGCAGGACGTGGTGCAAGACCGGTTGGCGCGTGCGCTGCCGGGCCTGCGCGCGCCCCACGCTTGGTTGTACGCCGCCAAACCGGTCTGGGGCGGCGGATTGCCTGAGCCTGTGGCGCGGCGGCTCATCACCTATTACAGCAACGGCGGCAAGCAGAACTTTGACGGCTTCTTTGCCACGCTGGCGGCGCAGCTGCAGGGCCGTAGCGCGCCCGTCGGGTTGCCTGAGCCGGTGGTGTTCCCCAAAACCGCCGTCTACCACCCGCGCGCGCCGGGCCTCGTCATGGCCGACCCGGTGGCTTGGCTGCGCTCGCAGGGCGTGGACATGGCCAACCCGCAGCGCCGCCCGGTGGTAGCGCTGGCGCTGCACCAGCAGTACATCGCCTCGATGCAAACCGACTTCATCGACGACCTGATTGCCCGCATTGAAGCCGGCGGCGCCGTGGCGCTGCCGTTCTACAGCCCGATGCTGGAGGCCGGCACGCTGGAGCAGATGCTCAAGCCCGCAGGCACCCGGCTGGCGGATGTGCTCATCAACACGCAAATCATGCTGGGCGCTGAAGAACGCCGCGCCGAGTTCGACCGGCTGGGCATCCCCGTGCTGCAAGCCATGCCCTACCGCCGTGGCGACGAGGCCGCCTGGGCCGCCAACCCGCAAGGCGTGGCGCTGATGGACGTGCCGTTTTACCTGGCGCAGGCCGAATACGCCGGTGTGATTGATATCCAGGTCGCCGCCGCCACGCGCGCGTCAGACGAGCAAATGGTGTCGATTGCTGCGCAGGCCGACGCGGTGGTCGGCAAGGCGCTGAATCTGGCGCAGTTGCAGCGCAAGCAGAACGCCGACAAGCGCCTGTCCATCTTTTTCTGGAACTACCCGCCGGGCGAGAAGAACCTGTCGGCCTCGTTTCTGAACGTGCCACGCAGCCTGCAAACCACGCTGGCTGCGCTGCACGCTGCGGGCTACGACACTGAGTCGCCCGCCGAGCCGTTGCTGATTGGCAACCTGCAACGCCTGCTGGCCCCGTCGTACCGCCAAGGGGAGCTGGAACCGCTGCTGCGCGACGGCCTAGCCGCTGCCCTGCCGGTGGCGCAGTACCGCCAATGGCTGGCCACGCTGCCCGCCGCCACGCAAGCATCCCTGCGCGCGCGCTGGGGCGAGCCCGAGGCGTCGAGCATGGTGCTGCGCCGGGGTGGCGAGGCGGTGTTCGTCGTGCCGCGCCTGATGCTGGGCAAGGTAGCGATCCTGCCGCAGCCGCCACGCGGCGAGCAGTGGGACGACAAGGAAAAGGCGCTGTACCACTCGCCCAGCGCCCTGCCGTCGCACTACTACCTGGCCGCTTACTTGTGGGCGCGCGAGCAGCAAAAAAGCGATGCGCTGGTGCACTTTGGCACCCACGGCAGCCAGGAGTGGTTGCCCGGCAAGGAGCGCGGTCTGTCGGTGTTCGACCCCGGGATGCTGGCCTTGGGCAACGTGCCGGTGGCCTACCCGTACATTGCCGACAACATTGGCGAGGCCCAGCAGGCCAAACGCCGTGGCCGCGCCGTCATCGTCAGCCACCAGACGCCGCCCTTCAAGCCCGCCGGCCTGCACGAGGTGCTGACCACAATGCACGACCTGCTGCACGCCTGGGTGGCGCAGGACGAGGGCGTGGTCAAAGAAAAAATCAAGGCCGACCTGCTGGCCGCCGTGGCCAAAGAGCGCATCGACCGCGACATGGGCTGGACGGCCCAGCGCACGCGCAGCGAGTTCCCGGCGTTTGTGGATTTGCTGCACAACCACCTGCACGAACTGGCCGAAACCGCCCAGCCGCTCGGTCTGCACACGCTGGGCCGTGCCCCCGAAGAACAACATCGCCTGGCCACCGTGCTGCTGATGCTAGGGCGCCCGTTCTGGGAGGCGGCGGCGACGAATGCAGGCGCCCGCGCGGCCGACCTCGATGAAGCGCTGGTGGGCGACTACAGCCAGTTGGCGCAGACCACGCCGTACCAGTTGCTAGAGCGCCATGTGGTGCAAAAGGAAAGCACCGACGCCCTGCCAACGCTGCTGAAAACCAGCATCGACCAAGCACGGGGCTGGTATGCCGATATTGGCGCAGATCGGGAGCTGCCGGCGCTGCTACAGGTGCTGGCTGGCCGGCATCTGGCTACGTCCTACGGCGGTGACCCCATCAAGAACCCGGATGCTTATCCGACCGGGCGCAACCTGTACGGCTTTGATCCTTCGCGCGTGCCGACGCCCCAGGCTTGGGCCGCAGGCAAAGACGCAGCCGAGCAATTGATTGCCGAGCACCAGCGTCTGACCGGCAAAGCACCGACCAAGCTGGCGGTGTCGCTGTGGTCGGTGGAAACCATGCGCCACCAGGGCTTGCTCGAAGCGCAAGCCCTGTGGCTGCTGGGCGTGGAGCCGGTGTGGGACGAAGGTGGGCGCGTGACCGGCGTCAAGCTGGTGCCGCGCGCGGCGCTGGGGCGCGAGCGGGTGGACGTGGTGCTGTCAGCCACCGGCCTGTACCGCGACCATTTCCCCAACGCCATGAAGCAACTGGCGCGCGCCGTGCAGTTGGCGGCTGAAGCGCAAGGGCTGGGCGAAGAAGCCAACCCGGTGGCGGCGCACACGCGCAGCCTCGCGGCGCAGCTGCGCGCCCAAGGCATGGGAGACAAGGCGGCGTTGTCAGCAGCGCAAACGCGCATCTTCTCGTCCGAAACCGGCAACTACGGCACCGGCCTGGACAACGCCACGTTGGCCACCGACAGCTGGCAGGGCAAGAAGGAAGGCGACCGCAAATTGGCGCAGCTGTACCTGTCACGGATGCAGTACGCCTATGGCCCCGACGAAGCCACTTGGGGCAGCTTGCCGACGGCGGGCAAAGAGGGGGAAAGTGGCAAAGGCGGCAAGGCGCTCAATTTGTACGCCGAACAGCTGCGCGGCACCGAGGGCGCGGTGCTGTCGCGCAGCTCCAACCTGTACGGCATGTTGACCACCGACGACCCGTTCCAGTACCTGGGCGGCATTGCGCTGGCGGTGCGGTATTTGGACGGTAAAGCACCACAGCTGTACATCAGCAACCTGCGCGGCAGTGGCAGTGGGCGGGTTGAAGGTGCAGCGCAGTTTTTGTCCAAAGAACTGGCGACACGGCAGTTTCACCCCGGCTACATCAAAGGTCTGATGGCCGAGGGCTACGCCGGCACCTTGCAGGTGCTGGACGCCACCAACAACTTTTGGGGCTGGACGGCGGTGGCACGTGAAATCGTGCGCGATGACCAGTGGCAGGAGATGGCCGATGTCTACGTGGGCGACAAGCACCAACTGGGACTCAAGCGCTGGTTTGAAGCCAACAACCCGCACGCGCTGGCGCAGACCATGGAGCGGATGTTGGAAGCCGCACGCCAAGGCTACTGGAAGGCCGATCCGAAGATGGTGGCCGAGCTGAAACAGCGCTGGCGTGACCTGTCTGAGCGCTTTGATGTGCAGAGTGACAACGCCCGCTTTCAGGCCTATGTCGGCCAGACGCCAGCGACGAACAGCGCCACCGCTGCTGTTGCACCGGGCTTTGGTTTGGATGCGCCGCTGGCTGCTGCCGAAGCGTCACCAGCATCCGCACCGCCGCAAGCCACCGAGCCGCCCGCTGGACAGGAGCCGCCTGCTGCCGAGCCTCCCGTCGTCAGTGGCATTTTGATGGCACCGGTGCCACCGGCTACGCCAGTGGATGTCAGCCCAACGCAGGCCGCACTGCTGGGACTGCTGCTGGCTGGCACCAGCGCCGCCGGTGCCGTACAGCAGGCACGCCGGCGCAAAAGCGTGCGCCGCGCCCCGATTCATTCACTTTTTGGAGTTTTCAAATGAGCAATCCCGTCGAATCCATGATGTATGGCGTCAGCCAGTTCTTTTTGTACCCGGTGCTGCTGGCGATTGCTGCGCTGTTCGTCCACGCCTTCTACGCGCTGGGCGCTTTTGTTTGGCAAGCTTGGCAGCGACACAACGGCAAGGTCGCCGGTTTTGAAATGCTGGTGGCGCGCCGCGCTAACCCGGCCATCAGCGTGCTCGATCTCGAAGTGCTGGCCGCCGAGCGGCTGGAATTTGCCCGCATTGCCACCCGTGTAGCACCGATGCTGGGCTTGGTGGCGACGATGATTCCAATGGGCCCGGCGCTGATGGCGCTGGCCGATGGCAACTTGGTCGATGTCTCGCGCAGCCTGATGGTGGCGTTTTCGGCAGTGATTTTGGCGCTGCTGGCCGCCGCACTCAGCTACAGCGTGGTCAACGTGCGCAAGCGCTGGTATGCCGCTGACTTGGCCGCCATCGAGCAAGGCATTGCCCCCACCGAAACACCGGCGCAAGACATGCTGGGCCACCTGGTCAATGAGGTGCCGGCATGAAGCTGCGTTTGATGGACGACATGGAGGCCGACGACCCGATCCAGTCGGTGGTCAATTTGATCGACGTGTTTTTGGTCATCATCGCCGCGCTGTTGCTGGCGGTAGCCAACAACCCAGTGAACCCGTTCAGCACCGAATCGGTCACCGTCATTAAAAACCCCGGCAAACCGAACATGGAAGTGGTCATCAAAGACGGCCAAAAAATTGAGCGCTACAAAGCCAGCGGCGAAATTGGCGAAGGCCAAGGCAACAAGGCCGGTGTCGCCTACCGGCTGAAGGACGGCTCGATGGTTTATGTGCCCGAAGCCGGTGCTGATCCGTCCGCAGCCGAAACGCCTGTGCAGGCCAGCGAGTAATGTTGCGCCTGCTGGTGCGTGTGCTGCGCGGTTTGCCCGGCTACCTGTGGAGCGGCTGGGGCGCGGGTGCCAGCCTGTTTTTGCTGCTGGCGGCATGGGAGGCGGTGGCCGCTTTTTACGACCCGCTGATTCTGCCGGCACCGCTGGACGCTTTTGCGGCGCTGCGCGGTCTGGTGGAACAAGGCAGCGCATGGCCCGCGCTGGCCGCCACCGCGCGGCGCGCGCTGATGGGGCTGGCGTTGGCGCTGACGGTGGGCAGCCTGCTGGGGCTGGCCGCCGGGCTGTCGGTGACGGCGTCGGTATTGGCACGGCCACTGGTCACGGTGCTGCTGGGCACGCCGCCGATTGCTTGGCTGGTGCTGGCGATGCTGTGGTTTGGCATGAGCGACGGCACCCCCGTTTTCACCGTCTTTATCGCCTGCTTTCCGGTGGTGTTTGCCAGTGCGCTGCAAGGCACGCGCACGTTGGATTTACAGCTGCGCGATATGGCGCGCGCCTACCGCCTGCCGCGCGGCATGGCGCTGCGCGAGGTCTATGGCCCACACGTGCTGTCGTACCTGTTTCCGGCTTGGGTGACGGCGCTGGGCAGTGCGTGGAAAGTCACGGTGATGGCCGAGCTGCTGGCCAGCAGCGACGGTGTCGGTGCCGCGCTGGCGGCGAGCCGCTCGCAGCTTGATACCGCCACCACGCTGGGCTGGATCGTCGCCGTGGTCGGCTGCCTGCTGGTCGTTGAATATGGATTTTTAGAGCCACTCAAGCGCGAAGTTGAGCGCTGGCGAGAAGCAACCCCATGAGTTTGTGTTTACAAGAAGTGCGCCACAGCTACGCGCTGACCGAAGTGCTGGGCGGTGTCAGTCTGGCGCTCGCGCCCGGTGCTGTCTTGGCGCTGGTCGGCCCGTCGGGCTGCGGCAAGACCACGCTACTGCACCTGTGCGCCGGCCTGTTGACGCTGCAAGACGGACGTTTGCGCAACCGCTTTGCTTGCCCGGCGCTGATGTTTCAGCAGCCGCGCCTGCTGCCGTGGCAAACCTGTGCCGACAACATTGCTTTGGGCTTGCGCGCCCAAGGTATGACGCGGGCCGAGGCACGCAGCCGCGCCCATGCCATCGGGCAACTGCTGGGGCTGGACGGCGCGGCGCTGGCCGCCTACCCGCACCAGTTGTCGGGCGGTATGCAAAGCCGCGCCGCGCTGGCCCGGGCGCTGGTGCTGCAACCCGATTTGCTGCTGATGGACGAGCCGTTTGCCGCGCTCGACATTGGCCTCAAAGCCCAACTGCACCGCCTGCTGCTGCGCCACCAAGCAGAGCAAGGCACGGCGGTGCTGATGATTACCCACGACCTGATGGAAGCGGTGCGCTTGGCCGACACGGTGCTGGTGATGGCCGCCGGCCCGGGCCGCGTGGTGCACCAGTACACCCCGCCCGGCGCGGCGCTGGCGCGCACCGATGCCACCGTTTACCACGACACCGCCGAGCTGCTGCGCGTGCCGGCCGTGCGCGCCGCCTTTGGGCTGGATGCCTTGCAGGAGGCGTCATGCGGGTAAATAATTTTTTGTTGGCGCAGCACCCGCTGTGGATGTGCGCCATGCGGCCGTTTTTTGTGCTGACCATGGGATCGGCGGTACTGCTGATCGGCCTGTGGATCGCGGTGTTGGCACTGGGCCTACCGCCGCCCCCGGTTGCTGGCGGCGCGCTGGTCTGGCACGCGCATGAGTTGTTGCTGGGCTTTGGCTTGGCGGCGGTGGCCGGTTTTGTGCTGACCGCCGTGCCCGAGTTCACCAAGACCGCTGGCGCGTCCACCCGCACCGCGCGCCAGTTGGTCGCGCTGTGGCTGCTGGGGCGCGTTGGGTTTTGGCTATCGGGCAGCCTGGGTTGGCCGGCGCTGGCGCTGGCCGGTGCGGCGCAACTGGCGCTGCTGGGCGGCTTGCTGGTGCTGCTATGGCCCGCTCTGCGCACCAGCGCCGGTCAACGCCACCGTGCCTTTGGCTGGGCGCTGGCGGGCCTGCTGCTGCTGGTCGCTGGCTTCTACTTTGATGCGCTGCGCGGTGCCTATCCGATGCGCTGGCTGCACGCCTTGCTAGGTTTGCTGATGGTGCTGATCGTCATCGCCCTGAGCCGCATCTCGATGCGCATCGTCAACCGCGCCATTGACGACGCCGGCACTGGTGCCGCGCCCTATCTGGCCCGGCCACCCCGGCGCAATTTGCTGGTGCTGTGTATCGCGCTGTTCACGCTGGCCGAGTTTTGGCAACCCGGCAGCCGCACCAGCGGTTGGCTGGCCTGCGCTACCGCTGCTGCCGTGTTCAACCTGATGGGCGACTGGCATATCGGCCGGCCGCTGTTGCAGCGCTGGCCGCTCACGCTCTACAGCGTGTACGGGTGCATGGCGCTGGGCTACGCGCTGATGGGCTGGGCGCTGCTGGCGGGTGGCCCGGGCGTCACGGCCGGGCGGCACCTGCTGACCGTGGGCGCCATCGGTCTGGCCATCTACGCCGTGATTTGCATTGCCGGTCGCGCGCATTGCGGCTTGGCGATAGACGAGCGTACCTGGAGTCAGTGGGGTGTCGGCCTGATCGCCATGGCTGCCGTGTTGCGCGTCGCTGTGGCGTGGGCGGGCGAATATTCTGTCGCCTGCATGGCAGCCGCTGGCCTGTGCTGGATAGCGGCGTTTGGCCTGTTGTGCTGGTTTATTGCGCCGGTGCTGTGGCAGGTGCGGGCGGACGGGCTGTGGGGGTGTCAGGGGTAGGGCGGTGCTTTGCTCGCACATTGCTGGGCTGATCGCGCTGCCAGCCTAGACGATTCAATCAGCGCGACAACCGGCCCGTGCAAAACCGGCGCTGCGCAACCGAATTTGCTCCTGCGGTTGCCGGCGTTTTTGGGCGTGTCTTATACCGAGCGCACCTGCATTTCGCGGTATAGGGCAGCCTTGCCTTCAAAGCCGATGCCGGCAAGGTCGGGCCACGCCACGTCGCTGTTCTCGACCTTGACGCCGTCGGGGAAGCCGCCGAAAGGCTGGAACAGGTTCGACCGGTGGCCATCGGGTTCTTGTCTAGGTTGCGCAGGGCGACCTGCAGGAAGAAGTCGATCGGGCCGGCTGTTAGAACAGCAAAGTAGCCTGCGTCTTCTCCCCATCCTTCAGCGCCATCACCGTGAAACGGCGTAAAGCGTGAGCGCATCGTGCGGTAGGGGCTACGGATTCAACCGATCGATTTTTGCCGAATGTCCAGTTATTTTGAAAACGGTACGAATTTTTGGTGCCCGATTTTTCCTCGTAAGCCATCCACTGCTTGATTCGTTCGCAGCGACAGCCACAGGTCAGCGCAAGAAAGCATCGGTCGCATCCAATGGAGGCGTACGCAGGAGGTCTTGGTCGATACCCATGACTTGGCTGGCATGTTCTATGGCCTGCCAAAGGGCCGGAGGCATCTTCAAAATTTCATCTGGCGACCCGGCTTGCGCAATCCATGCGTCGATTTGAATGTGCTGTTCTGGGGTCAACAAGTCCAGGTGCAGCATCTCGTCAATGGTCTTCATTGTGGTCAATAGGTTGCGTTTCGCATGGGCCCCAAGAGCGGTTGCTGCAGGGGCAAGAGGGGAATATGCCTGCGCAATTACAAAGTTCAAGAAGGAGGCTGCGACCGCGCCCCTTCTGCGCACTCCCAGCGGCAAGATTGAGGTCAATGAGGCGGGTACTCGGATCGGTCCGTCCCGCCGGCGGGCAGCTCCCGGGTTGCGCGCTTGCCGGCCTTGGGCCTGGGCTCGATGGGGAAGACCATGCCTTCCTGCAATCGCAGGCCCTGGCCGCAGAACCCACGCACCACGCTGAAGCGCTCGCCGATGTAGTACCAGAATGCATGGATCATTCCATGGTGGGATGCAGCTCACTAGGGAGGTGCAAATGACAGTTCCTGACAGACGACTGAATTTAAAAATCTCCCTCTCGGACTCTGAAAAATTTGACCACGACCCGTAACATGGGGACAAATCCATCCCTTTCGTTCGATCGCAAAAATCCATGAAAACAGCCCCGCTTGTGGGCGATACCACGCCCCACCAAAATATCCAGCGTCCCGGCCTGTGGCTGCGCATGGCACTGGTGTTGACCCTGGCGCTGGCCTTGGCCAGCACCATCGCCGCCGGTACCACCGAGGCGCCTTATGAAGACCGGCTGGTAGAGGTGGCACTGCGCCAAGCCCATGCGTCCGATTGGAAGAGCGTGGCCGCGCAGCCGACGGCAGTGAAGGCGCTGTTGCTGGACTATGACCATGAACTGGCCTTCAAGGCACAGCTGGCCCTCCATAAATATGGCGACGCCGCCCAAGAGGTGCTGCTGCGGTTTGGCGATGATCCAACGTTTCAGGCCGTCCTGCGGCAGTACGGTGAGAACACCCTTCCGGTGATTGCTTATTTCGTCAAAAATGATCTTGCATCGATGCGCTTGCTCTATTTGGCACAACAAAAAAGCGAGGTTGCTATCGCTGCGGCCAAGGACTTTTGGGCCCAGTGGTGGCCATCAGTGCCGGTAGAGTCGTCCAGCGCAGCCGAGTACAAAAAGGCACCGCTGCCAGCCACTTATGGCCCCGACCTGCGTGGGCAGCGTGCCATTGCTTTCATCGCGCACGACGGCTACCAATTTTTGGGGCAGTTTGTGCTGGACCCCCAAGGGCAGGCGGTGTGGGTGCAGACCGAGCGCGGCTTGGGTGCGGCGAAGTCGTTGTTCTTCTCGGGCGCCATTGGCCTAGAGAAAAAATACAAAAGCGGACAACCGCTCGAGGCCGTGGATGTCTTGAGTGCCGGGATGGATGTGTTCATCGTCGTCGGCGCCTTCAAGGCCATCAAATTCTTGCGTGCTGCCCGCGAGGTGCGCGCAGTTGGTGTGGTGCAGCGCACCCAGCTGCTGGGAGCGCCGCTACTGCGGCGCAGCGCGCTGGGCCGCTATGTGGTCCAGTACGGTGCCATCGCAGGCACGGTCTATCTGGTCGTACGCCATCCCAGCTTGCTGAGCAGCCTGTGGGTGACCTGGGGGCGTTGGCTGGGTCTTTCGCCCTTTCTGGCCAAAACCATCGGCTGGGGTGTGTTGTTGGCACCCTTGCTTTTACCACTGCTGTCACTCTTGGGTTTGGCATTGAGTGCGGCCGGTACCCTGCTTATAACCACCAGCAAAGGCCTGCGCTGGACGCAAAGACGTCTGGGCTTCAGCCCCGGCGCAGCGTGAAAACCGCAAACCGCTGCTCCAACGCCAGCACCTGAGCAGCGCTCAATTCCCACGCCGCCGCGCCCGGCGCACGGCATTCCTGCAGCGCCCAATGCGCCACGCCCAGCGCGGCCAGTGCATCGGCCAGCGCCAGCAATTCCACCGCACTGAACAGCCCGGCGTGCCAAGTGGTGCGGCATTCATAAGCCACGCCGCTGGCCAGTAGGCGGCGCAGCGATGCCCAGGCTTTGTCGCCACTGCCCGGCGCGCCGGTGATAGCGTCGTAGCGCTGCAGCGGGCCTTTGATGTCCAGTCCGACCCAGTCCAGCAGCGGCAGCAGTGCGCTCAGGCGCTCGGGGTACATGCCGCCGGTGTGCAGGGCGGTTTGAAAGCCCATAGCACGCACCTCCCGCACAGCAGCGGGCAGGGCGGTTTGCAGCGTCGGCTCGCCGCCAGAAAAAACCACCCCGTCCAGCAGGCCCCGGCGCTTGTCCAGAAAGGCCAGCACCTGCGACCAGTCTAGTGCGGCGGGCGTGGTGGCATCGAGCAGTCCGGGGTTGTGGCAGTAGCCGCAACGCCACGGGCAGCCTTGGGCATACACCACCGCCGCCAGACGACCGGGAAAGTCGATGCTGGTCAGCGACGTCAGGCCGCCGACGCGCAGCGTGGCGGCCTGGGCGGCAGCCACCGACTTAGCGGCCACAGGGCGTTTCAGCAAAAAACTGGCGCTCGTGGTGTTCCCCTTGCTTGCCGATGTTGAAGCTGGCGACCGGGCGGTGGTAGCCCATCACGCGCGTCCAGACTTCGCAGGGCTGGCGCTCGGCGTCGGTCAGTTGTACGTCGGCAAGGGCGGGGTGTTCGGTGCTGGAAAAGTGGCTCATGGATGGATCTCCGGGGGTGACAAAAAGACGCGTGCCCAGAGGCTACACGTCGGGGGTGGGCAGGTGCCCGTCGGCACCGCCTGAAACTATGAAATCAATAGCTGCTAGCGCTTATGGGATAAGCGCTTGAGGGCTTTTTGGCTTGATATGTGGGCAGCGGCGCCGATCACGCCGCCAACGCCGCACGCTTGGCCGCCAGCCGCTCGCCATCGCAGGTCGGGCAGAACGGGTGCTCTCCGGTCAGATAGCCGTGCGTTGGGCAGATCGAAAACGTCGGCGTGATGGTGATGTACGGCAGGCGAAAGCGCGTCAGCGCGCGCCGAACCAAGTCGCGGCAGGCCGTGCCGCTGGACAGGCGCTCGCCCATATACAGGTGCAACACGGTGCCGCCGGTGTATTTAGACTGCAGCACCTCTTGGCGCTCCAGCGCCTCAAACGGGTCGTCGGTAAAGCCCACCGGCAATTGCGACGAGTTGGTGTAGTAGGGCTTATCGGCAGTACCGGCTTGCAAGATCGCTGGCCAGCGCTTTTTGTCTTCTTTGGCAAAGCGGTAGGTGGTGCCTTCGGCGGGTGTGGCTTCTAAGTTGTAGAGGTGGCCGGTGGCTTCTTGAAAGTCGGTCATGCGCGCGCGCACATGGTCCAGCAGTCGCACCGCCAACTGGTGGCCGGCACCACTGGTGATGTCGTACGCGCCACCGCTGAAGTTGCGCACCATCTCGTTGATGCCGTTCACGCCCAGCGTCGAAAAGTGGTTGCGCAGCGTGCCCAGATAGCGCTTGGTGTAGGGGAACAAGCCCTCATCCATCAGTTGCTGGATCAGCTGGCGCTTGGTTTCTAGGCTTTGCTTGCCCAGCTCCATCAGGCGATCCAGTGCCGCCATCAGCCCCGCTTCATCGCCTTGGTGCAAATAGCCCAAGCGCGCACAGTTGATGGTCACCACGCCCAAACTGCCGGTCTGCTCGGCACTGCCAAACAGGCCATTGCCGCGTTTCAGCAACTCGCGCAAATCGAGCTGCAAGCGGCAACACATCGAGCGCACCATGTTCGGCTCCAGCTCGGAATTGATGAAGTTCTGGAAATACGGCAGGCCGTACTTGGCCGTCATATCAAACAGCCGCGCCGCGTTGTCGCTCTCCCACGGAAAATCTTTGGTGATGTTGTAGGTCGGAATTGGAAAGGTAAACACCCGGCCTTTGGCGTCGCCAGCGGTCATCACGTCGATGTAGGCGCGGTTGATGACGTCCATCTCGGCCTGCAAATCGCCGTAGCAAAACGGCATCTCCTTGCCGGCAATCACCGGCACCTGCGCGCGCAAATCGTCCGGGCAGACCCAGTCAAAAGTCAAATTGGTGAATGGCGTTTGTGTGCCCCAGCGCGAGGGCACGTTGAGGTTGTAAACCAGCTCCTGGATGCACTGGCGCACGGCGGCGTAGTCCATCGCATCGACGCGGACATACGGTGCCATGTAGGTGTCGAACGACGAGAATGCCTGCGCGCCGGCCCATTCGTTTTGCAGCGTGCCCAAAAAATTGACGATTTGCCCGACCGCCGACGACATGTGCTTGGGTGGCCCGGCCTCGACCTTGCCGGGCACGCCGTTCAGACCTTCGTTGAGCAGCGTGCGCAGCGACCAGCCAGCGCAGTAGCCACTGAGCATGTCCAAGTCGTGGATGTGCAGGTCGCCGCTGCGGTGCGCCGCGCCAATCTCCGGCGTGTAAACGTGCGACAGCCAGTAGTTGGCAATGACTTTGCCCGACACGTTCAGGATCAGCCCGCCGAGCGAATACCCTTGATTGGCGTTGGCGTTGACGCGCCAATCGGCGCGCGTCAGGTATTCGTTGATGGAGGATTCGACATTCACCAGCGTGGGGTGCAATGTGGCGGCAGGGGCTGGCTGAAGAGAGAGATTTTGCATGAATATTTGAGTGGACAGTAAGGTATTAACGCTACCTATGGTGTCTACGATACATGCAAAGCACTACCTGTGGTTTTGACGTGGCGCAGTGATTAGCGCCCCCTTCACGCTTCAAACTGTGGCATAGCGCTGCTCCAGCGCATCCATTTCGGGCTTGCGCACCAGCCGTTGGCGCTCGGCAAACGGCACCACCAGCGCCGGGTCTTCGTCCAAGCGACGGGTGTCGCGCAGCACACCCAGCGCTTGTTGCATTCCGGCGACAGCGCCTTGCAACGCGGCGTTGGCGTACAGCACCAGCCCATAGCCCATCTCGCCCAGCTCCTCGGTGCCAAAAATCGGCGTCTTGCCGCCAATCACCATGTTCATCAGCTGGGGCTTGGACAGGCGCTGGGGCAGGCTGCGGATGTGTTCGGCGGTGGTGACGGCTTCGACAAACAAGATGTCCGCACCGGCTTCGCTATAGCGGTGGGCGCGCTCCAGTGCAGCTTCAAAACCATGCACCGCGCAAGCGTCGGTGCGTGCCATGATCAGCAGGTTTTGGTCGTGGCGCGCGTCCACGGCGGCCTTGATTTTGGCCACGGCTTCTGCGGTAGAAATCACCTCTTTGCCCGAAAAATGCCCGCAGCGCTTGGGCGCGACTTGGTCTTCCAGCTGAATGCAATCGGCGCCGGCGCGCTCTAACACGCGCACCGTGTGGCGCACGTTCAAGGCGTTGCCAAAGCCGGTATCGGCATCAACGATCAGCGGCAAATGGACGGCATCGCGGATGCGTGCGGTGTGCTCGGCAATCTCTGAAAGGCCCATAAAACCTTGATCCGGCAGGCCAAACCACATATTGGTCACGCCCGCGCCGGTGACGTAAATTGCCTCAAAACCCAGGTCTTCAATCACCCGCGCCGACAGGGCGTTGAACGCGCCCGGCACCAATACGCCACGGCGGGCGTTGGCAAGGGCTTTGAGTTGTTGTTTGGGCTGGGAATACATCGGCAATCCTTGTGAAAATAAAAAATAATTTGATAGCTGCTAGCGCACGTATTTATTGTGTTTGCGTATCAAAACAGTCTTAAACCCTTTGAAATCGTGCGCTAGCAGCTATTAAATTTGATGAGCGCACTGCGCTTGTCAGTAGCAATGCAAGCCGCGTGCCAACGGCTTTGGCTGGCGGGCTGCGGGTGCAGACGCTGGCAAAGCCGCCGTTTTATTTCAGTATTGAAATAATGCGCTGCATGAATGAAACATTTGCATTGCCCCACATCGTCACCGTCGGTCGCCACCGCATTGCGCGGGTGTTGGAGCGCGCGGCGGAGGGCTTTGAAAGCCAAGCCCGCATTACCCACCTCAGTGCCTCGTTTGACGCCGCCGTCGATGCGGTACTGGCTCTGCACGCGCGCACGCCGATTGACGCGTTGGTGGTGGCGGGAGCCAGCGGTGCGTGGATTCGGGGGCGCGTCGATATTCCCGTTGCCATGATTGAAGTGCGCGGCTTTGATTTGCTGGGCGCGCTGGCGCGGGCGCGGGCCTTGTCGCCGCCAAACACCCAGGTGGCGCTGGTGACGTTTGGCGCTGTATCCGAGCAAGTTGCGCAGTTTGATGTGCAATTTGGCGCTGGCATCGTCCAGTTCAGCTACCACGGCTCCGACGACGCCGCCGCTTGCGTACACGCGCTGCAAGCTGCGGGTATCGGTGCAGTGGTGGCGCCGGGGCTGGTGGCGGATTTGGCCGAAGAGGTCGGCATCGCCAGCGTGCTGCTGTATTCCGACGTCGCCGTAAAACAAGCCTTGAACGAAGCCCTGCTGGTGGCCCGCCAGCGCTTGGCCGAACGCACGCGCCACCAGCGGCTGGAAACCATCCTCAGCCAACTGCAAGACGGTGTGGTGGCGGTCGATTGCCAGCAGCGTATTCAAGCGCTCAACCCAGCGATGGCCGCGCTGCTGGGCGCACCAGCCGCGCAATGGCATGGCCGCGCGCTGGGTGTCGTCGCACCGCAGTTGGACATGGCGCGCACCTTGCAATACCAAGAAAGCAGCGAAGACGTGGTGCAACTGGCTACCCGCACCCAAGTCGTGCGCCGCGCGCCGATGGTGGAAAACGGCCAGCTCACCGGCGCGCTGCTGGTCTGCCGCGACCCGCACACCATCCACAGCGCCGACCGCCACCTGCGCGCCAACCAGCGCCAGCGCCAGGGTGGTGTTGGCGGCGTGCGCTGGCGCATCGACGATTTTTTGGGCGATAGCCCGGCCGTGCAGCGCCTGCGCACGTTGGCGCTGCAATGCGCTGTCAGCGATGCCACCGTGCTGATCTTGGGTGAAAGCGGCACCGGCAAAGAGCTGGTGGCCCAAGGCATCCACCGCGCCAGTCGCCGCGCGCTGCAACCGTTTCTGGCCGTCAACTGCGCCGCTTTAGGCGAGAGTCTGTTGGAGAGCGAGTTGTTCGGCTACGAAGAAGGCGCTTTCACCGGCGCGCGGCGTGGCGGCAAAACCGGGCTGGTCGAAGCCGCCCACACCGGCACGCTGTTTCTGGATGAAATCGGTGACATGCCGCTGGCGCTGCAATCGCGCCTGCTGCGCGTGCTGCAAGAGCGCGAAGTGCTGCGTATCGGCTCGACTACGCCCGTACCGGTCGATGTGCGCGTGATTGCCGCCACCCACGCCGACTTGGCTGCGCAAGTGGATCAAGGCCTGTTCCGCCGCGATCTGTATTACCGCTTGGCGGTGCTGCGCCTGAGCACTCCGGCGCTGCGCGAGCGCAGTTGCAGTGACGTGGCGCAACTGGCGCAGGCGTTGTTGCAGCGGCGGTTGAAGGCGTTGGCTATCGAGGCGCCGGCTGTCCTACAAACCTTGTTAACCACCGTGCTGCAACGGGCCCACGGCCACTGCTGGCGCGGCAATGTGCGTGAGTTGGAAAACTGGGTCGAACGCCTGCTGGCTTGCCATGCCTCTCTCTGCGACGCGCAAGGCACCGTCGATGCGGCGCGGCTGCAAGAAATCTTCCCCGAATGCGCCGATCCGCTGGCGCCAAGGCACCTAAAAGACACGCGTCGCCAAGCCGAACAGCAGCGGCTGCGTGAGGTGCTGGAGTCAGTCGGCGGCGATCAGCGGCAGGCTTGCGAGATTCTGGGCATCAGCCGTGCGACGCTGTGGCGCCGGATGAAAGCAAACCGCATGGCTGTGGATGGCGCTGCGGCTTGACGCCCTAGCGCCCCAACACACTTACGCCACCGGCGCCGGTACCGGCAGGCCGTCGAAATGCGCGGCCAAGTTGTCGAAGGTCAGGTCAAACATGGCCTGCACGGTGGCACCGGTGGTGCTGGCCATGTGCGGTGTGAGCACCACGTTGTCGAGCGCCAAGAGCTCTGGCGCAAGCTGTGGCTCATGGCAGAACACGTCCAGCCCGGCTGCCAAAATCTGGCGCTCGCGCAGCGCGGTGATTAGCGCCTCCTCGTCGACGATGGAGCCGCGGGCAATGTTGACCAAGACGCCGGTCGGCCCCAGCGCGGCCAGCACGTCGGCGTTGACCAAGGCGCGCGTGTCAGCGCCGCCGCTGGCGCAGACCACCAGAAAATCCACGCTGGTCGCCAACGCCTGCGCATCGCTGCACCAGCGGTAAGGCGCGTCGGCCTTGGGCGTGCGCCCGGTGTAGGCAATCTCCATCCCAAACGCCAGCGCCCGCTGCGCCACCGCCCGGCCAATGCGGCCCAAACCGACGATGCCCAGACGGGCGCCCGACACGCGCCGCGTCATCGGGTGGCGCCCGGTGGTCCAATCGCCGCGCCGCACGAACTGGTCGGCGTTGACCACTTGGCGCGCTGCCGCCAGCAACAGCGCCATCGCAAAATCGGCAATGTCGTCGGTGGACAGACCGGGGGTGTGGGCCACGCAGATGCCGCGCTCACGCGCCGCCGCTAGGTCGATGCCGTCGTAGCCGACGCCCAGCACGGAAATCACTTCCAGCGCAGGCAGGCTGGCCATCAGCGCGCGGCTGACGACCGACTCGCCCGTCGCCACCATGCCGCGCAGCTGCGGCGCCAGCGCCTGCAAGCCCGCGGCGTCCAGTGGTGCCAACTCATGGCAATCAAAACGCTCGCGCAAGCGCCCGGCTAAGGGTTCGGGCAGGCGCGACATCAGCAGGACGGCAGGTTTGCTCATGCGTTTATTCCAGCACGCTCGGGTCGCGGCGAATTTCTTCGCGGGCCATCGCTTCCCACAGGAAGGGAAAGCCATTGGCGTCGGTGCGACCGCCGGTTGCCGCCGCGACGGCCGCTGGCAGTGGCGTGCCACCGCCCAGCATCTCCACGCGCCACGCCATGCGGCTGCGCCACTCCAGCGTGATGGCGCGCAGGTGCGCTTGGCGCAGGTTGTTGGCCACCAGCAGCACGCCGTGGTTGGCCAGTAGCGCCCATTTGTGCGTGCCCAGCGCACCGGCGGCAGCGCGGCCGGCTTCGCCGTCTTCCACCGTGCCACGGTACTCGTCGTAAATCACCGGATCGGTATCGACCAAGGCCGAGGTCTGGTCGTAAATCGGCGGCACGCGCCCGACCGCCGACCACACCGAACCCCACTCGGGGTGGTTGTGGATCACCACGCTGACATCGTGGCGGGCGGTGTGCACATCGATGTGCAGGTTGATGGCCGGCGTGATGTTCCATGCGCCTTCGATGACTTTGCCGGCTTGGTCCAGACGCAAGATGTCTGACGCAGTCAACTCGCTCCAAGTCAGCTCCCACGGGTTGGCCAAGTAGCTACCGTCTTCTTGCTTGACGGTGATATGGCCGGCAATGTGGTCGTTATAGCCCTCGCGCGACAGCATGCGGCACGTCAGCGCCACTTCCTGCTGCGCGGTCAGCGGGGGCAGCAGCGCATGGCGTCCCGGATGGGGCGCATAACGGGCCAGCAACTCGGTATTGATGGAATTTTTCATCGTCGTTGTCTCTTATTTAAATCAAAAAACCGGGCAGATTGCCGCTGCTTAGGCGTGCCACGGCCCGCGTGCAAACACCGAGGCGCGTTGCATGCGGCGCTGGTGCGGCTGGTAGTCCAGGATGGCGTTGTGCAGCACGCTGCGGTTGTCCCACAGCACCATGTCGCCCAGTGTCCAGCGATGGCGAAAGCCAAACTGAATTTGCTGGCAGTGCGTGTGCAGGTAGGCCAAGATGGCGTCGCTTTCTGCGTTGGCCACGCCGTCGATGTGCGTGGTGTAGGTCGGGCTGATAAACAGCGCTTTGCGCCCCGTCACCGGGTGGGTGATGACCACCGGGTGGCTGTGGCGGCGGTTCATCTGGACGATTTCGAGGTAGCGCTCGTGCGTTACGACGTTTTGGCGCAGGGAGGCGGTGATCGGGCGGTTCAAGTCGTGCCACGCTTGCAGGCCGTCCAGGTAGGCTTTCATGCGCTCAGACAGCGCGTCATAGGCCGATGTCATGCTGATCCAGCAGGTGTCGCCACCGCAGGGCGGCAAAATTTTGGCCTGCGTCATGGTGACGATCGGTGGGCTGGCCAGAAAGCTCTCGTCGTGGTGCCACATATCGGCGCGGTCACCCAGCTTGGAGTCGATGATGGTGATTTGCTCCAAGCCCGCTCCCAAGTTGGGAAAGAAGGTGTGCACTTCTGGCTCGCCAAAATGCTCGGCAATCGCCAGATGCTGCGCTGGCGTCATGTCTGGAACGTGCAGCACCAGGGCTTCGTGCTTGACCAGCGCCGCTTCGATGCTGGCCAGTGTCTCTGGCGAAAGCCCTTGGCTAAGATCAAGATCAATGGCTTCGGCGCCAATGGCAGGACCGAGGGGGCGGATAGTGAGCGGCGATGGCATAAGTGTCTCCTGATGAATTTGTAAATGAAGTTTATGAAGCCCACTTACTTTGCGATAGTCGCTTTTGCGCGCAACGCATTTTCAGTGCAAGCCATTGATTTCATTGATAAATTTAGAATAATTGGCGACCCAGACAATCGACACTCGCATTTCTATGCCCAAGAAGCGCACTCCACCCTCTTTTGATGCTTCGCCCTTGCCGGTGCAGCTGCCCACGCCCCGCAAGCGCCCCAACCAATCGCGCTCGCGCGCGCTGGTCGATGCCGTGGCGCAGGCCTGCCTGCACATCTTGGACGGGGAGGGCGACGAGGCGTTGACCGTGGCCCGTATCGCCGAAGTCTCGGGCGCCGCCGTGGGCTCTATCTACCAATACTTTCCCAACAAAGACGCCATCGTGGCCATGCTGTACGAGCGCGTGCTGGACGAGGAGTCCGAGCAGCTGCTCTTGATGCGCCAAAAACTGGCCGGCGTGCCGTTGGCCAGCGCGCTGCGTCAAATTTTGGCCAACATCATTCGGGTGGAGTTGCGCCTTTTTCAATTGAACCAAGCCTTTCATTTGCGCTATCACAGCGCTTTGCACTTGGGTCGGTGGCGCGGCCCCTACCGCACGGCGGGTGAATTTATTGAAGCGACTTGGCTGCCGCTGCTGCGGATGTATGCGCAGGAAATCAACACCCCGCACCCCGCCTTGGCGGCTTATTTACTCGGCCAGGGCTTGCGCAGCATGATCCGCTCGGTCATGGAAGATATGCCCGCGCAACTGGAATCGCCGGCGCTGCTGGACAGCTTGGTGGCAATGGCCATCGGCTGCTTGCGCCCGCAGGATTTAAGCCTCGGGCAGGCACCTGCTTGAAATTTGCTAATGAGTTTGGGGAATTATGTCAAATTTCATAGCAGCTAGCGTAGGTATATAAAAGGCTAGCGTTGATTTTGACTGCTATTTCCTTAGTATCTGCTGCCGCTAAACTGCACATCCCATGACCGCACTACCTTCGCCCTTGCGCCCAAGCGCCTTTTTACGTCCGCTGCTGTACTTGGGTTTAGCCGCCTTGGCCGCTTGCAGTAGCACCCCACCCGCCCCGTCTGCCACGGCTCCCGCAGCCACCGCCACCCCTGCGACACCGATCAAAATTGGCATTGCTCTGGGCGGTGGCGCCGCCAAAGGCTTTGCGCACATCGGTGTCATCAAGATGCTGGAGGCCAACGGCTTTACGCCCGCCGTGGTGGCCGGCACCAGCGCCGGCAGCGTCGTCGGCGCGCTGTATGCCAGCGGCATGGATGCGTTTGAGTTGCAAGAAAAAGCCGTGGCCCTGGACGAAAGCAAAATTCGCGACTTGCAGCTGTCCTCGGGCGGGCTGGTCTTGGGCCAAAAGCTGGAGGACTACGTCAACGAGCAAGTCCAGCGTAAGCCGCTGGAGCAGCTGGCCAAGCCGTTTGTGGCGGTGGCGACGCGGCTCGAAGACGGCGAGCGCACCGTATTTGCCCGCGGCAACACCGGCCAAGCGGTGCGCGCGTCCAGCAGCATTCCGGGCGTGTTCCAGTCCGTGAGCATTGGCAAATACCATTTTGTCGATGGCGGCATCACCAGCCCGGTGCCGGTGGATGCCGCGCGCCAGCTGGGCGCGGATATGGTGATTGCCGTGGACATCTCCAACAAAGCACGTGGCAAAACGCCGGATGGCCTGCTGGGCACGCTGGGCCAGTCGATTGCCATCATGGGCCAAAAGCTGGGCCAAGCCGAGCTGGCGCGCGCCGACATCATCATCCGCCCCAAGGTGCTGGACATGGGTTCGACCGACTTCAGCCAGCGCGCCCAGGCCATCATCGAAGGCGAAAAAGCCGCGATGGCTGCCATGCCGCAAATCCGCGCCCGCGTGGCGCAACTGCAGGCCGAACGCGCACAAGCCGCCCATCTGGCGCAGAAGCAGGCGGAGAAAAAAGCCGCTGAGGCTGAGTACCAGAACTGCCTGGAAAAGCGCTCGCGCCTGCGCAAACTGGCAGGCATGGCCGGGATGGATGGGGATTGCGTTGCGCCTTGATATTGAAGCGCCTCAAGTTAAAGCCGCCCAGAGTTTACGCAGTGCTGTGGGCGAAGTGGCTTTTCCGTTCTTTAGGTAAAAAGTCAAAGGTGCCTTAATGAAAAGGCGCTGAACCGCCGTACCCAGCGCTTTTTAGCGCTGATACAAATCAAAAATAATAGCTATAACCGTTAGCATCCATTGGGTTTTAGAGAGTTTTCATCCTGAAACGCAACAAACGCGTGCGGTATAAGCTCACTTTTTAGCTTGGCGCTAAGCCCTCATGCCTTGCGCTGCGCCGCCCAAGCCGCATGGTGGGCTGCTCCACGCCGTAATACACCGCTGCGGCCAGCGCTACGCTGCCCAGCACGGACAGCAGCAAATACACCGCCATCGGCGCGTTAGCCAGTGCCGGCAAGTAGCCATCGCGCACGGCAACGAACAGTGGGTAAAAAACCAACGGGTGAAACAGATAGAGCGAATAGCTGATGGCGCCCAGCCAGAGCCACAAGCGGCTTGGCTGGCGCCAGTACAGCGCAAGCCAGATAAACAATCCCACGCCCAGCGCCTGTGCAATCGTCATCTTCCACAAGGGCGCTGCCGGCGCGCTCGGTACCCAGTGCAGCAGCAACGGCACGCACAGCGGCCCTAAGCCAATGCCCAGCGGAAACAACCAAAACAGCAGCCGCACCCCGCGTGAAAACGCTGGGGCCGTGCCGCTGGTGCGCTGGTCGTGCCAACAGCGAAACAGCGCGCCCCAAAACATGGTGGCGATGAACAGGCTGTACAGCGGCAAAAACACCCACGCCTCGGGCCAGACGGTGTCGGGCGCAGCCAGTGCCTTGGCGGCCACCGCGCCCAGCACCACGACCGCGCAGGCGACGATGGCCCCGGCGAGTGCGCTCGGTCGGCGCAAGAGGCCGGCGTAAAACAGAGCGGCGCACAGCAGATAAAACACCAGTTCCAGCCGCAGACTCCAGTACAGCCCCAGCGCATCGGGCACGCCCCACCAGCCTTGCAACATCGTCACATTAGCGGCCAGCGCCGCCCAAGACAGCGGCGCTTGCAGCCACCAAGCCATCACCGCCGCGCCAGCCAGCGACACCCAGTACGCCGGAAACAGCCGCCAAAACCGCCGCACCGCAAACACCCGCAGCGCCTGAGCTGCTGTGCCCGGTGCGGTCGTCGGGCGCAGGCTGGACGGAATCACAAAACCGCTGATGGCAAAAAACAGCACCACCCCGATGCGCCCGGTGTCGACGGACGCCGCGACCTCATACAGCCAAGCCCCCGCCGGACGCACGGGCAACTGCATAAAAGTTTCGGTGACGTGCAGCCAGACCACCAGCAGCGCCGCCAGCCCGCGCAGCGCGTCAATCGGATCAAAGCGGGATTTGGTAACAGCTTGCATAAATAAATCATTAAAATGATAGCTTCTAGCGCACGTATTTAAAGGGCTAGAGGCTTATTTGACTTAAAATTTGAAACAATAAAATTGTTAACCGTACTGTAAACTGCGGCTTCATCGAGGAGCCAAAAATGGGAATGCCGCTAAAAAATCCGCCTGTCTATTTCACTGTTGCACAGGTACGTTTCAACACACTGCTAAAGCTTGCTGACTACCTGCCGTCTATTCAAGAAGGGCTTCGCAAAGCTGGCTTTCCGGCCTTCTCTACCCACAAGGGCATCGCGGTGCAGCTTGTCGTTCAAGATGGCTTGACCATTCCGCAGCCGATATCGTACGAACAGTTTTTGTTCGGAAACGTCGAGCAAACCCATAGTTTTGTGCTGAGCACGGATACGCTGACGTTTCAGTCAACCAACTACGGAACCTACGAGACGTTCTCCTCAACCTTCCTGGAAGGCCTGAAACTGGTTCACGACGTTGTCACTTTGGATTTCACTGAACGTGTCGGTTTGCGTTACCTTGACCACCTTTCTCCAAAGGCAAGCGACAGTTTGGATCGGTATCTGGCCTCACAGGTGCGCGGCCTGAGCGCTTGCATCGGCGGCGAGTCGGTTCACTCTTACGCCGAAGCTTTTAACCTGATGAACGAAGTGAGACTGCGAACGCGCGTCGTCATTCAGGATGACTACTTGGCTTTCCCGCCAGACCTTTTGCCTCAAGGAATGGTCTTGCAGCAGCGCTTTGTCCAAGCCAAAGGCTTGCACGCCATTCTCGATATGGACGGCTCCATCGAAGGGCGTCAACTGTTCTCCCTCAGCACCTTGAACCAACAGTTGCAGTCCATCCACCATGTGATTAGTACCGCCTTTCACACCACCGTGACGGATCACGCGCGGGCTGCTTGGGATGAAAGAGAGGGTGAGTCATGATTTCCACCATCTTTCCTATTCCTGTGCCTTTGTCCGCTGACTTTGCAGCGGCCCATTACCGTCCGCAGTCAGCACTTATCAGCCGTGTGCAAGCCATTCAGCGCCCGTTGCCTTATCTGGAGGCGGGCACGGGAGGTTTGACCATTGAGCCGTTCATTCGGCAAAACATGGGTTATCAGCCTTATGTCGTTTTGGTGCCAACCCAGCCTGTCGAGGCGATGCCCTACACCAAGCTGATGGCGCAGGTGAAGGCGGGGTTTGGTCGAACGATGTCGCGTCTGCCAGAAGTGTTTGGGGTATCGCGCCAGACGCTCTACAACTGGCTGGACGGCGAAACACCAAAGCCTGCGCATCACGAGCGGCTGACAGAGCTGGCCGAGGCCGCACAAGTTTTTGCTGAATTAGGGATAAAGCCCACAACTGCCATGCTTGACCGGACGGTAGTGCAGGGCAAGTCGTTCTTGCAGTTACTTGCCAATGGCGCAGACGGTAAGGAGACAGCCAAGCAGCTGATTCGTATCGTCCAGCGGGCAAGCGATTCGCGCGCCAAGTTGGACAACCTCCTTGCCGGGCGCAAGGAAAAAACCACTGCTGCCGACTTTGGTGCTGCGGCGCTTGATGAAACGGTTTGATGCGCTATGCCAGAGCAAAATCTAAAGCAGTGGACACGTGAAACCAACTGGAAGCAGGGTCATGTCTTACCAGCATCGGCTATGGCGCACTTCGGTCTCAGCCACCCCACAGACACAGATGCCGCCTGCGCGGTGGTCATCACGCACGACTGTGATCTTGCAAATGACAATCTTGATGCCGAGCCAGATGTCAGATCATTGTGGGCCGCACCGTTGAGGCGTTGAGTGGCAATTTTTGCTGGGGCAAAGCGCCGCGAACGCTTCACTATTCAGGCTAGCGCGATGGCGTACTCGTTTACATCGAGTTGGTGACGACCAGCAAACGGGCGCTTCTCAAGAGCGAGTTGGCTAGCTTCGAGCCTGACCCAGTTTTCAGCCTTGATGGCCCAACGCTGGCGGTAGTGCGCAGTTGGTTGGGTTCTCGGTACAACCGGGCCGCTTTTCCAGATGCGTTTGTCAATCGCATGAAGCAGACAAAGGCCGATACCCGGCTTAGCAAAATGTTGGAGCCCTCCGGCAAAGACATCTCGTTCGTTTACTTTGATTTAGATGAGGGTCTGTGTATCGAGCGTGCAGAGGGTGACCCGTACAAGCTCAACATCGTGCTGGTTTTCAATCCGGGCGCAAACGCCGAAGCTGCCGCCGATGCTGCCGATGAGGTGGCCGGGAAAATAGATGTGGCTATACGCGCACGGCTTGCTACAGATGCCTCAATCGCGCTTGGCGCGTGCTTTGCCATCTCTGAAGACGATATCTCGGTGAGTAAAGCGCGTGTCCTGACGCAGTGGCGTTTAGAGCATATGACGCTGAGAGCCGCCGATCCAGAGCAACTGGGACCGCCGGCTGTGTAAGCTTGCTTTATTTGTGCCTTTCGAATCAAAAATAATAGCTGCTAGCGCACGTATCTAAAGGTCTAGTGGCCAATTTGGCCTTAAATATCTGCCAAAACCTCCCCCGGCACCCGCACCCACCCTTCCATCAACACCCGCGCGCTGCGGCTCATCAGGGCTTTGGTGACTTGCCATTGGCCGTGGTCGTCTTGCGCGGCTTCAGCGCCTACGCGCAGCGTCCCGGATGGGTGGCCGAAGCGCACGGCTTCTCGTGTGCCGCCGCCCGCCGCCAAGTTGACCAACGTCCCCGGCACTGCCGCCGCCGTACCGATGGCGACAGCCGCCGTGCCCATCATGGCGTGGTGCAGTTTGCCCATTGACAGGGCGCGCACCAGCAGGTCGATGTCGGCTGCATCAATCGCTTTGCCGCTGGACGCGGTGTAGCTGGCCGGCGGCGCGACGATGGCGATTTTTGGCGTGTGTTGGCGGTGCGCGGCCTCGGCAATGTCTTTGATGAGGCCCATTTGCACGGCACCGTGAGCGCGGATTTTTTCAAAGCGGGCCAGCGCGGCTGGGTCGCTGTTGATGGCGTCTTGCAGTTCGGTGCCGGTGTAGCCAAAATCTTGGGCGTTCAGAAAGATGGTTGGGATGCCGGCGTTGATGAAGGTCGCCGGCATAGCTGCTTCGCCGGAGACGTGCAGCGTATCGACCACGTTGCCGGTGGGGAACATCGCTCCGCCCGCGCCATCTTCGTCCGCCGCCGGATTGACGAATTCGAGCTGCACTTCCGCCGCTGCAAAGGTCACGCCGTCCAACTCAAAGTCGCCAGTTTCTTGCACTTGGCCGTCGGTCATCGGCACGCGGGCGATGATGGTTTTGCCAATGTTGGCTTGCCAAATGCGGATGGTCGCCCAGCCGTTGTCGGGCAGGCGGCGCGGGTCAATCAGCCCCATCTGGATGGCGCACGGGCCGACGGCGGCGGACAGGTTGCCGCAGTTGCCGCTCCAATCGACCAACGGTTGGTCGATGCTGACTTGGCCGAACAAATAGTCCACATCGTGGCCGGCTCGGGTGCTGGCGCTCAGGATGACGGCTTTGCTGGTGCTCGACGAGGCGTTGCCCAGTCCGTCAATTTGCTTGCCATACGGGTCGGGGCTGCCCAAGGCGCGCAGCAACAGCGCATCGCGCACCGCGCCGGGTGGTTGCGCGGCGGCGGGCAGGTCTTGCAAGTTGAAGAACAGGCCTTTGCTGGTGCCGCCGCGCATATAAGTCGCGGGGATTTTGATTTGGGGGGCAAAGCGGGTCATGGTTTCTTATCAATTTTTTATCAAATTTGATAGCTGCTAGCGCACGTATCTAAAGGGCTAGAGGCCGATTTGGCTTACATTTAGTCTAAATTTTGGGCTAAAAAGTCTTGTGCAAAGCGTTGCAGCACGCCGCCGGCGTCGTAAATCGACACTTCTTCCGCCGTGTCCAAGCGGCAGGTGACGGGCACTTCCACCTGTTCACCGTTCTTACGGGTGATGACCAGCGTCAGCGTTGCGCCGGGATGGCGTTCGCCTATGACGTCAAACACCTCGCTGCCGTCGATGCGCAGCGTGTGGCGGTCGGTGCCGGGTTGGAACTCCAGCGGCAGCACGCCCATGCCGACCAAGTTGGTGCGGTGGATGCGCTCAAAGCCTTCCGCCGCGATGGCTTCGACCCCGGCGAGGCGCACGCCCTTGGCTGCCCAGTCGCGCGAGCTGCCTTGGCCGTAATCCGCGCCGGCAATGATGATGAGCGGCTGTTTGCGCTCCATATACGTTTCGATGGCTTCCCACATCCTCACCACTTCGCCGTCGGGTTCGATGCGCGTCAGCGAGCCTTTTTGCACCGCGCCATCGACCACGGCCATTTCATTGACCAGTTGCGGGTTGGCAAAGGTGGCGCGCTGGGCCGTGAGGTGGTCGCCCCGGTGGGTGGCGTAGGAGTTGAAGTCTTCCTCGGGCAGGCCCATTTTTGCCAAGTATTCGCCGGCAGCGCTGTCCGCCAAGATGGCGTTGGACGGCGACAAGTGGTCGGTGGTGATGTTGTCGGGCAGCACCGCCAGCGGGCGCAGGCCGCGCAGAGTGCGTTCCCCTGCCAGCGCGCCTTCCCAGTAGGGCGGGCGGCGGATGTAGGTGGACTGGGGCCGCCAGTCGTACAGCGGGTCAATGCTGTCGTCCGTCACCACACCCAGTTTGAACATCGGCTCATAGACTTGGCGGAAGTGCTCGGGCTTGACGCTTTGGGCCACCACCGCGTCGATTTCCGCATCGGTCGGCCAAATGTCTTTCAGCGTCACCGGCTGGCCGTTGGCATCAAGGCCGAGCACATCCTTTTCAATATCAAAGCGCACCGTACCGGCAATGGCGTAGGCCACCACCAGCGGCGGCGAGGCCAAAAACGCTTGTTTGGCATACGGGTGGATGCGTCCGTCAAAGTTGCGGTTGCCCGATAGCACGGCGGCGGTGTTAAGGCCCCGCTCCATGATTTCTTGCTGAATCAGCGGGTCGAGCGCGCCGCTCATGCCGTTGCAGGTGGTGCAGGCAAAGCCGACGATGCCAAAGCCCAGTTGCTCTAGCTCTTTCAGCAAATCAGCGTCTTGCAGATACAGCTCGACCGCTTTGGAGCCGGGTGCCAGCGAGGTTTTGACCCACGGTTTGCGCGTCAAGCCACGGGCGTTGGCGTTGCGCGCCAGCAGGGCGGCGGCGATGACGTTGCGCGGGTTGCTGGTGTTGGTGCAGCTGGTAATCGCAGCAATGATGACTGCGCCGTCGGGCATTTGACCCGGCGTTTCTTGCCACGCACCGGCAATGCCGCGCGCCGTCAGGTCGCTGGTCGGCAAGCGTTTGTGCGGGTTCGATGGGCCAGCCATGTTGCGCACCACGCTGGACAAATCAAAGCGCAGCACGCGTTCGTATTCGGCGGTGGTCAGTGCGTCGGCCCACAGGCCGGTGTGCTTGGCGTAGGTTTCGACCAGCGCCACTTGCGCGGCTTCGCGCCCGGTCAGCTTGAGGTAGTCGATGGTCTGCTGGTCGATGTAGAACATCGCCGCCGTCGCGCCAAACTCGGGCGTCATGTTGGAGATGGTGGCGCGGTCGCCCAGCGTCAGGGCACTCGCGCCTTTGCCGTAAAACTCCAAATACGCACCGACGACTTTTTGTTGGCGCAAAAACTCGGTCAGCGCCAGCACCACGTCGGTGGCGGTAATGCCCGGTTGCGGCTGGCCGGTCAGCTCGACGCCAATGATGTCGGGCAGGCGCATCCACGAGGCGCGCCCCAGCATCACGCTCTCGGCCTCCAAGCCGCCGACGCCGATGGCAATCACGCCCAAAGCGTCAACGTGCGGCGTGTGGCTGTCGGTGCCAACCAGCGTATCGGGGAAGGCCACGCCGCCGCGTGAATGCACCACCGGCGACATTCTTTCGAGGTTGATTTGGTGCATGATGCCGTTCCCCGGCGGTATCACTTCGACGTTTTTAAACGCCGTTTTGCACCATTCGATGAAGTGAAAACGGTCTTCATTGCGGCGGTCTTCCACCGCGCGGTTCTTCTCGAAAGCGTCTGGGTCAAAGCCGGCAAATTCCACCGCCAGCGAGTGGTCAACGATGAGTTGCGTTGGCACTACCGGATTGACCTGCGCTGGGTCGCCGCCCGCGTCGGCAATCGCGTCGCGCAGGCCAGCCAAATCGACCAGCGCCGTTTGTCCCAAGATGTCGTGGCACACCACCCGCGCCGGAAACCACGGAAAGTCCACATCGCGCCGGCGCTCAATCAGTTGTTGCAGCGAGGCGGTGAGCGTCGCCGGGTCGCAGCGGCGCACCAGGTTTTCTGCATGGACGCGGGCGGTGTAGGACAGCTGGTCGTAGGCGCCGGGCGCAATCGCATCGACGGCTGCGCGGGCATCAAAGTAATCCAGCGCGGTGCCGGGCAGGTTTTTGCGGTAGTGGGATGGGGCTGGGGTGTTCATCATGGTGTGAATGCTGGCTGTGGCTATTTTTTGTTTATTGGCGCTCGCTCAGGGGCACAAACCGCTTGTCATCCGGCCCGGTGTAATTAGCGCTGGGGCGGATGATTTTGTTGTCGATGCGCTGTTCGATGATGTGCGCCGCCCAGCCGCTGGTGCGCGCCATGACAAACAGGGGGGTGAACATGGCAGTCGGCACACCCATCAGGTGGTAGCTGACAGCGCTGAACCAGTCGAGGTTGGGGAACATCTGCTTGGCATCCCACATGACGTTTTCTAGCCGCTCGGCAATGTCGTACATCTTGGTGGATTCGGCCTCTTTCGACAGCGAATGCGCCACGCCTTTGATGACCACGTTGCGCGGGTCGCTGACGGTGTAGACCGGGTGACCAAAGCCAATCACTACTTCTTTGGCTTCGACTCGGCGGCGGATGTCGGCCTCGGCTTCGTCGGGCGAGTCGTAGCGCTTTTGGATTTCAAACGCCACTTCGTTGGCGCCGCCGTGCTTGGGGCCGCGCAGCGCGCCAATGCCGCCGGTAATGCAGGAGTACATGTCCGAGCCGGTGCCGGCAATCACGCGGCAGGCAAAGGTGCTGGCGTTGAATTCGTGTTCGGCGTACAGATTGAGCGAGGTGTGCATGGCGCGCTCCCACTCTTTGGACGGCGCTTTGCCGTGCAGCAGGTGCAAGAAGTGCGCGCCAATTGAGTCGTCATCGGTCTCGACATTGATGCGCTTGCCCTGCGTGCTCCAGTGGTACCAGTACAGCAGCATCGAGCCGAGCGAGGCCATCAGCCGGTCGGCAATATCGCGCGCGCCGGGGGTGTTGTGGTCTTCCTTTTCTGGCAGTACGCAGCCTAGGGCGGATACGCCGGTACGCATCACGTCCATCGGGTGGCTGTTGGCGGGCAGGTGTTCTAGCGCTTCTTTCACGCTGGCCGGCAGACCGCGCAGGGCTTTCAGTTTGGCTTTGTAGGCGCGCAGTTCAGCCGGCGTGGGCAGCTTGCCGTGGACCAGCAGGTGCGCGACTTCTTCAAACTCGCAAGTGCCGGCCATGTCGAGGATGTCGTAGCCCCGGTAGTGCAAGTCGTTGCCGGTTTTGCCGACGCTGCACAGCGCGGTGTTGCCAGCCGTCACGCCGGACAGGGCGACGGATTTTTTGGCTTTGAAAGGGGTCGGGGCGGTTGCAATGGCGGTCATGGTGTCTCCAAGTTCACTTTAAATTTAGGACGGGCGTTGTCAGAGATTCGCAATTTACGCACAATTAATCCCCTGCGGAAGGGCTAAAAAAGTGAATGATTGCGAACCAAAACCGGTAAATTTGCGAATTTTGCAAATTTCTGCGAATAACAAGGCACTGCTATGTCGATGAAAAAAACCTTCATGGGCGTGCGCCTGCGCACCCTGCGCATGGAGCGCGGCATGACGCAAATGGCGATGGCGCAACTGCTGGGTTTGTCGCCCAGTTACCTGAACCAGCTGGAGCAAAACCAGCGCCCGCTGACGGTGGCGGTGCTGCTGAAAGTCAGCCGCGCTTTGGGCGTGGACGTGCAACAGTTCTCGGAGGACGAGGAGACGCGCTTGGTGCTGGCGATGCAAGAAGCGCTGGTCGATAACCCCGGCGGCGAGCCGGTTGCCCTGCCCGAGCTGCGCGAAATCGCCGCGCAAATGCCGGCGGTCGGGCGCGCACTGCTGGCGCTGCACCGGCGCAATGTCGAAGCGACGCAGCAACTGGAAGCGCTGGCACTGCAATTGGGCGACGACCGCGCTGACACCGGTTTTCTGCCAGCGCTGCGACCGATGGCGTTTGAGATGGTGCGTGACTTCTTTTTTGCCCACCAAAACTATTTCAACGAGGTCGATGTCGCCGCCGAAGCGCTGGCGGCGCAGGCGCAGTCACAAGGCGTGGCGTTGGCGCAATGGCTGATGGAGCGGCTGGCGCAGCAGCACGGCGTGCGTGCCATTCCGGTGCCGGATGCGGCGCACGATGGCCCGGGCAGCAGCCACCGCCATTACGACCCCAGCACCCGGGTGCTGCGCTTTTCGGCCACGCTGGCACCGGGGCCGCTGGTGTTTCAGCTGGCAACGCAGTTGGCGCTGCTAGAGCATTCAGCCCTGCTGGACGCGCTGATTGACGCCATGCCCTTGGGCCAAGACCCGCAGGCGCGCACGCTGGCGCGCATTGGGCTGGCCAATTATTTTGCTGGCGCGGTGCTATTGCCCTACGGCGCTTTTCTGGCGGCGGCAGAGGCCTTGCACTACGACATTGATTTGCTGTCGCGCCGCTTTGGTGTGGGTTTTGAGACGGTGTGCCACCGCCTCAGTTCCTTGCAGCGCCCCGGCGCGCCGGGCTTGCCGTTCTTTTTTATCCGCATCGACCGCGCTGGCAATATCTCCAAACGCCAGTCAGCGACGCACTTTCACTTTTCTAAAGCCGGTGGCACCTGCCCGCTGTGGAACGTGTACGAAGCGTTTTCGCAGCCCGGCAAAATCCTGCCGCAAATCGCCCGAATGCCCGATGGCCGCAGTTATTTATGGATTGCCCGCACTGTCTCCAACGGCCAAGGCGGTTATGGCGCGCCGAGCAAAACCTTCTCGGTGGCGCTGGGCTGCGACATTCGCCACGCCAGCCGCTTGGTGTATGCCCGCGCCATGAATCTGGACGACCCGGATATCGCCACGCCGATTGGCATGGGCTGCAAAATCTGCGAGCGCACTACCTGCCCGCAGCGGGCCTTTCCGTTCGTCGGCCGCCCGCTGGACGTGCGCGAAAACGAAAGCCGCTTTGTGCCGTATCCGGGGCAGGCGGGGGCGTAATGGGCATCCATCCAGAGTTTTTGCTATTAATAAAATAGCTAGTACCGCACGTTAAATAAGCGTTAGAAGCACTTTTGACCATGAATTTGCCCCGTTCCCGGCCGGCGATGGATGCCGCCCAGCTCTACGAATACCCCAGCCACCTGCGCGAGGCGGTGGCCGGTATGCCGGACGCGCCGGGGGTCTATATCTTTCATGGCGCGGAGGGCGATTTGCCGCTGTACATCGGCAAAAGCATCCGCCTGCGCAGCCGGGTGCTGTCGCATTTGCGCACGCCCGATGAAGCCCGGATGCTGCGCCAGACGCAGCGCATCAGCCACATCCGCACTACCGGCGAGATTGGCGCTTTGCTGCTGGAGGCGCAACTGATCAAGCAGCAGCACCCGCTGTTCAACCAGAAGCTGCGCCGCCAGCGCCAGCTGTGTTCCCTGCGCGTGCAGGGGGCGGCGGTCGAGGTGGTGTATTCCAAAGACATCAACTTCGCCACCGAAACCGACCTGTACGGCCTGTACGCCAGCCGCCACAGTGCCCTGGAGGCGCTGCGCCAGTTAGCTGACGACCAGCGCCTGTGCTACGGCGCACTGGGCCTGGAAAAATTGGCCCAAGGACGTGGCTGCTTTCGGGCGCAGTTGCACCAGTGCGCCGGTGTTTGCCGGGGTGATGAAACCCCACAGGCGCACCAGCAGCGCCTGTGCGCCGCACTGGAGGTGCTGCGCATCGCCTGCTGGCCGTATGCCGGCGCAGTCGGGCTGGTGGAGCGCTATGGGCAGGAGCAGCAAATTCACCTGATCCACCACTGGCACTATTTGGGCAGCGTGTCGGATGTGGCCCAGGTCGGCAGGCTGCACCAGGTGGCACCCGGGTTTGATGCGGACGGCTACAAAATTTTGTGCCGTCCGCTGCTGAGTGGCGGCTGCGAAGTCATTCCGTTGCCTTGACGGGAGGGCTAGCGTTGGAAAAAAACGCTAGGCATGAGTCAACAGAACTCTCCCCGGTGGTGCCAGGCGGTGTGGCGAGCGGCACGCTTGGCAGCGTGCGCTGCGTGTGCAAAAGCGTTGAAGGAGGGCGCCTTGGAGTAGGTGTTTGGAGCTCCATAGCCAATGAATTTTGATGTTCTGAATCGTATTCGCACCAACAGCAAAACAGCTGTTTACAAGGGTCTATGTCGAATAAATTGACATCTCTCCCGTTGATTTTGTGCTGGGGTCTGAGGCCATGGCCATAGACCATTGATATCGTTGGGTTATCGACGTCGGCATGTTTATTGCAGGTTGTTTTTTGGGTTGTCAATGGTGCTCCGCACCCTTCAATCCATGCCTCCTGATAGGAGAGTGCCATGCAAAAATTGAAATCACTGGTGGGGCGGTGCGGTATCAACTACCGACGCAAGCATCCGATGAATCACGATGGCTTGGTGCGGCCATGTGCAAAAGCCTATAGGCTCTTTGGAATGGTCTGCCTGGGTTGGGCCATGGTGACGGCATCAGGCGGGGCGCAGGCTGTGCCCGTCAGCGTCATCCAGAACATCAGCTTCAAGGTGGACAACGAGAGCTTCTGGGGCGGTGGCACGGGCTACAAGTTTGGTAGTGCTGGGGAATTCGGGCCCTCAGCTGTCAATTTTTCCTGGGACATCGGTGCTAGCAGCGGCACGGTGGATGCCTCGGTGTCCGGTGGGCTGAAGGCAAGCTTTGATACTTTGAAACGCAATACAGGCTTGACGCCTTTGAGTCTGAGCTTTAGCGGGCTGACGAATGGTGGCGCGCTGTCTTCTGAGCTGGGAGCCTGGGCCAAGTCATCGGTCTCACTGCTAGGGGCTACGTTGCCGCTGATCGACTATGGCTTCAAGCTTGATCCCAATACCACCTTCACGCCGGTGCTCGGGCAAAGCTATGCAGCCAAGGATTTTGATGCACTCGCAGGCACGGGGGTGGATATCGGAATTTTCAGTACGGGGGTCAATTTCGGTGTCGCACAAGATGAATCGCTGCTGCTGGAGTCGATTACCGGCACGCTCAAATACGGACTCAAGAACAGCGGTACTGTGAACAGCCTGCCATTTTTGCTGGGCAGCACTTCTTCGGCCGCACTGACTCCGCTGCTCTCCACCCTGGGCGTTTGGGAGTTCTGGATCGCCGATCTGGAGTTGAACGCACTGTTCTCCACCGACTTTGATCTGTCGCTGCGCTTTTACGAGACGCATCCAGACGGCATCGAGTGGTGCAGCCGTAAAGTATGGGGCTTCAAGTTGAGTTGGCCGTGCGGTTTGGCTTACGACAAAAATGAGTGGGAAGCGGCAGCGCTGAATGTCTACGATGGCAAACCTTTTCATCTCAATTTCGACACCACCATGGCGAGCCCGTGGAAATTCGCTATCTTGGTGGTCCCTGAACCGCCCATGTGGCTGCTGTTGGCGCCAGCGTTTCTGACGCTGCTGGCCACGCGGCGAAGGGTGGTTTCCAAGACCCCTTGAGCATGAGCCACCAAACTGTCCCGTGCTGCGGCGGGGACGGCCGGCCTCCACGGTGGAGGTTGGCCTGACGAGATGCCAAGAGAGGATTACTGAAGCGATCTAGATGGGAGGCTCGAGCGAACTGACAATTTGCTCGTCATACCTAAGCGCCTTGTGGCCAATTCGCTCTTGGCGGTGAATCGCCCCGGGTTTTGAGGAGGCTTCAACTCTTGAGAAGATGAAGCCATGAAGAAGTCAAACAAGTTCTCACCCGAAGTCCGCGAGCGCGCAGTGCGCATGGTGCAGGAGCAGCACCATGCTTTGCAAGAGCAAGAGCAAGAGTGAGGAGGAATGGTGTTGGTCTGTTTCGCCGACAGTGGCATAGACCAGCCGCAACTGGACGTTCCCCGATCGCCCGTCTTGAAGGACCGATCGTTGCTGCATCTACTGGTCGGGTGACTCAGTCATTTAAAGGTTAACGGCGTTGCTTGAATTCTCCGGCGACTGCAATGCCGTTGTGATCCCGTAAAGCGCAAGCAGACCCAGCACATGTCCAACCGCAACGCCCGGCTCGCCGGATTCGATGCGGGCAATGGTCTGCACGTGGACGCCGAGACGGGTCGCCGCAGCAGCTTGCCCATCGCCTGCGTGCAGGCGGGCGCGCTTTGCCGCTGTCCCCATATCTTTGATTGCCTGCACTGCATCGCTACCAATGTTCGAAGATATTCGTTTGCCTTGGGTCATTCTTGGAATGTCTCTGGACTGCAGTGTGTGGAGCGCGCGCCTTCGATCGCACGGCATTTGCTTTGAGAACCTGCCATCGAGTTCCATTTTCCCCCCATTGCCACCGAGGAAGCGCTTCCTTGGACCCGGCTGTAGCGACGAAAGCTAGGTTATTTTGAAAATGGTGCGAACTTTTTTGGAGCCCGACTTTTCCTCGTAAGCAGCCCACTGCTTGATTCCTTTGACCAGCACCTGGGTGCTCACGTCTCGCACCGCCTTCTTGGCCTGAAGTTGGGCTGTGAGCCAGTCTTGGATGTGCGCAAAGTACGCACCCTCTTGTCCGGTAGGAATCAGCATTTCTTTGCCTGCCAATTTGCCGGCAGGGGTCACTGTAATTTCGGTGGCAGGCATCTATGGGTGGTGGCGGGCTGGCTGCCGTTTGGCATCCAGCAAGCATGGATCTATTCAATGTGGGCGAATTCCAGCGATGCAAAGGGACTGGTCGCAACGCCGAAGGAAGATGCATTTTATGCTGCGCATGTCTGCTGTTGGGCGTTTGTGCAAACGTCCCGTCTTGGCAAGGTGCTGCAGTTTGCCTGCAGTCACTGTCGATCCATTGCAGACCTACGTGAAGCACCAAGGACAGGGAGGGATTGTTTAGCTAACCACGGGCTGTTGGCCGCGGACGCTTGGTCCCTCAATTTCGACACTCTTGTGCCCATCAACATGGGTACCAACAGTAAGATTTTTATCCGTCACGACTTTAGCACGCGAAGGATTTCCTAGTCCGTGACCGTGCAGCCGGCGAGCTATGAGCCCTTTAACCAGCAGTCAGAAGATTGCCATCCTGCCTTGGCACCCCGGTACCCTGGAAACTGGATAAGCTCGCAACGGTTTGAAGGGCGTCTCGGCTTATCCGATGCCCTAGTAGGCTCAACTTGCCTTTCACCCATTGTGCTAGGCCTACCCTGCACGGAGGGGTGCTGGCTAAGCAAAACAAACACAAACGTCGAATGCATAAACTTTTGCCGCCCGCCACCATTGACGACGCCACTGTCATCCAACTGGGTTCTCCTGCCATCGTGCTGCCCCCTTTTCTGCAAGCGCGCGGCGCTATGGGCACCCTGATTGCCGCCTTTGACTGGAACAGTACTTCGTTGGGGCCGCTGGACAGTTGGTCAGACAGCATGACGGCGTCGGTGGCACTCATGCTGAGCTCGCAGGTGCCGATGGTGATGCTCTGGGGCAGCGAGGGCGTGATGCTCTACAACGACAGCTATGCGGTGTTTGCCGAAAAACGCCACCCCTTGAGCCTGGGCCGGCCAGTGTGCGAAACCTGGCCCGAGGTTGCCACCTTCAATGGCTACGTGCTGGAGCAGTGCCTGGCGGGCGAAACGCTGTCGTACAAGGATCAGGAATTCGTGCTGAACCGTACCGGCGAACCCGAGCAAGTATGGATTGACCTGGACTATTCGCCCTTGCTGGATGCCGCTGGCACGCCGGTGGCGGTACTGGCCATCGTGGTCAATACCACGGCCAAGGTGCATGCCGAGCAGCGCATCGGTCGCGAGCGTGAGCGCCTGCACCGCATGTTTGCCCAGACGCCTAGTTTCATGGCCATGCTGACGGGGCCGGAGCATGTGTTCGATATGGCCAATCCGGCTTATATGCAGCTGGTAGGCCATCGCGACGTGTTGGGCAAACCCGTGCGCGAGGCCATTCCAGACATTGAAGGGCAGGGGTTTTTCGAGCTGCTCGATACGGTGTACCGCACAGGCGAAGTATTTTTTGGCAATTCCATGTCCGCGCTGCTGCAGCGTACGCCGGGCGCATCGCCCGAGCAGCGCTATGTGGATCTAGTATTCCAGCCGCTGCGCGACGAGTCCGACCAGGTGATGGGCATCTTTGTCGAAGGTTCGGACGTGACCGCGCGCGTCCAGGCCGAAGCCGCAGTGCGCGCCAACGAGCAGCAACTGCGCGAATTTGCCCAAGCGATGCCGAACCACGTCTGGGCAGCGCGGCCCGATGGCCAGCTCGACTGGTTCAACGACCGACTCATCAGCTATAGCGGCCTGACCCTGGAAGAGCTGGAGAGAAGACCGTGGCAGGCCATGGTGCATGAAGAAGACGCCGACCGCGCGCAGCGCCAGTGGGCGCATGCATTGCTCAGTGGCCAGCCCTATGAGGTCGAATTTCGGCTGCGCCGCGCCGACGGCAGCTATTTTTGGCACTTGTCACGCGCGCAGCCCATCCGTGACGACCAGGGTCGCATTACGCGCTGGGTCGCGACCAACACCGACATTGACGAGCAAAAACGCACAGCGCGCGCGTTGGCGCACCTCAACGAGGATCTGGAGCACCAGGTGGCGGTGCGCACGGCGGAGCGCGACCGCATGTGGCGCCTCTCGACCGATGTCATGCTGGTGGCGGACATGAAAGGCAACCTGCTGTCTCTCAACCCGGCGTGGACCACGTTGCTGGGCTGGACGCAAACCGAGCTTCTGGGGCGCACCTTCCTCGACTTTATCCATCCCGACGATCTGCAGGCCACGCGCGTTGAGATAGGCAAATTGGCTAAAGGCATCACCACCTACCGTTATGAAAACCGCTACCGGCGCAAGAACGGTAGTTATTGTCTGCTGCTGTGGACGGCCGTGCCTGAAGGCGGCCTGATACACGCCGTAGGGCGCGACATCACTGCCGATCGCGAAGCTGCACTGGCGCACAAGCGCACCGAGGCGGCGCTGCACCAGGCGCAGAAGATGGAGAGCATCGGCCAGCTGACCGGCGGTCTGGCGCACGACTTCAACAACCTGCTGCAGGTCATTTCCGGCAATCTGCAACTGCTCGGGCGTGCTGTGGCAGGACAGGAGCGCGCCCAGGGCTATGTCAAGAGCGCGCTCGACGGCGTGCGCCGCGCCGCCAAGCTGGCCAGCCAGCTGCTGGCGTTTTCGCGCCGTCAGCCGCTCGAGCCCAAAACCGTCAACCTGGGGCGCTTTGTCACTGGGCTGGAGGAGCTGCTGCACCGTACGTTGGGTGAGGGCATTGCGGTGGAAACCGTGGTGGCTGACGGGCTGTGGAATTCGCTGGTGGACCCCACGCAAGTCGAAAACGCGCTGCTCAACCTGGCCATTAACGCGCGCGACGCGATGGGGGGCAGCGGCAGCCTGACGATCGAAGCGCGCAATGCGCTGCTGGACGAGGCCTATGCGCGCCAGCAGACTGACCTAGTGGCTGGCGAGTACGTGCTGCTGTCGGTGACCGATACTGGGAGCGGCATGGCGCCTGATGTGCTGCTGCGGGCTTTCGAACCCTTCTTTTCGACCAAGCCCGAGGGCCATGGCACGGGCTTGGGGTTGTCGATGGTCTATGGCTTCATGCAGCAGTCCGGCGGGCATGTCAAAGTGTTCAGCGAGCCGGGCCAGGGCACCACTGTCAAGCTGTACCTGCCGCGCAGCCTGGACGATGAGGCCCCGGCGCTGCCCGCGCCGCAGCAGGAAGGTTCGGGTGGCAGCGAAACCGTTTTGGTGGCCGAGGACGACGACGGCGTGCGCGCCACCGTGGTTGAATTGCTGCAGCAATTGGGCTACCAAGTGCTGCACGCGCGCGATGCTGCCAGTGCGCTGGCTGTCATCGACACCGGTGTGCACATCGACCTGCTGTTTACCGACGTGGTGATGCCCGGCCGCCTGCGCAGCCCCGAGCTGGCACGCATCGCGCGCGAGCGTCAACCACATATGGCCGTGCTTTTCACTTCGGGCTATGCGCAGGACGCCATCGTGCACAGCGGTCGGCTGGACCCCGGCCTGGACCTGCTGGGTAAGCCCTATACTCAGGATGCGCTGGCTCGCAAAATTCGCCATGTACTGGCATACCAGAGTCGTGCGCCGATGCTGAGCCGAGAAAAGTGAATTGGTATGGGCCGCGCTTTTCTTCATAAAGAGACATCTAGCAATCTGTCGGGCCCATAGATCTGCATATTCGCATGCCAGACCCGTTGTATCTCAGGCGCCAGCACATCATCACGTTGCTTTAAAAGTCATTGTGTGTAGAGCCAGGAGGTTGGTTTCAAAAGCCGGCAAGTGGCGGCTGCGAAAGCGGCGGGGAGAGAAAAGTTTTGGGTTTTGGAGGAA